>NZ_JBEPMI010000004.1:0-513355 GCF_040545685.1 Caulobacter sp. 1776
TCTCTGAGAGAGAGGGAGGGGCCCATGCGCAGCATGGGAGGGTGAGTGGTTACACCCTCTCAGAACGAAGCTCCCCTTCACCCGCTCTCCCCGGCTTTCGCCGGGGAGAGCGGTGTTTGGTGGCGATCGGGATTCACTGGCCAGCGGTGAAACCCCTCACCCTCCCACTGCTTCGCGGCGGGCCCCGCCCTCTCCCTAAAGGAGAGGGATTTCGCTTCCCGCCCCCTGCTCCGCCCGCATCCGATACGCCATCACCGCCGTGCGCCCCAGCCGCTCGACCAGGCGCCAGTTGACGATCGCCCCCAGCGGCGCGCCGACCACGGGGATGAACTGGGCCAGCTTCGCCAGATCGATGTGGTCGCGGTACTGCTGCTGGAAGGCCCGCCAGTCGAAGTCGTCCAGGTGGGCCGGATGCGGCCGCGCGTCCCAGTCGTCCATGGCCGCCAGCACCCCGGCCCGGTGCTGGGCGTCCGAGAAGGCCAACTCGAAGATGTGCAGGATGTAGAGGCGCTCGGGCAGTTCCGTCCCGTCGTGGCCGAACACGGCGGCGATCTCGAACAACAGCTTGATCTTGAAGCTCATCAGCAGCGGGAAGTCGGCCGCCGCCATCAGGAAACCCCCGGCCCCGGTGATCCCGCCCTCGGCCGCCGCCGCCGTCTTCCAGCCGTCGATGGCCTTGGCCGCCTTGGCCCGGCGCTCGTCGAGCGTGAGCCCCAGCATCGGCGAGCCCGTCGTGAAGTCCGATCCCACCAGCAGCGCCCGGGTCATGCCCTCGATGGCGACGGTGATGGCGGCGTGGACCTTCTCGGGGATGATCCGGTTGATCCGCTGCTGCGTGGCGCGGGCTAGGCCGTTCAGCGGCCCGGCGGGCTTGGTGAGGTCGGCGCGCCAGGCGAGGAGGTCGGGGGAGAGTTCCATCCCTCTCAGGTAACCCTTCTCCTCTTGCGGGAGAAGGTGGTCGCCGAAGGCGGTCGGATGAGGGGTTGCACTGCCGACGGCCGCCCAACTACCGTCGTTATAGGCCTCGCATTGTCACTCATCCAGCGCTTCAGCCAAAGCCGTTCGGTGATCGATCGCACGATAGGGCCCAGGGTGTCAGGCGATGGGGCTCAGCCATATGCTCAAAGTAGCTTCTTGATTGACGACAAAGCTCCCGATGCTTGAAGCTCAAAGAGCGAAATCTAACTTCTAAAAATACCTCATCGCTCTAAATAACCCGGAGATATCCGTGCCGATAAGCCTAATAACCGCAGACGAAGAGGAAATGCTGCCGGAGGATGACGATCCTGGTGCATTTATAATGAAGGAGCGCATTTGCAGAGATGAGATGAATCGTATTTTGGCAAACTACGGCCAAAATGATGATGATTCCGAAGTCTGGATGGAATATGTCGTTCAAATTAGAGCAGCTGCAGCGGCTTACGAAATTGACAACTCCTTGCTAGCCATGCCTCAAAAATTAGATCGAGATTCATTTTGGAAATTCTACGAAGGGGCAGTAACTACATCAGCAATGCTCTCTAGAGGATCTCGACGAGCTAGGATCGAAAATACGGTTTCGCTGACTGAAGCGGAAAAAGCCCGACTCGAAAAGAAACTTGCCGAACTCCGAGCAGCAGTCGACGCGGCTCCCCTTTCGGAGAAAATCAAGGCCGGCCTCCGAAAACGTCTTGAGGGATTTGAAGAGGAGCTCAAGAAAGAACGATCTAGTTTGGCACGTATACTGGTAACAACGTCGCTAGTTTTCTCTGCTGTAAGTGGAGCGACGATCGGAGCGCTGAGCGTCGCCGAAAAAGCAGAAGACGTTATCGGCAAACTTCCTGCCACCATTGACGCGATCTTGAAAATTACCGGCAAGGCAAAGGCTGAAGAGGTCGAGCGGCAATCCGAGCAGAAAGCTCTTCCGGCACCACCCAGAGCCCTTCCAGGGATCGATAGGACACAAGTGGCGGTTGGATATGGAGAACATGAGTCCTTTTCGGCCGATTTGGACGACGAGATCCCATTCTGACTTGTGAGCGCCTAGCCCCATCCACACGTCCCCCCTTCCTATCCCCACTATCCCCAGCCCTCTCGCCCGCCCTCCCGGCGGCGCGCCTATATCCCTACCTGACGTTCACCACGCCGGCCCCAGGGCTTGCCCACCCAGTTCAGACCGCGCCGCCGACCTACGCCTGATGGCGGCGTCGATCGCGATTTCGTGCTCGAAGGCCCGAAAACACCGACAAGGATTTCCGAATACAGATCCCGGACAAACCCATGATCCGAGTAGCTCTCGCAAGCCTGGCGGCCGCCCTTCTGCCCGCCAGTAGTCTCGCTCAATCCGGTGAGCTCGCACGGCCGTCCGCGAACATCACCACCGAGCGCGCCCTGTGCGGCCAGGACTGGATCAGCCTGAGTCTTCGGTCCACGCGCGAAGGACTTTCCGCCTCCGACGTCCAGATTCCCAAGGGCGATAGCCCCGCCCTGGCTCACGCGGTGACCGAGGCGCTGAAGGACATGAAGGTCGTGTCCACGATCCGGATTTACTGCGGCGGCGGATCCTACTTCTTGGAGGTGAGCGGCTATACGGCGTGGACCGGCGACGCCGCGCCTATCGTTCGGCGCTTCACGCTCGCGCCCGCCGGTCTGCGGGTTCAGGACTAGAGGCGGCGACGCTACGGCGCAGCGACGGTCCCTTGAGCGCGCCGGCTTCCCCATCCACACCCCGCCCCTTCCTATCCCCACCTTCCCCAGCCCTCCCGCCTCGCCCTTCCCGCCGACGCGCCCTATATCCCTACCCTGACGTTCACCACGCCGGACTCCAGGGCTTGTCCACCCAGTTCAGACTGCCGCTGACCGCGCCGCCGGCCTATGCCCGCGAGGACTTCGCCGTCTCGCCGAGCAACGCGGCGGCGGTGGCGCGCCTGGACGCCTGGCCGGACTGGGCCGAGGGGCGGCTGGCCCTGGTCGGGCCGGAGGGGGTCGGCAAGACCCACCTGGCGCGCGCCTGGGCCCTGGCGACCTCGGCCGTGACGATCCAGGCGGCCGATCCGGACGCGCCGCCCGTGGACCTGCCCGCCCTGCGCGGCCGGGCCGTGCTGATCGAGGACGCCGATCGGCGGTCGGCCGGCGCCACCTTGAGCGACGAGGCGCTGTTCCACATCCTCAACATGGCCGGGGTCGACGGCGGGACCGTGCTGCTGACCGCCCGGACCGCGCCCCTGGCATGGGACGCGGCGGTGCCGGACCTGCGCTCGCGGCTCAACGCCCTGTCGGTGGCGACGATCGAGGCGCCCGACGACGCGGTGCTGACGGCGGTGCTGCAGCGGGCCCTGGCCCAGCGGCTGATCAAGCCCGAGCCCGACCTCTATCCCTACCTGCTCACGCGCCTGCCCCGCTCGGCCGCCGAGGCCATCGCCGCCGCCGACCTGCTGGACGAGGCCGCGGCCGAGAAGAAGCGCGAAGTCAACAAGGCCCTGGCGCGGGAGGTGCTGGGGGATTTCGAGGGGGAGGAGTCCGAATAACTGTCATCCCGGGCAAGCGCGAAGCGCGCAGACCCGGGACCGCCGGATGCGCGGCGCTTCTGGCGGTCCCGGCTCTACGCTACGCTTCGGCCGGGATGACAGCTTTCACGGTGTCTTCGTCCCGTCACTTGCCTCGTTCACCATGGCGGAACACACTTGGCCTAAAGTGATCTCATGACCGACGCCGCGACCATGCCTCTAGCCGCCAAAGTTCCGCAGACAGAGAACCCCGCCAGCCTGGTCCTCGACGGCGAGCTGATGGCCTCGCCAGAGCGGTTCTTCAATCGGGAACTGTCGTGGCTGGCGTTCAACCAGCGGGTGCTGGAGGAGAGCGCCAATCCGCGTCACCCGCTGCTGGAGCGCCTGCGGTTCCTGTCGATCAGCGCCAACAACCTCGACGAATTCTACATGGTCCGCGTGGCCGGCCTGAAGGGTCAGGTGCGCGAGGGCGTGCGGGTGGTCAGCCAGGACGGCATGACGCCCGGCGAGCAGCTGACCCGCATCAACACCTCGGCCTTCGAGCTGATGACCGAGCAGCAGAAGATCTGGCGCCAGGTCCGCACCGAGCTGTGGGACGAGGGCCTGAAGCTCCTGGACGCCAAGGACATCGAGGGCGAGGACCGCAAGCTGGCCGAGGACATCTTCCTCAACCAGATCTTCCCGGTGCTGACGCCGCTGGCCATCGACCCGGCCCATCCGTTCCCGTTCATCCCGAACCTGGGCTTCTGCCTGGCCCTGAAGCTGCGCCGGATCGCCGACGACAAGCACCTTTACGCCCTGGCGCCGGTGCCCTCGCAGGTGCGGCGGTTCTGGGAGCTCAGCTCGGTCGTCACGCGCGGCAAGAAGCGCCAGCGCAAGATCGTGGCGCTGGAAAGCTTCATCATCCTCTTTTTGGACCACCTGTTCCCCGGCTACGAGGTCGAGGGCCGCGGCCTGTTCCGCCTGATCCGCGACAGCGACCTCGAGATCGAGGAAGAGGCCGAGGACCTGGTGCGCGAGTTCGAGGCGCGGCTGAAGAAGCGCCGCCTGGGCCGCGTGGTGCGGGTCAAGATCCAGACCACCATGCCGCCGGACCTGCGCGACTTCATCATCGAGGGCCTGCGCGCCGAGCCCGAGGACGTGGTGCTGGTCGACGGCAAGCTGGGCCTGGCCCAGATGTCGGAGCTGATCCCGCCGGACCGTCCGGACCTGAAGTTCCCGCCGTTCAACGCCCGCTTCCCCGAACGCATCCGCGACCACGGCGGCGACTGCTTCGCGGCGATCCGCGAGAAGGACATTCTCGTTCACCACCCGTTCGAGAGCTTCGACGTGGTGGTGCAGTTCCTGCGCCAGGCCGCGCGTGACCCGAACGTGCTGGCGATCAAGCAGACCCTCTACCGCACCTCCAAGGACAGCCCGATCGTGGCGGCCCTGATCGAGGCGGCCGACAACGGCAAGAACGTCACGGCGCTGGTCGAGATCAAGGCGCGCTTCGACGAGGAGAATAACCTGAAGTGGGCCCGCGACCTGGAGCGGGCCGGCGTGCACGTGGTGTTCGGCTTCGTCGACTGGAAGACCCACGCCAAGCTGTCGGTGGTGGTGCGCCGCGAGGCCGACCAGACGCTGCGGACCTACTGCCACTTCGGCACCGGCAACTATCACCCCCAGACGGCGCGGGTTTACACCGACCTCTCCTTGTTCACCTGCGACCCGGCCCTGGGCCGCGACGGCGGCAAGCTGTTCAACTTCATCACCGGCTACGCCCAGCCCGGGCGGCTGGAGAAGCTGTCGTTCTCGCCCCAGACCCTGAAGCCCGATCTGCTGCGGATGATCGAGGCCGAGGCCGTGGCGGCGCGCGAGGGCCGGCCGGCCGGCATCTGGGCCAAGATGAACTCGGTCGTGGATCCGCAGGTGATCGACGCCCTCTACGCCGCCAGCCAGGCCGGCGTGCAGATCGACCTGGTCGTGCGCGGCATCTGCTGCCTGCGGCCGGGGATCCCGGGGCTGTCCGAGAACATCCGGGTCAAGAGCATCGTCGGCCGCTTCCTGGAGCACGCCCGGATCCTGGCCTTCGCCAATGGCGGGACGATGCCGAGCGCCCAGACGCGCCTGTTCATCAGCTCGGCCGACTGGATGCCGCGCAACCTGGACCGCCGGGTCGAGAGCCTGGTGCCGGTCGAGAACCCGACCGTCCACCAGCAGGTGCTGGACCAGATCATGGTCGCCAACCTCAACGACGAGGCGCAGAGCTGGAAGCTGGACAGCGAGGGCGACTATCATCGCGACCCGGCCTGGACCAGCAAGGGCGCCTTCTCGGCCCACGACTACTTCATGACCAATCCCAGCCTGTCGGGCCGGGGTCACGGGGCGCGCGAGATGCCCCGCGCGTTCGACCACGTGGGGCCCAAGCGCAAGCGGTGAGACGCCTGGCGCTTGTCCCGCCGCTGCTGCTGCTGGCCGCCTGTGGTCCGGCCCCGGCGCGGCAGGCGGAGATCTGCGCCGTCCAGGCCCTGCCCACCCGTCCTGGCGTCGATCGCTTCGGCGTCCCGCCGGGGATCGAGCGCCGGGCGCAGCGCGAAGGGGCGGTCTATGGCCCCGGGGTGCTGGGCGGCTACCACATCCGCTGGTGGGGCCCCTGCCCCGCGCGCGCCGACACCACCGACATGCTGCTGATCGGCCCCGGGCCGTGGGCCCTGACCAAGGGCGGCCAGCGGGCCGGCGGCCGCCAGGTCGGCTACGGCACCTGCTATCACCGCAAGGCCGGCGACGGCTGGCGCACCGTGGCCTGCCGGATCAATCCCTAGACCGCGACCCGCGCCGCCTCGGCGAAGGCCGGCGCCGCGATCCCGGCCATCGCCGCTCGCCACCGCGCGAGGCCGTAGGTCAGCCGACCCTCGGCCGTGTCCAGCCACGGCTCGCCCCGCGCCAAGCCGGCGTGGATGACGTCCAGGTCCGGCCCGTCCAGCGTTTCCGCCCGCGCCTGCCCGGCCGCCCCGGCCGTGAAGATCGCCGCGTGGAAGACGTGGCTGACCTGCCGGAACAGATAGAGCCGCGCCCGCTCGGCCGCTGTCGCCTCGCGGCCGAAATAGGTCCGCAGCAGCAGGGCCTCGCCCTCGGGATCGGCGGCGTAGACATTGGCCAGGGCCGACAGGTCGACATAGCGGTCGGCCCGGAACGCCGCCTCCCAGTCGATCAGCCAGATCCGGCGGCCGTCGTACAGCAGGTTGCGGGGGTTGAGGTCGTTGTGACTGGACACCGGCTGAGGGGCCAGGCGCGCGCAGACCGCGTGGAGCCGCGCCCAGGCGTCCAGCGGCCCGGCCAGGGCCTCGGCCGCCACCGCCCCGCTACGGGCCGCGCGGTCGATCAGCGCTCCCAGCCCGTCCAGATAGTCGACCAGCGGCGGAAAGCCCTCGATCGCGTGCAGCGCCCGCACCGCCTGGCCCAACTCGACGACGAGGTCGCCGCGCGGGCCGAGGTGATCGCGCGCCTCGACATAGTCGGTGATCATCACCCCGTCGTCCGGATCGGCGTAGCGCAACCGCGGCGCCAGGCAGGCCCGCGAGGCCAGGTCGAGGCAGCGATAGCTCCGATGCGGGTCGCGCAGGCCGTCGCGCTCCGACGGCTCCACCTTCAGCAGGTAGGCGATGCCGCCCACCCGGATCCGCCACAGGCCCGCGCCCGACAGTCCGCCCGACAGCGGCGTAGCGGCGTCCAGCACGTCGGTCCCGAACGCGGCGCGCAGGGCCTTGGCGACGGGGGGAAACTGATCGGGCGAAGCGGACATTGGCGTGACCTCTCGAATGGAGCCGCCTTATTCACCCGGATGAAATTAGAGTCAATATTATCCGGGCAATAATAAGCGCATCAGCCAAAGCGTTTCCCGACAAGCCTTTCCGCGCGTTCTTCCCCATGGAAAAAGCGAAGCCAGCGCTTCCCCCGCCGCTCGAATAGGCTAAACCGGACCCATGCCCCCGCAGGCGCCGCGCGACGCGGCCGTGATCGATATCGGCTCCAACTCGGTCCGCCTCGTGGTGTACCGGCTGGAAGGCCGCGCCATCTGGACCGTCTTCAACGAGAAGGTGCTGGCGGGGCTGGGCCGCGACCTCGGCGGCAGCGGCGCCCTGTCGCCCGACGGCGTCATCCAGACCCTGCAGGCCCTCAAGCGCTTCCGCGCCGTGCTGGAGGCCGTCGATCCGGCCGAAACCTTCGTGGTCGCCACCGCCGCCGCCCGCGAGGCCGACGACGGCCCCGACTTCATCCGCCGGGTGCGCGAGGAGACCGGCTTCACGGTTCGCGTCCTGTCCGGCGAGGAAGAGGCTCACTACGCCGCCGTCGGTGTGCTGGCCGGCGCGCCGGACGCCGAGGGCGTGGTCGGCGACCTGGGCGGCGCGAGCCTTGAGCTGGTCCGCCTCTCGACCACCGGCGCGGGCCAGGGCGTCACCCTGCCCCTGGGCCCGTTCAGTCTGGCCAGCCCCGGCGGCTTCGATGGCGAGCGCGTGCGCCGCCTGGCTCAAGAGCGCGTGGCCGCCGTCGCCGGCGATTTCCGCACCGACACCTTCCACGCCGTGGGCGGCGCTTGGCGCAACCTGGCCCTGCTGCACATGCGCCTGTCCGGCTATCCGCTGCACGTCGTCCATCAGTACGAGATCAGCGCGCCCGAGGCCCTGGCCGCCGCCCGCCTGGTGGCGCACCAGTCGAAGAGCTCGCTGGAGCGCATCGAGGGCATGAGCAAGAAGCGCTCGGAAACCCTGCCCTACGCCGCCGTGGTGCTGGAAACCCTGATCGAGCAGCTGGGCCTCAAGCGCATCGAGATCTCGGCCTATGGCGTGCGCGAGGGCCTGTTGTTCGAGGCCATGCCGCCGCGCGTGCGGGGCCTGGACCCGCTGATCGAGGGCTGCACGGCCCTGGGCGCGCGCCAGGGCGTCGCCGACGACCTCGGCCCGGCCCTGGACGCCTGGATCGCTCCAGCCTTCCGCACGCTGCCGCCGCTGTTCGGCGAGCGCGACGGGATCCTGATCGCCGCCGCTTGCCGCCTGTCCGACGTCGGCGCGCGGCTGCACCCCGACCATCGCGCCGACCTGGTGTTCGAGCAGGTGCTGCGCGCCCCGATCGCCGGCCAGACTCACGCCGAGCGCTGCTTCCTGGCCGTGGCCGCCCACGCCCGCCACGCCACCAACTTCAACCCGCCCGAGCTCGAGACCCTGGAGCGGCTGCTCAGCCCCGCCCAGTTGAAGCGAGCCCGCGCCCTCGGCGCCACCATCCGCCTGGCCTGCGATCTTTCAGGCCGCAGCCCCAGCCTGCTGGCCCACTCGCGCCTGACCTTGGACAAGAACCATCTGATCCTGGCGGCCGAACCCGGCTTCGCCGATCTTCTACTCGGCGAACAGACCAGCAAGCGCGCCAATACCGCCGCGCAACATCTGAACTTGAAGCCAAAGATTATCACTGGGTAAATTCAGGTATAGAAGACCTAGACAACATGCTTAATCAGCGCTGAACTTCCCCGATACGGGGAAATGACAAGTTGTCGCAGTCGATCGGTGTTCTTTGAGCACGGTTTGTTAGCTCTACCTCACGCACCCTGCCTCCAACGAAATAAACGGAGGTCAGTGATGCTGAAGCGCAAGTTCGATTACCTGGACGCCATCGCCCCCTCGGCCGCCGCCGAGGCCCGCAGGCGTCCCGAGCTGCATGTCGCCAACGACCACGACGCGCCCGTCGCCAGCGCCGCGCGCAGCCTGCAATCGGAAATCGGCCGCGTCTTCGCCCAGGAATCCACTTGGTCGGTGCGCCGCACCGTCGCTCTCGGCGTGGTCTTCCACCTCGGCGTATTCTGCGCCCTGGGCCTGGCCGCCGGCGGCGCGCTGAGCCAGTTCGGGCGCTAGGGGCGCGCACCTTTCCCCAACCGCCGTCATTCCCGCCTTGTGGTGGGAATGACGAACCTATGGGGTAAGCGTCAGACCGACTTCTCCCGCAACGGCGTTCCGCGCTTGTTGACTCAGTCAAGATATGAGCTAATTGACTCAGTCAATATTCGTCGCCTGGAGCGCCCCATGATCCCCGACGCGGACATCGCCGCGCTTCGCGCCTTCAACCGGACCTACACGCGCAAGCTGGGCCTGCTGAATCCGCGACTGGACGACAGCCCATTCTCGCTGACCGAGGCGCGCGTCCTCTATGAACTCGCCCATCGGACGGACCCGAGCGCGGCGGAGATCACCCGCGTCCTGGATCTGGACCCCGCTCAACTGAGCCGCACGCTCAAGCGCTTCGCGACGCGCGGACTGGTCGAGACAAGCGACCATCCCGACGGCGGGCGCAGCCGGCCGATCCGGCTGACGACGGCCGGCCGCGAGGCTTTCGCGGCGCTCGAACACAAAACCCGCGGCGCGATCGGCGCCCTGCTGGAGACCCTGCCCGACGGCAAGCGCGCCAGTCTGCTCGGCGCGGCCCGGACCATCAGCCAGGTGTTCGACGCCGACGCGACCAGCGCGGTCGTCCTGCGCGACCTCAAGCCCGGTGACCTGGGCTGGATCATCCATCGCCAGGCCGTGCTCTACGCCGAGGAGTATGGCTGGAACCAGGACTACGAAGTCCTGGTGGCCCGGATCCTCGCCGACTTCGCCCAGGCGTTCGACCCGGCGCGCGAGGCCGCCTGGATCGCCGAGATCGACGGCCGCGTCGTCGGCTCGATCTTCCTGGTGCGCGGCGACGCGCCCGACGTCGGCAAGCTGCGCCTGCTCTATGTCGAGCCGGAGACGCGAGGGTCGGGCGTCGGCGCGATGCTGGTGCGGGCCTGCATCGCGCGAGCGCGCGAGGTGGGTTACGCACGACTGAACCTCTGGACCAACAGCGTGCTCTCGGCCGCGCGCCGCATCTACGAGCGCGAAGGGTTCGTGCTGATTGAGGAAAGCCCGCACCATTCGTTCGGCCAGGACCTGATCGGCCAGACGTGGTCGCTGGACTTGGCGACTCGATAGGAACGCTCGCGTTTGAGCGTTTGTCGCCCGCCGCGCGTTAGATGGCGATGAGCTTGACCGACGCCCAGCGCCACGCCCTCGAAAACCTGGAACTCAAGCGCCAGGGCGCCCAGGTCCCCTACATCAATATTTCCTGCGCTCGCGCCTTGACCGACCTCGGCCTCGCCCAGAGAAGCGCTCAGGGATGGGAAATCACGGCCTTAGGCTCTGCACTGCTTAAAATAAAAGACAAATGAGATTGCTGCGGAATGCGCAAACTACAACACCAAATCAGTTCCAATTTATGTTGAGATATTTCTAAATATAACTTCCGTTTATTTCCATATTACCGTGAAATGCCTATTGAATATTTTATGTCGCGCCACCACATAGGGGTTGTTGGGAAGAGTACGCCTCCTCCCTAGGAACCCCACACAATGCGAATTCAAACTCTGGTCGCTGGCGTCTGCGCCGCGGCCTTGATCCCCACCGTCGCGCTCGCGCAGCAGACCTGCGAGCAGCGGCAGAGCAACCGGGTCGTCGGGACCCTGGCCGGCGCCGGCCTCGGCGCCCTCGCGGGCAGCGCCGTCGCTGGCCACGGCAACCGCAACGAAGGCGCCGTGATCGGCGGCCTCACGGGCGCGCTGATCGGCAACCAGGCGACCAAGGGCAAGCCGGACTGCGCCCGCGCCTACGGCTACTACGACAACCAGGGCGCCTGGCACGCCAACACCGTCGCGCGCTCCGACGCCGCCGGCTATTTCGACCGCGAGGGCGATTGGGTCGAGGGCGCGCCGCGCGGCTATTATGGCCGCGACGGGCGCTGGGTCCAGGCGAACACCGACGCCTCGACCAGCGGCTATTACGCCAACAACCTCTACGTCCCGACCTCGGCCAGCGGCTACTATACCCAGGATGGGCGTTGGGTTCCCGCCGCGTCGGGCTACTATGAGCAGTCCGGGCGCTGGGTCGAAGGTCCCGCGACGGGTCGCTACGACGCCGACGGCCGCTGGATGGCGGGCCAGGCGAGCGGGCGTCGCGACGCCAACGGCGCGTGGATCGCCGATCCTCAACCGGGCTACTACAGCAAGGGCCGCTGGATCCGCGGCGAGACGACCGGCTACTACGACACGCGCGGTCAGTGGACGGCCACGGACGGACGGGCGCAGCGCGCGGACTATCCTCGCCCGGACCACGACAGGGGCCATGACAGGGGCCAAGGCGCGACCGACATCGACGATCGCCAGGCTCAATTGGCCGAACGGATCAATCGGGGCGCTCGGAGCGGCAGGCTGAGCCGGACCGAAGTCCAGCAAGCCAGACGGACGCTGGTCGCCATCGAGCGCCAGGAACGATCGCTGCGCAACCGCCAGGGCTATCTCGGTCCTCGTGGGCAGGCGATCATCTCGGCGCGACTGGACGGGCTGAGCGACAACCTCCGTATGGACGTCCGCGACAACTACTGAACCGATCGAGCGCGCGGCGGTCGACCGCGCGCTCGTCACAACGCGCACAACTGAAGCGCCCGTCGGCGCCCTTGGAATCTCGATGATCTGGCTTTTTGAACTTTCGGTCGGCCTGTTGGTCGTGGCGGCCTTGATGACCCCACTCTACAAGCTCTTCGCGCCCGCCTGGGCGGAAAGCAGAGCCCAACGACCTCGCGTCCCGCCGAGGCCGTAGTCAGTCCGGACTTCCCGACACTTCCGCGTCGCTCGACGAGGGCGCGGCCGTGTCCAGCTCCAGCCAATCGGTGAACGGCAGCTTGTAGGCGCGGTCGAAGAACTCGGCCTGGAAGCGGAAAGGCAGGTTGCCGTCGCTGTTCCACAGCATGACGATCCCGGTCTTGGTTTCGGGATCGAACATCATCGTCGAGCGGTAGCCCGACACGCCGCCGCTGTGGCCGATCAGGTGATGGCCCTTGTAGGTGAAGCTGCGCATGCCCAGGCCATAGCCAGGGCTCTTCAGCTCGCGGGCGATGTTCAGGCGGCCATAGGGGCGGCCGGTGGCCACACGGGAGCGCTGAACGTCGTCCAGGACCGAGGGCGACAGAACGTCCTGGCGCAGTCCCATCTGGGCCTTCATCCAGAGCGCCAGGTCGACGATCGTGGAATTGACCCCGGCCGCCGCCGGCACGCGGTAGTAGGCCTCGGATAGCTCAAGGGTCCCACGGCTGCGGTTGTGCGGCTTGGCCCAGTGGGCGGCGGATGTCAGGCCGGCCTCGCCGATGCTGGCGCCAGTCATACCCAGGGGGCCGAACAGGCGGCGCCGGACGACCTCCGCATAGGGCTGGCCGGTCTTCTCGGCGATGATCTCGCTGATCGTGTCGTAGGCGATGTTCTGGTAGCTGTGGCAGGTTCCCGGCGGGCAAACCGGCTTCAGCGCGCCGAACGAGCTTCGGATCCTGGCCGGGTCGACGCCGTCCTCCAGCTGGCCGTCATAGGCGTTCTTGCCCAGCCCCGTGCGCTGCGACAGCAGTTGCTCCACCGTCAGGTCGCGCTGGGCGTCGCCCGGCAGCCGCAGGCTGGTGTGAAAGGTCTCTAGCGGGTCTTGCAGGGAAAACACGCCGTCGGCCGCCAAACGGGCGCTCAGAGTGGCGGAAACGGTCTTGGACAGCGAGGCCCAGCGGAACACCGTACGGGCGTCGACTCGCTCGCCGTCCCGGGCCGAGGTGAAGCCGTAGCCGCGAACGAAGGACAGCCGTCCCTTCTCGACCACGGCGACGGCCAGCCCCTCCATCGACCGGTCGGCCATCATCGCGTTGAGGCGCGCGTCCAGCGTCTTGTAGTCGATGTCCCCATGCCAGGCTTCGGGCGCTTCCGGGACGGCCTCGGCGGTCTGGCCCGAAGCCGCCGCGAAGATCGCCTTGGGCCCGGTGCGCCCGAGCCATAGCGTCAGAACCGAAGCGATCAGGATCAGGCCCGACAGGCCGGCGACGATCAGCCACTTCAGCCGCCGCCACTTCTCCCAGATGCTGCTCTCACCGAATTCCGGCACGGATCCAAGCTCTTGAAACTGAATTGAAGGTCGCCGCCGGCGACTCATCGCGCGGCAGCCTGTTCGTTCTAGGCAAGAACGCCCGCGATGTGCGTCGAAAATGCGGAGGTCTTTAGCCGAACAGCGCCGCGTAGAGGTCGCGGGGGTTGACGGGCTTTTCCACCCAGCCGGTCATGCCCGCCTCGCGGCAGGCGGCGACCTCGTCGGCCGAGACCGCGCCCGTGACGGCGATGATCGGGGTCTGTCGGTTCGCGCCGCCCTCCCGCAGCCGCCGGGTGGCCTCCAGCCCGTCCATGCCCGGCATGCGCACGTCCATCAGGATGGCGTCGAACACCTGGGTTTCCGCCGCCGCCAAGGCGGTCAGAGCGTCCTCGGCGGTCTCGACCCGCGCGCCGAAGGCCTCCAGGATCTGGCGCAGGGCGCGGCGGTTGATGTCGTGGTCGTCGACCACCAGGATCAGCGGCGCCTCGTCGCGCCGCGTCAGCGCCGCGTCCGGTTCCGGCGCGAGCGGCTCGACGCCCTCCGGCGTGGGCAGGCGCAGGATGAAGCGCGCCCCGCCGTCCTCGGCGTTGGCGGCCGTGAGCTCGCCGCCCATCAGACGCGCCAGGTCGCGGCTGATCGAAAGGCCCAGGCCCGTCCCGCCGAACGCCCGCGCGGTGTCGGCGCCGGCCTGTTCGTAGGGGGTGAAGAGACGCTCGATCTGATCGTCGGCGAGGCCGGGTCCCGTATCGCGCACCACGATCGTGACCGTGCGCGCCTTCCCCTGCTCGACGCGCACCTTGACCCGTACGTCGCCCTCGGCGGTGAACTTGATGGCGTTGCTGAGCAGGTTGTTCAGGATCTGGCGCACGCGCATGGGATCGCCCCGCACCCAGCGCGGCAAGGCCTCGGCGCCCAGCAGGGACAGGCCCACGCCCTTGGCCTCGGCCGCGCCCCGCCAGAAGCCGACCGCGTCGGCGACCAGGGCGCGCAAATCGTAGTCCACCACCTCCACGCCCATGCGGCCGGCCTCGATCTTGGATAGGTCCAGCAGGTCGTTCAGCAGGGTTCGCATCATCAGGCCGGCGTCGACGATCAGCGTGGCGTCGGACTTGTCGCGCTCGAAGGCCTCGGCGCCGTTCAGGATGGCGTTGATCGGGGTGCGCAGCTCGTGGCTGACCATGGCGATGAAGGCCGACTTGGCCGCCGTCTGGGCCTCGGCCGCCCGCCGCGCCGCGCGCTCGGCCTCCATGGCTCGCCGCGACCACAGGAACACCAGGATCAAGGTCAGGCAGAAGAGGCCGATCCCCGCCAAGAAGAACGGCATGACCGGATCGCCTGGCTTGCCAGCGACCAGCGGCGTCACGAACAGATAGACGATGTGTGGCGTCACCGCCGAGGCGAAGGCCGTTAGACAGCCCTCGGCCCCCATCAGGGCGGTGAAGATCGAGCCGGACAGCAACAGTACGGCGGCGGCGGCGCCCAGCGGCGTGCCGATCGACCATAGCGGGATGGCCAGCCAGCCGAACGTCGTGGCCATGGCCAGGTCGGTGACCAGGTTCAGGGCCACCGCGCGCGCCGGCCGCGCATGGCCCAGGAAACGCTTCAAGGCCAGAAGCTCGGCCACCTGCACGACGATATAGGCGGCCGACCAACTGAACAGGAACTTCAGGTCGGCATAGACGAACGCTAGGCCGCACAGCACCAGGATGACGAAAAGCCGGAGGGGGACCTGCTGTCGGCGGGAGACGGCGGCGGGACGATACGCGACCGCCAAATTCTCCCAGAAAGCACTCAACGCGACCCCCAACTCGACGCCGCCGACCTCCGAAGAGGGCCGAAGCGGCGCCGTTGTACGCCAGCAAACCTTTGCACGGCGCGAAAGAGAACCCGTTTTGGGTAGCCGGCCGAGCGGCTACTCCGTTCTCGGCGCCCGGCGGACCTCGACGACCCGCACCTTGGCGCCGTCCAGCACCAGGGCCAGTTCGCCGCGCTTGATCTTCAGAGCGTCGGCCCCGAAGGCGTCGCGGCGCCAGCCGGCCAGGGCCGGGGTGGTCGCGTTGTCGTCGGCGGCGATCTTTTCCAGGTCCGACACCGTGGCGATCAGCTTGGAGGCGACGCCGGCCTCCTCGGCCCGCGCCTTCAGCAGCACCTTGAGCAGCTCGACCACGGCCCCGGCGTTCTGGGGCGGCGGCGGACCGGGCTTGTCGACGACGGGGGCGTAGCCTTCCGGATCGGCCAGGGCGGCCTTGATCGCGGCCAGCAGGTCGGGACCGAACTTGCTGCCGCCAAAGCCCTTGGGCACGCCACGCAGGTTGTTGAGCGCCTCCAGGCTGGTCGGGGCCTGGGTGGCCAGCTCGTCGATGGCCTCGTCCTTGAGGATGCGGCCGCGCGGCTGGTCGCGGCTCTGGGCGGTGCGCTCGCGCCAGGCGGCGACGGCCTTGAACACGGCTAGGTACTTCGACGCGGTCTTGCGCGGGCGCAGGCGACGCCAGGCCTTTTCCGGATCGACGTCGTAGGCGGCCGGGTCGGAGATCGCGGTCATCTCCTCCTCGACCCAGGCCAGTCGGCCGCTGGTCTCGAGGCGCTCGCGCAGGATCGGGAACAGGGCGGCCAGATGGGTGACGTCGGCCAGAGCGTAGGTCAGCTGGGCCTCGGACAGCGGACGGCGCGCCCAGTCGGTGAACCGGCTGGACTTGTCCAGGTCGATGCGCAGCATCTGTCGGACCAGGGCGTCATAGGCGATCTGCTCGCCGAACCCCGCCGCCATGCCGGCGACCTGGGTGTCGAACAGCGGACGCGGCATAGCCTTGAGATTGTTGAAGATCTCGACGTCCTGACGGGCGGCGTGGAACACCTTGAGGATGCTCTCGTCGCGCATCACGGCCAGCAGCGGCTCGAGGTCGATGCCTTCGGCCAGAGGGTCGATGACGGCTTCGTGCGTGGGCGAGGCGACCTGGATCAGGCACAGTTTCGGCCAATAGGTCGTCTCGCGCATGAACTCTGTGTCCACCGCGACGAAAGGCTCGCCCCGCAGCTCATTACAAAACGCCGCCAGCTCGGCGGTGGTGGTGATCGGCTTCATCCGCTGCTAATAGCCTCGCGCACCCCCGAGTCTGCAAGCGTCAAGACGCGCCTAGCGCCACCGGGGAGCAAATTTTCCGCGAGTTCGGAGGGTTTCACCGCCTTCCGATAGACCCAGAGCGAGCGCCAGAGCCACCATGAGCGATCTGCCCAACGGCCTTACCTACGCCCAGGCGGGTGTCGACATCGACGCGGGCAATGCGCTCGTGGACGCCATCAAGCCCCTGGCCAAGGCCACCCGCCGCCCCGGCGCGGAAGCCAGCCTCGGCGGGTTCGGCGCCCTGTTCGACCTGAAGGCGGCCGGCTACGAGGACGCCCTGCTGGTCACCACGACCGACGGCGTCGGCACCAAGCTGCGGATCGCGATCGATGCTGGCATGCACGCCACGGTCGGCATCGACCTGGTGGCCATGTGCGTCAACGACCTCTTGGCGCAAGGCGCCGAGCCGCTGATGTTCCTGGACTATTTCGCGACCGGCAAGTTGGACATCGAGGTCGCCAAGAGCGTCGTCGCCGGCATCGCCGACGGCTGCAAGCTGGCCGGCGCGGCCCTGGTGGGCGGCGAGACGGCGGAAATGCCGGGCATGTACAGCGACGGCGAATACGATCTCGCCGGCTTCTCGGTCGGCGCGGTCGAGCGCGACGGCGTCCTGCCCAAGCTGGACAAGCAACGGGCCGGCGACGTGATCATCGGCCTCGGCTCGTCGGGCCCGCATTCCAATGGCTATTCGCTGGTGCGCCGCGTGGTCGAGCGCTCGGGCCTGGCTTGGGACGCCCCCTGCCCGTTTGAAGACGGCAAGACCCTGGCCGAGGCCCTGATGGCCCCAACCCGCATCTATGTGAAGTCGCTGCTGCCGCTGCTGCAGTCGGGTCGCGTCAAGGGCGGCGCCCACATCACCGGCGGCGGCCTGATCGAGAACCCGCCGCGCGCCATCGCCGAGGGCCTGGAAGCCCAGTTCGACTGGAACGCCTGGCCGCTGCCGCCCGTATTCGAATGGCTGGCCCAGGTGGGCGGTATTTCGGAGCACGAGATGCGCCGCACGTTCAACTGCGGCGTCGGTTTCATCGTCATCGTCGCCCAGGCCGACGCCGAGCCGGTCCTAGCCGCTCTGCTGAACGCCGGCGAGGACGCCTTCATCTGCGGCCAACTGGTCAAGGCTTGATGGCCCAGAAGACCAAGGTCGCCGTCCTGATCTCGGGACGGGGCTCCAACATGGAGGCCCTGGTCCGCGCGGCGAAGGCGGAGGAGTGCCCGTTCGAAATCGCGCTGGTCCTGGCCAACAAACCGGACGCCGGCGGCCTGGCCACGGCGGCGGCCGAGGGCGTCGAGGCCCTGTGCGTCGACCAGAAGCCCTTCGGCAAGGATCGCGAATCCCACGAGCGGGCTATCGACGCGGCCTTGCGCGCGCGCGGGATCGAAGTCATCGCCCTGGCCGGCTATATGCGCATTCTGACGCCGTTCCTGGTCGACGCCTGGGAAGGCCGGATGCTGAACATCCACCCGTCCCTGCTGCCGGCCTATCCGGGACTGGACACCCACGGCCGCGCGATCGCGGCGGGCGACCTCGAGGCCGGCTGCACCGTCCACCTGGTCACGGCGGGGGTCGACGAAGGTCCGATCCTGGGCCAGGCCCGCGTGCCGATCCTGCCCGGCGACGACGACCACACGCTGGCGGCGCGGGTGCTGGACCAGGAGCATCGGCTCTACGCCGAAACCTTGGCGGCGTTCGTCCGAGGGCTCCAGGCCATCCCGCGGTCATAGGGGCGCGCGTTCGCTTGCCCCCTTCTCGGCTCGCTTCTTGTCGGCCGCCGCGAAAAGGCCGATTTGGTCGGCCTGGGCTTTTTTGAATGACGGTCGAGCGGTGATCCGGGCGACATAGGCCTCGCTCGCCGGCCTGTCGCCGAACGCGCGGACGTCCGGCACCCGCAGCACGTCGGCCATCAGCAGGTCCGCGACGGTGAAGCGGTCGGCCGCGAGCCATTCCCGCTCGCCTAGTATCCGTTCGATATGACCGAGGCGCTGACCCAGCCATCCCTTAAGCGGATTGTCCGCGTCACCGCACATTTTCAAAAACCACCACGGCACCGAAACCATCTCGATCGAATTGAGCGCCGCGATGGCCCACTGCAGCGTTTCGGCCTCTCCGACGGGATCCGACGGCATCAGCCTGTCGCTTTTCCGCGCCAGGTGCAGAAGCCCCGCGCCGCTCTCGAAGATCTTCAGCCCGTCGTCGTCCAGGAACGGTATTTGGCCGAAGGGCTGGCGATCCAAATGGTTGGTCTCGCGGCCGTCGAATGGGATCGTTCGGACAGCGTAGGCCAGACCGGCCTCCTCGCACGCCCATCTCAGCCTCAGATCCCGCACGAAACCCCGAGGCCCCTCGGGAACCCAGTCATAGCTCCAGATGGTCAGTTCGCTCATCGCGGTCGGCCTCTCCTCATGGAAGCGAGCCTGCCGCGCCCGATTGGGCCTTGGCAAGGTCAGCTATGGGTGGTGAGCGGACCTTTAGCCCGCGATCAGAGCTCTTCTTGGAACATCTGATTTCGGCGTTCTCCGAATAAAGGCATACGTATCGGCGCTCATTTGGCGGTCTCGGCTTTCGAAGTTCATAGTGGTCGCCGAGCCGTCGGGGTCACGAGCGGCCGAAGATCCTGCCCAGTGGCGCGAGCCACCATTCCAAAGCCCGGAACCACACGCTAGGAATGCAGCTATGCCGATCAGCGACGATCAAATTCGCGCCCTCCTAGAGCGTCCTTCCGAAAGCCTACAGGTTGAGATCAAGACCTGGTTGGACACGGCTGACCCGCTCGGGATCGCGAAGCTCGTCAAGGCCGTGTTCGCGATCCGCAACCGGAACGGCGGCTTCTTGGTGCTGGGCTTCGATGACCGCTCGCTCGAACCGGCCGCTTACAACCTAGCTGAACCCATGGGCGACGCGTATCATGTTGACCGCATCCAGGCGCTCGTCTCGCGCTACGCCTTCGATCCATTTCCAATCGAAGTCGCCGTCGGCGAGCGGGCCGGTCAGCAGCACCCTATCGTAGTGATCCCGGACGGAGTTCAAATTCCAGTCGTTGCTAAGAGCGCACTCGATGGCCCTGGCGGAAAGAAACTGATCGCAGAGGGCGGGCTCTACTTCCGCACGCTCAGCGCCAACGGGACGCCAAGTACCGCACAGATCCATCCGCGCGACTACCGGGCTTTGCTCGACATCTGCTTCGATAATCGCGAGGCTGACATTGGCCGCTTTCTCCGCCGACAACTCGGCGGGGCTGAGCTTGCAAAGCTTTTGCAGCATATCACTCCCGCTCCGCCATCGACCGCACAGCAGGTGCCGGCTCCGGTGCCAATCCTCGACCAACCGCCCGTTCGCCTGAGGGATGAGACGTTCAAAACGCTGGCGGCTGGAGCAGACCGGTTTCGCCTTGCTGTCGAAGCCCGGGGCCAGACCGCCGAGTTCGCAAGGGTCGAAAAGTTACTGACGATGGAGGTCGCCCTCACCCTTGATCCGCCACGCATTGACGCCCAGCCCACACGTGACTTTCAACGGACTGTTGCAAGCGCCAATCCACAGCTCACTGGCTGGCCGATCTGGCTTGATTCTAGCAACTTTCGGGAGGCTGCCGACCGGCCCTACGTGAAGGATGAGGGATGGGAAGCCCTGATCAGCGATCTGAATGGTGGGTGGTCGCAGCACTTTGAGTTCATGCGGCTCGAGCCAAGAGGCGCGTTTTATCTACGTCGGGTGATGCAGGACGATTTGTCTGACCAAGTGCCCCCTCGGTCGGTTCTCGATCCATTCCTCATGACATACCGGATCGCGGAGGCGATCGTCGTCGGCTTGCGGATCGCTCAAGCTCTTGACTGGAACTCCGAGGGAGCCGCAGGCTTTGCCTTTCGGTGGTCCTCTCTGGCACCCCGGCGGCTGTCTGGCTGGGCCAACCCCGCCCGTTTTCTTTCTGTGGGCGGCGAGAGCCATACCGAGGTCGTCAATTCCTATGTCGAGGTTCCTATCTCGACCCCCGAGTCATCGATCGCTCCCTTTGTAGCCAGCGTCGCTGGACCCCTTTTTATCGCCTTCTCTGGCTTCGAAATGGGTCGTGACGTGTACGAGGATTTCTGCCGTCGACTTATTGAGCGAAAGATCGACTGACGGCGAAGCGACGACGCAGGTCGACTATCAAGCGCTCACGGCGACGTTGGCCAACGCTTCTTAGACAAGGAAGCGAAAGCGTCGGAGCCTGGCTTCGGCGATCCTCGCCCTCACATGGCCGGACTACCGGCCGATGTCAGCATGGCTGGGCGATCGTTGTGGTATTGGGCCCCTTGAGACGGCTCTTTGAATGTCCGACTTGGGTCGGAAGCCGACCTCTCCTTACACCGATCGCCAGCGCCGCTCGGCCCAGAACGCGCCGCCCAGCACCACCGCCACGGCGACCCAGAGGGCGGCGGCGCCGATCGTCACATAGGTGACAGCGCCCAACGCCCCCCCGGCGGCCAGCCCCGTCCACAGCAGGACGTAGCGCAACCAGTCCGAGGGTTCGCCGCCGACCAGGGCCCCGGCGATGCGCTGACCGGCCTTGACCAGGGCGCCGGTCATGTAAGTCAGGCCGACGGCCACGTCGCCATTGCGCTGGAAGACGGCGTTCTCGGCGCCCATGGCCATGGCGACGGCGATCATGCCCGCCGTGCCGAAGCCCAGAGCCACGAGGCTCGCGCCCAGGGCCAGCAGCGCGGCCTCGACGATCAGCACCGGCGAGCGGCGGTTCTCGCCGAACGCCCGGGCCGTCAGGGCGCCCAGCACCACCCCGGCGACGAAGGCGACCACCAGCCTCAGCACGGTCGCGACCGCCGCTCCGTTCGCGGTCGCCAGCCCCACGCCCAACCGGGTCGAGTTGCCGCTCATGAACGACACGAAGAAACCCCCCAGCTTCAGGAAGCCGATCGCGTCGACGTAGCCCGCCACCCCCGCCAGCGTGACCGCCAGCACCACCTCACCGCGCTCGTAGTGCTTCACCTGGTCGCCCCGCGACAAAAGAAAACGGCCGGATCGTCACCGATCCGGCCGCCCGCCGTCATCATAAAAGTCTGGCTGGGATCAGCCGACGATCTGATCTTCGGTGAAGAACTGGGCGATTTCGATCGCGGCGTTCTCCAGGCTGTCCGAGCCGTGGACCGAGTTTTCGCCGATCGACAGGGCGAATTGCTTGCGGATGGTGCCTTCGTCCGCGTTGGCCGGGTTGGTGGCGCCCATGACTTCGCGGTACTTGGCCACGGCGTTGTCGCCTTCCAGCACCTGGACGACGACCGGCTCGGCGGTCATCTGCGCGACGAGTTCGCCGTAGAACGGACGCTCGGCGTGCACTTCGTAGAACTTCTTGGCTTGGGCTTCGGTCAGCTTCACGCGGCGCTGAGCGACGATGCGCAGGCCGGCGGCCTCGATCACAGCGTTGATGGCGCCGGTCAGATTGCGACGGGTGGCGTCCGGCTTGAGGATCGAGAAGGTGCGTTCGGTCACGGAGTGATCTCACAGAAAAGTTGTGAATTGGGAGGTTGCGGGCTTATAGCCGTGCGCCTCCTCCCCGCCAACCCCGCCGCGTAACCTTCACAAAAATGCTTCAGATCCGTGACCTGACCTTCAACGCCTGGGGTCGGAAGTTCTTCGACCATGCCAGCGTCAGCCTGCCGCCGGGCGCCAAGGTCGGCCTGATCGGGCGTAACGGCGTGGGCAAGTCGACCCTGTTCAAGCTGATCCTGGGGCAGCTGCACGCCGGCGACGACGAGATCAGCCTGCCCAAGGCCGCGCGGATCGGCTCGGTGGACCAGGAGCACCCGGCCACGCCCTTCACCCTGCTGGAGACGGTGCTGGAGGCCGACGAGGAGCGTCACGACCTGATGACCCGGCTGGAGACGGCCGATCCCGAGGCGATGGGCGAGATCTGGGCCCGGCTGATCGAGATCGACGCCGACTCGGCGCCGGCCCGGGCCTCGGAAATTCTGGTGGGCCTGGGCTTTTCCCAGGACGACCTGGCGCGGCCGATGAGCGAGTTCTCCGGCGGCTGGCGGATGCGCGTGGCCCTGGCCGCGGCGCTGTTCGCCGAGCCCGACATGCTGCTGCTGGACGAACCGACCAACTATCTCGACCTGGAAGGCGCTCTGTGGCTGGAGGCCCGGCTCCAGAAATACCCGCACACCGCCCTGATCGTCAGCCACGACCGCGAGCTGCTGAACAACAGCTGTACGCACATGCTGCATCTGGCCGGCGGCAAGCTGGAGCTCTACACCGGCGGCTACGACGACTTCGAGAAGCGTCGCGCCGAGAAGGCCCGCCTGCAGCTGTCGGCCAAGGCCAAGCAGGACGCCGAGCGCGCCCACCTGCAAGCCTTCGTCGACCGCTTCAAGGCCAAGGCCTCGAAGGCGGCGCAAGCCCAGTCCCGCATGAAACGCCTGGCCAAGATGGAGCCGGTGGCGACCACGATCGAGGAGCGCGTCGCGCCCTTCACCCTGCCCTCGCCGCCGCGTCCGCTGGCGCCGCCGCTCATCCGCCTGGAGAAGGCGAACGTCGGCTATGAGGCGGACCGCCCGATCCTCAAGAACCTCAACCTGCGCATGGACCTGGATGACCGCATCGGTCTGCTGGGCGTCAACGGCGCGGGCAAGTCGACCTTCGCCAAGATGATCGCCGGCGCCCTGACCGTTCAGAAGGGCGAGCTGCACCGCGACAAGAAGATGAAGGTCGGCTGGTTCCACCAGCACCAGATCGAAGCGATGGATCCGGTGGACACCCCGCTGGAGATCATCCGCCGGGCCATGCCGGACGCCTCGGAAAGCTCGCGCCGCTCGAAGCTGGCCCAGTTCGGCCTGGGTTTCGAAAAGCAGGAGACCACGGTGGCCAACCTGTCGGGCGGCGAACGCGCTCGCCTGCTGCTGAACATGGTGGCGATGGACGCGCCGCACATGCTGATCCTGGACGAGCCGACCAACCACCTGGACATCGACAGCCGCCGCGCCCTGCTGGACGCGCTGAACGACTACGAGGGCGCGGTGATCCTGATCACCCACGACCGCTCGCTGATGGAGCTGGTCGCCGACCGCCTGTGGCTGGCCGCCGACGGCACGGTGAAGCCGTTCGACGGCGACATGGACGACTACGCCCGGTTCGTGCTGGACCGCGCCAAGCAGGCCGTGAAGCCGACCCAGGTGGCGCGCGAACCGGACAAGGCCGCCGCCCCGGCGCCGAAGAAGGCCGCGATCGAACCCCTGAAACGCAAGATCGAGGCGGCCGAACAGGTCGTCAATCGCACCACGCGCCAGGTGGCCGAGCTGGAGACGCAGCTGGCCGATCCCCGGCTCTACAAGAACCCGACGAAGGTCGCCGAGCTGACCAAGCGCCGCGACAACGCCAAGGCCAAGCTGGACGAGGCCGAAGCCGCCTGGATGGACCTGGCCGAGGCGCTGGCGGAGGCCGAGGCGTAAGCTGCGCTGTGGGATCGGAAAGGTTTAAGGTGAACGGGCGCTAAACCATGTCGTTTAGCCATTCCGCGACATCTGGCGGCGCACTGTGCCGCCATGAGCACCGCCCATCCCCGCAACCACGTCGTGGCCAATCCGGAAGGCTTGTCCGCTCACGCCGTCCTCGAGGCGTTCGCCGAGTGGGTGAACACGCGGATCGGCGAAGCCATGCGGATCGAGATGGACCTGGCGTTCCGCGACCGTCCGTTCGACGTCGAGGTTGGCCGTAGTCCCGCCCTGGTCGGCTGGGAGCACCGGTTCATCCAGCCCGGCGCCGCGCCCCCCAAGGGCAAGATGTGGACGGTCTATCGCTTGCACGACCAAGCCGGCCGTCCCGCCCAACTTCCGCGATCGGGAGACCTGGTCGAGGACCTGACGCCGCTGCTGGGCGAGCTGGGCTATCTGGGCGTGTTCGAGGACGGCGTGGCGATGTTCCCGGGTCTAGGCAAGCGCTCGTAGCCGTTCGTCAGGCGGTAGCGGGCTTTGGTGCGCTCAACGCCGCCGCCAAGGTCCCCAGCAGCGACACGACCGTCAACGGTTTGGGCGTCGCGCCGTCGAACACTGGATCCAGCGGGCCTGAACGCACATCGGCCGAGAAGGCGATGATCGGCGCGCCGGCGCTGGGCCCCTGCTCGGCCCGGATCCGCTGAGCCGCCGCGACGCCGTCCAGGCGTGGCATGCGCAGGTCCATCAGAATGGCGTCATAGACCGAGGCCGCCGCCGCCGCGACGCCTTCTTCCCCGTCCACGGCCTCGGCCACCTCGACACCCACGGCTTCCAGCACCGAGCGGACCAGTTCGCGGTTGCCGGCGTTGTCGTCGACGACCAGCACGCGACGCCCCGGCGGCGGCAGCGGGATGTCGTCCTCGCCATCCTGGTCGTCGTCGGCGGCGTGCGTCGGGCCGGCCAGGGCCGGGATTTCGAACCAGAAGCGCGCGCCCTCGCCCAGCGTGCTCTCGACACCGATCTCGCCGTCCATCAGCTCGACCAGCCCGCGCGAGATCGCCAGGCCAAGGCCGGTGCCGCCGTGCTCGCGGGTCAGGGCCGCGTCGATCTGGGCGAAGCGGGTGAAAATCAGCGCCTGGTCCTGCTGGGCTACGCCAGGGCCGGTGTCGGTGACGCTCATCCGCAGCCGGCCGATCTTGGGGTCATAGTCGGTCTCGAGCCGGACCTCGCCCACCTCGGTGAACTTCACGGCGTTGCCGATCAGGTTCAACAGAATCTGCCGCACACGTTCGGGATCGAGGTACAGCACCGGCGGCGCGCCGTCGTCGCCCACGGCGCGCAGCACCAGATCCTTGGCGGCGGCGTCGGGGGCCAGCATGTCCAGCACCTCGGCGACCAGATCGGTGATCGCCACGGGCCGCGAGCTCAGCTCGATGCGGCCCTGCTCCAGGCGCGAGAAGTCGAGGATGTCGTTGATCGTCGCCAGCAGGGTTCGACCGCCAGTGGCGATCCGGTCGACATAGCGCTGCCCCCGCGCGCTCAGGTTCGGCTCGTCGGTCAGCAGGTTGGCGAAGCCGATCACGGCGGTCAGCGGCGTGCGCAGCTCGTGGCTCATATTGGCCAGGAACTCCCCCTTCACCGCGGCGGCGGCCTCGGCGTCGGCGCGCGCGGCGCGCAACTGCATTTCCAGCGTCTTGCGGGCGGTGATGTCGCGGATGATGTCGGTGATGCCGGTCGGCTCGTCGGTAACCGGGTCGCAAGCGAGGGTCGGCCGCGACTCCAGCCAGATCATGCCGCCGTCCTTGCGGAAGGCGCGGTACTCGACGGTCTCGGCCGGCGGAGCCGCGACGCCCCTGGGCCAGTTGCGCTGGATCTCGACCACGCGCCGGATCGCAGGGCGATCATCCGGATGCAACGTCGCGAGATAACCCGTTCCCAGCAGGTCCTCGGGCTCGTAGCCCATGATCGAGAAGGCGGCCGGCGAGATGTAGGTCATCTGGCCGGTCAGGGTGCTGTGGGCGATGATGTCGAGGGCGCTTTCCGCCAACAGCCGGTAGCGGGCCTCGCTGCGTTCGGCGGCGGCCCCGGCCTCGACGAGATTGACCAAGATGGCGCGGCGCTGGCGCTGAAAGGCGGCCACGGGCAGGCTGACGAAGGTCGAGACGGCCAGGAACAGCTGCAGCACCGTCGACTGCGTACCCGTGCCGGCCAGGATCAGATGGATGGGCCCGCGACCGGCGATGGTCAGGACCAGGGCGATCGCCGCCACCAGCACCGCGCCGATGGCCGCGCCCAACACCTCTTGCCGCCAAGCGGCCAGCAGCATGACCGGCGGCACCAGAAACAGCAGCGGATATTTGGTCTGGGCGAAGACCACGGTCGTCATCAGGCCGCAGATCAGGATCGACAGCATGCCGTCGCGGGTCACCGGGCGCTCGCGCAGATAGAGGCCGGCCTTGAACAGAACCAGCAGGCACGGCCCGATGGTCAGCATGCCCAGGATGTCGTTCAGGACCCAGCCGACGACATTGCCCAGCAGGTCGCCGCCACGCAGCAGGGTGAGCAGCGACGAGGCCATGGTTCCGACGATCATCGGCGCCAGGAACCCGCCCAGCAGGACGAAGGCCAGCATGTCGCGCGGCTTGCCCAGGTCGATCGACTCGCCCGTCACGCGCCGAACGGCGTAGGCCGCCAGAAGCGCCTCCGCCAGGTTCAGGCTCACCAGGATGACGTCGACCAGCGGGCTGTCGCCGGCGTGCGCGCCGGCGACCAAGGCGCCTACCGCCGCGCCGACCATCAGGGCCGGCCAGCGACGTGACGGCGACGACAGCAGGCAAGCGGCGAGGAAGCCGTTCGACAGCCAGATCGGCGTCACATGACCGTAGGCGCGGGGAACCTCGACACAGAGATAGGCCAGAAAGGCAAAGCCAAATGCGACGCCCACGGCGACCAACAGCGTGGTCGCCAAGTCGCCGCGGGTCTTGGGTCCGATCGTCGGGTGCTCGACCATGCTTTGAACCGGCCGGTCGGGAATCTCCGGCGGCTCAAGTTATTTCATCTCAAACGCACGGAAGCCAGAAGAGCTTGGGAGAACGGCGGTTTCATCCGCATTTGACTTCCTGGACGACACCGGTCTCGGCGTTGAACAAGATATTCAGGCGATCGGCGCGGTAGTCCATGGTCACGGGACAGGTGGTGCAGGCCACCCGCCAGCGCGAGGGATCCACCGGGGCCGGCAGGCTGGTGCGCGGCTTGCCGACGAAGGCCTGGGCGTCCTTCAGGCCGCACTGGTCCTTCTCGGCCTCGGCGACCGGCGGCTTGGCCGGCAGGGCGATGGCCGGCGGTGCGGTAGGCGTGCTGGGCGGCGGCGGCGGCGCGGGCTCGGGCGCGCTGGAGCACGAGGCCAGGAGCATCCCCAGGACCAGGGCCGACAAGACGCGCTTCATGCCTGCTTCTCCCAACCGCGTTCGGCGCCCTGGCGCCAGTAGGACACCGGATGCCCGGCCTTCTTGAACACCGACCAGCGCCCGCGCGCCTGCGCCAGCGCTTGGTCGTCCCTGCCATCGAATAGCAGGATGCAGCGCGAAACCCCTGAAAGATCTCCAGGATCCGCCCCGTCGATCAGAAACAGCGCATCGCCCGCATTGGGATTGCCATCCTCGCCGGTCAGCAGCACCGGCTGGCGCTCGGCCATGGGCTCGCCGGTGACGCCGTGCGGCAGGAAGCTGTCCTCGCGATAGGTCCAAAGGTGCTGGTCCAGCGCCTCCAGCCGTCGCGGATCGCCGCCGCGCACCAGCGCCTTCCAGCCCCGTCCGAGCGTCTTCTCCAGAAGCTCTGGCAGCACCGCCTCGAGCGGCGAGCGCTCCAGGTGGTAGAACCAGACCTCGCAGGCGTTAGCGGTCATAAAAATTCCCTGTCATCCCGGGCGAAGCGTAGCGAAGACCCGGGACCGCCGGAAGCGCCTGCGTTTCGTGGCGGTCCCGGCTCGGCGCGCCGCGCGCTGGCCGGGATGACAGTTCTCATGGTTCAGCCTTCGTAGGCGTCGGCGACGAGGCGGTTCAGCAGGCGCACGCCAAAGCCGGCCGCGCCGTCCGGCACGGTCGGGTCGGTCGACGGCTTGCGCCAGGCCACCGAGGCGATGTCCAGGTGGGCCCACGGCGTGCCGTTGACGAACTTCTGCAGGAACAGGCCGGCGGTGATCGAGCCAGCCGGACGGCCGCCGATGTTCTTCATGTCGGCGATCGGGCTTTCGATCTGCTTCTCGTAGGCGGCTGGCAGCGGCAGGCGCCACAGGTTCTCGCGCTCGCTCTTGCCGGCCGCGAGAAGTTTTTCCGACAAGCCATCGTTATTGCTGAACAAACCGGCATAGTCATGACCCAGCGAGATGATGATCGCGCCGGTCAGGGTGGCCAGGTCGATCATGAACTGGGGCTTGAAGCGGTCCTGGCAGTACCAGAGCGCGTCGGCCAGCACGAGGCGGCCCTCGGCGTCGGTGTTGATGACCTCGATCGTCTGGCCCGACATCGAGGTGACCACGTCGCCCGGACGCTGGGCGTTACCGTCGGGCATGTTCTCCACGAGGCCCAGGATGCCGATGGCGTTGACCTTGGCCTTGCGGCCGGCCAGGGCGTGCATGACGCCGATCACGGCGGCCGCGCCGCCCATGTCCCACTTCATATCCTCCATGCCCTCGGCGGGCTTGATGGAGATGCCGCCGGTGTCGAAGCAGACGCCCTTGCCGACGAAGGCGATCGGCTGGGCCGACTTATCGGCGCCGCCCAGCCACTTCATGATCACCAGCTGGCTTTCGCGCACGCTACCCTGGCCAACGCCCAGCAGGCTGCCCATGCCGAGCTCGGCCATCGCGGCCTCCCCGAGCACCTCGACCTCGAGGCCCAAGCTCTCCAGGCTCTTGGCGCGCGCGGCGAATTCCTCGGGGTGCAGGATGTTGGCCGGCTCGGAGACCAGGTCGCGACTGAACAGGATCGCGTCGGCCAGGGCCGACAGCGGCTCATAGGCCTTCTGGGCCTTGACCGGATCGGCGGCGGCGACCTTGACGACCTGGACCGACGGCTTCTTCTCGGCCTTCTCGGTGGTGCGGTACTTGTCGAAGCGATAGGCGGCCAGGCGCGCGCCGAACGCGGCGCGGGCGGCGCTCTCGGCGTCGGCGCCCAGCTTCAGGACCAGTTCGGTGACGCCGGTGGTCTTCACCGCTTGATAAGCCGAGGCGGCGGCGGTCTCGACGGCTTCCGGCTCGACCGCGCCCGAGCCGTCGACGCCGACCAGCACCAGGCGGGCGGCCTCCAGGCCGTGAGGCGCGATGACGTCCAGGGTCTGACCCTTGGCGCCGGTGAAGCGGCCGCCGGCGATGGCGCGAGCCAGGGCGCCGCCCGTGGCCTCGTTGGCCGCCTTGGCTTCCGGCGACAGGGCCGCGCCCTCGTGAGCCAGGACCGCGAGGGCGGCCGTGGCGCCAGCCTGGGTGTCGACGGGGACGAACTCGATACGCATGCCGCGCTCCTGCATATGGGCGACTCGAACGGCGCGTCGCGACGGCGCGGCCGCTTCTTGATCCAAGGCGGCATAGTCCAATGCCGCGCCTTAGAAAAGGCTCCGTTCGCCCCCACTCGGGACAGTCAAGTTAGGTCCCCGGTTGTGCCGACGCAAAGCCCCCGTGTAGAACGACGCATCTTCGGGGTTCGTCCCACGAATCCATCCGCCCCGAACGTCCCCGCATGCGCCTCATAGAACGTTATCTTTTCCGCCAGTTGCTGGGCCCGACGCTTCTGGCGACCGCGGCGCTGGTGGCGCTCGCCCTGTTGGCGCGCAGCCTGTCGGAATTCGACGTCCTGGTCGAACAGCGCCAGAGCGCCTTGGTTTTCCTGAAGATCATCGTCCTGGCCTTGCCCCAGCTGCTGGGCATCATGATGCCGCTGGCCCTGTTCGTGGCCGCGCTGGTGGCGCTGAACCGGCTGCACACCGAGCAGGAGATCGTGGTCTGCTTCGCCGGTGGCATGAGCCGCTGGAGCGTGATCTCGCCGGCCATGCGCCTAGCGGTGATGGCGGCCCTTGTCTCGCTGATCAGCGGCCTGTGGCTGCAACCCTGGAGCGCCCGGCAGATCCGCGAGACCGCCTTCGAGATCAAGACCGACGTGGCCTCGACCCTCGTCCAGCCGGGCCAGTTCACCGAGCCGGGTCCGGGGCTGACCGTCTATGCGCAGTCGATCGACCGCGACAACAAGATCCAGAACCTCTTCATCCACCAGGAACTGCCCAACGGCGCGGCCTCGACCTATTCGTCGCGCGAGGCCGAGATCGCCACCCGCCGGGGCGAGCCGGTGCTGATCATGCGCCACGGCTCCAACCAGCAGTTCTCGCGCCAGGGCGTGCTGCAGTACACCTCGTTCGACGAATATACCTTCGACCTCTCCAGCCTCACCCACGGCGACGAGCTGCTGCACTACAAGATCGCCGACCGCTATCCGCACGAGCTGTTCTTCCCGGACATGACCCAGGAATGGGAGCAGCGGAACGCGGGCAAGATGCTGGCCGAGGGCCATTCGCGTTTCGCCGGGCCGCTCTACAACATCGCCCTGATGACCATGGCCTTGGCCGCCGTGCTGGGCGGCTCGTTCAGCCGCATGGGCTATGGCAAGCGGATGGCCGCCGTGGGCGCGGCCGCGGGCGTCGTGCGCATCGTCGGCTTCGGCGTGCAGGCGGCCTGCGAGGACAGCGCCTGGCTGAACATCCTGCAATATGTCGTGCCGCTGGCCGCGATGTGGTGGGGCCTGTCGCAGATCTTCCGCCAGAAGGTCTCCACGCGTCGCAAGGCCAAGCTGGCCAAGGCCGCCTCGGCCTGGGCGGGAGCGGCCTGATGACCATGGGCATGCTGGAACGCTACGTTCTCAAGCGCACCATGAGCGCCCTCGTGGGCGCCCTGGCGGTGCTGGGCGCGATGGTGATGCTGATCGCCTTCGTCGACATCGCGCGCAACGTCGGCACGCGCGCCGACGCCAGCTTCTTCCAGCTTCTGTATCTGACCATCCTGCAGGCCCCGGCCACCATCCTGGTGCTGGCCCCGTTCGTCTTCCTGTTCGGCACCATGTGGGCCTTCGTCGAGCTCAACCGCCGCAGCGAGCTGATCGCCATGCGCGCAGCCGGCGTCTCGGCCTGGCGCTTCATCATGCCGGCGGCCTCGGCCTCGTTCGTGATCGGCCTCCTGACCATCACCCTGCTCAATCCGCTGACCACGGCCATGACCGCCAAGTTCGAGTCCGAGCGCGACATGGTGATGAACGGCTATCTGAAGGAAGCGCCCAAGGGCACATGGCTGCGCCAGGGCGACGACAAGACCCAGATCGTCATCCGCGCTCGGGCCCGCGACATCGTCGACGGTTCGGTGCGGCTGAAGGGCGTGTCGCTGTTCGTCTACAGCCTCAACAACAAGGGCGTGATGGACTTCACGCGCCGCATCGAGGCCAACGAGGCCAAGCTGGAGCCGGGCTTCTGGCGCCTGACCGGCGTGCGCGAGGCCACGCCCGGGGCCGGGGCCATCCGCTCGGATAGCCTGTCGATTCCCTCGAACCTGGACGATCGCACGGCGTCCGAGCGATTCAACACGCCCCAGGCGGTGGCCCTGTGGCGTCTTCCCGCCACGATCCAGCGCACCGAGGACGCCGGCTTCTCGGCCGCGCCGTTCAAGCTGCGCCTGCAGCAGGACCTGGCCACGCCCCTGCTGTTCGCGGCCATGTCGGTGCTGGCGGCGGCGTTTTCGCTGCGCCTGATGCGCCTGGGCGGCTTGGCGGCCCTGGCCGGCTCTGGCGTCGCGCTGGGCTTCGGATTCTTTTTCTTCAACGAGCTGTGCAGCACGTTGGGCAAGGCGGACGTTCTGGCCCCGTCCATCGCCGCCTGGACGCCGCCGATCATCGCGATTTTGGCGGGCTTCACTTTGCTTTGCTATACGGAAGATGGGTGAGTCATTGCTTCCAAGGTCGTCCATGACTGAAACGCGTCACAGCGCCGCTTGCCGCATGCTGCTCCTGGGCAGCGCGGCGTCGTGGACGCTCGCCTGCGCGGGCGTCGCCCACGCCCAGCAAAGCCTGGTCTCGATCCCGCCGACGCCGGTGGTTTCGGCCGCGCCGTCCGATGGACTGGGCGATGAGGGCTACTATCTGGAATCGGACCTGCTGGTCCGCGACGACAAGAACCAGATCATGACCGCGACGGGCTCGGTCGAGGCCCGCTACCAGGGCCGCACCCTGCGCGCCGACAAGGTGGTCTATGACAACAAGACCGGCGCGGTGACCGCCGACGGTCACGTCCAGATCATCAATCCCGACGGCACGGCCGAGTTCGCCGATCACTTCGAAGCCGACAAGGACTTCAAAGCCGGCTTCGCGCGCAACTTCGCCGCCCGCCTGGACCAGAACATGAAGGTGGCTTCCGCCACCGCCGTGCGCCGCAACGCCAACATCCAGGAGCTGAACAAGGCGATCTACACGCCTTGCGAGGTCTGCGCCGAGCACCCGAAGCCGACTTGGTCGGTCTCGGCCGACCGGATCGTCCAGGATAAGAAGCGTCAGCTGATCTACTACAAGAACGCGGTGATCCACCTGTGGGGCGCGCCGATCCTGTACATGCCGCTATTCTGGCACCCCGACCCGCAGGCCAAGCGCAGCTCGGGCTTCCTGGCCCCCAAGATCGACTTCTCCAAGGGCCGGGGCATTTCCTACAACCAGCCCTATCTCTATGTGATCTCGCCGTCGTCGGACGTGATCCTGACCCCGCAGATCAACAGCCAGGTCAATCCGTTCCTGAACGTGAATTACCGCAAGCGCTTCTACTCGGGCATGCTCGAGGCGCGGGGCGGCTTCACCTACGACAAGGAATTCGACATCCACGGTGACCGCTTCGGCGAAAACACCCTGCGCAGCTACATCCTGGCCCACGGCAAGTTCGACATCGACCAGCACTGGAAGTGGGGCTTCTCGGCCGAACGCGTCTCCGACGCCCTGCTGTTCGACAAGTACAAGGTCAACGACGTCTACCAACAGCGCGGCCTGTTCACGAGCGACGACCACAGGCTGGTCTCGCAGCTGTACACCACGCGCCAGGACGCCCGCTCGTGGCTGTCGGTCTCGGCCGTCTCGGTCCAGGGCCTGCGCGTGGTCGGCATCAATTCGGCGACCAACTCGGCCAACGCCTTCGAGAACAGCGGCGCCTTCCCGCTGATCGGCCCCTTGGTCGAGGCCCGCTGGGAGCCAAACGCTCCTGTCCTGGGCGGGCGCCTGCGCCTGCAGGGCTCGGGCGTGATGCTGAACCGCTCGGAATCGCAATACGGCGAAGCCCCCTACTTCCTGGGCGCCTACAAAGGCCAGAATGGCGTCGACTCCAGCCGCGCCAGCGTCAAGGCCGACTGGCGCGCCAGCACCATCGTCGGCAACGGCTTGAAGATCTCGCCGTTCGCTCAGGCGCGCGGCGACGCCTATTCGATCAAGACCTACGTCACCCCCGCGGCGGCGGCCCTGGGCGACGACGCCAAGGAAACCTATACCCGCACCCTCGGCGTCGGCGGCGTCGATTTCAGCTTGCCGTTCTACAAGCCGCTCACCAACGGCGGCAGCATCGTGCTGGAGCCCCTGGCCCAGGTGGCCGTCGGCTCGGACAGCTCGCGCGTGCCGGTGGTCGTCGCCCGCAACGGGACGACCAGCTACCTCTACAACGAGGATAGCGCGACGCTGGAGTTCGACGAGACCAACCTGTTCCAGGCCAACAAGTCGCCCGGCTTCGACCTGTATGAAGGCGGCCAGCGCGTCAACGTCGGCGGTCGCGCCACCTACAGCCTGCCCGACGGCCGCGGCGGCAGCATCCTGGTCGGCCGCAGCTTCCGCACCAAGTTCGACCCGCTGCTGCCGGCCCGCACCGGCCTGCAGAGCAAGTCGTCGGACTGGATCGTGGCGGCCACCGTCACGCCGGTCCACGGGATCAACGCCTTCGTGCGCACGCGCCTCGACGCCCAGACCCAGGAGATCCACCGGATCGAAACGGGCTTGGACGCCTATACAAAGCGCGCCAGCGGTTCGGTCCGCTACCTGAAGGACGAGCTGGACTCCAACGGCTCCCGCCAGGAAAGCTTCGAAGTCCGCGGCGAGGTCAAGCTGACCAAACGCTTCTCGCTGACCACCTTCGGGCAGCGCGACATGGTCTACGACGTCTGGCGGCGCCGGGACGTGGGCGTCGCCTACCAGGACGACTGCATTCGCATCGACGTGATCTACCAGCAGGAAGACCGCTACGCCTCGACGGCCAGCGGCCTGCGGCTGCAGCCCGATCGAACCATCGTGTTCCGCCTAACGCTCGCCACATTAGGTGATACAGGGTACAGCTCGAACTAAGTAACCGCGCTTGGGGGGCGTGCGGGGCGGCCCGCATGCCTTGCATGCACGCCTCGGGGGCGACGGCCGAAAGGAAAAAACGCCGGCTTCGGCGTCGCCGCTCCCGAACACAAGATAAACCGACCGCGCTCCCGAGGGGGCGGCCTGGGCCTAGAGGAACGACACTATCCATGCGGTCTGCGCGTAGCGTTACGACTTTCGCGGCCGGCGCCGCGTCCATTCTCGCCCTGACCGTGGCGGGCCTCGGCTTGCCGGCCCTGGCCCAGGAGCAACCCGCGGCCCAGCAGCCCGCGCCCGAGGTCGCGGCCCCGCCCGCCGCCGCGCCGGCTCCGGCCGCGCCGCAGCCGCTGTCGGAAAGCGTCTCGGCCGTCGTCAACGACGACATCATCTCCAGCTACGACGTGATGCAGCGCATGCGCCTGCTGATGGCGACCTCGGGGATGCAGCCGACCCAGGAGAACCTGCCCCAGATCGAGCAGGAAGCCTTGCGTTCGCTGATCGACGAGCGCCTGCAGATGCAGGAGCTGAAGCGCGTCGAGAAGCAGCAGAAGATCACGATCATCTCGACCGACAAGGAGGTCGACGAGCAGATCGCCGATATCGCCCAGTCCAACAAGATGACCGCGGACCAGCTGAAGCAGTCGCTGGTCGCCCAGGGCATCGGCCTGGAGACCTGGCGCGCCCAGTTGCGCGCGGACTCCAGCTGGCAGTCCTGGATCCAGGGCCGCTACGGTTCGCGCCTGCGCATCGGCGAGGACCAGATCAAGGCCTATCAGCGCCGTCTGGCCGAGTCCGCCGCCAAGCCGCAGTACCAGATCAGCGAAGTGTTCCTGGACGCCAACCGCGTCGGCGGCATGGAAGTCGCCAACAACGGCGCGGCCCAACTGATCACCCAGATGCAGCAGGGCGCGCCGTTCGCCGCCGTCGCCCGCCAGTTCTCGGGCTCGGCCACCGCCGCCAATGGCGGCGACGTAGGCTGGGTCAACCAGGGCGAGATGCCGCCCGAGGTCGACGCCGCCCTGGAGCAGCTGCGCCCCGGCCAGCTGTCGAAGCCGATCCAGGTCAAGGATGGCGTCTACATCATCTACCTGCGCGACAAGCGCGCCGGCTCCAAGACCGCGATCGTCGATCTGAAGCAGGTCGCCGCCCCGCTGGCCGCCGACGCCACCGAGGCCCAGGTCGCCGCGGCCACCAAGCTGCTGACCGACCTCAAACCCAAGATCACCAGCTGCGCGAGCCTAGAGGCCACCGCCGGCAAGGTCGACGGCCTAGTCGCCGGCGACCTCGGCGAGGCCGAGATCACCGACCTGGCGCCGGCCTTCCAGGAGGCGGCCAACAAGCTGGAGGTCGGCCAGATCTCGGACCCGATCCGCACCGACGCCGGCATGCACCTGATCGCCGTCTGCGGTAAGCGCCAGGGCGGCGCCAACGCCCCGTCGCGCGACCAGATTGAGAACCGCCTGCGCGGCCAGCAACTGGCGCTGATCGCCAAGCGCTATCTGCGTGACCTGCGCAATCAGGCCACCATCGAGACTCGGTGAACGCGCGGGTGACGGACCGTCCCCTCGCCCTCAGCGCCGGTGATCCGGCCGGCGTCGGCGCGGAGATCATCGCCAAGGCCTGGCAAGCCCTCCGCCATGAAGGGCCGCCCTTCGTCGTGGTGGGCGACGCCCAGCTGCTGGCCTCGGCCGGCGGCGGGGTGAAGGTCCGCGCGGTGACCGGCCCGCAAGAGGGCCTACGCGCCTTCTCCGAGGCCTTGCCGGTCATCGACATTCCCCTGCTCTCGCCGGTCATTTCCGGCCAGCCCTCGCCCGCCTATGCGCCGCAGGTGATCCGCTGGATCGAGACAGGCGTCGGCCTGTCCCTGTCCGGCGCCGTCAGCGGCCTGGTGACGGCCCCGATCGCCAAGGCCCCGCTGTACGAGGCCGGCTTCAAGTTTCCGGGCCACACCGAATTCCTGGCCGAGCTGACCGCCGCCGCCCGCTTCGAAGGCGCGCGCGGGCCGGTGATGATGCTGGCCGCCAGCGACCTGCGCGCCACGCTGGTGACCATCCACACCAGCCTCGCCAAGGTCCCGGGCGCCCTGACCATCGAGGCCATCGTCAACAGCGGCCTGGTCACCGCCGAGGCCCTGCGTCGCGATTTCGGGATCAAGACCCCGCGCCTGGCCGTCGCCGCCCTGAACCCCCACGCCGGCGAAGGCGGAGCCCTGGGCCGCGAGGAGATCGAGATCATCGCTCCGGCGGTGCGTGTGCTGCAGGACCGGGGCGTCGACGCCGTCGGTCCCGCCCCGGCCGACACGTTGTTCCATCCGGAAGCCCGCGTCCGCTACGACGGCGTCCTCTGCATGTACCACGACCAGGCCCTGATCCCGGTCAAGATGCTGGACTTCTGGGGCGGCGTGAACGTCACCCTGGGCCTGCCGATCGTGCGCACCTCGCCCGACCACGGCACGGGCTTCGACATCGCTGGACGCGGCGTGGCCCGTCCCGATAGCCTGATCGCCGCCATCCAGCTGGCGGCTCAGATCGCCGCCCGCCGCGACGCCTGAGAAGATCCCAGGGAAAGACACGAGATGAGCCTGGCCGACCTGCCGCCCCTGCGCGAGGCCCTGGAGCGCCACGACCTGCTGGCGCGCAAGAGCTTTGGCCAACACTTCCTGCTGGACCTCAACATTACCCGCAAGATCGCCCGCATGGCCCAGGTTGGCGAAGGCGACACGGTGCTGGAGGTCGGCCCTGGTCCCGGCGGTCTGACGCGGGCCCTGCTCGAAACCGGCGCGCGCGTCGTGGCGGTCGAGAAGGACAGCCGCTTCCTGCCACTGCTGTCCGAACTGGCCGAGGTCGCCGACGGCCGACTGGAGCTGGTCGAGGGCGACGCCTTGAAGGTCGACGGGGCCAAGGCCGCCGGCGGAGCGGCGCACGTGGTCTCCAACCTCCCCTACAATGTCGGCACCCAGTTGTTGATCAACTGGCTGACCGGGCCGTTCAAACCGCTGTCGATGACCCTGATGTTCCAGAAGGAGGTCGCCGACCGTATCGTCGCGCAAGCCGACGACGACGCCTATGGCCGCCTGGCGGTGATCTCTCAGACGCTGTGCGAGGCCAGGACCGTGATGGACCTGCCGGCCAAGGCCTTCACGCCGCCGCCCAAGGTCGCCTCGGCCGTGGTCCGGCTGGTTCCCCGGCCCGATCCGCCGCCCGCCGACATCATCGCCGCTTTGGAACGCGTCACCGCCGCCGCCTTCGGCCAGCGCCGCAAGATGCTGCGCTCCAGCCTCAAGGGCCTGGGTGGCGCGGCGCTCTGCGAAAGGGCCGGCGTCAGCCCCGACGCTCGCGCCGAGGTCATCGACCTGGCAGGTTTCCTGGCCCTGGCCAAGGCGAGCTTGACTTAGAGCGTGCCAGCCGAAAGTGTGAGCTGGTCTCGGCGCCTGCCACGCTCTCAATGTTTGAAATAGAGCCTGTTCATCCGTTCTGATGATTCCGTCAGCAGCGGACAGACTCTAAGCTTCAGCTTGGGTTCATCTTCAGTCGCGCTTCCTGGCGCGGGCGGCGAACGTCCGTGCCTGAGGAGCCGTCCATGATCGTCCGCCTGACCATCGCCTGCGCCCTGCTCGGCTTCTCGGCCCTGGCTATCCTCGTCTAGGGCCCCTCTCGCCTACGGCTCGAACGCCTCGATGATCGGGCATGGGCCGGCGTCCGAGGCCACGCAGGCGCGGGCCAGGCGCGCCAGGGCCGTCCGCGCCGCCTGAAGCTCAGCGATCTTGGCGTCCAGCGCCGCGATCCGTTCGTGGGCCAGGTCGCGGGCTCGCGCGTGGTCTTGGCCCGCGTCGAGATTCAGCAATTCGCCGATCTGCTCCAGCGTGAACCCCGCGGCCTGGGCCGAGCGGATGAAGCGCAGCCGCCGGACGTCCTCGGCGTCGTAACGCCGGACCCCGCCCGACAGCGCCGAACCCTCAGCCCTGTCGGGCGTTCGGAGCAGGCCCCGGCGCTGATAGTAGCGCACCGTCTCCACGCCAACGCCGCCTTCACGCGCCAGCCCCGCGATCGTCACCGCCATGCCTTGACTCCGTACCATGGTACGGAACCTACATGGGGTGGGCCAAATCGCCAAAGGAGTGATGCGATGCGTCCCGCCAAAAAAGCCGTGCTCTATCGCATGGTCATGCCCGAGCACGTCTGTCCGTACGGGCTGAAGGCGCGGCGCCTGTTGAAAGCCAAGGGCTACGACGTCGAGGACCGCTGGCTGCGCACCCGCGCCGAGACGGACGCCTTCAAGACCAAACACGACGTGGCGACCACGCCCCAGGCCTTCATCGAGGGCCAGCGGATCGGCGGCTATGACGATCTGCGCAGGCGCTTCGGCTTGAAGGTCCGCGACCCCAAGGCCTTGACCTATACGCCGGTGCTCGCCGTGTTCGCGGTCGCCGCGCTCATGGCCCTGGCGGCCAGCCAAGCGGCCTTCGCAACGCCGCTGACGGTACAGGCCGCCGAATGGTTCGTCGCTTTCAGCATGAGCCTGCTGGCGATGCTGAAGCTGCGCGACGTCGAAACCTTCTCGACCATGTTCCTGAACTACGACATCCTGGCTCGTCGCTGGGTTCCTTACGGCTATGTCTATCCGTTCGCCGAGCTGGCCGCGGGCGTTCTGATGGCGGCAGGCGTGCTGACCTGGCTATCGGCGCCGCTGGGCCTGGCCATCGGCGGGATCGGGGCGGTGTCGGTGTTCAAGGCGGTCTACATCGACAAACGCGAGCTGAAATGCGCCTGCGTCGGCGGCGACAGCAACGTGCCGTTGGGCTTCGTCTCTCTGACCGAAAACCTGATGATGGCGGCCATGGCCGTCTGGATGCTGCTGGCCCGCCACGCCTGATACGCGTTACGACGTCGAGACCTATTGACGGTTGCGGCGATGCTCTCCAGCCTTGGCTTGGGCAGGGCGAGGCGAACGTGACCACCAACAGTGCGGTGAAGGCGCCCTCGACGGTTGCGCGGCGTCTTCTTTTCATGGCTTTGACCCTTGCTGCGCCCGCCATTCTGCTGATGGGCGCACTGGTCGCGGTGCAGTATGGCGAGAGCCAGCGCCGCTTTTCCACGCAGCTGGTCGGCATGACGCGCGCCCTGTCCCTGGCCACCGACCGGCAGATCGGTCAGGGACAGAGCGTGCTTCAGGGCCTTGCCGTCTCGCCCGCCCTGGCCGAGGGCGATCTCGCGACCTTCGAGAAACAGGCCCGCGAGGCGGTCCAGGGCCGCGAGGGCTGGATCGTGCTGATGACCCGCGACCAGCAGCTGATCAATACCCGGATACCGCCTGGCGCGCCGACGCCGCACGCTCCGGTCACGCCATCGTCCTGGCGCGAGATGACGACCGGCAAGTCCAACGTCAGCAACCTGATCCCGCGTCAGGGCGCGCCCCCCATCATCGGCGTCAACGCGCCCGTCCTGGTGAAGGGCAAGCTGCTCGTGCTGGCCTACATGCAGCACCCGGCCGCCTTCCACGCTCTGATGACCGCCCAGGCCCTCCCGGACAGCTGGACCGCCAGCATCGTCGACCGCAACGCCGCCTTGGTGGCGCGGTCGCGCGACCAGGAAAAGATGCTGGGCAAGCGTGCCAGCCAGGACATGCGGAACGCCATGGCTCACGCCAATGACGGCGTGATCCACAGCCGCACGCTGGACGGGATCAAGACCCTGTCGGCCTTCAGCCGCTCGCCGACGTACGGCTGGACCTTCATCGTCGGCGTGCCGCGCGACGAGCTGAACCGGGCCGTGCTGGACTCGCTGGGTCCCGCCGTCGCGGGCGCGGCCCTGCTGATCGCCCTAGGCGTCGCGGCCGCCATCGGCTTCGCGCGGCCGATCTCTCGCGACGTGCGCGGCCTGGTCGCCGAGTCCGAGGCCCTGGCCGCCGGCGCGCCGCTGGACCCCGCCCCTTCGCACCTGCAGGAGATCGCCGAGGTGCGCGGCTCGCTGCGGGCGGCCGCCGACATCCTGCGGGCGCGCGAGGACGAGGCCCGCCAAGCCGCCGAACGCCAGCAATTGATGATCAACGAGCTGAACCATCGGGTGAAGAACACCCTGGTCGTCGTTCAGTCCCTGGCCCGCCACAGCTTGCGCGCCGAAAACGATCGCGGCGGTGAGAATGGGCTGGAGCAGTTCAACGACCGCCTCCACGCCCTGGCCAGCGCTCACGACCTTCTGACCCGGCGAAGCTGGGAAGCCGCCGATCTGGGCGAGCTGTTGACCGAGGCTCTGGAGCCCTATGGCGAGCAGGTCACGCTGGAGGGGCCGCCCCTGCCCTTGGCGCCCAACGCCGCCGTGGCCTTGGCGATGATCTTCCATGAGCTGGCCACCAACGCCAGCAAGTACGGCGCCCTGTCGATCGAGACCGGCCGCGTCGCCGTGACCTGGAGCCTGGACGGCCGCACCCGCCTGGTCATCGCCTGGCGCGAACGCGGCGGACCCTTGGTCTCCCCGCCCAAGCGCACCGGCTTCGGCTCACGCCTGATCGCCGCCAGCCTGAAGGGCGAGCTGGCCGGATCGTCGCAATTCGACTACGCGCCGGAAGGACTGAGCTGCGTGCTGACGATCCTGACGCCCCCCAGAGGCGCCCAGAAAACGGCGCCCAACGACTGATCGTCGCAGCGCCCTGATGTCGCCTTGGCGCGGACACGAAGCATCTGCAATAGCTGCCTCAGTGTCGGTCGTAGGGGAAATGCGCGATGAGCCTGTCGTTTTTGATCGGAGCCGTTTTGGGCTCTGGCCTGTTCATCGCCCTGGGCCGCGCGCCGGCCGAGAAGCTGATCGCCTATGTGCAGGACCTCACGAAGCGTTAGTCCCTTTGGGAACTAACGGCGCCGTCGGGCTCTTGTTTGAGCAGGGTCGCATAGGGCGACCGCTCATGGAGTCCCTACGATGTCCATTCTCGCCTGGCTTCTTCTGGGCCTGATCGCCGGCTTCATCGCCAGCAAGCTCGTCAACCGCACCGGCAGCGGTGTGCTGATGGATATTGTCCTCGGCATCGTCGGCGCGTTCGTCGGCGGCTGGCTGTTCAACCAGTTCGGTAACAGCGGCGTGTCGGGCTTCAACCTCTACAGCCTGCTGGTGGCCACTATCGGCGCCGTCGTCATCCTGGCGCTTTACCACCTGATCTTCGCCCGACGCGCCCTATAGCGCGCGAGGCTAGCGGCGGCGGGGCTTGCACCCGCCGCTGATCCTTCAGATCTCTTCCTTCAGGAGATCGCCCACCAAGCCGCCGATCCACGGGTTGCGAGCCCGTTTCAGACGTTCGGCGTGATAGATGTGGGCCAGATCCGCATAGGCGCGGTCGAAATCTTCATTGAGAATGACGTAGTCGAAGCGCTCCCAGTCGGCGACCTCGTCCTTGGCGCGCGAGAGGCGGCGATGGATCACCTCCTCGCTGTCCTGGCTGCGCGCGTGCAGGCGGCGGCTCATCTCGGCCAGCGACGGCGGCAGGATGTAGACCAGCACGCTGTCCTCCCTGGCTTGGGCGTGGACCTTCATCGCGCCCTGGAAGTCGATGTCGAACAACGCGCTCTCGCCCCGCTCCAGCGCGGCCATGATCGGCGGCTTGGGACTACCGTAGAAGTTTCCGTAGACCTCGGCCCACTCCAGGAACGCGTCCTGGTCGATCATCTCCTGGAACTTGTCGCGGGTGACGAAGTGGTAGTCGCGGCCGTCGTGCTCGCCCGGACGCGGCTCACGGGTCGTGGCGCTGATCGACAGGTGCAGGTCGTTGTGGTCGGCCACCAGGCGGCGGGTCAGCGAGGTCTTGCCGACGCCCGAGGGGGCGACGACCATCAGCAGCAAGCCGCGATGGGGGTGATGGGGCTTATTCAACGTTCTGGACCTGCTCGCGAAACTGCTCGATCACGGCCTTCAGCTCCAGACCGATCGCGGTCAGGGCGGTCAGGGCCGACTTCGAACAGAGGGTATTGGATTCTCGCATGAATTCCTGGGACAGGAAGTCGAGCCGCCGGCCCGACGCGCCCTCGCCCGAGAGCAAGGCCCGCGCGCCGGCGACGTGGCTGGCCAAGCGGTCCAGCTCTTCGCGCACGTCGGCCTTGACGGCCTGGGCGGCGGCTTCCTGGACGATGCGCTCCTCGCTGGCCGCCTCGCCGACCAGTTCGGCCATGCGGCGGGCGAAGCGCTCCTTCAGCACCGCCGGCTGGCCGGCGGCCTCGCCCTCGGCCTGGACGGTCAGGGCTTCGATGCGGTCGGTCAGGCCCCGCAGCACCGGATCGAGAGCCGCGCCCTCCTCCAGCCGCGCGGCCTTCAGGCGGTCCAGGGCCTGGGCGATCGAGGCCGCCATGGCCGCCTCGACGGCCGCGCGCGTCTCGGCGTCGTCCTCGTCCTCGCGCGCCTCGATCACGCCCTTCAGGGCCAGCAGGCCGTCCAGGGTGGGCTTGGCGACCATGCCGGTGGCGACGTACGGCCCGCCCGCGGTCAGGTAGCGTTCGAGGGTGGCGATATTGACCTGCGTCTCGCCGGAGGTCTCGGCGCGCTTGGCCTGGACATTGACGGTCAGCTGGCCGCGCTGGAAGCGGGCCTGCGCGCCGTCGCGGGCGGCGCGCTCCAGGGCGTCGAAGCCCGGCGGACCGCGAAAACGGGTCTCGAGGTTGCGGCCGTTGACGCTGCGCGCCTCGACCGCCCAGGTCCAGGCGCCGTGCGCGCCGTCGACCCGAGCGAAACCGGTCATCCCCGAGAGCGCCATCGTCTAGGTCCCCGCCGGCTTGGCCGGCACGACCGGAACATCGCCCGCCCGATCGCGCTCGATCTGCCGCCATTTGGCGACATTGGCGTTGTGTTGCTCCAGGGTCGAGGCGAACACGTGGCCGCCCGTACCGTCGGCGACGAAATAGAGGTCGTCGGTCTTGGCCGGGTTCAGCGCCGCTTCCAGCGCCGCGCGGCCCGGATTGGCGATCGGGGTCGGCGGCAGGCCGTCGATCTTGTAGGTGTTGTAGGGCGTCACCCGATCCAGCTCGGACCGACGCAAGCCCCGGCCCAGCGGCCGCCCGCGCGAGATGCCGTAGATCACGGTCGGGTCGGTATCCAGCCGCATGCCGGTGCGAAGGCGGTTGATGAACACCGCCGCGACCTGCGGGCGCTCGCCCTTCTTGCCGGTCTCCTTCTCGACGATCGAGGCCATGGTCACGGCCTCCTCCTTCGTCTGGTAGGGCAGGCCCGGCTGGCGGTTGGCCCACAGCTGGTTCAGCAGCTTGTCACGGTCGTCCATCATGCGCTTCAGCACGGCGGCCCGGTCCTCGCCGCGCTGGACCTCGTAGGTCTCGGGCAGGATGGCGCCTTCGGGCGGAGTGGCGGCGTCGCCCACCAACACGTCCGACTTGTTCAGGATGTCCATGACCATGTCCGAGGTCAGGCCTTCGGGCACGGTGATCCAGTGGCGCACGATGCGGCCGTGGCGGACCTTGTCCAGAATGGCGGCCATCGAGGCGCGGCTGTCGAATTCGTATTCGCCGGCTTTCAAGGTTCGCGCCGCGCCGGTGAGCTTGGCGGCGGTCATGAAGATCGACGAAGAGCGAATGACGCCGCCCTGCTCCAGGCTGGCGGCGATTTCCGGCAGGCTGGCGCCCTTGCGCAGGATCACCGTCGTCTTGTCGCCGCCCTTCGCGGCCGGCCCGGGTCCTTGATAGATCCAGGCGGCGCCGAGCAGGGCGACCATGCCGACCACGACTAGGGTCGTGACGGCTCCGAACAGGGCCCGAAAGATGCGGCGACCAAGCGAGGCCGTCTCACGACGGCTGGTCTTGGCCCGCTGAGGGGCGCGGGCGCGAGGCGGCGTCTTCTTGCTCACGTGACCTTCTTGAACACGACGGTGGCGTTGGTGCCGCCGAAGCCGAAGCTGTTGGACACGGCCACGTCGATCTTCATCGGCACGGCCTTGTTCGGCGCCAGGTTCATGGCGACGTGGACGTCGGGATTGTCCAGATTGATCGTCGGCGGGGCGATCTGGTCGCGGATCGCCAGGATCGAGAAGATCCCTTCGATCGCGCCGGCGGCGCCCAGCAGGTGGCCCGTCATCGACTTGGTCGAGGACATGACGACGTTCTTGGCGTGGTCGCCCAGGAAGCGCTCGACCGCACCGGCTTCCAGGCCGTCGGCCATGGTCGAGGTGCCGTGGGCGTTGACGTAGTCGATGTCCGAGGGCTGCAGGCCCGCGTCCTTGATGGCCGCCGCCAGGGCGCGGCCGCCGCCTTCGCCGTCTTCCGACGGGGCGGTGATGTGGTGGGCGTCGCCCGACAGGCCGTAGCCCACGACCTCGGCGTAGATCTTGGCCCCACGCGCCTTGGCGTGTTCGTACTCTTCCAGGACCAGGGCGCCGGCGCCCTCGCCCATCACGAAGCCGTCACGGTCCTTGTCATAGGGACGCGAGGCCTTCTCGGGGGTTTCGTTCCAGTCGGTGGACACGGCGCGGCAGGCGATGAAGCCAGCGATGCCGACCTTGCAGACGGCCGCCTCGGCGCCGCCAGCCACCATCACGTCGGCGTCGCCGTACTTGATCAGCCGCATGGCGTCGCCGATGGCGTGGGCGCCGGTGGCGCAAGCGGTCACGACCGCGTGGTTCGGGCCCTTGAAGCCGTACTTGATCGAGACTTGACCCGAGATCAGGTTGATCAGGGCCGAGGAGATGAAGAACGGGCTGACCCGGCGCGGGCCCTTGGCCTCCAGCTCGAGCGCGGTGTCGGCGATCGTCGACAGGCCGCCGATGCCCGAGCCTAGAATGACGCCCGTGCGCCACTTGTCCTCGTCGGTCTGCGGAACCCAGCCCGAATCCTTGATGGCCTCGTCGGCCGCGGCGATGCCATACAGGATGAAGTCGTCGACGCGCTTCTGGTCGCGCGGGCTCATGGTCTGGTCGGGGTCGAACGAACCCTCGACGTCCGGACCGCCGCCGCCGCGTCCGTCGACGCGCGGCACTTCGCAGGCCACCTGACAGGCATAGTCGGTCGGATCGAAGGCCGTGATGCGGTTCGCGCCGGACTTGCCGGCCAGGATGTTCTTCCAGGTGACGTCGACGCCCTGGCCCAGAGGGGTCAGCAGGCCGATACCCGTGACAACGACTCTACGCATGGATCACTCCCAAACCTTCGATGCGGGACGGGATCTAGGGAGAACACCCCTCAGCCGCCAGCCGCGAATCCCTGGCCTATAGTATTTTGGGCCGCAAACGAAAACCGCCGCGCGCACGATGGCAAGAGCCCGTGCGACGCGGCGGAAATGGTCAGGTTCGCGTGTGCGAACTCGACGTCTTTTAGGCGGTCTTTTCCGTGATGAACTTCACGGCGTCGCCAACCGTCTGGATGTGCTCGGCGGCGTCGTCCGGGATTTCGATGTCGAACTCTTCTTCGAACGCCATCACCAGCTCGACGTTGTCGAGGCTGTCGGCGCCCAGGTCGTCGATGAAGGAAGCCTTCTCGGTGACCTTCTCGGGATCGGCATCCAGGTGTTCGATGACGATCTTACGCACGCGCTCGAGAATGTCGGACATTCTTTTAGTCCCTCGTTGAGAAAATTTCGGCCCGTGAACAGCGAGGCGAAACCACGCTATTCGCAGGAATTGTCGGGCTCCGCCTATCACGTTCCTTTTCGGCTTGCTAGCGGCAGACCGAAGGAGGACCCGAAGCGCGTTCAACGAAAGTGTTAGCGGTTGCGCCGCTGAACGCGCTTCAGGCTTTTAACGTCAGAGCCCGTTTATCCGTTTCAGGTGGCGGCCATCTGAAACGGACAGGCTCTGGGGGTTTTAGATCATGGCCATGCCGCCGTTGACGTGCAAGGTCTGCCCGGTGACGTAGCCGGCCTGGTCGCTGGCCAGGAAAACGCACGCCGCGGCGATATCGCTCCCTTCGCCCAGCTTGCCGGCGGGAATCGTCGAGAGAATGCCCGCCTTCTGCTGCTCGTTCAGGGCGTCGGTCATCGGGCTCGCGATGAAGCCGGGCGCCACGCAGTTCACGGTCACGCCGCGGCTGGCCAGTTCCTGGGCCAGGGCCTTGGAGAAGCCGATCATGCCGGCCTTGGAGGCCGCGTAGTTGGTCTGGCCTGGATTGCCGGTCACGCCGACCACCGAGGTGATGCCGATAATGCGGCCGGCGCGGCGCTTCATCATGCCCTTGGCGGCGGCGCGCGACAGCCGGAAATAGCTTTCCAGATTGACCTTGATCACAGTCTCCCAGTCCTCGTCCTTCATGCGGACGATCAGGCCGTCGCGGGTGACGCCGGCGTTGGCGATCACGATGTCCAGGGGCGCGCCGGCGGCTTCCTCGGCCTTGGCGACCAGCCCGTCGACCTGCTCGGCGTCCGAGAGATTCGCGACCACGGTCGAGACGCGCTCGCCCAGGTCGGCCTTCAGCTCGGCCAGGGCCGATTCGCGGGTGCCCGAGAGGACGACGTGGGCGCCTTGGCCGTGCAGGGCGCGGGCGATGGCGCCGCCGATGCCGCCGGTGGCGCCGGTGACGAGGGCGGTCTTGCCGGTGAGGTCGAACATGGTTGGGTCTCCCAATCCAAAATTGTCATCCCGGCCGCAGAGCCGGGATCGCCGGAAGCGCCGGCGCGTGTCGCGGTCCCGGTTCTGCGCGCTTCGCGCTTGGCCGGGATGACAGTTTCTAAAGCGAAGCCGCGAAGGCTTCGAGATCGGCGGGCGTGTTCAGCGGGGTCGCCTCGGCGTCCGGAGCGATGCGCTTGGCCATGCCGGAGAGGACCTTGCCGGCCCCGGCCTCGGCGAAACGCGTGACCCCGCCGTCCGTGGCCAGCCAGGTCATGCTCTCGCGCCAGCGGACCCGGCCAGTGACCTGCTCGATCAACAGCTTGCGGATGACGTCCGGGTCGTGGACGGGGGCGGCAGTGACGTTGGCGACCAGGGGCGCGCGGGGCGAGATGATGGTCGTCTTGGCGAGCGCCTCGGCCATCTCGTCGGCGGCCGGCTGCATCAGCGGGCAGTGGAATGGGGCCGAGACATTCAGCGGAATGGCCCGCGCGCCCAATTCCTTGGCCTTCTCGATGGCCTTGTCCACGGCCGCCTTGGCGCCGGAGATCACCACATTGCCGTTGTTGTTGTCGTTGGCCACGACGCAGACGCCGACTTCCGAGCCCGCCGCCGCCGCGGCTTCGGCCAGGGCCAGGTCGGTCTTGGGGCCAATCAGCGAGGCCATCGCGCCCTCGCCCACCGGCACGGCGCGCTGCATGGCCTGGCCGCGCAGCTTCAGCAGGCGCGCGGTGTCGGCCAGGGTGATGGCGCCGGCGGCGGCCAGGGCGGAGTATTCACCCAGGCTGTGGCCGGCCACGAAGGCGGCGCGATCGACGCCGACGCCGAACTCCTTCTCGAGGGTCCGGGTCACGGCCAGGCTGACGGCCATCAGGGCCGGCTGGGCGTTCTCGGTCAGGGTCAGGTCGCCTTCGGGACCTTCCTTCATCAGGGCGAACAGCTTCTGACCCAGGGCGTCGTCGACTTCCTGGAACACCTCGCGGGCGGCGGCGAAGGCCTCGGCCAGATCGACGCCCATACCGACCGACTGGCTGCCCTGGCCGGGGAAAATGAAGGCGATGCTCATGATGGCCCGCTCCGTCTCAAGTCAATTCAAGGGGCGGAGGGTTAGGCCAAAGGGGCCTGGGCGGCAAGTCGGCCCCGTCTGTCAGCCCAACCAGGGCCCTCCCGGCGGTCCCCAGCCCCACACCGGCATCGGCGGTTCGCCCTCGGGTTCGGGAACGCCCTCGGCCGAGTTGATCACGGCCAGGCGCGTGCCCCATTCCAGATAGCCGACGAACGCGGCGCGGAACTCCGGATCGTCGGGCATCCCGACCTCGTCGGCGGTCTCCAGCATCAAGGCCACCCAGGCCCGGCGCTGTTCCTGGGTCAGGTGACGCCCCATGTGCTTGCGGATCATCGAAGCATGGCCGCCGCCGGCCTCGGTATAGGTCTTGGGTCCGCCGAACACCTCGCCGACGAAGGCCGCCACGTGGGCGGCGTGCTGGGGGTCCATGTGGGCGAAGACTGGGGCCAGGATCGGGTCGTTCGGCACCTTGGCGTAGAAGGTCTCGAACAGCGTCTTGAACCGCTCGGGACCGCCGGCCCACGCAGCCAGGGTCGGAGTCTCGGAATCACCCAGGGCCATAGTCTTCTCCCCAACACGTCGCCAAGGCAGGTAACGACGAAGGTAGCGGTTTGGAAGACGGGAGAATGGGGTTATCCAAGACCTGACCGCAAACATCCTCCCGCTGGAGTCTTCGATGTCCCGTCTGCTCGCCGGTATCGCCGCCGCCGCCCTCGCCCTGGCCGCCACCTCCCCCGCCCTGGCCGCGCTGAAGGTCGGCGACAAGGCGCCGGACTTCACCGCCAAGGCCGCCCTGGCCGGCAAGGACTTCGACTTCAAGCTGGCCAAGGCCCTCAAGAAGGGTCCGGTGGTGCTGTACTTCTTCCCGGCCGCCTACACCGCCGGCTGCACGGCCGAGGCCCACGAGTTCGCCGAGGCCACGCCCGAGTTCGAGAAGCTGGGCGCCACGGTGATCGGCGTCACGGCCGGCAATGTCGACCGCATCAAGGACTTCTCCAAGGAGCACTGCCGCGACAAGTTCGCGGTGGCCGCCGCCGACGCCGCCCTGGTCAAGAGCTACGACGTGGTGCTGTCGCAGAAGCCCGAATGGTCGAACCGCACCTCGTACGTGATCGCGCCCGACCACAAGATCCTGATGGCCTATACCGACGGCAACTTCGCCGGCCACGTCACCCAGACCATGGACGCCGTGAAGGCCTACAAGGCCGGCAAGAAGTAAGTAGCGAGCCTTTTCGGGTTTCAACCAGCCGCGCGGCTTGAGGGTCGCGCGCGCCGGGAGATGATCGGCCCATGACCGATCCAGCCTCTCTTGAGATCCCAGCCGTTCTTGAAATTGGGGCGCGCGGGATCGCCATCGGCGCCTTCGCCGCCACCGGCATGGCCCTGGCCGCCAGCCGCCGCCTGACCCCGACCCGCTGGGCCGGCGTCGCGCTGTTCGCCTGCGCCATCGGCCACGCAATCGACAGCGCCAGCGCCGGAACCCATCCGGTCCTTTTGCTCTGGGCGCTGTCGGTGGTCGCGCCCGGCGCCTTGTGGCTGTTCGCCTGGGTCCTGTTCGAGGACGAGCCAAGGATCCCGGCCTGGCGCTTCTCCGTGCCGGCCGTGTGCCTGGCGTTCTGGGCGTTGGGCGTGGCGACGCTGGGCCATCCGATCCGCATCATGATCTGGCAGGTCTTCGGGCTCTTCTCGGCCGCCATCGTGTGCCACATCCTGGTCATCGCCTGGCGAGGCTGGCGTAGCGACCTGATCGACCAGCGCCGCAAGCTGCGCGCGCCACTAGCCGCCGCGGCCGCCGGGTACATGCTGGTTGAATCTCTGTGCAACTTCGGCTTCCGAGGCGAGCCGATCCTGCCCTCGGCGGTCCAGGCCGCGATGCTGGCGGCGCTGGGTCTGGGCGGCGCCCTGGCCCTGCTGCGGGTCGAACCCATGCTGGACCTGGCGCCGACCGTCGCCGGCGAAGCCCCCGCGCCGCCGCCCGGCGCCGTCCTCGACCTCACCCCCGCCGACCGCCTGGTCCTGGCGCGGCTGGACAAGGCCATGAACGAGAACGAGGTCTGGCGCGGCGAGGACCTGTCGATCGGGACCCTGGCCGCCCTGGTCGGCGCCCCCGAGCATCGACTGCGCAAACTGATCAACGGCACGCTGGGGCATCGCAACTTCGCCGACTACGTCAACGGCCGGCGGATCGAGGCCGCCAAGATCGCGCTCTCGGACCCGGAACAGGCGCTGAAGTCCGTCTCGACCATCGCCTACGAGCTGGGCTTCGCCTCGCTAGGCCCGTTCAACCGCGCCTTCCGCGCCGCCACCGGCGTCACCCCGACCGCCTGGCGGCAGCAGGCCACGCCGGCGCATCCGTATCTGCGGCTGGTCGAAACCGGCGAAGGCGCGCCGAAAACCGGCAAGTCGGCCTGATTCCGCGATCGGCGAGACGGTCGGAGGCGCCGTCGCTTTCCTGGCGACACCTTCCATCGCCCAGGATCCCACGATGTTCGACGCCCTCGTCCCCTTCGCCCGCAACTGGCTGGGCGCCATGCAGGTCGACGTGACCCGCTACGTGGTCTTCTCGGTCGGTGTCTGGCTGACCCTGTGGGTCGTGCTGGCCGCGCCGCTAGCGGGTCGCAAGATCCGCGACAGTCGTCCAGCCGCGCGGCAGCTGCTGATCGAATTCTTCGTCTCGATCCGCTCGATCATGATCTTCTCGACCGTGGGCCTCTTGACCTTCGCCCTGTTCCGCGCCGGCTGGCTGCCGGGGCCCTATATCGCCAGGAGCTGGGGCCCACTCTGGTTCTGGACCAGCCTCGTCCTGATGATCGTGGCCCACGACGCCTGGTTCTACTGGACGCACCGGCTGATCCACGACCGGCGGCTGTTTCGGACCTTCCACCGGCGGCATCACCGGTCGAACAACCCCTCGCCGTTCACCGCCTACAGCTTCGACCTGGGCGAGGCCTTCATCAACGGCGTGTTCGTGCCGCTGTGGATGATCCTGGTCCCGACCCAGTGGCCGGTGGCGGGCCTGTTCATGCTGCACCAGATCGTCCGCAACACGATCGGTCACGCGGGCTACGAGCTGTTTCCCGCCCGCAAGGACGGCCGGCCGCTGCTGCCCTGGATCACGACCGTCACCCACCACGACCTGCACCACGCCCAGGCGGGCTGGAACTATGGCCTCTATTTCACCTGGTGGGACAAGCTGATGGGCACCGAGCACCCGGAGTATCTGAAGCGTTTCGCCGAGGTCACGCCCCGCGAGCGTCGCCAGCTGGAGCCTACCAGCTCGCCTTCACCAGTTTGACCATGGCGCGGGCGTCCTGCAGCCGCCACTGCTGGCGGTCGTCGTTGACGCCCCGCAGGCTGACGGTGAACTCGGCCGGGATGTCGAACGGCCGGGTCAGGGAGAGGTCGATCCCCTCCTCCCCGGTCGAGCCGCCGCCCAGGGCGATCGAGCCGATCGGCCGGCCTTCCAGGGTCAGCGACGAGCGGATGTTGGCGCGCGCCACCGGGATCTTGCCGGGCACGGCGATGGCCTGGCTGGCGTCCATGTCCATCGAGACGCGGACATAGTTGGCGCGCGGCAGCAGGCCGAAGCCGAACATCTTCGACATCGACGAGCGCAGCCTGGCCTCGCGGTCGTTCCACGAGGCGCCGACGGCCAGGGCGCGCTGGCCGATGCGGCCGTCGTCGGGTTTCTGCGTCAGGTTGAGGTCGAAGTCGTAGGTCGGGTTCTCGAGCGTGCCCGCCGTCTTGACTGTCAGGGCGACCTTCTCGGTGTCGGTCGAGAGGTCCAGCGGCAGAGCCGCCGAATAGCCGGCGAAGCGGCCGTCCTTGGCCGAGACCGACATGGCGGGCTTCTGGATGATCTCCGCGCAGGCGGGCGCGGCGACGGCCAAGCCCGCCGCGATCACGATCACAAGGCGTGTCCCGATCCGCATGCCTCGCCTGCTAGCATACTGGGCCATGGGGACAAGACCCCCACGGCGCATTTGTAGGACAAGAGCATCGCGATGCTCGTTTCGACGGCAAAACCCAAAGCTTCCTTGCCTTTCGCCCTTGTCTCCTGTAGTAGCGCGCGTTCTCACGGAAGGCGGTCTGGCACGCACCCATCCGGGACCGGGGTTTTCCCCGCTCGGTGTGCCGGATCCATCGTGGTCGACGAACTTCCGTCGTCGTCCGCGCCGCCTTCCACAACGGAAGAAGGAAAATATGGCCCTCTACGAACACGTGGTCATCGCGCGGCAGGATATCTCGCCGCAACAGGCCGAAGCTCTGAACGAGCAGCTGAAGACCCTCCTGGAAGAAAATGGCGGCCACATCGCCAAGATCGAGTACTGGGGCCTTCGCAACCTCACCTACCGGATCAAGAAGAACCGCAAGGGTCACTATTCCCTGCTCGCGATCGACGCCCCGGCGCCGGCCGTGAAGGAAATGGAACGCCAGCTGCTCATCAACGAAGATGTGCTGCGCTTCATGACCATCCGCGTCGAAGAGCTGGATCTGGAACTGTCGCCGGTTCTGGCGCGTCGCGACCGCGGCGATCGCCCGGAACGTCCGCGCGAAGAGTTCGGCGCTCAGGCTCAAGCGTAAGGGAGAAATAGATCATGACCGATACGACCGCTCCCGAAGCCGGCGCTCCGGCCGCCGCCGCTGGCGGCGCTCGCCGCCCGTTCTTCCGTCGCCGCAAGGTGTGCCCGTTCTCGGGCGCCAACGCGCCGAAGATCGACTACAAGGACGTGAAGCTGCTGCAGCGTTACGTTTCCGAGCGTGGCAAGATCGTCCCGTCGCGCATCACCGCGGTGTCGGCCAAGAAGCAACGCGAACTGGCCAAGGCCATCAAGCGCGCCCGCTTCCTGGCTCTGCTCCCCTACGTCGTGAAGTAAGGGAGACGCCACGATGAAAGTCATTCTGCTCGAACGCGTTGAAGGCACTGGCGTCCTCGGCGACGAAGTCACCGTGAAGGACGGCTTCGCCCGCAACTTCCTGCTGCCCCGCGGCAAGGCTCTGCGCGCGACCAAGGCCAACCTGGCCACGTTCGAGGCGCAACGCGCCGAGATCGAAGCCCGCAACGTGAAGAACCGTGAGGCCGCCGGCAAGAACGGCGAAGCCCTCGACGGCACCCAGTACGTCCTGATCCGTCAGGCTGGCGAAAGCGGCCAGCTGTACGGTTCGGTCGCGGGCCGCGACGTCGCCGACGCCATCAAGGCCGAAGGCGGCAAGGTCGACCGCTCGATGATCGTGCTGGACAAGCCGATCAAGACGCTGGGCGTCCACGAAGTGAAGGTGAAGCTGCACGCTGAAGTGACCATCACGGTCACGCTCAACATCGCGCGCAGCGCCGACGAAGCCGAGCGCCAAGCGCGCGGCGAAAACGTGATCAACTCGCAGTTCGAGGAAGATCGCGCGGCCGAAGCCGAAGCCGCCCAAGACATGGCGGAAGGCGGCGCCGGCTCGTTCGAAGGCGACCACTACGAAGCTTAATTCCCTTCCGGGAACAGAGTTTTCGACCAGAGAACGGCGCGGAGCGATCCGCGCCGTTTTTCTTTGTTTCATTTCAGAAATGATCAACTTGTAGGCGCCGGCCAACGCCCCCATGTTGTCCCCCAAGAGGCGAAAACGCCTCGCCTTGGGGGGAAGCCGGTCTGCAGGAGCGGCCCCTCCGTCTTTAGAGGGGAATACCGCATGAGCCTGCGTCATCTTCTGTTGACCGCCGTGTCCGCCGCCGCCTGCGCCGGAACCGCCCACGCCCAGACCGCGCCCGCCGATGACCAGACCGCGGTCGAGCAGGTCATCGTCACCGGCACGCGCACCCCCGGTCGAACCCGGCTGGACACCATCGCTCCCGTCGACGTCATCAGCAATCAGGCCCTGGCCCGGCAAGGCAGCGGAGCCGAGCTGGCCCAGGCGCTGTCGAACCTGACCCCGGCCATCGACTTCCCGCGCCCAGCCATCACCGACGGCACCGACCACGTCCGCCCGGCCACCCTGCGCGGCCTGGCGCCCGACCAGACCCTGGTGCTGATCAACGGCATGCGCGGCCACGTCGGCGCCCTGGTCAACATCAACGGCTCCATCGGCCGCGGATCGACCGCCTTCGACCTGAACTCGATCCCGACCGTGGCGGTCGAGCGCGTGGAAGTCCTGCGCGACGGCGCCTCGGCCCAGTACGGCGCCGACGCCATCGCCGGCGTCATCAACCTGCGCCTGCGCGAAGCGCGCAGCGGCGGCGGCGTGACGGTCAACTGGGGGAACTACGACACCAAGGTCGAGACCGCCCGCGGCTCGCGCAAGGCCCACGACGGCATGACCATGTCGGTCTCGGGCTGGCAGGGCCTGCCGATCGGCGCCGACGGCTTCCTGACCGTGGCCGCCGAATATCTGAACCGTCACCCGACGAACCGCTCGGACTATGTGGACCTGGTGGCCGCGCCCAACTACGGCAAGGAAGTCGTGCTGGGCCGCTACGGCGATCCGAAACTGGAGAGCAAGGCGCTCTATCTGAACGCCGGCCTGCCCGTGGGCGAGAACTGGTCGCTGTATGGCTACGGCGGCTACCAGCGCCGCGACTCCGAGGCCGCCGCGACGGCCCGGACCTACAACAACAGCAACAACGTCCCGGCGGTCTATCCCGGCGGCTTCCTGCCGATCATCGCCACCAAGATCGACGACTACAACATCGCCGGCGGTATCAAGGGCGAGCTGGGCGGCTTCAAAACCGACCTGGGCGTGACCTACGGCAAGAACAAGCTCGACTACACGATCAAGAACACGATCAACTCGACCTACGGCGCGGCCTCGCAAAAGACCTTCAAGGCCGGCGGGCTCGACTATGACCAGCTGCTGGTCAATCTGAACATGTCCAAGCCGTTCGACTTCGGCCTGGTCGCGCCGACCAACGTCGCCTTCGGCCTCGAATATCGCCAGGAGACCTTCCAGGTCCGTCAAGGCGAACCGGCCTCCTACACCAAGGGTCCGCTGCCCGGCGCGCCCGTGTCGCAAGGCTTCGGCGGCTTCCGTCCGACCAACGAGGTCGACGTCGACCGCCACAACATTTCGGCCTATCTCGACCTTGAAGGCAAGCTGACCGAGAAGCTGTCGTTCGATGTCGCCGGTCGCTACGAGGACTATTCGGACTTCGGCTCGAAGGTCACGGGCAAGCTGTCGGCGCGCTACGACATCGACGACGCCCTGGCCATCCGCGCCGCCATCTCCAGCGGCGTGAAGTCGCCCGCCCTGCAGCAGCAGTACTTCAGCTACACCGCCACCAACAACGTCGCCACCCCGACCGGTTCGATCCTCGTCGAGTCCGGCACCTTCACCGTCAACAGCCCCATCGCCGTGGCCCTGGGCGCCAAGCCGCTGAAGCCCGAGGAGTCGATGAACTACTCGGCCGGCATCGTCTTCCGGACCGGTCCGTTCGAACTGACGGTCGACGCCTACCAGATCGACATCGACGACCGCATCGTGCTGTCCGAGAACCTGCCCAACCCGTCGACCCCGGCGGCGACGGCGGCGGTGATCAACGCCTTGCTCGCCCCCTACGGCGTCAGCGCGGCCCGCTTCTTCCTGAACGGCGTCGAGACCCAGACCCGCGGCGTCGACATCGTCGGCCGCTATCGCCTCGACACGGTCGACACCGGCCGCTTCGACTTCACCGTGGCCGCCAACTTCAACGGCACCGAGGTGAAGAAGACGCCCGGCCTGCCGACCATCACCTCGGTCAGCCAGCCGCCGTTCCTGTTCGACCGCGGCAACGTCAAGACCTACGAGGAAGGCACGCCCAACCAGAAATTCGTGCTGAACACCGACTGGTCTCTGGGCGACTGGGGCGCGACCCTGAAGGGCACCTTCTACGACAGCGTCCTGGTGCCCAACAACAACCCGATCCTGGACTACAACACCGGCCATACCTGGATCGTCGACCTGGAAGGCCGCCGCAAGCTCGGCCCGGCGGGCTTGGCCCTAGGCGTCAACAACCTGTTCGACCAGTATCCCAACAAGACCCCGGCCCTGATCAACTCGCCCAGCGGGTCGATCGGCTTCCCCAGCTACTCGCCGTTCGGCTTCAACGGGCGCTTCCTGTACGCCCGCGTCAGCGTCAACTGGTAAGCCTCTAGGGCCCTGAAAAGCCCGCAAACGTTTGGGCGCGGAGAGCGATCTCCGCGCCCTTTCCTTTGCCCCTCACGTCAGAAACGGACGTCCGCGCAGGACGGTGCGCTTGCACTTTCGAGGGCTCAGAACATACACAGAATATCCCCGTTCATCTGAGTCGCCGGGCCACGTCGCCCGCGCGTCGAAAGCCCTGTCGCGTTAACTTCCAGTGATGTCCCTCGTCCCCGCGCTCGATTTGCGCCCTCCCCACGAAGAGCTCACGATCAATGTGGCGCCGCACAACATGGAAGCCGAGCAGGCGCTGCTCGGAGTCCTGCTTTACGACAACGCGGCCTACGAACGCCTGACCGACAGTCTGCAGGCGCGCTGCTTCTACGAGCCGTTCCACCAGCGGCTGTTCCAGTCGATCGAGACTCACGTCCGCAAGGGCCAGCTGGCCGAACCGATCCTGCTGGCCGACGAGTTCAAGAAGGACCCCGCGTTCGAGGAACTGGGCGGCCTGCGCTACCTGGCCGACCTCGTCGACCGCGCCCCGCCGGCGGCCAATGCCGGCGACTACGCCCGGGTGATCTTCGACCTCTCGCTGCGCCGCGAACTGATCCGCATCGGCGGCGACATCGCTACGGCCGCGCAGGGCGCGGTCGAGGAGAAGCGCTCCGCCCGCGACCAGATCGAGGCGGCCGAACAGAGCCTCTACAGCCTGGCCGAAAGCGGCGCGGCCTCTTCGGGCTTCGTGTCGTTCGGCGACGCACTGCGCGGCGCGGTCGAGATGACCGCCGAAGCCTACAGCCGCGACGGCGGCATGTCGGGCGTCTCGACCGACCTGGTCGACCTCGACCAGAAGATCGGCGGCCTGCACCCGTCCGACTTGATCGTGCTGGCCGGCCGCCCGTCGATGGGCAAGACCGCCCTGGCGACCAACATCGCCTTCAACATCGCCAAGAAGTACGCCTACGAGATTCAGCCGGACGGCACCAAGAAGACCGTCCAGGGCGGCGTGGTGGCCTTCTATTCGCTGGAAATGAGCGCCGAGCAGCTGGCCCTGCGTATGCTGGCCGACGCCTCGGGCGTGTCGGGCGACCGCCTCCGCAAGGGCGAGATCGACGCCAGCGAGTTCGGCCGGGTCCGCGACGCGGCCATGGAGCTGCAGGAAGCGCCGCTCTATATCGACGCCACCGGCGGCATCTCGATCGCAAAGCTCACGGCCCGCGCCCGTCGCCTGAAGCGTCAGGTCGGCCTCGATCTGGTGGTCGTCGACTATTTGCAGCTGGTCACCGGCTCCGACCTCGGGTCGAACGCCAACCGCGTGCAGGAAGTCAGCCAGATCACCATGGGCCTCAAGGCCCTGGCCAAGGAGTTGGGCTGTCCGGTCATCGCGCTTTCGCAGCTGTCGCGTCAGGTCGAACAGCGCGAGGACAAGCGTCCCCAGCTCTCCGACCTTCGCGAATCCGGTTCGATCGAACAGGACGCCGACATGGTCTGGTTCGTCTATCGCGAAGCCTACTACGTCGGGCGCGCCGAGCCGCGCGAGGGCACGCCCGAACACCTGACTTGGCAGGAAGAGATGGATCGCCTGCAGGGCTTGGCCGAGGTGATCATCGCCAAGCAGCGTCACGGTCCCATCGGCACCGTGCGCCTGTCGTTCAACAGCGACACCACCCGCTTCGGCAATCTGGCGCGCGACCACTACTTCGCCCAGGCGCGGAATATTCCGTCGGACGAATAGGTCTTCAAAACTGTCATCCCGGCCAAGCGCGTCAGCGCGCCGAGCCGGGACCGCCGGAAGCGCTGGCGCTTGCCGTGGTCCCGGCTCTTCGCTTCGCTGCGGCCGGGATGACAAGTTTGGGCGTTTAAGCCAGGGTCGGCCTCCCGCCGCCCGAGCCGACGAGTCGCATGGACTTCAGCCCCCTGCCCACCTCCAGCCTGGTCGGCGCCTTCCTGCTGGCGTTCCCGGCGCTGTTCTCGATCGTCAATCCGGTCGGGGCTTCGCTGATCTTCCACCAGGCCATGGGCGGTCGCGCGCGGGCCGAGCGGCTGAAGCTGGCCCGGGCGATCGGCTTCTACGCCTTCCTGGTGCTGTTGGGGTCGCTGCTGCTGGGCGGCTATATCCTGAACTTCTTCGGCGTCAGCCTGGGGGCCCTGCGGGTCGCGGGCGGTCTAGTCGTGGCGATCCGCGCCTGGGGCCTCCTGATGGACCCGCAGGAGAACGAAGATCGAAAGACCAGCCAGACCGAGCCGGCCCAGACCCACGAGGACGTGGCCTTCTTCCCGCTGACCATGCCGTTCACCACCGGCCCCGGCTCGATCTCGGTGGCCATCGCGCTCTCCTCGCAGCGCCCGTCCGAAGGCAGCGCCGTGGCGCCGTTCTTCATCGGCGCGAGCCTGGCCGCGGCCCTGGTGGCGGTCATGGTCTGGCTGCTCTACAGCGCCTCGGGCCAGGTCATGCGGCTGCTGGGCCCGTCCGGCGCGCGGGTGCTCTCGCGGCTGGTCGCCTTCCTGCTGCTGTGCATCGGCGTCCAGATCATCGCCTCGGGAGCGGAGAACCTGGTCGGGCGTTTTCTGGCGACCCATCACGGTTAAGGCGTTGAACCGCAAGGCCGCCTCCGCTAGGCCCAGGCCGTGACCGACCTCCACGACGCCCGCATCACCATCGACCTCGACGCCCTGGCCGCCAACCACGCGGCCTTGCGCGCGCGGGCCGGCGGCGCCGAGCTGGCGCCGGCGCTCAAGGCCGACGGCTATGGCCTGGGCGCGGCCGAGGTCGCCGACCGGTTATGGGCGGAAGGCGCGCGGTCCTTCTATGTCGCCCGCCTCGCCGAGGGGGTCGCCCTGCGCCGAGCGCTAGGCGATCGTGAGGCGACGATCTACGTCCTGGACGGCGCCACGCCGGGCTCGGGCGACACCCTGCAAGGCGCCGACCTGGTTCCGGTGCTCAACAGCCTGCCACAGATCGAAGCCTGGAACGCCCAGGCGCGTTCGGGCCGGCTGAAGGCCGCGCTGCACGTCGACACCGGCATGAACCGCCTGGGCCTGCGTCCCGAGGAGGTCAAGGTGCTGGTCGGGGCGACCGACCGTCTCAAGCGCCTGGACCTGGACCTCGTGATCAGCCACCTGGCCTGCGCGGACGAGCCTGCCCACCCGCTGAACACTCGCCAGTTGGCGCTGTTCGAGGAGGTCGCCGCCCTCCTCCCCCACGCCCGCCGCAGCCTGGCCAATTCGGCCGGCCTGTTCCTGGGCGAAGCCTATCGGTTCGATCAGGCCCGTCCCGGGATCGGGCTCTATGGCGGCGGGCCGGAAGGCTATCCGCATCCGGAGATCCGCGCGGTGGCCACGGTCGAGGCGCCGATCCTGCAAGTTCGCGTAACGCCGCGCGGCGAGAGCATCGGCTACGGCGCCCGCTTCGTCGCGACAGACACGATGCGGGTCGCGATCCTGGCGGCTGGCTATGCCGACGGCGTGCCGCGCGCCAGCTGGCCCAACGGACAAGTCTGGTTCGACGGCGCGCCGCGCCCGCTGCTGGGTCGCGTCTCGATGGACCTGATGGCCGTCGACGTCACCGACTGCGACGCCGCGCGCCCGGGGGCGATGGTCGAGTTGTTCGGACCTAATATGCTTCTCGACAACGCCGCTCGCGCGGCCGGAACCAACGCCTATGAACTGCTCACGCGATTGACGCTCCGGGCGACGCGCCGCTATGTGGGGTTACGGGGCGGACAGGCTTGAACCTTGGATAGAACCCGCCCAAGCGACGGCCGGGGCGTATAGATGACCGAGTTTCTGCAACGGACCAAACGCGCCGCCGATTCGATCGCGCGGCAAGACAAGGGCCTGCGATGGGTCGCGCTGGCCGTGGTCCTGATCGGTCTCGCTTTGTTCAACCACATCATCGGCTTTCCGATCGTCGGCGCCCACGCCCCGTTCTGGCGCGCGCCGCATAACGACATGGCCGCCATGCTGGCCGGCCAGGAGGCGGTGTTCCGCCATCCCTGGCGCTTTCCGCTGGTGGCCACCAACCGGCTTCTGTCGCCCGCCGATCTCTCGACCGTCTATACCGACAGCATCCCCTGGCTGACGATCGGTCTGAAGGCGACGGGCTTGTGGAAGGCCCTGAACGGCCTGGGCCTGTTCTTCATGATCACCTATGCGCTGCAGCCCCTGGCCATGCTGGCCCTGTTGCGCGCCTGCGGCGTGCGCCAAATCGTGCTGCAGGTCCTCGGCGCCTTGCTGGCCCTGCTGCTGCCGGCCTGGCTGATGCGCCACGGTCATGTGGCTCTGACCGGCCATTTCCTGATCATTCTGGCGCTTGCCGTCTCGGTCGAGAGCGCGCGCACGGGCCTGACCCTACGCAAAAGCCTGGCCTTCGCGGGCCTGGCCGTCCTGGCCATGGGGGTCCACGCCTATCACCTGCCGCCGATCGGCCTGTGCTTCGCCGCGGCCATGGCCTCGGAAATCGCCCAGCGCCGTCCGAAGGCGTGGGTGAACTCGGCCATCGCCTCGGCGATGGTGCTGGGCGGTATGGCCGTGGCCGCCGTCTTGCTGGGCTACGGCATCGGCCAGGGCGAAAGCGGCGGCAAGAGCCCGATCGGCTTCTACTCGATGAACATCCTGGCCCCGCTGATCCCGCAGGGGTCTTCGCTGTTCGGTCAGACGTTCCAGGGCGGCTGGTTCGCCCAGACCCTGGACCCCAATGGCGGCCAGTGGTTCGAGGGCTACAACTATCTGGGCGCGGGCGTTCTGCTGACCATCGTCGCCGGCGCCCTACTGTCGGTGCGCCACGGCTGGCTGCCGACCCCGGTCCGGGAATGGAGCCGCCGCTGGCTGCCGCTGACCCTGGCCATGGTCGTCCTGACCCTGTGGGCCATCGGTCCCAACCCCTACCTGGCCCAGCGCCTGCTGTTCACCGGGCCCAAGCTGGCCGGTGTGTTCGAATGGCTGAGCCTGTTCCGCGCCCACGGCCGTTTCTTCTGGAGCGTGGCCTATCTGCTGATCGCCGTGTCCATCGTCCAGATCGGTCGCTACGCCCGCCCAAACACCCTGCTGGCCATCGCGGTCGCAGCCCTGGCGCTGCAATGGGCCGACAGCCACGAGATGCGGGCCGGCGTGCGCCATACGTTCAGTGAATCCGCGCCCTCATTCCACCCGGTCGACCTCGAGAAGGCCCCGGTGCTGAAGAACCGCCCCTGGGTGTTCGCGCCGATCTTCTTCTGCGCCGCCGACAAGATCGACCAGATGGAGATCGCCCAGTTGACCCTGGTCGCGGTGCGCAACGGCGGCTCGTCCAACGGCGCCTCGACCGCGCGCGGCCAGGGCTCGTCCTGTACGACGCCCGAGGACGCTTTCGCCGTGGCTGGCCCGAATGATCCTCGCATCACGGTGGTGATGGAAGGCAGCGCCGGGGCGGACTATGCCCGCTTCACCCAGCGCGCCGACTGTCGTCGCTTCTTGCGCGGCCTGATCTGCGGACGCGGCGTCGAGACCATCCCGGGCCTGACCAAGATCGCCCCCTACGTGCCCAATGGCAGCCGCATCGTGGCCCAGGTCGATTTCGACAAGGGCGTCAACCCGCCCGAACTGGTCTCCGGATGGGCCTCGGCGGACCCGACCGGCATCTGGTCCAGCGACCCGGTCGCGACAATGACGGTCAAGGTCCCCAACGCGGCGGCCGGCGCTCCGTTGATCCTCGAACTGCACGCGCTCAGCTTCACCCTGCCGCCGGACGTGATGCAGACCGTCCACGTCTCGGTGGAAGGCCGCGAGCTGGCGACGTGGAACGTCGAGAAAGGTAACTGGCGCCCCTATCGCGCCAGCGTTCCCGCCGAGCTGATCAAGCCGGGCGAACCCCTGACCGTGCAGTTTACGGTCGGCAAACCCAAGCCGCGCACCGCTGACGACCCGCGCGCCCTGGGCCTCGGCGTCCAGAAGCTGGTGATCAGCCAGTAGGCGGCGCCAGGGCGCGGAGGCGCGCGGCGTTGACCGTCTCGACCGCCGCCTTCAGCACCTCGACGCCGGCGGCCTCGCCCTCGGCCGAGATCGAGAAGCGGTCGGCGGCGACCACGGCGTAGCGGCCGCTCTTCGAGGAGTTGTCCCACTGCTCGGTGACCATGCGGCCGCCGGCGGTGGTGATCGTCTCGTAGCCTGTGGCCGTGCGGCTAGTGGTCTGCGCGCCGACGGCGTCCGGCGAGGCGTCGACCACGCCGATCGCCCCCAGGTCGGTGACCTCCAGCACGAAGACCGCGGTCCCCTTTACGTAACGGGCGCTGGCCCTGACCATGCCGGGCTCGGGCCCCGTCTCGGTCTTTAGACCGGCGCGCGCGTGGCCGCCCACGCTGGCCGGCAGCAGGCTGGCCAGGCTGGCGGGCGCCAGCGGTCGAGTCCCCTCGCGCGCGGCCTTCTCGGCGCGTTCGGACTCTTTCTGGAGCTGTTTCAGGTCGACCTGGCGACCGTCGACCTCGACCGGCGCCGACGCCTGGCGCTCGCCCTGGCGACCACACGCCGTCGTCAGCACCGCGAGGGCGATGGCCGCGCTCCAACGCCCTACCGTGTTTCTCGCCATGACCTGCGCCTCACCCTGCCGCGTCCACAGACAAACGCCGTTCACGAACCTTGGCTGCGTCCGGCTTTGGCGCAGCCGCTCGCCAGCCTGTAGTCTGCATCCATTCGAGAATCAGGAGACCCCATGGCCCGCGACGGCGCTGTCTACGCCTGCCAGTCCTGCGGCGCGGTCCAGACCAAGTGGTCCGGCCAGTGCCCCGCCTGTCAAAGCTGGAACACGCTGGTCGAGGAGGTCGGGGCCAAGCCGCCGGGCGCCCTGTCGGCGACCAAGGCGACGCGCGTGCGCGGCCTGCAGTTCACCGGCCTGGAAAGCGAGACCGCCCCGCCTCCCCGCCTGATGACCGGCGTCGACGAGTTCGACCGGGTCTGCGGCGGCGGCGTCGTGCCCGGCTCGGCCATTTTGATCGGCGGCGACCCTGGTGTCGGCAAGTCCACCCTGCTGTTGCAAGTCTGCGCCAGCGCCGCGCTGCGCGGGATCTCGTGCGCCTACATCTCGGGCGAGGAGGCCGTTGAGCAGATCCGGGGCCGCGCCGAGCGCATGGGACTTTCGAAAGCCAATGTCAGCCTGGCCGCCGAGACCGCGCTGCGCGACATCCTGGACGGCCTGAAGCGCGACAGCTTCGACCTGGTGGTCATCGATTCCATCCAGACGATGTGGAGCGACGCCCACGAGGCGGGGCCCGGCACCGTCACCCAGGTTCGCGCCTGCGCCTCCGAGCTGGTCCGCCTGGCCAAGAAGAAGGGCGTGGCGATCCTGCTGGTCGGTCACGTCACCAAGGACGGCCAGATCGCCGGCCCGCGCGTGGTCGAGCATCTGGTGGACGCCGTGCTGAGCTTCGAGGGCGAGCGCGGCTATCCGTTCCGCATCCTACGCGGGGCCAAGAACCGTTTCGGGGCCACCGACGAGATCGGCGTCTTCGAGATGGGCGACGTCGGCCTGCGCGAGGTCAAGAACCCCTCGGCCCTGTTCCTCAACGAGGGCGGCGAGCGGGCGGCCGGCGCGGCGGTGTTCGCCGGCATCGAGGGGTCGCGGCCCGTCCTGGTGGAGTTCCAGGCCCTGGTCGCGCCCTCCGCGTATGGAACGCCGCGCCGCGCGGTCGTCGGATGGGATTCCGGACGGCTCGCCATGGTGCTGGCCGTGCTCGAAGCCCGATGCGGCCTTGGTTTTGGCGACAAGGACGTCTATCTGAACGTCGCCGGCGGCCTTCGCATCACGGAACCGGCGGCGGATCTCGCGGCGGCGGCGGCCCTAGCCTCCTCCGCCCTGGACGTCGCCCTGCCCCAGGACTGCGTCGTGTTCGGCGAGGTCAGCCTGTCGGGCGAAGTACGGCCCGTCAGCCGGATGGAGACGCGTTTGAAGGAAGCCGCGAAACTGGGATTTGGCCGGGCGCTCGGACCGCTCGCCGGCCTCCCTGAAGGCGGCGGAGCCCTGCCCGTGGCGGGCGTGGCGCGCCTGACCGACGCCGTCCGCCGGATCAGCGACGAGATCTGGAGCAATCTGACGTGACGCCGTTCGACATCATCGCCGGCCTGTTGTTGCTGGTGTCCGGCGTCACCGGCTGGGTGCGCGGCGCCTCGCGCGAGCTGACCTCGGCCCTGTCGTTCATTTTCGCCGCCGCCATCGCCCTGTTCGGCCTGCGGATCAGCGGACCTATTTTCCGCGGCCTCATGGATCCCGATTGGGCCGCCACGGCCGCGGCCGTGCTGGTGGTGTTCGTCGTCTTTTTCCTGATCTTCCGCCTGATCGGCGGCCGTCTAACCGCCAGTCTGCACGAGACCTCGGCCGGTGGGCTGGACCGCCTGGTCGGCGCCACGTTCGGCCTGGTCCGCGCCTGCGTGATTCTAGGCGTCTTCAACCTGCTGCTGCATCTGGCGACGCCGCCGGACCGCATGCCGCACTGGGTCGCGGACTCGATGTTCTACCCGGTGTCGGAGGTCAGCGGCAAAGTGCTGAAGGTCTTCGCGCCCAAGGGCAAGGCGCTGGCCGGCAAGCTGGCGCCCGCGATCAAGGACGCCGTCCACGAGGGTGGCGACAATCCGTCCGGCGAGAAATCGTCGGATAAAGGCTATGATGATGACCAGCGTCGCAAGCTCGACGAGCTGGTGGAGAAATCGCGATGACCTTCCTGGGCCAGTCGACCGACCGCTTCTCGTCCGCACCCTGGCGTGATCCGGAAGATGACACCCTTCGCCTGGAGTGCGGCGTGTTCGGCGTGTTCGGCACGCGCGACGCCGCCGCCATCGCGGCCCTGGGCCTGCACGCCCTGCAGCATCGCGGCCAGGAAGCCTGCGGCATCGCCGCCTTCGACGGCAACCGCTTCCACACCGAACGCCACATGGGCCATGTCGGCGACGCCTTCACCGGCGCCGACCTGGTGCAGCGACTGCCGGGAAGCATGGCCATCGGCCACACTCGCTATTCCACGGCCGGCGGTAGCGGCATCCGCAACGTCCAGCCGATGTTCGCTGATCTCGAGACCGGCGGCGTGGCCATCGCCCACAACGGCAACCTGACCAACTTCCTGACCCTGCGCGAGCGCCTGGTTCAGGAAGGCGCGATCTTCCAGTCGACCTCGGACAGCGAGGTGATCCTTCACCTGATCGCCCGCTCGCGGAAGGCCAAGATTGTCGACCGCTTCATCGACGCGGTCGGCCAGATCGAGGGCGGTTACGCCCTGGTGGCGATCACCAACAAGAAGATGATCGGCCTGCGTGATCCGCTGGGCATCCGCCCGCTGGTGCTGGGCGACCTGGACGGCAAGGCGATCCTGGCCTCGGAAACCTGCGCGCTGGACATGATCGGCGCCCGTTTCGTGCGCGACATCGAGCACGGCGAGATGGTCGTGATCGAGGAAACCGGCATCACCTCGACCAAGCCGTTCCAGACCCAAGCCGCGCGCCCCTGCGTGTTCGAATACGTCTATTTTGCTCGTCCCGACAGCGTCGTGAACGGCCGGTCGGTCTATGGCGTGCGCAAGCGCATGGGCCGCAATCTCGCCAAGGAAACGGGCGTCGAGGCGGATGTCATCGTGCCGGTGCCCGACAGCGGCGTGCCGGCGGCCTTGGGCTTCGCCCAGGAGAGCGGCATCCCGTTCGAGATGGGCATCATCCGCAACCACTATGTGGGCCGCACCTTCATCCAGCCCACCCAGGGCGTCCGCGAACTGGGCGTGCGCATGAAGCACAGCCCCAACCGCGCCATCCTGGCCGGCAAGCGCGTGGTGCTGATCGACGACTCGATCGTGCGCGGCACCACCTCGCTAAAGATCGTCCGCATGGTCCGCGAGGCCGGCGCCAAGGAGGTCCACCTCCGCTCGGCCAGCCCGCCGATCAAGTGGCCCGACTTCTACGGCATCGACATGCCCGAGCGCGAGCAGCTGCTGGCGGCCAACAAGTCGCTGGAAGAGATGGCCAAGTTCCTGGAGGTGGACAGCCTGGGCTTCCTGTCGGTCGAGGGCCTGTACGACGCCCTGGAGGCGGGGCCCCGCGACCCGGCCGCCCCGCAGTTCACCGACCACTACTTCACCGGCGACTATCCGACCCGCCTAACGGACCGCGAGATCGCCGAGGGTCGTAACGAAACCAACGACAAGCAGCTTTCGTTGCTGGTCAGCGCCTAAGCTTTTCGACTATTCACAAAATCCGCTCATCCCCGCGAAAGCGGGGACCCAAGCGGCGGCGGCCTTGATTTCCAGACGCTGAACGTCCCCCATAGCTTCCCGCTTTCGCGGGAATGAGCGGTGATATGTCGGCTTCCAGCGTCCTGGCCAAACTCAAGATCGAGCCCTACGTCGTCGCCCTGTTCGGCATGGTCGTGCTGGCCTCGTTCCTGCCCGTGCGCGGCGGGGCGGCGCACGGCCTGAGCCTCGTCGTCAAGCTGGCCATCGCCCTGCTGTTCTTCCTGCACGGCGCCAAGCTGTCGCGCGAGGCCGTGGTCGCCGGGATCACCCATTGGCGGCTGCACCTGCTGATCCTGGCCTTCACCTTCGTGATGTTCCCGATCCTGGGCCTGATCGCCAGCAAGGCCGGAATCCTGCCTTCGACCCTGGCGGCGGGCATGCTGTTCCTGTGCTGCCTGCCCTCGACCGTGCAGTCGTCGATCGCCTTCACCTCGATCGCCCGGGGCAATGTCGCCGCCGCCGTCTGCGCGGCCAGCGCCTCGAACCTGTTCGGGATCTTCATCACCCCGGTGCTGGTAGGCCTTCTGATGCACACCCAGGGCGGCGCGGCGGGCGGCTGGAGCTCGGTGCGGGACATCGTCATCCAGCTGCTGCTGCCGTTCATCGTCGGCCAGCTGGCCCGCCCGCTGGTCGCCAGGTGGGTGGAGAAACACAAGGCGCTGGTCGGCTATGTCGATCGAGGCTCGATCCTGCTGGTGGTCTACGCCGCGTTCAGCGAGGCCGTGGTGGGCGGCATCTGGCATAGGGTCTCGGTGGCCGAGATGGTCGTGTTGCTGGCCGCCTGCTGCGCGCTGCTGGCCATCGTGCTGGCCGTCACCACCTACGTCCCGCGCGCGCTCGGCTTCGCCAAGGAAGACGAGATCACCATCATGTTCTGCGGCTCCAAGAAGAGCTTGGCCACCGGCGTACCAATGGCCAACATCCTGTTCCCGGGTCCGACCGCGGGGATCATCGTCCTGCCGCTGATGATCTTCCACCAGATCCAGCTGATGGCCTGCTCGATCATCGCCCAGCACTACGCCAAGCGGGCGCGGGAAGCTTAAGGGTTTCAGGCGGTTCAGTTTCGCCCGTCGATGTTCTAGAACCCGCGCCATGACTTCCGACTCCCAAACGCCGCTGGCCGGCCGCATCGCCCTCGTCACCGGCGCCACGCGCGGCATCGGCGAAGCGGTCGCCCTGGGCCTGGCCAAGGCCGGGGCCCACGTGATCGCCACGGGCCGCACCCAGGGCGCCCTCGAAGCCTTGGACGACGCCATCCTGCAGGCCACCGGCGAGCGCGCCACCCTGGTCCCGCTGGACCTGCGCGAAGCCGACGGCCTGGACCACCTGGGCGCGGCGATCCACCAGCGCTGGGGCAAGCTGGACATCCTGGTCGGCGCGGCGGCGGTGCTGGGCCCCCTCACCCCGGTCAGCCATCTGGAGCCCAAGGGCTGGGACATGATCCTGTCCACCAACCTGACGGCCAACTGGCGGCTGGTCCGAGCCATGGATCCGCTGCTGCGCGCCTCCGACGCGGGCCGAGCCCTGTTCTTCACCAGCAGCGTGGCCAAGACCCGCCCAGCCTTCTGGGGCGCCTATGCGGCGACCAAGGCGGCGCTGGAGGCCATGGTCGACGTCTATGCCGACGAGATGGAGAACACCGCCGTCCGCGCCGTCTGCGTCGATCCCGGCGCGATGCGCACGCGGATGCGGTCCGGCGCTTTCCCAGGCGAGGATCCCAAGACCGTGGCCGCGCCGGAGACGATCGTTCCCTTCATCGTCGACCTGCTCCGTCCGGATCGCGAGCCGCCCAAAGGCGTCGTGCGCTTCAAGGATCGCGGCCAAGAATCACCCAGCGTCGACGCCTAGGAATTGGCCAAGCCTTCTGCTTGGAATTGTTACGAAAATAGCCGCCTGGGTTGTTTCGAGGTCGAAAATGCCACCCTGGCGCAGGGTTGAAGGAACACTGTTTTGCGACGAGGGGACCATTTAGTCTCCCATTAACCATTTCCGCCCGAGAGCTTTCCCTGCGGCGACGATGCCGATCCTGGGGGATAATCTGATGGCGCTGTTCTCTCTGGGCCGAGACGCCGGTGAAAACGCGGCGCGTGTCGCCGATCTCGAAGGGATCGTCGCGGCCATCCAGCGCTCCCAGGCCGTCATCGAGTTCAATCTCGACGGCTCGATCATCACCGCCAACGACAATTTCCTGAAGACGCTGGGCTACAGCCTCTCCGAAATCCAGGGCCGCAGCCACAGCCTGTTCGTGGACAGCGCCTATGCCGCCAGCGGCGAATATCGCGAGTTCTGGCGTCGCCTGAACGCGGGCGAGTTCTTCGCCGACAAGTTCCAGCGCGTGGGCAAGGGCGGCCGGGAGGTCTGGATCCAGGCTTCCTACAACCCGGTGTTCGACAAGCACGGCAAGCCGGTCAAGGTCATCAAGTTCGCCGCCGACATCACCGCGACCGAGATCGAGCGGGCGCACGCCGAGGCCGAGCGGGAAGAAGTCGCGCGGGAGCAGGACCACGTGGTCTCCGTGCTGGCCGACAATCTGGGCCGAATGGCGAGCGGCGACCTGACCGCGCGCATCGAAGACCATTTCCACGGCCGCTACGGGCAGCTGAAGACCGACTTCAACGCGGCCATCGACAGCCTGAAGGACGCCATGGGCGCGATCGCCGAGGCGGCCGACGGCATGGAGAGCGGGGCCAACGAGATCGCCAGCGCTTCGGACGATCTGTCCAAGCGCACCGAGCAGCAGGCCGCCAGCCTAGAAGAGACCGCCGCCGCGCTGGACGAGATCACCGCCACTGTCCGTCGCAGCGCCGATGGGGCCAAGCAAGCCTCGGCGGTTGCCTCGGCCGCCAGCGCCGACGCCGACCGCTCGGGCGAGGTCGTGCAGCAGGCCATCACCGCCATGGGCGAGATCGAGAAGTCTTCCTCGCAGATCGGCAACATCATCGGCGTGATCGACGAGATCGCGTTCCAGACCAACCTGCTGGCCCTGAACGCCGGCGTCGAAGCGGCCCGCGCCGGCGAGGCCGGTCGCGGCTTCGCGGTCGTCGCCCAGGAAGTCCGCGCCCTGGCCCAACGCTCGGCCGACGCGGCCAAGGAGATCAAAACCCTGATCGCCAACTCGACCGCCCAGGTCGAGCGCGGCGTCAAGCTGGTGGGCGACACCGGAACGGCCCTGTCCGGCATCGTCGGCAAGGTCGGCGAGATCGACGGCCTGATCCGCGAGATCGCCGAGTCCTCGCAGGAACAGGCCACCGGGCTCAACGGCGTCAACGCCGCCGTCAACCAGATGGACCAGGTCACTCAGCAGAACGCCGCCATGGTCGAACAGGCCAACACCTCGTCCGCCTCGCTGCGCGGCGAGGCCCAGGACCTGGCGCGCCTGGTGTCGCGCTTCCAGACCGGCGGGGTGGCCCGTCAACGGCCGCAATCGGCCCCGGCCCAGCGCCACGCGCCGGCCCGCAATCCGGTCGCCGAGCAACGCGCGCGAATCCAGAGCTTTGCCCGGCCGGGTTCGGCCGCGACCGCCGCCGCGCCGGCCGAGTGGGAAGAGTTCTAGTGGTCCTGGGCTCTGACCTGCCGTAGCAGCAGGTTCGCCGTGGCCGTCGCCGAGCCGTCACCGGTCAGGGCGGCGGCCACGATGGCGCCATCCCGCACCGAATAGGCCACGACCGCGCTCGCCCCCGGCGTCCCGCCCAGATGGCCTAGCCACAGGGTCTTGGAGCCGTCCGATTCCGGAACCTCCACGGCCATGGCGCCCAGGCCATAGAAGCCGCCGCCGTCGAACATCGGATAGAGCCGACCAAAGGCCGTCGTGACCGTCTCCTGCTTCAGCAGCTTGCCGCCTAGCAGCGCCGCCCAGACCCGCGCCATGTCGCCCGCCGAGCCCACGGCTGGTCCCGCCGGACCGGCCCAGGCGGGCTCGATCGGGGCTTCCTTGGCCGAGACCAGCTTGGCGACGTCCTCGGCCTTGTCGCCATCCGCCAGCACGCGCAAGTTCATGAGGCCCAGCGGCTTGATGATCCTGGCGTCGATCGCCTCTTGCCAGGAACGGCCATCGACCACCTCGATGACCTTGCCCAGCAGGGCATAGCCGGTGTTGGAATAGCGCCAGCGCTCGCCGGGGCAGGAAAACGCGCCGTGGCGGGCGATGATCTTCAGGTCCTCGTCCAGCGTATGGGCGCGGTGTTCCGCCCTCGCCTTCAGGTCCTCGTTGGCGCTGAACAGGCCGCCGGTGTGGGCGAGCAGGTCGCGGATCGTCACGACATCGCCATTCGGCACGCCAGCCACGTACTTGCCGACGGGGTCTTCCAGCTTCAGCTTGCCGGCTTCGACCAGCTGCAGGACGACCACGGCGGTCAGGGTCTTGCCGGCGCTGGCCCAGAACAGCATCGGCGGCTGGTCGCCGCTGTCGGTCCGCTCCCAGCCCCCCTTGCCGGGGACCAGGACGGCGGCCGTCAAGGCTGGCGCCCGGGTGGCGGTCCTGGCCTGGGCGAAAGCGGCTTCGAGCCGCGTCACCGTCGCCGGATCGAGCGCGGCCTTGGGGATCCCCTGGATCAGCGGCGGAACGACCGGCGGATGCAGCGGCGCGCCGACATAGGCCACCGCGCTCTTGCAGACGACGGGCTTGTAGTCGTCCGCCGCAGCTACGGCGGGTAGGACCAGCAGCGCCAGCCCCACGATCCAATCTCGCCCCATCGTCGCCTCCCGCGCTCAAGCTTCACTAGCTGGAACGCGCGAGGCGAAGATAAGGCGATCAGCGCTTGGGTTTGCCCGGCCCGGTGTTGCCGCGGACCGTGCGGGCTCCGGAGGTCGGACGCTTGGGCCCGGCCGCCTTGCCGCCGGCCGACTTGGCGCCGACCTTGTAGCTGGGCGTGGTCGAGACCTTCTTCTGGACCTTGGGGCCCAGCTTCTTGACCGACTTGACGGCGCCCTTGCCGGGCTCGGCCGCGCTCTCGACCGCCGGAGCGGCTTTAGGAGCGGCCTTGGCGGCGGCCGGCGCCTTCTTCTTGACCGGCTGCTTCACCGTCGGATCCGGCAGGCCGGCTTCGGCCGCGGCCTTGGCGGCGGCTTCGTCGGCCAGGCGCTTGGACTTCTTGACCGTGTTGCGCGAGGCGCGGATGCGCTCTTCCTCGCGCTCGCGGCGTTCGAACTCGCGCTTGCCCCGGCCGCTGTGGCCCTTGGCCTCGCCGTCGGCATAGGGGTTGGCGCCCGACTTGATGGTGATGCGCAGCGGCACCCCCGGCAGGTCGAAGCTCTCGCGCAGGCTGTTGATCAGATAGCGCCGATAATGGTCGGGCATCTGGTCGGCGCGGCTGGAGAACAGCACGAAGGTCGGCGGGCGGGCCTTGGTCTGGGCCATGTACTTGGGCTTCACGCGGCGACCGCTGACGGCGGGCGGCGGATGGCGCTGCATGGCCATCTGCAGCCAGTCGTTCAGGTCGCGAGTCTTGACCTTGGTCGACCAGTCCTTGTGGATCTTCAGCACGGCCGGCATCAGCTTGTTGACGCCGCTGCCGGTCTCGCCCGACAGGGCCACCACCGGCGCGCCGCGCACCTGGGGCAGCATGCGCTCGGCGTGCTCGCGGAAGGCGGCCAGGGTCGCGGCCTGGTCCTCGATCAGATCCCACTTGGCCAGCACGAACACCAGGGCGCGGCCTTCCCGCTCGGTCAGGTCGGCGATCTGCAGGTCCTGGATCTCGAACGGGTGGGTGGCGTCCATCACCAGCACCACGACCTCGGCGAAGGTGATGGCGCGGATGGTGTCCTGGGTGGAGAGCTTCTCCAGCTTCTCCTGCACCTTGGCCTTCTTGCGCAGGCCGGCGGTGTCGACCAGGCGGACCTTCTTGTCGCCCCAGACCCAGTCGACCGAGATGGAGTCGCGGGTGATGCCGGCCTCGGGGCCGGTCAGCAGGCGCTGTTCGCCGATCAGGCGGTTGATGAGGGTGGACTTGCCCGCATTCGGGCGTCCGACGATGGCCAGCCGGATCGGCTTGTCCTCGTCATCCTCGTCATCGGAATACTGGTCCTCGGGCACGGCTTCCAGCATGGCGGCGTAGAGCTCGGCCATGCCCTCGCCGTGCTCGCCCGAGATCGGGATCGGCTCGCCCAGACCCAGCTTGTAGGCCTCGCCGATGCCCGACTGGCCGGCTTTGCCCTCGGCCTTGTTGGCGGCGATGATCACCGGCTTGCCGCGACGGCGCAGCAGGGCCGCGAACACCTCGTCCAGCGGCGTGACGCCTTCGCGGGCGTCGTAGATGAACAGCGAGAGGTCGGCCTCCTCGATCGCCAGCTCGGTCTGGGCGCGCATCCGCGCCTCCAGGCTCTCGTCGGCGACGTCCTCGAAGCCGGCGGTGTCAATCAGCTGCAGGTCCAGGTCGCCGAGGCGGCCGTCGGCGTAGCGGCGGTCGCGAGTGACGCCCGGCTGGTCGTCGACGATGGCCAGCTTCTTGCCGGCCAGACGGTTGAACAGCGTGGACTTGCCCACATTCGGGCGGCCAACGATGGCGAGTTTCAAAGGCATAGGCGTCCAGTAGTCGATTTTGGCCCATCTCGCAAAAGCGAACGCCCGGGCCAGCTTTCGCGGACCCGGGCTCGAGAGCGTTTCAAGTTGTGTTTCGGGCCTCGAAAGGCCCGGTGGATCAGCGGATGGCGACCAGTTCGGCGTCGTCCGTGACCAGATAGATCATGTTGCCGACGGCGATCGGGTTCAACAGAACCGGCGCGCCGATCTTCAGGGTCTTTTCCTTGGCGCCGGTCTTGGCGTTCAGGGCCACGGCCTCGCCGTCGCTAGACACCGTGATCAGGCGGCCATTGGCCAGGATCGGGGTCGACCATAGGCGCGGATGCTTGGCGCGCTTCTTCTTCTGCTTCTTGGTGAGCTTGGCGCTGTCGTTCAGGTCCTGCAGCCAATAGACCGAGCCGTTCTCGCGCGAGACGCAGATCACCTGACCGGCCTTGTCGACCACGTAGACGACGTCGCCGGCGGCCCAGGGCGTGGTGATCGCGGTCACCGGCAGGCTCCAGCGAGCCTGGCCCGTGCGCAGGTCGGTGGCGGCGAAGACGCCCGAGTGGCTGACGGCGAACACGTCGCCCTTGTAGATCACCGGGCGGCCCGGAATGTCGCGGATCTCGGACAGGGCGTTGGTGCGGCTGGCGCGGCTGAGCGCCTCGCTCCACAGGTCGTTGCCGTTGGTGGCGCGCAGAGCGACCAGTTCGCCCGAGGCGAAGCCCGAGACGACGGTGTCGCCGCTGACGGCCGGGGTCGAGGCGGCCAGAATGCGGGCCGGCTCGCTGAGGGCTTGATAAGTCCAGCCCGGCGTGCCGCTGTCGGCGGCGTAGGTCAGTAGCTCGTTGTCGGTCGACACGACGAACACCCGGCCGTCGACGACCGTCGGGGCGCCGTGGATCGGAGTCGATGTCGGCTGGGTCCAGCCCAGGTTGCCGGTCACGGCGTCGATCTGGGCCACGAAACGGAAGCCCGAGGCGACATAGAGCTTGTTGTCCGGACCCAGGGCCACGCCGCCGCCGAAGCCGAGACGGTCATTCTTCTTGGGGATCAGGCCCAGGAAGCCGCCTTTCTTGGTCGGGCCGGCGGCCGGACGCAGGTCCTTGCGCCAGATCGTCGAGCCGGTCTTGGCGTCCATCGCCACAACGTCGGCCTCGCCGTCCATCACATAGATGCGGTCGCCCGACGACACCGGCGGGGCGGTGACGTGGAACTTGCGGCCGCCCTTCTTGCCGAAGCCGTGCTTCCAGGCGATCTGGAAGTCCTTGCCGGCGTCGACGTGCTCGATCGACTGCTCGGCGTTGCCGCCCGGCAGGCGCCAGTCGGCCTGAACCACCGGATCGGGCAGGAAGAAGTCGGCGCCCTTCAGCGATTCCGACGCCTCGACCTTCTGATCGAAGGCGATGATCGAGATCCGCTGACCTTGGGTGGCCGTGGACTTGTTTTTGTCCTTGCCGCCGAACGGATTGAGCTTGGAAACGGTCGAACAGCCGCTGACGGCCACGGACGCGGACATCAGCGCGACCAGGGCGACGGAACGCTTGGAGATCATCAGGCGGCTCATTGTGCGGCGGTGGGGGCGGCGCCCGGGGCGACGCCGGGCGGCAGTTGACTCAGCGGCGGCGTCGGCAGGCTGGCGGCGGCCTTCACGGCGGCGGCCAGCTCCTTGGCGGTCCCCGAGTCGATCAGTTGCATGGCCGCCTGGGCGCGCTGGCGCACCTCTTCGGACGTGCTGGTGTCGAGCGAGTTGGCCAGGATCACGAAGTCGGCCCGGGCGCCGGCCAGATCACCGGCCTGCAGCTTGGCGAAAGCCAGCGCTTCCTTGGCGTACACGCGGTACGGACTCTTTTCCCCCGCCAAAGGCGTCAACCTCGACTCGATGTCCTTGTACGAGGCGGTGTCCATCAGGGCGAAGGCGGATTTGAGGCGCGCCAGGTCGCCCAGCAGCGGGCTCGGCGCGGCCTTGGCGGCCTCGTCGAAATAGGCGACCGCTTCCTTGGTCTTGTTCTCTTCCAGGCGGATGTCGCCCATCTGCAGCAGGGCCAAGGCCTTGTAGCCCTTGGCGCCGCCGTCGGCGATGGCCTTGAACTGGCCGAAGGCCTTGGCCGGGCTCTGCTTCTGCGCGGTCTCCAGCGCGGCCTGGTAGCCTTCCGAAGCCTTGTCGGCCTGGTTGGTCTGGTAGGAATTCCAGCCCCAGTAGCCGCCGACGCCGATCACCACGACCGCGGCCACGGCCGCGACCCAGGGCAGCGACTTCACCGCCAGGCTGCGATAGCGCTCCGATCGAAGCTGCTCTTCGACTTCGTCAAAAACATCGACCACGAAACGAGGCTCCGAAACGGGCGCTGCAGGCCCTTGGACGTCGCGCCCGAACTTGGCCGACGCCGCTGGTTGGCGACAGATTGTGGCTAGCGGAGGGCCGCTCGCCGAGGCGGCGAACCTATAGCGTGCCGCGCCGCGTCGCAACGCGCCCTTTTAAGCCTTCTTGGCGTAATAGGTCTCGGCCTCGCCCGGAAAGCTGCGATCTTTCACGTCACGCGCGTATTCGGCCGCGGCGCGTTCGATCTCGCCCTTCAGGTCGGCGTAGCGGCGGACGAACTTCGGGGTCCAGTCGAACAGGCCCAGCATGTCGTCGGTGACCAGCACCTGACCGTCGCAGCCGGCCGAGGCGCCGATGCCGATGGTCGGGACCGGCACGGCTTGCGTGATCTCGCGCGCCAGGCTCTCGGCCACTCCCTCGACGACGATGGCGAAGGCGCCGGCCTCGGCGGTCAGGCGAGCCTCCTCCAGCACCTTGGCCCGGCCGGCCTCGTCCTTGCCCTTGGCCTTGAAGCCGCCTTCCAGCAGCACGGCCTGGGGCCGCAGGCCGACATGGCCCATCACCGGGACGCCGCGCCGAGTCAGATAGGCGATGGTCTCGGCCACGGTCGGGCCGCTCTCGACCTTCACGGCCTGGGCGCCCGTCTCCTTCATGATCCGCACGGCGTTGGCGTAGGCTTCCTCGTGCGAGGCCTCATACGAGCCGAACGGCATGTCGACGACAACCATCGCCTTCCTGGAGCCACGGATGACCGCCTGGCCGTGCAGGATCATCATCTCCAGGGTGACGCCGACGGTATTGGGCAGGCCGTGGACGACCATGCCGACCGAATCCCCGACCAATAACAGATCGCAGGCGTCGTCCAGCGCGGCGGCGACGGGCGCGGTATAGGCCGTTAGACAGACGATTGGCACGCCGCCCTTGCGGGCGGTGATGTCGGGGGCGGCCAGACGGCGAACCGTCTCTTCACGATGGGCGGACAGGGCGAACCCTCCCTAAGCGACGCGCTCGTGCGTGGCAGCCGAAAGTGGAAACCGGTTTCGGCGTCCGCCACGCACAAACAAGAGAAAAGGACTCATCGCTTCGATCGAAGCGATGAGTCCGAGGCGTCGTATGTGGGCCGGATCGCGCCGCACCGCAACATGAACAGCGATAAGCCGCCCCGCTGGACTCCTAGAACTCCTCGACCGCTCGCGTCACGAAGAACGCGATCGCCACCACCGCCAGACCGGCCGCCAGCCAGACCGCCTCGGCGCTGGCCGGGGTGGTCAGCACCGAATTGAGCTTGGCCACGCCGGCGTTGATCTCGGTCTCGAAGCTGTGACTGCTGGTCTTCGACAGCTGAGAGACCTCGCTGGAAAAGCGGGTGGACAGGATCTGGAATGCGGCGATCACACCGGCCGCCACGCCGGCCGCGCCGATGAACATCCGCCGCATCGCCCAGCCGCGGTCCAGCTTGGCCGCCACCTCGGCGTTGAACAGCGCCGCGTCCGGAAACGACGGCGCCTCGGCGAACATACGGCTCAGCTGGGCTTCGAAATCGGGTTCAGCCATGAGCTTCCCTCCTCGCGCCTTCCTCGGGTCGGGCCAGTTTTGCCCGGAGTTTATCCAAACCACGTTTGACATGGGATTTGACCGTGCCGATCGGGATGTTCAAGGCCTCCGCCGCCTCGGCATGAGACCAATCGGCCCCGTAGCAGAGGGAAACGCACAGACGTTCCCCCCGTGACAGGGTCTTGAGCGCCTCGTCGAGATCGATGCGGCCCGCGGCGTCCCCCGACGCGTCGCGCACCATCACCTCTTCGACGGGCTCCACGGTGTCCGAGAAGATCAGCCGCGCATCGCGCTTGACCTTCTTCAGATAGAGCCGAGCGGCGATCTTCTTGATCCAGGCGCCGAAGGTCCCCTCGCCCCGATATTCGGCCGCCTGTTCGAAACCGGTCATGAAGGCGTCCTGGGCTAGGTCGTCGGCGGTGGCCGAGTCGGCGCCCAGGCGCCGCAAGAGACCCCGGACGGCCGAGCCGTGCCTGCGCACCAGCTCCCCGTAGGCCCGTCGGTCGCCCGCCGCCGCGGAAGCGGCGAGCTCGACATCGTGGCCAGTTGGCGGGCGTTCCATGCCCATTGGATTCAAGCCCCTCCCAAGGCTCGGGTTCTAGACCCGCTCTTCCTTGTTCGGATTGAAGAAGCTCAGGACGATGAAGGCCACGCCGATCACCGCCGGGATGCAGGCGATGCCGATGCCGTCGAAATCGCCGTCCCCATGGATGAAGTCCCCGAAGTAGGTGGCCAGGCCGATGCCGATGCCGATCGCCAGCCAGATGACGCCGGTGCGCAGGTCGCGTAGGCGGGTCGGCGGCGTCTTCACGGCGCGGGTCATGGCCTCGATCACCTCGGGCGGCACCGGCTGGCCCTTCTCGATGGCGACGCGCAGCGTGGCCTGCATTTCGCGGCGCTCGCGGCTCTTGAAGTAGAAGGGCAGACAAACGATGGCGACGATCATCATGCAACCGGCGACAGGAACGATGATTTCCGGACCCATTTTCAATCCTCCAGTTTAGGTGGACGACGCCCCCGCGCCGCCTTCACTAGTAAGAGGCGTTCACGGTCCTGTTTGGAGGCGCCCGCCGGGATGAAACTTTCGTAAGGCGGCCGAAGGCCTCAACCGATCGACAGACCCAGGCGGCGCCAGACGGTCGGGCCGCCGGCCGCCACCACCGCGCCGATCACGGCGAAGACCGCGGCGATCGGCGCCAGGCCCGGCGCGATCGTCGAGACGGCCAGGTTCAGCACCGGCGCGCAGGCCCACAGGACCAGGGCGACGACCACCGCCCCGGCGGCGGTGGCCGTCAGACGGTCCAGGAACGCGCGGCGCTCGATCCGCTGCATGACCTCGGCGGTGAAAATGTCAGCGCGGCTTTGCTTGGGCGTCTCGCCCAGGAAGGCCGAGAGTTGATCGTCCAGGTTCATGAGGCGCCTCCTAGGACGGCCAGCAGCCGTTCGCGACCACGGGTAACATGCGATTTGACGGTGCCCAAAGGAAGTCCAAGCGCGTCGGAAACCTCGGCGTGCGACCAGCCCTGCCCCAGGCAGAGCGTGACGCAGGCCCGCTGGTCCTCGGGCAGGGTCCCCAGGGCCTTTTCGAGCGCCATGCGATCCTCGGCCCCGACCTCGGCGGCGGCCTCCAGCTCCTGCTCCCCTCGCCAAGCCTCGTCCCGGGCCGCGGCGCGCTGGGCGCCGCGTCGCTGGGACAGGGCCTTCTTCCAGGCCACGCCGTAGAGCCAGGCCCGGAAACCCTCATCCTCGCGCAGCTTGGGCAGGCCCGCCCAGGCGGCCACGAAGGCCTCCTGGGCGATGTCGTCGGCGTCGATCCAGCCGCTCTTGCGCAAGAACCCGCGCAGGGGCTTTTCGTGGATCGCCACCAGCCGCGCGAAGGCGGCCTGGGAGCCCGCGCGCGCCTGTCGGACGAGCGCGGCTTCCATCAGATGGTCGGCCCGTTACGGTCGAGCAGCACCTGCACCAAGGTCGCCGCGCATAGGGCGGCCATCACGAAGGCCACGATCGTGAAAGCCTGGCCCGCGCCGTAGATGTCGGTCGCCGCGGCGAAGGCGAAGCCGGCGCCCAGCATCCCGAACAGCACGACCTGATACCAGGTCCGCTCGCGACGGCGGCGATAGCGCGGACGCTCGTCCCGGTCGTCGTCGTCGCCGTGCCAGCGCTTGTTCAGCTTGGCCAGCAGCTCGGGCGGCGGTTCGCGGCCGGCGGCCGCGTAGGTCTTGATCAGGTCCAGCGTCTCGCGATTGGCGCGGTACGACAGCCAGCTCTGCCAGGCCCCGAACACGAACCAGCTGAGCGGGAAGATCAGCCACCAGAACTGACGGAAAATGTCCTCGGACATCGGATCCTCCTAACGGGCGTCGAGTTGAGCGACGAGGGCTTCTGGCGCCTCGTGGCCGGCCTTGGCCAGGTCGCGGAGGGTCTCCACCACTTCGCGGCGGGCGCGATAGTCCAGCCATGCGCGGAAGGCGCCCAGCAGCATGAAGCCCATGGGGAACATCAGCCACCAGAAGTCACGGAAAAGGTCGGTCATCGGTTAGCCCCTTCGATCACGAGCACGATCATTCGTGCTTTCGAAGGTTAGTCGCCGCCGACCGCCGGGCTGGATGCAGCGACGTACGAAATAATTTCAGACATCGAACTGAACGACACGGTGGGCTGGTGCTCGGCCAGGATCGAGGGCTTGGCGTAGCCCCAGCCGACGGCCCCGCAGTCCAGGCCCACCGCGCGAGCGGCCTCGATGTCGCGGGTTTCGTCGCCGATGCAGATGACCTTGTCGCGGGACACGCCGCGAGCGGTGACCTGCTTGAACTTGCGGGCCTTGCCAAACAGCGACGCGCCACAAGCATAGAGGCTGACCAGATCTTCGAGATCCGGTCCCAGCACGCGGCGGATTACCGCCTCGCTGTTCGAGCTGACCACCGCGATCTTCACGCCCGCCTGGTGCAGCGCCTTCAGCATCCGCGCGGTCTCAGGGAAAAGCGGGATGGTGTGGGCGTCGGCGGCCATCAGCTTCTTGCCGGCGCGCGCGATCAGCGGGAGCTTCCAGGGCGAGACGCCCAGATAGCGGATGACCTCGCGCGTGCTGCGGCCGCGCAGCATCTCGATCTCCTCGTCGGTGACGGTCTTGAAGCCGTATCGGCGCGCCATCGGATTGACGGCGCGCATCATCCACGCCGCGCTGTCGGCCAGCGTGCCGTCGAAGTCGAATATGACCAGTTCGTACCGCGAGACGCCGTTCTCCCCCACGCGCCTATAGCCCCTCATGAGTCCGCCGCCGGCGGATGTTCCGTCTAGTGATAGACCGATCCCCCGAAGGTTGTCGTCTTAAACTTCGCTAACGGGGCGACCAAGAGCGTGGATAAACCGGGACTTAGCGCAAGATCGCTTCGTAGAGATCAGGCTTGAAGCCGACCAGACGGCGGTCGCCGAGATCCAGAATCGGACGCTTGATCATCGAGGGCTGGGCCAGCATCAGGGCGATGGCCTTCTCGGCATTCAGGTCCTGCTTGTCGGCCTCGTCCAACTTGCGGAAGGTCATGCCGGCGCGGTTCAGCACCACCTCCCAGCCCAGCTCCTTCACCCAGGCCTCGAGACGCGGGCGATCGACTCCCGCCGTCTTGTAGTCGTGGAAGGCGTAGGCCTGGCCGCGATCCTCCAGCCATCTCCGCGCCTTGGCGACCGTGTCGCAGTTTTTGATGCCGTACATCGTCGGGGTCATGGCGGGGCTCCTTCAGCGGCGGCGAATCCTCGCCGCGCCATGGACCCTGCCCTAGCCGAGCGCCCGGCCCGCGCCAACCGGCTCAGCCGGTCTTGTTGGCCTTGTTGAGCTGACGCAGGGCGTCCTTGCCATTCCAGCGCGCCGTGGGGTCCGCGGACACGGCCAGTCGCGCGGCCAGTTCCAGGGCGGCAGCCCTCAGCGCCGGACTCTTGCGCGTCCCGATCGCCCGCAGGGCCCAGTTGACGCCCTTCTTGACGAAGTTGCGCGGATCCGTGGCGGCCGCCTCGATCAACGGCAGGCGCTCCACGAACGGCGCGTCCGGCAGCTCCTTGCGATGCAAGGCGACGCAGGCCAGCAGAACAAAGCCCGCGCGCTTGTCGAACTCGCCTTCCAACCTCACCCATTCGTCGATCTTGCCGAGGGCATGGGGCGTGCGGTCGAACAGGTCGAAGCAGAGCGTGTCGGTGACCGCCCAGTTGTCGAAGTCGGCGCGCCAGGCGTCCATCTGTTCGGGCGTGACCCGCTTCGGATCATCGATCATGCCCGCCAACAGACGCGCCTCGTACCAGCCGGTTTCCCACAGGGCTTGGGCCAAGGCGTGGTCACGACCCAGCCGTTTTGCCAGGACGCGCAGCTTTCCCACGGCGACGCCGAACGCCTTTGGGGCGTCGATCGCGTAACGCGCCATGCCGGCGCGGTATGTCCGGTCGCCGAGCGCCTCCAGTTCCAGAAGAACCTCGGACGCCGTGGCCATCAAGCCAGGTCCCAGCCCTTCAGCACGATGTGCTGGGTCTGGCCGAGCTTGCTCTGCACCAGCACGAAGCGGTTTACCGTCCAGCGGATCGGGACGATGTCTTGGGCCGGGACCACCTGGCCATCGTAGAGCAGCGTGATGTGCGGCAGGAACTGCTTGTCCGGCTTCAGGCCCGCCTTGGCCATCCGCAGGCCCAGGGCCTGCTGGAAGCCGACCAGAGCCTGCACACCCTCCCCGCCTTGCAAGGTGAAGGGGTTGTTGCCGGGCCGATTGGCGAAACTGACCGCCTTGTCGAACACGACCTCGAACGGCGCGGCCGTCAGGGCTTGGCCAGCGTCCTCGCCCTTGCGGACCAGGTCGCGCGGAAGGCCGACATAGTCTCCCAGGTGCTGCAGGGTGATGTGGAAGCGGTCGGTCAGCAGCGGCTGACCACGAAGCCTCAGCGCATCCCTCAGGCACCGCGCCTCGCAAGCGATCGTCTCGGCCGTCGCGGGGTCCGGATAGATCAGGAACATCAGCCGGTCGGTCGGCGTCGGCGGGTCGAAGCCCGGCAGGCCCATCTGCAACGTCTCGGCCATCCAGCCCCCTCCTTGGTCGACGGTCAGCAGTAAGCCGCTTCGGGCGTCCGGTCCAACCGCTGCATTACATTTCGTTTACGTGCGTAATCGTTGGCTTGACGCGATCGTTTACGTGCGTAATCGTTGAAGCATGGATACGCCCCCCCAACGCATCAGCGCCGCCGAGAGCGAAGTCATGAAGGTCCTGTGGGCCGACAGCCCCAAGGCCGCCGAGGACATCCTGGCGATCCTGGCCAAGGACCAGGGATGGGCCGAGGGCACGGTGAAGACCCTGCTCAACCGCCTGCTGAAGAAGAACGCCATCGCCGCCGACAAGGACGGGCGCCGCTTCCTCTACCGCCCGCTGATCGGCCGCGAGGACTATGTCGACTCCGAGAGCCAGGGCCTGCTGGACCGCCTGTTCGACGGCCGTCTGGCGCCCTTGGTCAGCCACTTCTCCAAGCGCGAGAAGCTGAACCCCGAGGACGTCGCGGAACTCCGCCGCCTGCTGGAGAAGATCGACGATGACCAGTGACCTGATCCTGTTCCTGCTGAAGGCCAATCTCGCCCTGGCGGCGGCGGTTCTGCTGATCCTGGTCCTGCGCAAGCCGGTTCGCGCCGCGTTCGGGGCCCGCAGCGCCTATGCGCTGTGGCTGATCGCGCCGCTGTCGATCCTGGCCCTGCTGATTCCGGCGCGGACGATCACCCAGCCTGTCCCGAGCCTGGCCAAGCCGGCGGCGATCGTCGCCCAGACAGCGCCGGCCGCGCCCACGCGTCTGCTCAAGCCCGCGCCGCGTCCGCTGCGCTCGCTGCCCGTCGGCGAGAGCCTGCTGGGCCTGTGGGTCGCCGTCGCCCTCGGCGGCCTCGTCGTCCAGGCCGAGCGCCAGCGACGGTTCGTCCGCGCCTTGGGCCGGCTCAGCGCCACCGGTGAAGCCGGTCTCCTCCAATCGGAGCGTCCTGGTGTCGGACCCGCCGTGATCGGCGCCCTGGCCCCGCGCGTGGTGCTGCCCGCCGACTTCGCCGACCGTTTCACCGCCGAGGAGCAGACCCTGATCCTGGCCCACGAACGCAACCACCTGGCCGTCGGCGACGCCCAGATCAACGCCGCCGTCACGGCCATGCAATGCCTGTTCTGGTTCAACCCGCTGATCCATGTCGGTGCGGCCACCCTACGCATCGACCAGGAGATCGCCTGCGACGCCGCGGTTCTCGCCCGTCACCCCAAGACCCGCCGCGCCTATGGCGAAGCCATGCTGAAGACCCAGCTGGCCGCCTGCGCCCCGCCGCTGGGCTGCCATTGGCCAGCCTCGGCCAACCACCAACTGAAGGAGCGCTTCACCATGCTCGCCCGTCACCATGCCAATCGTAACCGTCACCTGGCCGGCGCGGCCGCCGTCGCGGTGCTCAGCCTCTCGGCCGGCGTCGCCGCGTGGGCCGCCCAGCCCGCCCAGGTGGTCGAGCGTAGCCCCGAAGAGGCCCAGCGCGCCGTCGCCCGTCATCTGGGCCAACCGCTGTTCGACGCTGTCCGCGCCCACGACGTGGCGGCCGTGCGCGAGTTGATCGCCCTGGGCGCCAACGCCAACGCCGTGCTTCCCGGTGACGGCTCCCCGCTGATCGAGGCGGCCCGTCATGGCCAGCTCGATACCGTTCAGTTGCTGCTGGCGGCTGGCGCCGACCCGAACCTGGCCGTGCGAGGCGATGGCGCCCCGCTGATCCAGGCCTCGCTGTCCGGCAATATCCAGATCGTCCGCCTGCTGGTCGAACGCGGCGCCAATGTCGAGGTCTTCGTCCCCGGCGACGAGACGCCGCTGATCAACGCCGCCCAGGCCGGCAATCTCGATATCGTCACCTATCTGGTCGAGCGCGGCGCCGACGTGAACCGCGCGGTCCCGGCCAACCCGGGCCAGATCCGCTCGCCGATGAGCGAAGCCCGCCGCAACGGCCACGCGGACGTCGTGGCCTATCTGAAGAGCCGGGGCGCGCGCGGCTAAGGCCGCGCTCCGAAACCTCCTTTAAATTCAGCGAGCTTCACAACGATGACGATCATCGACGCCCGAACCTTGCCCGACGCCAGCCCGCTCGAGGCCGATCTGCTGATCATCGGCGGCGGCCTGGCCGGCATCACCCTGGCCAAGGAATTGGCCGGCGGCCCGCTGAAGGTCGTGATCCTGGAGAGCGGCGGTCTGGAGATCGACGCCGAGAACCAGTCCCTCTACGCCGGTTCCGGCGTCCAAAAGGCCCCCGGCAATCCCGACCGGCCCTTCGACGACTATCCGGCGCAGTCGCGAATCCGGGCGCTAGGCGGCTCGGGCATGGTCTGGGGCGGCAAGTGCGCCCCGCTGGATCCGGCCGACTTCGCCGAGCGCGCCTGGATCCCGCATAGCGGCTGGCCGATCACCCGGACGCAGATGCAGCCCTACTACGACCGGGCCTGCGACCTGCTGGAAATCCCGCGCTTCCCGCTGGAACGCCCTGCTTCGACCGAACCCGAGCGCCAGCCGCTGGCCCTGGATCCGGCCGACGGCTTCTTCCCCGCCCCGCGCGCGTTCTCGAAGTTCTCGGGCGGCACGGACAAGGCCGCGTTCGACGCCTTCCGCACCAAGTTCGCCGAAGCGGCCAACATCACGGTCTATCTGCACGCCAATGTCGTGAAAATCCGCCGTCAGGGCGACCAGATCACCGGCCTGGATGTCGCCTGCCTGGACGGCAAGCGCCACATGGCCAAGGCCGCGCGCTACGTCCTGGCGGTCGGCGGCATCGAGAACGTCCGCCTGCTGCTGGCGTCCGACAACCTGGGCAACCGCGAGGATCAGGTCGGCCGCTTCTTCCAGGGCCACGTCACCTACTCCAGCGACGGCGATAGCGAGACCGAGGGCACGGCCGTGGCGATCGCCCGCAACGCGCCGATGGATCTCTACGCGCCGGCCAAGCGCTTGGCCGCGCACTGCGTCATTGGCGCGGGGCTAAAGGCCCAAACGCGGATGAAGACCGGCAACTTCACCGCCACCCTGTTCCGCGCCGCCGCCTCGGGTCCCGAAACCGAGGTCGGCGCCGACACCCAGACGATCCGCCGGACCAGCGGTCGCGTCGCCAAGGGCCAAACCGAGGCGCAGTTGCTCGGCTATTTCGCCATGGCTGAGCACTTCCCCAATCCCGACAGCCGCGTGACCCTGGATCCCGAGCACAAAGACCCACTGGGCCTGCCGCGCATACGCCTGACCTGGGCCTATGGCGAGAGGGACCACACCGACCTCGAGCGTTCCGTAGCGGGCCTGGCCGACGCCCTGGGCGCGTCCGGCGAAGGCAGGATGTGTTGGTCGATCGAGCGGAGCAAGCTGCTGGCCATCTCCAGCGCCTCGCGTCACCACATGGGTACGACGCGGATGCACGCCGATCCGAAGAAGGGCGTCGTTGATCCTGACCTGCGGCTGCATGAGGCCAAGAACCTCTATATCGCCGGCAGTTCGGTCTTCCCGACCTCCGGCATCGCCAACCCGACCCTGACGATTCTGGCCCTGGCCATGCGTCTGGCCGATCACCTCAAGACCCAGACAGGAGCCGCCCGATGACCAGCCGCCGCGATCTCCTGGCCGCCCTCGTCGCGTTCGCCGCCACGCCCGCCCTGGTCCGGGCCGAAACAGCGGATGTCTTCGCGGGCCTGGACGCCGCCGCCGTCGACCGGATCGGCAAGGCCTGGCGCGATCAGCACGCCGGCGTCACCGCCCGCGATCTCGCGACGCGCCTGTTCCCGGCCGGACGCGGCCCGGACGCCCTGCCCCGCCTGCGCGCCCGGGCCGCCGCCGACTTCCGCGAAGGCGTGGTGTTCGCCTACCGCGGCTGGCGTCTGTCGGACACCGAGGGGGCGCTGCTGGCCCTGCTGTCGATGGAAGGTCGGCCGTAGGAACCGCGCCGCATCGGGCTGGTTAGATTCTCCAGGACAAGGAGGCTCGCCATGCCCAGAGGCGACAAGAGCAAGTACACCGACAAGCAAGAGCGAAAGGCCGACCACATCGCAGAAGGCTACGAGGCGCGCGGCGTCTCGGAGAAGGAAGCGGAGCGGCGCGCCTGGGCGACGGTCAACAAGGATGACGGCGGCGGCAAGAAGGCCGGCGGTTCCGGTCGCGGCAAGAGCACTGGTCATCCGGCGGCCCACAAGGGCGGCGAGAAAGGCGGCGAGGCCTCGGCCAACCGCAGCGCCGCCGCTCGCTCAGCCTCGGCCAAGAAGGCCGCCGCGACCCGCAAGCGCAACGCCGAGCACCACGCGCATCACTGAACGGGGGGCTCGGGCGGCAAGGCCGCCTCGGCCGATTCCGGCTCAGGCTCGACGTTCCGCCGCCAAAGCGCGAAGGCCGCGCCGGTCAGGGTCAGGGCCACCGCCATCATCGTCCATTCCATGCGGCTGGTCGGCTCGGCGATCACGCGCGGGGTGTGCAGCAGCACGACGAAGCTGGCCATCATGCCGGTGACCGCCGGTCCGGCCGCCTTCAGTCCGCGATTGAACAGGAAGGCCAAGCCCGCCAGCACGTGTCCCGCGCCCGTCGCCGCCGCCCAGCCTGTCCGCCAGGGCAGCCAGGCCGGCACCATCTGAGCCGTGAAGGCCAAGTAGACGAAGTGCGCCAGGCCAAAGACCAGCAGACACAGGCCGAACGCGATCCGGGCCGAAAAAGTTAGGCGGCGTCGCCAGATCTTCGCCTCGAGGGTTTCAGCAAAGAGAGCGACGCCGCCCGCCGCCATGGCCGTGCTCTCGGCCACGCCCAGCCACTCGGCGACCGAGCCGGGCTTCGCGGCGACGTGGGGACCGTGAAGCAAGACGGCCCACACACCGAAGAAGATCGCCAGGAGCAGTCGACCTTCGCGCGCCGCGCGCGGCAGCACCGCCGCCAGGGCGGCGCCGGCCATCGCGACGGCGGAGACGGAAGCCAGCACGGACCGAAGAGGAACGTGTTCCGGCACGGGCTGCCATTGAAAGGCGAAATCGCCGGAGATTACGCCCAAGACGCCCAGCACGAACGCGCCCAGCGCATAGGGAACCGCTTTCACCGACCGCATCACCCGACCAACTCCCCTGAACCTCGGTGCGGGCAAGGTGACAGGCGTCGCGACGGCAAACTTGGGTTTTGTTGCGCTGATCCTAAGCGGCGTTGCGCCACGCTCGCGGCGACTGGCCGAAGGCGTCGCGGAAGGTGTGGTTGAAGTACGAGAGGTCGTTGAAGCCGACGTTCAAAGCGATGGTCGTGATCGGCGCCTTGGTGTCCAGCAGCTGGTCGGCCGCGGCCTTCAGGCGGACGCCGATCTGGAACTGCCGGGGCGTCTCGCCGGTCACGTCGCGGAATGCGCGAATGAAGTGGTAGCGTGACAGGCCCGCGCTCGCGGCCAGCTCGGTCAGGGGCAAGGCTTCGGCATAGCGGCGCTCGATCTCGTGGGCTACGTCGCGGACGCGGTGATGTTCGACCCGGCTGGCGTCGCGCCGACGCACCCGGCGTCCCAGGGCGAGGGCGGCGGCCGTGACGCTCACGACGCGCTCCTCCTGCGGGCGAGGATCGCGCGCCAGGCGGCGGATCGCGCCATAGAGCGGCGCGGTGGCGCGTCCGGGAGCGACGGCCGCGACCGCGAACCGGCCTTCGGCGCAGTCGAGGTCCTCGGCCAGCTCGGCCATCAGCGCGTCGTCCAGGGCCAGCACGGCCCGGCGGTTGCCGGCGCTGTCAAGGTGCAGGCAGGCGAAGCTTTCCTTGGCATTGCCCAGCAGGATCGCGCCGGGCGCCACCGCCGCGTCGCCGCGAGGAGTCAGGTAATTGAATACGCCCGACACCACCGCCCCGATCGCCGAGCGCGCATAGCGGTGCTCGGCCAGGGTCTGGGCCGGGGCGCGGCAGCGAACGTCGCCCGCGCCATAAAAGCCGCCGCGGTTGGCCAGCAACGGGCCGTCGATCTCAACCCGGAACTCCCGCTCGTCCCCCGCCTGGCCCATGACGATCCTACAAGGCTCGTCCGGTTAGGGTGCTGGCGGTATCGACCCGCGTCCAGGTCTGCGACTTGCACAGGAAGTTGGGCAGCAGGCAGCCCTTGGCCCGCAGCGACGCGCGGTCCAGCAGGCGCACCTGGCCCGAGAAGGTCATGTCCAGGTCAGGCACGAACACCTTGCCTTTCCACTCGTTGGGATCGGAGGCGGCGAAGTCGCGCAGCAGCTGCATGCCGACCAGATCCTGGTTGTTCTTCTTCTTCACGTCGGCCCGCGCCTGGGCGTTGGCCCAGACGACCACGCCGCACGTCCGCGTCTCGCACGGCTTGATCTCGATGTGGACACTGCCCTTGGGGTTGCGCCAGACGCCATAGATATCGCCCGGCCGAGGCGGCGCGGCGTCCGCGGCCAGGGCCGCGCCGGCGACGCTCCACAGCGCCAGCCCGATCGCGGCCAATCGCGTTCCGCCCGACAACGTTCGGCTCATCCGGTCCGTCCTTCTCTCATCGACGTGTGCGCACGCGACCCCAGGCCGCGAGGCTAGACGTTCGAGAGGATCAGGTGAAGCCGTCAGAATCGAGGCGAGAAAGCGGTTTCGGATTTTCAGCGGTCTTTGGGCGGCCGTCGGACTGACGACGATCAATGCGGCGTGGTCGAGCGCCTGACCAGCGCGACGTCGCGTTCGCAGGTTTTCGAGACGCCGTCGACCTTGATGGCCCGCGCGCCCTCGCAGGCCAGGCGGATCGCGTAGGTCGGCTGGCCCTCGATGCTGGCCGTCACGCCCTGCCCGGTCCTGGTCTTGACGACGAAGGCCTTGGAAAGGGAGTCCAGCTCCACGCGCCCGTCGCGGCGCAGATAGCTGCCGTCGGCGACGAACCACCGCCTCGGGTTCTGGGCGCTTCCGCCATCGGCATAGGTCAGCGCCAGGATGTAGGCGTCGGTCTCCCAACCGTCGAGATTGGCGTTGGCGTTGCGGTGACGGATGCGTCCGTCGGCCAGCAGATTGAAATAGACGTCGGTCACCTCGCCCTTCTGGCGAACCTTCACCAGTAGGTAGTCCTTGGTCTCGACGCGCTCGATGCGGGGCGGGGGATCGACGCCATTCGGCGTCAGGGCCACCACGAACTTCGTCCGATCCATGACGCCCGGCGCCTGCAGGCGCAGGTAGGGCTGAGCCTCGTCCGGCGCGTGATCCTTCAGGCCCTTGCCCTCGGCCATCCGCAGCAGTTCGGGATAGTCGGTGAACAGACCGCCGTCAGGCAAGGTTTCGGGAAACAGCGGCCGCACCGCCACCTCGGCGTCGCCGTTCCTGATCGTGATCACCTGCCCCTGCCGCTTGGCCTCGCCCTCGTAGTGCAGCAGCCACTCGAACTGGCCCGGCTCCCAGCCCTTCAGATCGTCGATCACCAGAATGGCGCCGCCCAGCCAGAGGAAGCTGCGGTACTTGCGCTCGAAGCTCCTGGCGTTGGGTCCAGTGGCGTCGGCCCAGACGAAGCGCAGGTCGCCGGCGTCGACCAGATGGTCCACGCGTCCGTTGAAGTGCGAACCGTCGTAAGTGTTGCTCGAGGGCTCGGCCTTGCCGTCCAGCGTGACCACGTTGTGGGCCACGCTCTGGCGGTAATAGCCGTCGTACTCGGGCCGCGCGTAGCTGGCGTTGCCAGAGTCGATCAGCAGCTGCTTGCCCTTGTGCCAGAGAATGAAACTGCCGGCGTCGGCGTGGTTATGGTTCCAGGTGAACCCGGAACGCAGCGCCAGGAAGGTCGCGTCCGGCGCCCAGGACGAGCGCAGGGTCGCCGAGCCGAGATCCTTGTCGATCCAGCTGGTCGCCAGGCCCGGTCCCTGCCCGAGGCCTGCGCGAGTCTTGGCGGTGGGCCACAGCACCATGTTCTCGGGCTCGTCGAGAACGTTTTGGTTGGGGTTAGGCGCGACGGTGTCGAGATACCAAAGATAGCGCGGCTGCTGATCGCCCGCGGCCCACAGGTTGATGATGGCGTGGGCCCCGCTGGCCGTAGGATTGCCGTCGCCGAAGTTGCTCGACAGGGCGCCGGTCGCCGTCGGATAGACGTTCTGGATAAAGTAGTCGGCGATCCCGGCCAGGCGCGGCGTCGGCGAAGGCGGCTCCTTGAAGGCGTCCAGCCAGGCGCGCCGGAAGCGCAGGTAGCCCTCCGCGGCGAAGTCCGCGTAGTTGATGCTCTCGACGAAGGCTCCATTGGTCGCGAAGTGCTGGGGCTTGGTTTCGATGGCGCTGCCGTCGTAGTTGGCCCACTCCTCGGCGGCCTCGTCGAGGCGGCGGATCCAGGCGTCGGCCTGAGGTTCCTCGGTCTTGACGGCGATGGCCGCCACGCCCGCGCCGAACACGATGTGGCTGAACCAGTTGTGGCCCATGGTGTCGAGGCTATGGATGCGGTCCGCGCCGTCGATCCAGTCGGCCAGCGTCGGCTTGATCGCGCCCTTGACCAGCGCCTTGGCCAGCCGATCCCGTTCGGCGGGCGTCAGGGCGTCGTAGATGGCGTCGAAGGTCAGGCCATAGGCGTAGGCGCTGGTCCCCATGCCGAGGTCGGCGTTCCAGACCGGCGCGCGGGCCAGCAGCGGCTTGTCCGTCACCCAGTTGGCGCGCCCGGCATAGATCTCCAGCAGCGCCTTGGCGCGGTCGGCATATTTACGCTCACCGGTCATACGATAGGTCAGGGACAGGCCCATCAAGGCCGTGTTGAGCTCGCGATCGTTGGCGGGCTTCCGCGTCAGCGCCTCATCGGCCTTGGCCCGCGCCCGGCCCCAGGCAGCCTTGGCGCCGGCGTCCTCACCGACCCGCGCCTTGAACTGGGACACGTGCTTGTCGCTGAAGGTCAGATACGGATGGCCGCCGCGCAGCGTCTGGGCCTGAGCGCTCGCGCCTAGGAGACACGCCGTCAGTACCAGGCAGGCCGCTCTCTTCGCTCGGATCTTCACGCCGGTCTCCCCCATACTCTTACTTTCGCGACACGGGTCATCAGACCAGCGCCAGATTGACCGCCATCGACCGGCGCACGCCCGGGCTCCTGAACGGATAGACGCAGTGCAGCATCCATGACGGCCAGAGATAGAACTCGCCGACCACGGGCTTGACTGTGAACAGGTTGCGCACGCCCACGGCGCTGCGGCTGTCGATGAACTGCAGGCAGCCGGCGGTGTTCTGCCGAGCCTTGTCGGCCTGGAACTCGGCCTCGTAGCCCGGCGGCACACGCAGGAAGCCGACGCTGCTGAACAGGCACCCTTGATGGAAATGGGCGGGGTTGTAGTCGCCCGCGACCATCTCGTTGGCCCAGGCTTCCTTGATCTGGACCTCCAGCCGCTTGTCCGCGAGTTCCTCGGTGCGCTTGTAGTCACTATAGTGCAGCAGCGCGTTCTCGCATCGGTAGGCGTAGGTCCGCGCGACGTCATAGAGGAAGTCGCGCAGCGCTGGCAGGGCCAGGAGAATGTCGGTGATCCGGATCTCGGCGCTCACCGCCCCCGCCAGATGCGCCGACCAGTCCCGCTGCGCCGCTTCGGCGGTCGAGGCCAAGATCGCATCCACGCGCTCGTTCAGCGTGTCGACCATCGCCGGCGTCATGGTCGCCTTCATGATCGTCGGGCTGAAGGGCGCGACCAGTCTAAGATCGTGGTCGGACATGGTGCTGGGAAACCTCGGAGAAATCCGGGGGGATCGATCGCCCGATCCCCGCCGCCAAGAGAGGAACGTTCGGCGAGGATCAGAACTCCTTGCGCACGGTCAGCCAGACGGACCGCGGCGCGTTGCGCTTCAGCAGGAAGCCAGACTCCGGCAGCTGCGCGACGACGTCGTAGATCTGCACATTGGCGGGCAGATTGGTGCTGATCATCGGGTCGTAGGCCGAGATGTATTGCTTATCCAACACGTTGCGGACGTCCAGGGTGACCAGGGTCTTCTTCATGCCGGTGTACTGAACCGAGGCGTCCAGGTTGTCCTGCTTGGGCAGGTAGCGGTGGTCCAGTGCGTTGTTGTTGAGCTTGCGCACGTCCATCCAGCGGTGACGAAGGTTGAACCGGAAATCCTTGAAGCTGTAGGAGACCGTGTTGCTGATCGTCCACTTGGGCGAGCGCGCCAGTATGCCCGCGTCGATGCGCAGCACGTCGTCGTCGTCGCCTTGGCCGTTCGCGCCGGTATTGAGCCAAGTATAGGCCTCGGTCGTCTTGCCGTTCAGGAAGGTCGCCGACGGGTTCCATTCCAGGGCCCGCGTGATCCGCCACTTGGCCCAGGCCTCGACGCCGCGCGTAAAGTAGCGGTTGAAATTCTCCGGCAGCAGGTAGGTCGAGACATTGTCCTTGTCGACCGCGGTTGGATAATCGTTCACGGCGAAGTTCTGATAGAAGTAAGTGATCTGGCCGTTGAACTTGCGATCGCCGAACGTATAGGCGACCTCGTGGCCCTTGATGAAGGCCGTCGGGCCCAGCGGACGCACCAGCGCCGCGGCGGACGAATACCGATTGATCACGCCCGCGGCCGGCTGCTTGGCGTCGGTGTAGCGGTAATAGACCTTATTCCGGGCGTTGAAGTTGTAGCCGACGGCGACGCTGTAGTTCCAGGTGCCGACGTGCTTGTCGGCCTCGATGACCTTAGCGGCGGTCTTCGTCATGTAGACATTGTCGTAAACGGTCAGCGGATCGCCATCGAGCCCGCCATTGGTCAGCGACGCCGCGTTGGCGTTGCGCGTGTCCCAGGTCTCCGAATAGGTCTTGGCGTCGAAGCGCTGGTACTTGACGCTGCCGTTGAAGTCCCACTTGCCCGGCGACCAGCTGGCCCCGGCATAGGGCGAGATCTCGCGGATCTTGGCGCGCTGCGAGACGGTCGTGAAAAGACCGCTGCCGTACGAGCCCCAGCCGCCGGCGTCGGTCAGCTGATAGGTCGTTCCACCGTCGGTCACGTACTTGACGTTCAGGTTCTGGACCTGGCCGTCCGCCCAGGCCGAGACGCCCAGACCGTTGGCCCAGTTGTCGTTTTCCTGCTCGGAGCGCGACACGTAGACACCCAGGTTCAGGCTATAATTGTCGCCGTGATAGGTGGCCGTGAAGTTGCCCATGTAGTCGTTGGACTCACGTTGGTTATCCTCGGCCCGCGTCAGCAGGATCAGGTCCTGCGAGGCGCTGTCGACCGGCACGACGCCGGAATTGTAGACGCCGGCCGCGGTCGGGATGGTGGCGGTGACCAGGCCGCCGCGCATGTCGACATTGCGGTTCGGCAGGGTGTTGGAGACCAGGCAGAGGCTGTTGGACTGCCAGGTGGTGGCCGTCACCCGGGGACAGGCCGCGTTCGTCCGATAGTTCACGCCCAGCTGCGAGCCGTTGACGTTGTTAGCGACCCGGGCGACCAGCGCGCCGGCGCCGTTGTAGTACTCGTAGTAGCCGGGGGTGCGGTCGAGATTGTTGATATTCAATCCGTACCGCTCGCGCGTGGCCGTCCCCGAGCCCAGCGAGGCCAGGCCCTGGGGCTTGTAGGACTGTCCCCGGTACCGCGACTTCTGGACACGCAGCGCCCCCGTGAAGCTCAAGGGGCCGTCGGTGTCGTGGTTCCAGCGCAGCGAGATCGCGTCCTGCCGATAGCGGTAGCCGTCCGAGGGATCGAGCGTGTGGGTTCCGCCCCTGAAGGCGTTCGGAACGGTCTGCTTGCCGCCGTTCATGAACAGGTTCACGTCACGGCCGAAACCGGGGATTTCCTCCGGGTTCTGATAACCGTAGGTCGGCTGCTGGAAGGTGGTCAGCTCGGCGTTGGTGTCGTCCAGATGCTTGAGCACGACATTGAACGAGCCCGAACCGTTGGCCGTCTTGTAGTCCTTGTAGAGGTTCAGCTTGAACTGGCCGCCATGGTTCAGATCCCAGCCCGGGTTCACCTGGCCGTTCGACCGGCGATAGAAGCCGCTGAGGCCGACGCCGAAGTCGCCCGCTTGATTGACCCAGCCATAGGCGGCGTCGACCTGCTTCCAGGACAGGTGCAGGTCCTCGCCCTCGAAGCCGAGACGGGTCTGGATGACCGCGCCGGGCTTCACCTGACCGGTGATGTAGTTGAACGTGGCGCCCACGGAGGTGGTCACGCCGGTCGCCGACGAACCGCCGCGAACCGACTCCACCCGGCTGGTCGAGATGTCGGCGCGATAGAAATAGCCGTCCTGGAAGCCGCTGAACTTGAACGGCACGACGGGCAGCCCGTCTTCCAGGATCGTGGTCCAGAAGTAGCCCGAGGTGTTGGCGCCCGTGCCGATCGTCATGCCGCGCGTGAAGACCTCGTTGCGGGCCACGCCGTCATTGGACTCGACGACCACACCAGGCATGTCGCGCAGCATGTCGTCGGCGCTGATCGGCGTGAACTTCGACATGTCGTCTTCGGACAACACGGAGAACGAGACATTCGCCTTCTTGGCTGCCGTGCCGGCCATGACGCCAGTGACGATGACTTCGTCGACGGCGTTGGTCTCGGCCTTGACCGGCGCCGGAGCAGCGGACGTCGCCGCCGACTGGGCTTGCACCGCCGTCGCCACCAAGGCGCTCGCGGCGAGAGCCAAGGCCAGGGCTCTCTGAGAAACCTGCGAAGCCTGACCGCGGCCGCGCCGAGGGCTATGATCAGCCATATCTTCCTCCCCTCCGAACGTTTTGTCCGGTTTGTTGGGCCTCGGCGGTCGAGCGCCTTAGCCATGGCCGAAACGCGCGGTCCGCGGGATTCGGACTATGATATCGATATCAATTCAGAGGATGAGGGACCAGCGCGCCGCCGATCCTTCCGATCTCTAATTGATATCGATATCAAGTAGAGATCGGGGGCGACTGTCAAGAGCCTGTTTCGCGTCTCGCCAGGGCCTGGGAAGATAGCGGTGAAGCTATCGCGAGAACCGCAGGATCGTCGTCGACCTGAACGGCTTTCCAGGACGCAGCGCCGTGGACGGAAACGTCGGCTGGTTCGGACTGTCAGGTAGATGCTGGGTCTCGAAGGCCAGGCCGGAATATCGTGGATAGGCGACGCCTTCCGAGCCTGTCTCGCCGCCGTCGAAGCCGTTGCCGCTGTTGAACTGGACGGAGGGCTCGGTGGTCAACACCGTCATGCGCCGGCCGCTGGCGGGATCCTCGATCCACCCGGCCAGGCGCGGCGTGTCGGCCACGGCGTCGCGCAGGACCAGGCTGTGGTCGAAGCCGTTCGACGGCGCCAGCAAGGGATCATCCAGCCGCAGGACATCGCCCAGGCGGCGGGGCGAGCGGAAGTCCATCACCGTGCCGGTCACCGACGGTAAGGCGCCGCTGGGGGCCTTGCGCGCGTCGACGTCGGCATAGCGGTCGGCGTCGATCCAGACGCGGTGATCGAGGACCGTCCCCGCCCCTGCCCCCGCCAGGTTGAAAAAGGCGTGGTTGGTGAAATTGACCACCGTCGGGGCGCTCGCTCGGGCGACGTACTCGATGCGCAGCGCGTTGGACTTGCGCATCAGGCGGTAGGTCACGGTAAGCCGCAGCGCTCCCGGAAAGCCCTGATCGCCGGCCGGGCTCAGCAAGCGGAAGCGGACGCCGACGGAGCGGCGGTCCGTGACGGGCCAACTGGACCACACGCGCTTGTCGTAGCCATGCGAGCCACCGTGCAGAGTCATATTGTTGCGCCCCACCTCGAGCTGATGGGTGACCCCGTCTAGACTGAAGCGCGCGTCGGTGATGCGGCCGGCGTAGCGTCCGATCACCGCGCCATAGCGGCGCTGGTTGGTCTCGTACGACGCGATGTCGGGCCGGTTCAACACGATGTTGGCGACCTTACCTTGGCGGTCGGGCGTCTCGATCGCGGTCAAGGTGGCGCCATAGTCGATCGCCGCGACGCGCATGCCCAGGTCATTGCGCAGCACCGTCTTAACGACCATCGCGCCCGTGCTGGTCTTGCCGAAGGGCAGACGCTCGACCGCGGCCGCGTGGGCGATGCTGGCGATAGCCGTCATCACCGCCGTGACGCCAAGTCGCACTCTGAGAAAAACGAGATCAGGCATCGATCCAAAGCACGCACGGCGGCGGGCCCGCAAACTACAATTCGACGGCGCGGCGACGGAAGCGAAATGTGGCGCCGAGCTCTGGAGTGAGCCGCGCGGTTTGCGCGGTCCGGACCCACCAGAACAGGCTCGATGCATAAAGCGCGGGCGATAATACCATTTTAAGCCCAATAGCCACGCACGCGCTAAGGTCGCTTGCGCCAAAAGCCAGATTGATCATATCAATAGTCCAAATCGCGCCACATTCGGTTGGTCATAGATTGGTATCGCCACCTTCACCAACCTCTGATCCCGGCGGGCACGCTGGGTCCGAATGGCGCGGCGGCGATCTGGTCTTGGCGGTCCACGCAGGCGTCGCCTGGCGAGTCGGGCGCGCGAAGCTTTGGGGGATAAAGATGAGCTGATCTCAAAACGACACGGGGGACTTCTCGAATTAGAGAAGCAATGAAGAGCAGATAAAAACAAAGTCCACAGGACGACTTCGCAGCATCTCTGATGCCGGTGACAAGAATTCAGAGAATTCGCTCTAAATTGCACAAATGGGGAATATAATGAAACTACGACACTTCGCCATGCTGAGCACCGCCCTGTCGGGCCTGTTCCTCGCGGGCGCTGCAACGGCCCAGCAGGCCGCCCCGTCGGGGAACGACGAAATCGAGGCGGTCGTCGTCACGGGATTCCGCAAGAGCCTGGCCACCGCGCTACAGACCAAGCGCAACGACATTCGCGTCTCGGACGGCATTTCGGCCGAAGACCTGGGCAAGTTCCCCAGCGACAACATCGCCGAGGCCATCCAGCGCATTCCCGGCGTCCAGATCCAGAACGTCAACGGACGCGGCGCGACGATCAGCATCCGCGGCCTGGGCCCTCAGTACGCCAAGGTGACCCTGAACGGTCAGGACTTCGCCAATCCCAACTTCGTCGACGGTTTCCGCTTCGACATCATCCAGACCGAGCTGGCCAGCTCGGTGCAGGTCTACAAGTCGCCGACCGCCGACATGGACATGGGCGGCCTGGCCGGCACCATCGACATCAGCACGGCCAAGCCGCTCGACATTAATGGCCAGAAGCTGATCCTGTCGGTCAAGGGCCAGAAGGCCAAGTTGGCCGATGGCGGCGTCAATCCCGCGTTCGGCGTCGTCTACGCCAACCAGTATCTGGACGGCCGCCTGGGCGTCTATGCCGGCGTCAACTATCAGGAACTGGACGACCGCGCCGACTACGCCTTCCTGGACCGCTGGTACACCGCCTCGGGCGCGGTGGGCGAGTTCGCCGGAACGGTCGCGACGCCGCAGGGCACGCTGGTCCCGCGCCGCTTCCGCTACCGCCGCATCGACCGCACCTCGGATCGCACCCAGTTCAACGCCGGCGTCGAGTTCAAGGCGACCGACAATCTGAAGCTGGGCCTGACCGGCGTCTATTCGAAGGACGCCACCAAGTACAACGTCAACCAGATGGTGTTCGGCAACTTCGGCAAGTCGTCGGTCACGCCGGTGAAGCTGTCCAACGGAGCGGCCACGGTCGTCAACCTGGGCAACTTCACGTTCGACAACAACCGCCAGCTCGAAACGCGCGACCTGTCGACCCGGGCCTATACCGGCTACGCCCGCTGGGACCTGGCGCCCAAGTGGCAGGCCAACGCCATCGTCCACTACACCAAGGGCGACGGTTACCTGACCGAAGAGGCCGCGATCATCGAACCGAAGGTGGCCTCGGGCGTGCTGGACATCAGCAACCCCGACAACATCAAGTTCACCATGTCGAGCGCGGCGACCGACCCCAGCATCTACGCGACGTCGAACCTGGCCTGGTCGACCTATCCCAACGGCGCCCAGAACCACCAGGTCACCGACAGCAAGTCCGCCCAGCTGGACGTCAAGTTCGACGCCGACTGGGGGATCGTTCGCGACATCCAGTTCGGCGGAAAGCTGAAGAAGGAAGGCTTCGACCGCACGGTCACCCGCCGCGACTTCTTCGACGACAACTTCCAGTATGTTCCGACCTATACGAACAGCAATCCGAAGGTCACCAACTTCCTGGACGGCGGCGTCACGGGCGTGAACAGCTGGCTGACGCCCGATATCGAGGCCTATCGCAAGGCCCTGGCGGCCAAGGGCGTGAGCGTTCCGGCGCTCTACAACCCGCAGGCCTCGTACAGCCTCTCGCGCAACATCGACTCGCTCTACGCGATGGCCGACCTGCGCGGCGATCTGGGTCCGATCCCGTTCCGCGCCAATGTCGGCGCGCGCTATGAGTCGACCAAGCAAACCGTCGACGGCAACCTGACCGACGGCTGCGACTGCGACATCCAGAACCTGCTGGGCAAGATCTCGACGACCACCAAGTACGACGACATCCTGCCGAGCGCCAACGTGGTGTTCGACCTGACCGACAGCCTGATCCTGCGCCTGGCGGCCGCCAAGACGCTGGTCCGGCCGATCCTGGACAGCAACTCCAAGCTCAACACCACCCAGTTCGAGGCCAAGGACAGCGCCGGCCAGACCACGGTCTTCGTCGACCAGGGCAGCCCGACCCTGAAGCCGCTGACCGCCAAGAACCTGGATGTCAGCCTGGAATGGTACTACGGCCAGGGCGGCGGCCTGAGCTTCGGCGCCTTCGCCAAGGACGTGAAGAACGGCACCTTCACCTCGCTGGTCTGTCCGACGTCGTGGAACAACGTCAACCTGACGAAGAGCGCCTCGACCAGCGACTGCGTGGGCGCCAACGGCAAGCTCTACGACATCACGGTCACCCAGAACGACCCGTCCGTGGTCAAGCTGCGCGGCTACGAGGTCAACTGGCAGCAGTCGCTGGACGCCTGGCTGCCGATCGACGGCTTCGGCATCCTCGCCAACTACACCTATGTGGACCCGAAGTACTCCACCACGGGCTTCTCGCTGCGCAACCTGTCGCGCAAGTCGGGCAACGTGACCGGCTACTGGGAAAACGCCAAGTTTAGCACCCGCGTGTCGGCCAACTACCGTAGCGCCTACGAGCAGAACAACGCCGACAGCTTCTTCGCGCGCGAGGGGCACACGATCAAGTCGGGCGTGCAGGTCGACTTCTCGGCCAGCTATAACCTGAACGATCACATGACCGTCACCGCAGCGGGCCAGAACCTCTTCAACAAGAAGGAAGAGGCCTACAAGAACAACCCCGGCCTCTGGCAGGAGACCGGCGTGTTCGGTCCCAGCTACCAAGTTAGTTTCGTCTACAAGATGTAGCGATCAACGGCGCGTCGCGGCCGCAACCGCGACGCCCTCCCCCGCCTCCTCTTGGCCCGCCGCGTCTGGTCTCTGACGATGCGGCGGGCATTCTTTTCGCGCTCTGGGCTCCACAGCCGCGGTCGCTAGCGCTGTTCCTGCAAGCGCGCGGCGATAAAGGCGTCCACCGTGTTGGTATAGCTTCCCGGCAGCCCGAGCGTCCGGTTGACGTCGGCGTGAGTCAGCGGCTGAGGCAGGACCGGCATGTCGCGTCCCGCCGCGCGCGCCTTGGACTGAAAGCGGCGGGCGTCGTCGCACGGCGCGTCCGGTCGTTTGGTCGAACAGACCAGCATCATTGGCACGGCTTTCGGTGTCCATTGGTCCATCGGCGAGGCCTTGGCCCAATAGTCGCGATCATCACCAAACGCCCGGTCGTAGAAACCTGGATGGCGGCCAGCCATGGTCGCGGAAACCCGCATGGCGGCGGAGTCCAGCACGACCGACCCGGCCCAGGGTTGGCCGACCATCTGTGGCCGCGACGACACCAGCGCCACCAAATGCGCCCCGGCCGAGTGCCCCATCAAGATGATCTTCCTCGGGTCACCGCCCCAGTCTTCGGCATAGCCCTGCGCCCACTGCACCGCGTCGGCGACGTCTTCGGCCTGCTCGTAGGCCATGGCGTCGGGCAACATGCGGTAGTTCACGCTGACAACGATCCAGCCCCGGGTCAGCCAGTGCTTGAGCTTATTCTCGACCGAGCCGGTGTTGGCCTTGTCGCCAATCATCCAGGCGCCGCCATGCACCATGATCAGGATCGGCGCGTTGCGCGCGCCTGGAGGGATGTAGACGTCCATCCGCTGAGCCGCATCGGTTCCATAGGCGTCGGTCTGCTTGCGGGCGCCGGGCAGGATAGCCTGCAGGTCGATCGGGCGCTCCTCCTCGGCCTGCTTCTCCCGCAGACGCTCGCGCAAGGCCGGCGGCAGCCGGTTCAGCCTTGCCTGAGCGCCAGCGTCGGCCGGCGCGATCACAGCGCCCAGCGTGAAGGCGAGGAAAACGGTCGTCAGTCCGCGCAAGGTCATTTCAGGCTCTTGAGCTGTTCGCGAACGGCGGTGAGCTCGTCGCGAGAAAGGCGCTCGTCATGGTCGCGGTCGGCGCGATCGAATAGCGGGGCTTGCCCGTCGACGAACTCGGCGCGAGTCACCTGGCCATCGCCGTCGCGGTCGGCGTGGGTGATCAGGGTCTTCAGCGTCCGGGCCTTGGGGCGGTTCGACTTGGCCAGGCGGGGAAACTCCGAGAGCGTCACCACGCCGTCGTGATTGCGGTCGAGACGTTCGAACTGCGCCCCGCGCGAGACTTTCAGTTCGTCCCGGGTGACGTAGCCGTCGTGATTCGCGTCGGCCTTGTCGAGCGCCGCGCCGGGCGTGCGCGGGGCCGCGTTGGCGTTGGAGACGCCCATGGCGGCCAGACAGATGATGGACAGGGTCAGGATCTTCAACTTTGGTCTCCAAAAACCGCCCGCCGCGCGTCTGGGGCCGTGGCGCGGCGGGCCAGGGCGTTCAATCAGGGGCGCGTTACCGTGCCGCTGGTCGAATGCGTCGAGCCGTCATAGCCGGTGCGCGAATGGTCGTAGCTGACCGTGCCGTCGCCGTTGTTGACCACGTTGGTCGAGCGGCTCGCCGAAACGCCATTGTCGAACGTGCGTGTTGCGCCGCCATGGTAGGCGCCGTCGCCCCAGCTGGCGTGACGGTTGCTGGCGACACCGCGGCCGGAATTGGTCTGGGTCCCGCGCGAGACCGAGATCGCGCCGGGTTGACGGCTGACGTCGCGACTGTGGACGTAGCCGTGGCCGCGCGCGCCCTGGACACTGACAAAGCGGCCATGCTGCCCGGCCTGAGCTGGCACGGCGATCATCGCGGCGAGCACCGCGAGGGACACGAGGCTGGCGGCCGGGACGGAAATCTTACGCATATTGGCTCCATGGAGATGGTCGATGTCCCTCGACGCCCTCAGTTGACCCGCGCTCGGCAATCCCTGGTTTGCTCGCACCCGACGAACTGTATCGAAGTGTAAACGGACAGAGTGGCGGCTTCCGCCAGGCCAAGGCTTGGGGCATCTCTTGACCATGGCCGACAACACGCTGATCGCGGTCGTGGAAGACGACGCCGAAATCCGGGACCTGACGTTGGGGCTATTGCGCCGGGAGGGCTACGAGGTCGTAGGCTGCGCCGACGCTGAGGCCTTCGACCGCTTGGCCGCTCGCCGCCGGGTGGATCTGGCGCTGCTGGACATCATGATGCCAGGCGAGGACGGCCTGTCGATGTGCCGGCGCCTGCGGGCGGCCGGCGACGTGGCCATCTTGATGGTGACCGCCAAGGGCGACGACATCGACCGGGTGATCGGCCTGGAGATCGGCGCCGACGACTACCTGCCCAAGCCGTACAATCCGCGCGAGTTGCTGGCCCGCGTGAAGGCGATCCTCCGTCGCACGCGCGAGGTCCATCGCGTGGTCAGCGCGCCACCGCGCGAAATGCTGGGTTTCGCCGCTTGGCGGCTCGACACCGCCAGCCGCGACCTGACCGCCCCCGACGGCGAGCCCGTGGTGCTGACCGGCGGCGAGTACGACCTGCTGATGGCCTTTCTGCGCCATCCGCAGCGGGTGCTCAGCCGCGACCAATTGCTGGACTGGACCCGCGGCCGCGGCGCCGAGCCGTTCGACCGCGCCGTCGACGTGCTGCTGAGCCGCCTGCGCCGCAAGCTGGGCGACGCCGGCCTGATCAAGACCGTGCGCGGCGGCGGCTACCTGTTCAGCGCGCCGGTCGAGCGACTCTGACGATGATGCTGTCGGACAATCTCTCCACTCGCATGACGGCGATCCTGCTGGCGGGCCTTGCGATCATGCTGGTGATCGGCGCGGCCCTGCTGGTCTGGCCTCAGGGCGGCGGCGAAGGCGGCGTGCGCTTCTACCAATTGCCGCGACCGTCCGAGGCCCAGGCCATCGTCGAGGCGGTGGAGGCCAGCTCGCCGGCGACCCGGGCCAAGGTCGTTCGGGCGCTGGACACCGGCGTGATCCGCGCGACGCTTGAAACCGATCTGCCGCGCCTGCCGCTCCGCGCCCGCGCCGCCGGCGCTGGCGATCGGGGTTACCAAGCCTACCGCCAGGCCCTGGGCGACCGCGAACTGCGGATCGACATCCGGCGCGGTGGCCAGTTGAAGGCGGGCGCCCTGCCCGGCCGCGCCGCCCTTCGGCTATCGGTGCGACTGGCCGATGGCAAAGTGCTGGTGCTGCGTCGCCGCGCGCCGGAGACAGCACGGCTGTTCTTCGGCCGGGTGTCGTTAGCGGCGGCCGCCCTGCTGGTCGTCACCCTCCTGATGCTGGCTCTGGCCGTGCGCCAGACCACACGGCCGGTCGGTCAACTGGCTCAGGCGGTCGCCCGGTTCGGCGACGACCTGGACGCCAAAGCCCTTCCGCTGAGGGGCCCGCGCGAGCTGCGCGAGCTGTCGGCGGCCTTCAACACCCTGCAGGGCCGAATTCGCGACCTGATGGACGAGCGCACCCGCATGCTCGCGGCCATCGCCCACGACCTGCGAACCTATCTGACCCGCCTGACGTTGCGGGCCGAGTTTATCGCCGACGAGGCCCAACGCGCCAAGACCGGAGCCGATCTAGCCGAGATGTCCCAGTTGTTGGACGACACCCTGCTGTTCGCTCGTCAGGACGCCGGACGAGGCGACGGCGCCCGCGCGATCGAGGTGCGGCGTGAGCTGGAGGCCCTCGTCGCCCTGCGCCGCGAGATGGGTCAGACCGTCGCGGTGGCGCCTGGGGTGGCTGGCGTGGCCTGGACCTCCCCCTTGGCCTTTCGGCGCATGATCGACAACCTGATCGACAACGCTATCCGCTACGGCGGCGCGGTGACGCTCGACGCAAGACCTCTGGGCGGACGTGTGGAAATCATGGTGCTGGACGACGGCCCGGGATTGCCGGCCGAAGCTCTGAAGACCTTGGTTGCTCCGTTCGAGCGCGGCGAGGCTTCGCGCAACCGGCGCACCGGCGGGGCCGGCCTTGGCCTTTCGATCGTCCAGGCGTTGGCCTCCGCTCAGGGCGGCCGGCTTGTCTTGTCCAACCGCCCGGAAGGCGGCTTGTCCGCCAAGATCGATTTGCCGGCGCCATTGAAGCCGCCCGCCTAGAACCGCCTGATCGCCTTCATGCGGGCCAAACCGCGGGCCCGCGTCGCATTGGCTGGCGGTGATCGGCCGGTCGAGGCGCTTCGCGACAGGCCGGCCATCGCCACCCTGGCCCCTCCACCCTGCACAACCTGGGATAATGTGTTAGCGCTAGCATCAACAGGGAGGCTAGCGCATGACGGGTTTTCGGCTGATGGCGGCGACGATGGCGCTCGCCCTGACGACGACCTTGGCGTTGGCGCAAGCCCCGCAGCCAGCCCCCTCCGCGCCACCGGAAAAGAGCCAAGCCGTCCGTGACGCCGAACGCCTTCTCTGGACGCCGGGCGACGCGCGCTACCTGCGGCGCTGGATGGTGAAGGGTGCGGCCGAGCCTATGCCCGACGAAGCCGGGCTGGCGGCCGGCCCCGACTGGAAGCCTCTAGCGACCTGGGACGATCTTATCGATCTCACCGCGGCCAGCGTCGACGGGCGCTGGCTCTACGCCTCGGCGCTTGTGGTGCGGGACGCCGAAGGCGCCGCGGAGCTGTCGCTAGGGACCGGAGGACCGCTTTCGGTCTGGCTCAACGGCCAGCCGATCGCCCTTCCCGACAAGCCCTCGGGACTTTACGACGCTGTCCGGGTCCCGGTGCGGCTGCGGGCCGGCGCCAACGCCATTCTGTTACGGGCGGAACGCGGCGCCGGCGCGACCTTGCTGTCGGCGCGGATCCTTTCACCAGGCCAGCCCTTGCCCGATATCCGTCTCGAGCCCGGCGCCTGGGACCAGGACGGCCAGTTGAAGGTCCGTACCGACGCCTTGGCGCGCCCGGGAACCGTCGAGGTGGTGGTCACCGGGCCGGGCGGACGCGAGGTCGGCCGCGCCAGCGCGCCGCGCGGCGCGATCGCGTCGCTGCCGACCGTCGACTGGCCCGACGGGCCTTATGACGTCGCCGTGCGGACGACCAGCGCCTCCGGCAAGCCCCTGTTGGCCTTCGCGTCCTGGTACAAGGGCGATATGGCGGCGGCCGCCAAGGCCCTGCTCGCCCAGGCCGCCGCCGCGACCGGGAGCGGCGCCGAGGCCGGCCACTGGCGGCTGCTCGCCACCCTGGTCACAGACCGGGCCGGCGCGGACCTCTCGCGCCTGAAGGACGCCTACGGGTCAGTCCATTCAGCGCTGATGGAGGCGGCCGAAATGCGGATGGGGCCAAAGGCGGCGATCCGCCCCTCCGGCTTCGTGCGCCTGGCCTGGGTGGATCCGCTGGACGGCTCTCCCCAGTTCTGCCGCGCCTACCTGCCGGGCGACTACGATCCCGGCCGGGCCTGGCCGGTCGTGCTCTATCTGCACGGCGCCAATCCCGGTTCGCCGCCCTATGTTCGCTATTGGAACGTCGATGTCCGCCACGCCGGCCCACCCGAGCGCTGGCCGGTGGTCTGGATCGAGCCTCATGGGCGCGGCTCCAACGGCTATCTCGGCCCCGGCGGGCAGGATGTGATGAACTGCCTGGAAGCCGCGCGCGCCCGTCTTGGCCTGGATGACGCCCGCATCTACCTCACCGGCGGCTCGATGGGCGGCAAGGGGACGTGGCAACTGGGCGTCGGCCACGCCGGCCGGTTCGCGGCCCTGGCCCCGGTGTTCGGTGGCTCCGACCCGCGCCTCGACCCCAAGGCGGGCCGCGACGATCCCGCCGCCGATCGTCCGATCGAGCGCTGGTTGGGCGAGGCCGAGAGCGATTTCGTCGGGCTAGAGGCGCTGAACAACACGCCCGTCTTCATCCACCAGGGCGACGAGGACGCCGCCATCGATGTCCGTTACGCCCGCCACGCCGCCACGCTGCTGCAGCGCTGGGGCTACGACGTGCGCTATCACGAATACCCTGGATGGGGTCATGAGGCGCTCGGCGAGCAGGACGATATCGTCGGCTGGCTCCTGGGTCATCGCCGGGCCGAGGCCCCGATCAAGATCCGCCTGCGCGCCGTCGGGCTGCGCGACGCCCAGGCCCATTGGCTGACCGTCGAAGGCGCGACGGCGCCGCTGGCGATGATCCAGGTCGACGCCGAGATGACCGAGCCGGGCGTGCTGCGGCTGGACACCCGCAACGTCGCCCGCCTGTCCCTGACCCCGCCGCCGGCTCTGCTGAAGACCAACGCACCGTTGAAGGTGGTGTGGAACGGCCGCGCTCTGGACGCCGCGCCCGGCGCCGACGGCCGCTTCGCGCTGACCACTCCCGACGCGCCGACGGGCGCCGTCCTCAAGACACCGGCCCTGCCCGGCGGCGCCATGGACGTTCTGTCGACACCCTTCGTCATCGTGGTCGGCACGACCGCCCGCGATCCCGACATGCGGGCCCTGATCCGCGACAAGGCCAAACGCCTGGCCGGCATGTGGCGAGCGATCTACGGCGGCGAAGCGCGCGTCGTGGAGGACAAGGCCCTTACGACGGAACAGGAAAAAAGCCTGTCGCTGATCCTCCTGGGCGGCCCCGACGACAACGCCGTCGCGGCCCGGCTGCGCCGCGACCTGCCGCTGCGCTTGTCGTCGGAGGCGATCACGGTCGACGGCCGACGCTTCACGGCCAAGGACGCCTACGCCGTCATGCTGCGTCCCAGCCCGCGCGCGCCCCATCGCTACGTGCTGTCGGTGGCCGGCAACTCGGCCGCGGGCCTGTTCCTGTGGGAGCCGTTCTCGCTGCTGACCGTGATGGGCGATTCCATTGGCAATCCCTACGACTGGTGGATCGCCGACGGGCGGCGACCCGTGCAGCCCAGAGGCCGGGCTCCTGATCGCGCCTGGATCGCGTCCGGCGTCTTCGACCAGACCTGGCGGCGCGACGACCGCTGGACCTTCCTGGGCGATCCAGCGCTGCGGGCGGCCGCACCGCTGCTGACACGACCCAAGGCGGCCACGCTGCCGCCGGCCGTGCTGGATCGCTACGTCGGCCGCTATGCCCTGGTCGGCCGGCCCGAGGCGACGTTGGCGGTGCGGCGCGACGGCGAGACACTGATCGTCGATCCGCCAGCCGGCTTGCCCAGCGATAAGCTCGTGGCTGAGGGTCCGACCCGGTTCCGCTTGGCCTCGGACGGATCGCTGGCGGAGGTGACCTTGGATTCGACCAGCAAGGTCGTCGAAATCCGCTTCGGCGAGGGGGCCGGCGCATCGGCTTGGCGGCCCATCCCGAAATAGTCGGCGCGCATGTCCTCGCTCAGCTCTTTCCGGCGACTCGTCGCGAAGGGTGGCGAGGACGCGCGGCTCGCTGGCCGACACCATCGACGGCAAATTCGCGATCACCTGCAAGAGAGCTCGCGCGTGAACTCCACGAGCGCCGCGGCGAGCGGTTCCGGCGCTTCGATGGACAGGAGCTCACCGCTGCCCGCGATGGTTCGCCCCTGCAATTGGCTGGCGCCCGCCCCGCGCAAGCCGTCCAGATAGGGCTCGATCGGGCGGTGATCAGCGTCGCCGCGTAGATAGAGGATCGGCGTGTCGATCGTCCTGGGGACGGCGTTGTGTTTGGCGTCCTCGGGCATGGCGCGATACCAGTCGAAACCCGTACGAAGCGCCTCCGGAGTCGAATACTGCTCGACACACGCCTGGCGGAACGCTTCCCCGATCTTCGTCTTGTCGCCCGCCAGAGCATCAAGAAAGAAATCGAAATACGAACGCTCACGTCCAGAGACGAGCGTTTCCGGAAGGCCGGGAATCTGGTGCAGCGCGAAATGCCAGATCTGCGGATTGGCGAGCAGCGCCTCCCACGGGTCTAGCCCGGGCACCACCGTATTCATGATCACGGCGCCGGCGAGCCGGTCGCCAAAATCGCGGGCGGCGGCGAAGGCGATCATGCCGCCGACATCGACGCCCGCAACGACCATGTTCCTGGCGCCGGCGGCTTCCGCGCCGGCGATGATCGTCCGAGCGATGTCGGCCTTCAGGATCGGGATCGGCTGGCCAACCGACTGGCCCGTCCCGGGAAGGTCGAACGCCAAGACGAAATGCTCCTGGCCCAACACGTCGATGACGGGGCTCCAAACGGCGCTGCAAAGCGGCCAGCCATGAAGCAGAACAATGGCGGGTTGATCGGGCGAGCCGGCGGCAAGCGCCGAGAGGCGCGAAGAGCCGACTTCAACGGAGAGTTGGCGGCGCATCGCGAAATAACACCCCGCCCGCGAGGCGGTTTCAAGATTGGCGCTTGAATGCGCATGTCGTCGGGCTCAGCCCAGCCTCAACTGCATTCGCCGGGCGCCCAATTAAGCTCCAGACGACGCCCCTCCCGATGGCGCATCCGCGTATCGGCTCGCCAGGATCGCGGAGCCGTCGCCCTTAGGGTTTCGCGCCGCATCGGCGCATGAGCCGCTCGTAGGTCGATCGCCGGATCGGCCGTTTGTCGCGCAGACGCACCCAAGTCGTCTCGCTGATCCCCAGCGTGTCTTGCAGGTGAGCCTTGGTCAGCGCCGGCAGCAGGTCGCGCAGACGCCGAACCTGGTCCGTATCCACGACGATCATGGTCATGGCGTGGTCGCCTCGACCAGGTCCAGGCGCGCCTTCAGCGGATCGGCCACGACCTTCGGCCCTTCCAGGCTGAAGTCGAGGATCTTATCCGACGCCGCCTCGTAGCGCGGCCAGGCCGGACCGCCGGACGCGGCGGGGACGCCGGTCTTGGCGAAGCCGATCCAGTAGGCGTGGGCTGCCTTGGCCGCCGCCGCGTCGGCCGGGCTCAGGGCCGCGCCATAGCGGGCGTCGACGGTGTCGAACACGAACGGGATCTCGGTGGCGTGCGGCGCGCCCCACCATTGACCGCGCTGGCTTTCGGCGACGTAGGAGAAGCGGAACACGTGGACCGGCGCGCCCTGGCCCGACATCACCCGCGCCACGGCGCGGGCCGGCTCGATGAACATGCGATCACCCGCCGCCTTCCAGCCATAGACCTTGAGGTCGCCGTCGCCCTTGGGGTCGTACAGCGCCTCGGCCTCGGGCCGGCGGGCGCCGAACGGCGCGAAGACCTGATCTCTAGTTCCGCCGAAGAAGAAGCCGTCGGCGCTGGTCGCCCCGACCATCACTGGCATCTTGCTCCACGCCCCGGCCTGATAGGCCTTGAGCGGCTCGCGGGTCATGATCTTGCCGTCCAGCATGGGCCCGCCGCCCCAGGTCGGGGTGTTGGACGTCGCCATGTTGAGGCCGTCCACCACCGCCTCGGCCGGCAGGGCGCGCAGGGCGTCCAACGCGCTCGCGTCGGTTCCCGAAACTCCGGCCTTGGCCGCGAAGGCCAGGCCCGCCCCCTCGGCCGAGCGCTGGCCGGCCGGCGCGGTCAGAGGCAGGGTCGGCAGCAGGCGTGGCCGCCCGCCGCCGGACTCGATGATCGCCTTGTGGAACAGGCCCTTGGCCTGTGGCGCGGTCAGCAGGGCGTGCAGCGACAGGCCGCCGGCCGACTCGCCGAACACCGTGACGTTGCCGGGGTCGCCGCCGAACGCGGCGGCGTTGTCACGCACCCACTTCAGGGCCGCGATCTGATCCATCAGTCCGTAGTTGCCCAGCATGCCGCCGTCCGCGCCGGCCGCCGTCAGGGCCGGATGGGCGAAAAAGCCGAAGCGGCCGACGCGGTAGTTGAAGCTGACCAGCACCACGCCGTCGCGCGCGAAACGGTCGCCGGCATAGACGGCGGGAGAGCTGCCGCCGTTCACGAAGCCGCCGCCGTAGATCCAGACCATGACCGGCCGCTTGGCCTTGTCCTTTAGCGCTGCTTCCGGCGTCCAGACATTGACATAGAGACAGTCCTCGGCCGGTTTGACACCCAGGGGCGCGGCGTCGCCGGGGAACGGGTTCTGCATGCAGTCGGCGCCATAGGTCTTGGCGTCGCGCGGCGCGGTCCAGGCCTTCGGCGGCTGCGGCGCGCGCCAGCGCAGGGCGCCCAGCGGCGGGGCGGCGAACGGCACGCCCTTGAAGGCGGCCACGCCCTGGACGGTTTCGCCGACCACGGGGCCGGACGTCGTAATCACCGTTGGATCGGCGGCCAGCGCCTGGCCGGCGCCCAGGATGATGGAAGCCACGAGGGTGGCGATGCGGATGCTCATGAGGTTCCTCCCGTTCACGGCTTCAGGGTTCGCGCCTTGACCTTGGCCGCGCCCTTCAGGGTCAGATTGGCCGAGGACGCGCCCACGGCGACCTGGTAGTCGCCGCCCGTCAAGCTCCAGCGGTTGGCCTTGGCGTCGAAGCCGCCCAGCAGGCGCGGGTCGGCGGTCAGGGTGACGCGGCGTGTCTCGCCGGGCTTGAGCTCGATCTTGTCGAAGCCGATCAGTCGCTGGGTCGCCTTGCCCGCCGCCCCGGTCAGATAGACTTGCGGCGCGTCCTTGCCGGCGCGCTGGCCGGTGTTGGCGACGTCGAAGCTGACGCTCAGGGTGTCGCCGCCCGTCACCTTCAGGTTCGAATAGGCGAACGTCGTATAGGAGAGGCCGTAGCCGAACGGGAACAGCGGCTTGGCCCCGTTGGCGGCGAAGCGGCGATAGCCGACGTCCGCGCCCTCGGAATAGACCACGTCGAACTGGGTCTTTTCCGGCAGGCCCAGGCCGGGGAGCTGCGCCCGAGGATACTGGTCGATCGACGTCGGGAAGGTCATCGGCAGACGACCCGAGGCGTCGACCGCGCCGAACAGCACGTCGGCGATCGCCTCGCCGCCTTTGGCGCCCGAGTACCAGGCCTCGACGACCGCGCCGGCCTTGTCGAGCCAGGGCATCGTCACCGGCCCGCCGGTCTGCAGCACGACGACCGTGTTGGGATTGGCCGCGACGATGGCGGCGATCAGTGCGTCCTGACCGTCCGGCAGGGACAGGTCCGGGGCGTCCTCGCCCTCGCCCATCCACTGGTTGCCGAACACCACGACGATGTCGGCGGCCTTGGCGGCGGCTGCGGCGGCGGACGGGTAGCGGCCGTCGTCGAAGACGACCTTGGCGTCCGGCGCGGCCTTGCGGATGGCGGCCAGGGGCGAGGAGCCATTGAAGTACTGGCTGCGGAACGGGCCCATCATGCCCTCCCCGCCCAGCGGGATGATCGTCTTGGCGCCGCCCGGAGGGACCACCTGAGACGAGCCGCCGCCCGACAGCACGCCGGCGTCGGCGTGGCCGCCGATCACGGCGATCGTCTTGGCGGTCTTGGCCAGCGGCAGAAGACCTTCGCGGTTCTTCAGCAGCACGATCCCTTCGGCCGCCGCGGCGCGGGCGATCTCGGCCCCGGCGTCATAGTCGATGGCGCCGCCCGGGGCGACCGGCTTGTCGAACAGGCCGGCGGCGAACATCGAGCGCAGGATGCGACGGCTGGCGTCGGCCAGACGCGCGGCCGGGATCTCGCCCTTCTCGACGGCGGCCTTCAACGGCGCGCCGAACCAGACCTTGGCGTCCAGCTGCTCGCCCGACTGCTGGTCCAAGCCCTTGACGATGTAGTCGGTGGCGTGGACCGCGCCCCAGTCCGACATCACCCAGCCCTTGTAGCCCCAGTCGCGCTTCAGCACCTCGTTCAGCAGGTGGTTGTTGCCGCAGCTGTAGTCGCCGTTGACCAGGTTGTAGGCGCACATCACCGAGCCCGGCTGGCCCTTCTCGATGGCGATTTCAAAAGCCAGCAGGTCGCTCTCACGAAGGGCCGCCTCGTCGATCACCGAATTGGCGAAGTGGCGGCTGGTCTCCTGGCCGTTCAAGGCGAAGTGCTTGATCGTCGAGACCACGCCCTGGTCCTGGATGCCCTTAATCGACGCCCCGGCCAGGTTGCCGGCCAGCCAGGGATCCTCGCCGACATATTCGAAGTTACGGCCGTTGCGCGGGTCGCGGGCCAGGTTGACGCCGCCGGCCAGCTGGACGTTGAAGCCCTTGGCCCGCGCCTCGCGTCCGACCACCGCCCCGCCCTCATAGGCCAGTCTGGTGTTGAAGGTGGCGGCCAGCGCCAGGCCCGACGGCAGGGCCGTGGCGCCGTCGCCGGGTCGCACGCCCAGCGGGTTGGTCACGCCCAGGCTGGCGTCGCTCTCGTTGACGGCCGGCACGCCCAGGCGCGGGATGCCAGGGATATAGCCGGCCGAGCCGATCGCGCCCTCGGGCTTCTTGATCCCGAAGATCGGCATCGACATCGGCCCGTGGACCAGGCCGATGCGCTCGTCGAGGGTCAGCTCCTTCTCGAGCAGCGCCGCGCGCTGGTCCGGAGAGAGCTTGGCGTTCATCCAGGGACGATCGGCGGGCGCCTGCGCGTGGCCAGCGGTGGCGACGGCGAGGACGGCGAGGCTCGCCGCGAGGTTCAGGGTTCGCTTCATGCGTGGGTCCTCGGGCTCAATAGGTCAGGCCGAAATGGATCGAATAGAGGGGGCTCTTGGAGTCGTGCGGCGCGTCCTCGGCCTGGGCCTCGACGGCGGCCATCGACGAGGGCAGCTCGAACGGCAACTTGCCGCGCGGCGGCGCGACGCCAGTCAGGGCGTCGAGGAAGGCGTCGTCGCCGGCCCCGAAATCGCCGATCAGGGCCGAGGCCTTGTCGCGGACATTGGTCAGGATCGCCGGACGGTCCAGATAGACCGCGACGATGGTCGGGACCTTGGCCGACGCGGCCTTGATCGCCTCGTAGTCGGCCGCGCCGTCCTTGAACGACAGGTCGCCCTCGTGCTGCAGGCTGCCGAACATGTAGTTCGGGTGCAGGGTCTGGAACGGGGCGGCCACGCGAATGATTGCCAGGTCCGCCTGGGCGAGATCCTCGACCGGGACCAGGCCGTGCGCGCGGGCGACGTCGGGCGAAACGCCCTTCAGCCACACCTTGCGGCCGACGGCCTTCAACGGCAGCAGGTGATCCTTGTTCTCCAGCAGGGTCAGGGCGGCGCTCTGGGCCGCCCGCCCCTCGGCGACGAAGGCCTTGGAGCCGACTAGGGCCGCGGCGGCCTTGGCGTCGACATAGGGGTTCTCGAAAAGACCCTGCTCGAACTTGATCGCCAGGATGCGGCGGGCGGCGGCGTCGATGCGGGCCGGCGCGATCTTGCCCGCCTTGACCGCCGCCACCAGCTCGGCCGTGTCCTCGACGCCGCCGAACTGGTCGAGGCCCGCGTTGACGCCCTTGGCGTAGCGATCGATCTTGGTCAGGGTCTCGACGCCCCAGGCGGTGGAGAGGCCGGCGAAGGTCGGCTTCACGCCCGGCGGGAAGCCGTTCAGGCAGGTGTCGCCGCAGTCGTTGGTGATCGCCCAGTCCGACAGCACGATCCCCTTGAAACCGTGCTTGTCGCGCAGCAGGTCGGTCAGCAACTGCTTCGAGAAGCCGGCGCCGACCTGCTCCAGGCCCAGGTCCTTGAGCACCGCGTAGGTGGGCATCACGCCCACCACCCCGGCCGCGAAGGCCTCGTCGAACGGCTTGACGTGCAGGTCGAACTGGCCCGCCGGAAAGACGGCGTAGCGACCGTAGCTGTTGTGGCCGTCGAAGCCCTTGGCCGAGGCGCCATAGCCGACCCAATGCTTGACCACGGCCGAGACGCCGTTCCGCGCGAGATTGGTTTCGCCGCCTTGGAAGCCCTGGACGTAGGCCTTGACCAGTTGGCCCACGCGCTCGGGATCCTCGCCGAACGTGCCGTTGATCCTCGACCAGCGGGGCTCGGTGGCTAGGTCGGCCATCGGTGACAGGGCCTGGTGGATGCCGACGGCGCGGTATTCCTGGCGGGCGATGTCGCCGAAGCGGCGAACCAGCGCCGGGTCGCCGATCGCCGCCAGGCCCGTGGCCTCGGGCCACTGCGAGAAGCCGCCGCTGGCGACGCTAGCCCCGGCGACGAACTGGAAGTGGTGGCGCGGATCGGTGCTGATGGTGACCGGAACGCCCAGGCGGCCCTGCTCGGCGATGGCCTGGACGGCATTGTTCTGCTCGGCTAGCCAGGCCGGATCACCCGACAGCCGCGTGATGAAGGTCGTGACGTGGCGCTCGATGATCAGCGGCGTCAGCTTGGCCAGGTCGTAACCCTGGCCTCGTCCCGGGATCATGCCGCCGACGGCCGGCAAGGTTCCGTGCATCATCTGGCCGGCCTTCTCCTCCAGCGTCATGCGCGAGACGAGGTCGTCGGCGCGCGCGGCGGGCGAGCGGCGCCAGTCCTCGAATGGCGACAGCCGGCCGTCGCGGTCCAGGTCTCGGAACCGCAAACCGTCGATGGCCAGGACCTTGCCGCCGCGGGCACCCAGCGCCGGCTGGCTGGCCGCCAAGGCCGAGGACCCAGCCACGATCGCCAGGGCCGTCGAAAGCAGAAGACGTTGAAGGACCGGCACGCCAAACTCCTGAACGCTGAACAAAGAAGCGCCCTCGGCGGCGCAGGGACCGCCGAGGGCGAGGGTCACCGGGTGGTTAGAAGTTCACGCCTAGGCGCATGCCGAAGGTGCGCGGCGGCGCGTAGAACTCGCCGTTGCCGTTGGTGGACAGGCCCGTGGTCGAGTTCGGCGACGAAGCGGTGCGGACGTCGTCATTCTCGAGGTTGCGGACGTAGCCCTGCAGGGTCCACCGGTCGTCGGCGCTGGAATAGGTCAGGCTGACGTCGGTCTTGGTGAAGCTGTCCTGCCGGTTCTGGGCGAAGCCGTGATATTCGAGGTTCTTGCCGCTCTCGTAGTGCGTCTGCACGCGGCCGACGAGCTTGGCGCCCGACGCGATCTCCCAGGTGTGCTGGTAGCCGACATTGAGCGTCCAGGTCGGCGTGCGGGCCATGCGGCAACCCGAAAAGTCCGTCGATCGGGGCGACGGAGCCGTGAAGTTTGCCTTGAAGCACGCCGCCACACTGGCGTTCGCCGCGTTGTTGGCGAAGGCGTCGCCCAGCGGCAGCACGAAGTCGGTGTAGCGGGCGTGCAGGTAGCCGAGCGTGGCGTCGATCCGATCGTTCTCGGTCAGGACAAGGTTGCTCTCGAACTCCGCGCCATAGACCCGGGCCTTGTCGGCGTTGAGGGTGACCGTGGCGTTCTGGCCGGCGATCACGCCGACAGCCGAGACCTGGAAGTCCTTGTAGTCGTACAGGAACGCCGTGGCATTCAGCTGCAGGCGGTTATCGAAGAAGCGGTTCTTCACCCCGGCTTCGTACGAGGTGATCTTCTCGGGCTCGTAAGTGTTGGCCCCGACGCCGTCGAAATAGCCGCCGGCCTTATAGCCGGTGGCCACGTTGGCGTAGAGCATCGAGCTGCTGGTCAGGTCGAAGTCGGCGCCGAGCTTCCAGTTGGTGGCGTTCCACTTGGCGTCGGCCAGGTTCTTGACCACGACCGAAGTGATGGCTCCGGCCGAATTGGTCAGGAAGGTGCCGCCGTCGCGGGCCTTGTGGTCTTCGGTGTAGCGCAGGCCGCCGGTCACCCGGAACCGGTCGGTCACCGTATAGGTGCCCTGGCCGAACGCGGCGATCGACTTGGCCGACACCTCGGGCTGGATGAACGACAGGTACGAGTTGGTCGCCAGGAACACCCGGAAGTCGACGTTGTTGTCCTCGGTGAACCGGTAGAAGCCGACCACCCACTTCAGGTTTCCGGTGTCCCCGCCCAGGCGCAGTTCGTGCGACCAGGTGTAGTCCTTGCCCTTGAAGTAGTTGGGCGCGCCGGTGCTGGCGTTCTCGCCGCTGCGATCGAGGCGCGAGAAGTTGTAGCCGGTCAGGTAGGTCAGGGTGGCGAACCCCAGGTCCAGATCGGCCTGGCCGTGCGCGCCGAAGAACTTGTTGTTGCGATAGATGTTGGTGGCGCAGTTGCAGGTCCACGGATCGCTGGTGGCCAGGGCCGTGCCGTAGGTCTTGTCGCCGCCGCCGGCCCCGCCCTGGTGCAGGTAGTCCGCGCCCAGGTGGACCTGGAACGTGTCGCTGGGCTTCCACAGCAGCTGGATCCGGGCCGACTTGTCGTCCTGGTCGTAGCGGTCGTTGCCGCCGGTGCCCGGGCCCTTGTTCAAGGCCCGCACGTAGCCGTCATGGCGCGACTGCTGGAAGGCCGCCCGGATCGCCAGGGTGTCGCCGACCGGGACATTGACCATGCCCGAGGTGGTGAAGGCGCCGTAGTTGCCGACATCGAGCGCGCCGTTGCCTTCGTAGGCGAACTTGGGCTGCTTGGTGATCACGTTGATCGCCCCGGCCGTGGCGTTGCGGCCGTAGAGCGTGCCCTGCGGGCCGCGCAGCACCTCGACCCGGTCGACGTCGTAGAACAGCGCGCCGACCGAGGTGGACCGGGCGATGTAGATGCCGTCGATATGGTAAGCCACCGCCGGGTCGCCGACCTCGGTGGTGTTGGTGCTGCCGATGCCGCGCAGGAAGACCACGGCGGCGCCGGAGCCGCTGGAGCTGATCTGCAACGCCGGCACCTGGGCCGACAGGTCGACGACGGTCTTGATGCCTTGCGATTCCAGCTTGTCGCCGGTGACGGCCGAAACCGTCAGCGGGGTCTTCTGCAGGTTCTCGCTGCGGCGCTGGGCGGTGACGACGACCTCGTCCAGCTTCACGACATTGGCGTCCTGAGCCATGGCCATGGGCGCGTGAAGGCTCACGGCCGCGAGCGCGGCCGACGCGAACAACAGACTACGCATGTCTTTCCCCTTGTCCTGCCTGAACGATCGGGCGCGGCGGCGCGAGCGCCGAAACGTCGGAGACGTCCAGTCGACGCCCGGGTGGACGCCTGATTGCGGTTCCTCCGGCCCCTTGTTTCGAGGCCTTTCCTGACTTCGCTCCGCACCGCTTCATGGCGATTACGACAACGTTGTCGTAATCAGACATCACGCTCAGACAACGTTGTCTATAACGATTTTATTGACACCGCTGTCTCGATGAAACCGATTACAGAGGCGGATTTGCGCTCCAGCGGCGCGGAGGCGAAGCTTTATTCCCGCCGGGCCCTCGAACCGAAAATCCGTTCCGAAGGAAGCGCTTCCAGAGGCTCAGCCCTGTCGGTCGCTCACGTCGCGCGGCGGCGCCGCGGAGTCGCGGGACATGTGCCGATAGTCCAGCTGCCGGACCGCTACCCGCGCCCGGTGCCGCTCGTCGCCGAAGCCCTGAATCAGCATTTCCACGGCCGCCTCGGCCATCTCGGCGGTCGGTTGGTGGATGGTGGTCAGGCGCGGCCAGGCCGCCTCGGCGGCGGGGGTGTCGTCGAACCCGACCACGGACAGATCCCTCGGCACGGACAGGCCGTGCTTGACGGCCGCGGCCAGCACGCCCACGGCCATCTCGTCATTGGCCGCGAAGATCGCGGTGGGCGGCTCGGGCAGGCGCAGCAGCGTCTCGGCGGCGTCGAAGCCCGACAGGCTCAGGAACTGGCCCTTGGCGATCCAGTCCGGCCTGGGTTCGACACCCCGTTCTCGCAGGGCGGCGACATAGCCCTCCCGACGGCGCGCGGCCGAGCCGTGATCGTCGGGTCCGTCGATAAAGGCGATCCGCCGATGGCCCATGTCCCAGAGGCGCAGGGTCTGCTCCAAGGCGGCCTGCCGATCGTCCATGAAGACATAGGGCGAGCGCTCGAACTCCCGGTGCGGGGCGATCCGGACATAGGGCAGGCCCGCCGCCTCGATCGCGGCCAGCACCTCGCGGTCGTCGCAGGTGGGCGGGGTCAGCACCACCCCGTCGAACCGAGCGTCGCGCAACACGTCGGCGAACCCCTGGACGCCACCGACCGCCTCCGGCGGCTGGGCCTGCTCGACCACCAGGTGATAGCCGGCACGGCGACAGGCGCGCATCGCCCCCACCTGCACCTCGCCCACATAGTGGTAGGCGCCGACCCGCATGAAGATCACGCCGATCAGATAGCTGCGCCGGCTGGACAGCGAGCGGGCCGAAACATTGGGGCGATAGCCGAGCTTGTCGACGAGCGCCTGCACCCGCGCCCGGGTCGAGGCCCCCACGCCCTCCTCGCGGTTGATCACCCGCGATACGGTCTTGATCGACACCCCCGCCTGGCGGGCGATGTCGACGATGGTGACCGGCTCGCCTCGCTCGTCCTGCTGCATGCGACGACACCTAGCGGAAACGGCCTCACGGCGCGAGACATCCCCTTCTCCCAAACCGTGATGGTCGAAAAAGCGGCCCTCGGCCGGACAAGGGGTGGCCGAGGGCTCGAGGTTCCGGGGGGAAGGCGGCTACGCGGCGGCTTCGCGAACCACGCAGCGGAAGCCAAGGTGGCTGGTGGCGCTCTCGATGGTCTGGGGAATGCGGGCGGCGGGCCGGTAGCGCTGGCAGTAGTTCTCGGCGCACAGGTGCGAGCCGCCCTTGAGCACCTTGCGCGGGATCGGCGTCTGGGGCTGACTCGGATCGAGACTTCCCTCCGGGGGACCGCCGCGAGGATTGCTGGGCACGCAGCAGCTCGCCCCCTTCGGAACCGGCAGCGACCACCAGTCCGAGGTCCACTCCCAGACGTTGCCGATCATGTCATGGACGCCGTAGCCGTTCGCCGGAAAGCGCCGCACCGGCGAGGTGCGCTCGAAACCATCCAGCCGCAGGTTCTCGCGCGGAAAGGCGCCTTGCCAGTAGTTGCACATCATCGCGCCGTCGGGCGCCAGGTCGTCACCCCAGGCGAACTCCGCGGCGTCGAGCCCACCCCGCGCGGCGAACTCCCACTCCGCCTCGGTCGGCAGCGACTTGCCCGCCCAGGCGGCGTAGGCCTCGGCGTCGCGGTACGAGACGTGGACCACGGGGTGATCCTGCAGGTTCAGGGTCGAGCTGCCCTTGCCATTGGGCTTGCGCCAATGGGCGCCGAACGTGAAGGCCCACCACGATAGCGGCGCGTCCAGCGATACCGGCCCCTTCGGCGGCTGGAACACCAGGGATCCCGCCTTGGCCATGGCGGGGGCCATGCCCGGATAGTCGCGCGGATCCGGCGCGATCTCGGCTTCGGTGACATAGCCGGTCTCGCGGACGAAGGCGGCGAACTGCCGGTTGGTGACAGGGATCTCGTCGATCCAGAAGCCGTCCACCCGCACCCGGCGGACCGGCGCCTCTTCCGGATAGAAGCGCGCCGATCCCATGGCGAAGTCGCGCCCCTCGATCCTGATCATCCCCGCCGTCCGATCCGCCGCGCTCATCTCCGCCTCACTGACGCCGAGGGAAGTATGGCTGCCCCTTCTTCTCGGCCTCCAGCTTGGCCGGCGAGTCGGGGAACAGTCCATCGAAGCGGTCGACCGGATTGGCCGGCCGCAGCCAGGTTTCCGGGAAGTCGGCCGCCTTGGCGCCGGCCAGGCTGCGGAAGACCTGACCCGCGCTGGAGCGCTCGGTGAAGGGCACGGCGTGCTGTCCCTTGTTGTTGGCCAGCTTGGCGAACAGCGCCTTGCGCAGATCGATCTTGGCCTGGAGATAGGCTGGATCGTCGATCAGGTTGTGCATCTCGTCCGGATCCTTGGAGAGGTCGTACAGCTCATCGAGGTCCCAGACCCCATGGTACTGGATGTACTTCAACCGCCCGCGTTCGATGGCGAAGGTGGTCGGGGTCTGCGGGAAGGTCCATTCCCAATAGTATTCGTAGACGAAGTCGTCCTCTTTCCAGTCCGACGGCTTGATCCGGCCGGTCGCCAGCGGCAGGACGCTCTGGCCTTCGAACTGCGGCGGGGCCGCCGCGCCGGCGGCGTCGAGGAAGGTCGGGGCCAGGTCCAGGTTGCGAACCCGGCTCTCGACGACCGCGCCCTTGGGGAACCGCCCCGGCGCATAGGCGACCATCGGCACGCGGATGGACGCCTCGTAGGCGTCGCGCTTGTCGATCAGGCCGTGTTCCCCGAACTGGAAGCCGTTGTCGCTGAAGAAGACGATAATGGTGTTGTCCTCCAGGTGGTTGGCGCGCAAATAGGCCAGCACCCGCCCGACGCTGTCGTCCACCGCGCTGAGCCCGCGATAGTAGTCGCGCATGTAGGTCTTCAGCGGCTTGTCCTGGTTGTAGAAGAAATCCACCCCGTGCCAGCTGTTGCGTTGGTTGCGCACCCACATCGGCTTGCCGCGGTTGTTCTCGGGCGTATCGGCCATGCTGGCCGGCAGCTTGATGTCGAGATCCTTGTACTGGTCGGCGTAGCGATCGGCCGCCTTGACGTCGGAATGCACGGCCTTGTGCGAGAGATAGAGGAAGAACGGCTTGGACTTGTCGCGGCCGTGCTCCAGCCAGTCGATCGAATAGTCGGTCAGCTCGTCGGTGATGTAGCCCTTCTGCGGCGTGGGCTTGCCGTCGACATTCAGCATGTTGCGCTGGCCAGTCGCCACCTGCTGCGGCGACAGCCCGTCGGTCGGCAGATAGTTGCCCTGTCCCAGGAAGCTGATCCAGTGATCGAAGCCTGGTCTTGGCCCGTCGCTGGCGTCGCCCATGTGCCACTTGCCCACGAAGGCGGTCTGGTAGCCGGCGCCTTGCAGATAGGTCGGGAAGAAGGTCAGCCCCGCCTCGGACGAGTTGTTGTTGTCGATGACCCCGTGATTGCGCGCGGTCATCCCGGTCAGGATGGTCGCCCGGCTGGGCGAACACAGGGACGAGGTGACCACGGCATTGGGGAAATAGACCCCGTTCTTGGCCAGGAAGTCGATATTGGGCGTCCGCAGGCCCGGGTTCAGAAAGCCCATCGCGTCGAAGCGCAGGTCGTCGACCAGGATGAACACGATGTTGGGGCGGCTCGCGGGCGGCGGCTCGGCGCGCGCGGCGACCGCCCAGGCGGTCGCGAGAAACGCCGCCGCCAGCGCGCGCAGCAGGGAGGTCATGGGCTTGATCATCGGGTCTCCTGGGAGCTCGCATTGGCCGACGCCCAGCCACGCGGATTGCGCTCGGCGTCGGCGCGGAAGGCCGCCAGCCGTTCGGCGAGTTTCTTAGCCTCGTCGGGGTGCTTGAGGCTGACGTCGTGGGACTCGTTGTCGCCGCTCAGATTGTAGAGGGCCGGCCGCGCGCCGTAGGGGGCGGCGGTCCCGGTCGGGGCCAGCGGCCACTTCTCCGAAATCACGGTCCGGTATTTGAAGTCCGCGTCGCGCACCGCCTGGAACTCGCCCGAATAGGCGGTCACGTAGTAGAGATAGTCGTGCGGCGAAGGCCCGCCCGAGAGCATCGAGGTCATGTCGCGGCCGTCGAGGATCCGGTCCGTCGGCGACGGAACGCCCAGCATGGCCAGCAGCGTCGGGAACAGGTCGATGTTCATCGCCATGGCGTCGCTGACCGATCCTGGCTTGGTCTTGCCGGGCCAGATCACGAAGCCGGGCACGCGCATGCCGCCTTCATAGGTCTCGCCCTTGCGGCCGCGCAGGTCGCCGACGCTGCCGCCCTGGTCGCCGCCGTTGTCGCTGGTGACGATGACGATGGTGTCGTCGGCGATCCCCAGCTCGTCGATCGCCTTCATGATCCGGCCGACATTGGCGTCGAGATCCTCGACCACGTCGCCATAGACACCGCCTTCGGAGACGCCCTGATGCTTGGGATTGGGATAGTGCGGCAGGTGCGGCGCGGTGAACGGCACATAGGCGAAGAACGGCTGGCCGGCGTTGGCCCGCATGAAGCCGATCGCCTCGTCGGTGAAGCGTTCGGTCAGGGTGTGCTGATCGGTCTTGTCGGGCGGGGTGTCCACCGCCTCGCCCCGATAGATCGGCAGCGGGGTCATGTCGTTGCTGTAGAGCACCCCGAAATAGGTTTGGAACCCCAGGTCGGTCGGGCGATGGCCCGGCGTGTCGCCCAGGTGCCATTTGCCGAAGGCCCCAGTCCGGTAGCCCGCGCGCGACAGCACCTCGGGCAGCAGGATCTCGTCGGCGGGAATGGCGTTCGCATAGCCCGCCGAGCGGCGAATCCGCGCCATCGGATTGTCGGTCGGGAAGAAGACGTGATTGGCGGCCCGCGAGCGCGTCGGATACCGACCCGTCAGCAGCGCCGCGCGTGACGGCGTGCAGACCGGCGAGCCCGAATAGAACTGGGTCAGCTTCAGCCCCCGCGACGCCAGGGCGTCGATGTTGGGCGTCTTAATCAGGCGATTGCCGTACGAGGACAGGTCGCCGTAGCCGAGGTCGTCGAACAGCAGGACGACGATGTTGGGCCGATGGCCGGTGACGGGCTTGACCGACGCCAGATAGGCCTGCTTTTGCGCCGAATGATCGGCCGCCGGCTCGGCGTTCATCGCCGCGGCCTTGGTCAGCGCCGTATCGGGTCCCAGCCGGAAGTCCAACGTGGCCGCGCCGGTCTCGGGGATCGTCACCGTCCGTTGCTGGCTGGCCAGCCCCATGGCGGTGACCAGCACGTCGTATTGGCCGGCGGGCAGGCGCGGCAGGTCAAAGCCCCCGTCCCGACCGGTCGTGTCCCCCCGCAGCAGGTCGTTGACCACCACCTTGGCGCCCGCGACGGCCGCGCCGTCGGGCCCGACCACCCTGCCCTTCACCTCGCCGGCGAAGGACGGCGCGGCCAAGGCCAGGGCCGCCGCGCCAATCAACCAGAGCGCCTTCATGTTCATGCACGCCTCACATCACGACGGGGAAAACGGGCGCCCGCGCGGGCGAGCGCCCTTCGCGCTCTCAGTTGAACTTCGCCGACAGCCGCAGGCCGTACAGGCGCGGCGGCGCGTAGAACGCCGTGCCGTTGGTCGTGACCCCGGTGGTGGCGTTGGCGTTGGAGTTGGTGCGCACCGCCTTGTCCTCGAGGTTGCGGACATAGGCCATCAGCGACCAGTGGCCGTCTTCGCTGGCGTAGGTCAGGGACAGGTCGGTCTTGGTGAACGCCTTCTGGCGGTTCGAGGCGAAGCCGTGGAATTCCAGCTCCTTCTCGCTCTCGTAGTGGCTCTGCGCCCGACCGGTCAGGGTGGCGCCATTGGCCAGTTCGAAGGTGTGAGCGTAACCGGCGGTCAGGCTCCAGGTCGGCGTCCGCGCCATGTGACAGCCGGCGAAGTCCCCGCTCCGAGGTGACGGCAGGGCGTAGTTGGCGGCGTAGCAGCGCTCGACCGAGGCATTGCCCGCATAGTTGACGAACGGATCCCCCAGCGGGAGCACGAAGGTTTCGTAGCGAGCGTGCAGCCACGACAGGTTCAGGTCGACGACGTCGGCGCGCGAGATCTTGAAGTCGCTCTCGACCTCGACGCCGTAGATCACCGCCTTGCCGGCGTTGCGGGTCACCAGGGCGTTCTGCCCGGCGATGTTCTCGACCGCCGAGACCTGCAGATCCCTGTACTCGTTGTAGAACCCGGCCACGTTCAGACGCAGCCGTCGGTCGAAGAACCGGTTCTTCGAGCCGATTTCGTAGGCGGTGATATGCTCGGGGTCGTAGGCGTTCGGCGGCAGACCGTCGAAATAGCCGCCGGCCTTGTAGCCGGTCGAGGCCTGGGCATAGAGCATCGACGTACTGTTGATGTCGTAATCGAGACCGAGCTTCCAGTTGGTCGCATTCCAGGTCTCGTCGGAGAGATTGCGCACCACCAGCGACAGGATCGAGAAGTCCGGCTTCAGCAGATAGGTGTTGCCGTTGCGCCCCTTGTGGTCGTGGGTGTAGCGCGCGCCGGCGGTCAGCCGCAGCTTGTCGGTCACCGAATAGGTCGCCTGACCGAAGGCGGCGGCCGAACGCGAGAAGATGTAGGGCTGGAAGAACGCCAGGTAGTTGCCGTTGGCCTGCAGGATGCGGGTGTCGGTCGCGCTCTTTTCCTTGAAGGTGTAGAGCCCGGTCACCCACTTGAGCTTGCCGCTGTCGGCGCCCAGGCGCAGCTCCTGGGTCTCGCTCCAATTGTCCTGCGTCTGATAGGTCGGGCGATGATTGTCCGAGGCCAGGTTCTCGGTGACCGTGTTGACGTCCACATCGCGATGGCCGCCCAGATAGGTCAGGGTGCCCCAGTCGAAATCGTAGCTGGCCTCCAGCGTGATGTTCTTGAAGGTATTGTCCTGCGAGACGTTGACCTTGGCGTTGGTCGTGTAGGGATTACCGGTCTCCAACGGATAGGCCACGTCGCCGAAGCCGGCGCCGCCTCGGTGCAGATAGTCGCCGCGCACCAGGACCTTCAGCTTCTCATTGGGCTGGTACAGCACCGACAGTCGCGCCGAGGAATCGTCCTGGTCGTTGCGATCGTTACCGCCGGTCCCAGGCCCCATGTTGACCGCCTTCAGATAGCCGTCGTGGCGGCTGGTCTGGAACGCCGCCCGGACGGCCAGGGCCTCGCCCAGGGGCACGTTGATCATGCCGGTGGTGGTCAGGGCGGCGTAGTTGCCGACCTCGACGTCAACCGCCCCCTGATAGTCGTGCTTGGGGGCGTTGGTGATGATGTTGATGGCGCCGGCGGTGGCGTTGCGGCCGTAGAGCGTGCCCTGCGGCCCGCGCACCACTTCGACGCGATCGAGATCGTAGAACAGGCCGCTGATCGCGTTGGCGCGCGAAACATAGATGCCGTCGACGTGCACGGCCACGGCCGGGTCGCCGACCACCGTGGTGTTGGTGCTGCCCACGCCGCGCATGAAGACCTGCGCGTTGCCGCCGCCGCCGTTGCTGATCTGCAGGCTAGGCGCCTGGCTCGACAGGTCGACGATGTTCTTGACGCCTTGCCTGGCCAGGGAGTCGCCAGTCGCCGCCGATACCGACAGCGGCACGGACTGCACGGTCTCGGCGCGACGCTGCGCGGTGACCACGACCTCTTCCACCGTGATCGGCGCGGCCGGCGCCTCGGCCCGGACCTGAGCGGGCGCCGGCGCCTCTGGCGCGGCCTGGGTCGCCACCTTGATCATCTCGGGCGCGTCGGCCCGGACCACGGCGAAGCCGTTCTGGGCGCGGACGAACGTCAGGCCCCCGGCGCCCTGCAACAGACGCCGGAGCGCGACCTCGTCGTCATAGGCGCCGATCACCTCGGCCGAACGGCGGCCGCGCACGCGATCCTCGGTGAACGAGATCGGACGTCCGCTCTGCAGGCCGAACTCCTTCAGCGCCCGCGCCAGGTCCTGGGATTTGATCTGGTAGTTGCGAGCCTCGCCATGGGCCGCTGTCGCAACCAGCGCCGCCAGGGCGCTTCCCATCAGCCACGGCGCCACGCCGCCCGTCGAACGGTGCATCATCTCTCTGTTCCCTCCCCACGGCATGTTGGCTGCCGTTTCAGGGTTAGAGTCGAGGGCGGCGAAACACCTCAGGGCTTTTCGGGAAAAATTACGGCGTCACCAATCCAAGGCCCGGGCCCGGCGCGCGGCGCGCCAGGCCGAGCGCCTCGGCCGACGCGATGAAGGCGCCCGGGTCGGTGGCGGGAAGCACCGCGCTCATGCGGCGTCCGGCGATTTCGGGCGCCACCACGATCGGCTGGGGCGAGTAGCGGTTGAGCTCGGCGGCGATCACGCCCAGCGGCGTGTCGTCGAAGACCAGGCGTCCGGACACCCATCCCTCGGCGCTGCGGGTGTCGGTGCGGGTCAGATTCCAACCGCCGCCGCGGGCCACCAGCTGGTAGCCGGCGTTCATGTCGACCGAGGTCGCCGGCCCGATCGCCGCGCGATCCGAACGCACCCGCACCTTGCCCTCGGCCAACACTACCTTGAAGCTTTCCGGGCGCAGATCGACGTCGAACTGGGTGCCCAGCGCCGTCACGCTGTGCTCGCCAGCCCGCACCACGAAGGGGCGCGTGGGATCCTTGGCGACCTTGAAGAAGGCGCGTCCCCGGACCAGTTGCAGGCGGCGCTCCTGGCCCGGCGCCCAGGCGCGTAGCTCGGAATTGGTGTCGAGAACCGCCAGGCTGCCGTCCGGCAGGCTGACGCTCATCGTCTGCCCGATCCGCGTGGCGTAGGTCGTCGGCTGCGGCGCGGTCAATTTCAGCAGATAGCGGCCGCCCTGCCACGCGGCCGCGCCGCCCAGCGCCGCGACCGCGCAGGCGGCGATCGCGGCGGTCAGCCGGCGTCTCTTTCTCCAGCCCACGGCCGATCGCGCTTCCTCGCGCAGCCGCATCAGGCGCGGATCCCCTCTTAGCCCGTCCAGGCCGTCCCACAGCGCCGAGGCCTCGTCGAAAGCCGTCCGGTTCCCCGGGGCCGTTTCTAGCCAGGCCTGGAAGGCCGCTTCGTCCTCTGGCGGAAGCGGGCCGGCCCGGCGCCGCGCCAGCCACTCGGCGACCTCGGCCGCTCGCTCATGCAGCAGAGCGCTCATCGGTCCGACCTCGCGCGCGAAAACAACACCTTGAGGGCGGCCATCATGTGTTTCTCGACGGCGCTGACCGAGATCCCAAGCTCGCGCGCGATGCGCTGATAGGTCATTTCCTCGAAACGATGCAGCAGAAATACGTGCCGTGTCCGGGGCGACAAGCCATCCAGCACGGCCAGGACCCCTTCCACCCCCTCCTTGCCGATCAGCGAGCGCTCCGGGGTCAGATTATCGTGCAGTTCGGGCGGCTCGACCTCTCCGAAGCTCTCCCAGGGCGCCGCGCGGCGCCGCTGGCGGGACAGCACGCTGGACGCGACCACGAAGATGTAACGCTCCAGATCGACCACGGCCGCGGGATCCCGCAGGGTCAGGAGCCGGGTGAAGACCTCCTGCACGAGATCGTCCACCTGCCCCGCCGGCGCGCGTCGACGCAGATAGCGGCGCAAGCCCGGTTCATACCGGACCAGATCCAGCTGCGAGATCTCCAGTCGTGTCTTCAGCGGATCGGACGCCATGATTCACCGGCCTTGGGAGACTGCTCCGCAGGCTTAGAGTCCGGGAAGGTCGAACACCTCAGCGAGATCGGCAAGAAAGAGTTCGGACGCGAGCGGCCGCCAGGGCCCGAGGCGCTTTCGCCCCGCCTAAAGGCCCTCGCCCTTCCCCTCGTGGCGCAGTTTGGCGAGCAGACGACTGAACTCGGCCCGTTCAGCCGGCGTCAGGGCGGCGAAGGCCTCTTGATCATGCGCCAGCGTCGCCTCCTCGATCTGAACCCGCAGGGTTTCGCCGGCGGGCGTCAGGTGCAGGGCGTTAGTGCGGCGGTCGCGACCGGGGCGGCGTTCGATCGCGCCTAACGCCTCCAGTTCGTCGACGGCCTTCATCGTGCTGGCGCGGTTGATCCCCAGGGCCCGCCCGAGGGTGACCTGGTCGCAGCCGGCGTTGAGGGCGATGTAGACGATCGCCGTGGCGCGCGCCGGGGTCACGTTCAGGGGTGTCAGGCGGGCCGTCAGACCGGCCATGATCCGCACGTCCGTCGAGTGCAGTTGCAGCCCCAGCCGTTGTCCCAGAGCGCCGAAGGCGGCGGCTTCTTCCATTGTCCGCGAATCCTAACTAGCACGCCAAGGAAACTGTATCCCAACCGCCTTATAGCGTTTCTGACGAGACCTCCAGATGCTTCGCGCCGCCGCCTCGTCAGTCGGCGCGAATGGTCCACGCCGCGCCCAGCGGCGCGCCCGCGCTGGCCGCCGCCTCGAAGACCTTGGCGTTGCGGATGGCGGCCAGGGCGTGGTCGCGCATGATCCGCTCGGCGTTGTCGGCGTCACCGCGCGCGACGGCGTCCAGCACCGCCAGATGCTGGCGGTGAGCGGCCAGCAGGTGGTCGTACTCGGCCGCCAGGTCCGTCAGGTCCAGCGCCAAGGCCCCCGCGCCCGCGAACGGCTCGAAGCTGTTGCGCGCCAACGCCCCCTCCACCGCGCCGTTGCCGGCGGCGGCCACCAAGGTGTCGTGGAAGGCCTGGTTGTAGGCGGCGTAGCGATCGACGTCCTCGGCGGACAATCGTCCCGTCGCGAACAGCGCCTCGCCCTCGGCGATCAGGGCGGCGAACCGCGCGTGGGTCTCGGGCGTCAGGCCGCGCTCGGCCAGGCGCCGCGCCGCGAAGCCTTCCAGCACGCCGCGCACCTCGATGGCGTCGCGGATCTGGTCGCTGGACACGCCCCGCGCCGCATAGCCCCGCGCGCCCAGCCGCACGACCAGCCCTTCCCGTTCCAGGCTCCGCAGCGCCGTGCGCACGGGCATGCGCGAGACGCCCAGCGCCGCCGCCGTCGGGATCTCGGCGATCCGTTCGCCGCTCTTAATCTCGCCCGAGGCGATCATCTTGCGGAGGGCCATCATCACCCGCTGGCCCGGCTTCATGCGCGGCATGTCCATGGCGGGGACCCTAGCCGACCCGTCGAGACGCTCACAAGCCTTCTATTGGATCCAATCTTGACGCGGCCGCGATTGCAATGGAGATTGGATCCAATAGGTCGATAGACCAGTGCGAGGAAACGACGATGGGTCCCGAACCGACGACCAAGGCCGCGCCCTGGCCCCGCGACGCGTGGTACGTCGCCTGCACGCCCGACGAGATCGCCGACAAGCCGCTGGGCCGCCGCGTCTGCGGCGAGGCCATGGTGTTCCACCGCGGCAAGGACGGCCGGCCCGTCGCGCTCGAGGATTTCTGCCCGCACCGCGGCGCCCCGCTGTCGCTGGGCTTCGTCCGCGATGGCGAACTGGTCTGCGGCTATCACGGCCTGACCATGGGCTGCGAAGGGCGGGCGACGTCGATGCCGGGCCAGCGCGTCGCCGCCTTCCCCGCCATCCGCGCCTTTCCGGTCTTGGAGCGTCACGGCTTCATCTGGGTCTGGCCCGGCGATCCGGCCCAGGCCGACCCGGCCAAGCTGCATCCGCTGTTCTGGGCCGACAGTCCCGACTGGGCCTATGGCGGCGGGCTCTACCACATCGCCTGCGACTACCGGCTGATGGTCGACAACCTGATGGACCTGACCCACGAGACCTATGTCCACGCCACCAGCATCGGCCAGAAGGAGATCGATGAAGCCCCGGTGACCACCCGGCTGGACGGCGAGGAGGTCGTGACCAGCCGGTTCATGGAAGGCATCCACGCGCCGCCGTTCTGGCGCATGGCGCTGCGCGGCGCGGGCCTGCCCGAGGACGCCTTGGTGGACCGCTGGCAGATCTGCCGTTTCTCCCTGCCCAGCCATGTGATGATCGAGGTCGGCGTCGCCCTGGCCGGCCACGGTGGCTATCACGCTCCGCTCGACAAGAAGGTTTCCAGCGTCGTGGTCGACTTCATCACGCCCGAGACCGAGACCTCGCACTGGTACTTCTGGGGCATGGCGCGCAGCTTCGCGGTCGGCGATCCGGCCCTGACCGACACCATCCGCGCGGGCCAGGGCAAGATCTTCTCCGAGGACCTGGAGATGCTGGAGCGGCAGCAGAAGAACCTGCTGGCGCATCCCGACCGCAAGCTCCTGAAGCTGAACATCGACGCCGGCGGCGTGCGCTCGCGCATGGCCATCGACAAGGCGATCGCCGCCGAGACCGGCTTGGTGACGGTCGCCGGATGATCAAGGTCCGGGTGGCGTCCCGCGCCCAGGCCGCCCAGGACATCGTGCGGCTCGACCTCGTCTGCCCCGAAGGCCGCGACCTGCCGGCCTTCGACGCCGGCGCGCATGTCGATCTGTTCCTGCGCAACGGCCTGACGCGGCAATATTCGCTGTGCAACGACCCGGCCGATCGCGGCCATTATCGGATCGCCGTCCTGCGCGAGCCGAGCTCGCGCGGCGGCTCGACCTATGTCCACGAGAGGCTGATCGAAGGCGCGATGCTGGACATCAGCCTCCCCCGCAACCTGTTCGCGCTGGACGAGACGGCGCGCGAGCACCTGCTGTTCGCCGGCGGCGTCGGCGTCACGCCCATCCTGGCCATGGCCCGGCGGCTGCACGCCCTGGGGAGTCCTTTCCGCTTCCACTATTGCGCCCGGGACCGTTCGCGGGCGGCGTTTCTGGACGAGCTGGCGGCCGCGCCGTTCGCCGACGCGGTGCGGCTGTCGTTCGACGCCGAGCCGGAAACCCGGCTGGACCTCGACATTGCCCTGGCTGATCCCGCGCCCGGCCGTCGCCTCTATGTCTGTGGTCCCGGCGGGTTCATGAGCCACGTCATCGACGGCGCCCTGGCGCGCGGCTGGGCGCCGGACCAGATCCGCAAGGAGCATTTCGCCGCCGCGCCGGCGCCCGAGGGTGAGAACCGGCCCTTCGAACTAGTCATCGCCAGCACCGGCCAGGTCGTGGCCGTCGCCGCCGACCAGACCGCCGCCCAGGCGCTGGAGGCCGCAGGCGTCTTCGTGCCGGTCTCCTGCGAGCAGGGCGTCTGCGGCACCTGCCTGACCCGCGTGACGGAGGGGCAGCCCGACCATCGCGACGCCTTCCAGACCGACGCCGAAAAGGCCGCTAACGACCAGTTCACCCCCTGCTGCTCGCGCGCCCGCACGCCGCGCCTGGTGGTGGATCTCTGACAAAAGAAAAGCCCGGCGCGAGGTCCGCGCCGGGCTGAAGTGTTTCGGAACCCCGAAGGGTCAGCCCATCCGCACCACCGGCTTGATCACCCGCCCGGCCTCGCCGTCGACCACGGCCTGGTTGATCTCCGCCAACGGATAGAACCGGATCAGGCGGTCGAACGGGAAGCGCCCGGCCCGGTGCAGGGCGATCAGCTCCGGGATGAACACGTCGGGGTCGGCGTCGCCCTCGACCACGCCGCGCACCACCTTGCCGCCGCTCATCACCGACACCGCGTCCAGCGCCAGCTCGTCGCCCATCCTGGACGCGCCGACCAGGCCGCAGACGCCGCGCGCGCCCAGGCAATCGACGGCCTGGCGCATCACCTTGAGGTTGGCGGTCGTGTCGATCGAGAAGTGCGCGCCGGTTCCGGTGATCGCCTGGATCTTCTCCAGCACCCCGCCCTCGGCGCCGTTCAGGGCGTGGTCGGCGCCGAGCTCCAGCGCCAGAGCCAGGCGGTCGGGATTGATGTCGACGGCGATGATCGGACCCGCGCCCATGGCCTTGGCCGCGAGCACCGCCGACAGGCCCACCGCGCCGGCGCCGAACACCGCCAGCGAGCGGCCGGCGGAAACCTTCAGGGCGTTCATCACCGCCCCGGCGCCCGTCATCACCCCGCAGCCGAGCGGCCCCAGGATCTCCAGCGGCGCGGCCTTGTCGACCTTCACCGCATTGCGCTCGTGGCACAGGGCGTGGGTGGCGAACGAGGATTGGCCGAAGATGTTGGCGTGGATGGCCTCCCCGCTCCTCGACAGGCCCGACGAGCCGTCCTCGCGCGCGCCCATGAAGTTGCGCGGGAAGAACTCGTGGCAATAGGTCGGCGCGTGGTCGGCGCACGACGGACACCGGCCGCAGGAGTTGAAGGTCATGACCACGTGGTCGCCCGGCGCGACCTTGGTCACGCCGGGTCCGACCCGCTCGACGACCCCCGCCCCCTCGTGGCCCAGAACCACGGGCTGAGGCGTGGGCAGGTGCTGGTCGCGCATCACCATGTCGGTGTGGCAGACGCCGGTGGCGACCACGCGGACCAGGATTTCGCCCGCCCGCGGCGCCTCGACGTCGAGCGTCTCGAGACTGAAGGGCCCGGCCGGGCTGCGCGTGACGGCGGCGGTGATCTGCATGCGGAACAATTCCTAAAACGGATAAGACGTGGCGGCGGCCTTGACCGTCTCCCACCGCCAGGTGGTGAACTCGTCCAGATTGGCCGGTCCGCTGATGCGGGTTCCGTTGCCGGAGGCCTTCATGCCGCCGAACGGCGAGTGCGGCCCGGCGTCGACCGTCTGATCGTTGACATGCAGGTGCCCCACCTCGAGCGCGCTCCCAAGGCTCATTCCGCGTCCCACCGAGCCGGTGATGATCCCCGCCGCCAGGCCGTAGGGGCCATGGTTGGCCAGGCGCGCGGCCTCGTCCAGGTCGTCGAAGACGGTCACCGCCGCCACGGGGCCGAAGATCTCCTCCTCGAACGCCCGCATGCCCGGCGTCACGCCGGCCAGCACGGTCGGCGCGTAGAACAGGCCGTCGTGAGTTCCACCGGCGACCAGTCGCGCTCCAGCCGCCACCGTGTCGGAGACGATCGCATGAACGCGGTCCAGCTGGCTTCGGCTGATCAGCGGACCCAGGGCCACGTCGCCTCGCATCGGATCGCCGACCGGCAGGCGCGCCGCCTTGGCGGCCAGGCGCTCGACCACCGCGTCGTGGACGCCGCGCTGGACCAGCAGCCGCCCGGCGGTCATGCAGATCTGCCCCTGGTGCAGCCAGGCGCCCCAGGCCGCGTTCGAGGCCGCGACGTCCGGATCGGCGTCGTCGAGAATGATCAGCGGGTTCTTGCCGCCCAGCTCCAGCGCCACCTTCTTCAGATGCGCGCCCGCCACCTCGCCGACCTTGCGGCCCGCGCCGGTGGAGCCGGTGAAGGCGACCATGGCGATGTTAGGATCGCGGCACAGGGCGTCGCCGGCCTCGGCGTCGCCGGGCAGGACGTGCAGCAGACCCTCGGGCAGGCCAGCCGCCTCGAACACCCGGGCGATCAGGAAGCCGCCGCTGATCGGCGTCCGCGGATCGGGCTTCAGCACCACCGCGTTGCCGGTCGCCAAGGCGGGCGCGACCGCGCGGATCGACAGCACCAGCGGGAAGTTGAACGGCGAGATCACCGCCACCACGCCCAGGGGGACGCGGCGGGCGATGCTGGTCTTGCCCGGGGAGGCGGGCAAGACCAGCCCGGCGGCCTCGGTCGCCATCGCGCCGGCCTGCCGCACGAAGCCGGCGGCATGCTCCAGTTCGACGGCGGCCTTGCCCCCGACCGAGCCGCTCTCGCGCATGATCCACGTCGCCAGTTCGTCGGCGCGATCGATCAGCAGGTCGGCGGCGCGGAGCAGGATCCGTTGGCGCGCGTCGGCGGTCACCGCCGCCCAGGCCGGTTGCGCCGCCCTGGCCGAGGCGGCGGCGCGGGCGACGTCTGAGCGGTCGGCGCGCCCCACCTTGGCCAGCACCGTCTCGGTGGCCGGCTCTAGCACCTCGATCACGCCGCCCTGGGGCGTTCGCCAACCGTTGGAGAACAGTCGCTCGTTCCACTGCGCGGCCGACAGCAGGGGCGTATCGATCAACACGCCGGGTCGCGGGCTCATGTCGTTCATGACGTCTTGCGCTCCAATTCACCGAGCCCCGGAGGGCGAAAGGGGCGAGCGACGCGGGCGCTCACCCCGCCTTCGTCAGAACGTCACGCCGAGGCGGACATAGGCTTCGCGCGGCCGGCTGTAGGTGCCGAAGATCGCGCCGGCGGCGATGTTCTCGTTGCCGGTCGTCAGGTAGCGCTTGTCGGTCAGGTTCGCGCCGCCGACGGTGACGCTCCAGGCGCCGCCGGGATCGGCGTAGGCCAGGCTGGCGTTGACCACCTGCACGGCCGGGCGCCTCAGCAGATAGGTGCGCTGGGCGTTGTTCCAGATGCTGGACGTGTAGGTCCAGTCGCCGATGGCCGTGATCGACCCGCCATTGGCCAGCTTGACCTCGTAGCGCGGGCTGAAGTTGATCTTCCACGTCGGCGTCTTGGGCAGCGGCGCCCCAGCGAAGGTGCCCGCCTGGAACGGATTGGGACCGCTGACCGCCTGCACCCCGGCCAAGACGGACGTGTATCGGGCGTGCAGATAGCCGACCGAGGCGTTGAGGGTCAGGCCTTCCAACGGCACGGCGACCGCCTCGAACTCGACGCCCTTGATCTTGGCGTCGCCGGCGTTGCGGATGGTTGGCGAAGTGCCCTGCTGGAAGTTTAGCTGGATGCCATCGTACTGGGTCTGGAACACCGAACCGTTCAGCTGCAGGCGCCGGTCCAGCAGCTTGGACTTGAAGCCCGCCTCCCAGGTGGTGGCCGTCTCCTCGCCGAACGGCTGGGCCAGCAGTTGCGGGTTGGTCAGGCGGGTCGTCCAGCCGCCGGTCTTGTAGCCCTTGGACCAGCTGACATAGGCCATCAGATCGTCGGCCGGGTGCAGCTGCACCCCGACCTTGGGCGAGAAGTTGCTGAACGTCTGGGCGTTGACGCCCGGCGCGTAGACCCGCACCGGATTGGCCGGATCGGGATAGCCAAGACCCGTCTGGCACGATATCGGAGCCAGTGGGAAGGGGCCGTTCGGCGTGATGTTGCCGTTGGCGTCGGAGCAACCGAAGAGCTTGTAGTTGAAGCCGTTCAGGTCCTGCTGGCCGCCCTCGAACCGCTTCTTTTCCTTGGTGTAACGACCGCCGATGGTGATCCCGATCAGATCGATCGGCCGCCAGTCGATCTGGCCGAAGGCCGCATAGTTCTTGGTCTGCAGCTGGTTGGGGCCGTCGACCTGCAACAAGCCCTCGTCGAAGGTGACGAAGTCGTGCAGCGAGCCCTTTTCCTTGAAGTAGTAGCCGCCGAGGACGTAGTTCAACTTCTTGTCGAACGCCGAGCCCAGGAGCTGCAGCTCTTGGCTGATCTGCCATTGCTTCATGTCGAAGCTCAGCTGGGCGATGTTCAGCGGCGAGCCATCGGCGTCGGTGCCGCTCTTCCACAGCAATTTGCGATAGGCGCTGATCGACTTCAGCGTCACGTCGTCGGTCAGGCTGTGCTCGACCGTCAGGCCCGCGCCCCAGTTGACCAGGTTCGAGAAGCTGTTGCCGGTGGCGTAGCTCTTGTCGATGTCCTTGGCGACGAAGCGGCCGTCATAGGGCAGCCGGTCGTTGTTCGGATCGGCGTCGACATTGACGCCCGCCAGCGAGGCGACGTGCAGGCCGGGGCTATACTGCGTGCCGCGCACGCCGCACAGGGCCTGAGCGTTGCGCGCCGCGATCTGGGCCGGGGTCGCGCCGATGCAGAAATTGTAGAGCCCGCCGAACAGGAAGCCGGTCGTCCCCGTCGGGTCGAAGGCCGTGCCCGGCAGGTTGGCCGAGCCCGCGAAATTGCCTGGCGTGCGCTCGGTCGTGCTGATCAGGGTGTTGGCCAGGCCGCCGCTGCTCTCGCGGGTGTAGTCGGCCGAAAAGACGAGCTTGGTCGCCTCGCCTTTCCACTTGAGCTTGCTGCGCAGGTTCCAGCTGTTCTCGCCGCCTTCCTCCGAGGCGGTGTCGAAGTCGGACGATGGAAAGGCCGTGTACGACGTCGTGTTGCGGGCGCGCGCGTCCGGATAGGGGATCCGCTCGACATAGCCCTCGCGGCTCTTGATCCCGAAGGTGATCGACGACGACAGCCCCTCGGTCAGCGGCAGGTCGGCGCTGCCGCGCGCCTGCATCAGGTTGAAGCTGCCGGCGGTGACGTCGCCCTTGAACTTGAACGCATCGCCCGGCTCGCGCGTGACGATCGAGATCGCGCCGCCGATGGTGTTGCGGCCAAACAGCGTGCCTTGCGGGCCTTTCAGGATCTCGATCCGCTCGACGTCCAGCAGGTCCTGGTTGGCGCCGACCGTGCGGGCCAGATAGACGCCGTCGACATAGATGCCGACACCTGGGTCGATATTGAAGGCGAAGTCGTCCGAGCCGATGCCGCGGACATAGGCCGACAGCACCGAGGGCGAGCCCGAAAAGGGCGTGCCGCCATCCAGGGTGACATTGGGGGCCAGGTTGGACAGCTGGGCGACGTTGCCCACCGCGCGTTCCTGCAGGGCGTTGGCCGTGAAGGCCGAGATGGCGATCGGCACGTCCTGGACGTTCTCGGCCCGCTTCTGGGCGGTGACGACCACCTCCTCGACGACCTGGCCGTGCGCGGCGCCGGCCGCCGCCAGGGCCAGCGCCGAGGCCGCCCCGAACACCTGATGTAACCAGAGCTTACGCCCCATGGCCCGAACCTCCCTTTTATGTCGTTGTCGACAGAGGAGCACGGGCGACGGCGTCAAACTTGGCCAGGCGCGAAGGGGACTTTCACGGATGCGAAGCCCAACGTCGATTTTTAGGGTCAGCTGGCCCTGAACTCGCGCGGCCCCACGCCGTAGAAGGCCTTGAAAGCACGGCTGAAATGCGAAAGGTCGTTGAAGCCCAGGCCGAACGACAGCTCGGTGATGTTGCAGGCCGCGCCATCCTCGCGCAGGGCCCGCGCCGCGCGCTCCAGCCGCTTGCGTCGGATATAGGCCAGAGGCGTGGTGGCCATGCCAGCGAACACCATCTGGACGTAGCGCGGCGACACGCCCAGCGCCCCGGCCACTCGGCCGACGCTGAGATCGGGATCGCAGAGGTTCTCGTTGATGAAGCGCTTGATCCGCACGCCCGCGCCTTGGCCCGGGTCGGAATCGCGGGCGGCCGGCGCCGCGCCGTCGCTTTCGCGCGCGACGGCGCTCAGGAGGCTGAGCGCGGCATCCTGCACCGGCTCGCCCACGGGCGCGACGCCGTGGCCGGCGTTGGTCCACAGCGTGCGGATGAACGACGTCAGCAAAGCGCCCGCCAGACCGTCCCCGGCCAGCCGCCGGCCGCACAGCGCCTCGGGATCGCTCACCCGGTCGGCCAAGCGCTCGGACGGGATCCGCAGCACCAGCATGCGGTTGGGGTCATCGAACCGGATCGTATAGGGGCGCGCCGGATCGCACAGCATCAGATCGCCCTCGTCCAACACGGCTTCGCGGCCGTCCTGCAGGTTCAGGCTGCGACCCACATCCTGAACGTGGAGCTTGAAATAGGGCCGCCGCGCCAGGGCCGAGCGGCCTCGCCGCACCACGGCGGCGCTAGACACGACCCGCGACAGGTCCATGCCGCCCAGGTCGCGGACGTCCATGCGGCCCTCGAACCCCTCGCGGTCGGCGTCGACCACCAGATTGTCGAAGGTCGAGGCGACCATCGCGTTCCACGCGTCGAGCCCGACGCCGGTCCGAGTCGCGCCGTCTTGTTCGTCGAGACTGGACGCCATCTGATCCTCCCTCAGGCTCGCCGGTCGCTCCCCCCAGAGACCGCCGGCGTTCAGCTTCTTGTCTCCTCGGCGAGCAGCCGCTCGCGCAGGATCGTCTTCTGGAGCTTGCCCGAGGCCGTGCGCGGCAATGCGGCGACCAGGGTCAGGGCCTTGGGCATCTTATAGCGCGCCAGCCGATTTTCGAGGTGGCTCAGGATCAGGGGCAGATCCAGGACGGCCCCGTCCCGACAGGTCACGACCAAGTGGCCGATCTCTCCCCAGCGCGGGTCGGGCATGCCGACCACCGCGCACTCGGCGATGGCCGGATGGTCGGAGAGCGCCGCCTCGATCTCGGCTGGATAGACGTTCTCGCCGCCGGAGATGAACATGTCCTTCTTGCGGTCGACCAGCCAGTGATAGCCCTCGGCGTCGGCGCGGGCGATGTCGCCGGTGCGAAACCAGCCGTCGGCGGTGAAGGCGCGCGCGGTCTCGTCGGCACGGCGCCAATAGCCCGTGAAGACATTGTCGCCCTTGAGCAGCAGCTCGCCGGCGACGCCGGGCGGGCAGTCGTTGTCCTGCTCGTCGACGATGCGGGTCGCGACCGAGGACATGGCCAGGCCCGCAGAGCCGGCCCGCGCATCAATCAGCGCCGGGTCGGCCGGCATGCCGAACACGGTCCCGGCTTCGCTCATGCCGTAGCCGTCGACCACCGGGATGCCGTCGGCCAGCCAGGCGCGGATGTCGGGGGCCGGATGCGGCGCGCCGCCGGTGAAGACGGCCGTCAGGCCTCGCAGCGACGCGGCGTCGAAGCTTGGATGGCGATGCAGCATGGCGGCCATTTGCGGCACGCAGAAATAATGGGTGACGCCCAGCGCCGGATCGCCCAGGCGGCTCAGCGTCCGGCCCGGCTCGAAGCCGTCGGAGACCAGGATGGTTCCGCCGTGCAGCAGGGCCGGACGGATCGAGGTGATCAGGCCGATGATGTGGAACATCGGCGCGTCGACTAGGAAGGCGCTTCGGTGCGTGACCTGGCCCAGCCGGCCGAAATTGATCGCTGTCTGGTCCAGGTTGCGCTCGGACAGCAGCACGCCCTTGGGCCGGCCCGAGGTGCCAGAAGTGTAGAGGATCAGCGACGGCCGCTCGCGGTCGGCCAATGTCGGCGCCGCGAGCTGGGCCGTGTCGATCTCGGCTTGCAGGACATCGAGGTCGAGGCCCTCCACGCCGAACGCGCCGAGCAGCGCGTCGCCGACGATCAGGGCCGGCTCGGCGTCCTCGACCAAGGCCGCGATCTCGGCCGGCGAGAGACGCCAGTTCAGCGGCACGAACATCGCCCCGACCCGGGCGCAGGCCAGATGCAGGACCGCCAGCAGGACTCTGTTCTTGGCCAGCACCGCCAGCCGATCGCCCTCGCCCACCCCGTGCCGCCGCAGCACGCTCGCCGCGCGGGCGATGTCGGCGTCGAGTTCGGCATAGGTCCAGCGACGGCCGTCGGCCAGCTCGACCGCCGCCAAGCCTCGCGGCTGGAGACGCGCCTGGAGGGCGACGTGGTCCATGGGGGTCATCGTGCTCGTCCCTCCCGTCGTCGTTTCCTCCCCCTGCCCGTCTCAGCTCTGCTTGGCGAGATCGTAGGCGCCCAGGCCGGGCTTATAGGTTTTGTCGTCTATGAACTGCTTGATGCCCTCTTTGCGACCGTCGTTGTCGAAGGAATTGGCCGCCTCCTGGGCCCGGACCAGGAAGTCCTCGGCGTTGTCGTAGGTCATTTCCTTGACCCGGCGGACCGCGTCCTTGGTCGCCTTCAGCGCCACGGGGTTCTTCTTCAGCAGCACCTCGGCCAGTTCGCGCACCCGCGCCTCGAGGCGCTCCAGCGGCACGCTCTCATTGACCAGGCGCCAGGCGGCGGCTTTCTGGCCGTCGATCAGCTCGCCGGTCATGGCGTGGTACATGGCGTCGCGCATCGGGATCAGGTCGACCACCACCTTGGTGGCGCCGCCGCCCGGCAGAATGCCCCAGTTGATCTCCGACAGCGCGAACTGCGCCTCGTCGGCGGCGATCGCCAGGTCGCAGGAATAGAGCGGACCATAACCGCCGCCGAAGCACCAGCCGTTGACCATGGCGATGGTCGGCTTCTGGTACCAGCGCAGGCGCCGCCACCAACCGTAGGACTCGCGCTGGGCTTGGCGGGTCGCGCCCAGGCCCTTGGCCTCGGTCTCGCGGAAATACTCCTTGAGGTCCATGCCCGCCGACCAGGCCGAACCTTCGCCGGTCAGCACCAGGACGCCGACGTCGTCGCGGAACTCCAGCGCGTCCAGCACCTCCATCATGCGCCGGTTCAGGGTCGGGCTCATGCAGTTGCGCTTTTCAGGGCGGTTGAACTTCACCCAGGCGATGCGGTTCTCGACCCGGAAGGTCACGGTGTCATTGGCGTCGGTCATGATCGGTCCTTGGAAATCGAAGCCAGGCGCGGCGAGGCGCCGAATTTGGGAAGTCAGATCGGGAAATGGCCCGGTTGCGTTTCGACCGTGATCCAGCGCAGCTCGGTGAAGGCGTCGATGCCGGCCTTGCCGCCGAAGCGGCCGTAGCCGCTGGCCTTGACGCCGCCGAACGGCATCTGGGCCTCATCGTGCACGGTCGGGCCATTGACGTGGCAGATGCCCGACTGGATCCGCCGCGCCACCTTCAGGCCGCGGGCGATGTCGCGCGTGAAGACCGAGGCCGACAGGCCGTATTCGGTGTCGTTGGCCAGGGCGATGGCGTGCTCCTCGTCGCGGGCGCGGATCACGCCGACCACCGGGCCGAAGCTCTCCTCGCGGAACAGGCGCATGAGGGGCGTGACTTTGTCGACGACCGTGGCGGGCATCAGCACGCCGTTGGCCGGACCGCCGCTGACCTGCACGGCGCCCGCGCTGACGGCGTCGGCCACCAGGCCCTGGACGTGGGCGACGGTCTTCAGGTCGACCACCGCGCCCAGCGGCGTCTTGCCCTCGCGCGGGTCGCCGACCGCCAGGCTGGCGGCCTTGGCGGCGAACTTCTCGACGAAGGCGTCGGCGATCGCGTCCACGACGATGATCCGCTCGGTCGACATGCAGATCTGGCCCTGGTTCATGAAGGCGCCGAAGGCCGCGGCCTTGACCGCCTCGTCCAGATCGGCGTCGTCCAGCACGATCAGCGGGGCCTTGCCGCCCAGCTCCAGCAGCACGGGCTTCAGGTGCTCGGCCGCGCGCTTGGCGATGATCTTGCCGACCGCGGTCGAGCCGGTGAAGTTGATCCGTCGCACGGCCGGATGGTCGATCAGCGCGCCGACCACCTCGGCCGCGTCCTTCGGCGCATTGGTGACGATCGACAGCGCGCCCGGCGGCAGGCCGGCGGCCTCGAAGGCCTCGGCGATCAGGCCGTGGGTGCGCGGGCAGCTCTCGGACGCCTTCAGCACCACGGTGTTGCCGCAGGCCAGCGGCGTGGCCACCGCCCGCACGCCCAGGATGATCGGCGCGTTCCAGGGGGCGATGCCCAGGATCACGCCGACCGGCTCGCGCACGGCCATGGCCAGGCAGCCCGGCTTGTCCGAAGGAATGACCTCGCCGTTGATCTGGGTAGTCAGGGACGCCGCCTCGCGGATCATCGAGGCGGCCAGCATCAGGTTGAAGCGGGCCCAGCCCTCGGTGGCGCCGATCTCGCCCATCATCGCGGCGACGAAGTCGTCGGCCCGGGCTTCCAGCGCCAAGGCCGCCTTGGACAGCAGGGCGCGGCGGGCGTTCGGCCCCAAGGCGCTCCAGGCGGGCAAGGCCGCTTGAGCGGCGTCGACGGCGGCGCACGCCTGAGCGGGCGTCATGGCGACGGAGGTCGTGGCGACCGCGCCGGTGACGGGGTCAAGGCGTTCGAAGACGGCCTGGGTCGAGCTCATGGTCGTTCCTTCCCTTGGCGCGAAGCGCGTCGCGGCGCCGTTTATTGTATGCTTGTGATTTTGTACGCTAAGCAAACAATATGCGCAAGTCACTGCTTGCTTGGCCGTCGCTAGACGATGGACGGCGCATGGCCCGCGCGCTCGACGCGATAGCGCTTGGGCGAAACCCCTTCGGCCTTGGCGAAGAAACGCGAGAAGTAGGCGGGATCCTCGAAGCCCAGATGGTAGGCGACCTCGGCCACCGTCATGTTCGAATACAGAAGCGCGCGCTTGGCCTCCAGCAGCAGCCGATCCTGCACCAGGCGCAGCGGCGAGGCGCCCGCCGCCCGCAGGCATGCGGCGCGGAGGCGAGCCACCGTGACGTTCAGCCGTCCGGCGTAGCTTTCCATGGGCAGGCCCTCGCGATAGTGCGCCTCGACCAGCTCACGGAACCGGGCGACGAGCGTGACGTGCCCGCCCTGGACGGCCGGCGCGGCGGCCTCGTCCCGGACCAGCCGCCGCAAGGCTTCGACCAGGATGGTCAGCAGATGCCCCTCGACGGCCGCGCCGCCGGCGGGCGCGGTCCACACCAGCTCCCGCGACAACTCGCCCAGAGACGAGGAGATCCGGGATCCCGCCTCGAGCGGCACTTGACGCGGCGCGCGGAACAGACTGGCGAACGCCGGCTCGCGCGCGGTCAGGTCGCGCAGATAGCTGTCGGCGATCGTCAGCACCGAACCCGTCGTCTCGACCTCGTAGGTGAAGCCGTGAACCCGTCCGGACGGGACCAGGACCAGGCATGGCGCGGTAAAGGCGATCGCGTCTCCGTCCACATGCATGACGCCGCCCCCGGCCGCGATGTGGAACACGTGGTTGAGGTCCGCGTGCGCGTGGGCGCGGATCTTCCAATCGTTTGGCCTGGTGCGATCGTCCAATTCCTCCAGATGGATGAACTTGCCTTCGACGGTGCGCAAAGGCTCCCCGAAGAGGAAAAAGCTCGGTACTGCTTGCGTTTTTAACAAGTCCAAAACTCCGAGCCGAGGCTGGCCGGCCATCAGGCCTGTGCGAAAAGTCCAACTTTTGTGATGCTCTGTCCATCCTAAAAGCTGACCGCCAGGGTCAGGTTTGACGCAAGTCGCGAAAGCGGCGCCAGGGTGGAGAATTGCATCGTGCGAAGCCAGGTCGCCATCATCGGCGCCGGTCCGGCCGGGTTGTTTCTCGGACATCTCCTGAGACAGGCCGGCGTCGACGCGGTCATCCTGGAGCGCAAGGACCGCGCCTATGTCGAAGGCCGCGTGCGCGCCGGCGTGCTGGAGCAGGTCACCGTCGACCTGATGGACCGGCTGGGCGTCGGCCAGCGGATGCGGCGCGAGGGGCTGGTCCACGCCGGCACCAACCTGGCCAGCGACGGCGACGTCTTCCGCATCGACATGGCCGAATTGACCGGCGGCTCGACCGTGATGGTCTATGGCCAGCAGGAGGTGATGAAGGACTTGTTCGACGCCGCCGAGCAGCGCGATCTGCGGATCGTGTTCGACGCCGACGACGTGCGACTCCATGATGTCGACGGCGACCACCCGCACGTCACCTGGCGCAAGGACGGGATCGAGCATCGGCTGGACTGCGACTTCGTCGCCGGCTGCGATGGCTATCACGGGGTTAGCCGCGCGGCGATCCCCGCGAGCGTGCTCAAGACCTTCGAGCGCGTCTATCCGTTCGGGTGGCTGGGCATACTGACAGAGGCTCCGCCCTGCGATCACGAGCTGATCTATTCCAACCACGAACGCGGCTTCGCCCTGGCCTCGATGCGCTCGCCGACCCGCAGCCGCTACTACGTGCAGTGCGCGCTGGACGATCACGTCGAGGATTGGCCCGACGAGCGTTTCTGGGACGAAGTGTCGATCCGGCTGGGCCCCGAGGCGGCCGCTCGCATCGTGCGCGCGCCGTCGTTCGAGAAGTCGATCGCCCCCCTGCGCAGCTTCGTCACCGAGCCGATGCGCCATGGTCGCCTTTTCCTGGCCGGCGACGCCGCCCACATCGTGCCCCCCACCGGCGCCAAGGGCATGAACCTGGCCGTCTCGGACGTCATCATGCTGTCCGAGGCCCTGATCGAGCACTATGCCGAGCGCTCCGGCGCGGGGATCGACGGCTATTCGGCCCGGGCCCTGGCCCGCGTCTGGAAGGCCGAGCGGTTCTCCTGGTGGTTCACCAGCCTGACCCACCGCTTTCCCGACCGCGACGGCTTCGACCGCAAGATGCAGGTCGCGGAACTGGCCTACATCAAGAGCTCACGCGCCGCCCAGGTGACCCTCGCCGAGAATTATGTCGGCCTGCCGCTCGTCTAGCCGCGCCTTGGAGACATCATGAAAAGCAAGATCTACGACAGCGCCGCGGCCGCCCTGGAAGGGGTCGTCTTCGACGGCATGACCCTGATGTCCGGCGGCTTTGGCCTGTCGGGCAATCCCGAGACCCTGATCCCGGCCCTGAAGGACACCGGCGTCAAGGGCCTGACCGTGATCAGCAACAACTGCGGGGCAGACGGCTTCGGCCTCTGGATGCTGCTCGACAACGGCCAGATCCGGAAGATGATCAGTTCCTATGTCGGCGAGAACAAGCTGTTCGAACAGCTCTACCTGTCGGGCGAACTCGAACTGGAGCTGAACCCGCAAGGCACCCTGGCCGAGCGCATCCGAGCCGGCGGCGCGGGCATCCCGGCCTTCTACACCAAGACCGGCGTCGGCACGGTGGTGGCCGAAGGCAAGCCGGTCGAGGACTTCGAGGGCGAGACCTATGTCCGCGAGACCTGGCTGCGCGCCGACCTCGCCATCATCAAGGCTTGGAAGGCCGATCCGGAAGGCAACCTGATGTTCCGGATGACGGCCCGCAACTTCAATCCCGTGATGGCCACGGCCGGCAAAATCACCATCGTCGAGGTCGAGGAGATCGTCGAGGCCGGCGAACTAGACGCCAACGTCATCCACACGCCGGGCATCTACGTCGACCGCATCATCCGCTCGACGATCAACGAGAAGCGGATCGAGAAGCTGACCACCCGCCCTCGCGAAACGGAGACCGTCTGATGGCCTGGACCCGCGACGAGATGGCGGCCCGCGCCGCCCGAGAGCTAAAGGACGGCTTCTACGTCAACCTGGGCATCGGCATCCCGACCCTGGTGGCCAACCACATTCCGGAAGGCGTGCATGTCACCCTGCAGTCCGAGAACGGCATGCTGGGCATGGGTCCCTTCCCCTATGAGGGCGAAGCCGATCCGGACCTGATCAACGCCGGCAAGCAGACGATCACCAAACTGCCGACCTCCAGCTTCTTCGACAGCGCCCAGAGCTTCGCCATGATCCGCGGCGGCCACATCGACCTGACGGTGCTGGGCGCGATGGAAGTGGCCCAGAATGGCGACATCGCCAACTGGACGATCCCCGGCAAGATGGTGAAGGGCATGGGCGGGGCCATGGATCTGGTCGCCGGCGTCAAGCGGGTGATCGTGGTCATGGACCACGCCAACAAGGCCGGCCAGAGCAAGGTGCTCAAGCGCTGCGCCCTGCCGCTGACAGGGGCCGGCTGCGTCGACCTGGTCATCACCGACCTCTGCGTTTTCGACCTCAACCGAAAAGGCGCCAAGGGGGAGAAGGCCCTGACGTTGCTGGAGCTTGCGCCCAGCGTCACGCTCGACGAGGTCGAGGCCAAGACCGAGGCCGACTTCGAACTGGGAGCCTTCGCATGACCACCGCCTACATCTGTGACGGGATCCGCACCCCGATCGGCCGCTACGGCGGCGCGCTGGCTAAGGTCCGGCCCGACGACCTGGCCGCGATCCCGCTGAAGGCCCTGGTCGCCCGCAATCCGGGCCTGGATCTTTCGGCCGTCGACGAGGTGGTGCTGGGCTGCGCCAACCAGGCCGGCGAGGACAATCGCAACGTCGCCCGCATGGCCCTGCTGTTGGCGGGCTATCCCGTCGAGGTCCCGGGCGTGACCGTCAACCGGCTCTGCGCCTCGGGCCTGGAGGCCGTCGGCTACGCCGCCCGGGCCATCCTGTCAGGCCACAATGACCTTCTGATCGCCGGCGGCGTCGAGAGCATGAGCCGCGCGCCGTTCGTGATGGGCAAGGCCGACAGCGCCTTCTCGCGCAACGCCGAGATCTTCGACACCACGATCGGCTGGCGCTTCGTCAATCCGGCCATGCGCAAGGCCTATGGCGTCGACTCCATGCCCGAGACCGCCGAGAACGTCGCCGCCGACCATAGCGTCAACCGCGAGGACCAGGACGCCTTCGCCTTGCGCAGCCAGCAGCGGGCGGCCGCCGCCCAGGACTCGGGCTTCCTGGCCGGCGAGATCACGCCGGTCGAGATTCCGGGCAAGGCGGGGCCCACGATCGTCGCTCGCGACGAACACCCGCGCGAGACCACGCTGGAGGCTCTCGCCAAGCTGAAGCCCGTCGTCCGCGAGGGCGGCACGGTGACCGCCGGCAACGCCTCGGGCGTCAACGATGGCGCGGTTGCCTTGATCATCGCGTCCGAAGACGCCGTGAAGCGCCACGGCCTGACGCCGCGCGCCCGCATTACCGGCTACGCCACCGCCGGCGTCCCGCCGCAGGTGATGGGGATCGGGCCGGTCCCGGCGGTCCGCAAGCTGCTGGCCAAGACGGGCCTCTCGATCGGCGACTTCGACACCGTCGAGCTGAACGAGGCCTTCGCGGCCCAGGGCCTGGCGGTGCTGCGCCAACTGGGCCTGCCCGACGACGGGGCGCATGTGAACGCCAACGGCGGGGCCATCGCCCTGGGCCATCCGCTCGGCGCGTCCGGCGCGCGGCTGGTGCTGACCGCCTTGCGGCAGCTGGAGGCGACCGGCGGCAAGCGCGGCCTCGCCACCCTCTGCATCGGCGTCGGCCAGGGCGCGGCCCTGGCCTTCGAACGCGTCTAGGAGTTCCCGATGAGCCAGAGCTTCAAGCGCGAGGACGCCGGCCAGCCGCCGTCGCTGCACGCGCCCTACGCCTCGACCGTCGCGCGGTCGCCGCGACAGCCCTTGGTCAGGATCCCGCACACCTTGACCGAGACCACGGGGCCGACCAGCGCCTGGCCCCGGCTGATGGGCGGGGCGATGGCGGACCTGACGACCCAGCACCAAGCCATGCCCCAGGGCCAGCGGATCATCGTCTCGGGCCGCGTGCTGGACGAGGACGGCCGTCCCGTTCCCAATACCGTCATGGAGATCTGGCAGGCCAACGCCGCCGGCCGTTACATCCACAAGAAGGACCAGTGGGACGCCCCGCTCGATCCCAATTTCACCGGCGCGGGCCGGGTCATCACCGACGACGAGGGCCGCTACCAGTTCATCAGCGTCCGGCCCGGCGCCTATCCGTGGGGCAACCACCACAACGCCTGGCGGCCGGCGCACATCCACCTGTCGCTGCTGGGCCCGGCCTTCGCCACACGCCTGGTGACCCAGATGTATTTCCCCGACGACCCGCTGATCGAGATCGATCCGATCGCCAACGCCGTGCCCCTGCCCTATCGCCAGCGGCTGGTCTCGCGGTTCGACATCGAGACCACCAAGCCCAACTGGGCGCTGGGCTATCTGTTCGACGTGGTGCTGCGCGGGCGCGAGGCGACGCCGTTCGAGGACGACCATGACTGATCAGATCAACCCCGCCCCGCGCCTCGACAACCAGGATCCGGCCCTGTTCGGCCAGACCCCCTCCCAGACCGTCGGTCCCTTCTTCCACTACGGTCTGCCGTGGAAGGGCTGCGCCGACCTGATCGGCGACAGCGACATCGGCGCCCGCCCCGAGCTGTTCCCGGCCGAGCACTATGTCCTGGCCACGCCCCGCGCCAAGGGCGAGGTGGCGGGCGAGCCGATCGTCATCGAGGGCGTCGTGCTGGACGCCGACGGCAAGGTGGTGCCCGACGCCATGGTCGAGATCTGGCAGGCCGACGCCGCCGGCCGCTACGCCGACGGCTCCAGCAATACCGGCTTCATCGGCTGGGGCCGCGCCTCGACCGGCGAGGACGGCGTCTATCGCTTCGTCACCGTCCGCCCCGGCCGCGTCGATGATCGACAGGCGCCGCACATCGCCGTCGGCGTCTTCGGGCGCGGGCTGCTCAAGCGGCTGGCGACGCGGATCTATTTCGAGGATGACCCCGCCAACGCCGCCGATCCGGTCCTGGCTCTGGTTCCCGCCCAGCGTCGCGAAACCTTGATGGCCCGCGAGGCCGGTTCGGTCTGGCGCTTCGACATCGTCTTGCAAGGCGAAGGCGAAACCGTCTTCTTCGACATCTGAGGCCGAACGGAGTCGCCATCTTGACCTGCCTGCTGCGCGATCGCCCGGCCACAACGCCCGAAATGCTGGAGGCGTTCGGCGACGTGTCCTTGTTGCGCGCGGCCCTGGCCTTCGAGGCCAAGCTGGCGCGCGCTCAGGCGGACGCGGGTCTGATCCCGGCCGCGGCGGCCGAGGCGATTGCGGCCGCCTGCGCCGAGCTTCCGGACATCGAGAGCCTGGCCGAGGCTGCGGCCCATGCCGGAACCTTGGCCATCCCGCTCGTCGCGCTGATCCGCGAACGGATCGCCGACCCCGAAATCGCCCGCCTGGTCCACAAGGGCGCGACCAGCCAGGACCTGGCCGACACCGCCCTGATGCTGCAGGCCAAGGCCGGCGCCGCGCTGGTGGTTCGCGAGGCGCGCCGTCTCGCCGAGGCCTTGGCGACGATGGCGGAACGGCACGCCGCGACGCCGATGCTGGGCAGGACCCTACTGCAAGCCGCTATGCCCATCACCTTCGGCCTCAAGGCCGCCGGCTGGTTGCAGGGCGTCGATGGCGCGCTCGCCCGGTTCGAACGCGAGACCGCCGCCATTCAGCTGCAACTGGGCGGCGCGACCGGTTCGCTGGCCGGGCTGGACGGCCGCGCCGGCGAGATCGCCGAACGCCTAGCCGCCCTGCTCGGCCTGCCCCGGGCCGAGACGCCGTGGCACGCGCGTCGCGAGGGCCTGGCGGGCCTGGCCTCCAGCCTCGCCATACTGACCGGCGCGGTCGGCAAGATCGCCGGCGACATCGCCCTGCTGGCCCAGACAGAGGTCGCCGAGGCCTTCGAGCCCAGGGTCGCCGGCCGCGGCGGATCCTCGGCCATGGCGCACAAGCGCAATCCGACCGGCTGCCAGATCGCCCTCTCGGCCGCCCTGCGCGCGCCGCATCTGGCCGCGACCATCGTCGCCGCCCTGCCGCAGCAGCACGAGCGCGGCCTGGGCGGATGGCAGGCCGAGGGGCCGGTGCTGGCCGAGCTGTTCCAGCTAACCCACGGCGCCCTGGCCGCCATGGTCCAGGTGATCGAAGGTCTCGAGGTCGACACCAACCGCATGGCCGAGAACCTCGCCGCCGCCGAGGTCGGGACCGACACCGGCGAGTCCGCCATATTCGCCGCCCGCGCCCTTACCACCCACAGAGAGAACCGCTGATGCCCTTCGCTTCTTCGCACGGCGCGAAGCTCTACTGGCGGTTCGACGGCGCGGCCGACAAGCCCGTGCTGGTGCTGCTGAACTCGATCGGCTGCGATCTGTCGCTGTACGATCCTGTCGTCCCGCTGTTGACGCCCGACTTCCGCGTCCTGCGCATCGACACGCGCGGCCACGGCGCCTCGGACGCCCCGGCCGGCGACTACAGCCTCGACCTACTGGCCGACGACGTGCTGGCGGTGATGGACGTGGCGGGCGTGGCCAAGGCCGCAATCTGCGGCACCTCGCTGGGCGCGATGATCGCCATGGCGCTGGCCCCGAAGGCGCCCGAACGGGTCGAGGCCCTGATCCTGGCCTGCACCTCGCCGGCGATGGATCCGTCGACCTGGGATCAGCGCCTGGCCTTGATCCGCGCCGAGGGGCTCTCAGCGATCGTCGAGGCGGTGATGGGGCGGTTCTTCTCCGACGACTTCCGCGCCCGGCATCCCGAGGTGGTCGAGACCGTCCGCGCCGGCATGCTGGCCCAGAACCCCGACGGCTATTGCGGCTGCGGCGCGGCGATCCGCGACATGGCCCTGCTGGACCGCCTGCCGGCCATCACCGCGCCGACCCTGGTCCTGACCGGCGCCAAGGACGCGGCGACGCCGTTCGAAGGCCACGGGGAGCGGATCGTCGCCGCTGTTCCCCGCGCCCGCCACGCCGTGGTCGACGGCGCCCACCTGCCCAGCCTGGAAGCCCCGGCCGCGTTCGCCGGCGCCGTGCGCGGCTTCCTGAGCGAGGTTCTTCACGGGACCGCCGTCCGCGACGCCCAGGATGTCCTGTTCGAGGCGGGCCTCGTCACCCGGCGCAAGGTGCTGGGCGACGCCTGGGTCGACCGCTCCCTGGCCAACCGCACGGCCCTCACCGCCGACTACCAGGCGATGATCACCCGCTATGCCTGGAACGAGATCTGGGGCCGCCCCGGTTTGGACCATCGCACGCGCCGCCTGCTGGTGCTGGCGATCTGCGCCAGCTTGGCCCGCTGGGAAGAGTTCCGTCTCCATGTCCGCGCCGGGCTGGAACAGGGCGGCTTCACCCAGGACGAGCTCAAGGAGACGCTGATGCAGATCGCCATCTACGCCGGCGTCCCCGCCGCCAACACCGCCTTTACCGAGGCCGCGGACGTGATGTCCGACCTCGGCTGATCGCCGCCCCACCCAGATCGGACCGAAGAGTTCGACGCCGAGGAAACCCCAGGAGATCCGATGACCACTGGCGACCGATCCGAGTCCCGAAACCACGGCGGCCTGATCGCCGTCGCGATCTGCTGCCTGCTCGCGCTGTTCGAGGGGTTCGACCTCCAGGCCGCCGGCGTCGCCGCGCCGCGCTTAGCGCCTGATCTGGGCCTGAAGCCCCAGGACCTGGGCTGGTTCTTCAGCATCAGCACCTTCGGCCTGATGGCCGGCGCCGCCATTGGCGGGCGACTGTCCGACCGCTTCGGGCGCAAGGCCACGCTCCTGGTCTCGGTGGGGGCGTTCGGCGTGCTGTCGATCGCCACGGGCCTGGCCCATGACCTGAACAGCCTGCTCCTGGCCCGCTTCCTGACCGGAGTCGGGTTGGGCGGGGCCCTGCCCAATCTGATCGCCATCGTGGCCGAGAGCGTCTCGCCCAAGCTGCGTGGACGGGCGGTCGGCTTCCTCTATGCCGGCCTGCCCTGCGGCGGCGCCCTGGCCAGCCTGGTCAGCCTTGCCGGCGCCGCGCCCTCGGACTGGCGCGTGATCTTCTTTGTCGGCGGCGTCGGGCCGCTGCTGGCCATGGTGCTGGCCCTGGCCCTGCTGCCCAACCCGCCCAGGGCAGACGCCGCGGACCCCCAAGATCGCAAATCCGGCTTCGCCGAGGCGCTCGCTGGCGACGGCCGAGGCCCGACGACGCTCCTGCTGTGGATCACCTTCTTCCTGGCCCTGCTGATCATGTACCTGCTGCTCAGCTGGCTGCCGTCGCTGATGATCGGGCGAGGCCTGAGCCGCCCTGAGGCGGGGCTGATCCAGATGGCCTTCAACCTGGCGGGCGCGGCGGGCAGCGTCGCCACCGGCTGGCTGATGGACCACCGCCGCTGGCGGACACTGACGATCCTGGTCGTGTTCGGCGCGTCCGCCGCGGCCGTGGCGGCGGCCGCTGGCGCGCCGGCCTCGCTGACGGTCTTCCTCGGCGTCGGCGCGGCGCTGGGGGCCACCGTCTCGGGCGTCCAGTCGGTGGTCTACGGCTTGGCGCCGGGCTTCTATCCCGCTCGCCTGCGCGGCACGGGCGTGGGCGCGGCCGTGGTCATGGGACGGCTCGGCTCGGCCGCCGGTCCGCTGCTGGCCGCCACACTGATCGGCGCTGGCGGATCCTCCAACCAGGTGCTGCTGGCCTTGCTGCCGGTCATCGCCGTGGGCGGTCTAACCAGCCTGTGGCTGGCGACCCGCCCGCGTGCGGAGGACTGACGCGCCCTCTGCGCGGCCTCACAGGGCGGCGATCCGCTCCAGGGCGGCCAGCATCCGGTCCTTATCGAGGTCGCCGAGGGCGTCGAGGACCTTACGATCGTGTCGGGCGTGCGCGGCCTTGGCCTTCTTCAGCAGCGCCTCACCCGCGGGCGTCAACGACAAGGCGTAGGCGCGCCGGTCACCCGGAACAGGCCCCCGCCGCACCAGGCCGCGGGTCTCGAGCTGGTCGATTATGGTCACTAGGTTCGGACGCTGGATCCGCAGCACCTCGCCGATGGCGCGCTGCTGCAGGCCGGGGGTGGCTTCGATGACCAGCAGCACGGAGAGATCGGTGACACGCAGGTCGAATGGCTTCAACGCGGCCAGTAGATCCTTGAAGACCGCCACCTGAGCCAGGCGCAGTATGAACCCCACGGTGGATTCCAGGCCGCCGAGCGAAACCTGCTCGTCGATCACCTCCTTGCGCCCGCTCGCCTCGATCATTTTCGGTTCTTTCCGTCGTTCCGATCCTCGTAGCACACCGGGCGGATTCGGAGCGCCCGTGTCGCTAGTGGCCCTCGCGCAACAACGGTCTTTGAATGGGCGAGCGTCAGCAGATCACCGATTGTACACGCCATACAATCATGATCTGTGATAATTAGTACTCATAACAAAATGCGCGTGCCGGCGAACTCCCCGGAGTCGTCGAGAAACAACGACGTATGAGGAGGAAACAATGCCCACGGATATTTCCGGCCGCCTGCGCGCCGGAAGCCTGCTGATCTGCGCCGCCGCCGGCGCGCAGGCGATCGCTTCGCCCGCCTTCGCCGCCGGCCAGGCCGAGACGCCCACCGTCCAGATCGAGGAAGTCGTCGTCACCGCCCGCCGGCGCGAGGAGCGGCTGCAAGACACGCCGGTCGCCGTGACCGCTCTGGCCGGCGAGGCTCTGGAAAGCCGGGGCGTCGACAGCGTCGATCAGATCGCCAAATTCGCCCCCAGCATCCGCTTCGACGGCGCGGCGGCGCTGAGCGGCGGCAACTACAACGCCACGGTCTTTGTTCGCGGCGTGGGTCAGAACGACTTCGCCATCTTCAGCGACCCCGGCGTGGGCGTCTATGTGGACGGCGTCTACTACGCCCGCTCGATCGGCGGCACGCTGGACGCCTTCGACGTCAGCCGCATCGAGGTGCTGCGCGGGCCGCAAGGCACGCTGTTCGGCAAGAACACCATCGGCGGGGCGGTGATCATCACCACCGACCAGCCCAAGACCGAATTCGGGGGCAAGATCGAGGGCGTTACGGGCAGCTACGACCGGCTGGACGTCAAGGGTCACGTCGATATCCCGCTGGGCGAGAAAGTGTCGGCCCGGCTCTCGGCCGCGCGCCTCACCCGCGACGGCTACGGCAAGCGCCTGCTGACCGGCGACGACCTGGGCGACCGCAACGCCACCGCCGCCCGCGCCCAGCTGCGTTGGGAAGCGTCCGACGCGGTGACCGTCAGCCTGTCGGCCGACTACACGCGGGCGCGGGAGCACTCCGCGCCGCAGAAGCTGCTGGTGATCGGCGCGGTCCCGGGCTTCGCGGTCGGGCCGTTCATGGCCAACTTCAACACCTATGTCGCGCCCGGCCTGGGGATCACCGCGCCGAACGGGGCCAAGAGCCTGAACACCTCGTTCCTGACGGACAGCCCGTTCACGACCTATGGTACGGGCCCCAACATCAACGACCTGGACCTGTGGGGGACTTCCGCCACCGTGGACTGGGACCTCGGCGAGGTCAGCTTCAAGAGCATCACCGCCGTGCGCGGCCTGAAGGCGACCTTCGCCCGCGACGGCGACAACACGCCGTTCACGTTCCGCGAGACGTTCAATCATGACGTCCAGGCGCAATACAGCCAGGAGTTCCAGTTCAGCGGCCAGTCGTTCAGCGATCGCCTGACCTGGGTGACCGGCGCCTATGTGTTCCGCGAGCGCGGCACCGACTCCGGCTACGCCAAGCTGGCGCTGGGCCTGGCGCCGGGCGCCTCGCCGCCGCCCTATAGCCCGTCGGCGGCCGTCTACACCAAGGTGACCAGCACCACCTATGCGCTGTTCGCCCAGGGCAGTCTGACCCTGACCGATCGGCTCAGCGCCACGGTCGGCGCCCGCTATAACCGCGACGAGAAGGACTATGTGCTCGACCACCGCCGCATTCGCGACGGCGGCGTCATCGCCCAGGTCAGCCCTGGCGGATCCTGGAATTCGTTCACGCCCAAGGTGGGCCTCGAGTTCAAGGCCACGCCGGACGTGCTGCTCTACGCCTCGGTCGGCAAGGGCTTCAAGAGCGGCGGCTTCAACGCCCGCCCGCTCAACGACGCCAGCGAGGTCACCGAGTACCAGCCCGAGACCCTGCTGACCTACGAGGCCGGCGCCAAGACCGCCTGGCTGGACCGCCGCCTGATCCTCAACGTCGCCGGCTATTTCAGCGATTATCAGGACATCCAGGTGACGGTGAACCAGACGCCGCGCAACTTCGTGGCCAACGCCGCGGCGGGCGAGGTCAAGGGCGTCGAGGTCGAACTGCAGGCCAAGCCGACCGCCAACTGGAGCTTCAACTTCGGCGGCGGCTATATGGACGCCAAATATACCGAGGTCGGGTCCGGCCTGGCGGCGGGCCAGGTGCTGCCGATCACCCTGGCCACCCACTTCGTCAAGGCGCCCAAGTGGACGCTGAACGGCGGGGTCGAGTACGGCCATGAGCTGCCGGGCGGCGGTCGCCTGACCGCCCGGGTCGACTGGTCGCACTACAGCACCGTCTACAACGACGTGGCCAACGATCCGGACCTGACCCAGGGCGCCTACGATCTATTCGGCGCGCGGCTGGCCTACGCCTCGCCCGGCCGAGTCTGGCAGGCGGCGTTGTTCGGCACGAACCTGTCTGACGAGCGCTACATGGTGTCGGGTAACGCCTCGAGCGGCTTCGGCCTGAAGGAGGCAAGCTTTGGCCGTCCCCGCGAATGGGGGGTCAGCCTCAGCCGCAAGTTCTGAGTCCGAACGCCGCGCTCGCGGCAGCCCTCGATATGTCTGATCACGCCTTTGGGTCGGACGATGATAGCGCCGTCTGGACGCTGGCGGCTTCCACCGCCAGCGTCCGAACACCTCCCGGCAGGCTTCGCCTAACGGCTCGGCGTGCGGCAAAGGCGCGGGGCGACGTCGTCGAGACGCTGGCCTTCAGGGCGGCGGAGGCGGCGTCACGGTTCGGCTCAGAAAGGGCGCATAAAGTCGATGCGCCTTGGCGACGACGATCGGCCCCGTCCCCGCGGCCACGATGGCAAGACAGATGACGATCGCTAGGCTGTCGCGCCCCTCGGCGAGGGAGCGCCCGGCCTGCGCGCGTCGCGCCAACGCGATGGCGGCGATGGCGATGGCGCCCCCCAGAGCAGCGCCCGCCACGACATCGGACAACCAGTGGGCGCCGAGATAGACCCGCGACAGGCTGATCGACAGGACCATCCCCGCCGCCAAACCCACGGCCAGGCGCCTCCAAGCGGTCGTCAGGCCCTCCGCGGCCAGAGCGCCCAGCATGACATAGAGCGCAGCGGCGGAGACCGCGTGGCCGCTGGGAAAGCTGAATGCATCGACCCCGGTGTAGAGCGGCGAAGGCCGGGGCGTGTGGAACGCCAGCTTGAAGGCCGGAGCAAGCAAAGCGCATGCGCCCATGGCCGCGACGAGCGCGAAGGCCCAGCCGCGCCGTCGTGTCATCACCAGATAGGCCGAAACCAGGGCGGTGACGCACCAGCGCGGCAAGCCATCGCCAAACCCCGATAGCGCCATCGCGGCCTCGTCCAGCCAGGGCTGACGAAGGCGCCAGACGGCCGCGGCGAAGACCTCGTCGACCCCCGTCGTCCCGCCCGACGCGCGAACCGCGACGCCGAGCACCATGACGATCAGCAGCAGCGCGGCGACGAGCGCCCCGCTTCGCTTGAGGGACGCGTGTCGCGGAGTCGTGTCGAAGGCGCGTGCCGTGGCCATCGCCTAGCCATGCGCCTTTTGACGGGCGGTGGCCAGGAGCGCGGCCGCCTGCGCCTTGCGTCCGCGATCGGCCACCTCGCGCCCCGGGCGCGGCGGCGCGTTGACGGCGCGCTGCAGGGCGGCCTCGGCTCCGGCATAGTCGCCCTGGCGGATCAGGAAGTCGCCGTAGAAGAAGTTGGGATCCACGCCGTTCGGATTGGCCGCCAGCGCCTTGTTTAGGTAAGCGCGCGCCTTGCCGGCGTCCCCAAACCCGATCGGGAAGCCCGGCACCTGGGCGTAGAGCGAGCCTAGGCTGGTGTAGACCGAGCCGTCGCCCAAAGCGGCCGGATTGATCTTCTCGGCCTGTTCCAGCATGCGCCGGGCATGTTTGGCCAAGGCCAGACCACCCATGCCGCCGGCGGCGCCGGCCTCCGTGGCCGTGGAGATCGCTTCCCAGACCAGCGGCTCGGCGCGGTTGGGATACTGCTTGGCCATGGCGTCGGCTTCGGCCGCCAGCTTGGCCGCCTCGGTCGCCTGGGCCGCCTTGTCGCGCACCTCATAGTTCACGTGGGCCCAGGCGCGGGCCAAGCCGTCGATCCGCGCGTCGAAGGCCGGGTCGGCGGCCAGGGCGGGCGTGGCGGCCAAAACCATGGCCGTCATCGCGGCCAGGATGGAAAGTTTCATGGTCGAGAACTCCAGACCGTCAATGAGAGAACAGCCGCGCGGCCTTGCGGTCGTTGGCGGAAAGCGCGCCGTCGACGAGGCGCGGGAAGAGGGCGTTGATCCGGACGAACAGGCTTTCGGGAAAGCCGAAATAGACGTCGCGTTCACGCGTCCGCATGGCCTCGACGATCCGCCTGGCGATCCGCTCTGGCGGATCCATGTTCATCTGGGTGAGCTTGGCGAATTCCATCACGGCTGGCGTTATGAGCGCCGTCCTGACCGCGCGCGGCGCCACATAGGTCACATCGATCCCCGTGCCCGACAGCTCGCGCCGCAGCGCCTGGGAAAAGCCGCGAAGCCCCGCCTTGGCGCTGGAATAGGTCACGAAATGGGCGAAGTTGATCGACCCGAAGATGGAGCCGACGTTGACGATCTGGCCGCCGCCCGCCGCCTTCATGCGCGGCAGCACGGCCTGAACCAGGCGAACCGGAGCCACGAGGTTGATCATGTAGCTGGCGACGAGATGGTCAGGGGCTTGGCGCTCGAGCGGCCCAAAATGCTGGGCGCCCGCCAGGTTGACGACAATGTCCCAGTCGCGAAGCGCCACGGCCGCAGCGGCCGCCTCGATCCCCTCGACCGTCGACAGGTCATGTCGCAGGAAGGCGCCACCGCCGGCGGGGAGCGAGCGCCCCAGGATCACGACCTGCGCCCCTTCTTGCGCCAATTGCGCGGCGATCCGTGAACCCAGGCCGCCTGAACCGCCGGTCAGCAGTACAGTCTTGTCCTTAAACATAGGCCACCTGATCGTGCGGGATCGACCGGAAGACGTCGGCGAAGCGCTCGAAGATCGCCTTGGCGACCTCGATGATCGCGACCTGGTCGTCAGGGTCGGTCACCTCGTCCATCAGCTTCTGGAAGAAGACCAGGTGCTCCATGTCGAGCGCGCCGTGCGAGGTCAGGTAGCTGAAGCATTCAGGCCCCAGGTTCAGGTTCCTGGCCACCGCCTCGGCCCCCTGGGTCGCCAGGCGAACGCTGGTCCCCTCCAGCACGAAGACCATGCCGAAAAAGCCCATCGGATTGACCTTGGCGATGTAGTCGTAGGCAAAGGCGACCATGCGAGCGGTGGCCTCGCGCGGCTGACCCAGCCGCACCGCTTCAGGATCGCCCCCAGCGTTCTTGATATCGCTGAGGATCCAGTGCTCGTGACCGGTCTCTTCGGCGATGTATTCGTCCAGCGCGTGACGAAAACGGTCATGGGCCTCGTCGAGGCGCGCGCGCGCGGCCTGCATCAGCGGCACGGTGTGTTTGACGTGATGATAGGCCTCGGTGAGGTAGGCGATGTAGGTCTCGCGCGAAATCTGGCCGTTCAGGCCGTCCTGGATCTGCGGCACGCCGGCCAGGGTCTGCTGCCCCTCGGCGGTCTCGGCGACCAGTCTCTGGAAAAACATCAAGTCGGGCTCCTATAGCGAGGCTTCGATGAAGTCGCGGTGACGCGACAGCAGGACCGCCCGACGCGGACGGCCGTTGTCGGTAAGTTCGCCGGCGGCCGGGTCGAACGGCGCGCGGATCCGCCAGCGCTTGACCTGGGCGTAGTCGGGCAAGGCCTGGTTGGCGCGGGCCACCGCCTGGGCGATCGCGGCCTCGTCCATGTCCGGCAGCAGCGGCACGATCAGCGCGCCCAAGGCGGCCTGGGCCTCGCCAAACACCACCGCTTGGCGGATCTCGGGCTGGGCCAAGAGCTCGCTCTCGACCCATTCGGGCGCCACGTTGCGGCCAAAGGCGGTGATGATGGTGTTGCTGCGACGCCCCTCGATGCGCAGGAAGCCGTCGGCGTCGAACGCTCCCAGGTCGCCGGTGCGGACCTTTCCCGTGTTCAACTCGCCGCCGGCGTAGCCAAGGAACGGGCGAGGTCCAACGACGATCTCGCCGTCCGAGGCGATCTCGACAGTCAGGTGCGTCAGCGGCCGGCCCACCATCCCCATCTTGCGGGCGGCTGGCGTGTTGAGCGCCACGACCGACGCGCATTCGCTCAGGCCGTAACCTTCGTAGACCGGCAAGCCCAGGGCGTCGGCCTGGTTCAGCAGCTGCGGCGAGACCTTGGCCCCGCCCACCGCCACCAGCTTCAGAGCGGGGAACCGCGCGCCGGTGAAGGTCATGACCATCAGCAGGGCCCGCAGCAGCTCGGGCACGACGATCAGGCTGGAGGCCGCCTCGGCCGCGATCGCGCCGGCCAGGGCCGCCAGGTCGGGTCGGAACGGAGTATCCAGGCCCAGCGCCGCGGCCGGCAACACGTGGTAGCGCCCGCCGGCGATCAGCGTGGCGTAGAGTCCCGCCACGTTCTCCAGCAGGATTGATAGCGGCAGCAACGGCAGGTGCCGGCCGGCATAGTCGGCGCCGATCGCCTCGACCAGGGCCCCGGCCACCGCCTCCATCTGGGCCTGCGACAGGCAGACGCCCTTGGGCTGGCCCGTGGAGCCCGAGGTATAGGTGATCTTGGCCGTGCCCGCCGGGAGCGGAACCGCGGCCGTCAGGCAAGGCGTCACGGTGATCGCCGCGCCCGCCACGGCCAACTGCCCCGCCCCGCTCGCCGCCTCGATCAACAGGGTCGCGCCGGCGTCAGCCAGGGCGTGGTCGCGTTGGGCGGGGGTGAAGAAGTCCGGCAGGGGCAGGCTGGGCCAGCCCAGCCGGATCAGGGCCAGGTCCAGGACTACCCAGGCCGGCCCGTTGGGCAGGCGAACGGCCACCGGCGAACCGGGCCGGACAAGCGGCGCGAAGGCGAACAGGGCCCTCGCCGCCTCGCTCACCGCCTCACCCAACTGGGCGTAGGTCCAGGTCGCCGAGGACGTGCTCAGCGCGATGGCGTCGGGCGTGGCGGCGGCGTGGGCGTCGATCGCCCGGAGGATCCGGCTCATTGGCCAATCTCCGGGCAGGTCGGATGAAGGCGGGGGCGAATAGCCTCGACCTGGACGGGTTCGGCCACCAGCATCTGGCTCAAGGGTCGCAAGGCCGGGCCGATCGCACCGGCCAGCACTTCCGGGTCACGCTCGTAGTAGGCGCCCCATTCGGCGGCCGCCTCGCCGAGGCGTGAGGGCTCGGCGCGGGTCAGGACCTGCGTCTCGAAGCCGACCCGGCCAAAACTGCGGCGCAGCTGACGCGTGGCCGTGGCCACCGCGTGTGTGCAGCCGTTCTGGTCGAGATGACGGGCCAGGGCCAGGAACAGGAACATCGAGGCGCCCGCGCTGTCCGAACCCAGGTTGCCGATCTCCGCCACGCCGCCGCGGATCACCGGTTCGCCCAGCTTGCGGGCGATCGCGGACTCCGCAGGCTCGTCGAGATATTGCTCCAGGAACAGTGATTCCGCGGCCGCAAACCGGAAGCCGACGGCGGCGTGGATGCGGCCCTCGCCGTCCTGCACGCTCATCAGCGTCGGATAGTGGTTGCGGATCATGCCATTGAACGCCGCGGCGTAGGCGGCCTCCAGATATGCCTCCACCCTCCGGCGCTCCGGTCGCATCAAGTGATGGATCGAGATCACCTTGGGCGCCAGACCGCTGAAGCGCCGCATCCGCGCCTCATCGAACCGCAGGCTGCCGCGTGGGGCCCCGTCGTCCAGCATCATCACTTCCAGCAAGGCGGTCTCCACATCCTGGCGAGCGTTGGGACGCTCTTCGATGAGCCATGACGACGCGACCTCGAGACCTCCTCAAACGGATTGCGATTGCGTGTGGAGACCGCATCGGAAACACTGCGCTGGACGTCGGATTCCCGCCGTCGAACGGCCATGAGCCCGGAGCGCGATCGAGTCCTTGGACGACAGTGACGTCCATCCCCTGCTCGCCTGCTATCTCGAACGACGGGACGAGTTGGTGCGCTATTTCCGCGTGCGGCTGCGATCCGAGGAAGCCGCGCAGGACCTGGTGCAGGACATCTATCTGAAGATCACGCCGCCACCGGTCGCGCCGATCGACAATCCCGCCGCCTATCTCTATCGGCTTGGCACGAACCTGATGTTGGACCGGATCAAGACCAAGCGGCGCGCGGGCCAGCGCGAGGCCCAGTGGCGCGGCGCGGGCGGTCCCAGCGTCACCGATTGGGAAACAGCGGACGAGCCCCGGGCCGATGACGCCCTGGCCGCCCGCCAGCGGCTGGCCCAGATCGTGGCGGTGGTGAACGACCTGCCGCCGGCCGTCCAGGAAGCGTTCCGGCTGCACAAGCTGGAGGGCCTCAGTCACGCGGAGACGGCGGCGGCCATGGGCGTGTCGCGATCCAGCGTCGAGAAGTACATCATGACCAGCCTCAAGCGCATCCTCGCCAAGGTGGGCCGATGAGGTCCGGAGACAGTCTCAAGAAAGTTTGGAGGCGCCTGGGCGTTTATGGCGTCATTGGGGCGAGCAACGAGGCATGCGCCTTGAGGAACGGTGAGCACCGATGAGCGGCGCGGACGGCATGAGGGCGATTGACGCCCTGCGCGACGAGGCCGTCGCGTGGCTGATCCGCGTGCAGTCGGACCAAGCCACGGCCGACGACTGGGCCGCCCTGACCGCCTGGCTGGAGGCGTCCAACGACCATCTGGCCGCCTTCGAGGAGATTGAAGACCTCGCCGCCGAGCTGGACGCCCGCGCCGCCGAGATCGCCCCGGCGGTCAACACGACGGCTTCACTGGTCGTACCGCTGCGCCGCCGCGCCGCCCTGCCCGTCTGGGCCGCCGCCGCGGCCGCCGCCGTCCTCGCGGCCATTGTCGGCCCGATGGTCTGGCGCGACTACCAGGGAACCCCGACAGTCTATCAGACCCGTCCCGGCGAGACGCGCCAGATCGTCCTGGCCGACGGCTCGCGCATCCGAATGGACGCGGCCTCGACCCTGAGGGTCCAGCTGGGCTGGCGCGAGCGGCGCGTCCAGATGGCCGAGGCCCAGGCGGCCTTCGACGTCGCCAAGGACCCGGGACGGCCCTTCCTGATTTCGGTGGGCGACCAGCAGGTCCGGGTCGTCGGCACCGAGTTCAATATTCGCCACTACGACAAGACCGTTCGGGTGACCGTGCGTCGCGGGATCGTCGAAGTGCGCCAGCCCGCCTTGGGCTCGACTCCGGTGGCCCGCCTGGTGGCCGGCCAGAGCCTGAGCCATGTCGAAGGCGCGCCCAAATCGGTGCAGACCTCCGCCGACCCCGACCCCGCCTTCGCCTGGACCCAGCGCCGTTTGGTCTGTGACGACGAAACCCTCGGCGACATGGTCGCCTATCTGAACCGCCGCTATCCGACGCCGATCAGGATCTCGCCGGCCTTGGCTAGCAGGCGCTTTTCGGGCGTGCTGGAGCTAGGCGACCAGGATCTGGTGGTCAAACGGCTGGCCGGCTATTTCTCGCTGTCCGTGCATCGCACCGACCGACAAATCGAACTACGGTAGCGCCGTCCTGGAAGTCGGAGGGCGTTTCGTTGCGAGCTGAGGCATGGCGGCGCTGGGCGCTGGCTTCCAGCGTCGTGTGCGTGGCCGGATGGGGCGACCCCGCCTCGGCGGCCCAACCCCGCTTGAGCTTCGACATTCCCAGCAAGCCGCTGAAGGCGGCCCTGGTCGATCTGGCTGTCCAGGCCGGCGCCTCGATCAGCACTCAGGCCGCGGCCGGCTGCGCGCCGACCAGCCAGCCCGTGCGGGGGCGCTTCACGCTTCAGGACGGCCTGGCCAGAATGCTGGCGGGCACAGGCTGCGGCTATCGGATGATCGACGCCAGCGCCGTCGAGATCGTCAGGTTGCCGCCCGCCTCGCCCGTCACCCGAACAGTCGCCCGGGAAGAGCCCCATTCGTCCGCCGCGCTCGACGAGCTGGTCGTGGTCGCCACCCGCCGCCCGACCCTCGCCGACCGACTGGCCTACGCCGTCAGCGCGGTCGAGAGCTCGGCGATCGCTGGGCAAGGCCTGCGCGACGCCAACGACCTGGCGTATGCGGTCCCGGCCATGACGGTGACCAACCTGGGTCCCGGCCGCGACAAGATCATGCTGCGCGGCCTGTCGGACGGGCCGCTGACCGGTCGAACCCAGGCGATGGTCGGGCTTTATCTCGACGACACCCGCTTGACCTACAACGCGCCCGATCCAGACCTGCTGTTGGTCGACATGGCCCAGGTCGAGGTGTTGCGCGGACCGCAGGGCGCGCTCTACGGGTCCGGTTCGCTGGGCGGGGTTCTGCACCTGGTCACCGAGCCGCCCGCCCCCGATCGCTTCGAAGCCTGGATCGCGGGCGATGTCGGCGCGACACAAGGCGGCGACGGCTCGAACGGCCTGTCCGCCATGGTCAACCTGCCGATCTTCCGGGGCCGAGGCGCGGTCCGCGCCGTGGTCTATCGCGACCAACAAGGCGGTTATATCGACGATGCCGGCCTCGACCTGAAGACCGTCAATCGCGCCCTTCGCTCCGGCGGCCGCCTGAACGTAAAGGTCGGCCTGGGCGGCGGCTGGACCCTGACCGGCGGCGGGGCCGCCCAGTTCATCAATTCCGACGACACCCAATACGCCCTGACGACCGAACCGCCCTACAATCGCCGAAACCGAGTGCGCGAGCCGCACGACAACGACTTCGCCGAAGCGCACCTCAATTTGAAGGGCGAGATCGGTGGGATCCAGGCGCGGTGGACGATCTCGGCGGTCGATCACGACATCACCAGCCGCTACGACGCCAGCTCAGCGCCGCCGATCGCCCTGGCGCCGGGCCCCGCCGCTTATGACGACGACGACCGGACCCATAGCCTGGTGACCGAGGGCTCCCTGGCCTCGCCGGAAGATGCTCGGGTGCAATGGTTGGTCGGCGCCTTCGTGGCGCGCACTCATCAGGACATCGACCTGGCGCTGACGCGTCTGGCCGACGCCCCCGTTCGTGCCTTGGCGGAGAGGCGGCGCGACACGCTGGACGAGGCCGCGCTCTTCGGCGAGACGACCTTGCCCTTCGGGCGGTCCTTCAGCGCGACGCTGGGCGGGCGGCTTTTCAAGTCCAAGACACGGGTGACAAGCCATACGACGGCCTTCGGCGGAACGCTCACCTCGTTTGCCGGCGCGCTTGAAAGCTCCGGCTTCGCGCCGAAACTGGTGCTGTCCTATACCTTGTCGTCCAACGCCCTGATCTATGTCCAAGCGACGGAGGGCTATAGGGCCGGCGGCTTCAACACAACGGGACCGCCCGGTCAGGTGTTTTCGCCCAACAATGAGGCCGAACCGCGCCGCCGCTACGACGGCGACGAGTTGTGGAGCCTGGAGGCCGGCGGCAAGGTCTCGCTGCTCGACGGCCGGCTGCGTCTGCGAGCGGCGGCCTTCCAAGCCCGCTGGAAGGACATCCAGAGCGATCAGTTGTCGCCGTCGGGCCTGCCTTTCACCGCCAACATCGGCGACGGGCGCAACCTGGGCCTGGAGGTCGAAGGCAGCTACCGCGTGGCCGGACTGCAACTGAGCGCCAACCTGTTATTCAACGCGCCCGAACTGGAGAAGGCCAATCCCGCCTTCCCCGTCCGCAAGGATGTGAGCCTGGCTGGCGTGCCCCATCGCGCCGGCGGCGTGACGGCGCACTATGAGCGCCCACTGGGCTCCGACATGACCTTGGAGTTCGACGGTCGCTACGCCTATGTCGGCCACTCCCACCTCACCTTCGACGCCGCGACCGCGCCCTTGATGGGCGGCTACGCGACGGGCCGCTTGGCCGTGGGTCTGGCCGCCCAGCGCTGGCGGACGACCCTGGCCCTGGACAATCCGACCAATGCGCGCGGCGACACCTTCGCCTACGGCAATCCGTTCTCGCTAAGATCGACCGACCAAGTGACGCCGCTCCGCCCCCGCACCCTCTCCCTCAGCGTCCGCGTCGCCTACTAGGCAGGCCGGACGCGCTTCCAGAGAAGACGCATGCCCCGATCCTATCGCCATGCCGAAGCCCACCTCGTCTCTCGGATCGGCTGGCTGCGCGCCGCCGTCCTGGGCGCCAACGATGGTCTGGTCTCGACCGCCAGCCTGATCGTCGGCGTCGCATCGGCCTCGGCCAAACCTAGCGAGGTGCTGGTCGCTGGCGCGGCGGCCCTCGTGGCTGGCGCCATGTCGATGGCGGCCGGGGAGTATGTTTCAGTCAGCTCGCAGTCGGACACCGAAAAGGCCGACATCGCGCGCGAGACCGCCGAACTCAGCAGCGACAGCGACGCCGAGCACGCCGAACTGGCCCAGATCTATGTCCAGCGTGGCCTCGAGCCCGAGACCGCCAGGGTCGTGGCTCAGCAGCTGATGGCCAGGGACGCGCTCGACGCCCACGCCCGCGACGAGTTGGGCATCTCGCTGGCGACGACGGCGCGGCCCGTACAGGCCGCCCTGGCCTCGGCGGCTAGCTTCACGGTCGGGGCGGCCCTGCCCCTGTTCGTCGCCGCCCTGGCGCCGGCGTCGATGATCTTACCGACCGTCGTGCTGACGGCCCTGGCTTGCCTGGCGCTCTTGGGCGTGGCGGGAGCAAAGGCCGGCGGAGCCCCGGCCTGGCGCGCGGCGGCGAGAGTCACGCTTTGGGGCGCGCTGGCCATGAGCGTAACGGCCGGCATCGGCCGGTTGGTCGGGACGGCGATCTAGCGGCGCTACGGCCTTGAAGAGCGCATGCTTTCAAACGATCGACCAGGGCGCCACCGCCAGGCAACGAGCAAGCGCGATCGGGCCAGACCGGCCGCTTTCCCGCGCCGAATTCATTCCACACATCGCCGCTGCATCCGATAAAGCGTGCGCCCCGTCAGGTCGCGGAACTCCAATCGAAGGGTTTCGCCGTCCAGCCCGAACATCGCAAAGCCCGGCCGCGAGAGGCAATAGCGAGTGCCTTCCACCGCGACCACCCGGCCGACGGCGTCCGCCCCCGCGCCCGCGCAGACGTAGTCGACACGACCCCGACGGATATGCTGCAAGTTGTGGTCATGGCCGTTGATATAGACCTGAACGCCATGGGCTTCGAGCAGCGGCGCGACCTGGGCGACCAACGCGGCGGAATCGCCATGATCTCCAGAATAGATCGGATGGTGCCCCACTACGATCTTCCACGGCGCGGTCGACCGGCGCAGTTCGTCCTCGAGCCAAGCGATCTGACGCCGGCCGTCATGGGCCTCCAGATGCCCACGGGCCAGCTGCTGCATCATCTCGTCGTAATTGCCGCGATCGGCCAGCGGCGAGGTGTCGAGCACGAAGAGATCCAGGATGCTCGTCCCCAGAGCCTGGCCGGCGACCTTGTAGTAGCGGCTCGGCATCCGCCAGCGGGAACTCAGGTGGGTGTAGTCGATCTGGGCCTGGGCGAGACCCCGGTGGTCGTGGTTTCCGAGCGCGGCGTACCAGGGCGTTTGCAGGGCGGTCGCCGTATAGACGTCCTCGAACGAGCGCCGCCAATGAGGATCGGTCACGGACCGGACGCCCGCCGGATAGAAGTTGTCGCCGGCCGAGATAACGAAGCGGCTGGCGATCTCCGCGGCGGCGGCGCCCATCGCCTCGGCGACGACGCCTTGCGATCGTTGGCCCTCACGTCCCCAATCGCCGAAGGCCAGGAAGTTGAGCACCTCGTGATCGGCCGCAGCGGCGGTCGCGGGCCAGGCGGCGCAGGCGGCCAGCCCTTGCAGGACCGTGCGGCGGTAAATGGGCGACGAGGCCATTGCGACCGTAGGCCTCCGCGCCGACATCGTGGGACGCGTCACGCCGCCGGCCTCGCGACGGCCGCAGGCGTGACGTCGCGGCGGACCGGCAGCCGGGCGAAGATCTCGGCGCCCTTGGCGGCGAACTGGGCCTGACCGAACCGGTCCAGCACCCGCGACCGGGCGACCTCGCCCATGCCCGCCAGTTTGTCGGGCGCCTGCAGAAACCACTTCAGCGCCTTGGCCAATTCCTCGGGATCGCAAGGCGGAACGACCCGTCCGGTCAAGCCATCCACCACGCTGTAGGGCATTTCGCCCACGGCGGTGACTAGCGTGGGCAGACCGGCCTGCATCGCCTCGTGCGCCGCGAGGCACAGGCCTTCGCGCCGTGACGGCTGGATATAGAGGTGCAACCCCGCCAGGAACGCACGCGGCGTGTCGCAGAACCCGGTGAGGAAGACGTTGTCCAGGCCGGCCGCGTCGATCATCGCCTGAAGCCTCGCCCTTTGGCCGCCCTCCCCCGCGATCCGGACCTCGAAGGGCGTGGGCGCCTTGAAGCCCGTGGCGCGCAGATGCGTCAGGGCCTTGATCAGCAGGTCATAGCCCTTGGCGGGGTGCAAGCGCCCCAAGGCGCCCAGTTGGAGCGTTTCGCCCGACCGCCAGGGCCTGGCCTGCGGCGCGGCCGGATCGGCGGCGAACAGAGGCCAGGTGACCAGACGGTCAGGCCTCACCTTCAGGCGCGACGCCGTCAGGGCCGTGACGCTATGGGAGTCGCCGATCCACAGGCCCGACAGCCGCTGTGTCGCGCGCAGCAGCAGACGGTTGGCTGGCTTCAGAAACGCGTTGTGCTGCCAGCTGACCACCGGCGCGCCCCGGCGCAAGCCGACGATCTGGCCCAGCAGGGTCGCGCGGGTCAAAGAGGTCCACAGCAGGTCGGGCCGCTCCTCGGCGACGATCCGGTCGAGCCAGGTCAGGGCGTCGAGATGGTCCCTCTCGCCGCCGGGGCGGACGCGGACGTTCAACCCCTCCCTGATCATCGGCGCCAGTGCTCGGCCGTCGCGTCGGGTCAGAGCCAGGATTTCGACCTTGGCGCCCTGGGCCGCGAGCGCTCGGGCCACGGCGGGGACTGGTAGGGCCGCGCCACCGCCCTCGAGCGAGTTGATCACGTAAAAGATCCGCATCAGGAGGTCCCCGTTCGGGCGAGGGCCGCGGCGGCGAGGTCGGTCCTTGGCGGATCGGGCCAGGCCTGGCCGGCGAACAAGGCCACAGCGCGGGCCGCGCGCTCAGCGGACGGCTCTTCGGTCAGGTCGAAGCTTTGGCTGAACAACGCCTCCTGCACCGGGCGCCACAGGCTTTCGTGCTGCTGGCGCGAGCGGCTCATGGCCGCGCCTAGATCGGTGACGTCCTCGATTACCGGGCCGGCGCGCCAGTGGTCGAAATTGGGATCGTCGCCCCAGACGAAGCGATGACTGTTAAGAAAGACGCAAGGCCGAGGCCTGAGCAGGAATTCGTAGACCTGGCTGCTGACGTCGCCGAGATAAAGGTCGGCGCGCTGGGTGTAGGCCATGGTCGTCGAGGCCCGGCTACCCAGATCGATGTGGATGTTGGGGGCGCGCAAATAGCGTTCCTCGATCCGCCCCGCTCGGTCCAGCCGCAGCTTGTCGATCGTCGCCACGAAGGGGCGCTCGAACAACATCACGTGCGGCGCGAAGATCAGGTGATGGTCGTCATGCTCGACGAACCAGTCCAGCACCTGGCGCCCGGCCTTGTACCAAGAGGATAGGTGTGGCGAGACGTGCGGATTGTAGAGAACCACCGGCCGGCCATCATCGAGCAGCGGATGGGTCGTGCTCCGCGCCGGCGTCAGGTCGAACTTGGGATAGCCGACAACCGAGATCTTGTCGGGATCGATACCCGTCTCGCGCACCAGCCGATCGCGGATCTTGCGACCCGAGACCAGCACGTGGTCGAAGCCGGCGCTGGCCTTGTCGAAACCGATGGCGCGGTCGCCGGCGCCGTGACGGGTGTGAACGATCTTGAGGTCGCGAAGGCCGTAACGGGTCTTGAGGACCAGCGACGTCTTCTCGGCGACGACCAAAATGTCGAGCGATCGGAAGAAGTCGAGGTTGTCGCCATAGACCAGAAGCTTGGTCGCGGGCAGCACCGCCTCCGCCGTGGCGGCCACAAGCCTTGAGGTGCTTTTGGTCAAGGCCAGTTCGATCAGGCGCACCTCATGGCCAACCATGCCGCCGCCCAGACGGATAACTTCGGCGGTCAGGCGCCTGTTGGTGGTGGCCACCACAACCTCGAAATCGCGCGCGCGCCGGGCCAGGGCCAGCGCGATCGGCAGGCTGTGGGCCACCTGATGAACCTGATCGTGGTTGAAGAGAAACCCCATGCGCATGGCCCAACGACGCCATGCCCTTCGAGGCGCCTCAAAAGTTTCTGACCCAAAGTCCCTGGGCGCGGTTCTCCGGGCCGCCCGGGAGAGTCATTCAGGCTGGGCGCCGCACGATCATCGCCCGATGGGTTGAAGCTGGGGCGAACGGTCGTCAGTTCTTGACCATGGTCGCGCTCCGCTGGCCGCGATCGGCGCCAGAATGACCATCGACGATCGCGCGGCAGCCCGTGAGTCCGTCCGGCGTTGGTCCGGCGGCGTTGACCTGCGTCAAGCCGCGCGTTCGACGACGATGCGAAGCTGGACCCGCGAATGGAGATCGCCATGTCCCGAGACACCGCCGACGCGGAACGCGCAATCACCGGTTCCGAAGTGCTGGACGAATCCTGTCATGCGTGGGCCTGCGCCTGCGAAGCCTGGGTCGATTATCTCACGCGCCTGACACAGGCCGCCAGTCCGCTCGCGGTCTTCGAGGCCGGAGCCCAGCTCCTCGATGACAGTTTGAGCCTCGGCGATCGCTTGGCGGCGACGCGCCTGCGCGCCGCGGGCGTTTCGGCGCCGCTTTTGAATGACGCCTGACCCGCGCCAGCGGTACCGTCCCAACCAAGCGGTGATCCGGCGCCTATCGCGCTGCGGCCTGCGCGGAGGCCCCAGCCGGCCTCTCGCCGACCGCGCCGTCTCGGCCCTAGCGCCACCATCCCGTACGCCAGAGAGCGGTCCGCGGCCGCGGAAGGGGTCGGCCGAACCGCGCTCGCGCCCCGTGTGTGAGCGCGCTTCCGGCGGCGACCGGCCAGATCACGGACGGCGCAGGGTCCGGTCATGCGGGCCAGGGCCGTGGTGTGAGCGGCGCACAGAGACTCGGCCGTTTGATCCAGATCAGTCCGCGACGTCTTGGCCGGCCTAGGCTGGGTAGAAATCTTCATGCGAGCCTCGCCGTGCGCCACTTCATCGATACCCAGGACTTCTCCAAGGCTGAGCTCGTGTGGCTCATGGACTTGATCGGTCTTCTGAAGACGGCGGACCGCGAAGGCGCCCTTCCGCCCCTGCTCGCCGGCGCGTCCCTGGGCATGATTTTCGAGGAGCCCTCGACGCGCACGCGCATCTCGTTCGAGGTGGCCATGACCAAGCTTGGCGGCCACGCGCTTTATCTGAAACCCGGCGAGATACATTTGGGCGTGCGCGAAAGCATCAAGGACTCCGCGCGCGTGATTAGCCGCATGGTCGATGCGATCGAGGCCCGCACGCTCAAGCACGCTACGGTCACCGAGCTCGCCCGCTACGCCAGCGTGCCCGTGATCAACGGCCTGACGGACTACAATCATCCCACCCAGGTGCTCTGCGATCTTTTCACCATGCGCGAGCACCGCCCACCCGGAAAGGCGCTTGAAGCCCTCAAGGTGGCCTTCATCGGCGACGCGACCAACGTCTGCTCCTCGCTGATGATGATCTGCACCCAGATCGGCATGGAGTTCGTGCACTGCGCGCCGCCCCGCTATCAGGCGCCGGACGCTTGGCAATCGGTCGCGAGAGCCAATTGCGCGCAATCTGGCGGCCGGTTCTGGACCACGGACGACCCGGTGGCCGCCGTCGCCGGGGCCGATTTCGTCTACACCGATCTTTGGTGGTGGATTGGCCAGGAGGCCGAGATCCCCGACCGGACGGCCGCGTTCATGCCGGCGTATCAGATCACCGCCGCCTTGCTGGACAAAGCCTCGCCGCACGCCAAGTTCATGCATTGCCTGCCGGCCTCTCGCGGCGTCGAGGTCACCGATGCGGTGATGGATGGCCCAAGGTCGATCATCTACGACCAGGCCGAGAACCGACTGCACGCCGAGAAGGCCATCCTCGTAGCGTTCGTGCGGCCTCACCTCAAAATCCCCTCGGCCCGGCGATCGGCGCAATACGCCCACGCGCTGGGCGCTTTCCTGCATGACCACAGACTGGCGGGCGCTGAAACGCCCGCCACGCAGCATGAGGATTGAAGCCATGACCGAGCCTTCCTCCGCTCGAGCCCGCCCGCGCTTCGCGCGGGTCATGGGTCTGTTCGATGTCACCCTCTTCACCGTGTGCGCGATCCTGGTGATCGACACCTTGGCCGCCTCGGCGGCGATCGGCGCCTCGGCCCTGAGTTGGTGGGTCATAACCTTCGGCCTTTTCTTCATTCCCTATGGCCTGATCGCCGCGGAGCTCGGCGCGGCCTATCCGGGCGAAGGCGGGATCCAGACCTGGATCCGCCGCGCGTTTGGCGACCGCTGGGCGGCCCGCGCCACCTGGTATTATTGGGTCAACGTCGCCCTGTGGATGCCCTCGGGCTATATCCTTTTGGCCGGCCTGATCTCGCAGATCACGGGCGTGGAGATGGGCCTGTGGAGCAAGATCCTGATCGGGATCGTAGCGACCTGGCTGACCGTACTGATCGGGATCACCAGGCTGTCGGCCGCCAAGTGGGTGCCCAACCTTGGAGCCTTCATCAAGGCGGCGATCATGCTGCTAATCGGCGGCGCGGGACTCTATGTCCTGTTCACGCGCGGCGCGGCCAATGATCTGTCCTGGTCCAGCCTGACGCCGCGTTGGGACGCCGGCTTGGGCTTTCTTCCGGTCATCGTCTACAATTTCATGGGCTTTGAGCTCGTCTCCGGGGCCGGCGAGGAAATGCGCAATCCGGGACGGGACATCCCCATCGCGGTGATCACCGCCGGCCTGCTGATCTCGGCCTTCTATCTTCTGGCCACCTTCGGCATCCTTGTGGCGCTGCCGATCGCCGACATTGGCCTGATCAAGGGCCTCCTCGACACCTTGCGAGCCCTGCTCGCCGGCGCGCCAGCGCTCGACGTCATCATCATCGTGCTGGGTGTCGCGGCGGTGTTCACGATCCTGGCCAACCTCGTGACCTGGTCCATGGGGGCCAACCGCGCCGCGCAAGCCGCCGCCGCCGATGGCGAGCTGCCCAAGGTGTTCGGCCTGTTGCGCAAATCCAACCAGACTCCGGTCGGGGCCTATGTGCTCACGGGCCTGGTCTCGACCGGCGTCATCATCGCCTACGGGGTGCTGGCCCGGAGCGCCGAGGATCTGTTTTGGTCCTTGTTCGCGTTCAGCTCGGTGATCTTCCTGCTGCCTTATCTGGCGCTCTTTCCGGCCTTTCTGCGCCTTCGACGCAAGGATGCGCTCACGCCCCGCCCCTATCGTGTCCCCGGCGGCGCCTTGGGCGCCTGGATCCTGGCGGTCGTGTGCACCCTGTTCATCGTCCAGGCCATCGTCTTCTTCCTCTGGGTTCCCGGCGTGGCGGTCGACTGGAGCAAGACCGGCCCGATCCTGGGCGGGATCGCCCTTACCCTGGTGATCGGAGAAGGGGTGATCGGCGCGATGAAAACCAATCGCCGCGCCGCGACGCCGCCGCCGCCCCGGCCCCAAACCCCGCCCGCCTGAGCGGCCAAGCGCGCTCCGACCAACAGCCCGCGAACGGACAAGTCCTTCCATGAGCCGCCTTCTGACCACGACGCCGCGCGCCGACGGCTTTCACATGCCCGCCGAGTGGGAGCCCCATGCCGGCTGCTGGATGCTCTGGCCCGAGCGTTCGGACAATTGGCGGGGCGGCGCCAAGCCGGCGCAGCATGCCTTCGCCGCCGTGGCCGCGGCGATCGTTCAGGGCGAACCCGTCACCGTCTGCGTCTCGCCGGCGCAGTACGTCATCGCCCGCGAAATGCTTGTCCCGGCGGTGCGCGTGGTGGAGATGACCAGCGACGACAGCTGGATCCGAGATTGCGGCCCAACCTTCGTGATCGACGCGGCCGGTTGCGTGCGCGGCGTCGACTGGAAGTTCAACGCCTGGGGCGGGCTGATTGGCGGGCTCTACTTCCCCTGGGATCAGGACGACCTCGTCGGCGAGAAGGTCATCGAGCTGGAGCGCGACGATCGCTACGGGCCGGACTTCATTCTCGAGGGCGGCTCCATCGACGTGGACGGGCAAGGCGCGGTCCTGGCCACCCGCGAATGCCTTCTCAACGCCAATCGTAACCCCGGCCTCGGAGAGGGTGAGATCGAACAACGCCTGCGCGACTACCTGGGAGTCGAGACGGTGATCTGGCTCGACCAGGGCGTCTATCTCGACGAGACCGACGGCCACGTCGACAATCTCTGCCGTTTCGTGGCGCCTGGCGAGGTGGTCCTGACCTGGACCGACGACATGACGGACCCTCAGTGGGCCCGCTCGGCGGCGGCGCTCGAGATCTTGACCCGCGCGCGGGACGCCCAGGGCCGATCCTTGCGGGTTCACAAGCTACGCCAGCCCGCGCCCGTGACGATCACTGCCGAGGAAGCCGCGGGCGTGGACCACGTGCCCGGCACACTGCCGCGGCAGGCCGGCGACCGGATGGCGGCCTCGTACGTCAACTTCTACATTGCCAACGGCGTGGTGGTGGTTCCGGCCTTCGACGACCCTCAGGACGCCCCCGCTCAAGCGCTCCTGGCCAAGCTGTTTCCCGATCGCAGAATCCTGCCCGTGGCGGCGCGCGAGATCCTGCTGGGCGGCGGCAATATTCATTGCATCACCCAGCAGGAGCCCGCCGGCGGCGGATCAGTGACTAACGCGGGGCGTGCCTAGGATGCGCCAGGTCATCGCCCTTGGCGGCAACGCCTTGCTCAAGCGCGGCGAGATCGCGTCGGCGGAGAACCACAGGCGCAACATCGCCCAGGCCGCCGGCCCGCTGGTCCGCGCCTGCGAAGGCGTGGAGACCGCCCTGGTGCACGGCAACGGCCCGCAGATCGGCCTTCTGGCGTTGCAAGCCCTGGCCTATGCCGAGGTCCCTGCCTATCCACTCGATGTCTTGGGCGCCGAGGCCCAGGGCATGATTGGCTATCTCCTGGCCCAGGCGCTGGGCGCGGCCGATCCCCAGCGCGCGATCATCGGCCTGCTGACCCAGACGCTGGTCGACGGCAAGGACGCGGCCTTCGCTCGCCCGACCAAGCCGATCGGCCCGATCTATCCGCAGGACCAGGCCTTGTCCCTCGCCGCGGCGCGCGGCTGGTCGTTCACGATGGACGGCGCGGGTCAGCGCCGCGTGGTCGCCTCGCCCGCGCCGCTGGAGGTCGTCGAGCAGGCGACGATCGAGGCGCTGGTGGCCGACGGCGCCCTGGTGATCTGCGCGGGCGGCGGCGGGACGCCGGTGACCCGGGACGAAGCTGGCGGCCTGCGCGGCGTCGAGGCGGTGATCGACAAGGATCTGGTAGCCGCCCTTCTGGCGATCCGTCTTGGCGCCGACCGGCTGATCATCCTGACCGATGTCGATGCGATCTATGGCGGATGGGGCGGCCCCGCGCCCACGGCGCTGAGGGAGGTCCGCGCCGCCGATCTCGTGGAATCCGCGTTCGCGGAGGGGTCGATGAGACCCAAGGTCCGCGCCGCCCGGCAGTTCATCGAGGCCACCGGCCACGACGTGCTGATCGGGGCGCTGGACGATCTGGCCGGCCTGTTGGACGGAACGAGCGGGACTAGACTGGTCGCCTGACCAGGCCGTTGGCGCAACGGGCCGAATGCCAGGGCGGCTGTCTTTCAGGGTGACGCCTTGATCTGGCGCAACGCCTCAGCGGTGGAATGGGCCAGGCTTCGATGGTTCTTGCTGGAGAGCAGCCATGAGCGACCACCTTGAAGTTTTCGACACCACCCTTGCGGAAACCCACGCCTGGCTCAAGGCGGTGGCCGCGGAGCTGTCGCCCTGCGACCAGCATCAGGCTTATCAGATCCTGCGCGCCACGTTGCATGCGTTGCGCGACCGGCTGTCGCCCGAGGCGGCGATTAACTTCGCCGCCCAGTTGCCGATGCTGCTGCGGGGCGTGTTCACCGAAGGCTGGCGCCCGGCGCTGACGCCGACGAAGGACCATCATGTCGCCGAGTTCCTCTCGCGCATCGAGATGACCCTTCCCGAGGACTTCGCCATCGAGACAGAAAGCGCCGCGATGGGTGTCTTTCGCGCGCTGGTCGCGCCTGATGGACGAGGCCTTGCTGGTCAAGGTGTTGCGTCAACTGCCTGTGCCGTTGCGGACCTTGTGGCCGCAAAGCCTGGCCAGGCTGTGATATGGGGCCCTTCGTTCCCGGCGGGGCGTTGGTCCGCCACGTCATTGGGGCTCAAGGCGCGCAGCCGGCCACCCCCACGCCCGACCTCGTCGCGATCGCGGGCCGATACCGCGAATGGCGGCTGGACTGGGAGCTTGAGGCCATTGCCCAGGGCGGCCACTATCGCATGGCCCGCAAGCCTCTCACCGCCACCGGATCGCCGATGTGACCGCCTTTATTCGCGGCCTGAATTCCGGGATCGATCGAGGCGCCCGCTAACCTTTGACAGGGCCGGTCCGTCCAACGCCCAAAAGCGCCGAGTGGGCAGCTGCGGGCCTTCGGCCTTAAGGACGCACGATCGAAGCGCCCGCCCGTCGACGCGCCAGCAAGGCCAAAGGGAGCGCGGCGAGGTTTAGGCTGACGGCCAGGCTCGGCGCGATCGCTTCCCAGGCCGGGACCCCGTCGACGGCCAGCAGCGCCAAGGCCGCCGGTCCAGCCAGGGCGGCCAGCAACATGCCACGCGCCGACCATCCGGCGATGGTCGCCGGCGCACCGATCATCAGCAGCGCGAAGGCCTGGAGAACCGCGGTCACGCAGGCGCCGAGGGGGAGCAGGAACAGCGGAATATCGGGAACCTCGACTAACACCAGGGCCGTGGCGAAGCCCCCGGTGACCACGCACCAGACCAGGACCGACCAGACCGCGCCCGTTCGATGGGCCCGCCACAGTCCAACGACCGCGCCAAACAACAGACAGCCCGGCAGGAACTCCCCCGCCGCCTCGCCCGCCAGCGGTCCGGCCAGGGCCAAGACGGGAAACAGCCAGCGCCACCGGCCTTGGCCATCGAAGGGCCTGGCGCGGCGCGCGCGGCGGGCCAGGCCCCGCGCCCAGCCGTAGCCGGACCCGGCTGGGGCGCGCGCGATCGAGGGCTTGCTTTGCATCGCGCTAACGCCGGTCGAGCGGCGCGACGGCCGGTTCATGATAGGGCGGCTTCAGCCGCCGCAGGGACTGGCAGCTGGCCAGGCTAGCGATTCCGAGGATGACCAGGACGCCGACGACGGCGCCCCAGGGAACCGGGTTGGGCGAGCGGTTCATCGACGCCCCCTTGGCCGGCGCATCACCGGGCCGTCGCCGCAGGCGGCCACGACGGACGTCAGGGACACAGCGATGATCAGCGTCACCACGCCGATCACGTCCAGGACGAAAAAGCTCGATTGCAGCATGCTCATGGGTCACGCCTCCGGTTTGGAAGATCAGTGTCCGCTCCTTGCCCGGGGGCAAACTTGACGCGGAGCAAAAGCGGCCTGGAAAAGCGTCAGCGACGGGGGGCCGCTCGCCCTCCGGAACGCCGCGCCCAGGATCAGGCCCGCCACGCCGGTCATCGCGGCCATTGGGCGTTCGCCGCGCACGGGCAAGCCAGCAGACACGACGAAGGGCGCCAGTCCAAGACCGGCGCCCTAACTTGCGGCCGTCTCGCCGCCCCTGTCGGGCGAGCGGTCCTTAGCGTCCCATCACCAGCGGCAGCTGAGCCGCGTCGAGCATGCGGCGCGTAACCCCGCCGAACACCTCTTCGGTCAGGCGACCGTGACCAAACGCGCCCATCACGCAATAGCTTATGTCGAGGGCGGCGCAGGCCGTCAGGATCAAATCGTCGGGCTTGGCGCCGTCGGCGGCCATCCGGTCGACCTCGGCGTGGATCCCGTGCTCGGACAGATAAAGCGCGGCCGCCTCGGCCGACGCGCCTTCGCCGACGTCCTCGACGGTGAACAGGCGCACCGAGCTCGCCAGCTTGAGCAGCGGCACGCAGGCCCTCAGCGTCGTCGCCACCGCCTCGGAGCCATCCCAGGCCACCATGGCCGCGCCGCTGGCGTCAAATCCGCGAACATGGTCGGGCGCGGCGACGACCGGACAGCGCGCCTGAGTCAGGATGGAGGCGACCACGCCTCGCGGCTCCAGGTCACGCCAGGTGTCGCGCTTGCTGTTGACGACAATCAGGTCCGACAGCCCCGCCTCTTGCATCAGGCATCGGGTGAAATCGCCGGTGGCGTCGATCCAGTCCCAGGCCACGGCCTCTTGCGAAAGGCGCGTCTGAAGCGTCGCCCTGTTGGCCGTTTCGACCTTCCGCTCCTCGGCCAGGACCATGGCCTGGGCCGCGCCGCCGATGTCGCCGGCGAAGATGGGAGTGGGCGTGACGTCCACGCAGGTCAGATGTCCGTCGAGCGATCGGGTCAGGTCCAGGGCGGTCTGCAGGCGAGCTTCCTGACCCACGTCGTCATGCACCAGCAACAATACCGTTTTCATCATGGCCTCCATGGCGCTTCGCCTGACTTGGCGCGACCAACCTACGAGCGTGAAGGGACGGCAAAAATGCGGGATTCTACGGATATCGCGCGCGCCAGTGCTAAAAACCCAAAGTTCCCGAAAGACGTTTCCAAGTTCTCCAGTCGCTTAGGTATTGTCCACAATGGGCGAAATCTAACGGACGGATTACCCCTATTTTATCGTTTCAGGGAGAGCCGTCATGTCGATGCCAGGTTTTCTAGCTTCCAGCGCCGCCTTGGCGATCGCGTCGCCTCTGGCGCGAGAAGATTTCATCGCGTTTGGCGTCAGCATGAGTTTTGCCGGCGACGAGGAAATCTACGCTCAGGACGAGGAGACCGACATGGTCTACCAGGTCCAGAGTGGCGCGGTGCGCGCCTCACGCCTGCTCAGCGATGGCCGTCGCCAGATCGCCGGATTCTACTATCCGGGCGACTTCTTCGGCCTGGAAACGGGGCCGGTGCATCGCTCCTCGGCTGAAGCCTTGGGCGCGACCCGGATCTTGGTCACCAAGCGCTCGGCGCTCAAGCATTATGGCGAGGCCGGAGAGCGCCTGGAGCGCCTGATCTGGCGCGCCACGGGCGGCGAGCTGGAGCGCGCCCACGAGCATATGATGCTCCTGGCCCGCAAGAGCGCGGTCGAAAAGCTCGCCGGGTTCCTGTCGCAGATCGCCGGGCGCCAGGCCGGCCCCTGCAGCGAGCTACCGATGGGCCGCCAGGACATCGCCGACCACCTGGGCCTAAGCATCGAGACGGTTTCGCGGATGTTCACGCAGCTGCAGGCGGATGGCGTGATCGCCCTGGACGGTTGCCGACGCTTTCGCGTGCTGGCTCCGCATAGGCTAGCGCATCTGGCGCTCGCCTGAGGGCGAGGCCAGAAAGTTCCGGGAGGCTCCCATGTCGAGTCACGATCTCAAGGCGGTCCCGGCGCCACTCGATCCGGAGCAGGCCAAGGCCCGGGCGCTTGATATTCTGGCCCACGGACGGCTGATGACCCTGGCCACCGTGCGCCCCGACGGATGGCCGCAAGCCACGGTGGTCAACTACCTGGCCGAAGGTCTGTCGCTGTTCTTCGTGGTGGCGCGTAATAGCCAGAAGCTGGTCAACATCGCCCGCGATCCCCGGGTCGCCATCGCCTTGGGGACCGACGCCCAAGGCGCGGCGGTTGGGCTGTCGATGGCCGCGCGGGTCAGCGAGGTCAACGACCCGGTCCGTATCCAGGCGCTCAACCGCCGCATCTGGGGGGACCCCGACGACCAGCGCTTTACACCCCATCCCTCCGGCGTCGCCGTGGCGCTGCTGGAGGCGCGACCGGTGCTGGTGTCGCTGATCGACTACGAGTCAGTCGGCGCCGCGGCCCAGCATTTTTCGGTGGAAGCCGATTGGCGATTGACCACCGTCACCCAGCCGCACGGCGCCGACGGCGTCCCGCCTTCGCCAGCTTGACCCTGGTCAAACCCGTCCCACGGAGGGGGCGCACACTTTGCCCAGGATCTCCTTCGAGGTCCCAAACTGGGAGTCGAGACGATGCAAGACAAGACGATCAAGAAAATGGTGCAGGACGAACTTGAGTGGGAGCCGAGCATTGACGCCGCCGACGTCGGCGTAACCGTCGAGAACGGCGTGGTCCGGCTGACCGGCCACGTGGCCAACTATCTGCAGAAGATGTCGGCCGAGGCCTGCGTCAAGCGGGTCAAGGGCGTCCGCGGCTATGTCGATGACCTGCAGATCCGCGTGTTCTCGGACATCTTGTCGGACGAGGCCATCGCCGGCCGCGTGGCCAATCTCATCGACTGGCACGTGTCGGTGCCGACGGGCGCGGTTAAGGTCAAGGTCGACAAGGGTTTCGTGACGCTGACGGGAGCGGTCGACTGGCAATTCCAGCGATCGGCCGCCGAGACCGGCGTGCGCAGCATCCAGGGCGTTCGCGGCCTGTACAACCAGATCGAGGTCAAGCCACACCTGGAAGCCTCGGACATCAAGCGCCGCATCGAAAGCGCCCTGTCGCGGCAGGCCAACCTGGACGCCGACACCATTCGCGTCACCGTCGATGGCGGCAAGGTGCGGCTGGACGGCAAGGTGCGGGCCTGGTTCGAGCGCGACATCGCCGAGCGCGCCGCCTGGGCCGCTCCGGGCGTCAGCGCCGTCGAGGACCGCGTCGCCATCGGCGTCTGAACGCCGAGGCCGTGGTGGCGGCGTCCGAGCCCACACCCCGGCGCCGCGGAGGCTCGTGCGACGCTTACCGCCGCGCGAGCCCTGGCCGTTCCGTCCGCCGACGGGACGGCCTTTCTTTGTGTTGACGGCTTGTCACCGCCGCGCGGGCCTTCAAGGTGCTTTGATGGTGCAATACTCAGCCGGCGTCCTGGTCTGGCGCGGCGACCCTGGCGCGCCGCAATTCCTCCTGGCCCATCCCGGCGGGCCCTTCTGGCGCGACCGCGACGTTGGCGCGTGGTCGATCCCCAAAGGGCTGGTCGGGCCCGGAGAAACCGCCCAGGCCGCGGCCCTGCGCGAATTCCACGAGGAGACGGGGCTTGCGCTCGCCGCGCCGCTGGAGGCGCTGACGCCACGAACGGCCTATCGCGGCAAGATCGTCACGCCTTGGCTCGCCCACGCCGACCTAGACCTGGCCGGCTTCCACAGCGAATCCTTCCGCTTGGAGTGGCCGCCGCGCTCGGGACGATGGATCAATGCGCCCGAGGTCGACGCCGTCGCCTACTTCGATCTGGCGACCGCCCTGGACAAGATCCTGGCCGGACAGCGTCCGATCGTGGCGGAGGCGGCGGATCGGATCGCGGCCCGTGGCTGACCCGGCCGCCATCGAGGCTGCGGGATCTGGAAAACCCCTCGGCAGGTTCTGCGTAGACCTGGGATCATTGAGGTGCACGAGGCGCGGAGCGACTCTCTTCGTCCCGCCTGCTCGTTCAGGCGTGGGCCATCAAAACCGCGCACGGGGGCGCGCCTAGGATGTGCTCGGTAGCCCCGCCCAGCACGAATTCACGCGCTCGGGAATGGCCGTAGGCGCCCATGACCAAGAGGTCCGCGCCGGCTTCGCGCACATAGGCCTCGATCACCGCGCCGGCCGACCGGCCTTGCCGGGATAGGGTCCGCACCGACGGCTCGACGCCATGGGCGCGCATGTGGCGCACGATGTCGCCAGATAGGTCCGAGCCGACGCTCGGCTTGTCGTCCGCGACAATCACGACCGTGACCCTGGCGGCCTGGGTCAGCAAAGGTAGAGCGTCGCCAAGCGCACGCGCGGCGCAGGCGCCCCCGTCCCAAGCGATCACCGCATGGCCGCAGCCGGTCGCGGCTTCGTCCACGGCGCTCTGGCCCAGGATCAGGCTTGGACGGCCCGAACCGAACACCACGGCGCGGGCGACCGATTGCTGGTCATCGTATTTCCCCGTCAGCGGCACGATCGTCAGGTCGTGCGTCCGCCCGGCCCGCACCACCAGATCGGCCAGGTCATAGAGGCCGCCTCGGACAGTCTGGGGGGTCAACGCCACGTTCGCGGCCAGGGCGCGATCGGCGGCCAGGGAAAGCACCGCCCGGCCCTGCGCGCGTGAACGCTCCTCCTCGCCCCGCGCCATCTCGGTCAGGCCGATCAAGTAGTCGGCGATCCGGTTGCTGTGGACGGGGATCTGAATGTCGACGTTCAGCGCCGTCACGTCCGCGCGCAGGTAGCGGGCCCACCAGATGGCCTGCTCCACCAGCGCGTCGGGAGTCGGTTCGGGATAACTGTCCAGATGGAGCAGGATGTCCTTGATGGTCATTGGCGGCGCCTCACTTCACCGTCATCTCAGCCGGCCGGCCCGGCCGTGCGTTGATCCCGGTCAGTTTTTTGCTGGTCGTGGCAAGGCGCGCCACAGCCAAGCCCAACCGGCCGCGCAGCATCCGGCCAGGACGCTGGCGACGAGGACCGTCGCTGGCGGCGGCCTCATCTGGAAGAGCGCGCCAAGACCCGGGACCAGCAGGATCGCGGCCAGGATCGTCGCGGCCAGCGCGGCGATGCTCCAGAACACCCAGCGGCGCGCGGTGAACAGTCTGGACCCACGGACGGCGGCGTCGGTGACCGCCAGGCTGAGGTTGCCAGAGACCAGGGCGACGAAGGCGCCGGCGCGCGCCTGATCGGCGCTCATCTGGGCCAGCCCCCAGAAATAGACGCCGAGCACCGCCATCAGCAGCACCACACCCTGCATGACGCCAAGGATGATTTGGCGCGGCCCGAACAAGGGCCGGCCAGCCGGCTCCGGCGGCCGAGCCATGGCCCGGGGATCGTCCGGCTCCCCCTCGAACACCAGCGAGCAGACAGGATCGATGATCAGCTCGAGAAAGACGACATGCAATGGATAGAGCATGGGCGCCGCGCCCAGCAGGACGGGGATCAAGGCGATCCCGGCGATCGGCACGTGGATAGCGGTGATGTAGATCAGGGCGCGGCGCAGGTTGTCGTGGATGCGCCGGCCCAGCCGCACCCCGCCGACGATCGAGGCCAGGCTGTCGTCGAGCAGGATCAGGTCGGCGGCCTCGCGCGCCACGTCCGTACCGCGGCGCCCCATCGCGATGCCGATGTGCGCTGCCTCGAGGGCCGGCGCGTCATTGACCCCGTCGCCGGTCATGGCCACGATCTCGCCGTTGGCCTTGAACGCTTCGACCAGGGCCAGCTTCTGGGATGGCCGCACCCGCGCAAACACGCTCACGCGCTCGACGGCCGCCTGAAGCCCGGCCGGATCGAGACGGTCGAGGTCCTCTCCCGTCAGCACGCCGCCGGCCGTTTCCAGCCCCGCCTGTCGCGCGAGCTGCAGAGCCGTGGCCGGGTAGTCGCCCGTCACCATGATCACCCTGATCCCGGCCATCCGGGCCTGAGACACGGCCAACGCGGCGTCCTGGCGCAACGGATCGGAAAAGCCGATCAAGCCTACGAGGGCCAAGCCGGCGCTCTCGGGCTCCTCCTGCGCCCGAGCGCCCTGCGTGGCGGCCACGGCCAGTACGCGAAGGCCTTCGGCGGCCAAGCTCTCCAAGGCCGACCGCGCCGCCAGGACCGCCTGTGGCGACATGCGGCAAAGGGCGAAGACCGTCTCCGGCGCGCCCTTGGCCGCGAGCGTGACCGTCTTTCCCCGCCGCCAGCGCTGAACCACCGACAGGCGCGCGGGGGTCAGGGGCCAGACCCGCTCCAGCTTGGCCTCGCTGGCCGCGGCCAGGGCCACGATCGCCCGGTCCATGGGATCGGTGGGGCGCACGGCGCTGGCCAGGGCGGCGGCCTCTAGGACCGGCCGGGCGGCCGCCGCATCGACCGTCAGCGCCTGGCCCTCCCGCCAGATTCGCACCAAGCGCATGCGGTTCTCGGTCAGGGTGCCGGTCTTGTCGACGCACAGGGCGCTGGCCTGACCCAGCGCCTCGATCGCCGCGCCGCGCCGCACCAGGACGTTATGCTTGGCCAGTCGCCAAGATCCCAGCGCCAGGAAAACCGTCAGCACCATGGGAAATTCCTCGGGGATCACGGCGATCGCCAAGGTCAGACCGGCCAGCCCTGCCTCGAGCCAGTCGCCGCGCACCAGCCCGTAGGCCAGCACGACCACCAAGCAGAAGAGGATCGCCGCGCTCCCCAGCCAGGTCACCAGCCTGGCGATCGAGTCCTGCAGCGGCGCGCGCGTGGGCTTGAGTTGCGCCAGGGCCAGGCCAATCGCTCCGGCCGCCGTGCGCGCGCCGGTGGCGGTCACTTCGGCCAGGCCCTGGCCGGAGACGACCAGTGTCGCGGCCGACACCTTGTCCTCGAGCGTCTCGGCTCCCCCGGCCGGGGCCCGCATCACCGGAACGGACTCCCCGGTCAGGGCCGACTCGTCGATCGTCAGGACCTCGCCCTCGACGAGGACACCGTCGGCGGCGACGCGGCCGCCCTCGGCCACGAGCATCAGGTCGCCCGGGACGAGGTCACGGCCGGGAATGGTCATTTCGACGCCATCGCGAATAACCCTGACGCTGGGCTCGGCCAGGTCGCGCAGCGCCGCGAGCGCCCGTTCGCTTCGCGCCTCCTGCAGGACGACCTGCAGGATCGTCCCGCTGGCGGCGACCAGGAGGACCAGGCCTTCGGCCAGGTCGCCTAGCACGAGATAGAGCGCCGAAGCCGCCAGAAGCAGTCCGAACATGGGCTCGAGCACGGTCGCGCCCAGGATCTGAACCCAGCTGCGCCCGCGCGGACCGTCGATGTGGTTGGGGCCGATCGCGGCGAGCCGGCGCGCAGCCTCCTCGCCGCTCAAGCCCTGCCGCGGATCTGGCATCTGCGGCTCCGAGGCGGTCAGCTTTGGCGGCGCGTCAGCGCGTAGGTGGCCAGGCTGGCCACGGCCGCCGCCGCCAGGGCCGCGGCGATGGACGCCGACGCCAGGCTTTCGACCGGATGGCGACGAACCTCGCGGCGGGCCTCGTCGCGCAGCGCGTCAAGCCGCGTCTGCAGCTCGCCGACGAGATCGACCGCCGCATGTCCCAGAGCCACGGCCGAGGCCGACATGGCGTCGCCGCCTTGCTCGGCCAACTGGGCCGTGACGTCCTTGAGATGATGGGAGACCTTGGCGAAGGCGTCGGCGCCTTCATGGCCAAGCTTGTCGAGACGGACGGCGGGTTGGGTCATGGTTTCGCTCCGGTTGGGCTGGGGTTTCACCATCGCCCGCCCTGGGCCGGGGGTTTTGACCTGGGTCAAGCCGGCGCGGTCGTCGGTCCCTGGGCGGATCGATCCATCTGAGAACGAGGTTGAGATGCTCGCTCAGGCCGGTGACTCTCGGAGGGAGGGCTGACGTGGTCGGCCGGATCGGGCAGCGCCGCCCGCAGGGCGGCGATCAGCCGCTCGCGGGCGGTGTCGTCCGGCGCGCTCTGCAGAGCCGCGTTGAGGGCGATATTGAAGGCGGCTCGGTCGTTGTGCCAGTCCAGACGCGAGGCCGCTTCCGGCGGCAGGCGCCGTCCGGTCCGCGCCGCCTCGGCGGCAGGACCAGCCTCCAGGGTGAAGGTCTGGTCGAGCTCCGGAACCACGATGCGGTCGGCCTCCAGGCCCGCGGCGATCAGTCGGCGCTTGAGGCCCGCGGCGGCCTCCGGTTCCCCGTGCGCCAGGAAGATCGAGCCGGCGACCGGACCGCGCGCCTTGATCCAGGCGACCAGCGCTCGGGCGTCCGCGTGGGCCGAATAGGCGTCCAGCTTGCGGACCCGGGCGCGCACTCGTACTTCGTCCCCCTGGATGCTGACGCGCGCGGCCCCGTCGGCGATCAGCCGGCCCAGGGTTCCAGCGGCCTGAAAGCCGCAGAGCAGCACGGTGGCCTCCTTGCGCCACAGCAGCCGCTTGAGATGCTTGCGGATGCGGCCCGCGTCGCACATGCCGCTGGCCGCCAGGATCACGTGCCAGCCCGACAGCTTCTCCAGGCCGTCGCTGTCCCAGGGCTTGTCGAGGAAGTGCAAATGTTCGGACGGTCGGATTCTGACGAAGGGGTTGGCCTGGACCTGGGCATTCCATCCCCGCTCCTGGAAGACCTTGCTGGCCTCGATGGCCAACGGCGAATCCAGGAAGATGTCGCCGCGCGGCGCCAGCCCTTCGTCCATCAGGGTCAAGAGATCCACCAGCAGTTCCTGGCTGCGTTCGACCGCGAAGGCGGGGATCAGCAACGGACCGCCGGCGTCGTGGGCGGCCTGGACCTCTTGCGCCAGGGCCGCGCGCCGGCTCGCGGCGTCCGCGCCGATCCGTTCGCGATCGCCGTAGGTCGACTCCACGACCAGATGGTCGACGCCCTGAGGTCCTTGCGGGTCGCCCACGAAGAGACTGCCGCCCTGGCCGATGTCGCCCGACAGCAGCAGCTTGCGCGGACCTGTGTTCGTCTGGATCTCCAGAGCGATGGAGGCCGCGCCCAGGATGTGGCCCGCCTCCCAATAGGTGGCCGCCACGCCGGGCGCGACGGTGACCGCTTCGTTCAGCTTGACCTTCCTGAACTGACGCATGATCGCCTTGCCATCGGCGGCGGTGTAGATCGGTTCGACCGGTGACAGGCCCCGGCGCTGATTGCGCCGATTGAGCGCCTCGACCTCGCCTTCCTGGATTCCGCCAGCGTCGACGAGCATCACCGCGCTCAGGTCGCGCGTAGCGGCGGTGGCGTAGATGGGACCCTCGTATCCCGCTCGCATCAGTTTTGGCAGCAAACCGGAATGGTCGACATGGGCATGGGTTAGCAGCACGGCGTCGATCTCGCGCGGGTCGAACGGAAACGGGCCGTAGTTCAGGGCCTTGAGGGTCTTGGAGCCTTGGAACATGCCGCAATCGATCAGCACGGTGGCCTGGTCGGTCTGCAGCCGCATGCAGGAGCCGGTGACGCAGCCGGCCGCGCCATGGAACGTCAGGATCGGGGTCATGGCTTGGCCTTTGAAGGCATTGAGAATGGTTTCACGCTTCCGAAAACCGTAGGTCGCGCAGATGGTCTCGCAGGGTGTCGGGCGTGTCGTTGAGCCGATCGGCCGGGGCGTCGTGACGAAGCTTGGCGCGCAGGGCGGGGCTGAGACCGGCGCGAAGCAGCCCGAGGGCGCGGGGCGGCGCGAAGATCACGAGGGCGTCGAAGCGCTCGCCGCGCACCAGGGCCTCCAGCCGCTCGCCGAGCCGGGCCACGAAATCCCGCGCGGCCTTGTCGGCGCGGCTTTCGGTCGCCAATCCGTGCAGCGCGTGGCCCATCCGGTCGTGCACCGCCCCGACCGGCGGCCGCGATTTGGCGGCCGCCTCGATCTCGGTCAGCCAGTCGGCGCGCTCGGTGAGGCGACCGCCGCGCCGCGCCTCCTCGAAGACGCGCGCGCGCTCGCCATCGGCGACGATCACCAAGGTTCTCGTGTCCGGTGTCATGCCGCACCTCCCTGTTCGAGCCAGTTTCGCCCGTCTGCCCGCCCCCAATCATGACCCAGATCAAATCCCGCCGGAGGCCGACGGGTAGGCTCTAGGCCACCTCCCCTTCACAGGGCTTTTGGCCATGAAACACGCCGTCATCCTCGCCCACCCCGAGCCGACCAGCTTCTGCGCGGCGATCGCGCGCACCTGCGTGGAGCATCTGCGCGCCACCAGTCACCACGCGATCCTTCGCGATCTCTTCGCCCCGGCCCTGACCTAGCGCGATGCTGGACCGAGCTTCCGACCCGCCAGGGCTTCCGAGCAACCTCGCGCAGCAGGCCTCGCCCTCCTACCGCCTGGCCGCGCTGGATCAGGACTTCTTGCTGGGCGATTCGATGCGGGGCGTGCGGTTCCTGCTGGAGTTCACCAAGGCCGACGAGGCGCTGCGCGCGTTTGGCGTGCGCTCGACGATTGTGGTGTTCGGCAGCGCCCGGGCGCGCGCCGACGGACCGGGACGCCAGCCGTACTGGCACGAGCAGGCGCGGCTTTTCGGCCAGATCGCCTCCCAACGCGGCGGGGCGCTTCGAAAGGCGGGCGGGCTGCGCGACAACGTCATCGCCACGGGCGGTGGTCCAGGCCTGATGGAAGCGGCCAACCAGGGCGCCTATGAGGTCGGCGCGCCGTCGATCGGCTTCAACATCACCTTGCCGCGCGAGCAGCAGCCAAATCCCTATTCCACGCCGGCGCTGACCTTCCGCTTTCACTATTTCGCCATGCGCAAGATGCATCTGGCCATGCGAGCGGCCGCGCTCGTGGTTTTTCCCGGCGGCTTTGGCACCCTGGACGAGCTTTTCGAGCTTCTGACCCTACGACAAACCGGCAAGGCCCCGCCGATTCCGATCGTCCTGGTCGACGAGGCCTATTGGCGATCGGTGATCTGTCTGGACGCCCTGGTCGCCAACGGCATGGTCGAGGCCGCCGATCTGCAGCTCCTGGCGTTCGCCGACGGCGCCGAAGCGACGTGGCGCAAGCTGGTGGCGGCCGGGCTGAAGGTCGCCCCCCCCTGAAGCCTGAGCGCTCAGGGCGCGGCTCCAGTTGGCCTCGATGGCGGTCAAGAGCGTCGCCGGTGGCCAGACGGTCGGCCTGCGAGCCTCGAGCGATTGGGCCGACCGCGGGGGCTGAGGTGCAGCAGCGCCAAGCCAGGCAACATCGGGGCCCACAAGGTCAACAGGCGCAACACGATGGTTGCGGTGAAGGATTGCTCCAGCGGCACACCCAGTAGATGCTGGGTCGCCGTGCAGGTCGCCTCGAAGGTCCCCAGGCCCAAGGGGACAGGGCCCAGGGTCGCAACGATCGAGGCCATCATCAACGCTATGAAGCTGGTGGCGAAGCTTGCATCTCCCCCCAAGGCCAGGCGGCAGGCCAGCAGGGTCGCCGCGTCGATCAAAAACACCAGGCCGTTGCAGGCCGCCACGCCGGCGATCAAGCGACGGTCCGCGACGAGATCGGCCGGCGCCTGTCCCAAGGTTTGCAGCAGCAGACGCACGGGCCCTATCCGCTCGACCACGGTCGGAAGCGGCTTGCCGCCGCGCCCGCGCAACCATAGGGCCAGGGCCGGAACGCTGAGCGCCACCAGAAGGAACGTCGTCACCAGGCCGACCATCAAGGGCGTGGCATGGTCATGCATCCAGAGCAGAAGTAACATGACCAAGGCTAGGGCCGCATAGGCCAGGTAGTAGCCGATCAACGACACCAACAGCGCCGCGACCGCCGTTCCGCGCGCAACGCCCAATCTGCGCAACTGGTCGATCAGGACGATGTTGCCGCCAAGGCCCGCCGTCGGCATGGCCTGGTCGGCGAAGAGCTTGGTCACGGCGATCGGCGTCAGGACCCACAGGGAGCGGGGCGAACGCGCCCGCGCCAGCACTAGGCCCCAACCCGCCGAGACGCTGACATAGGTTAAGATCTGCAGGGCCAGCGCAAGCGCCAGCCAAGCGGGTTGGGCGCGTCTGAGGAGTTGGGCGAACGCGGTCAACTCGCCGAAGTGGAAGACGGCCCAGACCAGGGCCGCGGCCGTCGCCGCACCGAGCAGCCACCGGCGCCAAACGCCGCCTGGCGCGGGATGGGCCGGTGTTTCAGTCATGGACATAGGATCCCAGCGCCGCGCCAAGGTCAGCCCTTGAGGCCTTCTGGCGACCGACCAGGCGCTCGGCGGGCGGCGCGCACGGATCGATACGCGCCACGTCGCGGAAATCGACGGCGTCGCTCGGCCTTGGCTCGGTCTGGTCGATCCGCCGCGAAGGGGTCATGGCCACGGATCTCCTCGAAGGCTTGAGCCTTACGCCGTCCCGGCCGCCGAAGAACTTCGCAAACCTACGTAGCTTTCCCAATTGGGCGCACGCGTGGCCAGACCGATCCTTCGATTCCAACGCGGATCCCGCCGAGGGAGTTCGGCCATGACAAATTATGAAAGACTCGAGGTTCGTGGGCGCGGCCTCGGCGACCAGGCGGGCCGCATCGACTTCATGGTGGCCGTTTGGCTTTGGATGAGCGGCGCGGTGTTGACTTCCGCCGCCGGAGCCTGGGCTTGCGCCAACTTGCCGATGATTTCCCAAGTCCTGTTCGCCGAGCAAGGACCAATCCCAATGGGCTGGGCCGTGACCTTGGCGCCGCTGGGATTGGTTGTCGTCCTCGGCGGCGCCGTCACCCGGCTTTCGCCCCTTGCCGCGGCGGCGCTCTTTGGAGCCTATGCCTTGCTGGCGACCCGTCGCTCGACGGCTTGGCGGCGATGAGCGCGACACCTGATGCGTTTTGGCGACTAGGCGCCGACGCCTTGATCAAGGCCCTGGCTAGCGATCGCCAGGGCCTCTCCACCGCTGAGGCCCAGGCGCGGCTGGCGCGAGACGGACCGAACGCCATCGCGCCCGCCCGGCGCCATCATCTCCTGGCGGACCTGGCGCGTCGCCTGGCCAATCCCCTGGTGGCGATCCTGTTGGTGGCCGCCGCCATCGCCGGGGCGACCGGCGACCTGGCCAGTTTCGCGATCATCGTCGCGGTGGTGCTGACCTCGACAGGGCTGGACCTGGTCCAGGAACATCGAGCCCAGGCGGCGGCCGAGGCCTTGCGCCAGACCTTGGCCTTGCGAGCCCGTGTCTGGCGTGACGGCGCGCGCGGCGAGATCCCCGTGAGCCAGCTGGTGGCTGGCGATGTCGTCGAGTTGGCGGCTGGCGACCTGGTGCCCGCCGACGGCGTGGTCCTTCAGGCCAACGGCCTCCAGGTCAACCAGGCCCTGCTGACGGGCGAGCCCTACCCGGTGGAAAAGTCGCCGGAGCCGGCCGCGAACCAGGCCGACCTCGCCGACGCGCGCGCCGCCCTGTTCGACGGCGTCTCGGTGGTGGCCGGCGCGGGCCGCATGCTGATCGCCGCGACGGGCGCGCGGACTCGCCTTGGCGCGATCGCGGGGGCCTTGTCCGGCGCCCAGCCGCCGACGGCCTTCGAACAGGGGCTGCACCAGCTGGGGGTGCTGGTGGTGCGCATGACCCTCTTTCTGGTGCTGTTCGTGCTCTTGGCGCACCTGGCCCTGGGCCGCCCGGCCCTCCCAGCCTTCCTGTTCGCCATGGCCCTGGCGGTCGGCCTGACGCCTGAACTGCTGCCGATGATCATGACGGTGGCCCTTTCGCGCGGCGCTCAGCGGCTGGCCGCGGGAAAGGTGGTGGTCAAGCGCCTTTCGGCGATCCACGACCTTGGCCAGATGGACATTCTCTGCACCGACAAGACCGGCACCCTCACCCAGGCGCGTGTCACGCTCGTCGCGCATCTGGGGCTTGATGGCGAAGACGACGAGCAGGTGGCCCGATGGGCGGCGGTCAACGCCGCGTTCGAAACGGGTCTCAAGAGCCCACTCGACGAAGCCTTGATGGCGCACCAGGCCGATCGAAGCCTGGATGGCTGGCGCAAGCTGGACGAGCGCCCGTTCGACTTCGAGCGCCGGCGCGTCTCGGTGCTGGTCGAGCGGCTTTGCGACGGCGCGCGGCTGGAGATCGTCAAGGGCGCGCCCGAGACCTTGCTGGCGTTGTGCCAGCAAGCCCAAGACCGTTCGGGCGCGCTTGTCGCGCTCGATGGGGCGCTGCGGGCGCGCTTGGCAAGGTTGCAGGCCGAGCAGGCGGCTCAGGGACTTCGCCTCCTGGGCGTCGCCTTCAAACCGGCCGCGGGCCAGGACCGGATCGGCGCGGATGGCGACGAGAGCCTGGTCTTTCTCGGCTTCTGCGTCTTTGTCGATCCACCCAAGGCCAGCGCCACCCCCGCGATCGCGCGCCTGGAGGCGGCGGGCGTGCGGATCAAGGTGATTTCCGGCGACGCCGCCGCCGTCGTCGAGCACCTGGTCGCGGCCCTGAACCTGCCGGTCGAAGGCCTGCTCACCGGCGACATGATCGACAAGCTCGATGACCAGGCCTTGGCCGTTCTGGTCGGTCACGTAGATCTGTTCGCTCGGGTGACGCCCGATCAGAAGACCCGGATCGTCCGCGCCCTGCGCGCCCGGGGCCACACGGTCGGGTTCCTCGGCGACGGCGTCAACGACGCCCCGGCGATCAGGGCCGCCGATGTCGGTCTGTCCGTCGACGGCGCCACCGACGTGGCTCGCGAGGCGGCGGACATGATCCTGCTGGCGCCGGACCTCGGCGTGTTGGCCGACGGCGTCCTCGAAGGTCGCCGGACCCACGCCAACATCATGAAGTACGTCCGCATGGGCACCAGCTCCAATTTCGGCAACATGCTGACCATGGCCCTGGCTTCGCTAGTCCTGCCGTTCCTGCCGCTCACCGCCGTGCAAGTGCTGCTCAACAACCTGATCTACGACCTTGCCCAGATCGGCATTCCCTTGGACGGCGCCGACCCCGAAGACCTGGCGCGCCCCAGAAACTGGGATATGCGCGGCCTTGTGCGCTTCACCGCGATCATGGGGCCGTTGTCCTCAGTGTTCGACATCGCCACCTTCGTGCTCCTGCTCGGCGTCTTCGGCGCCGGCGCCGCGCAATTTCGCGCCGCGTGGTTCATCGAATCCATGGCCAGTCAGATCCTGGTGATCTTCATCATCCGTACGAGCGCTCCGATCCTGGCCAGCCGGCCCCACCCCGCCCTGGTCGCCAGCGCCGTCTGCGGCTTGGCCTGCGCCCTGGTCCTGCCGTTCTCTCCGTTCGCCACGCTGCTGGGGTTCGCCGCGCCCAGCCTGCCAGCCCTCGGCGCCATCCTTACGCTGGTGATCGCCTACCTGGCCTGCGCCCAGGCGCTCAAGGGCCTGGCCCTGGATCAAGCACGGTCCCCGCCGCGTCCCCTTGGCGATGGTCCCTCCAGCCACACCGGCGATCGGCCGCCCCGCGGCCCAGTCGAGCTAGGGGCTTGGCCGCGATGGGCCGCGACGCCGCGCGGCTCCTGCCGCGCGGCGTCGGCGACCAGCCGCTTTTGAGAGGGCGCGGCGATCAGGTCTTGATCCAGCGCAAGGTGAGCTCGACGGGGCGGCGCAAGCTGACTTCAGGAGAACACCCATGAGCTTTGCAAGCATCCTGACGGTCCTGACTGGCGCGGCCGACGACGCGCTGACCCTGCAATCGGCCGCAGCCTTGGCGCATGCCGCCCGAGGCGAGGTGAAGGTGGTCCTGGCGCCGCCGCTGGCGGTCATCGGCGACTGGGCCGGCGGGCCCGACGGCTTCGGGGTAGCGCCGGTGGTGCGCGAGGCGGCGCGTACGACCCAGGCGGCGCTGCGCCGCGGGGTCGAGGCCCTGGCCCGGGAAATCACCGAACAGCTTGGCCTGGACATCGGCGAAGACGCCGGCCGCATCGTGCTGGTCGAGGAGCAGTCGGCCCACAGCCTTGATCTGTCGCGCTTGGCGTTGCTGACCGATCTGGTGGTGGTGGGGCGCATGACGCTCCAGACCCTAGGCCCGTGGAGCGGCCTCGTGGCGGACGCCCTGCTCGCCGCGCGGGTTCCGGTCCTGGCGATCAGCAGTGCGCCAGATGAAGCTTCCGCGGTGGCCGTGATCGCCTGGAACGGCGGTTCGTCGGCCGCGCGCGCCGTGCGCGCCGCCCTGCCCCTGCTCAAGCCCGCCAGCCGGGTGGTGATCCTGCAGGACCCCGAACATCTGAGGCTGAGCGACCGCTCGACCACCGACCCCGAACGCCTGGCCGACTATCTGCGCCTGCATCAGGTGCGCGACATCGAGATCTACGTCGAAACCGGCGGCATGCGGGCCGACGGCCTGGTCCGTCAGGCCCGTAACTGGGACGCCGGACTGGTGATCGCCGGGGCGTTCGAGCACTCGCGCCTGCGCGAGGACATCCTGGGCGGCGTCACCGCCTCGCTGGTCGCCGAGAGTCGCACCTTCAACCTGTTTTTCGCCCACTAGGGCGGCGCGTCGTGGGAGCCACGCGATAACCGCCTTGATCCATCCCAGCCGGGCCCGGCTGGTGAGGCCCTGACCAAGGCCAGATCTTTGGCGAAGGCGGCCCCACGCGCCGGCTGAACACACACATGTCGCGTGTGTTCCTGGGGCCGGCGCGCGCCTACAAGCTCAAGCACGCCCTACGCCATTCGTTCACGGAGCCGTCGACACTCAAGCGGCGGCGCATTGCCTGCCTGGCGGAGCCGAGGCTCAACAAGCGGTTGGCCCTGACGCTTCATGAAGCCGTCTGGTCGACTCGCGCGGCGGCCGCGCGCTCCACTACCAGACCCTTGTCGCCGGGCTGCGCGCCACGGAGGCCGCGGGCGCGACGGCGCTGGGCCCTGCGTGCTACGGTGCGATGGCCCTCGAGGCGAGAGACGTGCTGACGACCGCGCCGTGGCAGGCCCGCCGCCTCCCGGCCGGCCGAGCCTGAGCCTTGGCCAGGGCGCCGATCAGTGGGCCAACACCAGGGGCAGGCGCGCGGCGTCGAGCATGCCGCGCGTGACGCCGCCGAACAGGTCCTCGCGCAGCCGTCCGTGGCCGTAGGCGCCCATCACGCAATAGCTGGCGTGCTGGTCGGCGCAGGCTTGCAGGATCACCGCATCGGGACGCTGGCCGCGCGCGGAGACCTGCTCGATCACGGCATGGACGCCATGGCGCGAGAGGTAGGCGGCCGCCGCCTCGGCCGACGCGCCCTTGGCCTTGTCCTCGACAGTGAACAGCGCCACCGATCCGGCTCTGCGCAAGAGCGGCGCGGCCGCGCGCACGGCAGCCATCGCCGGTTCGGACCCGTCCCACGCCACCAGGGCATGACCGCCCACGTCGAAGCCGCGGGCCTCGTCGGGAACCGCGACGACGGGGCAGCGCGCGGCCAGAACGACCGCGTTGGCTACGGCGTGCGGCTCGACCCGCAGAAAGCTGTCGCGCTTGCAGTTGATCACCAGGAGGTCGGCCAAGCCGGCAGCGGCGAGCAGGCATCCGGCGACGTCGCCGCGCGTGTCGCTCCAGTCCCAGGCGATATCCTCGTGTGTCAGGCGCGCGGTCAGGGCGATACGATTGGCCGCTTCGAGCTTCTGCGCCTCAGCCTGGACCATGGCCTGGGCCACGCCGCCATCGTCACCGGCGACGACCATCACGGGTGTGACGTCGAGACATTTGAGGTGGCCGTCCAGCGCGCGGACCAGATCCAGCGCCGCCTGCAGCCGCGCTTCCTGGCCTTCGTCTTGATGCACGAGCAGCAGGACCGTTTTCATCGTCGCCTCCGGGTTTGGGACATGGGCTGGCGCGAGGCTAGACGGCGAGCAACGGGACCGGCATCCGCAATTATACGCAGACGCGACGGGCGCCGCGGACCTCCGGTCATCGGCCTCGAGCGCCTGGCAGATCACCACGCCGCCGGCGATCAGCGCCACGCGCGGTGTCCGGCCGGCTCGCGCGGCGATCCGCCCCCTTCCGTCTTGGCTTGGCGTCTTCGCGCGATCGGCCCGGACGACGCGCCCTGGGCTAGCCGAGCACGATGCGCGCCCCGCCGGCGGCGAGCGTCAGGCCGATGCCGCGCCCCTCCAGCGCCAGGGTGATCTCCACCCCCTTGGCGTTGCGCAAGGTCGCGCGCCCCCGACCCAGGATCAGGGTTCCACCGGCCCCGACACCCCAGTAAAGGCCCTCGAAATCCTCGATCGCCGTCAGATGACGCACCTCGGCGGTTCCCTCCACGCGCTCGGCGCCAAGGCCCACGGCGCTGACGCCCGACAACCGGAAAGCATGGCGCCGCCCCTGGAAAGTCAGGGTTCCGGAGCCGGACTGGTAGCCGATGACCAGGGCCAGGGTCTCGCCCTTGAAGCGCGCCTTGGCGGGCTCGGCCGACTGGCTCCAGGCGTTGCCCCCGGGGACCAGCAGGCCCAAGCCGGCCGCCATCAGCCAACGTCGCGCGCCGTCAGGGGCCTTTGCCATGGGGGATCCGATCTGGAGCGTTTTCATGGCACCAGCTTGGCGCCGTCGCTCAGGGGCCGGGATGATCTTGGTCAATCCGCGTCTGACGGGCGCGTGCCATGACAAGGAACCGCCTCATCTGGGCGAGTCTTACGTGGACGGATATGATGATGGACGCATCGGTATCGCGCGCCGCCTCGGCGACGTCGACCGTCTCCAGGTCTTCCGACCCGCCCGCGCGCGCGCCCGCTTTGGCCAGGCGTCCTGCTCGGCGGCTCTGGCTGGCGATGGCGGCGTCCATCGTCTTGGCCGCCGCGGGTCTCGGCGCGGCGCTCGTCCTGCGTCCGCCGCGCGTCGAGGCCTCGCGCGCGCAGCTGGGCGAGGCGGTCGATATCGTCTACGCGTCCGGCATCGTGGACTATGTCCGCCAAGCTCATATCGCTCCGGTCGTCAACGCCCCGATCCGGCGCGTCCTCGTCTCCGAGGGCCAGGAGGTGGCGGTCGGCCAATGGCTCGCCCAGCTCGAGGACGGCCCTGCCCAGGGCGCGGCCTTGCAGCTGTCAGTCCAGGCCGCTCAGGCGCGCATCGTCGCGGGGCGCACGCGCCGCCTGTTCGAGGCTGGTTTCGCCGCGCGCGCGGCCGACGACGACGCCCAGGCTCAAGCCCGGGCGGCCGGCGCCGCAGCGGCCAGCGCCACGGCCCGCTTGAGCGACTATCGGTTGACCGCGCCCTTCGCCGGACGCGTTTTGCGGCGCGACGCCGAACCCGGCGACCTGGCTTCAACCGGGACTGTGCTCTTCTTGCTGGCCGACCCAAGCACGCTGCGCATCACCGCCGATGTCGACGAACGCGACATCGCGCGTCTCGCGCCCGGCGCCGAGGCGCTCATCCGCAGCGACGCCTTCCCCGGACGCGTGTTCCAGGGCCGCATCGCCCAGATCACGCCCGCGGGCGATGCCACGGGACGGGTCTTTCGGGTTCGCATCGCCCTGCCCGCCGACAGCGGCCTGTCGCCGGGTATGACCGTGGAGACCAACTTGGTGGCCGAGCGCCGCCCCCACGCCGTGCTGGTTCCCGCCCAGGCCCTTCAGAACAACGGCGTCTGGCGTCTCGACGGTGACCGGGTGCGCCGCGTCGGGGTCGAACTGGGCGCGGTCGGCGGCGGCCGCGCCGAGATCCGCGCCGGCCTGACGGCGGGTCAGCGCGTGGTCCTCCATCCCCCGGCGTCCCTGCGGGACGGACAGCGGGTGCGTGTGGCCGCGCCATGAGTCTGCTGGCCGTCCTCAACGGCGTCGCCACGGCGCACCTGCGGGTGCGGGCGCGCCAGACCGTGGTGGCGACCTTGGGCGTGGCGATCGGCGTCGGCTTCTTCCTGGCGGTGTCAGGCATGATGGTCGGCTCGCAAAAGGATTTTGTCCGCACCCTCGTCGACTCCGCGCCGCACATCATCGTGCGTGACGAACAGCGCCGCCCCGCGCCGCAGCCGGGGCTCGAGGTCTTTCCGCAAGCAGCCGTCGCCATCCATGGCCTGCGCCCCCAGGAGGAGGTGCGGGGTCTGAAGGACTGGCCGGCCATGCTGGCCGACGCGCGCGCCGTGCCGGGCGCCCTGGCGGCCGCCTCGCTCAACGGAGCGGTCACCGTCGCCTTCGCCGGTCGAACCGCGGCGGTGGCGTTGAGCGGGGTGGATCCGCGGCTGGAAGGACGCCTGGCCAAGATCGACGAGAGCCTGGTCGGCGGCGCGTTGGGTGACCTGGAGGCGCGCCCCGACGGGATCATCATCAGCCGCCCGTTGGCCGATCGCCTCGGCGCGCGTCTGGGCGACACGCTGGTGGTGACCGCCTCGACGGGGGCGCTGCAGCGCATGCGCATCGTGGCGCTGATCGAGCCCGACGCCCAGGCCGGCTTCTACGCCGGCGACACGGTGGCCTATGGCCTGCTGCGCACCGCCCAGGTGCTGTTCTCTCGCCCCAACATCGTCAATCAGATCCATATCCGCCTGGCGCGATCCGAGACCGCGCAGACGCAGGCCCAGACCCTGGAGGCGCGCTGGGGGTACAAATGGGAGTCCTGGCAGGAGCGCTCGGCCGACATCCTCAATCTCTTGGTCGTGCGCAACGTGATCATGTACGCGGTGATCCTGGCCATTCTGATCGTCGCCAGCTTCGGCATCTACACCGCCGTGTCCAACAGCGTGGCCGACAAGCGGCGCGACATCGCCATCCTGCGGGCCATGGGCTTCACCGTCGGCGACATCCAGGCGATCTTTCTAATCGAGGGTCTTCTGGTCGGGGTCCTGGGCGCCCTGCTCGGCTTCGCGGTCGGCACCGGACTATTGGAGATCCTGGCCAGCCTGCCGCTGTCGATGGGCGGCAAGCCCTTGGTGCTACCGCTCGATCGCGGCGCGCCGCAGTACCTGCTGGCCGGCGGCGCCTCGCTCGCCGCGGCCCTGGTGGCGGCGTGGCTGCCCGCCCGCAAGGCCGCCAGCGTGGATCCGGTCACCATCCTTCGCGGGGCGGCATGAGCATCCTGGTCGAGGCGCGGGCGGTGAGCCGGACCCTGTCGGACCCGGAGCCCTTCACCCTGGTCGATGCCGCCAGCCTCGGCGTGGAGGCGGGGCAATTGGTGGCGATCGTGGGCCCGTCGGGCTGTGGCAAGTCCTCCCTGCTCTATCTGCTCGGCCTGCTGGACCGACCCAATCAGGGGGACGTGCTGATCGATGGTCAACCGACCGGTCATCTGGCCGAGGCGGACCGCACACGCCTTCGGCTGGAGCGGATCGGCTACGTCTTCCAGTTTCACTTCCTGCTGCCCGAGCTGACGGCGCGCGACAATGTCGCCCTGCCCATGCGGCGCCTGGCCAAGCGATCACGAGCGCAGATCGACACCGCGGTCGAGGGTCTGCTCGACAAGCTCGGCGTCGGGGCGCAGGCCGCGCGTCGGCCCGATCGACTGTCGGGCGGTCAGCGCCAGAGGGTGGCGATCGCCCGCGCCTTGGCCAATGATCCGGCGATCCTGCTCTGCGACGAGCCGACCGGCAATCTCGACAGCCTCAACACCCGTCTGGTGATCGAGGAATTTCAGCGCCTGGCCCATGACGAGCACCGCGCCGTGATCTGCGTCACTCACGACGCGGGCTTCGCCGAGGCCGCCGATCGGCGCGTGCGCATGCTCGACGGGCGGATCGTCGAGGATCGCTAGGCCGCGCGCGGCGAACTCGATCCGGGACAAGAGCCAGGCCCTAGGCTAGCGCCCCCAAAGACCGTTCCAGGACCTTGCGATGACGCCCAGGTCATCCGCGCGGCCGCGCCTATCGCTCAACTCGCGCCCGCCACGTCCAGGACCGCCGCCCCGGCGAACGCGCCGGCGCGTAGGTCCGCCAAGGCCCGGGCGGCGTCCCGCAGCGGATAGGCGGTGAGGTGCGGGCGAACCCCGGCGGCGGCGGCGCGCGGCAGATAGTCGGCGCCGTCGGCGCGGGTCAGGTTGGCTACCGACATCAGCCGGCGCTCTTGCCATAGGTCGGCGTAGTCGAACGTGGGAATGGCGCTCATGTGGATGCCAGCGCAGACGACCGACCGCCCCTTGTCCACGGCGCGCAGGGCCGCCGGCGCCAGGGCGCCGTCCGCCGCGAAGATGATCGCCGCATCGAGCGGCTGGTCGGGCGCGTCGAGCGAGGATCCGGCCCAGACGCAGCCCAGCGATCGCGCCAGGTCCTGGGCGGCGGCGTCGCCAGGCCGGGTAAAGGCATAGACCGCTTGGCCTTCGAAGATCGCCAGCTGGGCCAGCAGGTGCGCGGCCGCGCCGAAACCGTATAGGCCCAGTCGCCGCACGCGCCGCCCCTGCCCCGCCATCCGCCAGGCCCGAAACCCGATCACCCCCGCGCACAACAGGGGCGCGGCCTCCAAGTCGCTGAAGGCGTCGGGGATCGGCAGGCAAAAAGCGGCTTCGGCCAGGGCCATCTGGGCGTATCCGCCGTCGCGCGTCCAACCGGTGAACCGCGCGGCCTGGCAAAGGTTCTCGAACCCGTCCTGGCAATAGACGCACCGTCCGCAAGCCCAGCCGAGCCAAGTGACGCCGACTCTTTGGCCTGGCGCGAAGCGCGTCACGCCTTCGCCCAGGGCGTCGATGGTCCCGACGATCTGATGGCCCGGGACGATCGCGCCCTTCACGGCGAGGTCGCCATCGAGCAGGTGCAGATCGGTCCGGCAGACCCCGCAGGCGCAGACCCGAAGACGGACCTGGCCAGCCCCGGGGCTGGGAACCGGTCGGAGGGCGGCCGTTAACCGGCCGTCCTCCAGCACCATGGCTTGCATGCTCAAACGGTCGGATCGGCCTTGGCCGTCTGGATGGCGATGTCTCGCCCCGGGGCGCCGGCGGTCTTCGGCGCGGTGATGGTCAGGACGCCGTTCTTGAGCGTGGCGCTGAACTTGTCGCCATCCACGGTGCGCGGCAGGGGGACCTGGCGCGCGAAGGCGCCGGAACGGCGTTCGAACACGCGATAGGTCTTGTCGTCGCTCTGGGTTTCGCTGGCCTTCTCGCCGCGAACGGTCAGAACGTCGTTGTCGAGCGTGATGCTGAGCTCGTCCTGGTCATAGCCGGGAACGTCCAGTTTCAGTTCGACGCCTTGGGCGGTCTCGCTGAAGTCCAGGCTCGGGCTGGAGAAGGCCTCGGCGACGCCCAGGCTGCGGCCAAACTCGCTGAACACCCGATCGATCTCGCGCTGCAGCGGCGCGAAGATGTGGGTCGCCTGCTGGCTCAGGGCCGGCAGGAAGGGTTTGCTCTCATGCAGGGACATGGCGTGCTCCGTCAGGGTGATGCGCCTGCTTGGCGCCGGACGATCATCGCGCGCGGCGCGTCGGACCGCTTGATCCTCGTCAAACCCTCCCGCTGGCGCGGGGACAGAATGGCGCGCGAGGCGCCGTCTGTCGGCCGTGGCGCAACGACGTCCAGAAACCGCCGCATGCTTGCCGCGCCCTCCAAGGCGCGGGCTGGGCCTTGCTCAGCCCTCGATCAGGTTCGTCATGGCGCGGCCTTGCGCCGCGAGGCGCGCGCGCGGACCACCCTGGCCTGGCCGCCGGCGAGCGCGACTGGCCCTCGATCACCACGCCCCCGAAGACGACGCGACGGGCCCATCGCCAGGGCCAGACCCACGATCGCCGAGACGAGGGCGAGCACTCCAAGGGGGATGGATGGCCAGACGGCCCAGCAAGGGAGCCCAAAGCGCAAGAGCGATGGTCAGCCTCCACAGCCCGACCGGGTTGAAGGCGCCGGCCGGCCCATAGCGGCGATTTGGCAGCAGCGGCAAGCCGATTGCCGTGGATCAAAACCCGCCCCGAGGCCCGGGGTCATGATCGCCGGGCTCGTAAGCTCCCAGAGACCCCAATGGACCAGAACCTGCGCCACCAGATCATCGACGTCCTCCAGCTCGGCAAGGACCTCAGCCTGGCGGCTCTGCGCGAGGACGGGTTTCCCCAGGTCACCACCGTGTCCTACGCCAGTGACGGCCTCGCGATCTATTTCGGATGCTCGGCCCAATCGCAAAAGGCGCGCAACCTGGCGCGCGATCAGCGGGTCTCGCTAACCGTCGATCTGCCCTATGAGCGCTGGGACGACATCCGCGGTCTCTCGCTCGGCGGACTAGCCGCGCGGCTCAGCGACCCCGACCAGATCCTACAGGTCGGTCGCTTGTTCCTGGACAAGTTCCCGGCCCTGCGCGGCGGTTTTGGGCTGGGCGAGGAGGAGACGGCGCTATTCTGCGTCACCCCGCTCGTGATCGCCCTGCTCGACTATCGCAAGGGCTTTGGCCACGTCGATCTGGTCGAGGCGGGCGAGCTTGAAACCTGACCTGAGAATCCGGCGGTCGCCTCTGGGCCTTCGGACCAATGCGCGGCGTCCGTCAGGCGCGCCGTCACTCAAACGCCTGCCTGATCTCAAGACGGCGACGTCGTCCCGATGACTCAGCGTATGAAGGACCTGGCCGAGCAGATCGTCGGCCTGCAGGCCGAGCTGGATCGAGAAATCGAGCGTCGCCGTCGGGCGCTAGGATGGCGGCTTACCAGCCAGATCGGCGAATTTGAGTTCGGCATCGCCTCCGAGCATCGGCGCTTGCGCCTGGGTATGGGCAAGTTCCTGAGCCGAAGCTCGTTGTTCACCTTGCTGAGCGCCCCGGTGATCTATTCGCTGATCCTGCCGCTGGCCTTGGCCGACGCTTGGGTGAGCATCTACCAGGCCGTCTGCTTTCGCGCCTATGGCATCGTGCGCGTGAGACGGACCGACTACCTGGCGTTCGACCGCAATCGCCTGGGCTATCTCAACCTCGTCGAGCGGCTCAACTGCGCCTATTGCGCTTACGCCAACGGCGTCATCGCTTATGCGCGCGAGGTGGCCAGCCGCACCGAGCAATATTGGTGCCCGATCAAGCACGCCGTCCGCCAGAGCGATCCGCATCGGCGCTACTGGGAATTCCTCGACTATGGCGACGCCGAAGGCTACCGGCAGCGGCTGAAGATGTTTCGCGACCGGCTGCGCACCGAGCCGACGGACGCGGCCGCGCCCTGAGCGCGAAGAACTCGATCCCTCGACGCGTCCCCCTCAACGTCAGAGACGCCTTCGAGGTAGCGGCGGTTCAAATTGGCGAACGGCGGCGCGTCGGCCAGCGGGCTCGGTCCGACGGCATGACAACCGCCGCAATGGCGTTCGGCGAGTTTCTGGCCCCGGAACGCGGAAAGGTCGGCGGCTTGCGCGAGCGCCGTGCCCGCCCCTGTTGCCGGCCCCGCCTGTCATCGGCTCTTTGAGGGGCGCGTCGATTGACCCTGATCAACCGCGCGCCGCGCCCAGGGATTAGGAGTGTCCTGGCGTTCGATTGCGCCGTGCCCGCACGCGGCCGCGGCGAAACGGGCGTTGTCCGTTTTCAGCCCACTGGGCCCAGGCCACGGGATTCGCGGCCCGCCCGCCCAGGAGACCACGATGGCGCAATCCACGACGAGCCAGCTTCGGCAAACCCTGGTGGAAATCGATCGCCAGCTGCTCGACCTTCTCCTCGGTCAGGGACGTCTGGATCATGATCGATGGGGCAAGATCGCGATGCTGGAACACGCGCGGGGCGCGGTCGAACGCTTGCTGCTGGCGGCGGAAGCCGAAGAACCCTCGGCCGGCGCATGAGCCTGGCTGACCCGGTCGTGGAACAGTCGGTCCGTCCCGGAGCGCTGCAGGTCCTGGGCCCTGGGCTGATCACCGGCGCCTCGGACGATGATCCCAGTGGGATCGCCACCTATTCCCAGGCCGGCGCTCAATTCGGTTATGGCCTCGGCTGGGTTCTGCTGTTCAGCTGGCCCCTGATGTGCGCCATCCAGGAGATCTCGGCCCGGATCGGAAGGGTGACGGGCCGCGGGATCGCCGGCAATCTGAAGCGCCACTATCCGCCGCTGGTGGTCCATAGCGTCGTGTCGCTTCTTGTCATCGCCAATGTGATCAATATCGGCGCGGACCTGGGCGCCATGGCCGCGGCCCTCAAGCTGCTGATCGGCGGCCCCGCCTTGGTCTATGTCGCCGGATTTGGACTCTTGTCGGTGCTACTGGAGGTGTTTTCCCGCTACGCCCGTTATGTGTCGATCCTGAAGTGGCTGACCCTGTCGCTATTGGCCTATGTCGGCGTGGCCTTCGTCGTCCACGTGCCTTGGGCGCGCGTGGCTCCAAGCCTCCTTGTCCCACGGATCACGCTCGACGCGCCTTACCTGACCGCCGTCGTGGCGATCCTGGGGACCACTATCAGTCCCTATCTCTTCTTCTGGCAGGCAGAAGAAGAGGTCGAGGACGTCCAGGCCCGCCCCCCGGCCCTGCCCTTGCTGCGCGCGCCCGAGCAGGCCGCTACAGAGTTTCGGCGCATTCGCTTGGACACCTATCTGGGCATGGGCGCTTCCAACGCCGTGGCGCTTTTCATCGTGGTCACCACCGCCGCGACTCTGCACGCCCATGGCGTCACCGATATCCAGACCTCCGCCCAAGCCGCCGAAGCCTTGCGGCCCATCGCTGGCCCCTTGGCTTTCTTCGTCTTCGCCTTGGGCATCATCGGGACAGGCCTGCTGGCGCTGCCCGTCCTGGCCGGATCGTGCGCCTATGCCTTGGGCGAGACGTTCGGCTGGCCGGTGGGCCTGGCGCGAAGGCCGCGTCAGGCCAAGGCGTTCTACGGGGCCATCGCCCTGGCCACGCTCGTGGGCGTGGGCCTGAACGGCAGCGCGATCGACCCGATCAAGGCGCTGTTCTACGCTGCGGTGATCAACGGGATCGTCGCGGCGCCGGTCATGGCCCTGATGATGCATCTCTCGAGCCACAAGGCCGCCATGGGCGACTTCAAGCTGCACGCCGGCCTCAAACTTGCCGGTTGGAGCGCCACGGCGGTGATGGCGGCGGCGACGGTCGGGCTGCTGGCCACCTGGCTGGCATAGGCGGGCGCTTTTCGACCCGGCATGGCCTCTAAGGCGCGAGGTGACAGACCGCCTCGACATTGATCCCGTTCGGATCGAGCACGAACGCGGCGCAATAGTGCGGATGGTAATGCGCCCTGACGCCGGGCGGTCCATTGTCACGCCCGCCTTGGGCGAGCGCGGCCTTATGGAACGCATCGACCGCGGCATGGTCGGCGGCCGCGAAGGCGACATGCAGCCGAGCGAGGCCCGTCTGATCGCTCGTCGTCGAACCGACGGCGTTGGACAGCCAGAAGACCGGTTTGCCGGCCGAGCCGTATCCTAGCCCGTGATAGCCTCCGGTGGCCTCGGGCGTCACCTCCATCACGACGCCAAGGCCGAGCGGCGCCAGCGCGACGTCGTAGAAGCGCCGCGAAGCCTCGAAGTCACGAACGCGGATTGCCAGATGATCGATCATGATCGCGTGCTCCTTGGCGGTCAGGGGCCAAGGCTAGGCGATGGCTTCCTGGGCCCGCTTGCCCTGCGTCAAATCCCACGACCTGGACCCGATCAGATGGCGGGCCCCCGCTTGGGTTTGCTCCTCGCCGGCGCTTCCAAGCTCTTGAGATAGGCCAGGATCGCGGCGGTGTCGGTCGGCCCGAAAGACCATTCAGGCATCGGGCCATGCCCCACCGTCAGCCCTTCGGCCAAGGCCTCGCCCAAGGCGTCGACGTCGTAGCGTTCGTGCAGGCGCCGAAATCGCGGCGCCTTCGGATTGGGACTATCCCCGGTTCGCTCAACGGCGTGACAGCCGGCGCAGTCGCGCTGGACGATGGCCCGCCCGCGGCCCACGACATCGGCTGGCGCGGGATCGGGCGGCGCGGCGCTGGCGCTTACCGGCCCCGCGAGGGCCAGCAGGATCATCCCCAGGACCGCGCCCTGCGCGCAGCCCCGCCACGGTCGGACCGCATCGGCGGCCGATCGCAAGCCCATCAAAGCGTGCGGGCCGCCAGCGGTCACGATCATGCTTCCATCCTCGCCCATAGCCGCACCATGGCCCTGGGCGGGACACGCGCCTTGATCCAGCGCAACGCCGCGACAGACCGCGATCGCGGCGCCCTGTTCGCCGTTCCGTCGGCCCGCCGCTGATGGGGGCGATGAGCGGGATTCTTGATCGATTGCGCAGAGACAGGGTGGATGGCGCGCCGAGCATTCTGTTATAGTGTAACAATGAAGCAGCCGAGACCCGACGTCCCGCCCAACTTCTTCAACCGGGAACTCGCCGACGACTATGATCGGCGAAACAGCGCCCTCGCGCCCATTTCCGACAATCTGCACTTCCTGCTGCGGTTGGTTCTGGCGGACTTGCCTGCCGACGCGCGCGTGCTGTGCGTCGGGGTCGGAACCGGCGCCGAAATACTGTCGCTGGCCAAGGCGTATCCCGGCTGGTCATTCGTCGGCGTCGACCCGTCCAGCGAGATGCTGGCCGTGGGGCGACACCGGCTCGAACAGGCCGGCGTGCTGGATCGCTGCGAGCTTCGCCAAGGATATGCCCAGGATGCTCCCCACGACGAATTCGACGCCGCGGTCAGCTTGCTGGTCGCGCACTTCATAAAGCGCGAGGACCGAAGCGCCTTCTATTCGGCCATTCATGATCGTCTGAAGCCGGGAGGCTGCTTCGCCAGCGCCGAGATCAGCGTCGACCTGGACGCCCCGGAGTTTCCCGAGATGCTAGAGGACTGGAAGCGAGTCCAGGTTCTAATGGGCGCGACGCCAGAGTCGCTGGCGAAACTCAGCGGCATGATGCGTGATATCCTGGGCGTTCTGACGCCAGCGGAGACAGAGGCTTTGTGGAAGGCCGCCGGATTCCGGAAGCCGATCCCGTTCTTCCAGGCCTTCATGATCCGAGGGTGGCGCGCCGTGAGGACCTGATCGCCGAACGGCGCCTCGCGCCAGCCGATCGCCCGATCTTGGCCTTAGGATCGAAGCCCGCGCCATGACAGGCATTCGGTCTCCGTTGGCCAATCGTTGGCGTTGAAGGGCAAGCCGTGGCCGCCCCTCAACATCACTGGCAATACGTTCCCGGCGGCTGCGCCTATTCCGCGGCCTCGAGCGCACCGACGTAGCGATTGACCGGGTAATCCAGGCCCAGGCTCTCGCGGAAGGTCGAGCCCTCGTAATCAGTGCGGAACAGTCCGCGGGCTTGCAGGATCGGCACGACCAGTTCGACAAACGCCTCTAGCAGCCCCGGCAGACTCTCGAACAGCACGAAGCCGTCGGCGCCCCGCTCCTCGAACCACTGCTGCAGCCTGTCGGCGACCTGCTCGGGAGAACCGACGAAATGTCCTCGCGGCGTGGCGAAGCGCAGGGCCGTCTGGCGCAGGGTCAGACCTTCGGCCTTCACGGCCTCGACGATCCGGTTGACCGCGCTTTGGTTGGAGTTGGCCCCGAATTCGGCGGCTTCCAGCGGGAACGGGCCATCCAGGTCGTGCCGGGTGAAATCGTACTCGTTGAACGGCCGCGCCAGTGACGACAGCGCGTTGTCGATCGACACCAGCTCGATCAGCTCCTGGTATTTGGCCTCCGCCTCCTCGGCCGTGCGGCCCACGACCGGCCGCGCGGCTGGCAATACGTGCAACTGATCGGGATCACGGCCGAACCCGGCCGCGCGGGCCTTGATGTCCTTGTAGTAGGCCTGGGCGGCGTCGAGATCCTCGTGCGAGACGAAGATCGCGTCGGCGCGGCGGGCGGCGAACGCCTTGCCGTCCTCGGATGCGCCCGCCTGGAAGATCACCGGCTGGCCCTGGGGCGAGCGGCTGATGTTCAGCGGGCCCTTCACCGAGAAGAACTCGCCCTTGTGGTTCAGGGTGTGCAGCTTGGCCGGGTCGAAGAACTGGCCGCCCTTCTTGTCGAAGGTCAGGGCGTCGTCTTCCCAGGAATCCCAGAGCCCCTGGACGACATCAAGATACTCGCCCGCGAGGCGGTAGCGGACGTCGTGGGCGTAGTGCTTGTCGCGGCTGTAGTTGGCGGCACTGCCCTCCAGCCAGGAGGTGACGATGTTCCACCCCGCCCGACCGCCGCTGATGTGGTCCAGCGAGGCGAACTGGCGGGCGACGTTGAACGGCTCGCTGTAGCTGACCGTCAGGGTGCCCACGAGGCCGATATTGTTGGTCGCGCCGGCCAAGGCCGACAGGATGGTCAGCGGCTCGAAGCGGTTCAGGTAGTGCGGGCTCGACTTCTCGGTGATGTAGACGCTGTCGGCGACGAACAGGAAGTCGAACTTGCCCGCCTCCGCGATCTGGGCCTGGCGCTTGTAGAACTGGAAGTTCGTGCTGGCGTTCGGTTCGGCGTCTGGATGACGCCAGTCGCCCCAGCCGGGGCCGACGCCATGCAGGATGAAGCCGAGCTTGAGCTGACGTTGAACGTCCTTGGGAGCGGTCATGGAAGATCTCCGATCTATTCGGCGGGAACGAGGGTGATGTCGCGGACGCCCTGCAGGACGGCCTCGGCCTCCGTGCGGACCAGCCAGTCAGGGCTGACGTCGACGAAGCGGACGACCCGCTCGTGGTCGATGACGATGATGGCGGGCTGCGGAAGCTCCCAGGTCCCCGTCCCGGTCGTCTCGCCGATGAAGGCGCCCTTGGCGCGCTGGGCCGCTTGGCTGGCCTGGTCGGCTGTGTAGAGGATACCGAACTGCCGGCCGAGGGCGTTGCCGAGGTCCGAAGCGACCTTGAAGCTGAGGCGTTGACGCACCTTGATGTCCGCCAGCCGCTCGGGAACCTGCGGGCTGACGGCCACGAGCGTCGCGCCCAGATCGCGCAGTCCCGGCGCCAGACGCTCTTCATAGTAAGGCAGGGCGATATTGCAGGCCGGGCAGCTGGCGAAGCGGAAGAAGACCAGCACCGCCGGGCCACGCTCCAGCAGGCGCTCCAGCGACAGGTCACCGCCTTCGACGTCCTTCAGGACGAACGGCTCGAGGCGCTCGCCGACTTGGACCCAACCCGTCGGATCGGCGGTTTCGACCAGGGTTCGTCGCTGGTCGACATTGATCTTCAGGGCGGCCGGATCCCAGGTGCGTTCGCGCTCGGCGTGGAGATCGGCCAGGCGCTCTTTCAGGCTCTTGCTCATCGGATGTCCTCGGGGCGAGCGGTCTTGGCGGCGGCGGTCTCGACCGCCAGCAGGCGGGCGCGCTCGAAGATCGCCCCCATCCGCCAGTGTTGGTTGGTGTGGGTGGTGGTGTGCTCGCCCCAGCCATGGTCGCGGCGGAAGGCGCCCAGCTGACCGGAGGCCAAGGCCTGTTCGGCGCTGAGGCCGACGACCCGATCGACCTGCGGCCAGACGAACAGGGCGTCGGTCGTGCAGTAGAGCTCGCACAGCAGACAGGTCTGGCAGTCGGCCTGATGGGCGATGACTGCCCTGCCGTCCGCCCCCATCCGCAGCACGTCGCTGGGACAGGCCTGAACGCAGTCGCCGCATCCGTTGCAGCGATCCTCGACAACGACCTCGATCATCAGGCGACCTCCGCCTGGGTTGGGGCGACCTCAAACCGGGTGAAGACCCGATCTAGCCCCTGGACACGCTGGCGACTGGCCAACCGTCCGTCGGCCGCGGGAGCGTCCTCGCGGCGATGCATGCCTCGGCTCTCGCGACGGGCCAGGGCGGCGGCCTTGCTCCAGCGACCGGCGGCGACGAGCGCGGCGGCCTCGCGCAGGCGCGACGCCGCCCTGCCCCGCGCCTGGCCATGATCGACGAGCTCGCGCCAGATCCCGTCCAGCCGCTCAAGAGACGCGGTCAGGGCCTCGCCACGGCGGAAGATGTTCTTGTCATAGGCGTTCAGCTCCTCGCGGACCGCCTGGACAGCGCCGGCCCGATCGAAATCCTGGACCGCGCGGCGCGGCGATAGGCCCGCCTGCCCCGTCGCGACAACGAGAGCATCAGCGCGCGCGCCCAGCGCCCTCGCCTGCCGAGCCGCCGCCGCGCCCGCCCATTGGCCGGACGACAGCGCCCAGGAGGAATTGACCGCGCCACCGCCGGAAATGGCGCCTGTGACCAGCTCCCGGCTGGCCGCGTCACCGGCGACATAAAGGCCCGGCACGGCCGTCTGGCAGTCCTCGTCATCGACACGGAGGCCGCCGATGCCGCGCACCGTACCTTCGGCGTGAAGCGTGACCTCGAAGCGATCGCGATAGGCGTCCACGCCCATCCGATCGAACGGCAGCACGAAATTGGGCTGCACTTGGGGCATGATCGCCCGAATGTCGGCCGGCACGCGGTCCAGGCGGCAGAACAACGGCCCCTTCAGCAGAGCCCGCGCGAGGTGCGGCGTCACGTCCGGGCCTGCGGGGATGTCGAGTTCGTTGTCGTCGACGTCGAACCAGCGGGCGAAGCTGTAGGCCATCGACCGCGCCATGTTCGTGCCGGCGACCGACGGCGTGTAGTAGTTCGAGAACTCCATGCCCGAGAGGTCGGCGCCGGCCTCAACGCCCATCAGCAGGCCTTCGCCGGTGTTGGTCGCGGCGCCCAGCAGGCTCGAGGCGAAAGCGACGCCGCCGGTGGCGATGACGACGGCGCCAGCTCGGATCGTCCAGGGCTGTTCGCCGCGCAGCGCCAGTCCGGTCGCCCCGGCGATCGAACCGTCGCCGTGGCGCAGCAGCTGCAGCGCCGGATGGTGATCGAGGATGCGAGCGCCGGCCGCCAGGACGTAGGCGCGCATCGCGGCCATGTATTCCGGCCCGCGCAAAGCGCGGTACTGGACCTGTCCGTTCTCGTCGGTCGAGAAGTCGTAGTAGTCGCCGAGCTTGGGCAGGCTGGTCCAGGTCAGATCCAGGATGCGGCGCATCCAATCGGCGTCGGCTAGGCCCTGGGCGCGCTGGACCCGGTCGGCGACGGCCGCCTCGCGCCGCTCGGGCGGAACCCACCAGTGGCCTGGACCGGCCGTCGCTGTGACGCCGCTCGTGCCGCAATAGCCTTTATCGACCAGGACGACGTCCGCGCCTTCCCGCGCCGCGGCCACGGTCGCCCAGGCGCCGGCCAGGCCGCCGCCGATCACCAGGACGTCGGTCGCCAAGGACAAGGACTCGCTCATGCCAGCGCCCCGTTGAACGAGGCGTCAAAGGCGCCCGCCGGATCACGCGCGCCGCTGATCGCGCCGGCGGCCCGGAAGTGGTCGAGCACGGCCTTGGCCTCGGCGACGGAATCCGGCCCGATCGGCGTCGGCAAGGCGCGGTAGTTGCGCACCGTGTAGAGCGCGATCTCGTCGGAGAGCCCCGTCTCGCGCGACAGCGCCTTGGCGAAGGCCTCGGGATTGGCGGCCGCCCACCGACGAGCCTTGGCCAGGCGCTTGAGAAAATCCTCGACCTGTGGGCGCTTGTCAGTGATGGCGCGTTCGCTGGCGGCCTCGTAGCCAAAGCCGCTGATGACCCCCTGCCCATCCGCCAGAATCCGGGCGGCGTCGTGCAGCCGCGCGAGAGCGATGTACGAACCCCAGGTGACCCAAGCGTCGATCGACCCCGCCGTGAAGGCGGCCTTGGCGTCGCCCGGCGTCAGATAGACGAGCGTCACGTCGGTGGGCTTGAGCCCCGCGTTCTCCAGCACGCGGAGCAGCAGATAGTGGCCGATCGAGCCGCGACCGGTGGCGATCTTGCGGCCCTTCAGGTCCGCGGGGGTCGCGATTGGCGAGTCCTTGCGGACCAGGATCGCGGTCCCGGCGCCGCCGGTCTGCCCGGCCTGAACGGCCTTGATCCGGGCGCCGCCGGCATAGGCGAACAGGAATGGCGCGTCGCCCGCCTCGCCCAGGTCCACGGCGCTGGCCGACAGGGCCTCAAGAAGAGGCGCGGCGGCGGGGAACTCGCTCCATTCGATCCGGTACGGAGCGCCCTCCAGCGCGCCCGACGACAGGAGCACCGCCTTGGTGCCACCGCGCTGGCTGCCGACCTTCAGGACCGGCTGGCCGCTTCCCTTAGCGCAGGCCGAGAGCGAGGCCGTAAGACCGCCAAAGGCGAGGCCGGCGACGAGCTGACGTCTGTCCATCGCGCCCTCCTCAGAACTGTTGGCTGAGGCGGGCGTAGTAGTAGCCGCCGGTGATGCCGAAGGGCGAAAAGGTCCCGAACTGCCCCGTGCCCTGGTCGGCGTTGACGATGCCGATCTTGTCGGGATGCTGGTCGAACAGGTTGTTGGCGCCGATGGCGATGCTGGTCGTCTCGCGGACCTGCCAGCCGATATCGAGATCGGTGACCCACTTGGGAGTGAAGGTGCGGTCCAGGCTCCCCGAGGTCCCCGCCTCGGTGTAGCGGCCGTAGCGGGTGTTGCGCAGGCCGACGTTCCAGGCGCCGCGCAGCCATTGGGCGCCAAGGATGACCTTCTCGCGCGGCGTACCGACGGTCAGGTCAGCGATCTTCTGCCGGTCGAATAGGACGAGGCTGGGATTGACCGCCTTCAGCACGGCCGGGGTGGCCTTCAGCTTGGTGATCTTGGTCTTGTTGAAGGCATAGGCGGCGTTGAGGTTGAGCCGGCCAAGCTCGCCGAGATTCACGCCATACTCGGCGACGAAGTCGGTCCCGGTCGTGCGGGTCGAGACGGCGTTGGTGTAGTAGGTCGCCGTCAGCCCCTGCGGGAACCGCGCCAGCAGCGGGGCCAGGTCCGCGCGCGAGGCCAGCTGGGTCGCCGAAAGGTCGAGGTTGCTGGTGTCGACGATCCGGTCGTCGATACCGATCTGGTAGGAGTCCAGGGTCAGCCGCAAGCCAGCGAACGGCTCGGCGGTCAGGCCGAAGCTGTAGTTGGTCGACTTCTCCGGCTTCAACGGCTCGGCGCCCAGGGCCTTGGCCTCGAGGCTATCGGTCCGCAGGACCTTGGTCGGGAAGGTCAGATACTCGCCTGGCGTGCAGGGCGCGCCGCGGAAGATGTTGTTGGGCGCGGCAGCGCAGAGACTGCCGTTGATGGTCGAGGTCGCGAAGATCGTCTGGCCCAGAGACGGCGCCCGGAAGCCATTGCTGACCGTGGCCCGCACGGCGTAGCCCGGCAGGAACTCCCAGCGGGTGGTCAGCTTGCCGCTGGTGGTGTCGCCGACGCCCTTGCCATAGCGCTCGTAGCGTCCGGCCACGCCGACGTACCAGTTGTCGGCCAGGTTGGTTCCGAGATCGACATAGGCCGCCCCGCTATTGCGGCTGGCCGAGCCGGCGTCCTCGGGCGCGGTGCCGGCGTACGACGCCAGGCCTGGGTTGGGTCGCAGGCCCGCGAACGGTTGGCCGGCCGGGATCACATAGTTCCCAACTACGTACGAAGCCTCGTCGCCGGCCTCGATCAGGAACCGCTCATAGCGGTGTTCAAGACCCCAGGAGACCTGCAGCGGGTTCTTCAGCCAGCCCGTGAACTCCCGCGTGACGTCGAGATTGTTGGTCCATTGGCGGAATTCATGCGTCGAGAGGTGGAAATAGGTCGGGCTGGATGGGCCCAGCGTGGCGTTCAGCGTGTTCTGGCCGTCGAGCTGAGCGTGGTCCTGCGCCAGGGTGGTTGAAAGGTCCCAATCCCAGCCCGCTCGCTCGCCTCGCGCGCCGAAGCTGCTCTGGAAATCCAGTTCGAAGATTCGGCGCAGCGCGTTGAAGCCGTCCGGATAGACCTCGGGCAACGAGTTGCGGTTCAGCGGTCGGCCAGCGGTGACGCCCGTGACCGGCGCAAGGTTGGGCAGGAAGCTACCTGTGTTCTTCTTGGACGACCGATGGCTGAGCGTGCCGGAGGCGTACAGCTTCAGATCCCGCCAGGGCAGCTCGGCGTTGTAGGACGCCGCCAGGATGTCTTCCTCGCCCAGCCCGTAGCTCTTGCCCCAGAAGTAGCGATCGGCTGTGGCGTCGCGCGGATCGGGCGTCACAGTGGTCACGCCGTTCACCGTGGTGACGGTCGGCTGGTAGATGTACTGGGCGCGCGAAGGGACCGAGCGGCTGGCCGCCTCGTTGTTCTTCCAGTTCAAGGCCAGATGCAGGAAGCCGCCGTTCTCACCCAGCGGCCGTCCCCAGTTAAGCGTGGCCGAACGGGTGTCGCCGTCGCCGAGATAGTTCTGTCCGCCCGTGTAGCTGAACGAGCGCTCATCGACGTCGTCCTTCAGGATGATGTTCACCACCCCGGCGATCGCGTCCGAGCCGTACTGCGCCGAAGCGCCGTCCCGCAGAACCTCGATCCGCGCGATAGCCGAGGCCGGGATGAAGTCGAGATCGACCGGAACGCCGCCGCGTCCGACGCGCGCCAGGTTGTTGATCAGCGCCGTGGTGTGGCGGCGCTTGCCGTTGACCAGGAACAGGGCCTGGTCGCCGTTCAGGCCGCGCAGGGTGATGGCGCGAACGGTCCAGGACGTGCCGCCACCATTGATGCCCGGCAGGTTGAACGACGGGATCAGGGTGTTGAGCACCTCCTTCAGCCCCACCTTGCCGGTCGTCAGCAACTGCTCCCCGCTGATCACGTCGACCGGCGCGGGGCTGTCGGCGACGGTGCGGCGGGCGCCGCGCACGCCAGTGACGATTAGGCTCTCGACCGCGTTGGCGCCTTCCGCGTCGGCGGTCGGAGCGGTGCTCGTGGTCGTGTCGGAGGCTCGGGCGGGTCCAGCGATGGCGGCGACAGAAGCGCAGGCCAAAAGCGCGGCGCGCCATCGGGACGTGTTGAAGCGTTCAGGCAAGATCAAAGAACTATCCCCCACCCGCTATCGCGGGCGTTCCATGGTCGTCGGATGTCGGCTCCGGCCCTTGGAGCGTCGACAGGGCGACCATGGCGCGGGGGGGCGAACCTCGCGATGGAGTATTTCTCTGAGCAAAATCAGAGTTTTATATATCTTTCCTAATCATAAGGCGCTTGAGGCGCGCGCATATCCTGAAAGGCGCTTGTCTTGGACGAGGCGATCGCGCACAAAATTCCAGTAAATTTATAGAGTTTTGCCATGAGCGGCTCTCCAGCGCCGATCATCGCCGTCGTCGGAGCGGGCTTCAGCGGGGTCATGACCGCCCTCAACCTGTTGGCGCAGAGCCGCGCGGCGAAGGTTCTTCTTTTCGAGAAGCGGGCGCCCGTGGGTCTTGGCGCGTCCTATTCGACCCACAATCCGAGCCACAAGCTAAATGTGCGGGCGGGCAATATGAGCGCCTGGCCCGATCGCCCGGATCACTTCGTGACCTGGCTGGCAGGCCAGGGGCTCGACGTCGGGCCCGACGGGCTCGCCAGCCGCGCCGACTACGGGCGCTATCTCCAGGCGCAGATCGCGGAGATCGCCGAGGGGCCGGAAGGCCTGGGCCGGCTTGTCGTCAATCCGGACGCGATCGTATCGCACCTTGCGGCCAAGGTTGGCGGCTGACCACGCGCGCCAGCGGGCAACTGGTGATCGCCGCGGGCAAGATCCGGGAGATGCGCCTCGACGCCGACGGTCATGCGACCTGCAAGTACACCGTGCGGGGCGGCAAGATCGGCTACGCCTTCCGGAGATCATCGCCGTGCCCGATATTCGCGGCCAAGCGGCGGCCGTCGCGAAGAGCGTTCTGGCCGACCTCGAACCCTAGAGCGCCAGAGCGGCCGCATGGATCAGCTGGGCCAGTTTGTCGATCGTGGCGTGGGGCGAGGCGTTGATCCGCTGGACATAGGCGACGTCCGGCAGCGGCGGCAGGCGATTGCCGCCGAGCGGCGCGCGGTCGGGCAGGAAAAGCGCCGTACGGCAGGTCACCGCCAATCCCGCCTGCACCGCCGCCCGCAAGGCCGACAGGCTCGGCGTCTCCAGCGCCACGCGATAGGGCCTGCCATCCCGCTCGAGCGCGGCCAGGGCGGCGTCCCGGAACCGGCACGGCGTCTCCAAGATGGCGATCGGCAGCACGGCGCTCTCGGCCAGGGCCGTTTCGCCATGCCAGACCATGGGCGTCACCTGCACAGCGCGGGGATCGTCCGCCGCGCCCATGCAGAGCACGACGTCCAGTCGATCCGCCTGCAAAAGGCCGAGCAGCTCCGGCGATCCGGCCACGCGAACGTGCAGCTGCGTGTCGGGATTGAGGTTGGCGAACCGGGCCAGCACGCCCGACAGCAGGGTCTCGGCGAAGTCCTGCACCAGGCCGACGCGCGCGGGCCCGGCTAGGGCGTCGCCGGTCAAGGCCACGACAGCCCGGTCGTTCAGCGCCAGGATTTCGCGGGCGCGAGGCAACAGCGCCTGGCCGGCCGGCGTCAGGATCAGCCGGCGTCCCTCGCGGTGAAACAGCGGCGTCAGCACCGTCTCCTCCAGCCGCTTCATCTGCAGGCTGAGCGCGGACTGGGTGACGAAGACCTTTTCGGTCGCGCGAAGCATCGATCCGGAGTCGACGATGGCGACGAAGCTTCGCAGCAGTTCGGTCGGCAGATTGGTGACCATCGACGCCTCTTGAGATTTGCTAATAAGACCCGTGAGGATAAGTCTATTGATTGAGTAGGGATTAAGCGTCCTTCTTTTGGACCCGCGACGACCGCGTCGCAACGGTTTCCAGCGAAGGACAGACCCAGTGTCTCTGGCGACGACCTACAGAATTTCTGAAGCCAGGCCTTGGCGATGGCCGAGCCTGTCTCGCGCGCGCTGGCTTTCGCCCGTCGCGCTGCTGCTCCTGTGGGAGTTGGGCGCACGGCTGGGCGTGATCCCGCCGAGAATCCTGGCGGCGCCCTCTACGGTGCTGGAGACCTTCTGGAGCCTGACCGCTTCGGGCGAACTCCCCAAGAACCTCGCCGTCTCATTGGCGCGAGCCGGCGCCGGCCTTCTGATCGCGCTGGTCGTCGCCGTCAGCCTCGGCCTGGTGTCGGGACTGTCGCGCTGGGGCGAGACGCTGGTCGATCCGGTGATGCAGATCAAGCGCACCATCCCGGTCCTGGCGCTGACGCCGCTGTTCATCGTCTGGTTCGGCATCGGCGAGACCCCGAAGATCGCGCTGATCGCGGTGTCGGCGACCTTCCCTCTCTATCTCAACCTCTTCTCGGGCATTCGCGGCGTCGATGTGCGGCTGGTCGAGGCCGCGCGGAGCTTCGGCCTTCGTGGCTGGAGCCTGGTCCGGGAGGTGATCCTGCCCGGCGCCCTGCCCTCGTTCTTCGTCGGCCTGCGCTACGCCCTCGGCGTATCGGTGCTGGTGCTGGTGATCTCCGAGCAGATCAACGCCCAGGCCGGGCTCGGCTACCTCGTCAACAACGCCCGCGACTTCATGCGCACCGACATCATCGTCGTCTGCCTGGTCGTCTACGCCCTGCTCGGCCTGTCGGCCGACGCCTTCGTCCGCACGCTGGAGCGCAAGGCGCTGGCGTGGCGTCCCAGCCTCGTGGAGCAATGATCATGGCCGCCCCTCAGCCGCGCCTTCGCCCGACCTCCGCCAAGCCCAACGCCGAGCCGGCGGTCCGCCTGCGCGACTTCGTCCGCCGGTTTGGCGACAACACCGTCATCGACGGCCTGGACCTGACCATCGCGCCCGGCGAGTTCGTCGCCCTGCTCGGCGCCAGCGGCTCGGGCAAGACCACCCTGCTGCGCACCCTGGCGGGCCTCGATCCCGTGGGCGATCAGGATGTCCGCACACCGGACGCCCGGGCCGTCGTCTTCCAGGACGCCCGCCTGCTGCCGTGGAAGAAGGTCTGGCGCAATGTCGCGCTGGGCCTTTCCGGCCGAGACATCCGCGGCCGCGCCGAAACGGCGCTGCGGGAGGTGGGTCTTGGCCATCGCCTGGACGCCTGGCCCGCCACCCTGTCCGGCGGCGAAGCCCAGCGCACCGCCCTGGCGCGCGCCCTGGCCCGCGAACCGGGTCTCCTGCTGCTTGACGAGCCGTTCGCCGCGCTGGACGCCCTGACCCGCCTGAAGATGCATGACCTCGTCCTGTCGCTGTGGCGCGAGCACAGCCCCGCCGTGCTGCTGGTCACCCACGACGTGGACGAGGCCGTGGCCTTGGCCGACCGGGTGCTGGTGCTCGACAAGGGCCGGATCGCCGCCGAAGAGCGGATCACGCTGGAACGCCCGCGCGCCCATGACGCGCGCTTCCAGGCGATCCGCCGTCGGCTGTTGGGCCACCTTGGCGTCGAGGCCGCGCCCGCGCACGCCGAAGGCCACCTTGTCGCCTTTCCCACCGGCGAGGTGGTGCTGTGAACGCGCCCGTCCATCGCTTTGAAGCGCAAGCGAAACTGCCCGATCTCGACGCGATCCTGCCCGCCCTGACCGAGGCCTTCGCCGCCACGGCCGCCCAGCATGATCGCGAGGCCAGCTTTCCAGCCGAGAACTTCAGGCTCCTGCACGAGGCGGGTCTGCTGGCCCTGACCGCGCCGGCGCGTCTGGGCGGACTGGAAGCCGACCTGCAGACCGCCCTCAAGGTCATTTCGGCCGTCGCGCGCGGCGAGCCCGCCACGGCGCTGGTCCTGGTCATGCAGTACCTGTTCCACGCCTCGGTCGAAGGCCGCTCGGGCTGGCCCGAGCATCTGAAGCGTCGGGTGATCGACGAGGCCATAGAGCATGGCGCGCTGATCAACGCCCTACGCGTCGAACCGGACCTCGGCACGCCCGCGCGCGGCGGCTTGCCGGCGACCATCGCGCGTCGAACGCCCGAAGGTTGGCGGATCAGCGGACGTAAAATCTACTCGACCGGCTCGACCAATCTGACCTGGTTCGTCGTTTGGGCCCGCAGCGACGATCCCGAGCCCTTGGTCGGCGGCTGGCTGGTACGGGCCGATACGCCCGGCGTGGTGATCGAGGAAACCTGGGACCACCTGGGCCTGCGCGCCAGCGCCAGCCATGACGTGGTCTTTGAGGACGTGCTGGTCCCGCTCGACCACGCGCTGGATCCCCAGCCGCTGGGCGCCCCGCCGCCCTACCCGGCCAGCTTCGCGGCCTGGTCGTCCGTGCTGACCTCGGCGATCTACGACGCGATGGCGCGGGCGGCGCGCGACTGGCTGGTCGAGTTCCTGATCGACCGCAAGCCGGCCAATCTCGGCGCCTCGCTCTCGACCCTGCCGCGCTTCCAGGAAGCCGTCGGCGAGATCGACGGCCTGCTGCTCTCCAACCGCGTCCTGCTCGACACCGCCGCGCGCGGCGAGGTGGGCGGCGTGGAGGCCAGCCTGGTCAAGCACCTCGTCACGGAGAACGCGATCACGGTCGTCGAGAAGGCGCTGAAGCTGACCGGCAATCCAGGCCTGACTCGCGCCAACCCGCTGGAGCGCCACCATCGCGACGTGCTGTGCGGTCGGGTCCATACGCCCCAGGCCGACGTCGTCCTGAACAGCGCCGGACGGGCCGCCTTCGCGAGCGCAGCGAGATGAGCCGCATCGTCGTCGCCAGCCAGTTGCCGGAGGTGTTCAACAGCGTCTTCGCCCAGCACGTGGCCGACGCCGAGATCGTGGCCGTGCCGCCGGGCCTGACCTCACCCTTGCCGCCGAAGGCCAAGGTCCTGGTCGCCGCGCCCTTCCGCAAGGCGGGCGGGACCCTGACCGACCGCGCGCCGCCCGGCTGGCCCTTTGATGTGCGCTGGGTGCAGTTGGTCTCGGTCGGCATCGACTTCTATCCGCCTTGGCTGTTCGAGGGGCCGGTTGTCACCTCCGCGCGTGGCTCGTCAGCCATCGCCCTGGCGGAATTCGCCCTGGCCGCGATCCTGGCCGAGGCCAAGCGCCTGCCCGACATCTGGATCGACACCGCCGAACGCTGGGCGCCCCGGCAACTGAAACTGGTCTCCGGTTCGACGCTTGGCCTAGTCGGCTTCGGCGCGATCGGCGAGGCCCTTGCGCCGCGCGCCCAGGCGCTTGGGATCAAGGTGCTGGCGGTCCGTCGCTCCGACGCCGCGATCCCCGTCCCCGGCGTGGAGCGCGTGGCGGACCTGAAGACGCTGTTCGAGCGCAGCGACCACGTCGTGCTGGCCGCGCCGGCGACACCGCAGACCGAACGGATCGTCAATCGCGATCTCCTGCTGCACGCCAAGCCCGGCCTGCATCTGATCAACATCGCCCGCGGCGCGCTGATCGATGACGAGGCCTTGCTGGCGGCGCTGAACGAGGGCCGCGTCGCCCGCGCCAGCCTGGACGTGACCCATCCCGAGCCTCTCCACGAGGGGCACCCCTTCTACAGCCATCCTCGGGTTCGGCTGTCGCCGCACACCTCGGTGCATACGCCCGACACCCGCATCAATCTGGCGACCCAGTTCGCCGAGAACCTGGCCCGTTTCCGGACCGGCGAGCCTCTAACGGGCGTCGTCGACCTCTCGCGCGGCTACTAGCAAGGACATCGCGCCATGACCGCCATCCCGTCGCCGAGGGCCTTCCAGCCTGGCGCGCCGCATCCCGCCAAGATCGAGACGGTGCTGCCCGAATTCGGCTCGCGCGAGCTGCCCCGCCAGGCGACGGTCGAGGCTGAGCGCCTCTATCGCAAGCAGCGCCTGGCGGCTTCGTACCGACTGTTCGGCCGCTACGGCTTCGACATGGGCGGCGCGGGACACATCACCACTCGCGATCCGGAGCTGACCGACCACTTCTGGGTCAATCCGTTCGGCGTCCACTTCTCGCGGATCAAGGTCTCGGACCTGATGCTGGTCAGCCACGCGGGTGAGATCGTCCAGCCGCCCGCCAAGGTCCCCGCCCGGCTGAACCGCGCCGCCTTCGCGATCCATTCCCAACTGCACGAATCCCGCCCGGACGTCGTGGCCGCCGCTCACTCGCACTCGCTGTACGGCAAGGCCTGGTCGGCGCTGGGCCGGCTGCTAGACCCGCTAACCCAGGACTCGGCCGCCTTCTACGAGGACCACGCCCTGTTCGAGGAATTCTCGGGCGTGGTGCTCGACACCAGCGAGGGCAAGAAGATCGCCCAGGCGCTGGGCTCGAAGAAAGCGGTGATCCTGCAGAACCACGGCATCCTGACGGTCGGCCAATCGGTCGAAGCCGCCGTGTGGCGCTATCTGGCGCTGGAGAACGCCTGCCAGGCGCAGCTACTGGCCGAGGCGGCCGGGCCCACCAAGCCGATGCCTCCAGAGGTCGCCAAGCATACGGCCGGCCAGGTCGGCACGGAGGTCGGCGGCTTCTGGGCCTTCCAGCCGTACTGGGAGATCGTCACCGAAGAAGAGCCGGACCTGTTCGACTGATGACCGGCTTTTCCCTTTCCCGCCGCGACCTGATGGCTGGCGGACTGTCGATCGCAGGGCTTTCCATGGCGGGCCTCACCGCCTGCTCGCCTCGGAAGGACGCCAAGTCCGGCGACCTTTCGAACCTGACGCTGCGGGTGGCGACCTATCGCGGCAATCCCGAGAGCTTCTTCTCCGAGGCCGGCGTCGCCGAGCCGCCCTACAAGCTTGCCCGCAGTCAGTTCGCTGGCGGCAATCTGATCGTCGAGGCGATCAATGCGCGCGCCCTCGATTTTGGCGGCATGAGCGAGATCCCGCCGATCTTCGTCGCGGGACATCCCGGCAACCAGGCCCGGATCGTCGGGGTGCTGCGCGCCGACGTGAACAACCAGGTTGTGCTGCTGCCCAAGGGCTCCTCCGTGCAGGATTTCAGCGAGCTGAAGGGCAAGCGGATCGGCTATGTGAAGGCCACGACCTCGCACTACATCCTTCTGCGCCTGCTGGAAAAAGCCGGTCTCGCCTGGAGCGACATCACGCCCGTGGCCCTGTCGCCTCAGGATGGCCTGGCGGCCTTCCAAAGCGGCGCGCTCGACGCCTGGGTCATCTATGGCGTGATCGTTTATCAGGCCCGCGAGGCCGGCGCCCGGGTCCTGACCACGGCCCAGGGGATTCTCTCCGGCAACTATCTGATCACGGCGTCCAAGGAGGCGCTGGACGATCCCGCGCGGCTAGCCGCCATCGGCGATTACGTCCGCCGCTATCGCAAGGTCTTCGACTGGATCAATGCGGACGGCGTGCGCTGGGCCCGGGTTCGGGCTCAGGCGACTGGCATAAGCCAAGCCTACTACGAGCAGGAATTCCGCGAACGCAGCACGGCTTCGATTCTGGAGCCCATCAGCGACGCGGCGATCGCCTCCCAGCAGGCCGTGGCTGACACATTCGCCGCCGCGAAGATCATTCCAGCGCGCGTCGAAGTCAAACCGCTCTGGGACGACCGCCTTACGCCCGTCCTGAAATAGAATGATAATTCTGAATATAGATCATCAGTATCGACGATTTAAGCAAATCTGTCCGCTCGAAGATTTTATATTCATTGAGGAGATATCAAGCAGATGCGAAATCCCTATTAAATAAATCGGGGATAAAAATGCGCAATCGCCACCTGCGAAATCTTCTACTCGTGACCTCCAGTCTGGCGGTCGCCGGCGCAGCCCGCGCCGCAGAGCCCACGCCCGCCGCCGACGGCGCGGCGCCCGCCGTCGAACAAGTCATCGTCACCGCCGAGCGACGCGCCACCGACCTGCAGAAGACCGCCATCGCCATCTCGGCCTTCGGCCAGCAGGTCTTGGCCGACCGCAAGATCGACAACATCCGCGACCTGTCGGGCCAGATCCCGAACCTGTCGATCAGCCGTGTCACGATCAGCCACACCACCCAGACCTACGCCCTGCGCGGCGTTGGCGAGGCTGATCCGATCCAGGAACCGGTGCTGGCCGTCTATGTCGACGACGTCTACATCCCGCGCCAGATCGGCTCTATGGTCGAGTTCAACGACCTGGAACGGGTCGAGGTCCTGCGCGGCCCGCAAGGCACGCTCTACGGCCGCAATTCGAGCGCGGGCGCCCTACGGGTCATCACGCGCGATCCGGGCCAGACTCTGCGCGCCAAGGCCGAGGTGGGCCTCGGCAACTACGGCGCGGTGGATCTCCGTGCCCTCATTGAGGGGCCGCTGGTCCAAGACAAGCTGTCTGGCAGCTTCTCCTACATCCATCACAAGCGCGACGGCGTCACCTTCGACCCGACGCTGAACCACGACGTCAATCGGATCGATGTCGACGCCTTCCGCGCCAAGCTGCGCTGGACGCCGACCGATCGGCTGGACGCCCTGCTGACGGTCAACGCCCTGCGCGACCGCAGCGACACCCGCGCCTACATCCCCGTGAAACAGCCCGGCGGCGTCTTCCGCAAGGATCGCTCCTATTCCGAGGTGGAGCCGGTCCAGGACCTTGACCAGGCCAGCATCGCGCTGCGGGTGCAGTACGACCTGACCGACCAGCTGAAACTGAAGTCGATCAGTTCCTATGGCGGCTTCAACCTCAATCCGGTCGCCTATGACAACGACGGCGAAGCAGCGCTGATCCAGAAGAACCTGATCCACTACAACGATCAGTACGCCACCCAGGAACTGCAGCTGAACGGCGACTTCGGTGCGCTGACCTTCACCAGCGGGCTGTTCTATCTGCACGAGCGGTTCTTCGTGCAGCGCGATGGCTACAGCCGCCGCAACGCCCAAGCGACCGACCCGACGGTGACCCCCAGCAACTACAACTTCGCCCGGGCCCACAACATCACCAACACCGACGCCTACGCGGTGTTCGGCGAGGCGACGTGGAGGGCGACCGATCGCCTGTCCCTGACCGGCGGCCTGCGCTGGACCAACGAGGAGAAGGAATTCGTCTTCGATAACAAAGGCCTGAATCTCGCGGGCCAGGTGGTGTCGCAATCGATCAAGGGCAAGGCCGACAAGACCTGGTCGGCGATCACGCCCAAGGTCTCGGCCCAGTTCCAGTGGACGCCGGACGTCCTGCAGTACGTAAGCTATTCGAAGGGCTTCAAGTCGGGCGGCTTCGACAACCGCGCCACGCGCCTGGACCTGGCCACCCTGCCCTTCGCCCCCGAGGACGTGACCACCTACGAAACGGGCCTGAAGACCCAGCTCTTCGACCAGCGCCTCCGCGCCAATCTGGCGGCTTTCTACAACGACTATCAGGACCTGCAGGTCTCGTTCTACGACCCGGCCTATGTCGGCAGCCGCCGAGGCAACGCCGGCAAGGCCCACACCTACGGCGTCGAGTTGGAGACCGACGCGCGCCCGACCGAGCGCTTGGGCGCCCAGTTCAGCGTCGGCTGGCTGTACGCGATCTATGACGACTACAAAGGCGCGGGCGGCGCCGGGGTGAACGCCGACGGCAATCGCCTCCTGAATTCGCCGCGGTGGAGCGTGTCGGGCGGCCTGACCTACGACCCTGATCTTCACATCCCGGGCTCTCTGCGCCTTGGCCTGAACGCTCAGTGGCAGAGCGGGATCGTCACCAGCGCCACGCCCGCGGCGGGCGGTCAGAACAACATCCCCTCGCAGGGCTTCCTGAACGGCGTCGCGACCTGGACCGCCCCCGACCCGCGGTGGGCGGTCAGCCTCTCCGTCCGCAACATCCTCAATTCCCAGAAGGCGGTCAGCTCGACCTACACGCCGTCGACCGGGATCTATCTGCTGAACTTCCCCGATCCCCGGACCTACCTCGTCACCCTCAAATACGCGCTGTGATCCATGAGCCAGCACTGCCCTCATCGCCTCTCCGACTTCGTCGCCGACCTCTCCGCCCTGCTGGATCGGACCCGCGACGAGGCTGCCATCCTGCGCGAGGGCGCCGCGCTGTTGGCGGATCTCGTCGGGCAAGACGACTGGCTGCCCGAGGCGCAGAGCCAGCCCGACCCGGCGCGTTATCAGCAATATCTGCTGCATCGCGATCCGGCGGGCCGGTTCTCGGTCGTCAGCTTCGTCTGGGGCCCAGGCCAAGCCACGCCTGTCCATGACCACACCGTCTGGGGTCTGGTCGGCGTGCTGCGCGGCGCCGAGATTTCCCAGGCCTACGTGCGAAGCGAGGACGGACTGAAGGCGGCCGGGTCCGTCCATCGCCTCGAGCCGGGACAGGTCGAAGCCGTCTCGCCGACGATCGGCGACATCCATCGGGTCGCCAACGCCTTCGACGATCGGACCTCGATCAGCATCCACGTTTACGGCGCTGACATCGGGGCCGTGCGGCGCTCGACCTACGACGCCGACGGCCGGCCCAAGACCTTCATCTCCGGCTACGCCGACGTCCCGCCGCCCCTCCTGTTCGATCGCGCCAGCGCCCTGGCCTACGGAGCCGCCGAATGACCCTGTCCCTGATCACGCCGCACGAGGTGCGCGGCGACTTGATCGCCCGACGCGAGATCGCCCTCTTGGACCTGCGCGAGGAGGACCCGTTCGCCAAGGCCCACCCGCTGTTCGCCTCGCAACTGCCCCTGTCGCGGCTCGAGATCGAAATCCTCGACCGGGTCCCACGCAAGACCACCAAGGTCGTGCTCTACGACGACGCCGAGGGCCTGGTCGCGCCGGCGGGCGAGCGGCTCGCGGCGCTGGGCTATACGAACGTCCACGCCTTGCATGGCGGTCTCGCGGGCTGGCGGGCGGCCGGCTACGAGCTGTTCCAGGACGTCAATTCCTACAGCAAGGCGTTCGGCGAACTGGTCGAGGCGCGCCGGCGCACCCCGTCCCTGCCCGCCCAGGAGGTCAAGGCGCGCATCGACGCCAAGGCCGACCAGGTGATCCTCGACGCTCGCCGGTTCGAGGAATACGCGACGATGAGCATCCCGGGCGGCATCAGCACGCCCGGCGCGGAGTTGGTGTTGCGGGCCCGCGAGCTGGCGCCGGATCCGTCCACGACCATCATCGTCAACTGCGCCGGCCGCACGCGTAGCCTAATCGGGGCCCAGTCGCTTGTGAACGCGGGCGTGCCTAATCCCGTCTTCGCCCTGCGCAACGGCACGATCGGCTGGACCCTGGCTCAGCAGGCTCTCGAGCAAGGCCAGAGCCGCAAGTTCCCCAGCGTGGGCGAGCAGACCTTGGAAGAGGCCCGCGCTCGCGCCCGCGACGTCGCCTATCGCGCCGGCGTGCTCAGAGTGGACGCCCAAGGGCTGGCGGACCTCGCCAAGGACATCGACCGGACCCTCTATCGCTTCGACGTCCGCACGCCCGACGAGTACGTCGCCGGCCACATCCCAGGCTTCCGCTCGGCGCCGGGCGGCCAGCTCGTTCAGGAGACCGACGTCTTCGCGCCAGTCCGGGGCGGTCGCATCGTGCTGGCTGACGACCTTGGTCCACGCGCCGACATGACCGCCTCGTGGCTCGCCCAGCTGGGTTGGGAGGTCTACGTGCTGGACGGCGGCTTCAGCCAAACGTTGGAGCGTGGAACCTGGACGCCCAGCCTACCGGCCTTGCCGGAGGTTAAGACCATTTCGCCGCGCGACCTGGCGCAGGCCATCGCTGACGAGGCGGTCGTGGTGATCGATCTCGCGCCCAGCCCGGTTCACCGCAAAGGACACGTGCCGGGGGCCTGGTTCGGGATCCGCGCCCAACTCGATGTGGCCGTGACCCAGGCGCCGCCGAACAAGACCATCGTCCTGACGTCATCCGACGGCGCCCTCGCAACCCTAGCGGCGCCCGAGCTGGAGGCGCTGACGGACCGGCCGGTCCGGGTGTTGGCCGGTGGTACGGAGGCCTGGATTGCCGCCGGCCGCGCCGTCGAAACGGGTCTGATCCGCGCCGCGAACGCCCCGACGGATGTCTACAAGCGCCCCTATGAGGGCACGGACAACGCAGCGGAAGCCATGCAGGCCTATCTCGACTGGGAGTTTGGCCTGGTCGACCAGCTGGTCCGCGACGGCACGCACGGCTTCTACGTGATCTGAGGCCGACGATGACCCTGCAGCTCTATTTCGCGCCCGGCTCATCCTCGCTCGCGCCACTGGTGGCGCTGGAGGAGCTCGACATCCCCTATGCGGGCCATCGACTGGACCTCGCCGTCGGCGATCAGCGCAAGCCAGAATACCTCAAGGTCAATCCGCGCGGCCGCGTCCCGACCCTGGTCGTCGACGGCCAGCCGGTGACCGAGGTCCTGGCGATCTTGACCTACCTCGCCCACCGCTACCCGCACACCGAACTGCTGCCGCTGGCCGATCCGCTGAAGCTGGCCAAGGCCTACGAGGTGATGAGCTGGTTCGCCAGCACGGTGCACGTCGCCTTCGCCCAGATCGCCCGGCCCGAGCGTTATGCCGACGACGAGGCGACCAAGGCCGCCCTGGCAACACCCGGCGAGGCGCGCTTCGCCCGCACGCTGGCTGATATCGAGCGTCTCGCCCAAGGCCCGGGTCCCTGGCTGCTGGGCGAGAGCTTCAGCGCCGTCGACGCCTATGCTCTGGTCATTTGGCGCTGGGCCGAGCGCCGCTCGATCGACACCGCCCTCTATCCAGCCTGGAACGCCAAGGCCGCACGCGCCTTCGCGCGCCCCTCGGTCGTCCGCGCCCTGCGAAAGGAGGCCGCGCCCGTTGTCGCATGAGACGGCGCGGCTTGATGAGCCGCGCTCATAACCCGCCTGAAAACTCCTCGCTCATCGCCGAGGACACCCCGCCCTAACATCTGTCTAGACACATTGGAGAACGCCATGAGCGTCGAATTCATTGGTTTCATCGGCACGCAACACGCGTCCGAGATCCACCCGCCCACCGGCCCGGCCATCGACGTGGCCTATGTCGAGAAGACCGCCCGCATCCACGAGGAAGGCGGCTTCGACCGCGCGCTGGTGGCCTTCCACTCGACGGGTCCGGAAAGCCAGCTCGTCGTGGCGCACGCCGCCTCGGTGACCAAGCGTCTGAACTTCATGATCGCCCACCGGCCCGGCTTCACCCAGCCGACCCTGGCCGCGCGGCAACTGGCGACGCTAGACCACTTCACCGGCGGGCGGGTCGCGGTTCACATCATCACGGGCGGTTCTGACGAGGAGCTCGCCAAGGACGGCGACCACCTGACCAAGGACGAGCGCTACGCCCGCACCAGCGAGTATCTCGACATCGTCCGCGCCGAATGGACGGGTGACAAGCCCTTCGACTACGAGGGCCAGTACTACAAGGTCGACCAGGGCTTTGGCGCGGTGAAGCCGCTGCAGGCCCCGCACATCCCGATCTATTTCGGCGGCTCGTCGGAGGCGGCCATTCCGGTCGCCGGCAAGCACGCCGACATCTTCGCGCTGTGGGGCGAAACCCAGGCCCAGGTGCGCGAGACGATCGCCCGGGTGCGCGCGGCCGCCGCCAAGCATGGCCGGCAGGTCCGCTTCTCGCTGTCGCTGCGTCCGGTGATCGCCGATACGGAGGAAGCCGCCTGGAAGCGCGCCGACGAGATTGTTGAACGCACCAAGGCCCTGCGCGAGGCGGCCGGCCTGCCCACCAGCGGCCATCGCCCGCCGAACGCCGGCTCCCAGCGCCTGCTGGACGCCGCCGCCCAGGGCTCGCGGCTCGACAAGCGCCTTTGGACCGGCGTCGCCGCTGTTACCGGTGCGCAAGGCAACTCCACGGGCCTGGTCGGCACACCCGAGCAGGTCGCTGAGAGCCTGCTCGACTACTATGACCTGGGCGTCTCGACCTTCCTGATCCGGGGCTTCGACCCGGTCGAGGACGCGATCGGCTATGGTCGCGACCTGATCCCGCTGGTCCGTCGCCTCGTCGCCGAGCGCGACGCCAACCCGACCGCCGTGGCGAGCTGAGCCATGGCTTATGACGCCGCCTCGCCTTCACGGTCCGCCGCGCCAAGCCAGTCTGACCCGGGCCAGGCCGACTTCAAGGAGGTCCTGGCTAACCTGGCGGGCGGCGTGGCCATCATCTCCTGCTGGGACGGGGAGACACCGCGCGGCCTGCTCGTCAGCTCGATCACCGGGCTATCGGTCGAGCCGCCGCGCTTCTTGTTCTGCGTCCGCAAGGAAGCCGGATGCCATGACGCACTGATCAAGGCGTCAGAATGTGGGGTCGCCTTGCTGGCTCAGGACGATCAAGAAGAGGCTTGGCGCTACGCCAGTTCCGTCCGCGCGCCAGAGCGCTTTTCGCCCGAGCGCTGGGACCTCGCGCCCTCGGCGCCGCCAGCTTATCGTGGCGGACTGGCCCGCGCACGCTGCGGCTTCGACAGGGTGATCGACGCCGGAACCCATTCGATCCTGGTGGTAACAGCCAACGCAAGCGCCCTGACACCAGCGCGACCATTGGTGGCTTGGAACCGGGGCTTTCTCTAGGGACGGTTGCTCAAGTCGCCATAGCGCCAAGAGCTGGCTCGCCTCCCTGAACCTGACCTTAAGCTAGTCACACAGCGTCACTTGAACCTTGCGAAAGCGGCTAAGATAAAAGTTACCGTAATGGCTCCCCCGATCCGCGTGGCGATCTGGGCGAAGGGCATCAGCTGCATGCGGTTGGCCGCCGTCAGGATCGCCACATCGCCGGTGCCGCCTTGTCCGGAATGAGTGGCGTTCACGATCGCCGCCTCGATCGGATAGAGCCCGACCCAGCGCGAGGTCACGAACCCCGTGGTGATCAGCGAGACCACGGTGACGAAGATCGTGATCAGGGTCGGCAGGTTGAACGCCGAGATCAGCTTCTCCCATGGCGTCTTGGCCACGCCGATCGCGAACAGCAGCGGATAGGTCACGCAAGTCGAGAAGAATTGGTAGTTGGCGTAGGCCCCCTGCTCCAGCGACGGCGGCGCCAAACGCGCCAGCTTGATGACCACCGCCAAGCCCAGCATCACCACCGGCCCGGGCCAATGGAGCAGGCTCTGGGTCAGGGCGCCCAGCAGGTAGAGCACCGCCACCATCAGCAACGCGGCCCCGAGGGTCTGGGGCGACGGCGCGCCGGCGACCGAGGCGTGGGCGATCGGCGCGGCGTCCTCTTCGCCCGGCTGTAGACGGCCCTCGCCCGTCAGCTTGGGAAAGCGGCGGCCCAGGAAGTTCAGCCCGCCGGCCAGGATCACCGCGCTGAGACTGCCCAGCATCACCGGCGGCAGCACTTCGGCGAAGGCCTCGCCCTGCGGCTGGCCCGAGAAGTGGGCGTAGCCGATCGACAGCGGGATCGCCCCCTCGCCCACCCCTCCGGCCATGATCGGGGCCACGACCTTGAACAGGGTGTGCTTGAAGCCCAGGCCCAGCATCACCCCGGTCGAGCAGCCGACCACGAAGGCAACCATCGAACCCAGGATCAGCGGGATGAAAATCTTGCCAAAGCCCGTGATCAGCGAGCGGCGGTCCATGCCCAGGATGCTGCCGACCACGATCGAGGCGATGAACAGGTAGAGGAAGTTCGAGCTCTCGGTGAAGTCCGAGATCGCCGTGACCAGCACCTTGGGCAGCAGGCCGGCATATTCCAGATAGGACGGAGCGAACGTCGCGAAGATCGCCGCGAAGCCCAGGCGGTTCAGCACCGGGATCCGCTTGCCGATCTCGGCGCACAGGAAGCCGCCGGTGACCAGGAAAGCGATGTTGGCCAGGATGTCCGACGGCGCCTTGCCCATGGCGACATAGGCGCCGGCGAGGCCCAGGACGATCAGCAGCAGCGGTAGCGGCGCGACGCCCAAGCGCGTCTCCATCAGCGCCCACCAGCGGGTCAGCAGAGGCCCGGGGGCGTCGGCGTGGGGTTCGGCCGACATTGTCACGTGCGCCTCGGAATGATCGGCAGGACGACGTGCGAGGGTCGCGCCGCGTCGAGGTGGATCGTGTTGCGGGCCACCGCGCGGGTCAGGCCCACGCCCTCCGGCGCGCCGGTGTTGGGATTGATGTCGAACTTCGGGAAGTTGCTCGACGAGACGTCCAGCCGGATCCGATGACCCTTCTTGAACAGGTTCGAGGTCGGGAAGGCCTCGACCTTGATCCGGTAGACCTGGCCCGGGGTCATCAGTTCGGGCTTCTCCCAGGAGTCGCGATAGCGGCAGCGCAGGATGCCGTCGGTCAGGTTCAGGGCGTAGCCGGCCGGGTAGTCCGCGCTGGGCGGATAGAGGTCGATCAGCTTTACGACGAAGTCGGTGTCGACCGCGTCGGACGAGATCCACAGCTCGGCCGTGATCGCGCCGGTGACCTCGACGTCCTCGCTCAGCGGCGCGGTCTGGAAGACCAGCACATCGGGCCGGGCCTCCAACGGCAACAGGGGTTCGCGGGCGCCGTAGAGGTCGGGCGTCTCGCGCTGGTCGAAGCCGCCGCCGCGCATCAGCGGTTCGCCCGAGGTGACGGCGCCGCCGATAGTTGGGACAGGATCGGCCGGATCGAAGTCGTAGCTCAGCGGCCGCTCGCCGGCGGACGGCTTGGCGGTCCGCAGGCCGCCGTCAGCGCCGAGATAGAAAACAGTCTCGCGACGATCCGGGATCGGCCAGGCCGTCTCGCTCCGCCAGGCGCCGCCGTGGTTCAGGCGGCCCTCGGCGGTCTTGCGGCCATCGCCGCCGCCCATGACGAACAGCCGGACCGGCGGCTCGGCGGCGGTCGCGGGCAGGCCCTTCAGGTGGCGGTCGTACCACTTCAGGCGCTGGGTGAAGAAGTCGACGCCGCCATCCCCGTCGATGGTCGCGGCCGGTCCGAACTCGACGTCGCCGGCATGGGAGGTCGAGCGGCCGCCGTGGGTCCAGGGCCCCATGATCAGGCGGACGCTACGCCCGGCCTTGTTCAGGCCGACATAGTTGTCGGTCGCCGTGCGCGAATAGGGATCGTACCAGCCCGACATGTGGACCATGTCGACCTTGGGGAAGGCGCCGTAGTAGCCCTCTGCGTAGATGCCGGCCTGCTTCCAAAAGCCGTCGAACTGGCCGTGCTCCCACTGCTCGTAGACATAGGCCTCGTAGTCCGGCAGCAGGCTGACCGGCGTGTGGCCCTTCTTCCACGGCATGCTGGCGAACCAGGCCTTGAGGTCGACGGTCTTCAGCGCCGCCAGCAGGCGCGGGTCGTTCTGCGCCGCCTGGCTCTCGAGACCCAGGTTGTAGGCCCAGGTCACCTGCTTCAGTTCGAACGCCCCGCCCTGACGGATGCCGCCCTGATAGGCGTTGGAGAAGCCGCCACAGTCGAGGAACATCGCCTTCAGGCCCGGCGCGTTCAAGCAGCCCAGCGCCATCTGAGTATGGGCGGCGTAGGACAGGCCCATCGTGCCGATCCGGCCGTCGCTCCACGGCTGGCGGACGATCCAGGCGCAGGTGTCGTAACCGTCCGCGCCCTCGCTCAGATACTTGATGAACTCGCCCTCGGAATCGTAGCGGCCGCGGCAGTCCTGGAAGATCACCACATAGCCGCGTGAGACGTAGATCTCGGCGATATTCGCGCGGGTCCGGGGCGTCTTGTCGGTCGCGGTGATGTCCCGGAAACTGGCGACGTTTCGGCCGTAGGGCGTGCGTTCCATGATCACCGGGAAGCGACCGGCGACCGGCTTGCCGTTGCGGGCCGGTCGGTAGATGTCGGTCGCCAGCCGGACGCCGTCACGCGTCTTCACGCCGACATTGCTTTCCAGAACGACCTCGAAGGGCGTCGCAGCGGCCAGGGCCCGGGTCGAACCGAGCAGTCCAAGGAAGGCCGCCGCGCCCCCGAAGGCGCGGCGGGTGATCGGCGAATTCGCCATGAGACGCGCGCTCCGATCGACTAGAACGACTTGCCGAAGCGGACATAGTAGTACCGCCCCATGACGTCGTAGGTGTAGATGTCGAAGTTGATCGGCGCGTTGGCGTAGGACAGCGGCGGCGACTTGTCGAAGACGTTGTTGACGCCGACCGTCACGTTGGCCCGGACCTTCTCGAAGGCCTTTTCCACCTGCAGGTCCTGGTAGGCGATGGCCTTCACGCGGTCACCCTTGACCGGCGTGGCCGGCAGGGCCGGCGCGGCGCCGTCCTTGGTCGAGCCGATATAGCGGCCGCGCCACATCACCGCCCAATCGTCGTTCGACCAGCGCAACGAGGCCAGGCCTTTCCAGCGCGGATAGGTGGCTCGCGCCGTGGCCGGAGTGGTGCCGCCGGTCGAGGTGCCGACCGCGTGGGTGACCAGCGGCGCGCCGCCGGCCGGGTTCGGCGAGGTGACGTCGAACTTTTGCAGACGCGTACCCGAGACCGAGCCCTCGAAGATCCCGAGGTCGGTGACCCGGCGATAGCGAGCGGCGATGTCATAGCCGGCCGTCTTGATCTGGTTGAGGTTCATAAACGACGAACTGAAGTTCAGCACCTGGCCGGTGGTCGCGTCGCGGGTCAGCTGGTCGCAGAACGCGCCGGCCTGGGTGGCGCACAGCTGCAGGGCGTTGGCCACCGACGGGGTCGAGATCGCGTTCTTGATGGTGATCTCGTAGCCGTCGAGCGTCAGGCTGAGGCCCGGCGCGAAGGCCGGTTGCAGGGCCACGCCATAGCTCCAGGTCTCGGCGGTCTCGGGATCGAGCTTGCCGTTGCCCGAAACCGTCAACGGCAGCAGGCCGCCATTGTACGAGCTCTGGTTATAGGTCGACGGCACGCCCGCGCAGCCGGGGAGATTGGGGTGCGCGGCCGCGCCGCCGTTGCAGGGGTCGGTATTGCTGCCCGCGAGGTTGGACTGACGCGAGCCGGTGTAGAGCTCGATCAGGGAAGGCGCGCGGAAGCCTTGCGACCACGTGCCTCTGAAGAGGACGCCATCGATCGGGCGATAGCCGACGCCGACCTTGGAGGTCAGCTTGGAGCCGGCGGTGTCGTAGTCGGAGTAGCGGGTGGCGACGTCCAGCTCGAGCTTCTTGACCAGCGGCAGGTCGGCCAGGATCGGCGCGGTGAATTCGAGGAAGGCTTCCTTGACGTTATACGAGCCGTTCGCGGTCGGCGTGCGCATCACGTTGGTGGTGGTCGCCGTGGTCGACGGCAGCGGCAGCGCGCCCGTCCCGGTCGAGACGGTGTTCACATAGGCGTCGGGGCGGTCCTCGCCGACGTTCTTGCGCCACTCGAAGCCGAATGCCATGGCCAGCGGCCCGCCCGGCAGCTGCATCAGCTCGCCGTTCACGTCGAAGGTCAGGTCGTAGAGCTTGGTGAGGTTGGTCTCGCGGGCCGTGGCATTGATGTAGGCCGCCTGCTCCGGCGTCATCTGGCCGAAGATGTTGACCGGTACGCAGCCGGCCTGGGCGGCGCAGACCGACGGAGCCGACAGGGACAGGGCCAGGTGCTCAAGGTCGATGCCGCCGGGCGAGGAGAACTTCATCTGGTTCTGGGCGGCCGAGCCGAACAGTGACCAGTTCCAATTGCGCGAGAACAGGTCGACGTCACCAGCCAGTTCGCCGGACACCCGGTAGGTGTCGACCTGCTGGTTGCTGATCCGATAGCCGACTGGCGTGGTGAAGATCTGGATGTTCCAGGCCTGGTTGGCCGCGAAGGCCACGCCGAACGGGTTGTATGGCTGGTTGGCCGCGATCGAGAAACCGCGATAGGTGCCGGCCGTGCCGCCAATGGACAGATTGGTCGGCGAGAACACCTGCTGGGAGCTGCGGCGGTTCCACATCACGTCCATCGTCAGCTTGACGTGGTCGGTCAGCTCCTGGTCGACGCGGGCGAAGATCCCGTACCGCTCGCTGGGGCCGACGGCGTAGATGCCCTGGGCCATGGTGTTGTAGTAGTCGTCCGGGAGCGTGGCGCGGTGATAGCTGGCCAAGCCCGTGGCCGTGGTGACGCCGACGTTCTGGGTCAGCGGCGTCGCCGTGGTCGAGAAGCCCGGCAGGATATAGAGGCCGCGCGGGCTGGAGGGCGCGGCGCTGAGGTTGTTCGGCCCGGCCGTCAGGGACACGCGGGTGATCTCGCGGTCCTTGGTCTCGATCGGGTCCTCGTTGACGTAGCTCAGCGACACGAACACCGAGCCGCGCTCGAACTTCTTGCCCCAGTTGGTCTGCAAGCTGAACGACTCGCCGTCGCCGCGCGAGGTGACGCCGTACTTGCTCTCGACCTGGAAGCCATCGAGGTTGCGCTTGGTCTTCAGATTGACGACCCCGGCGATGGCGTCCGCGCCATAGATGGCCGAGGCGCCGTCCTGCAGCACCTCCATGCTGCCGACCATGCCGATCGGCACGGTGTTGAGGTCGACGAAGTCACGGATGCCGCGCGCGCCGACACCGTCCACCCAGCGGTGGCCGTCGACTAGCACCAGGGTCCGATCGGCCGCGCCATCGGTGTTGGCCAGGTAGCGCAGGCTGATCGAACTGCCGCCGTACGAGGTGCCCTGGGTGCCGTTCGAATTGTAGCTGACGCCGGCGCTAGGCAGCTTCTGCAACAGCTCGCCGACCGAGGCGACGGCCGCGCGCTGGAGATCCTCTTCAGTGATCGAGGTCAGTTGACCGACCGAGTCGGCGTCGCGCCGGCGGGTTTTGGAGCCCGTGACGATGACGGCGTCGAGCGTGGTGGCCTCGGCGGCCGTCTCGGCCTGACCCGACGTGTTTTGGGCCGGCATCGACTGGGCCATGGCCTCGCCCGCGCCGAGCACGAGCGCCAGGGCCGAAACGCTGACGAATGCGGATTGAATTCTGGTCACCGGAGATCCCCCTCCTACCGGCGATTCCGCCGGCCTTGTTGCGCGGCTCCCCGCCGCTTATCCGGAGGCTAGGGTCGGTTACCTGTCACCAGACTGTCGCGAACGCGGCGATAGTCGTCGACGTGATCGGGACCGAGCGCCTCGCGCCAGTCCGCGACCAGGCGGCGGCGGCGCATCTGGTCGAGATTGGCCAGCAGCGAGGGTCCGACCTCGATCGGCCGCGCCGAGGCCCCGGGCGCCTTTCCGACGCCGCCTGCAACGTCGTTGCGCACCGGCGTCAGGTTGCGCTCGGCCAGCAGCCGTTGGCCCTTCACCGAGAGCAGGAAGTCCAGGAACAGCTTGGCGGCGTTGGGCCGGCGCGCGGCGGCCGAGATGAAGGCGATCCGCGACATCACCAGGGTGTAGTCCTCGGGGAAGATCAGGCCGAGATTCGGATCCTCCTGCTGCCGCTCCAGGGCGTAGGAGCCGATGACGTTGTAGCCCAGCAAGATCTGCTGGGCGGTGACCGCCTCCAGCAGCGTGAACGTCGACTCGTAGAGATGCGGTCGGGTTTTCCCGATCGCCCGCGTCAGGGCCAGGGTGTCGGCCCAGGCTTGGCGGTCCTGGGAATAGTAGAGGAAGCCGACTCCTGACCGGCCGGTGTCGAATAGGCCCACCGAGCCCTTCAGCTGGCCCGCCTCGAGCATCTGGCGCAGCGCCGCGTGGCTTCGGGGGGCCCGGGCGTCGGGCAGCCGCCGCCGATCGTAGACGAAGACGATCGGCTCGGCCGTGACGCCGAAGCCCTGGCTTTTCCAGATTGTCCACGGCGGCAGCATGGCGCGGGCCGGCGTGTCGAAAGTCTGGGCGTAGCCGTCGTTGATCAACTTGATCTGCAGATCCATCGCCGAGCTCCAGACGAGATCGGCGCTGGGCTTTCCCGCCCGCCGCTCGGCCAGATAGCGCTGGTAGAGCTCGGCGGAGTTCTGCCGCTGGAAGTCGACGCGCACCTTCGGATGCTCGGCGTGAAAGGCCGAAACGACGGGCTCGATCTCGGCGTCGCCGGTATTGGCGTAGACCGTCAGGCCGCCTTCCCGCGCGGCGGCGCGGGCGCGCCAAGCGTGCTCGAGGCCGCCGAACCGGGCGCCGTCGGTCCGCGCGCAACCGGCCACCAGGCCCGCCACCGGCGTCATCAGAAGCTGTCTTCGAAGCATGCTCGCCCTGTTCACAGCCAGCGACGTTGCATGATAGGGGCGGAGTCGTCCAACCCTGGAACCCGACCACATGCGGCTTCTGTTCGTGGAGGACGACGAGGCGCTGGGGCGTGGCGTCGTGGCCTTCCTCAAGGCGGAACACTTCACGGTGGACTGGGTCACCGACGGCGAAACCGCGCTCCAGCAGCTGGCCGAGCCCTATTCCGTCATCGTCCTAGACCTGGGCCTGCCCGACATCGGCGGCCTGGAGGTGCTGGTGCGCCTGCGCCGGGCCGGCAACCGCACGCCGCTCTTGATCCTGACCGCCCGCGACGCCCTCAAAGACCGGGTCAGCGGCCTGGACCTCGGGGCCGACGACTACATGCTCAAGCCCTTCGAGCCCGAGGAACTGGCCGCCCGCGTCCGCGCCCTGGCCCGCCGCCGAGGCGGAGACCCCTCCCCCACGCTCTCTGTCGGCAGCCTGACGATCGACCGCAACGGCGCGCGCGCCTATGTCGACGGTCGCGACCTGGAGCTCCGCCGGCGCGAGCACACCGTCCTGCTGGTGCTGGCCGCCAGCGCTGGCAAGGTGGTGTCCCGCCAGCGCCTGACGGGCGAGATCTTCGGCCACGACGACGAGGCCGGCCCCAATGCGCTGGATGTCTATGTCGGCCGCGTACGCCGCAAGCTGGAGCCCAATGGCCCGAAGATCCTGACCTTGCGCGGCCAGGGCTACATGCTCGAGCCCTGATGGTTGGCATCCAGTCCCTCACCGCCCGCCTGCTGGTCGCCCTCGTGACGCCGCTGGTCGTGTCGGCCGTCCTGATCGGGATCGGCGACGCGTGGGTGACCCAGAGGGTCGTGGACTATACCTCCGACCGCCTGCTGGCGGCGTCGGTGCGCGCGATCGCCGAGTCGGTGACGGTCGAGGACCATCAGGTCGAGGTCGACCTGCCGCCCTGGGCGTTCGGCCTGCTCGACAGCCCGCAGCGCGACAGCGTGTTCTACAACGTCCGCCAATCGGGCCGGGCGCTGACCGGCTATGACGACCTGCCCGACTTCGACGCGACGGCGATCGCCGCGGGCGGCGAACCGGTCTTCCGCACCCTTGTCTACAAGGACCGCCGCGTGCGCCAGTCGGCCGCGACCTTGCGCGTGCCCGGCGCGCAGGCTCCCGTCGTCATCTCGGTGGCCCAGACTCTGGAGTCGCGGACGGCGGTCCGCAAGACGCTGATGGCGACGGTCGGGGCGATCGAAGTCGGGCTGGTCGGCCTGGTGGCCTTGCTAATCTGGCCGGCCGCGCGGTGGAGCCTCAAACCGCTGGAAGGTCTCCGCCGACGTCTGGCCGACCGCTCCGACGCCCGCGACCCGGACTTCGCGCCGGTGGCGGTCGGCGACGTACCACGTGAGCTGCAACCGGTCGTGGTGGCGTTCAATAGCCTGCTGGGCCAACTCGAGCGATCGGTCGACGGCGTCCGGCGCTTCACCGCCGACGCCTCGCACCAAATCCGCACGCCGCTGGCGATCCTCAAGACCCACCTGACCCTGCTGGCGCGCGGCAAGCGCCCGGCCTCGGACCAGGCCTCGCTGACCGACGCCCTGGAGGCGGTGGATCGCCTGCAGCGCCTGATCGAGCAGTTGCTGACCCTGGCGCGCGCCGAGGCCGTCGAGACGGACGGACGGCAGGAAAGCGACCTGGCCGCTAGCGTCCAGACCCTCGCCGATCGCTGGGCTGGACGTGTGAGCGCGGCGGGCGCGACTCTGGTCCTGGAGGTCGAGGCTGAGCCAATCCTCGTCCCGCTGGCCGCGCCGCTGGTCGAGCAGATTCTGGAAAACCTAGTCGACAACGTCCTGCGCTATGGCGGCAAGACTGTCGTCATCGGCGCGCGTCAGACCGACTCCGGAGCGCTGCTGACCGTGACTGACGATGGTCCTGGTCTTTCGGTCAGCCTCAAGCGACGCCCGTTCGAGCGGTTCGCGCGCGGCCCGCAAAGCTCCGGCCATGGCAGCGGCCTGGGCCTCTCCATCGTCAAGGCTCTGGCGGTGCGCGCCGGGGGCGATGCGTTTCTGGACGACGTGACTGGGACCGGCCTGAGGGTCAGCGTCGTCCTTCCGTCGATGCCGCGCTAGCCCGCCCTCTTCGGCAAGGCGCCAGAAGCAGACCTCGGCCCCCGCGCGGGAACCGGACACGCGTCGGGCGGCGAATAAAAGGGCGAACGGTTTCGCCGCCCCGCGCCGACTTTCCTTTGAAAGCTCCACGCAAGCTTGGGCTCGCATAGCCCGGCTGCCGCGCGAAAGCGGCCTAGCCGGACCCGAGTGACATGAAGCTTCCCCTTCTGACCCTGTGCCTGATCGTCCCCATGGCCAGCGCCGCGCGCGCCGAGGATAGCGACGGCCTGCGCCTGTCCCTGGGCGCGGCCGGCGTCTATCGCCCCGAGTTCAAGGGCTCCAAGGACTACGAGTTCAAGCCCCTGCCCTTCGTCGGCCTGCGCTACGGCCGGGGCGACTACTATGTGGCGCTGGAAGGCGCCTCGCTGCGCGCCAACCTCGTGCCCGGCGGCTTCCTGGAAGCCGGCCCCGTGGTCGCCTACGAGCGCGGCCGCAAGGACGACATCAAGAACCTTGCTGTCCGCCGCCTGGGCGAGATCGACGCCGCCGTCAACGCCGGCGTCTTCGTGCGCAAGTCGTTCGAGGTCGGCGACGGAGACCTGGCGATCGAGGTCGAGGCCCTGACCGATACCGGCAAGGTCCACAAGGGCAAGCTGGCCCGCTTCGAAGTCGCCTACGACCGCCAGCTGACCGACCGCTGGAGCCTGGGCCTGGACGCCTCGGCCGTCTGGGCCGACCGTAAGTACATGCAGACCTATTACGGCGTCTCAGCACGCGGGGCCGCCGCCAGCGGCCTCTCCCCCTACGCCGCCGGCGCCGGGATGGAGACCGTCCAGGTCGGCGCCAGCCTGCGCTATCGGATCAACGACCGCTGGAGCGCCCTGACCCACGGCGCCTACGGCCGTCTCGTTGACAGCGCGGCCGACAGCCCGATAGTCGACCGCCAAGGCTCGGCCAATCACGGCCAGCTGGTCTTCGCCCTGCTGTACTCGTTCTGATCCCATGCGCGCCCTGCTGATCGAGGACAATGTCCGCTTGGGTGAGGCGACCACACGGTCGCTGGCCAAGGCCGGCTTCATCGTCGACCTCTTCGAGACCCTCGAGGACGGCTGGCACGCCTGGCGCGGCGTGACCTACGACGTGGTGATCCTCGACATCATGCTCGGCCGCGACAGCGGGCTGGACCTACTGGCCCAGGCCCGCGCCGCCAACCTGCGCACGCCCGTGCTGATGCTAACCGCCCTGGGCAGCGTCGACCAGCGGGTGCTGGGCCTGGAGCGCGGAGCCGACGACTATCTGGTCAAGCCCTTCGCCATCGAGGAACTTGTGGCGCGCCTGCGGGCGCTGGGACGTCGGCCGGCCCTGACGGCCGACGTCCTGCGCTATGGCGACCTTGAATACGACCAGGGCGCTCGCGAGATCCGCGTGGGCGAGGCGCGCCTGCCCCTGTCGCGCGGCGAGAGCATCGTGCTGGAGCGCTTCCTGCGCCATCCCGACCGGGTGGTGACCAAGGCCCAGCTGGGCGACAGCCTGCACAGCCTGGAACAGGACTACACCGACAACTCCATCCAGGTGCACGTCCATCGGGTGCGCCGGAAGATGGCCGAGCTGCGCGCCGACGTGACGATCCGGGCGCTGCGAGGCCTGGGCTACATGGCCGTCCGGCTGCCTGTCAGCGCAGCGGGCGTCGACTGATCGCGCCGGCCGCGCGACCGGAACTCCAACTCAAAGCATGCGCCACGTTCGGACGCCGCCAGTCGTGCGACCCCGCCGTGCCGCTCCATGATCTGGCGTACGATCGACAGACCAAGACCCGCTCCCGCGCCGCGCGGATCACCGCGGCTGAAGCGCTCGAACGCCCGGTCGCGGATCTCGACCGGGACGCCGGGGCCGTCGTCGCTGACCCGCAGCACACCGGCGGCGGTGACCGTCACCAGGATCTCGGCCCCGGGTGGGGTGTGACGGACAGCGTTTTCCAGAAGGTTGCGCAGCGCCGTCTCCACCAAGCCCGGCTGGCCGTCGACCAACAGCACCTCGACCGAGCCGTCGAAGCCGATGGTGCGCCCGCTGGACAGGATGAAGCCGGCCATGTCGCTGGCCACGTCGCGCGCCAAGCCCACCAGGTCGAAGCGGGCGCTGGCGCCCGCCGCGCCGCCCTCCGCCTCGGCCAGGGCCAGCAGCTGGGCGATCAGCCGGCCCAGGCGCTCGAACTCCTCGCTGGCGGCGCGCCGCTCGTTCGGCTCCAGCAGGCTCTCGACCTGGGCTCGCAGGGTCGCGAGCGGCGTGCGCAGCTCGTGGGCCGCGTTGGCCGAGAAGTCCCGCTGCGCGCGCAGGCCCACCTCCAGCCGGTCAAGGGCCGCATTGAAGGCCTCGACCAGCGGGGCGACCTCGCGCGGCGCGGCCTCGACGGGCAGCCGCGCCTCGATCGTGGCCGGGGCGATGCCGCCGGCCAGGTCGGACAGGCGCCGCAGCGGCCGCAGCCCCAGGTGCAGGGTGACATAGACCCCGCCCATCATCAGGACGAGCAGCAGCGTGATCTCCGGCGTCGAGTCGCGAAGCTCACCAGCGATCCGGCTCGGCCGCAGCCGCTCCTGGACCGTCAGCGCGCGGTCGTCGGGATCGTCGCCCTGGACCATCGCGAACAGGAGGGTCGTGGTCACGGCGAACAGCACCAGTGGGACCAGCATCCGCATCAGCGACGGTCCGGTCCGCCGGTGAGGCGACGGCTTCAGCAGGCTGCGGATCATAGGCGGTCCTTCATGCGCCCCTTCGTCTTGCCGGCTGCCGGGGCGTTGAACAACGGCGGAGCGGGCTGGGGTCGCGGCGGGGACGTCGGGGCCGCGCACTCCAGCACGACCCGCCAGGGGGTGAAGCGATAGGCCATCACGGTTCGATCCGGGCGGCGTCGAAGTCGGGCAGCACCTGGACCCCGCCGCGCGCCTGGCGGATCATGTCCGCGCGGTTCTGCAGGTAGGCCGAGCGCATCATCACATAGGGATCCGCCGCATCGTCCAGCGCCCGCAAAAAGCCGTCGGCATTGGCGCGGACGTCCAGCAGGGTGGCCGTCGACCGAACCGGACCGAACACCCTCGACCCGCCCGCCGTCGCCATCGACACCGGATCGGTCATCATGTCGACCAGCCGCCCCGCGCCGTCGCGCAGCGTGGTCGGGCCCATCAGCGGCAACACCAGATAGCGGCCCGATCCGGCGCCGTAGCGCCCGAGAGTCTGGCCGAAGTCGCCCTGGTGGCGCTCCAGCCCCAGCTTACCGCCGACATCGAACAGGCCAAGCCCGCCAACCGTGGTGTTGATCACGAACAGCGAGGTCGTCACTCCGGCCGCGCGGAGACGCCCCTGGGCCAGGTCGTTGAGGGCGGTGCGCGGCTCAGCCAGGTTGGCGACGAACGCCGAGACCCGGCCGCGCACCACGCGCGGGGCCACCCTCATGTAGCCGCGTCCCAGCGGCCCGATCAGGACGCGATCGAAGTCGCGATTGAACTTGAAGGCTTTGCGGTTGAAGGCCTCCCACGGATCGTTGGCGGGCGGCCCGGCCTTGAGCGCGGGTTCAGGCGTGACTTCGGGCGCGGGCTCGGCGGCGGGCTCGGGCAAGGCTTGGGCCAGGGCCCGATGCGGCGTGGCGCACAACAGGACCAGGCTGGCGATCCGGCCGACATATCGGACAGTAGAGAACAACGATGGAGGGGTCATGGCGAAGGGCTCCGGGGAGGATGCCCAGCGCTATGTCAGGCATGGCTTACGCGAAGCTTTCAACCCGAGAAGCCTCATTCGGAGAGAAGACTGCATCGGGATTGCGCCAATAGCTGCCCTTGGCTCCCGATCTGGATCGGACCTTCGGCCCGCTGGGAAGAGCGCCTAGATTGCCGGTCTCGCCGCGTCACGATAGGCTCTTGGCCATGATGATGATCCGCACTCGCTTTCCGCTGAACTGAACGCGGCCGTCCTTCGCGGACGGGTTCGTTGGCGCGAGCCTCGCGCCCCGCCCTTTCAGACAACCGTCGCCTACGGCGGCGGCTCAAACCTGCGTTGATCCCATCATGACCAATCACCCATCCCGCCCGCTGAGCGCGGCGGAGATCGAGCGCTTCGTTCGCGACGGCTTCGTGCGCCTCGATGAGGCCTTTCCTCGCCCGTTGGCCGAAGCCGGTCGCGCCATCCTGTGGCGCGAGACCGGATGCGATCCCGAGGATCCGGCGACCTGGACCGAGCCTGTGATCCGGCTTGGCATGCACGCCGACCAACCTTTCAGGGACGCCGCTGGCTCACCGGTCTTGGCCGCGGCCTTCGACCAGTTGGTCGGACCCGGCCGCTGGCGGCCGATGCGCGCGCTTGGGACCTTCCCGATCCGCTTCCCCTCACCAAAGGACCCCGGCGACGCCGGCTGGCACATCGACGTGAGCTTCGGGACCGAGACCCCCGACTTCCTGCAGTGGCGCGCCAATATCGCCTCCCGCGGACGGGCGCTCCTGGTGCTGTTCCTGTTTTCCGATGTCGGCCCCGCGGACGCGCCAACTCGCATTCGCGCCGGTTCGCATCGGGACATCGCCCGCCGTCTGGCTCCAGCAGGCGAGATCGGTCTGACCCTGGGCGAGTTGGCCGCCACCGGCTTCGAGGAGTCGGCGCACCGGCGTGAGGTCGCCGCGACGGGTTCGGCGGGCACGGTCTATCTTTGCCACCCGTTCTTGGTGCACGCGGCCCAGCCGCATCGCGGCAGGCAGGTTCGCTTCATCGCCCAGCCGCCGCTCGAGCCGATCGACGGGCTGGAGCCGACCTATCCCGTGGCGCGAGCCATCGCGGCGGCGCTAAGCGAGACGGACTAAGCGCAGGCCGAAGGCGGGCGGCCCGCCACGGCCGCCCGTCTCTCTCGGCGTCAAAGTCCATCGACACGGATGGCAAGGGGTTTTCAGCCCGCGGCAGCGCTGCGCCAGGTGCTGCCATTGGCAAGTCTCCAGAAAAGGGACGTTCGCCGTGCCTCCGCGCCGCGGGCAACTGAGAGATCAGACCCGTCGAACTGGATGCCGCCAGCGCCAACCTTTCAGAAGCTTCATTTGTCTTCGGCGAACCGATTGCCGAATTTGCGACGGCCTTCTGGAGAGCCTCCGTGCGCGCCCTGCTGTTGTCGTTCGCCATTCTCGCCGCCGCTTCGTCAGCGTATGCCGCGCCCCAGACCTGGCTTCTCGCGGTGGACCAATGGGGAAACACCGAGCATCGCGCTCTAACCCTGGAGACGGCGGGAAAAGCGCTTTCGGGGTCGCTCGACGGTTGGCCGGTGACCGGTCGCTATGACGGGGGCCGATTGATCTTCGAAGCGGTCGATAGCCACGGCGTGCCGTATCGTTTCGAGGCAACCGCGCGCGGTGATCGATGGACTGGATGGGCGGACTATCCCGACACCACCAATACCGGACGCGCGCGTCACGCCTTTAGCGCGATGCGGCTGGATATTCCACAGGGCCCCGTCCGCTCAGTGACCTATGAGCCAAAGCAATTCTCGAACACTTTCAACGCCGACTTGCCGCCAGCCCTGGTCATCCGACCAGGGGACATCGTGTCGACACGGACGATCGACTCCGGCGGCGTCAACGAACAGGGGCGAGTTGTCGCCCTCTATGGCAATCCGCAAACCGGACCCTTCTATGTCGTGGGCGCGAAGGCCGGGGATGTGCTCGCAATCACGATCCGGCGTCTGGCGCTCAATCGCGACTACGCCGACAGCCTCGACGGGGTAACAGGGCGGGCGATGTCCTTGGGCTTGGCCGCGAAGGCGAGCGGCCTTGGCAAACGGGTTCGCTGGCGGCTCGATCGGGCTGCGGGTCTGGCCAGCCTGGAAGGCGCCCCTGATAACCTGAAGGGCTATGCCGTTCCCGTTCGCCCGATGCTGGGCGGCCTCGGCGTCGCGCCGGACTTTGGCTTTCCGCCGCAGTCGGCAGGCGACAGCGGCCGTTGGGGCGGAAATATGGACTTCAACGGGATCGTCGAGGGCGCGACTGTCTATCTGCCGGTGTTCCAGCCGGGCGCGATGTTGTTTCTGGGCGATGGCCATGCACGGCAAGGCGATGGCGAGACGACCCAATGGGCGCTGGAGACCTCCCTCGACGTGGAGTTCAGCGTCAAACTCCTACCCGCTCGACCGATCGCCAGTCCACGGATCGAGACCGATCAACGGATAAGCGTCCTAGGTCAGGCCTCGTCCTTGGACGAAGCCGCCCGGGCGGCGACGGGCGCCATGGTCCAGTGGTTGGAGCAGGACTATGGCCTCAACGCCTCAGAGGCTTCGCTGATTCTCGGCGTCGCCGCGGAATACAGCGTGGCCACCCTGGCCGGGCGAAACGCCGGCGTCACGCTGAGCCTCGAGCGCTCGCGCCTGCCCGGTCCGCGGCGCGAGTAGCGCCATTTGCTGACGTTGTCAGCCCTCCGAGAACTTGACGTTCAGTTCAGCACCACAGCTAGCCATGGCGATCCAGCGAAAATTGAACGACGTCGGTGCGCCCTGCGCGAAAGCCTGCTTCGCAGTAAGCTAGGTAGAACCGCCACAGCCGTCGAAATCGCTCGTCGAGGCCCATCGTATCCAGAGCGCTGTTGGCGGCGGCGTCCTCGAAGCGCTCGGACCAGCGCCGCAAGGTTCGGCATAGTCCAATCCAAACCGCTTGCCCACCAGATGATGTCGCGCCCGCCGCGTTCGACGATGGTCAGCTGCCCCCAGCTCCAGTTGGCCGACAGCAGGTCCAGGACGGGACGAAAGAGCGCCTGGCGGCGCCACGGCGGGACGACGAAAGACGCGTGGGACAGGTCGTTCATCGTGGAGGCCTTACCAGCACGGAGACGCCAAGGCGGTCATTGCGACCCGGCGTCTCTTGAAACCCAATCATATTTGGCGACCCAATCGATCCCGATCTCGCTAAGGGCGATGCCTTTAGCGGGCCACGAGCCGCGCGGCCTGGAGGCCGGCATAGGCGGCCAGGGCCGTCAGCGCCGCGCCCCAGGCCATGTCGGCCAGGGTCAGACGGGTGGACCAGAAGCGCAAGGTGGCCTGGTTGGTCAGGTCGTAGGTGGCGTAGGCCACGAAGCCCAGCACCGCGCCGTTCAGGGCGGCCCTTCCGGCCGCGCCCTCGCGCAACGCCGGCGCCACGCCCAGGATCAAAATGCCCAGGCCGTAGATCAGGTAGAAGGCGATGGCGGCCGGCGCGTTGAGCTTTGGGGCCAAAATGTCGCCCAGCACGGGTCGATAGAGACGCGGCCCCATGACCAATAGCCAGACAGCGTCGAGCCCGAGGAAGACGATCATCGATGTGACATAGGCGGTGAGATAGGGCATGGCGGTTCTCCTCAAACCGGCGCGAGACGGTAATGGCTGACGCCCCATTCGGCGCCGCCGCGATCGCCGAACAGGCCGGCCGTCGCCAGGAAGAACCGGCGCCAGCGGCGCGTCCAAAGGACGGCGTCCTGGCCATAGACCGAACGCATCACCTCCATGATCTCGTGCTCGTGGCGGTCGAAATTGGCCAGCCAGTCGTTGGCCGTACGGGCGTAGTGCGCCCCGCTCCAGCGCCAGTCGGCCTCGACCGCGAAGACATCGGAATACTGACGCATCAAGCCGTGGCTGGGCATCAGGCCACCCGTGAAGAAGTGCTGGGCGATAAAGTCCGAGCGATCCTCGACCTCGAAGCGGTAAGGCGCGGTCCGATGGGCGAAGACATGGACCAAGGCCCGACCGTCGGGCGCGAGCCAGCCGCGCATGCGGGTCAAGAGCGCGCGCCAATTCGCCATATGCTCGAACATCTCGACCGAGACGATGCGATCGAAGCGCGACGACGTCTGGAAGTCGTTCATGTCGGCCGTGACGACCGTCAGGTTGGCGAGACCCCGCTCGCGCGCCTGCTGGTCGATGAAGGCTTTCTGGCCATGGGAGTTGGACACCGCGGTGATCGACGCGCCGGGATAGGCCGCCGCCATCCACAGGGACAGCGAGCCCCAGCCGCAGCCCAGTTCCAGCACCGTCTGGCCGTCGGCTAGCCCGGCGTTCTGGCAGGTGCGAGCCAGCGCGGCCTCCTCGGCCTGCGCCAGGGTGGCGTCCGCCGTCTCATAGTAGGCGCTGGAATATTTTAGCCGCGGTCCCAGGACACGTTCGAAGAACCGCGCCGGCAATTCGTAGTGTTGAGCGTTGGCGGCCTGGGTGTGCTCGGCGATCGGTCGGGCCGCCATGACGGCGGCGAAATCGGCCTCGGACCCGCACGGTGTCCGGGCGAGTTGGCGGCGGGCATTGGCCACCAGCGCACCGATAGCGGGCCGCACGATGAAGTCCGGGCACGGGGCGTCTTGCAGCCGATTGATGGAGGCGGCCAAAAGGCTCATCGGGGAGTTCCTCTGCGAGGTGGACGGGGAAAGAAGGCGCTGACCCGCGCCTGGTACCGGGCGTAGGCCTCGCCCTTGGCGGCGAGCATCGCCTGCTCCAGCGGTGGGACCCCGGTTAGGCGCGTCAGCACCAGGCCCATGGCCAGCGGGGCTAGCAGCGACAGCCAGCCCGCGCTCCATCCACCCGAAAGATCGATGGCGATGACCGGATAGGCCAGCCACCCAACCCATTCAAAGAAGTAGTTCGGATGGCGCGACCATCCCCAGAGGCCACGATCCATGACCGCGTCGGGCGCGTGCCAGCCAGCCTTGAAGCGCCGCATCTGCTCGTCGGCTAAGGCTTCGCCGCCGATGGCGAACAGCGCGATGGCCCCGCCGAAGAGATCGACGGCCCGCAGGCCTGGGCCAGGACGCGCCGCGGCCGAGGTGATGGACAGGCAGAGCAAGGCGCTGACGGGCGCCTGGACCAGCGCCAGGGCCAGCATTCGCGGCTTGAAGCGTTCGCCCCATTGAGATTTGAGCGTCTGGTAGCGCACGTCCTCGGCGCCCCGGGCGACGCGAAGCGCGACGTAAGCGCCGAGCCTCAAGGACCATATCGCCACCAGCGCAGCGACTAGGCCCCGCCGAGCGTCCGGCGCGCCCGACCATGGCGTAAGTACGGCCAGCACACCGCAAGCGCCTGTTCCGAACGTCCAGAAGACGTCCGTCCAGCCGCCGTTGCCCGTTCGGAGAACACAGACCCAGGCCAGGCCCATCACGAGCGTCATCAGGCCAAAAGCCAGGGTTGTTGCGAGGATCATGAGCGCACCCGAAAGCGCTCTAGCGGCGAGCTGGCCGAACGGGCCGTCCATGGAGAGGGTGTGCGCAGGATCATGGCCTCGATACGGGGCGGCTAACGGGCCGGACGCATGGTGCGTCCGAAAAAACATCTCGGCCGTATCAGGGTTTGAAGCGCGCCCGACGGCGCGCCCAGCCCCGGAGCCATCCATGCCGCACGGCCAGTCTCCCGCTCGCCCTCCCCGCGCCTGCCGGCTGCGGATCGCCGTCGTTGGCGCCGGGATCTCAGGGCTTTCATGCGCGTGGCTGCTGAGCGGCGAGCACGACGTGACACTCTACGAGGCCGAGGACCGCCTGGGCGGACACGCCAACACGGTCGAAGCCGGCGGTGTGGCGGTGGACACGGGTTTCATCGTCTACAACGAGGTGAACTATCCCAACCTGACCGCGCTCTTCGACCACCTCGCCGTGCCGACCAAGCCGGCCGACATGTCCCTGGCGGTGTCGTTGGACGAGGGCGAGCTGGAGTATGGCAGCAAGAGCCTGGCATCGCTCTTCGCCCAGCCGAGCATCCTGCTGCGCCCACGCTTCTGGTCGATGTTGCGCGATCTCAACCGCTTCTACCGGACCGCGCCGGGCCATCTGGCGACGCTCGACCCAGTCATCTCGCTGAGCCAGTACTTGAAGGATCAGGGCTATGGCGCGGCCCTGCGACAGGATCATCTGTTGCCTATGGCCGCGGCCATCTGGTCGGCCAGCATCGAGGGTGTCGGCGACCATCCGGCCGCGGCCTTCATCCGCTTCTTCGAAAACCACGATCTGCTGCGGTTCATCGGACGGCGCAGCTGGCGCACGGTCAACGGCGGCAGCCGGGTCTATGTCGAGGCGCTGGCCAAGGCCTTCTCCGGAGACATCCGCCGAAACGCGCCCGTCACCCGCGTGCGGCGCACGCCCACGGAGACGATCGTCGAGGACGCCGCGGGCGGCTGGCAGGCCTTCGATCATGTGGTGATCGCCGCCCACGCGCCGCGCGCCCTGGCCCTGCTGGATGAACCCTCGGCCGAGGAGCGCGCGTTGCTTGGCGCCTTTCGCTACACGCCCAACACCGCGGTCCTGCACGGCGACGTGCGGCTGATGCCGCGCCGCCGGCGGGCCTGGGCGAGCTGGAACCATCTTGGCCGACGCGACGATCCGGCGGCCGGCTGCGTCACCTACTGGATGAACCACCTGCAAGGCCTGCCCCGGCGCCCGCCCCTCTTCGTAACGCTCAATCCGCACATCGCGCCCGATCCCGACCTCACCTACAGCACGCACGCCTACGACCACCCCCATTTCGACGCCGCGGCCCTGACCGCCCAGAAGTCACTCTGGTCGCTGCAGGGCGCGCGACGCACCTGGTTCTGCGGCGCCTATTTCGGCGCGGGCTTCCATGAGGACGGACTGCAGGCAGGCTTGGCGGTCGCTGAACAGCTCGGCGGGGTGCGCCGTCCCTGGACGGTGGCGGGCGAGAGCGGCCGCATCACCTTGGCGCGGCCCTCGCTCGCGGAGGCCGCCTGATGAGCGCGTCGGCGATCTATAGCGGTCCGGTGTTCCACAAGCGCGCGCGGCCCCGCGCCCACGCGCTTCGCTATCGGATCTTCATGCTCCTGCTCGACCTGACCGAGCTCGACGATCTTTTCGCCCGTCTTCGCTGGCTGCGCCGTGGACGCGTGGGTTTGGCGTCGTTCGATACCCGCGACCATGGCGATCATCGCGGCGGAGACCTTCGGACCTATGTCGCCGAGCGCCTGGTCGAGGCGGGACTTGAGCCGGGCGGGCCAGTGCGCCTGCTGTGCATGCCGAGGATCTTCGGCTATGGGTTCAACCCTTTGAGCCTGTATTTCTGTCATGGCCGCGACGGCCGCCTGAACGCGATTCTCTACGAGGTGCGCAACACCTTCGGCCAGGACCACGGCTATATGATCGCCGTCCCTGAAGAAGATGGTCCGCTCCATCAGACCGCGCCTAAGCGCTTCTTCGTCTCGCCCTTCATGGACATGGACCTGACCTATCGCTTCACGGTCTCGCCGCCGTCCGAGACGATCGCGGTGCGGGTTGAGGTCCTGGACGCCGGCGGCGTGGTGCTCACCGCGGGGTTCGCCGGCAAGCGCTCGCCGCTCACCGACGCTGGCCTGCTGTCGGCTCTTGTCCGTCATCCGCTGCTCAGTTTTGGCGTCGTGGCGGCGATCCACTGGGAAGCGTTGAAGATCTTCGCCAAGGGCGTCCGCCTACGCCCACGCCCGCCCGCGCCTGCTCATCTCATCACCCATGGCGAAGCCCTGAGGCCGGGACAATGACCTTGCGAACCCTCCTCCCCCTTCTCCTCGCCGCCCTCCTCGCCGCAACGCCGGCCATGGCCGAAACGGCGCCCCAGCCCCGGCGGGTGGTCGAGATCGAGCGTTTCATGGGCCGTTGGTACGAAATTGTCCGCACGCCCAACAGCCGCCAGCGCAACTGCCACGGCGCCTATCAGGTCTGGGCGCGGAAGCGCGACGGGTCTTTCGACATCGACCAGGTCTGTCACGCTGGCGACCGCAATGGCCCGGCTCGCCATGTCGACACCGCCGCCAAGATCGTGGACCCGGCCACCAACGCCAAGTTCGAGGCCAGCTTTTTCGGCGGCCTGATCCGTCGGCAGTACTGGGTCATCGACCGCGCTGACAGCTATGGCTGGATGATCGCCAGCACCGCGGACGGCAAGTTCGTGGCGCTGCTGGCGCGCACGCCCGGACTGCCGCCTGCTCAGCAGGCGGCGCTGAAGACCCGCATGCGCGAACTCGGCTTCGACAACGCGCTCGAGGACGTGGGCGCGGCCCCGCCATGAGTCCGCCAGGACGGGTTTCAGCAAAAAATCTGGCCCAAGCCCCAACGCCGATCCATCCACCGGCCCGCCCGCGCCGTATAAGGGTCATGCATGCGACTCGAACCATGCCCGTCCAACGAAAGGCCACCGCCTTGGTGAGCCCCTCGCCGCGCGACTTTGGCGCGCTGATCGCCCGCATCGCCGAGAACCAGGACCGCGTGGCGTTCATCGAGGTCTTCAACCACTATGGGCCGCGCGTCAAAGCCCTGCTGGTCAAGAGCGGAACCCCGCCCGCCGCGGCCGAGGAACTGACGCAAGAAGCGATGCTGGCAGTCTGGCGCAAGGCCGCCTCTTACGATCCGGCGCGCGCGTCGGTGGCGGCCTGGATCTTCACGATCGCGCGCAATCTGAGGAGCGACACGCTGCGCCGGGGATCCTCGGCGCTCCACACCTTCGACGCCACCTTCGGGGCCGAGGCGCCGGCCCAGCCGGACACGATCTTGAGCGGCGCGCAAGACGGCGCCCGCGTCCGGGCCGCCATGCACAGCCTCAACCCCGACCAAGCCCAAGCGATCGAAATGGCATTTTACCAGGAACAGACCCACAGTCAGATTTCCCAGGCCCTCGGCGTGCCGCTGGGCACCGTCAAGGCCCGGATCCGATTTGGCATGATGAAGCTGCGAGCGTTCATCGAGTGTGAGACGCGAGGCCAGGCATGAACGTGCGCCGTCATCCCAGCGAAGAGCGCTTGCTGGCGTTCGAGGCCGGAACGTTGAGCGCGCCGGAGGCGGTTGTCGTCGCCACCCATCTAGCGATGCGACCCCAGACCCGCGCCTGGACACATCTGGCCCAGGCCGTGGGCGGCGCGGTTCTCGACGACCTGGCGCCGAGCGCGCTTGAGGACGGCGCCCTGGACGCGGTTCTGGCGCGCCTCGACGGCCCCGATCCGACGGCTGGCGTCGCAACGGCGCGGCCCAGCGCCGCCGATCACGACCTGCCGGCGCCGCTGCGCGGCTTCGAGTTGGGTCCGTGGCGCTGGGCCGGACCTGGTGTGCGCGTTCGCAATGTCCTGGGCCCGCGCGACGGAGATTGCCGGGTCATTCTGCTGCGCATCGCGCCGGGCCAGTCGGCGCCGCGCCATACACACGCGGGCGTGGAGCTGACCTGCGTGATCGAGGGCGCCTATGCGACCGAGGACGGCGTGTTCGAGCCGGGGGACTTCGAGGAGGCCGACCCCAGCGTACTCCATCAGCCGCGCGTGGTATCCGACTCGCCCTGCCTGTGCGTGGCGGCCCTGGACGGCCAGATCGTCTTACCCGGACGGTTGGGCAAGCTCCTGGCCCCCTTCGTGCGCCTCTAACCGGTCAGTTCATGGCCGCCAGGCTTTCCTCTATGCGCCAATTGCTGGCATTGGCGCACTTCCGGGAACGCGACGTTCGGTGCTCGAACGCCGCCCGTCGCAAGCTCAGTAACCCGATAGGTGGCCGCGATTTCAGCGTCGTCTGGACGCTCGCGTTCTGTCAGTGGTTCGGCAAAGCGTAGGCGATGATCGAGTCGCCAAGTTTGGTGCCCAGCGAGCTATGACCGCCGGCCACGATCACGACGAACTGGCGGCCGCTAGCGGGCGAGCGATAGGTCATCGGGGTCGCCTGTGCGCCGGCGGGCAGACGCGCGCGCCAGAGGACGTCGCCGGTTCTGACGTCGTAGGCGCGGACATAGTTGTCGATCGCCGACGACATGAAGGCCAGGCCGCTGGCGGTGATCATAGGTCCGCCTAGGCTGGGCACGCCCATCTTGAAGGGCAGCGGCAACGGTGTCTGGTCGCGCACGGTGCCATTCTTACGCTTGTAGACGACCTTGCCGGTCACCAGATCCAGGCCCGCGACATAGCCCCAAGGCGGAGCCTGACAGGGAAGTCCCAGCGGCGACAGGAACGGGTTCAGCTCGACCGCGAACGGCGCCCCACGGTTTGGATTATAGCCATGCTCGCTCGAACCCCTCAGGTCCGATCCGCCGCTCGGGCCGTTGCGATCGGCGCCGGCCTGGTTTCGAGGCACCAGGCGATCGACGAACCCCATGTAGTTGGGATGGGCGAAGGCGATCTGCCGTTCGGGGTCGATGGCCATGCCGCCCCAGTCCATGACCCCGAAGTTGCCGGGATAGACCAGCGAACCCTGGACCGATGGCGGGGTGTAGGGACCGTCGTAGCGCAATTGCCGGAACCTGATGCGACAGGCCAGTTGGTCAAGCATGGTCGCGCCCCACATGCCGCTTTCGCGGGCGCGCTCGGGCATCAGGGTCAGGCTGGAATGGGGCTGGGTCGGCGCCGTCCAGTCGCCTTGCGCCGCGCCTTGCGGCGCGAGGCGCTCGTCGACCGGATGGATCGGCCTGCCGTCGCGCCGGTCCAGGACGAAGATGTTGCCGGTCTTGGTCGATTGGACGAGCGCGGGAACACGGCCCTTGCCCGGGATGTCCAGATCGACGAGCGCGGGCTGGGCCGGCACGTCCATGTCCCACAGGTCGTGGTGGACGGTCTGAAACACCCAGCGCGCCCGTCCGGTGGCGATATCGAGCGCCAGGATCGAGGTGGCGAACCGCTCGGTCGTCTCGGGACGCCGGCCGCCCCATTGATCCACGGCGCCCATGCCCATCGGCACGTAGATCAAGCCTAAGGCTTGGTCGACGGCCGAGGTGCTCCAGCTGTTGGGCGAGGATTCGCTGTAGCGCTGGCCCGGCTTGAGGGGCGTGGTGTCGTCGGGTCGGCCCGGGTCGAAGTTCCAGACCAGATGACCGTCGCGGATATCGTAGGCGCGGATGACGCCGGACGGCATGTGGATCGACTTGTTGTCGTAGATGGCCCCGCCCAGCACGACGAGATCGCGGGTCACGAGAGGCGCGGAGGTGAACTGGTACCAGCCGCGCTCGTGCGGCGGCATGCCGGCCAGCGTATCGACCTGGCCGCCGCGGCCAAAGCCGGGACAGAGATGGCCGTTGCGCGCGTCGAGCGCGATCAGCCGTGCGTCGTTCGTCGCCATCAGAATGCGCTGAACGCAGGGCTCCCTCGCGCCCTCGGTGGCCGTGGGGCCATGGAAGGAAACCCCGCGGCAGGTGAGATGCTGCAGCCCTGCGGGCACGGCGATGTGCGGGTCGAACCGCCAGCGCGTCGCGCCCGTCTCGGCGTCGAGCGCCAGGACGATGTTGTGCGGCGTGCAGAGATAGACCGTGTCGGCCACCTTGATCGGCGTGACCTCGTAGGTCGTCTCCTCGGGATCGCCGGGCCGCTTGAGGTCGCCCGTGCGAACACGCCAGGCGACTTGCAGCTGGCCGACGTTCTCGGGCGTGACCTGCTTCAGCGGCGACCACTTGTCGCCCGCCCATGAACGGCCGTACGCGCTCCAGTCGCCCTCAGCCACGCCGCCGGGGTCGGCCGCCACCGTGCTCCGCACGTCGGGAAGGCGTCCTCGCAGGTCGTGGTCCGTGGCCATGGAGACTACCGCCACGATGCTGGCCGCGACCAGGGTCAGAGCGAGCGGCCCAACGCGCCATCGCCTGGGTTTGGCCTCGCCCGAACCGTCGCCGAGCTGGCGCGTCACCCAAGGCAGCAGAAGCAGCAGGCCGAGCGGGAAAAGAAGGTCGCCGCGCGGCGCCAGCTTCCACCAGTCAAAGCCGATTTCCACGATCGCCAAGACCAGGGTGACGGCGATGACCGCGGCGAACACATGGAGGGCGATGGCGCGTCGACGCCACAGCAGAACCGCTGTCGCAAGCAGGCTCGCTCCGGCCGCCGCATAGTATGGGCTGCCCTTCAACGCTAGCAACCACACGCCGCCGACTAGGTTGAAAAGGCCGAGCAAGCCAATCGCGACGGCGAGCGCGGCGATCAACGTCGGAGGTCTGCTGATGCCTGCAGGCTTGCTCATGGGACATCCGCTCCGATGCGCGATCGCCGTTCCCGCGACGACCAGGCGGGCGCCCACGTGCGGGCGCTGCCCTGACTACCCCATGCAACGAAGGACGTTCCAATTGGCTCCGGGTCTCGATCCTTGCCTGGCGCTGCCGGAAGCTAGCGGATCACGGCAGGGCCTCCGCGAAGCCATCCTGTCCGGCCGATCGGGATATCGCCTTGGTCGGTGCAGCCCGCCGGAAGCGCCTTCGGGTGGCGCGCAGTTTTCGGACGGTCAGCAGACGGCTTGGCGGCAATCCCGTAGCAACGCCGCACGTCTCCGAGGAGGCGATCGAAAGGAGGCAGGCCCGGACTAGTCCCGGCTCCGAGCCGCCCGCGCCTTTCGATACTCATCCGGACCGAGCCATGTCCGCGACCGCCCGTTGTGAACAGTCGCGGGATCATTGCCTTGCTCTAAAGAACTCAGCTCCCTCGTCCTACCGCCCGGACGCCGCAGATCGGCCGGATCGCGCCGAGACCTGGAGTTCGCGCCGCAAGCGCAACCGGAACGGATCCCAGTCGATTCCATCGTCAGCGGCCTTTCCTCCGGATCAAGACTGGACGTCACACCGCCAGGCCGAGCGCATAGCGCCGGCAATGCTCGAGATAGGCCGCCTCGTGGGCCGCGGTCAGTTCGACGACGCTGGACCACAGCCATGACGGCGCATCGAGTCCTCCGGTGCGGTTGCGCGCCAGTTCATCCAGCCAACTCCGGCGCGTGGGCTCGTCCATCTGACGACCATGGGCGTCACCAACCACCCGGGCCAGCGACTGGGCCGAAGCCATGGCTTCGTCCGGCGTGAGACCCATGAACTCGATCTTCATGTCCTGCGGCATCAGTTCGCGCACGATCACGGGCCTGCCGAGCAAGCGGCAGGCGGCCATCCGACCGCCTAGATTGGGCGACAGGGCGCGGGCTCCAGCCAAGATGCGCTCGGCATTGTCGCGCGGCATGTCGCCTTCTGGATCGCGCGGCGCGGCCGCCTTGACCGCCTCCTTGAGGTCCAGGAAGCAGATGTGCTCATCGCCATCGCCATTGTCGACGGCCAACAGGGCGGCGTAGCGCAGGCGACCCAGCGAGCTGCAGCCCTTCATCCAGTAGGCGGCGTCCAGCAGGCGCAGCTCGGCGCCGCGGTCGCGCGACTTTAGGCTGGTCACCAAGCCATGGATGGGCTCGCTGAGGCAAAGCTCCTCCAGTTCGCGGCGCTCGGCCCGGCTGACCGGCCAGAACCGCTTCCCGAAGGTGATCCTGGGCTCGATGCCCCGAAGGCGCTCGGCGGCGAGGTGTTTCCAGCTACGCTTCGACGCTTGCCGCAAGACCGCGCCGATCATCGGCGGATGGCGCGACTTGGCTTCGAAATCCTCGGCCAGGGCGGCCTCGTAGCCCTCGATCAGACCCTCGATCATCCGGGCGGTGACGACGCCGGGAAGATCCGAGCTGCGCGCGGCGGAGGCCAGCGACAGGCCCAGGCGAATAAGATCGTGGGCTGGATTGCCGATCACGGTCTGGTCAAGGTCGCGGATCTGGATGTCCACGCGGCCGCGAGCGTCGGCCAGGGGTCCGAGGTTGCCAAGGTGGCAATCGCCGCAGATCCAGATCGGCGGTCCGCCGGGCAGCTTTCCGGCGCTGGCGTCCAGCCACTCGTAGAACCTCACCGTGCTGCCGCGGACATAGGCATGGGCCGAACGGGCCATCTTCAGGTTTCGCGTGCGGGTCAGGATGGGACCGCGTTCCGATGGCCGAGGCGCGCGCCCCTTGCTCGAGCCGTTCTTGTCCATCTCGTCCCTGAAATCTGCACCGGCCTGCCGCAGCAAGCCACAACGGCGCGCGAGCGCGGCCGTTCCGTGGGCTAGGCCGCGCCATGGCTCTGATGAATTGGGGTGACTGGGCGGATACGTCGGAAGGCGGCCTCGACGAGGCCAAACAGACCGAACGCCAGCAGGCCGACGGCGATCATCGCCAGCATCCACTCGCCGAACGGCTGTCCCTCGAGAGCCTGCAGGGCGCCTGCCCAGCTGTGAGCGTCGCTGCTCCGGGTTTGCCATCCGGCGCGGGCCAGGAAGGCGCCGGTGGGCAGCGTCGCCAGCCCGCGTGCGCCATAGCCGATCCGACCCAGCACGACGACGCGCCGGCAAAGGCGTTCGCCGCAGTCCAGCCGCTTGCCGAAATCCTGCGCGAACCCCTGGACGATGTTGCCGACGCCCACGGCGAACATCAACGCGCCCGCCAGAAGCAGCAAGCCGTCACCGTGCGGCGTCGCCAGGAGCCGGCCGGCCAGGGCCTGGGCCGATCGTTCCTCGTCGGCCGCGCCGAAGTCCTCGAACTGGTCGCGCAACTCGAAGGCGCTGAAAGCGAGGGCGCCGTAGATCACGCCGCTGACAGCCTGGCCTAGGCGGATGGCCAACGCCTTGGCCGAACGCCCATGGCGGTCGGCGTCGAACACGGCCTGCAAAGCGCGCCAAGCCGCGAAGCCCAGGAGGCCGAAGCCGATCGCGCCGATCAGGATCGAACCCAACGGCCACTGGGACCATGTCGCCAGCAGGCCGCGCGCTCCGCGGGCCCTGGGTGTCAGGTCGAGGGCAGCCAGCAGGACAATTCCGCCGAGGCCGAGATAGACCAGCCCGCGCGCGGCATAGCCGCCGCGGGAAGCCCATTCGAGGACCGTCGCCAGGTCAAGGCGCTTCAGCAGAGCGGGCGCTTGGCGTCGCATCGTCAAAAAAGTCGAGTCGTGGTCGCGCAAGATGCCCTCTAGACGGCGACGCCGCCGCTCTCCCAGCAACGGTCCGACGGATGGCGCCGTTCCGTCTTCAAAGCGTACGACAGGCAACCGCGCGGGGTGTTCGGAGTTTGCTGACGGCCTAACGCGAGTTTCGCATGGCCTAGCCAGGATCACCTCGCACGTCAGCGTCAACGGCGACCGCATCGTGTGACCGCCCCGACCGAGGACGGGGTCGCGCGCCGCGCCCTGGTGGAGCCTCTATTGTCGGCCCTGCCCGACGCGGGCTTATCAAGGAGAGGCGTCATGGAACGGTTCGATACGATTATTGTAGGGGCCGGTCCGGCCGGTCTGACCGCCGCCACCTATCTGGGCCGCTTTCGCCGCAAGGTGCTGGTCCTCGACGGCGGCCGTCCGCGGGCGGCCTGGATCCCCCAAAGCCACAACACGCCCGGCTTTCCCAGCGGGATCGGCGGCCCGGCCCTCCTTCGGAACATGGCCGAGCAGGCCAGCCTCTACGGCGCGCAGCGTCGTGCCGCCGTCGCCCAGACGCTGGCGCGAACGGCCGACGGTTTCGAACTGCGGATTACCGACGCCGAGGGCGGCGAGACCGGGGTCTTGACGCCGTTCGTGCTCCTGGCCACGGGCGTCGTCGATCGCCTGCCGGCGCTCGACAACCTCGAGGCGGCGATCACCGCCGGCCGGGTTCGCATGTGCCCGATCTGCGACGCCTACGAGGCGATCGACCAACGCATCGCCGTACTCGGCGATGGGGATCTCGGCGCTCGTGAAGCCGCCTTCCTGCGCACCTATTCCTCGGACATCACCCTGCTGCACCTTGGCGCCCCCTCGTCTTTGGGAGAGTCGGCTGCGCTGGTGGCGCGCGGCGTCGCTATCAGATCGATCGCGCTGTCCCAACTCTCGGTGAACACCGATGGGCTCGAACTGGCCGGCCCGGACGGGCGCGCGTTCGATTGCCTCTATCTGGCCCTGGGCTGCGAGATGCAGAGCCGCCTAGCGGTCCGCTGGGGCGCGGCCCACGACGATGAGGGCAACCTGATCGTCGACGCCCATCAGCAGACATCGATCCACGGCCTCTACGCGGCCGGAGATGTCGTCCGCGGTCTCAACCAGATCGCCGTCGCCGCGGCCGAGGCGGCCATCGCCGCCACTGACATTCATAGACGCCTGAGAGCGGAAAGCGGCTGATGCAGCCCGTGCCGATACCGACGGCTCCGACGGATCTAAATCGGACCCGCGCCAATGGCCGGTGCTGGCCTGTCACCAAGGGGAGCACGTTCGGCCCCTAGTCATTGCCGAGGGGCGGGAAACCTGACCCCGCCTCGTGGATTGAACCATTCACACGAGTCAGCGCATCCGCGACGCTTGCGGCATGGCGGCTTGGCGGCTTGGCGGCATGGCGGCTTGGCGGCTTGGCGGCTTGGCGGCTTGGCGGCTTGGCGGGCAAGGACAGCAAGTTCTGTATCGACGAGCGGCTGCGCGAGAAGGAATTCGGCGTTCTCGACCGCCTAACCCGCGTGGGCATCGAGGCGCGGTTTCCCGAACATGCCGAGTTCCGTCGCCTGCTAGACAACCGGTCTTGGAACGTCTGGCTCGGGTGAGTACCGGCAGGCCTGAGCGCGGGCATGTCAGCGCGCGGCGCTGAGACCTTTCAAGCGGCTGCCTGGGGATCTCGCTCCACGGGGAGGCTGGCAAGCGGCTCGAAAGGCGGCTTGGCCTCTGGGATTGTTGGCGCGGAAATCGCCCTTGAAATCCCCGCCCGGCTGGCTGACGACTTAGTCCGGCTCGCATAAGGTCGGTTCAAGCCGTTGCGCGCCAGTCTGCGTTAGCCCCCAGGCCCGTATGCGCCAAGAGCTGACGTTGGCGTCCCTTCAGCAAGCGGACGTTCAGTGCAGCACCTCGGACGTCTGGGATTCCTGTCCAATTCCTGAGCGCCACTCGCCCGGCGAAACGCCCGCCCAGTCCTTGAAAGCCCGATAGAACGACGTGGTGTCCTGATACCCGAGCAGGTAGGTCACCTCGTCGATGTGAATGGCGGGATCGGCGAGCAACTGTTGACTGAGCTCGCGCCGCGCATCCGAGAGCAGCGTTCGAAACGTCGTGGCCTCATCGGTTATCCGTCTTTGCAGCGTACGTTCGCTCATCCCCAGATCCCGCGCCACGTGCGCCAACTCAGGGCGCCCGCTGGCCAGTGAGCGCTTGAGAACCGACTTCACGCGGTCGGCGATCGTGTGGCCTTCATGGATCTCCGCGAAGGCGGCCGCCAGACCCGGCGTGACGAGATCGAGAAACTCGGGACTGTGCCCGGGGAAGGGCGCGGCCAGGTCATCGGCGTGGAAGGTCATCGCGTTTCGAGCGGCCGCGAAGACCACAGGCGCGCCGTAGTAGTCCTGGAGTTCGCGGTTCGCCGGGTCGGCTCGCTGGTATTCAATCCGCACCGGGGTAATGCGCCTGCCGGTTCCTCGGCGTCCAAGCTCCAGCAGGAACATGAAGCTGAGGTCGACGGAGACCGCCGGCTCCGCTTCTGTGGCGAACGGCCATTCCTTGATGATCGTCCACCGCCCGTTCGCCTCCTCGATCCTGAAAACCTCGCAGGCGCCCATCCGTTTGAAGCGTTCGATCCGCTGAATGGCGTCCCGAAAATCCGACGCGTAGAGTGCGGAAATGAAGGCGGGCTGATGGCCGCAGCGATCGGCGCCGTCAAGCAGCCGCAGCGCCACCCCCGGGTCATCCGCGATCCTCTCTAGCGCCTTCCAGATCGCGAAGAGCTGGCGGGTGGAGAGTGTTGCCGAGGCGTCGAGATGCAGGCTGGCGGGCAGCCCCGCCGCGCGTAGCACCTTGGGCGGCTCCAGGCCGGCGCTGTGCATGGCCCGCCAGAGCGTCGGTGGAAACCGGCCTCGATCCGCCACTGGGGACGTCATGTCCGTAGCTCCTTGCCTATCATTCGCGCGAGTCCCTGGCCATGCGCCCAAGCATGGCCAGGAACGCGCTGTTCCGCTAGCGAAGCTCCACCCGCGCCTGTGACGGGGCATGGACCTGCAGGGCGGCGCGCGCGGCCGCCCAGGCGCGATCGTCGCCGTCGAAGGCCGAGCGCAAATAGGCCCAGGTCATGCGCAGGACGATCTCCAGGCGTTCGGGGTCCTCGTCGTCGGTCTCCTTGGCGTCATAGCCCGAAATGCCGCCGAGACCGTGCTTGCCGCCAAGGACGGTCATCAGCGCCTCGGCGCCGGGGCTGCAGTAGTAGGGGTCCGCGTGCCAGGACGGACCGCGGACCGTGAGGTGGGCCGAGGCGTCGTCGCTGCCGATCACGACCAGGCTCCGCGTGGTCATGTGGGAGAAGTCGGGGTTGAAGAAGCTGTAGTTTGTGGCGGCCATCTCGCTCAGACTGTCGCCGCCATTGCCAGGCGCGGTGAGAACCACACCCGCCATGATGCGGGGCTCCAGCATGTTGACGTCCTGAGCGTCTGGGTCTTTCGGATCGGTGAGCCGCGCACCCAGCAACATGCCGGCGGTCTGTCCGCCCATCGAGTGGCCGACAACCGCGACCTTGTCGCGGTCGAGTCGCCCCTTGAAGGCCGGCGCCGCGGCCTCGATCTCGTCGAGTTGATCCAGGATCAGGCTCATGTCTTCGACGCGTGAGCGCCAGAACAGCGGTCCTCCGGCCGAGCCTGTCGGCAGCCCCGCAACTTTGGAGTTCAGGTGCGTGGGCTGGATCACGACAAAGCCGCGCTCGGCATAGAAGTTGACCAGGGGACCATAGCCATCCTTCGAGGGGATGTAGTTCGACGGTCCGTGGCCGTGCGACAGGAGCACTATGGGCAGGGCCTCGCCCGAAACCGGCCCGGTGATGCGCAGCTCGAGCGGCAGGGCCCGGCCGGGCGCGGCCAGGGTGATCGGGCTGAACGATACCGTGGTCCCGGTGTCGCCGACCGGGATGTGACGCGCGTCGTTGATGAGGTTGTTCATGACTGCCTTCTCCAGGATCAGGGCGCCTCGGCGATCATCGAGATCGCCAGCGCCGATGAGGGGAAGTTAGGGCAGCGGAGAATTTGAACATTCACCGAGCGCGCCATTCGACTAGCAGACCGCGCCAACTCGTTATCGGACTGAGCCGTGTCGGCTTGCACGTTGCTGGGGCTCCCCGCCCAACCGATCCGAAACTTCCCGCCGCCGGCCGCGTCGCGCCAGTTGCGGAACTTGGCGTCCCGCCGGAAAGCGGACCTGCGCGGAGCTCGATACCCGTCCCTCTACGCCTTGGCGTCGAACACCAGCTGCGTCCCCACATACGATCGGAACATCTTGCTGGGCATGAGCCGGGTCGCCTCGGCGATGAACACCTCGCCGGTGCAGTGCATCGGGATGATGTAGGTCGAGTCCAGCTTGACGAACTCGGCGGCCGTCCGCCGCGCGTCGTCTTCGGTGCGGGGGCGCACCAGGTGGAACCCGCCGACCACGGCATGGACCTTATCGACGCCCGAGAGCGCCTGGGCCCGGCGAACGGTGTCGAGCACGCCCCGATGGCTGCAACACGAGACCACCACCAAGCGTCATCGCGCATCTCCAATCCAAGGCTGGCCGCGCCCCTTCCATGAAGCGGGCCTTCCGACCAGCTAAGTCGCGCCGCCTGCGCTCGCCCGCGCGCACTTGTGCCTGTCCACCGCGGCCTGCAAGCTGAGATGGAGGCGCCTTCTGCCGTTTGCCGTTGTCGCGGTGGACTTTTCGGCAAGCCCTAAGAGCCTAGTCCCCAACCTCTTATGCGAATGGCCAGGTGTCATGAGATCCAAGACCCTTCTCGCCGCGTCCCTGCTGACCGCGCTTGCCACCAGCCAGTCCTCCGCTCAGATAGTCGGGCATGACCATGCCGCCGTGGAGCGCCTAGGCAGCGTCAGCTTCGAGACCTCGTGCAACGCCGACGCCCAGCCTCGCTTCGATCGCGCCGTGGCCCTGATGCACTCCTTCCAGTTCGGCTCGGCGATCGACGGCTATCGCGCCGTGCTCGCGGCCGATCCCAGCTGCGCCATCGCCTACTGGGGCATTGCGCTGAGCAGCTGGAGCAACCCGTTCGCCGGCTTCAAGTCGCCCGCCCAGCTGAAGCAGGGCCTCGACGCGGTTCAGGCCGGCCGCGCCCTGAAGGCCAAGACCCCGCGCGAGCGGGACTATATCGAGGCGGTCGCGCACCTCTACACCGACGCCTCGACGCTGGACCAGGACGCCCGAACCGTCGCCTACGAACAAGCGATGGAGCGTCTGGCCGCCGCCTATCCCAAGGACACCGAAGCGCGGATCTTCTACGCCCTGGCTTTGGCGGCGGCCGCCGATCCCGCCGACAAGACTTACGCCAAGCAACTGAAGGCCGGCGCGATCCTGGAGACGCTGTTCGCCAAGTATCCCGACCATCCGGGCCTCGCCCACTACATTATCCACGCCTATGACGAACCGGCACTGGCGTCTCGCGCCGCCGAAGCAGCAAAGCGGTACGGCGCGATCGCGCCCTCGACGCCGCACGCCCTTCACATGCCCTCCCACACCTTCACCCGGATCGGCGACTGGCAGGCCTCGATCGACACCAACCTGGCCTCGGCGGCCTCGGCGCGGGCCGCCGGCCAGCCGGCCGACGAACTGCACGCCAGCGACTACATGATCTATGCCTACCTGCAGACTGGACAGGACAAGGCGGCCGGACAGCTGACCGAAGCGTCCGTCCAGGTCTTTTCGCGCTTCGATCCGGCCAAGGCCAACGGTGCGGCGCCAGCCTCGGCCGCCTATTACGCCCACGCCGCGATCCCGGCGCGCTACGCCCTTGAGCGCCGAAATTGGGCGAGCGCGGCGAAGCTCGAGCCGACACCCAGCCGCTTCCCCTACGCCGACTCGATCACCTATTTCGCTCGCGGCCTGGGCGCGGCGCATCTGAATGACGACGCCGGGGCGCGAGCGGCGATCGGGTCACTGGACCAGATCCACGACAAACTTACCCAGCAGGGCGAGGACTATTGGGCGCAGCAAACCGACATACAGCGACGGGCGGTAGCGGCGATCCTCGCCTTGAGCCAAGGGCGGGTCGCCGAGGCGCTGGCGGGCATGCGAGCGGCCGCGGACATCGAGGACAAGACCCAGCTGGCTTCCGTCACCCCAGGCCCTCTCGCGCCGGCCCGGGAGATGCTGGGCGACATGCTGCTGGAGCAAGGTCGCCCCGCCGAGGCGCTAGCGGCGTTCGAGGCGTCCCTTGTCCAGGAACCCAATCGCTTCTGGTCGCTCTGTGGCGCCGCCGAGGCCGCCAAACGCGCTGGCGACAGCCGCAAGGCCCGCGCCTATTTCGAAAAGCTCGTGGTGATGGCCCCGCATGCCGATCGACCCGAACGACCGCAGCTGGTCGAGGCGCGCCGATACCTAAACCCTTGAATGCGTCGCGCACGAAGTGCGGACATCCCGTCTACCGTCACTCCCATTCGATCGTGCCGGGCGGCTTGGACGTGACATCGTAGACGACCCGGTTGACCCCTCGCACTTCGTTGATGATCCGGGTGGCGGTCTTGCCCAGGACCGGCCAGGGGAACTCGAAGAAGTCGGCGGTCATGCCGTCGGTCGAGGTGACCGCGCGCAGGGCCAGGACATTCTCGTAGGTGCGGGCGTCGCCCATGACGCCGACCGTCTTCACGGGCAGCAGCACGGCGAAGGCTTGCCAGATCCGGTCGTAGAGGCCCGCGTTGCGGATCTCTTCCAGATAGATGGCGTCGGCGTCCTGCAGCACCTTGACCTTCTCGGGTGTTATCTCGCCCGGGATGCGGATGGCCAGGCCCGGGCCGGGGAACGGGTGGCGGCCGACGAACGCCGGGGCCAAGCCCAGCTCGACGCCCAGGGCGCGGACCTCGTCCTTGAAGAGCTCACGCAGCGGTTCGACCAGCTTCAGCTTCATGTAGTCCGGCAGGCCGCCGACATTGTGGTGGCTTTTGATCACGGCCGAGGGGCCGCCGCGGGCCGAGACGCTCTCGACGACGTCGGGATAGAGCGTGCCTTGCGCCAGGAACTCGGCGCCGTCGATCTTGGCGGCTTCCTTGTCGAACACCTCGATGAACAGGCGGCCGATGGTTTTGCGCTTGGTCTCCGGGTCGCTGACGCCGGCCAGTTCGCCCAAGAACATCTCGCCAGCGTCCACGTGGACCAGCGGGATGTTGTAGTGGTCGCGGAATAGAGTGACGACCTGGTCGGCCTCGTTTTTGCGGAGAAGACCTGTGTCGACAAACACGCAGGTCAGTTGGTCGCCGATCGCTTCGTGGATCAGGACGGCGGCCACCGAGCTGTCGACGCCGCCCGATAGGCCGCAGATCACCTTGCCGGTCCCGACCTGGTCACGGATCTTCTGGACCATCTCCTGGCGGAAGGCCGCCATGGTCCAGTCCCCCTTCAGCCCGGCCAGGGCCAGGAAGTTCTTGTAGATCCTCGAGCCGTTGACGGTGTGGACCACCTCGGGGTGGAACTGGACGGCGTAGATCTTCTTTTCGTCGTTGGCGATCGCGGCGAACGGAGCGCCGGTCGAGGTGGCGACGACCTCGAAGCCTTCCGGGATGGCGGTGACGCGGTCGCCGTGGCTCATCCAGACGGTTTCCAACTCGCCGACGCCGGCTAAGCCCTGGAACAGCGGGTTGACCTTGCCGATGGTCAGCTCGGCGCGCCCAAACTCCCCGGCATGGCCGCCCTCGACCTTGCCGCCCAGCACGTCGCACAGCAGCTGTTGGCCATAGCAGATGGCCAGCATCGGCAGGCCCAAGTCGAACAACTTGCGGCCGATGCGGGGACTATCCTCCTCCAGCACGCTGGCGGGGCCGCCCGAGAGGATGATGGCCGAGGGCTTGTAGTCGTCGACCAGGGCCTCGGCTTTGTCGAACGGATGGATCTCGCAATAGACACCGGCCTCGCGCACCCGGCGAGCGATCAACTGGGTCACCTGGCTGCCGAAGTCGACGATCAGGACGCGCTGGTGGTGGGTTTCAGTGGTCATCGGCGGGTCTCCAGCGGTCGGTCAGTTTCGGTCAAGGCGTGTAGGAGGCGCGCTCCAATACGGCGGCGAAGAAGCCGTCCGTCCCGGCGCGGTAAGGGGTCAGGCGCAGATAGCCTTCGGGCGTGACGTGCTCGACGCCCGGCAGGGCGATCGGCTTCACGGAGAATTCGGGGTGGCGATCGAGGAAGCCGGCGACCCTGTCCTCGTTCTCGTCGATCAACAGAGAGCAGGTGACATAGACCATGCGGCCGCCGGCCTTCACAAAAGTCGCGGCGTCTTCCAGCACGCTGTCCTGCTCGATCTGGCGCTTGGCCAGTTGGTCGGGCGACAGCCGCCACTTGGCGTCCGGGTGGCGGCGCCAGGTGCCCGCGCCGGTGCAGGGCGCGTCGACGAAGACGACGTCGATCTTGCCTTCCAGGCCCTTCAGCGGCGTGGCCTCGATCGGCGAGCGGATCTGCAGGTTGCGGACCCCTGCCCTCTGGCCGCGCCGGATGGTGTCGGCCAGACGCCGGGCGTCGCTGTCATGGGCGAAGATCTGGCCGGTGTTGCCCATGGCGGCGGCGAGCGCGAGCGTCTTTCCGCCCCCGCCGGCGCAGAAGTCCAGCACCTGTTTGCCCTTGACCTCGCCGGCCACGGCGGCGGCGATCTGCGAGCCCAGATCCTGCACCTCGAACCAGCCCTTGGAGAAGGCCGGAACCGCCTCAACCGACGGCGTGCGGTCGGCGGCGGCGGGCGCGGGGATGCGAAAGGCGTTGGGCAGGATCCCGGCCGGCGCGGCGTGGATTGGCGCCAGGGCCTTGGCGGCGCGCTCGGCGTCGGTCTTCAAGGTGTTGACCCGCAGGTCGACCGGCGCGCGCTCGGACAACGCCCGCATTTCCACGATCTGGTTGACGCCGAAGGTCCGGACCAAACGCTCTTCCAGCCAATCGGGGTAGTCGCCGGCCACCGGGGCCGGGGCGTCGTCCAGGGAAATGGGCGCGCCCAGGCGCTCACGCTCGGCGTCGGTCAGGGCTCCGAAACCGTGTTCCTCTCCCGCGGCTTCGGCGACACGGTCCGGGGTCCACTTCCAGATGAAAGCCAGCACACCCAGTACGACGCCGCGTGCGCTGGTGTCGCCCATCATCCAGCCTAGCGAGCGCTTGCGGCGCAGGGCGTCCAGCACCAAACCGGACACGAAGGCCCGGTCCTTGGAGCCGGCGTAACGCGCCGTCTCACCCCAGCGCTTCAGCGCCATCTTCACCGGAAAATGCCGCGTCTCGATCTCGGTGAGAACCTCGATCGCCGCCGAAACCCGCCCTCCGTCGCGCATCAGAGCACCAGGGCCGCGAGCAGTAGCAGTATCCCGACGAGGGAAGCCAACCAGACCAGGCTACGGGCCATCGGAACGCCGAACGCATAGAGCGGGACGTAGACCGCTCGCGCCACGACGTAGATCACCGCGCCGTAGGAGGTCAGCGCACCCAGGCGACCGCCGAGATAGTCGACAACCACCAGGGCCACGAAAAACGGAAACGTCTCGCGGAAATTGGCGAAGGCTCGTTCGAGCCTTCCAGCGACGCCGGTCAGCACGACGGGTTCGTCGCGCGGACCGATGTTCCACTTCAAGCCGCGCTGCGGCTGGGCGGCCGCGGCCGCCCACAGGAGGTGGATGATCCCGATGATCACCGCCACCGCCACCATCTGCAGCTCGAAGGCCATCCGCATCGGCTAGACCGCGCTCGGGTAGTTGGGCGCTTCCCGCGTGATCATCACGTCGTGGACGTGGCTTTCGCGCAGGCCCGCGCCGGTGATGCGCACGAACCTGGCGCGCTTCTGCAGCTCGGCGATGGTCGGCGCGCCGACATAGCCCATGGCCGCGCGCAGGCCGCCGACCAGCTGGTGCAGCACCGGCGAGATCGGGCCCTTGAACGGGGTCTGGCCCTCGATGCCTTCCGGCACGAGCTTGAAGTTGTCCGTGACTTCCTTCTGGAAGTAGCGGTCGGCCGAGCCACGGGCCATGGCGCCCACGGAGCCCATGCCGCGATAGCTCTTGTACGACCGGCCCTGGTACAGGAACACCTCGCCCGGCGCTTCTTCGGTGCCGGCGAACATCGAGCCCATCATGGCGGTCGAGGCCCCGGCCGCGATGGCCTTGGCCAGGTCGCCGGAATATTTGATGCCGCCGTCGGCGATGATCGGCACGCCGCTTTCGCGACCGGCGCGGACGGCTTCCATGATCGCGGTCAGCTGCGGCACGCCCACGCCCGCGACGATGCGGGTGGTGCAGATCGAGCCCGGGCCGATGCCCACCTTCACCGCGTCGGCGCCGGCGTCCATCAGGGCGCGGGCGGCGTCGTAGGTGGCGATGTTGCCGGCGACGATTTGGACGCGATTGGCTTCGCGCTTCAGGCGCGAGACGGCCTGGGCGACCTGACTGGAGTGGCCGTGGGCGGTGTCGATGACGACGACGTCGACGCCGGCGTCCACCAGGCCCATCGAGCGCTCGAAGCCGGCGTCGCCGACGGTCGAGGCCGCGCCGACCAGCAGGCGGCCCTTGTCGTCCTTGGCGGCCAGGGGGTGAGCCTGGGCCTTCTCGATGTCCTTCACCGTGATCAGGCCGACGGCGCGATAGGCCTCGTCGACGACGATCAGGCGTTCGATCTTGTGCTTGCGCAGCAGCTCCCGCGCTTCGGCCTGATCGACGCCTTCCGCGACGACGATCAGGTTCTCGCGGGTCATGATCGCCGAAGCCGGGACGCTGGCGTCGCCCTCGAAGCGCATGTCGCGATTGGTGACGATGCCGACCAGCTTGCCGCTGCCGCGCTCGACCACCGGGAAGCCCGAGATCTTGCGGCGGGCCGTGATCTCGCGGATCTCGGCCAGGGTGGTGTCGGGATGGATGGTCAGCGGGTTGATGACCATGCCGCTTTCGTAGCGCTTGACCTCGCGAACCTGGTCGGCCTGCTCCTCATTGGTGAGGTTGCGGTGCAGGATGCCCAGGCCGCCGGCTTGCGCCATGGCGATGGCGAGGCGGCTTTCAGTCACCGTGTCCATGGCGGCGGACACGAGCGGGATGTTCAGACTGATTTCACGCGTGAACCGGGTCTCGGTCGTCACCTGGGTGGGCATGACGTCGGACGGGCCGGGTTCGAGCAAAACGTCGTCGAAGGTAAGCCCTTCGCGAATCTCCATCGGAGTCTCCATTTTGCGGCGCGGATATAGCCGTGAGGCCGGCGGTTGTCGACCCGCGCAGGTCGGAAATGGAGAGGAATCTTTCCGATGGAAGACGGCGGCGTCCGCGACGCCGCCGAACAGTCTAGACCGGCTTGGCGCCCGGTGCGCCGCACTTGGCGAACTTGCCCTTGGCGTCCTTGCACTTGGTCGGCTTGGCCGGCGCGGCGGCCGGACACTTGGTGAACTTACCCTTGGCGTCCTTGCAGGGGGCGGCGGAGGCGACGCTCGCGCCGGACAGGGCGATGGCAAAGGCGACAGCGATGCTCAGGGACTTCGACATGGGTAAGCCTCTCGAATGGCGCGATGTGCGCACGCCGCAGGCTCGCGCCACTCCAGGCCGATCCGCAAGAGACTGAAATGTAAATTTCCGTGATTTATCAATAACCTAAAGACGAAATAGAGATTTCTACACGTTTTCCGTCAGCGCCCCTTGAACCCCGTCGCGACCAGGAAGACCTCCGAACTGTCCGCACGGCTGGCCTTGGGCTTGAAGTGCTGGACCTTGTCGAAGTGGCGCTTCAGACGGCCGATGATTTCCGCCGTCTCGCCGCCTTGGAAGGCCTTGGCGACGAACGCGCCGCCCGGCTTCAGGACATCGATGGCGAACTCGGCGCCGATCTCGATCAGACCGACGATACGCAGGTGGTCGGTTTCTCGATGGCCGACGGTGTTCGGCGCCATGTCCGACATGACGAGGTCGGGCTCGCCGCCCAGCAGTTCGAGCAACTTGGCCGGCGCGTCATCCGCGGTGAAGTCCATCTCGAGCAGGTGAGCCGGGGCCACGGGATCGACCGGCAGAAGATCGATCCCCACGAGGTCGGTGACCCCGCGCTCGACGGCGATCTGCAGCCAGCCGCCCGGCGCGCAGCCCAGGTCGATGACCTTCGCGCCCTTCTTGAAGAAACGGAACTTGTCGTCGATCTCGCTGATCTTGAAAGCCGCGCGGCTGCGATAGCCCAGGGCGCGGGCCTTGGCCGAGAACGGGTCGTTGATCTGCCGTTCCAGCCAGGCCTGCTGGCTGGGCGTGCGGCCGTAGGCGGTCTTCAGGCGCGCGGGCTTGGCGCGACCGCCCTCGTTGCCCCCGGCCGGCGGCTTGACCATGCGCTTGCGGGGCGGTTCTTCATCGCTCATGCGGCTTCCGGCTTCTTCGAGGCGCCGCCGCGACGACGCCGGCGCGGGCGTCGCTGCTGATCGGACATCAGGGACATCAGGAGCCCTTCTCTAAGCCCTCGGTCGGCGACACGCACGCGCGAACATGGCCACAGCTCCTGGACCGCCTGCAGGATCGCCGCGCCGGCCAGGACCAGATCGGCCCGGTCCGCGCCGATGCACGGTTCCTGGGCCCGCTCGACGGCGGTCAGGCTCAATAGGCGTTCGGACGCGGCGTCGCAGTCGGTCCGGTCCATCCAGAGGCCATCGACGACGTTGCGGTCGTAGCGCGGCAAGCCCAGGTGCAACCCCGCAAGACTGGTGATCGCACCCGAGGTGCCGACCAGATGGGCCCTGCCCTCGGCGAAGATCTGGCGCATCGGCTCGGCGTGCGGAAAGGCCTCGATCCGCGCCTTGACATCGTCGACCATGGACCGGAACCAGTTCTCGTCGGCCCGCTCGCCCTCCGGAAAGCGCTCCGCCAAGGTGACCACGCCGACGGGGATCGACAGCCACGCCTTGATCGGCAGCTTCCAGGCGGCGAACTGGCGCGGCTTGGCGTCGAGACCGCCCCCTTTCAGATCCACCCAGGACAACTCCGTTGAGCCACCGCCGACATCGACCACCAACGCCGCGTCCTGCTCCCGGTCGAACAGGCTCATGCAACCGGCGACGGAGAGCTGGGCCTCCTCGCGCGGGCTGATGATCTGCAGCTTGAGGCCGGTCTCCTCGTGAACCCGGCGCACGAAGTCGGGACCATTGGTCGCGCCCCGGCAAGCCTGGGTGGCCACGGCCTTGACCCGCACCACCTTGCGGCGGCGGATCTTCTCGGCGCAGACCTTTAGGGCCGCCAGCGAGCGGTCCATGGCCGCCTCGGACAGCTGGCCGCTTTGCGACAAGCCCTCTCCCAGGCGCACGATGCGGGAATAGGCCTCGACGACGCGGAATCCGCGCGGCGAGGGCGTCGCCACCAACAGGCGGCAATTGTTGGTCCCCAGGTCGAGCGCCGCATAACACGTCGACTCTTCCGGAGACCGCCGGCGCCGTCCTTGCGGGGCGCCGGGCGCGCGCGGCGCGTCCGACATGGTCTCTACTACCTGTCTCGCAGGCTTCGCGAACGGTTGCGACGCCTCACTTCGAGTCGACCATAGCATGTCGCTCGCCCGTCGGAAGGCGCCCGCTTGTGTTCCGGGTTCGGAGCTCACGCCGTTCAGGTTTCAGTCAGGTGAGACTGCTATTCTTAACGCCATGGATTCGAGACTCGCCAAATTCGCGATCGGACAGGTCGTCAGGCACCGCATCTTCCCATTCCGGGGCGTGGTGTTCGACGTCGACCCCGTGTTCGCCAATACGGATGAATGGTGGGAGTCCATTCCCGAGGATATCCGGCCGAAGAAGGACCAGCCCTTCTATCACCTGCTGGCCGAGAACGACGACAACAGCTATGTCGCCTACGTGTCCGAGCAGAACCTGCTGCCCGACGACAGCGGCGAGCCCGTCGGTCACCCGCAAACGGCGGTGATCTTCGAGTCGTTCGATCACGGGCAATACAAGCTTCGCCCCCGGATCTCGCACTAACGGAAATCTCTCTCCGGCGATCCCCACTTTTAGGGCAAACTCCGAACAGCTTTTGCGATATTCGGGGCGTAGCGTTGTTCCATGAGCGGAGATGGCTTTAGCAATGGGCCGCCCCCGGGCGCCCGCCCCGATTGGACGATCGACCAGGGCTGGGAGAGCTACTCCCAGGCCGAGCACGACGTCTGGATCACCCTGTATGAGCGCCAGGCCGACATGCTGCACGGCCGCGCCTGCGACGAATTCCTGCGCGGCCTGGACGCGCTGGACCTCCACCGCACGGGCATACCCGACTTCAACCGCATCAACGAAGAACTCCAGCGCCTGACCGGGTGGAGCGTGGTCGCGGTGCCGGGCCTGGTGCCCGACGACGTCTTCTTCGATCACCTGGCCAATCGCCGCTTTCCGGCCGGCCAGTTCATCCGCAAGCCGGACCAGCTGGACTACCTGCAGGAACCAGACATCTTCCACGACGTGTTCGGCCACGTGCCGATGCTGACCGACCCGACCTTCGCCGACTACATGCAGGCCTATGGCCAGGGCGGTCAGAGGGCGCTGGGCCTGGGACGTTTGGCCAATCTGGCGCGGCTCTACTGGTACACGGTCGAGTTCGGCCTGATGAACACGCCCGCGGGCTTGCGCATCTACGGGGCCGGCATCGTCTCGTCGCGCGCGGAATCGGTCTTCGCGCTGGACGATCCCTCCCCCAACCGCATCGGTTTCGACCTGGAACGGGTCATGCGCACCCTTTATCGGATCGACGACTTCCAGCAGGTCTATTTCGTGATCGACTCGATTCAGACCTTGCAGCAGGTCACGCTACGCGACTTCAGCGCCCTCTACGCGCGCCTGGCCGGCGCCACGGACATCGGCGTCGCCGAGATCGCTCCCGGCGACGCCGTCATCACGCGAGGGACCCAGGCCTACGCGAAGGCCGGCGGCCGGCTGGCGACCGTCTCAGCCGGCTGACCTTTCAAGCCGAACAGGATTCGCACGCCCGGGATGCGCCGCACGATCTCGTAGGTCGCGAAGCAACCGGCGAAGGTGGCCACGACCAGGATCGCGCCCTCCAGCCCCTGCGGCAGACCCAGCTTGGCCAGGTGATGGGCCATGACCACGATCAGAGTCTGGTGGACCAGATAGAACGGAAACACGCCCAGGGTCAGGTAGCGTAGCGCCGGGCCGCCCTTGTTGGCCAGGTGCTTGGCCCCGAAGCCGAGGATGGCGATGATCGCGCACCAGGTGTCGGCGGCGAACACGAAGCGCATGACGAGCTTCAGTTGCGGCGCCGGAATGGGCGTGTCGTTGCGATAGGTCCAGACATAGGCCGACCAGGCCAGCCAGGCGGCGATGGCCACCGCCAGGGCCGGCCAACGCGCGGCGGTCAGACGGTCGCGCAGGGTTTCCGACTTGGCCAGGCCGAAGCCCAGCAGAAAAGCGCTGAACGAAACGGCGTGCACATAGTGGTCGCCGACCAGGGCGTGGGTTTCACCAAACTTGGCGTAGAGGGTGGCGCGCAGCATGCCCAGGAACAGCACCGGCCAAACGAACAGGCCGACGCCCTTCAGCAGCCACTCGGCGGCGGCCTGGATGTGCTGGCCGGCCTTTTTCCAGACCAGCAGCATGACGGCCAGGACCAGGGTGTAGAACAGCAGGTAGGCGACGAACCACATGTGGTTCCAGGTCGGGGTGACCAGGCACTCGCCATCCGGCCCGCACCAATGGCCGGAACCGGTAACGTAGCGGATCCAGAAGTTCTCGACGCCGGCGGGGGCGCCGGGGTGAGCCGCGATATATTCGACGACCTGATAGTAGGACTGCGGCGGCACGATCACGAACATGGCGAACAGCAGCGGCGGCAGCAGCCGCGCGATCCGGGCCACCGTGAGTTTTCCCACTGGGGTCTTGTCGGCCATGAACCGCGTCGCCGCGCCCGAGACCAGGAAGAGCAAGGTGAGGCGCCAGGGATTGGTCATCAGCATGAAGGGCATCAGGCCCTCCACGATGTGCGGGGTCTTCACATGCCATTCCCACGGCACGTAGAACATGCCGGTGTGGTAGAGGATCAGCAGGAAGAACGCGCCGACCCGAATCCAGTCGAGGTCATAGCGCCGATCGAGGGGTAAGGCGGTCGTGGTCATGAGAGGGCGTCCGGCTTGAAAAGCGATGCTGACGACGTGCCCCACGGCTCTGGCGGCGGCCAAGCGCCAGGGGATCAGCGGCCGCTGCCTGGGACGACCGGAAAAGCATCAGGGATGACCGGCCACCTTTTCGGGATGACCGGCGAAGAGCGTTTGTGGCTTGGTCGTGCGTGGCTCCTTGGAGCCTGCCTGATCGCCGCCATCGCGGTCGTCAACGTCCTGACGATTCAGCACGACGCGCCGAAGCTGGGCGTTATCGCGCCTTCGATTTGGGAGGGCAGCAGCGCGCTGATCACCCTGTGTATCTTCGTCCTTCCAGCCGCCATGGCCTTCTGGATGGTGCGTGGTCGGCCGCGTTGGTGGATCGCCGCGCCGGCTCATCTCGTCGCGGTGGTCGTCTATTCGGTCCTGCACGTCTCCGGCTTCGTGATCCTGCGCAAGATCGGCTACGTGATGTTCCTGCACGACCGTTACACGTTCGGGCCGTTGTCGACGGAGTTTCCGTACGAGTTTCGCAAGGACATGATGTCGTATGGCCTGGCCACGATCATCTACTGGCTGGCCCTGCGGCGCAGCGCCCAGAAACCGCCGGAGACCTACGCTCCCGCGCCGCCGGCCACCTTCGACATCCAGGATGGCGCGCGGCTGATCCGCGTACCGGTCGCCGACATCCTGGCCGTGCGATCCGCCGGCAACTACGTCGAGTTCGTCCTGGCCGAGGAGCGGCGGCCGTTGATGCGCTCGTCGCTGAGCGCGGTGTCAGAGCAGTTGAGCGCGCACGGCTTTGTCCGCAGCCACAAGTCCTGGTTGGTCAACAAGGCCCGCGTCACCGGGCTGAAGCCGGAAGGCTCGGGCGACTACGCCGTGGAGCTGGGCGATCTCGAAGTACCGCTGTCCCGGCGCTTTCCCGAGGCGCTCAAGGCCCTGCGGGACTAGAGCAGCAGCCCCATCAGGATGTCGTCCTCGAAGCGGCCGTCGGCCAGCCGGCCCCGCGCGACCTGGCGACCCTCGTGCTGGAAGCCCAGCCGCTCGTACAGCCGGACCGCGCCGGGATTGCCCGCGCCCGCCGCCAACTCGATGCGCAGGATCGGCGGCTCCGCGCCACGCGCCCAGGCGATTAGCGCCTCGAACAGCGTCGAGCCGATCCCCTGCCCCTGGCGCTCCGGGTGAACGGCCACGGTCAGGCCGCCCAGCACATGGGCGAAGATCGCCGGGCTCTCGCGCCTGGCGTGGATCTCGCCGCAGACAAAGCCATCGGATTCGACCGCGACCAGGCAGATATCGGCGGCGATCGCGCCGTCCGCATAGGCGGGCGTGACCTCCTCGGGCGCGCGGGCCAAGGCGCCGGGTGTGACGGCGGCGGCGCGGTGCAGGGCGACAATAGCGTCGCGATCGGCCGAAGCGGCGGGTCGGATAGTGAAGCTCATGCATCCCTCTGGAACGGATAGAAGTCGCCGCCGAGGTCGAGGATCTGGCTCAGCTCGTCCAGCGCCTCGCGGCTCTCGATCAACAGCAGAGGGTCGGCCAGATCGGCGGGCGCCAAGCGATCGCGATAGCGTCGCGTGACCCAGTCCGCGAGCAGGGTATGCAACCCGGGCAGGAAGCGTTGGGCCGGGTTGGCGACCGCCAGCTCCTCCTCGGTCAGCACCACCCGCAGGCGCAGGCAGGCCGGACCGCCGCCGTTGCGCATGCTCTGACGCACATCGACATATTCGACTCGGCCGATCGGACCGTTGGCGCCTGCCAAGCCTTCGGCCACGGCATGAGCGCGCGGGTTGTCGCGCGTCTCCGCCGGGGCCAGCAGCACCAGGCGGTCCTCGCCAGGGACGACCAGCAGTTGCGAATTGAACAAATAACTGGCCACCAGATCGGCCATCGGCAGGTCGGCTTCCGAAACCTCGACAAACATCGGCTCGAACAGGCCCTTGGCGGCGGTCCGAACGTGGCGCTCCATCCGGGCGTGGTCCTCGAAGGCGCGCTCGTGAAAGAGCAGGCACTCCCGTGTGCCAACGCAGACGACGTCGTTGTGGAACGCCCCGCCCTCGATCGCCGCCTTGGCCTGTTGCGGAAAGACCGCCCGCGCCGCGCCGTGGCGGCGCTGGATCGCCTCGAACGCCTCGCGGGTCTGGCGAGCCGGGAACTTGCCATCCCAGTGGCCCCAGGCTTCGCGGCCCCAGACGAACAGATTGACGCCCGGCGCGCCATGTTCGGCGCAGAGCCGCACGTGGTTAGCCGCGCCCTCGTCGGCGAAGTGCGGCTGGGCCGGCAGCGGATCATGCACAGCGAAACGGGTCTCGTCCGGGAACAAACGGCGCAGCGCTCGCGTGGTCTGAGGGCCTTCCAGGCTGCGATGCAGATTGGTCAGCAGGTTGGCCGCGGTGAAATGAACGCGGCCATCGGCCGTGTCGGCGCTGGGGGTGACGGTCGCGGCGTTGGCGGCCCACATCGGCGAGGCCGAACAGGCGGCGGCGGCCAAGACCGGCGCGTCCTTCCAGGCCTGTTCGATCACCGTCTCGTCGGATCCGGAGAAACCGAGCGACTTCAAAAGACTTACAGCCGGACGCTCGTGCGGTGGCAGCACGAACTGTGGCACGCCCAGATCCGACAGCCGCCGCATCTTCGACAACCCTTCGAGCGCCGCGCCGCGTGGGTTCGAGACCTCGCCGGCGTTCCGGGTGCTGGCCAGGTTGCCTGGCGAGAGACCGACGTAGGAATGGGTCGGGCCAACTAGGCCGTCGCAATTGGCCTCGAACGCCGAGCTCATGCCCGCAGCCCCTTGATATCCTTGAGCGTGTCGGTCACGGCCTCGGCTTCGAAACTGGCGACCGGATAGGCGCAGTAGTCAGCGGCGTAGTAGGCGCTGGGTCGGTGGTTGCCGGACGCTCCGAGGCCGCCGAAGGGCATTGAGCCCGCCGCGCCGGTGGTTGGTCGGTTCCAGTTCACGACCCCGGCGCGGATGCGGTTCACGAACTGATCCCAGCGCTGCGACTCGTCGGAAATCAATCCCGCCGACAGACCGTAACGCGTCGCGTTGGCGGCCTTCAGGGCGTCGTCGAAACTGGCCACGCGGCGCACCTGCAACCAGGGGGCGAACAATTCCTCGTCGGGCGTGTCGACACCGGTGACGTCCACGAGTCCCGGGGTGACGAAGGCTTCGCCCAGTCCTTCGACCGGCCCCAACGAGCGGATGCGTTCTCCGCCCATGGTCGTGGCGACCGCTCGGGCGGCGTCGGCGGCGCGGGCCGAGATCAGCGGCCCCATGAAGACCTCGCCCTGCCCGTTCCAAGGCCCGATCGGGAGCCGGTCGGCCAGAGCCGCGGTCGCCTCGATGACGGCGCGACCCGAAGCATCGTCCGGCACGAGCAGCCGACGCGCGCACGAGCAGCGCTGACCGGTGGTGATGAAGGCCGACTGCACGACCAAAGCCGCGACCGCCTCGGCGTCCTTCGCGTCCCACACCACCAGCGGATTGTTGCCGCCCAGCTCAAGAGCCAGGATCACGTCCGGCCGGTCGGCGAAGTGGCGCCGGAAGAAGGTCCCGGCCGCGGCCGAGCCGGTGAACAGCAGGCCGTCGATCTCCTGGTTGATCAGCGCCTGGCCGACTTCGCGGCCGCCCTGGATCAAGTTGATGACGCCGGCCGGAACGCCGGCCGCCTCCAGCGCCTCGACCATCAGCTGGCCAGCCAAAGGTGTTTCTTCGGATGGCTTGAACACGACGGTGTCGCCCGCCAGCAGGGCCGGGACGATGTGGCCGTTGGGCAGGTGGCCCGGGAAGTTGAACGGTCCCAGCACCGCCATGACGCCGTGGGCCCGATGGCGCAGCACGGCCCGCCCGAACGGCATGATGGTCTCGGTGACGCCGGTCCGCTCGTCATAGGCCTTGATCGACAGGTCGACCTTGCCGGCCATCGAACCCAGCTCGGCCTTGGTCTCCCACAGCGCCTTGCCGGTCTCGCGGCTCAGGGCCTCGGCGAAGGCGGAGGCGCGCTCGACCAGAACCTCCTTGTAGCGGCGCAGGATGGCGATGCGTTCGTCACGCGGGCGGTCGGCCCAGGCCGGGAAGGCTCTGCGCGCGGCCTCGACGGCCTCGGCCACATCAGCTTCGCTGGCCGTCGCCTCGCGCCAGACGACCTCGCCGCTCGCCGGATCGGTCGAGACCAGTTCCACGCCCCGGCCGGAACGCCACTTGCCATCGATATAGAGAGCGCCGCTCATACCTTCACCCGTACCATTTCGCCTTCCGAGACCCGCAACGCCTCGGCCGCCTCGCGACTCAGGATCGCCGTGTCGCCGTCGATCAGCACCGGAGCGCGCACGGCCCGGAACGCGCCGATCGCTCCCGTGGAAATCAGCGCTTCTTCTCCGAACGCGTCCTCGCCCACCTTCAGGCGCAGGCGGCGGGCCTCGCGAACGGTCTTGATATCGTCACGACGCGCCGCGACCGTCGGGCCGGCGTCGAAAATGTCGATCAGACCCTCATACCGGAAGCCTTCCGCCTCCAGCATGGCGCGCGCGGCCTCGCCTTCGCGATGAACCCGGCCCAGGACTTCGCGCGCCTCCCTGGGCAGCAGTTCGGCATAGATCGGATGGCGCGGCGCCAGGTCCAGGATGAACTGGCCGTCGGTCGAGGCGCTCATCATGTCGGCCTCGTCGAACTCCAGCCGGAAGAACTTGCTGGCCACGTGGTCCCAGAACGGACAGCCGCCGTCCTCGTCGAACCAGCCGCGCAGCTCGGCCAGCACCATCTCGGCGAACCGCTGCGGCTCCAGGCCGATCAGCATGTAGCGCGACTGGGCCAATAGACGCCCAGCCCCGCCCTTGCGACGCTCGGGACGCAGGAACAGCGAGCCGACTTCCGACCAGCCGGCGCACTCGTTGACCAGAACCAGGGCCCGGTGGTCGAACCGCTTTTCCAAGGTCGGAGAGGACTGAGCCAGGGTTACGACCCGGAACGAGAAGTGCGGCCGCTTCAACCCCACCCCCGCCTTGACGCCCGCCACGCCGATCACGTCGCCGGCGTCCAGGTCTTCCAGCATCAGTGTGTACCAAGCCTCCGGCGCGGCGACGCCCGCCTGGAAACTGGCTTCGGAAAGCGCCAGGCGCGCGCGCAAGGTCGGCTCGTCTTCAGGCAGGCTGGTGAAACCTCGCCCGGAGAGGACGGCGAGCTCCATCAAGGCGTCGAAATCGGCGGAACCGGCGGGACGGACAACAAGCATTAGACAGTTCCCATGGCCGCGCGGATCGCTCTGGCATCGATCTCTCCGCTGGCCAGTTTCATCAGGATCAGGGCCGAGAGCTGAGCGCGCTCGACGAAGCTTTCGGGCCAGGCGTGCTCGGCCTCGCTGTGGATGTCGCCGCCGCGCACGCCCAGGGTGTCGACGTTCGGAAGGCCCGACGCGAACAGGTTGTTGCCTTCACAGACCCCGCCGGAGGGCTTCCAGGCTATGTCCTGGCCGAGCAGAGCGCCGACATCCTTCACCGCGCCAAACAGCTGCTGCTGGGCGACGTTGAACGGCTTGGCGCCGCGGGTGATCAGGCCATGCGGGTGAGCGTGCAGGTCGTCGCCAATTTCCGAGACGATTCGCGCGACCTGCGCCTCCAACCAGGCGACGGCCTCGGCTTCGGGGAAGCGGACATTGAAGCGGACCACCGCAACGTCCGGCACCATGTTCAGCGGCGCGCCGCCGTCGATGCGGGCGACATTGACCGTGACCCCGTCGCGCCGGCCGTTCAGGTCATGAAGCTTCTCGGCCACCCGCGCGGCGCCGATCACGGCGTTGCGGCCGGTGGCGAAGTCCCGCCCAGCGTGCGCCGCGCGGCCGTGGACGACGATGTGGAAGTTGCCGGAACCCTTGCGCGCCGAGGCCAAGGCGCCGTCGGCCAGAGCCGGCTCATAGGTGAGGCCGACATGGCCCTGCCGCGCGAACTCCGCCAGCACCGGGCCGGACGCGATCGAGCCGATCTCCTCATCCGGCGACAATAGCACGCGATAGCCGACGTTCGCCGCATCGGGGTGGCGCTCGAACGCCTCCAGCGCCGCCAGCATCACCGAGATTCCACCCTTCATGTCGGCGATGCCGGGCCCATGCAGAGCCCCATCGGGGCGGGTCCGGACAACCTGGAACGGGCTCGTTTCGGGATAGACGGTGTCGTAGTGACCGGTCAGCACGACCTGGACCGGCGCCTCTGGGCGCACGATCACGGCCAGGGATGGCGGGTGATGGAACTCGCTTTCGCGCCCTTCGGCGGTGATCTCGCGCGACGGCGACAACGGGATCTCGATCGGCGCGGCGGGCAGGCGTGCGGCGGCGTCGAGCAAAATCTGCCTCTGGCGCTCCAGACCGGCTGGGTGCCGGCTTCCGGAGTTCACGGCGCACCAGTCCACGGCGCGATCGACGATCAGGCCGCCGTCGCGCGCGACGTGATCCAGAACCACGCGATCTTCTGACTTGAGACGCATCTAGGCCGGTCCTCCCTCAGTCACGATAACCAAGGGCCGCGGGTAAATCGTGCTCACCTCAAGCGAGGTAACCGGGCGCCCGCGCAACAGCCTTGCGTCTTTAGTAGTCTTTTCTCCAGCGAACGGAAAGCTTCGCGTCGTTCTGACCGCCGATCCGCGAGACCAGCGACAAAGTCCGGCGAATCCGCCACTCGACCTGGGCGGCTGGGCCTTCACGACCGCCGCCGATGATCTCCACATAGACGTCGTCGGTCACGTACTTGCCGCCCGACACCGTCATGCCCGTGGCGCTCTCGGCGAAGGCAAGGCGATCCAGCCGCGCCAAGCTCCTGAGATTGCCGATCACGTCGAAGCCGCCGCCGCCGGCCATAGAGGCCAGGGCCGAGGCCAGCTGGGCGGCCTCGATCGGCGAAAGCTGAGCCGCCGAGGAGCCGAACAGCACCTGGCTCAGTACCTCGTCGCTGGGCAGCTCGGGCTTGGAGGTCAGGGTAATCTCAGGCTTGGCGGCCGTGCCCTGGATCCTGACCACGGCCGTCAACGAGGCATCCTGGCGGGAGGCCGACAGGTTCAAGCGGATGCGGTCAAGCTGGGTCGACAGATAGACGACGCCGTCGTCGTCGAACTCGAACCGCTTGCCGGCGAAGTCGTATTCACCGCGCACCACGCGGGCGACGCCGCTCAGTTGCGGGGCCAGCGAGGTGCCGCCGACATGGGCGTCCAGCGACAGCTCGACGTCCAGCCCTCGGCCGCGCACGAACACCCGACGCGCGGCCTTCAGATCGAGGTCCAGGATCATCCCGCCGGTGGTCGGGCGGCGCTGCAGGCCCTGGTCCAGGTCCTGCGGGCGGTTGCGCTCGATCACGTCCATGGCCACGACGCCGACCGGCGTCTTGCTCTGGGCCGAGACGTCGGCCCGATCGATGGTCACCGCGCCGGTCAGCTTGATCTTGCCATCGGCGGAGCGGTTGATGCTGGTCTGACCGGTGGCGACGGCCGAGGCCAGGTCGTTGTCGATCAGACGGAAACTCTTCAGGTCCAGCTTGAAGCTGCCGATCCCGTCGCGGGCCAGGCTGATCCGGCCGGCGCCCGAAATCGTGCCGCCCTGCCCGTCCTCGCCGATGGCCTGACTGACGTCGATGGCGTTGTCGGCTAGAGCCGAGCGCAAGGTGACATTCTTCAGACGCAGACCCGTCTGGCCATCCTCGAAACCGCCATTGTCCAAGGTCGCCGAACCAATCAGCCGCGGATCGGCCAGGGTGCCGCCCAGACTGGCTTGCAGGTTGATCCGACCCGACAACGAGCGATCCGCCCCCATCAGCAGGTTCCACAGCGGCTTGATCTCGCCCTGGGCCGAGAAGCGCCCCTGCACGCCGCGCTTTTTGTCGACCGCCAGGCGCAGCGGCCTGGCCGAGGCTTCGACCGGCAGCACAAGGTTGGCCTCGGCCTTGAGACCCTGGCTGTTGTCGCCGTCGGCGACGATGGTCAGGCGATTGTCGTTCAGGTCACCGTGGACCTTCGCGTTCAGGGACTGCTCGATCTTCGCGCCGCGTTCGCGAGCCTTCGACAGGCGCATGTCGAAATCACCGGTCAGCCTCTCGCCTTCGCCCCGCAAATTGAAAGCGCCGTCGATGTCGCCCTCCAGGTCAGGATTGAAGGCCGTGATCGCCACATCCGCCAGCTCGGCCTTCAGCATGGCCGCGGCCCCGCCGATATCGGCGTCGATGTCGGCGCGGCCCTTGTCGATCGCCAGCCGCAGCCGAGCCTGGGTTGGGCCGTCACCAAACCGGATCTTAGCGGCCTCACGGGTTTTGACCTCAGTGCGACCCAGGCGGCCGGCCGCGTTCAGCGTCAGGTCGTAGATCTTGCCCATCTGGGCCAACTCGCCGGCGCCGCCGAGGCGCCAGCGCCCGCCAGGCGCCTCGCCCCGCGCGTCGATCGACAGCGGCAGACGCGACAACGGGCCGTCGGCCTTGATCTTTGCCGAATGCACCTTCCAGGCTCCGCTGGCGACGTCCTCGGCGGTCAGATCCAGCGTTGCGCTCGCCGAACCGCCGCCGGGCGCGTCGACCAGCTTGGCCGTCCCCTTGACCTGCCCCTGGGGCAGAAAGGCGCCGGGACCGACGGCCAGCGTCAGGTCGGCGGTGGCCGGCAGGCCGTCGCGCAGGCTCATCGCGCCCTTGGCCTTGGCCCCGCCGGCGTCGACGTCCAGCTCGCTGAGCTCAATCCCGCCTGGCGAGAAACGGAAGGCCGTTCGGCCAAGCGCCGGGCCATAGGCGCTGTCGGCCCGCAGCGCCGCCGCACCGTCGGTGGCGTTGGGGGCGCGGGCGAAGGTCAGGGTCAAATGCGCCTTGGTCAGGGGCAACCTAGGCAGATCGATGGAGTCGAAGTCGGCGTTCAGCTCGGCCTTCGGCGCGGCCAGCGTCCCGCCGACATGTCCGTCGCCCGCCGCCTTGCCTGCGATCACCACCGGGCCCGCGCTGAACGGACCCGAGGCGGACCAGTCCAGCTTGAAGTCAAGGTTCAAGCCCTGGGCGACGGTCATCTTGCCCGCGGTCTTGAGGTTAGCGGCGGTTCCTTCCAGCCTGGCGTCGGCGATCGCCAGAACCCCGTCGTTCCAACTGCCCTTGCCATTCAGGCGTGGCGTCGCGCCCAGCAGGCGGTCGATCTCGGCATAGCCGGTGGCGAAGCCCGCCGCACGGCTATCGACGGTGAAGTTCCACGGCTTTCCCGCGAAGCTGGACGCGGTCCACTTGGCTGTCACCGAACCTTTCGCGCCGGGACGAACAGGTCCCAGACTGGCCACCTTCATCTCACCGTCGAACGACAGCCCGCCGAGCACGCCGCGTTCACCCTTGCCGGTGACGATCAGGTTCGGCGCGTCGATGCGGGCCGATTTGATCAGAAAGCGACCGCCCCTGATCCGCGCGCCTTCGAAGGTCGCCTTGGGGCTGGACCCGAGTACGGCTAATAGGCCCGTCCCGCCGCCGCCCGAGCCAGCCGCCTGGGCCTTGATCTCCAATTCGCCCTTGGCCCAGCGCACCTTGGCCGGGCCCTTGGCGCGCTTGAGCCGATAGCCCAGAAGCTCCAGATCGGCGACGTCGACATCGCCCTCGACGGAGAAACCGCCCTCCTCCAGCCGGAAGACGCCATCGGCCAGACCTCGGCCCATCTGCGGGATGGTGACGATCCGCTTCAGAGCGCCGACCTGGGCGCTGAAGGCGATGCCGTCCGGACCGGTCCGCTTCTTGGCGAGATCCGCCAGGCCATGGCCGTGCAGCGTCATGTTCTGGGCGATGACCGCCAGGTTCAGGTCGGACAGACCGTCCTTGGTCGCCTTCCTGCCCTCGAGGGTGAAGTCGGCCTGAGGCCCAAACATGTGGGCCAAACGCTGGGTCAGGGTCGAGGCCTCGAGATCCAGCCGCCCATGCGCCGCCCCCCCGTCCGGCGTCCAGGCCCCCTCCGCACGCAGCGGGATCGTATCGCCGGTTCGCGCCACGACGTTGAACGCGGCTCGGCTGGTCGTGCCGTCCGCCTTGGCCTTGAGATCGAACGGGCGCTCGGGAGATAGGCCCAGCGCGCCGGCGATCGCGCCGCCGTTCGCCTCGGTGGCGTCGGCCTTCAGGTGAAGGCTCTGGGAGCGGCCCAGGTCAAAGTCGAAGGTCAGGTGATCGCCGAGATGCAGGCGCGAGGCCACAGCCACCTTGCCCTTCTGGCCGCCCTGCCGGGCCATCTCATAGTCGCCGTTGACGTCGAAATCGCCGTCCTTGCCGCTGAACGCCGGTCGCGTGACCAAGCGGAAGGCGAAGGCGTCGAGGTCGACCGAAACCGGCGCCGCGCTGGATTTCGGCCCCTTCGGCGCCATCGTGGGTCGGCGCAGCACCATGACGTCGCGGGCGTCGACCCGCTCGGCATGGAACCGGCGGCCGAACAGCTCGGTGGGTCGCCAGGCGACGCGGACGTCATGCGCCTCGAGCCAGACGCCTTTCTCATCCGAGATGGTCAGGCGACGGACGCCGAAGTCCTTCCAAATATCGCCCGACAGGCCCTCGATATGCAGCTTGCCGATGCGGCCCAGCTTCAAGCCCGAGGCGCGGGCTTCCAGGAACATGCGGCCTTGTGGGGTGATGGGCGCGTAGCGCAGGCCGCCGGCCATCACGATCAGGATCGCCGCCAGGATCCCCGCCGCGATCAGCAGCACGCCGCCCCAGCCGATCTTCTTCGCGGCTTTCACGGCGGTCTCACCTGCCGCTTCGGCGGCGTGGGCGACGGTCTCCGTCAGGTCAGGCTTGTCGTGCTCCCCGCTCAAAAGCTTTGCCCGATGCTGAGATAGATCTGGAAAGCCGGATCGCCCGAACGCTTGCCCAGCGGCACGGCGATGTCGGCGCGGATGGGGCCGAAGCCGAGGTCATAGCGGACGCCCAAGCCCGCGCCGGCCCGGAAATCCTCGCGCCGCGGGGTCTTGTCCGTACCAATGGCGCCGGCGTCGATGAAGGCCACGCCGCTCCAGCGGTCGGTGACCTTCTGGCGCACCTCGAACGAGGTCTCGACCAGCGAAGCGCCGCCTTGTGGCGTGTTGTCGGCCAGGCGCGGGCCGATGGCTTGGTAGGCATAGCCGCGCACCGAGCCGCCGCCGCCGGCGAAGAACCGCCGTGAGGCCGGCACTTCCGGGACGCCGCCGCCGAGGATCGCGCCCAGCTTCACGCGCGCGGCCAGCACCGTGCTGGCGAGCTTGCCGAACGGCAGATAGGCCGAGCCCTGGGTGGTCAGTTTCAAATATGGCAGGGTCGTATCGCCGACCACGTAGGTCGGCTCGCCCCGCGCCTCCAGCCGCCAGCCGCGCTTGGGATCCAGGATATTGTCCGAGAAGTCCCAGGCATAAGCCGCCAGGCCCGCGAAGGTGGCAAGGTTCAGCTTGCGCCCTGCGACCAGACCATTGTTGCTGACCTGCTCCTTGGTCTGGGACAGGTCCAGCGACACGCCGAAGGTGCGATAGGCCGTCGTCTGGCGGCGCTTGGTGAGATCGACCCCGATCGTGGCGCCGGTTTCATTGTAGGCGTCCGTGTCCTCGCGGAAGATCGAGCTGTTCAATTTCAGGGTCTGCTGCGGCCGCCGCCAATGCGGCAACGCGATCTCGGCCCCCAAGCGCTGCTCAAGCTTGGCGAACTTCAAGGCGTAGGTGATGGTGTCGGCGCGCTTCAGCCGATTGTAGTGGCTCCAACGCAGATCGACACCGCCGCCCTCGCTGGTGGAGTAGCCGACGCTGGTTTCGATCGTCCGGGTCCGGCGGTCGGACAGGGTGACCACGACGGGCCGAAACCCCTCGGGCGTGGCCTTGTCGTGATCCGCGAGCGAGACCGAGATCGAGTCGTAGACGCTGGTGTCGCGCAGGCGGCGCTCCAGTTCGGCGATGTCCTCGGGATCGTAGACGTCGCCCGTCCGCCAGGTCGCCAAGTGATTTACCCAGGCGGGGTTGGTCCGCCCCTTGGTCACCACTTCGATCCCGTCCAGATGGACCAGTTCACCGGCGGCGATCTTGAAGGCCGGGCGGACCGTATGGTCGGCGTGGTCGACGATGACTTCGCGCGGCTCGGCCTCTGCGTCGGCATAGCCCAGCTTGGCGACCTGCGCGACGATGCGCCCTTCGGCTCCGACCACGTCGGCGGAGCGGCCCGGCTCGCCCCCGGTCAGGCGCATGGCCGCGGCGGCGCGCTGGCGAACGCCTTCGTCGGGGGGCGCGCCGGACCAGTCGATCCGCGGATCGGCGATGACGAAGACGGGCCCCGGCGTGATCTTGACCACCGCGCGCGGCGGCTCGCCATCCAGGACGTCAGGCTCGACGGTATAGGCGTAATAGCCCTCGGCGCGCAGCACGGCGATGGAATCCTCGCCGGCCTGACGGGCGCGGCGACGAGCCTCGGCGCGGCTTTGCGCGGGATGCTTGGACTGGGTCATGGCGCGTTGGATGGCGTCGCGCAGGGCCTTGTCTTCGACGCCTTGGATCTGGGCCATCGGTTCGTCGGCCCAGGCAGCCGAGGCCGTCAGGAAGGTCGCCGCCGTCAACGCCAGGGAAGTCCGCCCAAGCACCAAATCACGTTCCCCGCGCGAAGCGCCCCCGCCCCTGCTGTAGTCTGGGGTTCGCCCTCTGTCACGACCGGAATTGCAACGGACTAGGAGCAACCGGCGCTTCTCAAAGCAAGCGAAAGGCGCCCAAATGATAAGCAGCCGTGCGCATCTACGTGGCGGATGTCGAATTCGGCGCGCGGGCCCTCCGCGACGTTCTAGAGTCGGGACGACGCGGCCTCTTCGGCGTCGCGTCCAAAGCGAAGACAACCCTTAGGAAATAGGGCGTGGAAAAAAGCGTGGCGGCGAAGACCCAGACCCTGATGGATGCCCCGACCCTGCCAATGACGGAGGCGGCCTACCTGCCGGGGGTCGCCTACGACGAGATGTTCACGCCTGAGGGCGAGGTGCGCCCGCACTACGATCCCCTGCACGCCCGCATGTCGACCCTGGGCGCCGAGGAACTGGCGGGCCGCCAGCGGACCCTCGAGCGGTCCTTCCTGCTGCAAGGCATCACCTTCACCGTCTACGGCGCGGAGAACACCACCGAGCGGATCATCCCGACCGATCTGTTCCCCCGCATCATCCCCGCCGACGAATGGAAGCGGATCGAGACCGGCCTCACCCAGCGCCTGCAGGCGCTGAACCTGTTCCTAGCCGACATCTATGGCGACCAGCAGATCCTGATGGACGGGGTGGTGCCACGCGAGCTCGTCTTGGGCGCGCCCTCGTACCGTCGCGAGATGCAGCACATCTACGTGCCGCACAAAGCCTACGCCAATGTCTGCGGCAGCGACCTGATCCGCTGCCAGGACGGTCAGTTCGCGGTGCTGGAGGACAATCTGCGCGTCCCGTCCGGCGTCTCGTACATGCTGGCTAACCGCGACGCCGCCAAGAGGACCTTCCCTGGCACCTACCGCGCCGCCGGCGTCCGTCCGGTCGAGCGCTATCCCGACCTGCTGCTGGCCACATTGAAAAGCATGGCGGCCGACTGGCGCGGCGACCCGCAGGTCGTGGTGCTAACCCCCGGGGTCTACAACAGCGCCTATTACGAGCACGCCTACCTGGCGCGCCTGATGGGCGTGCCGCTCGTCGAGGGCCGCGATCTCGTGGTGCACGAGAACATGGTCTACATGCGAACCACGACCGGCATCCGCCGTGTCGACGTGATCTATCGCCGGGTCGACGACGACTTCATCGATCCCCTCACCTTCCGGCGGGACTCGTCATTGGGCGCGGCGGGACTGTTCAACGCCTATCGCGCCGGCAACGTGGTGATCTGCAACGCGCCCGGCACCGGGGTCGCGGACGACAAGGCCGTCTACGCCTACGTTCCCGACATTATCCGCTACTATTTAGGCGAGGACGCGATCCTGCCCAATATCGAGACCTTCCTGTGCCGTGAGTCCCGGCAGTTGGGTCACGTGCTCGACAATCTCGATAAGTTCGTGGTCAAGGCGGTCGGCGCCTCCGGCGGCTACGGCATGTTGGTCGGACCGCATGCCAGCCAGAAGGAGCGCGACGACTTCGCCGAGGCGATCAAGGCCGATCCCGACAACTACATCGCTCAGCCGACCATCCAGCTTTCGACCGCGCCATGCCTGGTCGATGGCCGTATCGAACCGCGCCACGTCGATCTGCGCCCGTTCATCCTTTCGGGCGAAAAGACGATCGTCACCCCCGGCGCCCTGACCCGCGTGGCCCTGAAGCGCGGTTCGCTGGTCGTCAATTCCAGCCAGGGCGGCGGCTCGAAGGACACCTGGGTGCTGGCTGACGAGAACGGCCACTCAAACGGCCACACAAACGGGAGCGTCCGCCCATGATGCGCGCGCTCCCTGAGGCGAAGAGGTCCCTCCCATGATGCTCGCTCGGGTTGCCGACAGCCTCTACTGGCTGGGCCGATATATCGAACGGGCTGAGCACCTCTCGCGCCTGTCCAGCGTCATGCTGAACGCCACCTTGGACCAGACCGACTCCGGGACCCAGGCCGTGCAGATCGCGCTCGCCGCCGTCGGCGAGCCGGGCGACGGCGAGACCATCGGATCGTTCGAGGCCGCCGAGGCGCTGGTGCTGAATCGTGGCGACCCTAACTCGGTGGTTTCCTCCCTGGCTCGAGCTCGCGAGAACGCGCGTCAGGTGCGCGACCAGATCACCACCGAGACCTGGGAGCGGCTGAACCTGCTCTATCTGAAGGTCACCGACAGGGACGCCGCCAAGGCGTTCTCGAACGGTTCGGACAACTTCCTGCACGACGTCATCGCCGACCTCCACCTGTTCAAGGGCGCGGCCGACACCACCATGAGCCATGGCGAGAGCTGGCGGTTCATGATGCTGGGCATCTACATGGAGCGGGCTCAGCTGCTGTCGCGCCTGCTGGAGGTCTGTTTCGCGGACTCGCCGGTCCATGGCCGGATCGACGACCACGTGGCCCTGGTCGGCGTGCTGCGCATGGCCTGCGCGCTGGAGCCCTATCTGCGGGTCTACACCGCCGAGATCGAGCCTAGGCACATCCTGGAGTTCCTGGTCTTCGACGAGGACTTCCCGCGCTCGATCCGCTTCGCCACCGCCCAGATCGAACAGCACCTGACCGCCTTGGCCCGCCGCGTAACGACCAGCGACCGGGCCGGCCCCGAACGCCTGGCCGGCCGCCTGAAGGCCCGACTGCAATTCGCCGACGTCGACGAGCTGGAAGCCGTCGGAGCCGGTCCGCTGCTGACCACCGTCGTCAACGAATGCGCGCGTATCCACGAAGCGATCTACGACACCTTCGTGGCCTATCCGCTCGAAATGCGCCTGCCCGCATAGGACCGAACCCGTGTTGCTCGAAATTCGTCACGTCACCCAGTACCACTATGAGCGCCCGGTCCGGGAAAGCTTGATGGAGCTGTGGATGCAGCCCCAGAAGAACGCCCGCCAACGCCTGGTCAGCTTCGAGCTCGATCTGGAGCCGGCCGCCCAGGTGTTCTCCTACGCCGACAGTTTCGGCAACGCCGTCTACCATTTCGACGTCCCCCAGCCGCACGACAAGCTGACCATCATTGCGCGCTCGGCGGTCGAGACCGAGCCGACCGGAGAGCGACCCGAGCAGCTGGACCTGGGCGAATGGGACCGCCTGCGCAGCGAGTTCGTCCGTGGGGAATGCTTCGACTTCCTGCGGCCGCATGGATTCGTCCAAACAACCGACGCGTTGCAGACCTTCATCAACGAGCATGACCTGGACACTCTCAAGCGTAAGGATCCGCTGACCGCCGTCCGCGCGCTGTCGGAGACGATCTATCGCGCGTTCGAGTACCAACCCGGCGTGACCGACGCTGACAGTCCGATCGATCTGGCGCTGAGCGCGGGGCGCGGCGTTTGCCAGGACTTCGCCCACATCATGTTGGCCGTTTGCCGCGCGTGGGGCATCCCCGCGCGCTATGTCTCCGGATATCTGTTCACCGATCGCGACGCTGGCGATCGGTCCGACCCCGACGCCACCCACGCCTGGGTCGAGGTCTTCCTGCCCAGTCTGCGCTGGGTTGGCCTGGACCCGACCAACAACATGATGACCTGCGAGCGGCATGTGGCCGTGGCGGTCGGTCGCGACTATGCCGATGTCACCCCGTCACGCGGGGTCTACAAGGGCGACGCCGAAAGCCAGCTGGCCGTGGGCGTCACCGTCCGCCGCGCCCGCGCCGCCCTGGCCGAGCCGGAATTCCTACGCATGGCCCGCCCCAGCTTCGCTGGCGGCCGCCGCCGGCCCGACGCGGCCCTGAAGCAGGAATTGCATCAGCAGCAACAACAGCAGCAGCAATAGCCCTACTGGAGGATCTCGGGAGACAGCGTGGCGGCGAACCGCCGCGCGATGTCCAAAGCTCCCGCCGCGCCGCCGGCTCGCGGGCCGATGCGCTGGGTTTCCAGGAACTGCACCCCGGCCTCGCTGCCCGAGCGCCAGACCACGTGGGCCAGGTGCACCCGTCGGCCGCCGGCGTCGACAAAGATGAACTTGTCCGGCGGCTCGGCGATGCCGGCCGTCGAGAGCCGCGCGCCGCGCTCGGCGACGTCCAGCAGCGAACATTTCCACGAACGCGGATCGTCCACGATGTAGATCTTGCGCGCCGCCGGCATCCGAGGATGCGCGCGGCGCTCAGCGCCGGAGGGCTCGACCATGACCATGCGACCTTAGAACTCCCGCCGACTCGCGACGACGATTTTAGCGCAACCGAGCGTGCGACGCGCTTCCATGTGGAACCGCGTTCGTCCGACGACAGCTTAACCGCTTAAGTTCCTTAGGCCGCGTAAACGTGGGCCTTGCGGGCGGCGATCTTCACCGTGCCCTGGAAACGGGCGGCCTCGGCGCGCGAGGCGCTGATCTCGATGTGGCGGCCATCGACGGCGGTGGCGTTGACCGTGGTCAGCGCGCCCTGCACGTGGGCGCGCTCGACCCTGACCTCGAAGCCGTCGTCGTCCAGCACGAAATCGTGCGGACGCACATAGGCCGTCGCCGAACCCTCGCGGACACCGCCGGCCGGCAGGCGCAACGCGCCGGCGTTGAACTGGCCGCCGCCCACTTGGCCCTCGAAGCAGTTGGCCTCACCCACGAAGCCGCAGACGAAGGCCGTCTGGGGCTGGTCATGGACCTGGTCCGGGGTGCCGATTTGCTCGATCTCGCCCTTGTTGAGGATCGCTACGCGGTCAGCCAGCTCCAGGGCCTCTTCCTGGTCGTGGGTCACGAAGATGGTGGTGACGCCCGTGGCATCGTGGACGCGGCGCAGTTCGCGGCGCAGCGATTTGCGGACCGTGGCGTCCAAAGCGCCGAACGGCTCGTCCAGCAGCAGCACGCTGGGCTGCACGGCCAGGGCGCGCGACAACGCCACCCGCTGGCGCTGTCCACCCGAGAGCTGCGAGGGATAGCGCTTGCCCAGGCCGTCCAGCTCGACCAGCTTCAGCAGGTCCTCGACCCGTTTGGCGATCTCGGCCTTGGCCGGCTTGTCCTTGCCCTTCCGCACATCCAGGCCGAACGCGATGTTCTTGGCCACGGTCATGTGCTTGAACAACGCATATTGCTGGAACACGAAGCCCACGCGACGCGCGGCGGCCGACGCGAAAGTGACGTCCTCGTCGCCGAACAGCACCTGGCCGGCGTCAGGAAATTCCAGGCCCGCGATCGTGCGCAGCAGCGTCGTCTTGCCCGAACCTGACGGGCCCAGCAGCGCCAGCAATTCGCCGTCGGCGATCTCCAGATCGACCTTGTTCAGCGCCGGATAGCGACCGAACTTCTTCTCGACGGAGCGGATGGTGATGGTCATGGGATCGTAAGTCCGTTCAGTGTCCGCCGCGTCCGCGCACGCCCGGCTGGACCTCGAGCGCCGTCTTCAGCACCAGGGTCACCACCGCCAGAAAGCACAGCAGGGCCGCGACGGCGAAGGCGCCGACGAAGTCGTACTCGTTATAGAGGATCTCGACATGTAGCGGCATGGTGTTGGTCAGGCCGCGGATGTGGCCGCTGACCACCGACACCGCGCCGAACTCGCCCATGGCCCGGGCGTTGCACAGCAGGACGCCGTACATCAATCCCCAGCGCACATTGGGGGCGGTCACTCGCCAGAAGGTCGTCAGGCCGCCCGCCCCCATCGAGACGGCGGCTTCTTCTTCGCTGGTCCCCTGCTCCTGCATCAGCGGGATCAGCTCGCGGGCCACGAACGGGAAGGTCACGAACACGGTCGCCAGCACGATGCCGGGCACGGCGAAGATGATCTTGATGTCGTTGTCGACCAGCAGGTCGCCGAACCAGCCCTGCAGGCCGAAGATCAGCACATAGATCAGGCCCGCCACGACGGGCGAGACCGAGAACGGCAGGTCGATCAGGGTGATCAGCAGCGGCTTGCCAGGAAACTCGTGCTTGGCGATCGCCCAGGCGGCGCAGAGGCCGAAGACGGCGTTGAATGGCACGGCGATAGCGGCGGTGATCAGGGTCAGCTTCACGGCCGCCAGGGCGTCGTGATTGTTGATCGCGGCCAGAGCCGCGCCCAGGCCCTTGCGCAAGGCCTCGGCGAACACGGCGACCAGCGGCAGGATGAGGACCAGGGCGAGGAAGGCCATGACCACGCCGACGATCAGGACCTTGGCCCAGGCAGGGTCGTCGGTGGCGCGGCGATGCGAGATGGCGGCCATCAGTCGAACCTCCGCGCCCAGGCCTGGATGGCGTTGATGAGGAACAGCATCGTGAACGAGACCGTCAGCATGACCACCGCGATCGTGGCGGCGCGCGCGTATTCGAACTGCTCCAGCTGGATGATGATCAGCAGCGGCGCGATCTCGGACTTGTAGGGCATGTTGCCGGCGATGAAGATCACCGAGCCGTACTCGCCTACGCCGCGGGCGAACGCCATGGCAAAGCCCGTCAGCCACGCTGGCGCCAGCGCTGGTAAGACGATACGCAGGATCGTGTCGATACGATTGGCCCCCAGGCTGGCGGCGGCCTCTTCGACGTCCTGAGCGGCGTCGCGCAAGACCGGCTCGATGGTGCGGACCACGAACGGCAGGCCGATAAAGATCAGGGCGATGGTCACGCCGATCGGGTTGTAGGCGGCCTTGATCCCCAGTGGGGTCAGGAACTGACCGAGCCAGCCGGTGGGCGCGTAAAGCGTCGCCAGGGCGATGCCGGCCACGGCGGTCGGCAGGGCGAACGGCAGGTCGACCAGGGCGTTGACCACGGTCTTGCCCGGAAAGTCGTAGCGGACCAAGGCCCAGGCGGTCAGCACGCCGAACACACCGTTGATCACCGCCGCCACGAACGCCGCGCCGAAGCTCAGGCGATAGGCGGCCAGCGAACGCTGGGAGGTCGCCACGGCCCAGAAGTCGGCGGGCGACTGGTGCGCGGCCTTCAAGACCACAGCCGACAGCGGGATCAGGACGAGCAGCGACAGCACCGTCAGCGTCACGCCCATTGTCAGGCCGAAACCCGGAATAGCCGAACGCCTACGGAAAAAGGGACGCTTGCCCGAAGGCAGCGGCGCGGACGACCGGCGCACGGCGGTGTCGGCGGTCATCGTCTGATCGTCGTCCAGGGTCCGGGCTCGCCACATAGCTCAAGGCAAAGATTGAACGCGCCGAGACGGAGAAGGGTCCCGGGGGCGTCGTGGAAACTGGACCGGTTAAATCTCTACCGCTGTAATAGGGCAAACGAGAAGGGATGGTGGGGGTGGGAGAAAAACTGGCGTGGGAGCGGAGCCCTCTCGAGCGTAGCGCCTCTTAGCGCTTGCATCCCCAGATGAAATTGCTGGTCTTTTCATCCATCGTCGCCTCACAGCTGAGCGTGACATCCTGTTCGCCGCCGATCTTCGAAACCCTGGCAAAGCCTGTCAGCTTTCGGCGTTCAACCTTGATCATTTGAACTTCGTGGACGTCGAGCCCTTTCGCCGAAAGTTCATCGGTCATCTGCGTCTTGACGCCCTCGATGCCCTTGTCCGTAAATTGAGGCCCGCACCCGGTCAGGCACAGACACGCCAACAATACAGCCCGCTTCAAGTTCGCCTCCCCAAGCATCTTCGTCGGAAGATGCCCTCAACTCAGCCGATAGAACAAGCGAATCGCCACGCGAATATCGCAATCGATCGTAAACTTCGATCCGAGCGATCTCTCGACCAGAACCATCTGGAAAGTTTGGTAGGCCGGGTGGGGTTCGAACCCACGACCATTCGATTAAAAGTGTAGTTCAAGCTTCTGATTTCACAGCACTTGGGTGAACGATTCCGTTTCCGTTCACGCCCAGCTTTTCCAGGGTTTTTCAGGCTGGTCTAACGGGCAACGCCGATGCTCTGATCCCCTTAACGGGTTTGACGGCTTGACTCAATCGCCGCCCGGAATGAGAACATTTCCGGAACATCGGAGACATCGCCATGACGGCCCAACGCTCAGACCAGAGCGCGACAACTCACGCCCCTATTCCAATCCGGGGCTCGCGCCACATCGTGAAGCTGACCCGCGTGACCGCGCCTGACGGCCAGGGCGGCCGTCGCACGCTGCACTTCACCTTCCCGCGCGGGACTGGCAATGGACGCCGCTCTGCCGTCGAGTTTATCCACGGTGAGCATGCCACCATGATCGAGGGTGAAGTGGCGTGGGCGGAGATCGAGCAGGTCCGCGGGCGACCCTGGAATTATTGGATCGTCCTGCGCCAGGTGGAGCCGCCCGCGGATGCCTGAACTCAGCGACAATCAGCGGCGCAAGCTGGTCGCGCTAGATCCGCGGTTCGCCGCGACAACCCTGGTGAGGGCGCTGGAGCTGAAATGGGAGATCTATTTTCAGTGCGTGGCGTGTCGGGCGACCAAGACGTGGCGGCACGACACCATGCTCGGCAGGGCGAAAGGTCTCCTGAAGCTCACCATGGCCGAGATCCAACGCCGGACGCCCTGCCCTCGGTGCGGCGCGAGGATGCCGGCGATGGCGCAAAGCGGCGTTTGGGACCCGCAGGATCTTGCGGAGCAGTTCAAATGGGATGCGATCGAAGCGCTGCGCAGCGCGGGGCTCGATCCGCTGGACTATGGTTATGGCTGGCGGCCGCCGACTGGCCGGCGGTGATCCATGGCCGACATGGACCCGCGTACGGGCAAGCTGTCGTCGCTGACGATCCGGTGCAGCTGCGGCTACAGCGTCACGTGGCCGCGCCAAGCCATTCTCGCCAAGGTCGGGCCTTGGATGCGCCCGGCTCAACTCCGCACGAGCCTGAGGTGTTCGGCTTGCGGAGCCAAGGGCCCGCCGAAGGTCACCATCAACGCGTCGCGATACTGATTTCAGCCAGCCTCCGAGTCCCGCCAGGCCTTCGCACGTCGGCGAAGCTCCGCAGCGACAGCGGCGGCCACGACAGGGCCGCCCTGATAGGTCTCGGCACCGCGCTCGGCCTCGTCCGCGAGGCGCTCAAGATCGCTCGGCGCCGTGGGGTTGTACTCTTCCAGGATCTCGGCGACGTCGAATTCGACGTCGGTGTGAAGCTTTGGAGCGTCGTCGTTGTGGGGTGGTCGCATGACGAGAGACTAGCTGGCGCGTTTCAGGTCGCCTAGCGTTTGAGACTCAAGGAGCCGGCGAATGTGCAACCTCTACAGCCTAGAGACGGGCGACCTTTTCAAGACCTGGGAGCGCGTGCTGCGGCTGCCGATCGTCTGGGAGGGCAAGGCCTCGAACTTCGAGCCTCGCCCAGAGATCAAAATGACAGAGGAAGCGCCGATCGTCCGCCACGTCGGCGACCAGGCCGTGGTCTCGATGACCCAGTGGGCCTGGCGCGCGCCGTCGGGCAAGCCGGTGTTCAACTTCGTGAGCGAGGGGCGCGACTTCAGCAAGAGCGACCGCGTCTTGATCCCGGCCGACGCCTTCTATGAGTTCACCGATGCCTTGCCCGGTCAGAAGCGCAAGACCCGCTGGAAGTTCACCATGCCCGAGAGCCCGCTGTTCTGGGTGGCGGGGATCGTTCAGAAGGGCTGTTGGACGATGCTGACGACGGAGCCTGGCCCCGACATCGCGCCGTACCACGATCGGCAAATCGTGGTGCTTGCCGGCGACCAGGGCCGCGACTGGCTTGACCTCACCCGCCCTCAAGCCGAAATCCTTACCCACCTTCCCGCCGGGAGCCTCGCCGTCCAGCGCGACTTTCCGCCGCCTGACCTATTCGGATGACGCGATGAACGACCAACCCATCAACGTCAGCTACAGCAATCCCGACGAGCAGGCGGAGGTCGTCGTCGTTGGAGATCTTGGCTGGCTTCGTTTTCGCAGCCGTACAACTGGTGAGCTGAACGAGATGTCGGACCTCGGCGAGGAAGATCCTCAGCCGATCGACGACGTCCGCAAATGGGCGAGCAATTGGAACCGGCACGGAACAGCGGGTTGGCCTGACAGCTGGATCCTGTCGATCCCGACCAGGCCTATGAAGGCCAAGCTCGCCGCCTATCTTCTCAACAAGCTGAAGCCAGCCGAGATCACCTGGGCGCCGGTGTCCGAGAAGCTGTTCCGCGAGGTCGGGCGCACGGTCGACCTGGCCGCGCAAATGGCGAAACTCCCTCCCGAAGCGCCGGCCGTGTTCGACGTCGGCGGCGGGTATCGCTTCATGATCACGGCGGCGGACCAAGTCGTCATGGTTCGCAGGAAGGACGGCTTGGCGAAGATCGGTCCCTACGGCGCCCTGGAGGACCTGGGCGTGAGGCTCTTCGGCCGGCTGCTTGAGGAAGGCGAAGTCGTCGTCGCCCGGGGCCTGCCGACGGCCTAGGTTTTCGCCTCTAGATCGAAGAACGGCTCGCCCCTCTCGCCCGCCTCGGAGCGGTTCAGCACCTTGTCTTCAAAGGCACGGGCGACGCTCACCTTGACGCCTCGATAGCGGATCCCATCCAGGATCTTGGTGCACGCCATGCCGCTGGCCAGCGTGCTGACCCGGCAGTAAGTGTCGGCGCTGAGCTGAATGAGCCCGGGCAACAGACCTTCGTCGCCCTTTTCCGCCGCCTCCTTGGCGTTGATGTCGAGCAGTTGATCGATGTCATCTAAGTTCATTCCGCCGAACTAGGACGATTCCACGTCGCCCAGCAGCGGGCCCGTCACTCGATCCGGCGCTTCCTTGCTGAAGTCGGCTTCGCCGGTCTTACGCTCGCGGTCGGCTTCCAAGGCTTGCTCCGCGGCGACGTCGCGCTCGGCCTGGTCGTAGTCCCGGCGTAGGGCCTTGCCCTCCGGATTGCCGGCCGAGCCGAACTTTCCGGGGTCCTCGCCGCCGGCTTCTCGGATGGTCCGAACCTCGGGCGAGGCTTCGAGGTCTCCGATCATCTGTTCGACCGCGTCCCGCTGTTCTTGCGGCGTGCTGGCCGGGCTGATGTACTCGCCCACTTCATCCTGCAGGCGGTCGACTAGGTGGTTTGCGGCTCCCGCCACCTGCGCCTTGCTGTTGTCGCCTTCGCCGCTCATCGCAACCTCCTGGTCACCTCGCCATTGAGTCCAGGACTCAACCCCGAGGCCAAGAAATGGCTGCGAAAAAGCGGATCCAGGGCTCGGCGGTGCCGATGCCCGACTTCGTGCCGTTCCAACATCCTAAGCTCGTGAGCGAGCCGCCGGCGGGCGACAACTGGATCCATGAGATCAAGTTCGATGGCTATCGCCAGCAGATCCGCGTCGAGCACGGCCGGGCGACGATCTGGTCTCGGAACGGGAACGACTTCACCGATCAGCTACGCGCGCTCGAGGCGATGGCCGGCGAGCTGCCGGACTGCATCCTCGACGGCGAATTGGTGGCCCTGGGCCCGAAGGGGGAACCGAGCTTTTCGGCGCTGCGCTCGGCACTGGCGCGGCGCGCCACAGACGATCTGGTCTTCTACGCCTTCGACATCCTGTTCGAGGGTCGGAACAACGATTTGCGCCCATACCCCCTGTCGACGCGTAAGGCGCGACTTCGGCATGTGCTCTCCGAAGGCGGAGAGCACATCGAAAACGCCATCCGCTTCGTCGAGCCGCTTGCTGGCCCACCCAAGGCTCTGCTGCGCGCGGCGTGCGAGCTGAAGTGGGAAGGAATCGTCTCGAAGCGTCTCGATGCCCCCTACGTCGGCGACAAGGTGGACACCTGGCGCAAGGCAAAGTGCCGGCCGGGGATCGAGGTCATCATCGGCGGCTGGACGGCGGATGGGTCAAGATTTGACCGGATCCTATGCGGACTGCCTGAACCCGGGGGCGGCCTGCGCTACGTCGGCAGCGTCGCGCCGAACCAGGCGCCAGACCTGGCACGAAGGCTCAGGGCCATTGAGGAAGCCGCCTCGCCGTTCACGGCGGGCCCCGCTCCAAAGAAGTCCAGCGAGGTTCACTGGGCGCGGCCTGAATTGGTCGCCGACATTGACATCGCCGAGTTCACCGCGTCGGGGAAGATGCGTCAGGCCAGCTTCCAGCGCCTGCGGCTGGACAAGACGGCGGCCGACATCAACCCGGACGTGGGAACCTGACGACGTCGGAGCGGATTGGTCCCTTCCAACATGGAGGACCACATGAGCGACGATCTGAACAACCGTGGCGCCCAGGACCGCAGCCGGATCTCGGTCGGCGAAGAGCATGAAGTGCGATACTGGACCGAGGCGCTGGGCGTCAGCGAAGACGAACTTAAGCGGGCCGTCGAAGCCGTCGGCAACAGCGCCGACGCGGTACGCGCGCACCTCCAACGCACCGCGACCTGAAACGAAAAAGGCCCCGCCAGCGCGAGCCGGCGGGGCCTTGTTGTGCGCTCAAGCCGAGGCGGCGAGCGGTAGGTGAAAATCGGACCCAGCTACAGGGCGGTCATTTCGACCATGGAAGGCGAAGGCGCTTGGCTCGCGTGATCTCCGCGTAGGCGTCGATCAAGCCCACCACGGCCGCACGCTTGGTCTCGCACGACGACACGGCGGCCTCTTGCCGAATGACCAGAGCGCCCATGTCGCCGACCGTGGCCAGCGGGCCAACCTCTGCCCTATCGCAGGGGGCCCGTAGCGTCGCCGGGACGGTCAGCGCTGCTTGGCGCGGAAGGGTCCCGCAACCGGTCAACGCCAGCCCGCACAGCAGCAGCCACGGCGGGGGAAAGCGGCTCGTCAGCACCGCGGGCTTGGACAACGACATGTTGGGCCTCTTGGGCTTCCTGGCGGATTATGACCTCCGAGCGGATGACCTTCTCAACGGCCTCCGTCTTGGCGGCTTCGACGTGGGTTTGCTCGGTGGCGACGTCGGCCTTGGCCTCGGCGTGTTTGCGCCGGCCGAAGGGATCGAAGGACCACAGCCCCCAGGCGATGATCGCGGCGGCGAGAACCCCGGCGAGGGCGTAGAGCCAAAGAGGCGCTTTCACAGAAACGGCCCGACCGTCAGCACGAAGATGACAGCCACGACGGCCGCCAGGCCGATGAGGACATTCACGGCGCTCCGTTCGTATCGGGTCATTGACGCCTCCATTTCAGGATTGCCCTGGAACCGCCAGGGCGCGGATCGGGTCAGGCCCAGCCGCCGGCGGCTAGCGCTTCCTGGAAGTCCATGGCCTCCTCGGCGATCTTCTCGGCCTTGTCGGAGCCGTTGATGATGGCGCGGGCCTTGGTGAACTGGTCACGGCTGGCGTGCCCGGTCTTCGGAAGGTGGTCGGCCAGCTTGCGGCCGGTGAACCAGCCCTCGCGCATGCCGCCCTCCAGGATCCTGGCGGCCAAGTCGAGCTGCATCGCCTTATTGGGGTCGGACAGGAGATCGACGCCGGTCAGCTTGGCGGCCCTGGCGTAGTTCACCTGCCAGGTCAGCTGCACTAGACCGCGACCCGCATAACGGATGCCATCACCTGGCCGTCGGTTGCCGTGCCTGATCGCCCGGTCTGGATCGCGGCCGGTCACGTCGTAGTTGCGACGCAGATACTCGTCGCCGCCGAACTCCTTGACCGGTTGCATCGTCCCGGCTGTCTCGTGATAGCCCGTCGCTAGTCCGTAAGCGACATGGGCCAGCGGCCAGGCCGCGCACGCGGCCAGGATCGCGTTGCAGCCTGCCACCTCATCGACCGAGAGCCCGGGGCCGAGCAGATCGACTTCGCGCACACGATCGAAGAACGCCTTGGGGTTGGCCAAGGGCATAGGCATCTCCTGCGATGTCGGTGGATGATTGGCCCGTCCGCTATGCGGTGGGCATGGTGGGTTTTCGCCGAACGAGCAGATCGCCGCGGATCTCGATGCTCCCGACGCGCACCACGTTGTCGGCGCGCCCATCTTTCAGGTCGGCGCGTCGCCACATGGCCGAACCGTGCGCGTCCAGGATCATGCCCAGCACGCCCACCAAGAACATGACGTCACCCGGTCCAGCGTCGAGGCGCAGAGCTCGCGCCGGCCCGGCCCAAAGCAGGCCGGCGGCGACGAACGTGAGCGCGAGCCGTTGACGACGGCTCAGATGATCGGTCCAGCCGAGACCGACGACGAGGATGATCGCAAGCACGGCCAGCGCCGTGAGGATCAGGGACATGAATGTGAACATGACTTACGCTCCCTCCTCGCCGCCGATCCGAAGACCGCCGACCTCGAACTTGATGAGCTTCAGTGGATCGCCTGCGTACTTGGCGACGGCTTGCGCGAGGCCTGCCAGGGCGATCATGCCGAACAGGCCGGTCAGGAACGAGAAGGCGCTGCCGAACTCGCCCGGCAGTTTCCCCCATGGCCATACCGACGCGACGCCAGCGACAAGCGCCGGCGCGATCCAAAGAGCGGACAAAAATCCGCCGACGACGCTGAACGCTTTGCCCTTGATGGTCAGCTTCTCGCCGAACGCCAGGGACAGGACCGCGCCAGCCACCCCAGGCGTCATAGGCGCAAGCTTGCTCAGGACCGCGACCAGGTGCGGGTCCCCCGTGTTGTCAGCCATCGGCCGCCCCTCCTTGATTGATGAATTACTCGACGCGAGATGACGACTCAGGCGTGTACTGAAGCCGGCTCAACCTCATTTCACGGTGAAAGCTCGCCGGCATGCAGCTCAACGTCGCGATTTCCCCCGCAGAGGTGGCCTTGGTCGGCGAGGCCATCATCAACTGGGGCATCTGCGAATCGATGACGTGGCGGAGCCTGGAGGCGCTGGCCGGCGGGCAACGCCCGCCCATCAGGAAGGCGATGTTGAAGTGGGGACTCGCGCAAAAAATCGAACTGCTCCGCGATCTAGTCGCAGATGACGAAACTAGAGCCCTGACGACAAAGCTTCACAGCTTCCACCAAGCAGTTGTCATAGAGCGGAACATCCTGGCTCACGGCATGACCTCTTTCAGCCTACGAGGCGGCACGGTCCACGACCACAGCCGATACATCCTCGCGTCTGAACTCGGCATGGTCCTTGAGAACTCGCGTTTCGCTTCGAGGCTCGCCGCCCAAATCTTTGTCCGTCTGGGAAAGGCCGACGCTATGTTCGAGGACCCTGGACCGGCGCCGATCGGTCGTGCGCAAATCCTTTCACTCGAGGAGCTGTCTTCACCGTCCCAGTCGACCACCAGCGAGTAGGCGTGGATCTGTTCCCCAACCGAATTCCCGTCAGACGCCGTGGCGAGTGTGGTTGTCGGCCCAGTCCTTCGCGACGAACGCCGCCGCGGTCCTGCCCGCCAGCGTCAGGTTCTCCATCAGCACTCGTGAGGTCTTCCCGGGCCAGTTTGCATAGCCGCCGGAAGCGTAGCCGATATAGGCCTTGGAATTGGGCGAGGCGGCGGGCGCTGTCGCTCCGTTGATCGTAAGAACCAACGCGCCGTTGCGGTAGACCGTCTTGACGCTGCCCTCCATGGCCACCGCGTACTGATACATGACGTCCGCCGTAGGCGTGAAGTTCGCCGCCGCCTCCTGGCCTTTGACCATCGCAGTGACCGAGCGGCTCGTGTTGACCTGGAGGCCATAAATAGCTTCCACGCCGTTCTGGTGGACCTTTCCCGTGCCAGACAATGCCGTGACGGTTGCCGGCACCGTGCACCAGCAGATCCATGCCCAGTTCGTCAGGCCCAAGGTTCCGGGGTCGTAGTCGGTGCTGACATTGGTGGGGCTGAGCTGGATCACTCCCAGCGGCCCCATCGCCCCCGTCGGTGAGGAGGAATAGGAGGCAGCCGTAACCACCTTGCCGTTCAGACCACCACCCGGCTTCAGGTTCACGGGCACGTCGTTCAGGTCGAAGGCCGTGCCGTCCCAGCACTTCGTGTTGGCGAAGTCATAGAGGAACATCGTCCCGGTGGACGCCATAGTGTCGTAGGCGGCGAGTTCCATGGCGTTGTCGCCAAAGTCGACGGCCGGGAACCGAATAACGAGGGTCATAGCTACCAGCCTTTCGTATCGAAGACGGTCTTGATGGCGCTGCCGACGCTCGTCTTCACGGTTGCGGAGGAAAAATGGGTCTTGTCGAAGGAGACCTCGATCCAGGCCCCGGCGATATTCGCGAGGATGTTCCCGACCGAGTTGTTGTCGGTGATGGCCGGCACGCCCGATTGGCGCAGGTAGTAGTCGTTCGCCGACCCGCCGGTAGGCAGTCCGTCGGCGGTCCAGTAGCCCTGGAAGGTCATGCTCGCAGGGGTGATGCCGACCGAGGTGTAATCGAGCCAAGCCGACAAGGGCGGAATGCCGTACATGGAGGCCACCTGCGCCTCGGTCTTGCCGGGGAACTGGAGATCCGGCGTCGACCCCGCGTTCGCCAGCACCGCCAGACGGGTGTCGAACCACTGGTCCGGGATATTCCGCTTGAAGAACTCGCGGCCCCGAACGATCGGGTTGGTGGCGACATCGTTGAACTGGTCTTCGAATTGCCCGAACACCAGCCGACCGCCGCTATAGCTGGCGATGCGCTGCCCTAGGACAGTGAGATACAGCATCCGAGGCGTTGCCGACCCGATCAGCCCCATGAGGCGAAGGGCCTGCTCCTCTGTTTGCTGATAGTCGGATTGGGCGTTCTGGCCCGCGTAGACGATATGGGGCTTGCCCCTGTGCGGGTCGCCAAGCTCGCGGATGTTCCGATGGACCATGGCCAGGACATCGGTGAAAGATGCGCCTCCGTAGCTTTCGGACGTGACAACCCGTGGGCTGAAGGCCGTGGAAAGTGCGGGGCCGATAAGCGCGACCATGCTGTCGCCCACGGTGTAGATTCCATCCACGCTTCGGCGCGGGCCGGTCTGGGTCTGGCATTTTAGGGCAATGCCCACCCGGCTCGCCGACTTCGAGGTCTGGCGGAACTCCCATTCGCTGCTGTCCGACCGGCAGGTCAGAAAGACGTAGCCACCGGCCGCCACTGCTGTGATTGGGTCAGACGGAACCTGGCCCCAGACTCCGTCGTCACGCAGCAAATAGTCGTCGACGGCGAAGGTGAAGCCGCCGGTCGAACCGGCTGCCGTCACCTGGTAGACCTCGCCGTTGACCGGCGACGACGGAAGCCCCGACGACGGCGCCCATTCGCCCCTCAAGAAGAACTCGCCCTGCTCGGGCGCGCCCTTGCCCCACTCGTAGAAGGAGGGGCCGCCCTGGGCTTTGGTCCCATGGACGAACAGGAAGTCGCCGATCGCCAGCTGCTTGCCCTTCCACCAGCCGGCCGAGGTGACGTTCCACCAGTCGCCCATAACTGGAGACGCGCCAGGCGGACGGGCCTGACGGGCCCAAGCCGAGCCCGTGTAGACGGCCACGTCCCCTTGGGCGTAGGTGTCCGACCCGATGGTCCGGGTAATGGCGCCGTCGCCATACTCGTAGTAGTCGCCGGTCGCGAAGGTGCCGGAAGGTGGCCAGGTCGTGGTGGAAGTGAACGTGCCTCGCGAAACCTTGCTGTCCGGCCCAGACGCCGCCGGATCGAAGGCGTTGCGATAGCGGCGCCCACGGATGACAAGGGGACTGCGCCGACGAAATTGAAGGGCCTGCCCTGTGTCGTTCGCGCCTTGGAGGGCGCGGGTGAGCACGCGCGGGAATGGCGACCAGCCGTAACCGCTGGCCTCGGTGCGGTTCGCGCATCGGCCTTGCCTCCCGCGCAGATCGTCCGGATACATCGGCACGACGTCGGTCGCTTTGGGCACCATGACGCGCGCCAAGGGCGGGTCGATCTTCGTTTCGGCAACAGCGCCGCTCGCCAGTTTGGCTGGCGTAACGGCCTGATCCTGGATCTGCGTCGTCCCGACCGCGTTCGCCGGAATACCCGAACTGGTCAGGAACTTGCCGATCGGATCGCCATTCGCCCGCAGGCCCAGGCCGATCCGATAGTTCATGTCGACGACGACGAAGGGGCCGTTCACAAAGGCCGGCTCTTCGTAAATCTCGATCTGACCGGCGCCGATCAGGAGTTTCAGGACCTGGAATACCGCCTGCACACCGAGCGGCGCGTTGAGCGAACCCGCCGTCAGGGAACGGACGTCCAACTTGTCGATCCGGATCGTTCCGTCAGACCTGAGACCAGCGGCCACCCTATTCAAACTGTCCATGAAAGCGGTGAGGTATGCCCCGCCGCCGCTAGTCGAGAACAGGTTTTCGACCTTTGTCGTCGCCGGCCCTAGGGTCAGGCTGTCGATAGTCGCCGCCGGCGCATTGAGATTGCCGATCGTAGCGACGGCTAGGCTGAAGGCCGCTACCGTCAGGGACCGGACATCCAGCTTCTCAATTCTAACCGTGCCGTCCGGCTTCAACGCGGCCGCAATCCGGTCATACATGTCCGCGATCGACGCGACGTAGCCGTTCGCCAAATCGCCCTCGGCCTTGGTGACCGAACCGCCCAAGGTCATCTTCGCCGTCGTGAGGGCGTCTGACGTCATTGCCGTGGCGATCAACGAAGCGATCGTGGCGCTGCTGGCTTGCATCGCGCCGACGATCGTCTTGGCGATCGTGGTCGTGCCGTCCGACTTCACGCCGATGGCCAAGCGCATGAACCCGTCGACGATCGCCAAGGCGATGTCGGGGAAGTCGTCTGAACTAAAGACCGTCGCGAACAGGTTTTCGATCGCGACGCGATCCACGTGCACATCGGCTGCGGCGTTCAGAACCAAAGCGCCAGCCGTTACGACCGTCTGTGCATCGGCTGTGGCGGCGGCGGCGGCGTTGCCCTTGGCCAAGGCGTAGTCGCCCTTATCCTGTGCGTAATCGGCGGCGACGATCGGCCCCTCGGCATACTCCTCCTCGGTGCCGGCATAGCCTAGGGAAACGGCCACGTCGTAGGCGCTGTCGCCTTTCGCGGTCGAAGCCAGAATTTTCGCCATGCACGGGAACAGCGTCGTGACGCCCGCCGCGTTGGTCATGGGGTACAGGCCGTCGCCGTTTGGGCCACCGTTGACGGTTCCGGTCCACCATTCGATGCGTTGCATCGCATCGGTGTTCCAGGCCGAGGCCGCCGTCGCCACGCGCTGAGATAGATCCGCAGGGATCGCACCCTCGCCACCCATCCAGGCCGTGAACATGGCCGAGAAATCCGTCGCGAAACCGCTGGGATCGGTCAGGGTCACGCCATGATCGCCGAGCAGCTCGACGAACTGCGCGGCCATGGCGTCGGTCGTGATCGTGCCGAACGGCATCAGTCAGCCTCTCTCTTGGCGGCCGCGGCCGCCTCCGTCTGGGCGGCGGCGCGGCCGCGGAGCTCGCCGTCGATTTCCTTGAGGCGCGAGGCGACCTGGAAACGCGCCTCGCGCAGGGCGTCCTCCTGCTCGCGTTGGCGGTAGTAGGCCTCGAGCAGCTGCAGGTATTCGCGCGACGCCGCTTCCCGGGCGTCGCCGCTGTTTGGATTCGCCATGGCGGGAACTGCTATCCTTGGACTTCGGGCTCGCCGGGTGCCTCAGGCTCTTCCGGCAGCGGATTGGCATCGCGCCATGCGTCGAACTCGGCCAGCGATGGCGCGGCGCGATAGCCCTCTACCTTTTCCCAGGGCGTGCCGTTCATAAGGCGGAAGGGCAGCGTTTCGGGCTCTCTGTTCGCCTCGAAATCCTCGGCCGGCCCAGAGAAGGCCGCGACAGGCTGGTCGCCCAGGTAATAGACCGCGTTCACACGCCCCATGGTCAGCGCTCCGTTTTATGTTCAGTGACAGCAAGACGGTGATTGACTGAGCTGGCCGCGCCGGAGCCCGGCTCAAGCATCGCCTGCAGCTCGATCGTGTGGGGCCCCGCGCCTGGCGTGACGTCGAGATCCGAGACGCTGCGGTCGTAGGCCCCGCCCTTGACGTATTTCGGCCAGCTGTCGAACTCGACGTTATCGACGAGAACGCGAAAGCTCACGTAGCTGTCCGTCGACGCGCTTCCGATGGTCGCCTGCGAGCGGACTTCCAGGCGGCCAGCCCCGGTAGTCCGGTAGACAGTCCGAAGGGTGGTCCAAGACCCGACGGAAAGCGTGATCCCAACGCCCGATGCGGATATCGAACTGTCGGTGACGTCTCGATCGACGATGTGGCCGGTCTGAACGTTCCCGTCGGCGATGTGGTAGTAGAGGATGCTGTCGACCACGATGCTGGCGGCCGTGATAGAATTGGCCTTGACCCGGTCGACCTCGAAGTTCGTCGCCTTCACGATCCCGCCGACAATGGCCAGCGGATAGAGGGTGGTGGTGCCGTTGGAGAATCCGATCTCGGCGGCTGACACCAGAAACGCCGAGGTCGCGCCGGTGTTCACCAAGCGCAGGCCCGCGACAAGGCCATTGACGTTCGTCGCGACCGTATAGGTCGCGCCCATGCCGGAGACGACGCTGGCCGTCTGGGTGATCGAACCCCGGAAGTTGTTGCCGAAGTTCGCCTCGAGCTGGTTGATCCACAACACGCCAGCGCTGCTGGTGTTCACCCAGGTGCGGATCTGGGTGTTGAACGACGCGATATCCGTGCCGATCTGGGTCCTGATCGCCTCGACATGGTCGGCAACGGTTTCGGTCGTCGACCACATCAGCGTGTCGTGCCGCATGATCATGGCGTTGCCAGAGGGCGCGAGGAGCGCCATCAGGCCCATCCGGGCCCAGAAGGTCTTGTCGCCTTCCTCCCACTGCTGATCGTCGTCGATCAGGATCCGCTTCACGCGCACGCCGTTGTGGAAGGTCTCGCTGATCAGCTGCCCCCGCTCGTCGATCGCCGCCATCGCCAGCTCGAGCGTCGACTTCGTCAGGTTCGCGCCCTGCTCAGATGCGGCGCGCAGCTCATCGACGAGCTGGCCGGGCGTCATGCCGCCGATCAATGCGACGCCGGCGCTGACCAGGGCGTTCAGCGGAATGGCGACCGCGTATTCGTAGACCCACGTCGAAACCCAGTTGTCCGACGCGCGCCACCTGGCCCGCACGTCCAGGAAGTCGCCGGCCTTCACGCCCTCGATATCGCCGGTTGGGTTAGCGGCGGGGAACGTCTTGCCGGCGCCGACCCAGCTGTCAGCTGATCCGCCGGCGGGCCGGATCTCGACGACCAGGTCCTGCACCTGGCCGGCGGTGACCGGCTCACAACCGACAACCAGGGCCGGGTGCGAGGAGCCGTCGATGGCCGTGCGTTTGATCCCGTAGGCGGTGAAGGATTTCGGTGCTCCAATCCCGCGTTGAACAAGCACGCCCGACGCCACGCCCGGGCGAGAGATGTCGCCGTTGGCCAGCACTGAACGGATCTCGACGTCGACGCGGATCTCGGCCTCGGAGCGACCCTCGTCGTCGATGTCGAACACTGAGTCCGGCAGCGCCGGCGTCCGAACTTCGCGCGCCTCGGCGCGCAGCGGATCCAGCGTCTGCCAGGCCGGTGCCGGATCCAGTTCAGACGGCGTAACCCGCCAACGCGCCGAGAAGCTTGCGATCGGCGAGGTGCGGCTGGTGGCCACGTCGAAAGCGACTAGGACGCCGTCGGGCGAGCCCTGCGAGGCGAGGATCCGAGGCTGGGGCGCAGGCGATCGCGCGGTCAGGCGCGTCTGCAGCGGCGGGATCGGACCCGTCTCGGCCGCTAGGATGTCCTCGAACCGGTACGGCTGGGCCCGCAGGGCGACCGATCGGCTCGAGCTCGGCGCGACGTCGATGATCTCGACGTCCTCGGTGATGATGTCCACCTCGCCGAAGACGACCAGGTCGTCGCGGCCAGGCGCGTCGATCTCGGCCAACGGCGTGGCGAACACCAGGTCGCGCACCCGTCCCGGCGTCGTGACCACCAGGAGGTTGCGCAGCGCATCACCGTCCGGCCGACGCACATCGAGGGCATAGGTCTTGCCCGCGACCATCTCCACCGGATCGTCCAGCCGCACCCCGGAAACCAGCGCGCCGCTCCAACGACGGTTCTGCACCCGGCTTTCCGCCTGGCCGAACAGCGTCGAGGCGTGCCGGACCAGGACACGATCGCCATAGGTCGAGACCAGGCCGTCGAAGCCGGCCGACCAGCTATGGGTCTCAGACTGGTAGAGCCGCTTGGCGAGCCAGACGCGCCCTTCCTTGTAGGCCCGCACGGCGGTCGTCTTGAACGGCAGGTCATAGACCTCGATGAGGTTGGCCGTGGTCTTGTCGTAGCCGTCGGCATAGACGGTCAGTTCGTCGGAAAGCCCGTCCTGGTCGAGGTTGCCGAACCTGACCGTGACCCCATGAATCTCTTCGGGAAACGCCCTGGAATAGCTGTAGCCCTGGGCGTTGAGCCCCGAGAAGAGCTGTCGGGGGGCCGGCTTCTCCCAGTCGGTGACGGCGCAGAGCTTGCGGCCGTTCCAGTAGGTCGAGAAGCGACCCATGAAGCCCAGCTTAATCAGCACGTCCTGCTGGCTGGCGTTCTCCTGGACGAGGACTTGGCCTCGCCAATCCCGCTCCTCGATCATGTTGTAGGCGTCGACGAACGAGACATCGATCTGCGCCGCCGACAATGGCCGGGCGGCCGGATAGCCGGTGACCATGTAGCGGGCGTGGGCCGCGGCGTTGTTGGTCGGCTGCCACGCCTCGGAATAGACGGTCGCGTCGCCCGTCCAGCTGTCGTCCTCGACCACCGGGCAGATCGGCGTAACGACACCCGACAGCGCCGGGAGCGCGCCGTTCACGGTGTTCGTAGCCTTGAAGCGCGCCACCAGAATTGAGAGGTTCTCGTCGGCGATCGGCGCCTTGTTCTCGATCGAGCGCATCGCCGTCCACGTCGTGGTGTTCGTGGAGGCGTCGACGTCGTCCCCGTCGGGATCCCAGGCTTTGATACGGACGTCGTACTGACCCTTCTCGGCGGGTTTGAACGTCAGAGTGCGGCGAACCGTGCGCTTGGAGCGGTCCTGGACGTACCAGTCGCCCGCGGGCACCAGCGCGCCGGTGCGCGTGTAGTAGGCGCCGATCGGGGCGGCGACCCAGGCGTCCTCGCCGGCGGGCGAGTACTCGACCCGGCCCTGCACTTCCTGCGGCAGGATCTTGCCGTTGTCCTTGCTGAACAGCAGGCCAGCCGGGAAGGTGATGTCCAGCTCGATAATCTCGGCATCCTCGGCCGAGGTGTGGACCACCCAGTCCCCGCCCATCTCGAGCTCGTCGGTGTAGCCCTCCTGGACGGTCCGCATCGGGTAGAGCGTCGAATTGCGCGGGCCCGGCGTCAGGAAGGTCTCGAACGTGACGTCGCCGTCGCTGAGCGCAGAGAACAGGGTCCCGCCCAGTTTCGGGTCGGCCAGGGTGCAAGGCCCATAGTGCAGACCGTAGATGCCCGTGATGTAGACGTCGTCGCCGATCGTGCTGGTGAACGCGCTCGAGGCCAGGTCGAAGACCACCCGGCCCTGCCCGAACGCCAGCGGCATTTGCTGATAGGGCCGCGGCGAATTGCTCTGCGAGCTCAGGGAATAGGCCGGACGATCGTCCAGCTTGTCGACGTGCGGCGCGAAGGCGGCCGCGACCGCCATCTGGCCACCGACGGCCACGGCGGCCGCTGCCACCTTGAAGGCCACCGCCTTGGCGCCGGTCGCACCGGCGGCGGCCGGCCCGCCGATGTAGAAGGCGGCCGCCATGATGGCGATCTGCAGCACGGCCTGCAGGGCCTTGTTGCCGCCGCGACCGCCACCGCGCGCCATCACCGCGACGTTCACGATCTGGCCAGTCTGCGGAACTATATCGAGCCCGGCCTCACGATCGACGATCGGCTCGCCGTCGATCCAGATTTCGGTCCGGCCAAGGTCGCGCGCATCCAGTGCGCCGTGTCGCACGGCAGCGGTCAGCAGCTCGGCCAGGGTCGCGCCGGCGGGATAGGCCACCTCAACGACACGCGGGGTCATCGGCTCCGGCGCGAAGACGGCCACCTGCCGCGCCGGCGCGGCGCGCGGCCTACGCGTCATAGAAGCCCCGCGCGCGGCGGGCCCAGCGTTCGTCGGAGAGACGTTCGATCACGGTGTCCGTCCCCTCCCATGCGTGGATGAAGGCTCGTCGATCGAGGACGAGCCCAACGTGCGCCGGCCGGCCGAAGACCTCGATGAGCGCCACGGCGCCGGGGCGAGGTCCGTCCAGCAGGCGCCAGCGTCCCAGGCTGGCGGCGATGAGGCCGGCCGACGTATCGATGAGTCGGCCGCCCACGGCGTCTTCGGGCAAGTAGCCGTCGCCGGCGCTGGGCGAGGCGACCTCGAGCAGCTGCTGCCGCAACCAGCTGACGCAGCCCCAGCAGTCCCAGCCCTCCGGCGTGCGCCCCATCAGGCGGTACGGCGTGCCGACAAAGCCGGCCGCGCGCGTGACCAGTGACACCTAGAAGCCCGCCGGCGTCTTGGAGGGGGTGTATGACGGCGCGCAGGCCGGCTCGGTGGCGAAGTCGCGTGGCGAGAGCGTGCCCGTGGCGTGAGTCTGATCAATCTCGACTTGGGCCAGGCCAGCGCCGATCAACCCGAGCTCCACAGTGTCCGGATCCTCGACACGCACCGTCTCGACGTCGACCGAGGGCCTGCCGATCGCCGTCCGGACCGCCAGGCTGATCCGACCGTCGACGTTGGCGATCTCGAGCTTGGCAGCGCGTGTGACCTCGCCGGTTCCCGCCCCCTGCCAGGTGAAGTTGAACGGCATGAACGGGAAATGCATGCCGCGACTCTCGATGCCGTCAGGCCAGCTACCGGCACGCAGCGGCTCGTCCAGGCCATCGGCCGAGACGGTGACCAGCATGGCGATGTCGGGCGTCATCCGCGCGAACGACGCGCGGACGAACGCCTCGGAGACGTCAGCGGACATCGCGATCCTTTAGGCAGGGCGGGTGTGGAGGCCGACTTCTCGGAAGACGTACTGACCACGCGTCTCAACCAGGCGAGGCGCGCCATCGGCCAGCCACTCGGCGATGCAGAGGTCCCCGGTGTCAGGGCGGACGAAATAGAAGGCTGGCGGGCGCCTCGCGTAGAACTGGTCGAGGATGTCGTCCTGCTCGGCGCTGAGACGCATCTGGCCCTTCACCTGATGGTGCAGGCCCGAATACAGGCTGCCGTTGGCCGGAAGGCCGGCGTCGCCGGCGAAGGCCTTGAGGTTCGCAAAGGGCTCGACGGCGGGCTGCCCCCGGAACCCGGGGAGATCGGCGGGCCAGACCGGCAGGTTGAGATCCGGATTGGAGTGGGTGCCGGGATCCCAGCGCATCACCGCCAGGCCAGGCCTGCCGATGTAAGGACGGAACGCATAGATGTGCGACATGCCGCCGCCGTTCGGCGCGATCGACAGCCTGGCCGCGCCGGCGGCCGCCACGGTGATCCTGGCATAGGCCTCGCTGAACGAGGCGGTAAGGCCGCGCCTGCAGGCGCCCGAACCTAGCCTGCGGAAGGGCACGACGGTGGCGGAGATCGTCGCACCGCCGCCGTTCAGGATCACGAACTCGACCCGGGGCCGATTCACATCCGCCCCGACCAGCGCCAGCACCTCGAGTTCGTCACCGACCGAGACGTTGACCGAGGACGTCGCGACGCCGGCGCCACCGGCCACCATCACGACACGACCAGGCGCACCGACCGTGCTCTCGTCAACCTGCAGCGCTCCCCCACCCGAGACCCAGTCGTTGGTCAGGTCCAGGAGGCCGGCGTTCTTCAGGAGGTTGCCCGCCATCAGCCGCCATACCTCTTGACGCGCGGCGTTTGCCCCATGGCCCGGGCCAGGTCGCCGCTGGAGCCGGCTCGACTGATCATGTCCCGCCCGATGTCGTCGTAGAGGTCCATCCGGATGCCGTCGGCCGTCTGGCTCACCTTCGGCCGGGCACCGGAGCTACGATAGTCGTTGACCTCGACCTTCATGCCGGCGGGCGCCGTCGCGGGAGCCTGGATGACCGCCGGCGCCGCGACGCGGGCGTCCATGGCCCGGGTTTCGGCGCTGGTGAAGACCTTCGTGCCTGGCGGAAGCCAGATCCGCTCGCGGCCATGCTCCCCCACATCCGCCCAGCCGCCCGGGTGACCGTCGGTGCCAGAGGCGTAACCTGGGACCAGCTTGGCGTTGGCGGCGGAGAACGCCGCGTCCCAGCCGGCGCCGCCGGCGCTCGAGGCGGCGCTCAGGGCGTTGGCCGAGGCCGACAGGTTCGCCCCGCCAAACAGGCTGCCCAGCAACGAGCCCGCGATGCCGCCGACGCTCGACAGCGTCGGGTTGCTCTCGCCGAAAAGCATGTTCTTCAGCGGGTTCAGGGCCGCCAGCCGGATGAAGTCCGACATGACCTGCTCGATGATCCGCGTGCCCGTGTCGCCCCAGTTCTTCCAGGCCTGCGGGTTCAGCACGTCGTCGAGGAACTTATCGCCCATGCCCTTCAGGTCGTTGTACGAGTCCTGGACGCGCCGGATTTCCGCCTGCAGGAGGGCGTTGTCCCGGGCCTGCTGGACGATCGCCCGCCCCTTCTCGGTCTCGAGGCCGATCCCTTCCTTGATGAGATCCAGCTCCGCGGCCTTGACCGCGCGCACGATCTCCATGGCGTCGGCGTTCTTGCCGATCGCCGTCAGCTCGTCGGCCAGCAGCTGGTGCTCACGCTGCAGATCCTGGAGGCGGTCGCTGGCGGATTCGGCCTTGGAGACATCCCGATCGAGACGGGCGTTGTAGACGTCGCGGGCGACGAGGTTCCTGCCCTGATCGCTGGACGGGTCGATCCCCTGGCTCTCCAGCCGCTTGCGCGCCTGGATCCGGATGCCCTCCTCGTCGAACCGATCTGGCTTGGCGCGATCGGCCAAGGCGCGGCGACGAGCCAGCGCCTGGTACGTCTCGTTCTGATCGCGCGAGATATCGATCGCCGCGCCGCGTGCCTCTTCCTCATGGGCGTCGTGCAGCGCCTTGCGATATTCGGCGATCACCCGGGTGAGGATCCGCAGGGCCTCGCCGTCGGCGACCTTCTGCGCGGTCAGCAGCGGACGCAGCGCGAGCTCGTCCTGCATCTGCTGGTCTGCCTGTTTCGAGGTCAGGAGCCCGCTGGCGACGGCGTCGTTGGCGTCCCGCCGAACGTCCGTCTGGGTGCGCAGCTGGTCGACAGATTTGGCGCCGTTGGCGGCGGCCTCGGCGACCATCAGGTTCAGCTGGGCCTGGTAGCGTTGTTCCTCGTTCGCGCCCTTCCGGGCCGCGTCGGTGGACGCCTTGCGGCGAGCGTCCGCCTTCAGCGCAATCTCGCTCGATTCCAGATAGGCCTGTGCCGAGGCCAGGGCCCCGGCGGTGTTCTCCGCCATCGCCTTGGAGTCGCGAGCAAGAGACTCCGCGTGCCGATCGACATGCTCGCCCCTTTTCTTGATCTGGGCGATTTCCTTGTCGCCGGCGGCGATCGCGGCACGCAGCTCCTCGGGCGTCTTTTCCGTGGCGATCTCGCCGCGCAGCGCCTTTCGGGCCACTTCCTGGCGATCCTTCACCGTCTGGATCTGATCGTCCTTGGGGTTGAGCTTCCCGACCGCCTCATCAACGCGGTTGATGTCCTCGATGCGGTGCTCGCGGGCCGGCTTCGCCTTGGCTTCTTCGATCTGCTTCTTGACGTCAGCGATCATCCGGTCGGTCGCTGCGACGGCGTCGCGGATATTTTTCTGATAGTCTCCCGTCGTGTCGACGCCGACGCCGGCCTGGACGTTGCGGCGCATCTCGTAGAGGCCCTGCAGCCGCTTCTCGGGCGACCATGCCGGTGTCTGGTTCAGCTTTTCGAGCTTGGTGATGACGTCGGAGATCGACTTCGCCAAGCTGTCCCAGGCGCCCTTCACGCCGATCACCGCGGCGCCTGATTTGGGCAGTGTGCCGTTCAGCTTCTCCAGGACCAGCTTCAGGGCTTCGGTCTTGCCCTGGGTGATCTCGACCGACTTGATGTGGTCAAGTTCGTTGCCCGTCAGGAAGGTCAGCTGGTCGTTCAGCAGCTTGGCGCCATCGGCCGGGCTAGCGAAGGCGCGGGCGAGTTCGTTCAGGGCGTCCTTCGACGACTTGCCGGTAGCGTCAGCGAAGCGATCCACCATCGATGTGGCGCTCGTGAGGTTTTCCTCGGTGACCTTGGCCGTGGTCGCGAAAGTCGTGGCCGCGTCGCGCGAGAAGCGGATCGATTGTGTCGTCGATGCAGCGGCCGCGTCGGCGACCTGGTGGATTTGGGCGGCCGTGACGCCTGAAGCTCTGCCCGCACCCTCGAGAAGCACGGTCAGCTTGGCCTGCTCGTCCTGGGCGCGGATCTGGATCGCGATCAGGCCGCCGATGACGGCCAGGTACCCGGCCGCGGCCGCGCTCGCGGCGATGAACGCACCGGACACCGCCATCCCCTCGACCGCAAAGGCCTGAAGGACCTGCGGCCCCTGCTGCAGGAGCATGCGCATAGGATCGATGCCACTTCCGGCGGACGAGACGATGTCCGAGGCGGTGTAGATCAGCGTGTTCTTCTGGTTGACGCTGAGCCCACCCTTTTTCGCCTGGGTCTGGGCAGCTTCCTGCCGCCGGTATGCGGCCGTGGTCTCGTCCAGCTTCTGGCGCAGGCGCGTCTCGGCCTGCGCCAGCTCACCCGTCGTGATTAAGCCGCCGCGGGCCAGCGCCTGGGCCCGGGAGAGTTCGAGGTTGAATCGCTCCTGGGCAACAGCCAGCGGATTGATCGCCGCGCGCAGCGCCCTGGCCTGCTCCTCGGCTTCGGCGAAGAACGCCGCCGACTCCCTGGCCGAACCTGCTCCGGTGGAGTCGACCAGGCCGGAAATCCGCTGCTGCACCGGCGTGGCGGCGGCCTGGGCGGCCGACTGCCGGATCTGCGCGGCCATCCGCTCATAGCGCGAAGCGGTGTCGTCGGCCTGGATGCCGATCCGGCGCAGCTCGGCCTGGGCGATCCGGGCGCCTTCGGCGGCGGCCGGTCCGACCGACTTCAGATCGGAGCGTACGCCATCGGCCCCGCTCAGACCGATGCGCCAGGTGATCGAGCCGCCGTCCGCCATCGCCCCTCCTCTAGATCGTCATTCCGGCGGCCGGGACTTGTCGATGCCGACAAGCGCGCCGGCCTCGAGCGCGGTCAGGCACTCCACCAGGGCTTCGGATTCAGCGACCCCGTACGCGGCGGCGGTCCTGGCGGCCTCGGTGAGGTCTAGGCCGGTGATCTGGCCGGCCATGCCCGCCCGCCGCCACACCCCGTGACGCTCGATGGCCCTGAGGGCGACTACGCCTTCCGGCGTTTGCGGGGCGTGCTCGACTTCCGGGCAGAGCTGTCCACCGCAGCGTCCGCCGAAGGCGCAGGCCTCTCCGGCGTCCCGGCAGTCTGAGCAGTGTTTGGCCCCGCCGCTGTAGCGCCATTCAGCGAGGAGCCTGAGCCGTTTCCCTCGGCGGCCCGGATCTGGGCAGGCGTGTCGATGATGCGCGAGAAGGCCGCCATCAGCACCGGGCCCGAGCCTTTCACCGGTCCAAGGTGGAAGAACTTGCGCACTTTCTCGGCCGTCAGCTCGATGGTGACGCCGTCCTTGTCGACCAGGTTCCAGTCCTCGATCAGCGCCAGGCCGCGCGCGGTGGCGCGGACCATCATGGCGAAGCCCATCGAGACGTCCTTGTCGGCGAGCAGGCCCACCTCGTCCGGCGAGAAGCCGTAGCGCTCGAGCACGTCCTCACCCATCTGCAGCAGATAGAGGTCGCGGGCGATCTGGGCTTCGACCGTGGCGCTCAGGAGTCCGGTCTGTGGCCGGATCAGGAGGCGCACGCCGAACGGCAGGTCATGCCATTCGGCGTCGCCGCACTCGACTTCCCGTTCGTCGAAGTCGCAGACGATGCTGGCGCCGGTCACAGGGCGTAAGCCGTGGTCAGGTTGGTCAGGACGGCGGTGACCATCGGCGCTGCCGCGCCGACTTCACCGCGCCCCTTCAGGTCGACGGTCATCGTGCCGCCGTTCTGGACGGGCACTGACACCGGCTCGAACCGGACCGCCGGCAGCGTGACCACCAGCTTCATGTAGGTGCCGAGCGACCAGGTCAGGGCGACCTCCTGCGCGTCGGGCAGGAAGCCGTCGGAACCCGTCGCGCCGTAGGCGCGAATGGCGTCGGTCACGTAGCGCGCGGTCAGGTTCAGATCCGTGGAGATCTTGGCCAGGAAGGCGTCGCTTTGGACGTTCTCGCCGGCGTAGCGGTCCATCTCGATCGAGTTGCTGATCTTCAGCGTGCCACGCGTGATGCGGGCGACCTGGACGCCGCCGATCGTGATGATGCCCTTCGAGTTGGGCACCCGCTTGGCCAGCGCCGACACGGTCGGGCCGGTGAACACCGAGGCGTTGTAGGGATCCGAAGTCTGGCGCCCCATCAAGGTGATCGGCACCTTGGCGTAGCCGCGGTCGGGTCCGATCGGCAACGTGGCATCCTGCACCAGGCCGCCGATCAGCTTCTCGAACTGGCCGGGCGCGTTCATCGCCTCCATCGTGGCGATCGGCAGCCCGGCCGCGCCCGAGGTGAAGGTGTGAGCATAGGTGCCGGCGGGCGCGGGGTCGTCGACCGCGGCGGAACCCGGCGCGCCAAGCGTCATCAGCAGCCAGTAGCCGATCTGATGCAGGTCCAGGGGAGCCTGCAGCGAGCCGTCGGCGTCCTCGAGGCCAGGCTCGGCCGGACGAGCGTCCGTCGGGTTCGCGTAGCCCACGACGCCGTTGATGTCGTCGTCCTCCAGCGGCTTCTTCTTGTTGAAGGTGCGCTGGTAGACGTTCAGCTGGACGGCGTTGGCGCCCGAGGCGGCCGTCGGAAAGTCGGCCTGCCCCTTGAGGTTCAGGAGCGTGGCGCGGCCACGCGGGAGATTGGTCGTCACGGCCAAGGGTCAGTCCTCCAGGACGATGTGGCGGGGAGACGAGAGCGAGATCTCGTCGGGGGTGGCGTCGCGCGCGGCCTCGGCCGGCACGCGGCGCTTCAGCACCTGGTGCGGGCCACGGATCACCTGGCCGCGCAGGGCGCCGAGCTCAGGAAGGTCCCGAAGGGCGAGGAGATGACGCGCCTGGTCGGCCGGCGCGGCCGCGACCAGCTGTTCGGAGGTCATTTGCGGCCCGGGGCCCGGGGAAGCGTCGGGCGCAAGGTCTTGCGCGTCGGCCGCGGTGGCGGCCGCCGTGGGGGTCTTGGGCATGCTGGGGGCTCCTAGCCGGCGGCTGTTGGGGCGACGTAGAGGACGGTCACCGTGATGGTCGCGACGCTCATCGCGCCGGCGTCTTCCAGGAAGACGTCGTCTTCGATGCCCTCGGTGATGCGGGCGAAGACCTGCGGATCCAAGCCGAGGGTCGGATCCTCCTCGAGGGCCTGCTTCAGCGCCGGAAGAAAGAGATCGCGCTGCGCGCGCCGAGCATCCTGGTCGGCGCCGAGGACCTCGTAGTCGGAAAGGAAGGCGCGCTCGCCTTCCCACTGGTTGTCGGGCCCGCCGTCCAGCGTCACCTCGAAAGGCTGGGTCTTGATCAGCAGACCGTGCTGAAAGCCATCCCCCGGCTCGTGGCGCTCGATTTCCTCGACATCGACCTCGACCGTGCAGCTGACCAGCTGGCCGTAGAGGTTGACCAGTTTCTCGATGATCTGCGGGCGGGTGACCGTCATGGCTTGTTCTCCGGGCCCAGCACGCTGACCAACTCGGCGATGAAGTCGCCCTCGAACCGCTTCCTGAATTCCTCGAAGAGCTGGGCGCCACGCATGCGCCCGCCGCGGATCCGCGCCTTGCGTCGAAGCACGAAGAGCACTGTCCCCTCGCCTCCGCGGCGGCTCTGGCGGCCCGTCCGGGAAAATGTCTTGCCAGGCGCGACCAGGACGTAGCCTTGCCCGCCCTCGCCATTGTCGATCCGCATCTCAAGCTTCTCGACGCCGAGGGCGCGGCAGACGATCTGGACCGGACCGCCCAGCGCCTCGTAGCGCCCCTGCGCGTCCCGACCGAGACCCGAGCTCCGCGCGCTCCTGGCGACCTGGCGCAGGAACCGCTCGAGGATCACCTTCGCGGGCCCGACGGGGATGGCCAGGTACTTCCTGTTCCTGACCGTGACCTCGACCCCGTAGGTCAAGGCGTTGATGATGATGCCGGCCTTGTTCCAGAACCAGCCGGCGGGTTCCATCGAGTCCTTCGCCGGCAGCTTCCTGCCGCGCCAGGTCTTCGAGAAGCGCGCCGCGTTGCGGATCCCCGAACCCGCGATATCCGCCTGCAGCTTGCCCTTGTACCGATCGACGACTTTCACCATCGCCACGGAGTGCGCACGGGCCATGACCCGCATCTCGTGCTCGCTGAGCTCGCCGGCCCGGTCGGCGGCGGCCCGGGCGATATCGGTCGCGAGCGCGCCGTCGACGGAAAGCCGCGTGCCGAACCAGGCGTCGCGGCCAGCCATCAGGCCGAGCAGTCCACGCGCCACTCCAGGCGGCGGGTGTCCGGATGCTGGGGAGCGTTCACCATCACCAGGACCTGGCCGTCGACGCGAACCTTGCCCTGCTTGCTGGGCTGGAAGCCCGGGGCCCGGGCGGCGAGCTCGTGGACGCGAACGCGATAGACGTTCCGCTCGACGACGCTGCGGCGCTGACCGTAGAGATCGGCCTTGTCGGCCAAGTCCGGCAAGGCCCGCACGGCGGCAACGATCGCGCCGCCGGCGTCGAGGAACTGCAGCTCCGTCGAGTGCTCCGGATCGTCGTAGATCGCGTCAAGCGTCTCGGTCCAAACGGACATGGCTAGCCCAGCAGGCGGGCGCTGGACAGGTCCGCGTCGGCGGGAAGGCGAACGGCCAACCGTTGCTCGACCAGGTCCTCCGCGAGCGCGGGACTGGCCAGGACAACAGTCCGCCGCGGGATCCGCTTGTCCTTCTGGTCGCGGATCTTGGAGGTCCGCAGCTGCAGCGCCACGCGATCCTCTTGCTCGACAGCCTCCTGGGGCGCCATGGCCGTACGGGCGGTCACTCTCTTGGGCTTGGACATTTGGAACTCCGGATCTGCAGGGCGGAGCGGCCGCTGGCCGCTCGGCGCTGCGGATCGGGGACGCCGGTGGCGCCCCCTCTCCAGCGAACCTGGATCAGGCGGCAATCTTGCCGGTGAACAGGCAGTCCGGACGCGTGCAGATGTTGATCGGGTTCGATTGCATCTCGAGCTCGATTTCCTTCTCGCCGGTCTTGTCGATCGACGGGACCACGTACTTGGGCTTGCCCTTGGTGTTGACGGCCGAGAACAGCGGGCCGGGCGCGAAGCGCGTGAGGAACAGGCCCGGCACGCCGATCGGGATGTACCGGCACTCGTCCGTCGGCACGGCGACATTGCCCCAGCCGCGGTAGTTCAGGTGGGTGACGTTGCCGTACTTCACCTTCTCGATCGGGTCGCCCTCGCGCAGGTCGTTGGCGGCGGTCTGGTTGAGGTAGGTGCGATTGACCTCGGGGTGGTTGGTCAGCTTGTCGAAGTAGTCGTCGCCGCAGAGAGCGACGAAGCCCTTCGGCGCCACGCCGCCCAGGGCGTCGCGGATCTTGCGCGTAGCGCCGGTGATCTGCTTGCGGATCGCACCGGCTTTGGCCGGGTCGTTGGGATCGTAGGCGTCGTCCAGCTCGAGTTCGATGTCGTCGGGCTGGTCGATCTCGAACTTGTCGTAGAGGTCGATCAGCACGTCGCCGTTGGCGTCCAGGATCACGCCGCCGATCGCGCCCAGGCGGTGATACTCCAGGGTCAGGTCGTGGTTGCGGCTCATCGCTTCGAGCTTCTCGTCGCGCTTCTCCTGCACGCCCACGAGCATTCCCGGCGTACCGAAGCCGCGGACGTTCTGCAGCTCGTCCGGCGTGATGTGGGCCGTCAGCGGCAGGTGGGGGATCTCCAGCTGGATGCCGTCGCGCTTGGGCCCGGTGATCGGCGTGCCCGGCGCGCCGCGCGGCTTGGCGGGCACCAGCGCCAGCTGGTGGTGGCGACGCTCGATGTACATCGAGGTGGTCGAGACGCCGTCCTCCTCGAAGATCCCCAGCTGGGCGAGGACCTGGGGAACGTAGGGGATGCGGTCGACCTTCGCGGCCAGCGAGGTCGAGGTGAACAGGGAGCTCTTGAAGACGTCGAGCAGCGTGAATTCCATGACGTAAGCCCTTCAGGCTAGGACGCACGAGGGGCCGCGCCGCCGGCAGGGCCGGCGACGGGCGTCATGGGTCCGGATTTTGGGAGGGTGTGTGCCGACGCGGAGGCGTCAGGCGCGGGCGACGATGCCCAGATCCAGAAGCTGGGCCATGCCGGCCGCTTTTTGGTTGTCGGTGAGGCCGGTCTTCCATTCCAGCATGCTGGCGATCACGACGGCGTCGCGTTCGATGTCCAGCAGCTCGACGGTCGCCGTGCCAATCACCGTGGTGTCCCAGGCGATGCCATGCACATGCTGCAGGCCGTTGGTCGCCGTCGGATCCCAGGGCTTTGCCTGGCCCGCATCGGTGGCCGCGGCCGCCGTCACGGTCACGTCGAAGCCGTCGCCGGCCGCGAAGTCGGTGGAGCCATCGGCGATCGTGAAGCCGAGGCCGCCGCCGGTGAAAGCCACGCCCGCGGTGCCGTGACCGATCTCGACGCCTTCCGGATCCGAGACGACGTAAGCGCCGGCGTTCGTGGCCGGCTCGATGAAGCGGACCTGATACTTACCGGCCGGCGTGCCAGCGGCGACGGTGACCGCGCCGATCGCGCCGTTGCCGGTGTTGCCGGCCTGGGCGACGCCGGCGCCGGACAGAGCGCCCAGCGCCACGAGGGCGATCACCAGGCCAGCCTTCAGGGTCTGGTTGATGGCGCCGGTCACGACGCCGCGCGAACGGCCGCCGTTGGCTTCGGAGAGGCAAAACTCCCCGGCATAATTACCTTCCTTGAGCATGGAGAGCTCCCTCTAGATGGATTTGATGGTGGGGTGGGCGATCAGGTCTTGAGGCCGGAGGCCTTGCGACGGGCGGCGTAGATGTCGTCGGACGACATCGACGTTTCGGTCTGGCGGCTGGCTTCGCCGCCCGGGCCGAGGTTGGGCTGAGCAGCGCCGTTCATGACCGTGATCAGCGGGTCGACGGCCGCCGCGCTCTGCGGCGACGCGGCCAGGGTGGCCTTTGCCTCCTCGACGCTCATCTCGGTGTTGAACGCCAGGTGGTTGGCCAGGGTCTCGCGGCCCTTGGCGGCGTCGCAGGTGGTGATAGCCTTGATGCGCTCCTTGGTCGCCGAGGCGGCCGCGGCGCGAACTTCGGCCTCGTTGACCGTGGCCGCCGGCGCGGCCGCGGCCGGAGCGGCGGCGGAAGCGGCGGCGATGATCGGGGCGGCAGCCGCGGCGGCCGCAGCAGCGGCCGGAGCTTGGGTTTGATCCGACATGAGAGTGGTTCCCTTGGGTTTGGTCGATTGGCTCCGGCCGATGCGGCCGGCTTTCAGGTCCGCGAGCGCGGTTTCGAAGGTGCCCACGCGGTCGGCCAGGCCGGCGTCGACCGCCTTCTGGCCGATGAAAGTGCGCGCCTCGGTGGCGCGGATCTGATCGGCGGTCATGCCCTGCCGGCCTGCGGCGACGGTCTCGACGAAGAGGTCGTAGAACGCGTCGACCTCGGCCTGCATGTCGGCCGCCACCTCCTCGGAAAGCGGTCCGAAAGAGTTCCCGTCGACCTTGTGCGCGCCGGCGTGGATCAGGGTCGGCTTCAACCCGTTCTGCTTCAGCCGTCCTGACTGGTCGACGTGCAGCATGACGACACCGATGGAGCCCGAAAGGCCGGTGGCGGTCGTCACGACCTCGGTCGCACCGGACGCGATTGCGTAGCCGGCGCTGGCGGCCATGCCGTTGGTGACAGCGACAACCGGCTTTTCCGCCGCGACCTCGCGCATCACTTCGGCGCATTCCATCGCGCCGACGGCTTCGCCGCCCGGAGTCTGCAGGTCGACAAGAAGGCCGCGAACGTCCCCATCACGCTTGGCCGACCGGAGCTGTGCGTTGATCCCCTCGTACGAGACGAGGCCGCTGCTGGCGCCTAGCCATGCGCCGCGGTTCACGAGCTCGCCGACGATGGTGATGATCGCCACCCCGTCGTCGAGCCGGAAAAACGGCTTGTAGCTTCCATCCGGCCCCGTCGACCTGCCGGAAAAGCGGCTGGCGTTCGGATATCCACCTCGCGCCTGCATCTCGCGATCGACCGCGGCCGCGAACTCGCCAGGATCCAGCATCGCGTCGGCGCCGGTGCGTTCAGCCAGGACGGTGGCGATGACCTCGGCCGCGCTCGGCATCAGCAGCAGCGGCCGGTTGTACAGCCGACTGGCGACGCGAAGGAGCTGGCTCATTTCTTGTTCCCCTTGGCTGGAGCCTCATCGGCTGCGGGATCCTCGGGCGGCTTCGTCGCGGCGCTCGAGGACACGGTCGGATCGATCCCGACCTTTCGCATCTCGGCGTCCTCGCGCGCGGCCTCGGAGAGAACCTGCCGGAAGCGCATGCCGCGCTCGGCGGCCTCCCGGCGGCGCGTGGTGATCCGCAGCGCCAGGCGCTCGCGCATGGCGTTGGCTTCTTTCAGCGGATCGACTTCCCCCAGCCCCGCGCCAGCCCATTCGCCGGCGCAATAGGCGGCCTTGGCGTCGCGGAACGCCGGGCCGCCGGCGGGGAGCTTCAGCATGCCCCGGGCGATCCCTTCCTGGATCAGGGCCATGCCGAACGGCGCCACCAGCTGGACGCTGAAGTGGCTCTTGCGGGCGACGAAGCCGCGCTTGACGTCCAAGAGGCCCGCTCGGATCGAGGCGTAGTTGACTTGGCTCAGGTCGCCGGTCAGCTGCTCGTACGAGAGGCCGAAGGCGGCCGAGATATTGCGCAGGCCTACCCGGACGAACGGATCGTAGACCGCGTTCGGGTGGTTGGGATTGGTCAGCGTGACCGACTCGCCCGGGTACAGGAAATTGACGTTCGCGCCGCGCATCCGGAGCGGATGGTTCTCGTGGTGGCGCAGTCGGCCGTCCTGATAGGCTCCGATGTCCTCGGCGCCCTCGTCGTCCATGGCGTCGGCCAGCTGGCCGTGGTCGTTGGGGCTGGTCACGAACGCGGCCATGATGGCGTTGATCAGCGCGGCCTGCGCCTCGGTCTCGTCGTAGCGGTCCAGGAGCCGCATCTTCTTCAGCACCGAGGCGAGCTGGGAGATGCCGCGGCGCTCGCCGGCGCGGCCCGGCTCGAACGCATGGACCACCTGGCGGCGGGTGCCGAAGGCCGGATGCGCGATCTCGCGCTCGACGTACTCCCAGCGCATGTTCGCGCCGTCGTAGCCCTCGGAGGGGTGGGAGACGCGGAAATGGTAGCCGATCGGCGCGAAGTCGATCGGGTCCAGGGCGACTCCGTCCTTCAGGACGCTGTTGTTGATCATGCCCGAGGGGTTGGACAGCCGGTCCGGGTCGATGATCTGCAGCCAGGTGGCCAGCGGCCCGCCACGCTCCCGCCAGCCAATAAGACCGATAGCGTTCCCGTCGGCCATGCGGTGACGCATGGCGAGCGCGATCTGCAGGCCGAAGGGCGAGGTGCGCTCGCGATCCAGCCAGAGGTCCGGATCCGTGGTGACGTCGTCCAGGAAGGCCTCGACGGCGGCCGCCCACTCGGCGCCGGCTTCTTCCGTGATCCCCAGGCGCTGAACGTTCGGCTGCGAGATGAAGACCCAGCCGGCGCCAACGACGGTGTCGACGTACTTCTGCAGCGCCGCCGAGGCCCAGCCGTTGTTTCGCGCGAAGTCGTGGACCCGGGTCGTCAGCGCGTCGTAATCGGCGCTGATCGCGTCGTGACCCGACCAGTTGTAGGGCGTCCAGCCGGCGAGATCCGGATCGCGCATCGATGCGCCGGCATAGGGCCCCCGAAGCTGGTCACGCGCCGAGGCGCCAGGCCGCGCAAACTCGGCGTCGGTGAGCACCAACGGCTGGTAGACCGGACCGGAGCGCCCCTGCCCGAACGGGAGCGCCATCAGGTGCTCACCCGACGCGCGCCGACGCGACCGCCGATCCCGAGTTGCCCCTCAAGGTCGACGATGTAGGCCTTGAGTTCGGACTTCTCGACCGGGTTGAGCCGATATTCCTGCTCGCCGTAGCGAGACATCGTCTTTTGGCCGACCGTCGACGCCGAGTGCAGCTTCTGGCGGGCGTCCGCCAGGTTGGCCTCGAGCTCGGCGCGCCTTTCGGGCGTGAGGGGTGCTCGCATAGTCAGTCCTGGCTGTTGAGCGCGCCCAGACGGGCGCTGAAGGAGCGCCGCTTGCCCTTCGGCGTCGGCGCTTTCGGCTTGTCATAAGCGGGCTGGACGTCATCGGCGGCGGCCGGCGGCGGCGGCGGCGGGGCTTTACGCGGCGCCCGCGCGTTTTCGATCGTCTCGACCCGCTTGTTCAGCTGGACGCCCATGTGGCGGAGACCGCAGAGCGCCGCGTAGGCGTAGACCCGGCAATCCAGGGCCTCGTTGGCCCGTCCCTTGATGGGCTCCCACTTTCGGATCTTGATGCCGGCGACCTTCTCCACCTTGATCTTCTCGGCCAGCAGCTGGTGGAAGTAGTCGAGGTCCCGGTCGGACGGGAAATGCATGTAGCCCGCGCCCGGATCGGGCTTGAGAAGGCGCTCCCGGATGTTGTCCTTGGCCGCGTTCACCCCAAGGATCGTCGGCCGGAACGACTTCTTGGTCTTCGAGGTCGGGATCTTGGTGGGCCAGACCGGCTGGCGCTGGCCGTTCTTCTCGCTCGCGCCCTTGATCGCCCAAACTCGGCGACCAAGCCGGGCCTTCGAGAACCTGTAGACCTCTTCGGTGTGGTGGCCGCCCGAGTCGATGCACGTCGCCATCACCTCGAGGCCGCGTCCGTCCGCAAAGCGGCGGATGGCCAGCAGGTGCTTGTCGACGGCTTCCTGGACGTGCAGGTCGCCGAACGCGCCGGGTATGATCTGGTAGTCGATCGACCAGGACTCCTCGTCCCTGCCCCATCCGACCACCTCGAGCTCGACACGGTAGTCCTGGACGTCGATGCCGACGGTGATGATGCCGACGCCGTCTGGGATCTCGCCCGCCCAGACCTCGCGTCGGGCCGCCAGGGCGTCGACCTCGATCGTCTTGCCGCCCGAGGACCTGTAGGTCATCCCCTGCTGGGTGTTCCACCAGGGGATCATGAGCTCTTCGCTCTTCTTGGCGGCGATGAACTTGCGGACCTGGTGCCTTGGGCTGTCGTTCGGCCATGGCGAATAGAGCTTTCCAGCCTGGAAGCCGGCGTGCTCGTTGTCGATCGCCCAAACGCCGCAGATCGAGCACTTGCCGCGGTAGACGGCCCAACGGTTCGACGACCACCAGTCCCACACGGCGCCGACCGGGTCGGCCAGGCCGTCGACGGCCCAGGCCTGCCGGTACAGCTCCAGCGGCTCCTGTCGCGCCCCGCAGCAGGTGAAGGGCCGCGTCTGATGCCAGCGGATCGTCTCTAGGGCCCGGAGGCGCTGCCCCTCTTGCCAGGGCTGATTGCAGGCCTCGCAGTAGATCCGCGCTGTCTTCGGAAGATCGACACCCTCCTCGTCCTTTTCCCATTGGACGTGCGGGAAGAAGGTCGGAAACATGCGGTGCTGGCAGTGCGGACAGACCATCGAGGCCCGGCGCTGGTCGGACTCGAGATAGCTCGCCTCGATCCGGCTTTCTTCGGCGATGGTGGGCGAGCAAACCCGGATCGAGAGCGAGTTCGCGGCTGACGCCAGGCGTTCGTCGCCGATCGCGATGGCGTCGCCCTCACGGGTCACCGGATATTTGTCGACCTCGTCGTAGAGGGCGATCCGGATCGGCCGGCGGGCTAGGTTGTCGGGACTGCCGGCGCCCACGAGGGCCAGAAATCCGCCTGGAAAGGCCTTGTAGAGCAGCGTCTCGTCGGAGGATCTGGTCTTGCCGGTGCCGACCAGATCTCGGAGCACCGGAGTCGCCCGAATGAAGGGCGCGATCCGTTCTTTCGAGAACTGCTCGGCCGCATCTTCCTTCGGCTGCACCAGCAGCATCGGACACGGGTCGAAATGGATGTGGTAGCCGACGATGTTCTCGATCGTCGCGGTCTTCAGCAGCTGCGTGGCGACCTGCACCGTCATCGTGCGGACGCCGGGCTCGGTCGGAGCCAGAAGAACGCCGCGCGCGATCTCTACCCGGCCGGTTGACCACCTGCCTGACGTGTTCCCCGCCTGTTTGGGCAGGACACGATACTCGTCAGCCCATTCAGGGATGCTGATCCGGGGCGGCGGTGTCCAGCCGCGACGCCATGCGAACGCTAGGCGGTCATTCTTCGCGCTTGGTGAAGTCCGGTTCGGGCTCGCCGAGGCTGGCGATCTGCTGGTGGACATGCGCCGTGAGAGCCTCCACGAGCAAATCGGGCTCGATTCCGAGGTCAGCGGCCAAAAGCGGTCCGATGCGGGTCGGGAACGCCAACCACGCGTCCCGGGCGATCCGCGCGAGCTCGAAATAGACCTTCTGAGCGACCTCGAGCTCGACCAGCTGCTCCGACTTGCGCTGCAGCTCCAGGAGGCGCGTCGCCGCGAGGGCGTTCTCCTTCACGGTCGCGGCGACGGCGATCGACGCGAACTTCCCGCGCAGCAGATTCCCGATGAAATCGACGATCGCGGCTTCATCATCGACCGTGATCGCCGCCAGCGGCGCGACAACCTGGTTGTCGTCGCCGTCAACCTCGACAACCGGCGGCGGTTGTCGATCGACAACCCCCGCGCCTGTCTTGAAGCGGCCCAAACCGGCATGCTCGAGCACCCGATCGGACCGCTCGACGTCGACCTTATCTTCGCGCAAAGCCAAGTAACCCTTGGCTTTCCACTTCGCGACGGCTTGCTTGGACACCCCGTGCTGAGCGGCGTATTCGGCGGGCGAAACGAGCGCCACGGCAACCTCCGTCAACCGTCAACCGGATTTCGGGCTCTATAGCTGGGGGAACAACACGGCTCCGCCCGACCGTATTCACGGCCGGCCGGGAAGGACCCGTGCGCCTGCACCATCCTGCCGGGTCGGGGGCCTGGTCGCGAGACTCCCTGGGGTCAACCCAGGTCACCCCGGGGTTCACCCCCGGTTGGCTGAGCGCCTGGACTCCATAGGTGGACTCAACGTGAAGAGTTCCCGCGTTGGACCGGTGGCGGGAACTGAGGGGCTGCTAGCGCCCCAATGTGCGGGCTCCATTCCCGCGGCTCAGGGCGTTGGAGCGCCCTGGGCCGCCGCTGAGGTCCAGCGGTGCATCTCGCACGGCCGTCACTGTGCGGCGGCAATGGCCAGATCTAGTGCGGCATCCGGTTAACCGCTGCCGTGAGCACGGTGTTGATTAAGACCACAAGACCGACGCTCGCGATTGAGACGACGATAAACCAGGCAGTCTCGATCGCCCTCGAAGCCCTTGGATCGATGTCGCCCTCTACCAGAAGTGTGAACGACCTCTTCTCCATCCACGCGAACACGGGGAAGGTGAGAGCACCCAGACCGAGCCAGTAGAGCCAAGTCATGACGGCCGAATGTTCCGAGCCGACCTTCAGCACAGCCACGATCGCGACCCGCTTCATGAACTCGAAGAACGTCGGAATGACCTTGCCGACGAAGTAGTCAATGGCCTCGATCTCGTGAACTCGCTGGCCGATCTTAATGCGCCGCATGATTGCCCCCTCGCCCGCGTAGTAAAACGCGGATTCGAGTGGTCCGTCTTCACCTAGAGCGCCCGGTGATGATCAACTCCTTGGCGTTAGTCGGGCCGCCACTGACCGAATAGGTGACGTCGGCTTGGTCGAAGTTGAAGGCCGAGAATATCTCCCGCACCTCGGGACGGTCGTTGATGGATAGGACGAACCGGCCCTGCAGGCGGCCCAAGACCTGTGCCATCTCCTCGAACTCCGACCGCGCGAACATCCCGGCACCATAGTCGTCCTCGCAGCCGTAGTACGGCGGATCGAGGTAGAAGAGAGTGTGGGCCGTGTCGTAGCGCTCGACGAACGCCCGCCAAGGCAAGCGCTCGACCGTGACGGCCGCCATGCGTTCGTGGAGGGCCTCGAGCTCGCCCTGCAGTCGGGTGACATCGATGCGACCAGGTCGGTGGCGGCTGACACCGAAATTGCGGCCGTCGACCTTGCCGCCGAAAGCCGTGCGCTGGAGGTAAAGGAACCGGGCTGCACGCTGCAGGTCGGTCAGCGTATCCGGGTCGACGGCAACCAGGCGCTCGAACTCGGCCCGGGTGGTGATCTGGAACCGGAGCATGTCCAGGAAGGCCACGAAGTGGACCTGCAGGATCCGGTAGAAGTTGGAGACGTCACGGCTCCAGTCGTTGATGACCTCGGCCTGGGGCTTCAATCCCCGACGAAGGAAGATCCCGCCCATGCCGACGAAAGGCTCAGCGTAGGTCAGGTGGGGGAACGTCTCGATCAAGGCCACCAGGCGCTTGGCCAGGTTGCGCTTGCCTCCGATGTAGGGCGCGACGGGGCGGACCGGGTGGACCGGTCGCAAGGGGCTCGACTCCATGAAAGACTCAACTTCGGATAGCTCCGCCGGTCGGACCGGTGGCGGGGCGATAAGGGGTGTGCACCCCCTGACGTGCGGGGTGCGAGTCCCGCGGCTCAGGGCGTTACAGCGCCCTGGCCCCCGTCAGCCTAGCTACGGGGGAAATCATGGTCACCACGGCGAAATGCCCGCATTGCGAGAAGACGGCGATCAGTCTGATCGTGAAGACCAACAAGGCTCATAGTTTCTCGGACCTCAACGTGGCTCCCGTCACCTTCGAGTGTCCGAGCTGCCACGCCATCCTCGGCGTCATCGCCGATCCCAGGCAAACGGCCCTGATCACAAAAGACGCGCTATCGAAGAGGAGTTGAGATGCCCCGGTTTGCCGGTTTCGCTCAGAAGAACGGTCAGCCTGTCCGCCTAAACCCGCTTCAGGTCGTAGGCATGGAGCCGGTTGCGGGCCTTGAGGATGGGGTGGACCAAACGATCGTCGTCCTGACCAACAAACAGGTCACGGTCCTGGGACACGTCGACGAGGTCCAAGAGAAACTCGAGGACGCCTGGAATTACGAGCCGCCGAAGGATTAGGCCGTCGCCAGATCCAAGGGGACCTGTTCCCAGCGCCCCTTCGGTTCCGAGCGCTTATGGAAGCGGATGTACTCCGCCGTGCCGTCAGGCTGCTCGGCGTCGACGATGGCCTGCATCGCCCGGACCCAGCGTGGATCCTCGACGTTGTACTTCCGGAGGCGCAGCAGGGCGCCACGATTGATCTGGCCGGCCTTGTCGACCGCGAATGCGTCCATGACCATGGCCTGAAGGATCGGGTCGCTGTCGGCGACCTTCTCGGTCAGATACTCGTCGAGCAGAGCCTTAGCCTGCTGCAGTTCGGGCCCGTAGACGACGCGGTCCTGGACCTGGACGAGGACGCGGAACAGGCCGTCGAAACTGTTCAGGGTCAGGTTGCCCTTCACCCCGCCGGCGGCCGCGCCGTACTTGCTGGCCAGCAGCTCGTTGAAGGCTCCGACATCGCCGAAGGCCATGGCCTTGAAGTCGGCGATCGCCTTCGATAGGGCCTCGGCCTTCTCGTGAAGATCGCGCACCAGCTGGTCGCGGAGCAGATCCTGCTCCTTGATGGTCTCGATCCGGATCAACGCGCCGCGGTGATCCTTCATGTAGACGTGGCCGCCCGGGCCAACCTCGGCGCCCGGGCGAACCGATCCCTCACCCTCGGACATTCGGCGCTCTCCAGGTCGTCGACGCCTTCACGGCGCCATCGGCGGCCCGTAGCCGCTTGGCCATGCCGCGCAGGCGGACCGCAAGCTCGTTGCGGATCTCGTGAAACCGGGCTGGCTCGAGCCGGTGGATGGCCATCTTGTTCGCCAGGTCGGCCAGGGCGTCGGCTTCGTCAGCTTCATCCCTCGGCGTGACAGAGCGACCCGGGCTCATCCCTTGATGAACGAGGAAGACCCCTCGCCTTCGTCGAGATGGAGGTAGCCGGTCGTGGTGGCCAAGGATGCGTGGCCCATGCTCTCGCGGAGCACGTGCGGCGCGCAGCCGTTCTTCAAGGCATGGCTGGCATGGGCATGGCGAAGCCAGTGCGGCGACACCTTGGCGCCCAGCGCGGCGCGGCGCGCGGCGCGCTTCACGGCCCGGTGCACAGCCGCGCGATCGATCGGACCGCCGTCACGTCCAGGTATGACCGGCGCGTCCGGATGCGCCGATGTCGTCAGTGCGGCCAGTTCTCGCCATAGGTCCGCCGGCACACGAACGGCCCGCAGCTTGGATCCTTTGCCGAGGATGCGCGCCTCGCCACCCTTGCGTTCGCTGCCAGTCAAATCGCGCCAGCGCAGCGCGGCCGCCTCCGACGCTCGGAGACCGCAAACGTATAGGAGCCTCAGCAGCGCACGTAGACGCGGCGTGTTCTCCACGCGGATGAGAAGGGCGACCTGTTCCTCGCGCAGGATCCGCGCGGCCGCCGTGGATTGGGGCTTCTCCGTCCGGAGCGCCGCGCCGGCGTTGAGCACCAGGTAGCCGAGCTTCGTGGCGAAGCTCAGCAGGGACTTCACGGCCGCCAGGCGGCGGACCCGCGTCGCCCGGGCCAGGTCCTCCGGACCGCCGCCCCAGGTCTGCAGATCGAGCAGCGTGACCTCGCTCAGGGATTTGCCGCACGCCGCGAGGAAACGGCGTACATCAGCCTCGTAGGCGGCGACGGTGTTCGGTTGCCGTCCGTGCAGCCACATGCGGATGACCATGTCATCCTGGTTGACGGCGACGCTAAGCACCTGAGCGGGAACAGTTTCCATTCCGCCTCCCAGGTCTTTTCGAGCGCCACATAACAGCAATTATGTACGGCGCTGGACGGGTTATTTGACGATTTGGGCTCTTGACGGCCTAGTTATTGTTGCGCTCACCGCGCGGTTATTTGACGAAGGCCCCGACGCTGGCCGCGTGCGGATTGTGCGCTATGACCGGGCGTCCGGACGCGACGCCACGCTCAAGCCAGGGGCGCGCGTCCCGGGCGGGTCACCTCGGTCAGCCGGCGATGCAGATCCGGCGGAACGTCCTGCCCGTGCTTTCGCACCGCAGACGTTCGAACTCGTCTCCGCCCCTGACATAGCGATCCAACAGCTCGGCGCAGCCGACCAGCTCGCAGATCGCGCATGGCGCATCGGCAGCGGACCGCTCGGGAAGGCCATCAGCGGCCGGGCCATCGCTCACCAGGTCAACCCGGGAAAGCCGCCCAGGCGATGTGCGCGCCGAACGTCGGCCATGCGCTCGAGGGTGAGCCCGCCGGCCTCGGTCGGGAACTCGTAGGTGATCTCGCGAACCAGCGGATGTCGCGGCCTGGTCTTCCAGATCGTCACGGCCACGGCGCCCGGCTCCGTGGCCAGGTCCTCACCGATCGACGCGAGCAGCACGAGCTCGAGCGCCTAGCTCAGGCGACCGGCGACCAACGGCGTGGCCACAGGCGCCGGCCTGGGCGACGGCGCAACGCCGGCGGGAATGGGCGTGGAATGCTCGACCGCGCGTTCGCGCAGCTTCTGCAGCACCTTGGGCGTCATGGCGATGTCCGGAAACAGAAACGCCCCGGCCGGACGGCGCGGGGCGACTTGGGCGGAGCGCGCTCTGGCGCAGCTCGGCATCTGTTCAATTTGGAACCACATTCTGGTCCAGAGATCAAGTCCACCAGCCTTCGGTCTTGCCCCAATGGTCATCGAGAAGGTCGAGCGCGATGCGCAGCGAGGTCTCGAGCTCCTCCGCCTCGCGACGCACGTTGGTGATGTCCTGGGGCGTGTCGGTCCGCCCGCAGATCAAGTCGCAGGCCAGTACCAAGCCGGCGTGGAAGCCCAGCGCCGACCTGGCGGCGGTGAGCAGCTGGCGGGCCTCCATGATCTCGGCCGAGTAGTCGGCGACGAGACCGGCGCCGCCGGTTCCGCGCACGCGATCAAGATCTCCGAGAGCGGACGGGATCGCCACGCCGTCCGCGATCGCCGCCACGCGGTAGAGGCGGCCATAGGCCTCGCCCCTCGCCCGTTGCTTACCGTTGATCTTGCCGCGCGCGGCCAGGCACTCCAGGCCGGTCTTGCGGCGCATGTAGGACTTGGAAGCAACGGCGCTGATCCGGGGCGTAGCCGCCGCGCGCCCGATAGGCGCCTGCGCCTGGCGCGCTCCCCTCTTCCGGCGTTTCCGCTCGGCCACCGAAACCATGACGCAACCCCGACACTGGTCCACAACCTAGACCACACCAGCACGTCGGACAAGAACGCCGCGTGAACATGTCGCAGCGGGCGGCCCCCTAGTTTCCGACGGCCGGGAGGGTAACTGTCTTGCTGCGCGGTGCAGAGCCGGACCGCGCATATCCCCACGACCACTGCAGGCCGCCGCGTCCTTCGCGGCGGCCTTTTTCACGACGCCGACGCGGCGCCCTTGAACGTCAGGCTATTTCTTCTACATTGTAGAGTGGAAGGACATTTCGTCATGCGCGATACGCTTGGCCATTTCGAGTACCAGGTGCTGGCCACACTGCAGCTTCAGCCGCGCGACGCCTACGGCGTCACTATTCGAGCGCGGATCAAGGAGCGGACCGGGAGAGAACCCTCGGTTGGCGCCCTCTACACCACGCTCGAACGCCTCGAAGAAAAAGGGTTCATCCGGTCGCAGGTGGGAGAGTCCACACCGGAGCGCGGCGGAAGGGCGAAGAAGTACTTCGCCATCACGGGCGCCGGCGTCTCGGCCGTTCGGCGAACAGAAGCCCAGTACTCGGCCTTCAGCCAGTCTCTCGCGCCTCAAGGAACGTGATCATGGACGATAGATCCCTGACCCGCCTTTATTGGAAATGGATGAAAGAACGCCGCTCGAGCAGCTCCGAGCCGTTCATCCTCGAGTCGCGTCCACTTACCCTCGAGGACCTGAAGCAGATGGAAGACAACGGCGAATCCCGGTTCGCCGACCCGATCGTCAAGGCCGCTCCGAACTTCCTCACTCGGTTGGCTGTCACGGCCAAGTCCATGACGATCACTGTCCAGGTCACCGACGATCTAACGGGAATCGAATTTCTTTTGGCAGCCATGCGGAACTCACCGCCGAAAGCGCCAAGAGTCGGCTGGTGGATCCTTGCGCTCACGTGCCCGAAGGATAGCCTCGATTACGTCGTCGGCGACCTCGAGGAGGATTTTCCGAGGTACGCGGCGGAGCGCGGCCTGGCCGCCGCCCACTGGTGGTTCTGGATTCAGATCCTCAAGTCCCTGGCTCACTTCGTGATCCGCGCGGTTTCCCGGCTCGGCGGCGTCTTCGACTTCGTGAAGAAGCTCATCTCCTAGGACCGCAGGAAAAGGATTTGATCGGGCCGCCGTGACGAACGGCGGCCCTTTTTACTGCCTTTCCAGCGCCCGCCGCGCTGCCGACCTCGCGCCTACGCCCGAACCCAAGCTCTTCCCCGAAGAGCCTCTGCGGCCGCTCCGCCGCCGCCACGGCGTCCGGATCTGGCTCATCTGCCTGTCAGGAGAGGTTCGCCGGGCCGCCGCGGCGCGATGCGGTCGCGCTGTAGGCGCCCCGCGTCGCGCAAGGGGGCGCGGCCGCGGCGGTGGCGTGGTGCGCCGGCGGTGCTTGGCTCGGGGTCTGGGTTCTCGGGCGGGCCTGGATAACTGGTCGACCGGCAGGTCGACGCCTTTCCTCTTCCTTCTGTAGAGACGTCAGTCAGGGATTCACGTCCCTGAGGGAAATCACGTTAGGAGGGACCTGACCGGTCGGGGCCCGAGCTCTTCGCCGTGACCGTCTTGGCCAGGATCCTCTGGACCGAGGGAGGGTCGCCGCCCCGGGCCCGCCAGGTCGCCTCGATGTCAGCCTTCCTGCAGCGCTCGGCGAAGTCGGCCCGGGCCTGGCGCTCGGCCTCGGCCGCCTCGTCTTCCTTGGGCGCGCGCTTGCGCCGCCAGAGGTCGATCAGCGCCGCGGCCGCCGTCGGCAGCTCGAGGTGATAGAAGTTACTGGTCTGCTTGACCTGGGGCCCGCGCAGCCCCTGCTCGCCCGTCTCGACGTAGCGACGATCCCAGCGGATGAAGCCCGCCGCCTTAAGGCGCCGCAGCCCCTCGACGACGGACCTGATCGAGCAGCCAACCAGGTCGGCGATGCTGGCCAGGGTCGGGTAGACCTGGCCGCGGGCCCGCGCGGCGATCGTGAGCAGCTCGGAGAGGATCTCGCGGTCGATCCGCGAGAAGAGGCCCTTGCCGCCCCAGCGCTGCCCGCGCTGTCGCTGATCGCGGGCGATCTTATCGAAGGCGTCCAGCCGCAGGCGCCGCTGGGTCCAGGTCACGGGTGTGCCCTTCTCCTCGCCGGCGATGCGGCTGCGCCGGCGCACGGCGGATCCGGTGCGGCGGTGGAGCGGCTCGCGCTTCTTGGGCTTGCCGGAGAAGGGTGTGAGATCGATCTCGACGACGGCGTCCGTCATGACCGCCCCCGCTCGTTCGCGGCGCGGGTCTCGCGGACCTGGGCCTCGACGCTCTGGAGCAGCTGCTCGATCCGCTGGCGCTCGCTTTCGCTGATGCGCCCGTCGGCCGCCGCCTCGCGGACGTAGGCCATGAGCGCGACGGCGGACTCGGTCGTTTCCATCGTCTCGATCAGGAGGTCGGCCGCCTCGGCGGCAGCCGGCCGGTTCTCCTGCAGGGCCCGGGAATAGATCGGGTCGCCGCAGAACTCTTCGAGGTCGGCGATGACATCGGCCGGCATGAACGAGCCGGCTTTCGGATCCTGGTACTCGTAGAGCTGGCTACGGCTCACCCTGCAGGCCTTGGCCTTCAGGATATCGTCCACGCCGTCGCAGGCCCTTACCAGCTGTTTGGCCAGGGCGGCGTGGCGGGCGTTGGACATGGCGCACGCGCGCATGACCGGACTCTCCGCTTAAGAGTCCGCCTGCGATTCGCCCGCCCTGCGCGCATGTTCCCACCCTGACTCGCGCGGCGGGTCTGGCGTAGGGCGCAAATGGCTACGGCCGCTGTCTCAGCGAAGAGACGCGGGGGCCTATGCGACCGACAAAAGACCTATCGCGCGCCACTTCAGGAGAGGCGCGTGAACGGAAGGACCGTTGGCGGAACATGGATGGGTGCAGCGACCAGGCGGCTCAGCGAGGCCGAGCCGGTGCGCCTGGTCGCGGATGTGGGATCAGTGAGGCGAAGCCTCGGCGGGCCTGACGCGCTCGCGGTCCAGGGCCAGCCGGCGAAGAAGGCGTCGCCGGAGGCGCGCATGCCGGTCGGACGGGCGGCGCGGGGTCGGGCCGCGGCAAGCGGCACGAATCGGGAACAGCTCAGTTCGCGGAAGATCGGACAGCGCGGCGACGAGGTTTCGGAACCGGCGGCGCCGGGTCACGAGACCCCCATCGCGGATGCAAATCCGCCGGCCCGCTTGCGCGGACCGACGGACTGCTCGACCGTGGCGATCGCGACACCAACCACGGAGAGACACAAGTGGGAGAGAGCAAAACTCCGGAAGACACCCTGGCCTACCGGATGGGCGAGATCGGCGCGATCAAGGAGCTGCTCGCCACTCTGCTCAAGCACCACCCAATGGGACATCAGGTCCTGGATGAGGTGCAGCAGCGAATCGATACGGCCCTGGCCGGCGGGGCCTTCGCGCCTGTGGGACGTCGGTTCGAGGACGGCCTTCAGGACACCCTCAGCTTCACCCGGAAGCGCATTGAGGGAGACCAGTAACGACCTGGCCACCGGCCATTGTCGGGCGCGAGAGCTATCCACCGTAGCGCCTCCGCCCACGAGGCCGCAGCTGGGCGGTCATCTGATCTGCGGTGAGACCGCCAATCGTTTCGCGCAGGTCTTGGCCGCCGAGCTGGGCCTCGAAGCGGGCCCGGGCGATCCCGTCTTGGATCTCGCGAGCCCGGGCTTGCTTCAGCTCGGCCGCCATTTCGCCGCTCGCGAGCTCGCGCAGGATCTCTTCGCGGATGATCCACCGGAGCTTGGATTCATAGGCGGCGCGGTCGAAGGCGATGGCCGCGGCGACGACCTGTCGGATCTGGCGCAGCTGCTCGGGGGAGAACCCGCTCATCGGGCCCTCCGAAGAGAGAGTTGCGCCTGGTCCGCGGGCGTCAATCGGACCAGGCGCGATCCGGCGCGGATGCTCGGTTCGCGCCGGAAACGGTTGGGCGAGCATCGCCCAATCCTCAGTTGTGCCGACTTGCCCCTCGCGCGAGGAATGTGCTTCGCTGAAACGTTGGTCTCAGTTTTGAAGGGCGTTCTGCGTTGGGTGCTGAGAGTAGGGAACCGGTCTACGAGGACGAGTTGTCCCCCGCCGACCTGGAGTTGTTGTCGTACGGGTCCATCGTCCAGGATCTCATTAGGGCGATGGAGCGGCTCTCGCCAGGCGCCCTCGATCGAGGCCTGCACGCAGCGCGGATCCGGCTGCAGCTGCTTGAGGCCGGTCAGGCTCAGCCGACGTTCAGCGGCGAGGATCGGATGCTGCGCCACAAGGTCAGCATCATGGAACAGGCTCTGGGCCGCCTGCCCCCCGAAGGCTGAGTCCACCCGGCCGGCGCACGGCGACGCGCCGGCCGGGTGGCTCCGCGCGCCAGCTTCCACACTGGCGGCAGAGGCGGAAAACTTCTGGGCGCTATCCACGGATGCGGCCCATGTTTTTGCGCGACGTCATGAGGCACCCGCTGCAGAGGCCCTGGCGGGGTCAGCAGAGGCGAAGCGACGTGCGAAGCTCTTGAGCAGGCTTGCGTCAGCGTCGTCAACGAGGCTGAGCGCACGAACGCGACCGCTCGAATGTTCCTCGATTTTGAGCGCAAGCTGGAGTGGGGCAAGGCGCGCTCCGCCCTCGATCATGCTGATGGAGGCCTTCGAACGGAGTCCGAGCGCACAGGCCAATTGGGCCTGCGTCAGCCGCGATTCCTTCCTGTATTCGGCGAGGTCCATTCCGCGAGAGTTCACATGATGTGGACTCGGAATCAAGCCGCCTCGACCACATCAGTGGGAACGACGACGATTAAGCCCAGGCCACATAATGTGGTCATGAGCGAAAAGCCCGAACCGGATTGGTATCTGCAGGACTGGGTGCGGCTACGCGGCAAAAAGCAGGCCCACCTAACGTCCGAGCTCGGCTGGCTGAAAAACGCCGCCTATCGGATATGGCACGGCAAGCAGCCTTATCGGCGAGACATCCTCAACCAGGTTGCAGCCTGGCTGGAAGTCCAGCCGTACGAGCTACTGATGCCCCCACCAGAGGCAATGGCGATCAGGCGCCTGAGAGAGAGCGCGGCAGCGATCGTCAGTGGCACCACCGTGATCAGCGGCGATCCCGAGCGCTTTCTACCCACCAGCCCCACGCCCCGCCCTCGAGCCATGACCGGCACGAGAAAAGCGTAAAAGTTCACACCAGAGATCTCCGCACGAATCAACGCCGCGACCGCCTGGGCCACACAGTCCACGCCATGTGAACTTTATCGCTTGACGTGAAAGATCACATGATGTGAACCTCTGGGTCGTTCCACCCGGGGTTGGCTTCGTTCGCCCACGCAAGGGCTTTCGCCCTCCCCTCCGATAGCCCGGCCGGCCCCGGGTGGACACCAACCCTTCCGGAGGTGTCCGTGCTCGAGGCTGTCAAACATTTTCCCGTCCCCTGGACGCCCGGCGACAGCGAGACGCGAGTCCCGGTGAAGGCCGCGAACGGCCGGACCCTTGCCTACGCCCAACTCGCGCCCGGCGACGGCGACGTGGCGCTGCTCATCGCGGCCTCGCCCAGGATGGCACGGATGCTGGCGATGGCGGCGCTTGAGGTCGCGTTCCGGATCAATGCGCCCGCGCCGCGCTGGGCGATGCAATTGGCCGGCCTGCCGTCGAGCGCCGCGACCCTGCTCGACGACTGCGCGGCTCTGATGACCCCCCTGGTTCATGACGATTGCCACGAGGCCGCCGCGTGACCGGCCCCGGCGCCACCGGCAGCGCCAAGCCGGACGCCATCCAGACCGTCCTGAAGGACTCGCTGGAGAGCCTGCAAGCCCAGGTCCGCGTCTACGACGTGACGATCGAGGAGGCCGCGACGCGGATGGCCAGTGCGTTCGAACGCCGCAAGCGGGCGCGCGAGGTCATCACCCAGGTCGAGGCGGAGATCCGGAGGCGCGAGCAGCTGCGCGCCGCCTTCGTCCTCCACCATGACGGCATCAAAATCGCCGACATCCAGGCCGATAGCTTCGGCTTCGTTGGCCCGAGGGTTGGCCCGCTCGTCGTGGATCGGCTGTCGTGACCGAGGAAGCCATCCCCCACGCCGACGTCCTGAACAGCACTGCCCAGGGCCAGCTGAAATCGATCATCGATCGCGTCGAGCGGCTCGAGGTCGAGAAGGCCGAGATCACGGAGCAGATGAAGGAGGTCTACGCCGAGGCCAAGGGCAACGGCTTCGACGTCAAGATCCTCAAGAAGGTGGTCCGGATCCGCAAGCAGGACCGCGCAAAGCGCCAGGAAGAGGACGCGATCTTCGATCTCTACCTGTCTGCCATCGGAGAGATCTGATGGCGGTCGCGAACACCAACGTCCCCTCCACCGTCGCATGGACCCAGCGCGAGGGCATGGCCGGCACGCGCCGCCAGATCGAGGACATCGTCCAGATCCTCGAGGCCCAGCACGCAATCGTCGCGCGCATCGAACAGATGGCCGTCGCGAACGGCTGGAACCTGGACGTCGTGCGCAAAGTGATCGCCTTGCGGCGGGACGACGACGATCAGGGTTTCGACGCCCTGACCCTATACGCCCTTCAGGGAGGCCTCTGATGCTGGTCGGCGGCCACAACGTCACCACGGCGCCTGAGACCAAGGCCGACCTCGACGCGGCGGTCGCCGGCCTCCTGGACCGGTTCATCGCCCATGCCGAGACCGATCCGCGAATGCAAGGCGTCCAGGATCAAGCGATCGCCAATGCCCTGGCCTGGATCGTCGGTTTCGCCTCGGCCGACGCGATCCTCCGGATCAGCGCGCTCCGCGGCGGAATGACGTCGGACATCGTCGTCGGCGTCGCTCAGATGGTCGGCCACAAGGCCGGCATGTCCGTCCAGCGCCTGCCGGCCGAGCACATCCCGGTCGCCGCCGGCGAGATCATGGCGGCGGTCCACGTCGGGGCGATGAAGAACCACTGCGATTGCGTCGGCTGCCAGGCGGCGCGCGGCGGTCAGCCGAGAAAGGCGCGAACATGAGCGCGCCCCTCGCGGCCATCTCGATCGACGCGGGCGTCGACGTGCCCTCGCCTGCCCTGCAGCGTCAGCGCCGGTTTGCACCGGCTTTGGACGCGGGGATGTGGTCCGTGCCCCTCGAGGTGCTGCTGGCCCTGCCGGCGTCGTCGATCATCCAGCAGCTGGTGATCAAGCGCGTGCAAGGCGGCACGCCGGTACAGCCCACGGGGCAGCTGCTGCGCCGGCACGGCCGCTTCTTCGCCACCGTCGACTTCGACGGTCCCGGCGCGAAGTCGCTGTTCTTCGCCCTGGACGTCTGGGACCGGAGGCCTTCGCGATGAACGCCCGGGCCCGCGCTTCCCTCGTCTACCGCGGCGCTCGCGCCGTGGCCTCCCTGATCGCCGTGGCGCTCATGTGCTGGCTGGCGATCGTCATAGCAGCGGTGCAACAGCCATGACCCCTCGCGGCAAGCCGACCGCGCGCCTTCGCCACGCCCTTCGCGGCGACGTCGTCATCCTCTCTGTCACGCCCATGGACGGCCGCTACAAGGAAGACTTTCGGGTCGATCCGTCCGAGCTGCGCCGCTTCTGCTGGGCGGTCCTCAACGATCTTTGTCCCGAGGAAGCGGCCCAGGCCGCCGCCGAGGAAGGCGTGGACCTCGATCTGGCGACCCAGGAGATCCCCGTCTCGGGCCGACCGCGTCGCCAGCGCTCGCGCAAGCATGCTCCGGAGCCGGGCTCCAAGATGCACCGCGTGCTCGAGCTGCTGCACGACGGCCACCACACGGTGAAGGCCATCCAGGCCCGGGCGCCGCAGATCCAGAACCTCGGCGCCCTTCTCTGGGAGCTCCGCCAGAACGGGTGGGTCATGCGCGTGGACGGCGGCCCGGCCGGCATCGAAGGGCTCTACGGCCTGACCCCCGCCGGCGCGGCGCTGTTCCCCCAGACCCGCGAGGCGGCGGCATGATCGTCCAGTTCCAGCCTATCCTCCGCCGTCGGAGTGGGCGTCTAGGCTTGCGCCTGCTGCTGGCGATCGCCGCCGGCGTCGCCCTGTTTTTCGCCGTCGGCGTCGTCGGCTTCTACCTGCGGGGGCACGGATGAGCGCGCCTCGCGAAATCAAGCTCGGCGGCGTCGCCCTGGGCGGCCTCTGCTGCTTCTCGATCGGCTTCACCTTCGGGGTGCTCGGCTATCTCGGGTTCGGCCTGTTCGGGTGGCTGCCATGAAGTCGGAAGACATCGCCGGCTTGGTCGTCCTGCACCTGCAGAAGGGCCTGATCCTGCAGTCGACGCGCGGGCTCAGCTCGACCGTCACCTTCCAGCAGGGCTCGGCCGATCCAACTGCCGTCGTCACCGAGCTGCTGCGCCTGGCCGCCATCGGCGTCCTGGCCAGCGAGTACGCCCTGACTTCGCCGGCCGCGACGGCCGAGCACGTCGTCGACGAGGCCAAGCGCCGCTGGGACCCGGGCGTCCCGTGACCGACCGCAGGCGGTCGAACCGCGCCCTCTACTTGCTTCTCGCCACGGCTGCCGCCTTCAGCGCGGTCGCCCACTTCCACTGGAGGTCAAGCCTATGTCGATCCAATCCGAGACGCCCCCCGCCGGCCGTCGCATTCATCCTGTTGACGCCCACGTCGGAGCGCGTATCCGCGTTCTGCGCAAGCTCAAGGGCGTCTCGCAGGAACAACTCGCCGACGCCCTCAGTCTGACCTTCCAACAGGTCCAGAAGTACGAGAACGGCACCAATCGCATTAGCGCCTCGAAGATGTGGCAGGTCGCCACCTTCCTGAAAGTGACCCCGAACTACTTCTTCGAGGACCTGGCCGCCCTGCAGGACCTTCGCGACGCGCAGCAGGGCCCGAACCCGCTCGTTCAGCTCACCCACGTCCACGGCGGCCTCGAGATCGCCCGAGCCTATGTCAGCGCTACCCCGCGCCAGAGGGTCGCTGTCCTGAACATCTTGCTCGCGATCGCTGACTCGAACGCGATCGAAGTCGCGGCGGCCGCGTGATGGACCATGCCCACGAAACCCCCATGGCCCGAGAGGACCTGACCCAGGCTGCCGGTGTCTCCGTCGTCACGGACGAGGTCGGCAGTGTCTGGATCCGCCTGCACGACAAAACCGGCGCGGTGTACTCTTATGCTTGTGTGCCGCCGACCAAGGCGCAGGACCTGGCCGACGTCGTCGCCAATTGCGTCACAGCCAGCGCCGTCATCTTCGGCCAGAGCCTCCCGACCATCCAATAGCTAGCGCCCGGGCCCAATGCCCGGCGCTTCCCGTAACCCGGGCGGCCGACCACCTCACAGCCGGCCGCTCCATCGCCCGATGGAGCACTTCATGACCGTTGCAGCCCTCAGCGAGCCCAGATCCCCCGTCACCAGCAAGCTGGAGATCGGCTCGTACAACGGCGCGACCACCTTAGTGGACCTCGACAAGCTGCTGGCCGGCCGCCTGCTGATCCAAGGCTCTTCTGGGGCCGGCAAGAGCCACACGCTGCGCCGCCTAGTTGAGGAAGCCTTCGAGTTCGTCACGACGATGATCGTTGATCCGGAAGGCGAATTCGGGAACCTGGCCGCACATATCGGCGCCACCACGCTGCGGGCCTCCGAATTAGCCGCCGACGGCCTGACCGCGGCGGCATCCCGGGCTCGGCAGCATCGCCTCCCGCTGCACCTCGACCTCACAGACCTCGCCCCGGACGAGCGGATCGTGAAGGCGGCCGCCTTCTTCGCGGGCTTACTCGGCTGCCCGCGCGCTTACTGGAGCAACACGGTTCTCGTCGCGATCGACGAGGCCCACCTGTTGGCGCCGCACCTGGCCGCTTCGGCGCGCGACGCCGAGACCCGCCGCCTGGGTGTGGCCACTCTGACCGACCTCTGTTCGCGCGGCCGCAAGCGCGGCATAGCATCGGTCATCGCCACCCAGCGCCTGGCCAAGCTCTCGGGCTCGGTAACCTCCGAGCTTCACAACGCCCTGGTCGGTCTGACCGTGTTCGATCGAGATCTCGTTCGTGCAGCCGACCTCCTCGGCTTCTCAGGGGATCGCGCGACCGAGTTGCGACGCCTGGCACCGGGCGAGTTCTATGGCATTGGGCCAGCGCTGAGCGTCATGCCGCGCCTGACAAAGATCGGTCCGACGGTCACGGCCCACCTCGGCGCCACGCCCGAACTGGTCGGGCCGGCCGACGCGACTCAGGATGAGTCGCGTTCGCTCTTGGACCTGGACGCGCTGCGCGAGACAGGCGCGAGCGCCAGGCCCGCCCTGGCGGGTCAACGCGGCGGCCGCATGCTCGACAGCTTCCTGATGGATCCCGCCGCCGGCGCGGCCATGAAGATCGTGGAGAGCCTGCGGAAGATCGCACCCAACGCCACGACTGCCTCCAACCTGGTCGAGCATCTTCGCCTCGAGCAGGACGCAGTCGATCGCGCCCTTGATCTCCTGGGAGCCGTCGGCGCGGTCGACACTATGCCGCGCGGCGACGCCCGCATTGCTCGTCTCTCGGCGAAGCTGCGCCTGCGCGCCGCCGAGGCGCCCGTCGTGGGCCTGGCCTGATGTCGATGATTACCTTCGACCTGGACGCCGACGTCGTCGAACTAGCCGCCTTCGTGCCTGAGGCGCCCGGCGCGCCTCTCCGCGAAATCGCGTTCCGCCCTGACGCGTGGCTGCCCGAAGAGATCGCCCTGGTGCGCCGCCTCTTCGCCGAGGACGTGTCGATCGACGACATAGCGGTCGCCATTGGTCGCGGCCGCGCCGGCGTCTCCACCAAGCTTCACGACCTTGGGCTACGCCGCAACTCGACCAGGCCGTGGAACGACCTCGATGACGGCGAGCTGGTGCGCCGTTACGGCATTGAGCCGGCGGCGGCAATCGCCCTAGATCTCGGTCGGGCTTGCAGCGCCATCTACGCGCGCGCGCAGTTGCTGGGCCTTAGCGAGCCCAGTGCCCCGGTGTGGACAGCGTGGGAAGACGCTCAGGTCCGCGCCGGCTACGCCGCCGGCGTCCCCGTCGCTCAGGTCGCGCAGTTAATCGGCCGGACACTTCGCGCCGTGAACACCTATGCCTCGCGCGAAGGCATCCGGCACGCCAATCACCCTGCCGGTTGGTCGGCCGAGGAAGTCTCCCGCGCGCTCGACCTTGCCCACGAAGGTCACCGCTACCTCGCCATCATCGAGACGCTGGTCGCAGAGGGCTTCCCTCGGCGGACGAAGATTGGATTCGGCCTGACGATCCGCAAGGTCGGTTACGGCCGCGGCTGGGGCCGGCCGTGGACCTCGGAAGAGGACGACCTTTTGCACGCCGCCTACCGAGACGGGGCGAGCCTTGTTCCGCTCAGGCAGCGGCTTGGTCGCTCCCAGCACTCCATCAGGTGGCGCGCCGAATATCTCGAGCTCCAGGGCACCCACGTCAAGAAGGCGGGCTGGCGCACCGAACCGGTGTGGTCCGAACAGGACGAGCAGTTCCTGCGCGACCACTACGGCAAGATGCCGAGCCCCGACTTGGCCAAGGAACTGAGGCGGACGCTCGCGGCGATGCAGAGCCGAGCCAACCAGCTGAAGCTGCGCCACGGCTACATTCGCGACTTCACGGCCGAAGAGGACCTTGCGATCCATGTTGCCTGGGCACGCGGCCTCAGCCTGACGGACTTAGCCCTGGCCATGGGACGGGATGTCGCCGTTGTCCATAAGCGGGCCAAGCGCACGGGACTGTCCTTCAGTGACCCTGATCGCCCGGCAAAGCCGCGCCGCCTCCGCCGCGCCGGCAAGACCGTCCTGACGCTTCAGGACATCATCGCCCTCGCTGGCGCCGAGCCGTTGCCTCCGGGCAAGCCCTTCGTTCCCGGCCGTCGCGGAAAGCGCCTGGCGGCGTTGCCGACGGCGGAAGTCCTGCTCGAAGCGCCAGCTCCAGCACCGCGTCGCAAGCCCACCCGAATCCGCTTGCGCGCGACGCCGCCCATCCCGCCGACACGACGCCGGCTCCGCCTCTTCACCAAAGGTAGCTCCCGATGAACGACAACGCCGGTCGGCACGACTATGACCAGCTGGTCCGCTTCCGCCAGATCCAGCCAGGTGAACCCTACTTCCTGATCCGCGGCCAGGATGCGGTCGCCGGCGACGCTGTTCGCGCCTGGGCATCACTCGCGAGGACCGCCGGCGCGCCGTCGGCGATCGTCGAACAGGCCCTGCAGCAGGCCGATCGCCTCGATGCCTGGCCCACCAAAAAAACGCCCGACGCCGACCACTTGACGGACGCCGAGCAGAAGCAGCTGGCCTACGCACTCAGCCGACGCGCCTGGCACGCGCGAGAGGACAGCGCTGACGTCAAGGTCATGTTGGCCGAAGAACGCGCCATCAGCGCGGCCCTCGGTCGCCTACGCCCTCTTCTGAACGATCTACTCGAGAACGGCGCCTGGAACGACGAAGGCGACTTCGTCTATCGCCGCCGGCGGCGAACGGACGGATCCGTCATCGAGGACTTCGATCCTATCACCGGCCTGCATCGGTTCGTGGCCACGCTTGGCCGCGACCTGCCCCCTAGCCCCAGGGAGGCGATCGAAGCCTTCCTCGCTAGCCCGGCCGTTGAGCAGATCCTGTCGCTGATGAACTTCCACACCGGCCCAATTGCGTTCATGCATCGCGACGCCGGAGCGGAGATCCCGCCGAAGGTTGAGGCCGAACAGGCCTTCACGATGCGATGGCTGCTGCGCCTAGCGCTCGAGCACGGCGACAATTGGCGCGAGGTGGCGGCCGACCAGGTCAACGCGATGCGCATCGAGCTGCATGGCAAGGCCGCCGCGTCATCTGACGCAGCTGCCGCGGCCGTCTGATGCCCTGCATCCCGTTCAACGATGGGCGCGGGCGCGGGTTCATCTGCACGTCGGCGCCGCGCGTTCAGCGCTGCCCTTGCGGGTCTGGCCTGCTGGCGCGCCTGCTTTGCGACTGGATCGTCACCCCGGCCGAGAACGCCACCTGCGACCGCAAGATCTGCACGACCTGCAGCACGAGCCCGGCGAACGGCAAGGACCTTTGCCCGGATCACACCGCCGCCTGGGCCCGGCATCCCAGCAACCCCGCCAATAGGAGCCAGCGTGTCTAAGTTCGCTGAGAACACCACGGTCTCGACGTCGGCCTCCCGCGACGAAATCGAGCGCACGCTCCGCCGCTACAAGGCGGACGCGTTCATGTACGCCCAGGACAAGGACCTGCTCACGATCATGTTCCGGATCGAGGGCCGCATGATCAGGTTCGAACTCACCATGCCCGACCGCGAGGCCGACGACTTCGCGACCTACATGCGCGGATCGGTGCGCTATCAGCGCGAGCCTGCCGCGGCCGAAAAGCTCTGGGAACAGGCCTGCCGCCAGAAGTGGCGAGCCCTGGCCCTGGTCATCAAGGCCAAGCTCGAAGCTGTCTCCGCCGAGATCTCGACGATCGAGGACGAGTTCCTGGCCCACACGGTGCTTCCAGACGGCTCGACCGTTGGCGACTGGGCGAAGCCTCAGCTCAAGATTGCCTACGAGAGCGGCGCGATGCCGACGTCGCTGCTGCTGCAGGGGCCGAGCAAATGATCCCCGAGCTCAAGCGCCGCTACACCTGTCCCGTCTGCCGCGCCACTTCGAAGTCGCGAAAGCGCTTCAAGAACCACCTGTACTTCCAGCACGGTCTCAACAGCGCCGGCGTCGCCGGCTATCGGAATCCCGCGCCTCCTCGCGTCTTCAGGGCGGAGGTCATCGATGCCGGCTGAGAAGTCGCACGCCGAGATCCTCAAGGCGATGGCCCACGAGCTCGATGGCTCGGCGGGCGCCGCTGAGGAGCGCGCCAAGATGCACGACCGCAACGCTGCGACGCAGCCGACGGACGCGCGGCGTCAGGAACATGTCCTCGCCGCCGGCCGGGCTCGCGATGCGGCGACGTTCTACCGACGCCGCCAGCAGGCCCTACTCGACGGTGCGCGCCTCCTCGAGGCTTCCGAACGGAGCGCCGCCTGATGCGCTGGACGGCCGACCAGGATGACCGATTGCGCCAGCTGGCGGCGGCTGGCTTGTCGACCCGTGACTCAGCCGAGCGCATGGGGGTCACGCGAGGCGCCGCGAGTTGCCGGGCCCGCCGGCTTGGCCTGAGATTCGATCCGGCCGCCTCTAGACCGCTGATGAAGTTCCTCCGGGAAAAGGGCGTCCTTCAGCGCGAGCAGATCGGCGGCTCGATTGGCGTCCGCTGGACGCCAGTGACACGCACCGGAGGGCACTTTCCACCCGCGCTCTGCGAGCTGCTTCTCGCTGACGGCCAATTGTCGCCGATAGCCGGCCGCGACGACATCTTCGGGCCGCGCGAAGGGATATCGGCATGACGTCCCAGCCAAAACGCGCCCAATGCGGCCCGTCGGCCTGCAATCGCGTGCTCGAAGCCGACGGCGATTGCGCTGTCTGCGGCCCCGGACCATGCGTCTTCCCCTCGGAAGACGGTCCGTGGTGGAACCCCATGGACACCGCGCCGCGCGACGGGAAGAGCGTCTCCCTGATCGACGCGGATGGCCAGCGCGTCGAGCGCGCATGGTGGACGCTCTGCGACGCGCCCGAGCGCGGCGTCCTCGGCGTTTTCGCATGGGCCAATACGCCAAAGGGCTACAGGCCGATCGGCTGGAGGCCATGGACAAGGCCTGGCGATGGCTGAGCCTTTCACCGCCGACCAGGTCGCCGCCCTGCCCGCCCGGATCTTCACCTCCGAAGTCTGTCGTTTGGCGCGCTATGGCAAGACCAAGCTGTGGCGCGAACGCCAGGCCGGCCGGATGCCCGACCCTATTGATCGCGGGGGAGAAGGGATCTTCGACCGCGACGCCGTATTCAAAGCCCTCGGGATGATCAAGGATGGCGCCCAACAAGAACAACCCGACGACTCGTGGGACGTCGACCCTGATGCCATCCGTGACGCTCGATCTCGGTCGATACGTGACCCTGCGGCCGCGCGCCGACGGGACGTTCCGCGTGTTCTTCCAAGTGCCGGCTCGCCTGCGCCCCCAAGGCTGGTTGTCTCTAATCCCGCTGCCCGTGACCGGGACGCGCACTGGTAACCTGCAGGACCTCGACGAGGTCGCGCGGATACAGGCGGACGCCGCCGCCCTTTTCGCCAAGCTCAAAGGCGATCGCCGCGGCGTTCAGGTCGAGACGCGCCGAGACATGCCGGCGCTGGTGAGGTCCTGGCAACAGACCCAGCGCTTCAAGCGAACCAAGCCCGCGACGCAGAAGGGGTACGTCTATCATGCGGGGCTGATCCTGGCCTGGTCGGAGAGCCGCAAGCATCCGCTCGTCTCGACCATGAAGCTCGACAAGATCGAGGCTTACCTGGCGCTTTACGATAACCGGCCAACCACTCGCCGGCATGTGAAGATCGTGCTGGGCATGCTCCTGGACCACGCCCTGGCCCTGGACTGGATCATCAAGAACCCGGTCGACACGATCAAGATGGCCGCGCCGAAGTCGCGCGTGCGGATCTGGGAGGAAGGCGACCTCGAGTTCTACATGTTCGCCGCCGCCGTCTGCGGTCAGCCGGGCATGGCGGCGCTCATGCTCACCGAGTGGGAGGTCGGCCAGCGCCTAAGCGACGGGCTTCTCTTCCGAGGCACCTGGTCATGGAAGCCCGGCACCAAGGCGGCCGAGTACGATTTTCGCGGACGCGCCTTCAGGTTTTGGCAGGCCAAGACCGGAAGCTACGTCACCATCCCCGTCAGCGAGCGCCTCGGCGACATGCTCGAGGAGACGTGGGATCCGGAGAGCTTCTATCTATTCCGTGACGCCGCCACCGGCCGGCCCTTCAATGGCCAGCGCGCATCCCATGAATTCGAGCGGATCCGCAGCCTGGCCAAGGCGGCCGCGCCCGCGTTCGCCCGTCACCTGGTCCTGCGCGCCCTACGTCATAGCTGCGTCGTCCAGCTGGCACGGAGCGGAGCGACGGTTCCCGAGATCGCCTCCATCACGGGCCACAGCGTCGCCTCGATCGAGCACATCCTCTCTGTCTATCTGCCCCGAGACAATCAGGTCGCGTGGAACGCGCAAGCCAAGCGCGGCCTGATCCCGGCTTCCCCGGATGGGTCGCGGTCCCGATCGCGACGTGGTGGCGGCGCTGCGCCGGCGGAGCAGGTGGCCGCCGAACTGTCCCAGGAGGCTCACGTCTGGTGGGCGCGGAAGAGAGCGCTGGATCTCGTCGACGCGAACGACGGCGCCCAGGCGGTCGCATCGCTCATGTCCGACCTCGGCAAACATCCATCCACAGCCAAAGTGGTCGACAACGCCTTCATGTTGTCGGGCATGCAGGTCGCGGGATCGGCCGACGCGCGGAAGATCGCCGCCTGGATTCGGCAGGCCTGCAAGCAAGCCTGGGCCGCCCGGTGAACAGACCGCGATCAAAAAGTCTAACGGGTGGGTCTACCGAAGGTCTAACGGGCGCGGTTTGTTCTCCGCGCTGAACCACCTAACCATTTGAAAGGTCTGGTGTTCGATTGGTAGGCCGGGTGGGGTTCGAACCCACGACCATTCGATTAAAAGTCGAATGCTCTACCACTGAGCTACCGGCCCGCTCACGATCCGGCGGGGACCGGTGGAAGCGGCGCGGACCATAGTCGGGGGTCCTCCGCGTCGCAAGCATGGTTTCGCCGTTTTTCCGGTGGATGACGCCTAAGCTGTGGGCGGGTTAGGGTGAGTCATGCGTGGAACCTTGCTTTTGGCGGTCTTTTGCGGCGCGACCCTGGCCGGAACGGCCTTCGCGGAACAGCAGGCGCCGCCAAGGTCACCGCAAGATTCGCCAGCTCAGCCGACCGACGAGGGGCGCATCAAGTCGACCTCCGACGCCAATAGAGAGGGAATCACCGGGGCCATGCAGGCGCCGTTGCGCGACGTGAATATCGTCCGCACCAAGATTCCACGTGTGCTGCTGGAGGCGATGGACGATCCCTATCAGCGCCCCAAGAACGCCGACTGCGCGAGCCTGATCGCCTTGGTCCAGCCGCTGGACGTCGCGCTGGGCGAGGACATCGACCGCACGCCTCCGGCCGAGAACGAAGACCTGATGGACCGAGGCCGCAAGGCGGCCGGCGGCGCGGCCTTGGGCGCGGTGGCCAGCGCCGCGCAGGACATGATTCCGATGCGCGGCTGGGTGCGGAAACTGACCGGGGCCGAGCGCCACGATCGCCTGGTGCAGAGCGCCGTCGCCTCCGGCGCGGTGCGGCGTGCTTATCTGAAAGGCCTGGGCGAGGCGCGCGGTTGCAATCCGCCGGCCACGCCCCAGCACAAGCCGCCGGCCGAGCCGCCAGTGGTCGATCCGGGCATGCCGCCGCCGCGCGATCCCTACGGCCCACGCAAACCGCGTTTCCCGATCAACAAGGAGGAAGCGCCGACGGTGCCGCAGGGGCCGCGTTATTGAGACAGGTGCCGTGCGGCGAAATCGCGGCGGAACTGTTCGAACCGGCCTTCCGCGATCGCCGCGCGCATGGCCGCCGTCAGGGCCTGGAAGAAGGCGATGTTGTGCCAGGACAGCAGCACCTGGCCCAGGATCTCCTCGGCTTTGAACAGATGGCGTAGATAGGCCTTCGAATAATCGCGGCTGGCTGGGCAGTCGCTGTCGGGGTCCAGCGGCGTCTCGTCCTCGGCGAACTTGGCGTTCTTCAGGTTGATCGGTCCGTCCCAGGTCCAGGCCTGGCCGTGGCGGCCCGAGCGGGTCGGTAGCACGCAGTCGAACATGTCGACGCCGCGCGCCACGGCTTCCACCAGGTCGATCGGCTTACCGACGCCCATCAAGTAACGCGGGTGGTCCTCCGGCAGTAGGCCCGGCGCGTAGTCCAGCACCTCGCACATCGCCTGGTGCCCCTCGCCGACCGCCAGCCCGCCGATCGCGTAGCCGTCGAAGCCGATCTCGCGCAGGCGGTCCGACGACTCGCGACGTAGGGTCTCGAAGGTCGAGCCCTGTTGGATGCCGAACAGGACCTGGCTGTCTCGCGTCCCGAACGCAGCCTTCGAACGCTGGGCCCAGCGCGCCGAGAGTTCCATACCCTTGCGCGCTCTCGCCTCCTCGGCCGGCCAGGCGACGCACTCGTCCAGCTGCATGACGATGTCGCTGCCCAGCAGGTCGGCCTGGATCTCGATCGAGCGCTCAGGGGTCAGAACGTGTTTGGAGCCGTCGACGTGGCTGGAAAAGGTGACGGCCTCCTCGGTGAGCTTGCTGATGCCGGACAGGCTCATGACCTGGAAGCCGCCGCTATCCGTCAGGATCGGCTTGTCCCAGCGCATGAACTTGTGAAGACCGCCCAGGCGCTTCACCCGTTCGGCCGAAGGCCGCAGCATCAGATGGTAGGTGTTGCCCAGGATGATGTCGGCGCCGGTGTCCTTCACCTGGTCGACGGTCATGGCCTTGACCGTCGCGGCGGTGCCGACCGGCATGAACGCCGGCGTGCGGATGTCGCCGCGCGGGGTCCTCAGGACGCCCGTGCGGGCCTTGCCATCGGTGGCGTTGATCTCGAAGGGGAAGGCCATCAGAGCGTCTCGTCGCGGAACAGCAGGCTGCCGTCGCCATAGGAATAGAAACGGTAGCCCGTCGATATGGCGTGCTCGTAGGCCGCGCGCATTGTCTTCTGGCCGGCGAAGGCGCTGACCAGCATGAACAGGGTCGACTTGGGCAGGTGGAAGTTCGTCATCAGCACGTCGGCGGCGCGGAAACGGTAGCCGGGCGTAATGAAGATCGCCGTCTCGTCGGCGAATGGCCGCACGACGTCGTCCTCGCCGGTGGCGCTTTCCAGCAGGCGCAGGGACGTGGTTCCGACGCAGACGATGCGGCCGCCGGCGGCGCGAACAGCGTTCAGGGCGTCGGCGACCTGTGCGCTTACCTCACCGAACTCGGCGTGCATCCTGTGCTCGGAGACTTCGTCGGTCTTCACCGGCAGGAAAGTCCCCGCGCCGACGTGCAGGGTCACGAAATGTAGCGAGATCCCTCTGCTCTTCAGACGCTCCAGCAGGTCCGGCGTGAAATGAAGACCGGCGGTCGGCGCCGCCACCGAGCCGTCTTCGCGAGCATAGACGGTCTGGTAGTCGGCGCGATCGCGCTCGTCCTCGCCCCGCTTGGCGGCGATATAGGGCGGCAGTGGCATGTCGCCGTGCTTGGCGATGCCGATGTCCAGGTCGGGGCCCGAGGTGTCGAAAGCCAACACCACCTCTCCGCCCTCGTGCTTTTCCACGACGGTGGCGTCGAGGCGGTCACCCTCGCAGGCGCGATCTTCGCGAGAGCCGAACGCTACGCGATCACCAATCTTCAGCCGCTTGCCTGGACGCATGAAGGCGCTCCATCGGCTGGGCGAGACGCGGCGGTGCAGGGTCGCCTCGACGGCCACCGGCGTGCCGTCGGCCCCACCGGTCGTACGGCCCTCGCGCAGACCCGAAAGGCGCGCGGGGATCACGCGGGTGTCGTTGAAGACCAAAGCGTCGCCCGGACGCAGAAAGTCGGGCAGCTCGCGGACGACGTGGTCGGCGAGCGCCTCGCCCGGGCGGACCACCAGAAGGCGCGCGGCGTCGCGCGGCTCGGCCGGGCGCAGGGCGATGCGGTCCTCGGGAAGGTCGAAATCGAAGTCGGAAAGGCGCATGGGCGGGCTTCAAGCGCACGATGGACCCGGAACGTCAAGACATACGCCGTCGCGCGAGTGCGGTGGACAACCTGGACGGGATCATCGCAGGGTTCCGGAGAACGAGATTCTTCGGGGGACGTCCGTCAATGAACCGCCTGCTGGTCCCGGCGCTCGCGCCGCTGTTGCTGCTGATCGCTTGCGAGCAGAAGACCGCCACCCCTGCCGCGCCCGCCCAGCCGGCCGAAACCCGAACCGTGGCGATGTCGGTCGCGCCGACAGCCGCCGAGGACGCGGTCACCGGATTCCGGCACGATCCGGCGGTGAACCTTGAGGGCTACTATTTCACCGAGACCCCCGTCCAGACCGGAAACTGGAAGCTGGTTGATCTCTCCATTCGCGACAACGCCGCGTTCGACACTTGGGAAGCGGGTCACATGACCGACCCCGGCGGCCCCATCTTCCTGTCGTTCGACGACGTCACCAGCCCGACGGCCGAAAACGAGCTGGGCCAGACCTATCACAAGGTCAATTTCCGCCTCGAGCCGGCCGGTTATCGCATCGATGGCAAGCAACTGCTGTTCCGCGCCCAGGACGCCCGCGTCGGAGAGGTCGTGCTGGAGCTCACGCCGGATCTGACTCTATTGAAAGCCGCCAGGGCCGCAGGCCCGAATGGCGGGCCGCCCAAGATCGTGTTCACTGGGAGCCTGCAGGTCGGCGCCGAGCGAATCCGCAACATCAGCTTCTTTTATCACCCGGGCGAGTGATCTCCCCCACCCGTCGCCGAGGCGTGCTATGGGCGACCTATGCGCCTGATCGTCCAGCTTCTCAGTCTTCTCGTTCGCGGCACGGCTCTGATGCTGGGCCTGGTCGGCGCCGGCATGGCTATCGCCTGCCTTGGCGGCGCCTGGAGCGACCGCTTGGACGCCTTCACCCACGCCGCGCCGCTGTGGCTGATGATGGGCTTGGGGGCGGTGATCCTGGGGTCCCTGTTCGCGCGTGACGCCGAGCGGTGGGTGATGGTGGGCTTGGGCGTCGCGGCGGTGCTGGCCTGCGCCGTCCTGATGGGGCCAGATCTGTGGGCCGCTTGGCGCTTCAAGCCGGCGACAGTGGCGGCTAGTGACCTCAAGGTCGTACAGTTCAATGTCTGGCACGATAACCGCACACCCGAGAAGAGCCTAGCCTGGGTGCTGGCCCAGGACGCCGACGTCGTGGTGATGGAAGAAGGCGCGGGAAACTCTCTCCAGGTCGTGAGGGCGTTGAAAGCGGCCTATCCGTTCGCGTCTTGCGACAGGCTCGGGATGTGCGACACTTGGATTTTCTCCCGCAAGAAGATGCTGGCGCGCGGCGCCGCCGGGCCGGAGATGCCCTATCTCGCGGGCGCGTGGGTCACTCTGGCGGACTCCAAAGGCCCGTTCACGGTCGCCGGCGTCCACTATACCTGGCCCGTCCCGGCGGGTCCTCAGCAGGCGCAGGGCCGTAAGCTGGCTAAGACCTTGGAATCTTTCGACAGGAAGAGCCTGATCCTCACCGGCGATTTCAACTCCACGCCCTGGTCGTTCACCCTGAAGCGTCAAGACAGGGCCTTGGGTCTGCGTCGCTGGACTCGCGCCCTGCCCTCGTGGCCGGCGGGCAAGTTCTCGCGCGTCATGGCCGCCCCAGCCCCATTCCTGCCGATCGACCACGTCTATGCGGGCAGCCAATGGCATGCGGTGAAGATCGAGCGCGGGCCGGCGTTGGGCTCGGATCACAGGCCGGTGGTGGTGACCTTGCGCCGAACCCAGAAATGAAAAGGCCCCGGATCGCTCCGGGGCCCTTCTAGTTCAGTCGCCACGCTTACGCGTCGGCGGCGATCTTGGCGCTGACAATCTTACCCGGCTGGCGCGGCGGTTCGCCCTTGGGCAGGGCGTCGACGTTTTCCATGCCTTCGATGACCTGCCCCCACACCGTGTACTGACGGTCCAGGAAGGTGGCGTCGTCGAACACGATGAAGAACTGGCTGTTGGCCGAGTTGGGATCGGGCGTGCGAGCCATCGAGCAAACGCCGCGGACGTGCGGCTCGTCGTTGAACTCGGCCTTCAGGTCCGGCTTGTCCGAACCGCCGCGGCCGCTGCCCGACGGATCGCCGCCCTGGGCCATGAAGCCCGGGATCACGCGGTGGAAGACGACACCGTCGTAGAAGCCCTCGCGCACCAGCTCCTTGATCCGGGCGACATGGCCCGGCGCCAGATCGGGGCGCAGCTTGATGGTGACCGGACCGGTCTCGAGGGTGAGGATCAGGGTGTTTTCGAGGTCGGCCGACATGGTCTTCCCTTGGATGGAAAAGGTGTGACCGCGCTTCTAGCGTGCTTTACGCCCGCCTGTGAACCAAGTTGCGTCTCGGAAACCGGAATTGCTCAGCGAACGTCGACCGGGAGGTCGATGTCGCACACCGAAAAGTCAGCGCCCCTCAGCGCCCGCAGGCGCTTGGTCTCGGCGGCGAACCAGCCCCCCTTGGGATCGATGACCCGGACCCTTGGGCGCTCGCCCTCGGGAATATCCGAGAGCAAACGGACCCTTTGCATCGAATCCTGGGGCGCGGGAACCGGTTCTCCGGTCTTGATGGCGCGCACGGCGTCCAGGCCGCTGATCACCCGGCCGAAAGCGGTGTAGCGCTTGTCCAGCGACGGATAGGGCTGGCGCATCAAAAAGAACTGGCTGTTGGCCGAGTTGTTGTCCTCGTCTCGCGCCATGCCGAGCACGCCCGGGCAATAGGTCCCCCAGGCCGAGACCTTCTTGTCGCTGGTCATGTCGCTCCAGGCCCAGGCTTGGCTGACGACCGGCAGCGACTTGAGGTATCCGACTTCCAGCCCAGCGGGAGCGGCCATCGGCACGAAACCGCTTTCGCCGGTTCGACGGAAGGTGAACTCCGCTTTCAGATTGGGCTTGTCCGAACCGCCCTCGCCCGTGTTGGTCGGGTCGCCCGTCTGGGCCATGAACTTGTCGATGACCCGGAAGAACGTGCGGCCGTCATAGACGCCAGCGCGGGTCAGCTCCTGCAGGCGGGCCACATGGTTTGGCGCGACCTCGGGGATCAACTCGACCAGCACGCGCCCCTTGTTGGTGTCGATCATCATCACCGTCTCGGGCGCCGGCGTGCGCCAGTCCGCTTCAGTCGGCTTAGCCGGAGCGGCCGCCAGGACCGGCGTACAGATCGCCGCCAGGCAGAGCCCGGCCAGCAGCGCGTGAGAGCGGGTCATGTCATTTCACCTGCACGGGAACGTCGACGTCGCAGTTGGTGAAGCTGCCGCCCAATTCCGCCTGGCGCTTGGCCACCAGCGCCTTGAAGGCGGCCGATCGGGTGTCCATCACCTGAACCGAGGGGCGCTTGTCGGCCGGTAGGTCGGCCAGAAGCTTGACGCTCAACATCTTGTCCTGCGGATCCGGCGCCGGCTCGCCGACCTTGATGTTCCGCACGACATCCAGGCCCTGCAGCACGCGGCCGAAGGCGGTGTAGGTCTTGTCCAGCGAGGCGTTGGGCTGGCGCATGAAGAAGAACTGGCTGTTGGCGCTGTCGGGGTCTCCGGCCCGGGCCATGCCCAGCACGCCGGAACAGAAGTTGCCCCAGGTCGCCACCTTGCGGTCGGCGGTCATCACCGCCAGGGCCGAGGGTTGGCTGGTCACCGGCAGGACGCCGACCCAGCCCGACTCGTTGGTCCCGGCCTTGAAGCTCTGGGCCACCGGCGTGTCCGCGCCGCGGCGAAAGGTGAACTCCGCCGCCAGGTTCGGCTGGTCCGAGCCGCCCATGCCGGTGTTCTGCGGATCGCCCGTCTGGGCCATGAAGTCGCTGATGACGCGGAAGAAGGTCAGGCCGTCATAGAAGCCGCTCTTCACCAGGCCGCGCACGCGCTCGACATGGTTCAGCGCGGCCTGCGGGTAGAGCTCGGCGATGATCCGGCCCTTGTTGGTCTCCACGACGATGACGTTGTTGGGGTCGGGCGTGCGCCAGTCCGAGCCCGCGGCAACGGTCTGGGCCGAAGCCGCCTGAAGGGGAGCCGACACGGCGGCGAGCGCCAGCACGGCGGCGGACATGGCGAGCTTCATCAAATTCCCCGAACAGATAGGTCGAGGTGGGCGTAGAACGCCACGACCTCCCCGACAAGTGCGTCGGCTGTTGAAGCGCATGATTCCGGCCGGATCGGGGCGGCCTAGGGACGCCTGACCTTCGCTACCAACTGCTCGGCCACGCCGGGCGGCACGAACTTGGAAATATCCCCGCCCAGCGCCGCGATTTCCTTGACCAGGCGCGAGGCGATCGCTTGGTGGCGCGGGTCAGCCATCAGGAAGACGGTCTCGATCTCGCGGTCCAACTGCTGGTTCATCGCGGTCATCTGGAATTCGTATTCGAAGTCGGCCACGGCTCGCAGGCCGCGTACGATCATCTGCGCGTTCACGTCCCGGGCGAAGTGCATCAGCAGGCTTTCGAACGGCCGGACCTCGATCTCGGCGATCTTGGTCAGGTGCGCCGTCTCGCGCTCCAGGATGGCGACCCGTTCCTCCAGCGAGAACAGCGGCCCTTTGCCGATGTTCACCGCCACCCCGATCACCAGCTTGTCGACCAGCTTCACGGCCCGCCCGATGATGTCGAGGTGACCGTTGGTGACCGGATCGAAGGTCCCTGGATAAAGCCCGACCCGCATGCAACCCCCTGTCCTAAGGGATCGAGGGTTACGGGGTCTCCGCCCCGCTGTCCTCGCCCTGGTTGTCGTCTCCGCCGGAATCGGCGAGGCGCTCGACGCTGACGACGTGTTCGTCCTGCGCGGTGCGGAAGATGGTTACGCCTTGAGTATTCCGCGCTGCAACACGAATTTGCGAAACCGGCACCCGGATGAGCTGGCCTTGGTCGGTCACCAGCAGAATCTGGTCGCTGTCGTCGATCGGGAATGAGCCCACCAAGCGGCCGCCGCGCTTGCTGAGATCTTGGGCGGCGAGGCCTTGGCCGCCACGGCCCGTGCGGCGGAAATCATAGGCGCTGGTGCGCTTGCCGAAGCCTTCCGACGATACAGTCAGCAGGATTTCCTCGGCCGCGCCCAGTTCGGCGATGCGTTCCGGCGTCAGGGTGGTCTCGTCGCCGTCCTCGTCGCCGTCGTCCACGGCCGCGGGGGCGTCGTCGCCCTCCTCGCCGGCGGCGCGCAGCATGGCGCGCTGGTGCTTGAGGTAGGCGGCGCGTTCGGCCGGGGTGGCGTCGACGCTGCGTAGAACAGCCATCGAGATGACTTCGTCGCCCTCGGCCAGCCTGACGCCGCGGACGCCCGTGGAGTCACGGCTGGCGAACACCCGCACCTCGTCGACCGAGAAGCGGATGCAGCGGCCAGCCGCGGTGGTCAGCAGCACGTCCTGATCGGCGTTGCAGACCGCGACGCCGACGATGCCGTCGCGCCCGCCCAGTTCGTTGGCGTCCAGCTTCATGGCGATCTTGCCGTTGCGGCGGACATCCACGAAGTCGCTGAGCTTGTTGCGGCGCACGCTGCCGGAGCGGGTGGCGAACATTACGTCCAGGCCGCTCCAGGTGGCCTCGTCCTCCGGCAGGGCCAGGATCGAGGTGATGGTCTCACCCGGCTCGATCGGCAGCAGGTTGACGAACGCCTTGCCGCGCGAATTGGCGACGCCCTGCGGCAGGCGCCACACCTTCATCTTGTAGACCTTGCCGCCCGAGGTGAAGAACAGCAGGGGGGCGTGGGTCGAGGCCGAGAACACACGGGTGACCGCATCCTCGGTCTTGGTGGCCATGCCCGACTTGCCCTTGCCGCCCCGGTGCTGGGTGCGGTAGGCGGCCAAGGGCGTGCGCTTGACGTAGCCGCTCATGGTGACGGTGATCACCATGTCCTCGCGGACGATCAGGTCCTCGTCCTCGACATCGGCGTCGCCGTCGACGATCTGGCAGCGGCGCGGGATGGCGAACTTCTCGCGGACCTCGACCAGTTCCTCGCGAACCACGGCCATGATGTTGGCGCGGTCCGACAGGAGTTCGAGATAGCCGCGGATGGCGTCGGCCAGGGCCGTCGCCTCGTTGCCGATCTCGTCGCGGCCCAGGCCGGTCAGACGCGACAGCGTCAGGGCCAGGATGGCGCGGGCCTGTTCGTCGGTCAGCCGGATCAGGCCGCCTTCTTCCTGCAGGGTGCGCGGGTCGGCGATCAGCTCGACCAGCGGCAGCATGTCGCCGGCCGGCCAGGACTTGGCCACCAGGCGCTCGCGGGCCTCGGTCGGATCCTTGGACGAGCGGATGATGTGGATGAACTCGTCGATATTGGCGACGGCGATGGTCAGGCCGACCAGCACGTGGCCGCGATCGCGGGCTTTGCCCAGCTCGAACTTCGTCCGGCGAACGACCACTTCCTCGCGGAAGTCGACGAACAGCTTGACCAGCTGGTGCAGGCCCATCTGCTCGGGGCGACCGCGGTTCAGGGCCAGCATGTTGACGCCGAACGAGGTCTGCAGCGCCGTGAAGCGGTACAGCTGGTTCAGGATCACCTCACCCGAGGCGTCCCGCTTCAGTTCGACCACGATGCGCATGCCGTCGCGGTTGGATTCGTCGCGGATGTCAGCGACGCCCTCGATGCGTTTCTCGCGGACCAGCTCGGCGATGTGCTCGACCAGATTGGCTTTGTTCACCTGATACGGGATCTCGGTGATGATGATGGCCTCGCGGCCGGCGCGCAGCTCCTCGACGCTGGCCACGCCGCGCATGATCACCGAGCCACGCCCCGTCAGCAGCGCCTGGCGCGGGCCCGAGCGGCCGATGATCTCGCCACCGGTCGGGAAGTCGGGGCCAGGCACCAGATCCAGCAGTTGATCGGTGGTGACCTCCGGGTCGTCGATTAGCAGCAGACAGGCGTCGATGACTTCGCCCAGATTGTGCGGCGGGATGTTGGTGGCCATGCCGACGGCGATGCCGCCCGCGCCGTTGACCAGCAGGTTCGGGATCCGCGACGGCAGGACGGTCGGTTCCTGCTCCTTGCCGTCGTAGTTGTCGGCGAAATCGACCGTGTCCTTGTCCAGGTCGGCCAGCAGCGACATGGCGGGCGGGGCCATGCGGCATTCCGTGTAGCGCATGGCCGCGGGCATATCGCCATCGACCGAGCCGAAATTGCCCTGGCCGTCGATCAGGACGAGGCCCATCGAGAACGACTGGGTCATGCGGACCAGGGTGAAGTAGATCGAGGCGTCGCCGTGCGGGTGATACTTACCCATAACGTCACCGACCACGCGGGCCGACTTGACGTACGGACGCTCCGGCGTCTGGCCCTGCTCATGCATCGAGAACAGCACTCGGCGGTGCACGGGTTTCAGACCGTCACGCGCGTCCGGCAGGGCGCGGCTGACGATCACGCTCATCGCGTAGTCGAGATAGGAGCGGCGGAGTTCGTCCTCGATATTGATCGGGGCGATATCCCCGCGAGAACCGTCGGCGGGGATCGTGGTGTGTTCGTCGCTCAAGGGGATTTTTCGCCGTCAGAATCGGACACGGAACAGTCTGAAACTGTTAGCATTGGGAGGTGGGAGGCGCCACCTTTCCAGCCGTTTCATCCCGCCTCTTCGCTTGAATTCGAAGGAAAAACGCATGATCCGCCTCCCCACCGCCGTCGGCGCCGCTCTCGCCGCCCTGCTAGCCGCCTCGCCCGCCTTCACCACATCGGCCTGGGCTCAGACCTCCGCGACCGCCGTGGTCAAGACCGGGGACGGCAAGGACGCCGGCGTGGTGACGCTGACCGAGGCGCCGCATGGTGTGCTGCTGAAGCTTGAACTGAAGGGCCTGACGCCGGGCTGGCATGCCGTCCACTTCCACGAGAAAGGTGACTGCGGCGCGCCGGACTTCAAGTCGGCCGGGGCCCACGTCCACACAGCCGCCACGACGGTCCACGGCCTGCTGAACCCGGCTTCCAACGACAGCGGCGACCTGCCGAACGTGTTCGCGGGCGCGGACGGCGCGGCGACGGCCGAGGCCTATTCGACGCTGGTGTCGCTGAAGGGCGCGGGCGGCCGTCCAGCCCTGCTCGACACCGACGGTTCGGCCATCGTCGTCCACGCCAGCCCCGACGACCACAGGAGCCAGCCGATCGGCGGCGCCGGCGCGCGGGCGGCGTGCGGGGGGGTGAAGTAACCTAAACCGTCTCGGCCAAGGCCTGCTGGGCCTTGGCCCGCTTTTCGGTCAGGGCGACCAGGGCCACGCCCAGCATGGTCGCCGCCCCGCCGATCAGCAGTTGCGGGGTCAGCTTGTCGCCCAGCAGCAGCACGCCAATCGTGCACGAAACCAGCGGAGTCAGCAGGAAATACGGCGTCACGCGCCCGGCCTCGCGCCGCTGGACAAGCCAGAACAGCAGGGCGCTGGCCCCGATCGTCGAGACGACCCCGGCGAACAGCACGCAGAGCCAGGCGATCGGCGGCGCGGCCTGCATCTTCGCGACCTGATCCGTCTCGAACACGGCTGACATGGCCAGCAAGGTCGGGGCGGCGACCAAGGCTGTCATGCCCTGCAACTTCAGCGGCTTAATGCCAGGCGTCTTGCGCACCAGCACCGTGGCCACGGCCCAGCAGGCGCTGGCCAGGACGATCAGCAGAATGGCCGGCAAGTCACTGGCCCCGTGGGGATCCAGGCTCATCCACGCCACGCCCACGAAGGCGACGACCAGACCCGCTACCGCGGGCGGTCGCATGGTCTCGCCCAGCATCCGCCAGGCGAAGATCGCCGTGAACGGAATCCACAGCTGACTGGCCACCACCAGGGGGCTCAGGGCGTCGGCCATGCTGAACGCCACATAGATCACGCCGAAATGGATCGGCCCCGTCAGCAGCACGATGGCCAGCAGTTTCCGGGGCTCGGGAAACGGCGGCTTGATGAACGGAAACAGGAACGCCAACGCCGAGGCGAAACGCAAGCTCCCCATCAGCATCGGCGGCAGGTAAGCCGTCGCCACCTTGGCGGCGGCGTTGTTGATCCCCCAGGTCAGGATGATCGCCAGGATGGCGAGATATTCCAGGACCGTGAGCGGAGACGACTTGGAGGACATGGCCGTGCTTGGACCAGACCCCGTCCCCAAGGTCAATTGACGCCGACCACCTCGCGGACGGCGGCTGTCAGCAGATCGAGATCCGCATCGGCCGTTGTGAAGGCCGGGGCCAGATAGACGACCTTGCCCATCGGCCGGATCCAGGCGCCGCGCGCGGCGAAACGCGCGCAAAGATCGCCCACCGCCACCGGCGCGTCGAACTCGACGACACCGATCGCGCCGAGAGCCCGGACGTCGACGACGCCCTTCCCCGCCCGGCAAGGCTCGAGCCCTTCGGCCAGGGCGGCCGACACGCGCGCTACGTCGTGAGCCCAGCCGCCATCCTCGAACAGATCCAACGAGGCGTTGGCCGCCGCGCAGGCCAGCGGATTGGCCATGTAGGTGGGCCCATGCATCAAGGCCGCGCCCGGATCGTCGGACCAGAAGGCCTCGAACACCTTGCGCGACGCCACCGCCGCCGACAGCGGCAGGGTCCCGCCGGTCAGGGCCTTTGACAGGGTGACGATGTCGGGCTCGATCCCCGCCGCCTGCATGGCGAACAGCGTCCCGGTGCGGCCAAAGCCCGTGAAGATCTCGTCGAAGATCAGCAGCACGCCGTGCTTATCGGCCAGACGCCGCAGGGTTCGGAGCACTTCGGGCGGGTGCAGGAGCATGCCGCCCGCGCCCTGGACCAGCGGCTCGACCAGGATCGCCGCGATCTCATGGCCGCGCGCCGCCAGCAGGGCGTCCAGCGCCGCCTCGCCTGCCCCATCGCGTGGCAAGTCCGCGATCACCTGGTCGGGCATGACGCCGGCGAACAGGCTGTGCATGCCCTCCTCTGGGTCGCAGACCGTCATCGTCGCCAGCGTATCGCCGTGATAGCCGCCCCGGAACGCCAGGAACTTGGTCCTCCCCGCCACGCCACGATTGATCTGGAACTGCAGCGCCATCTTCATGGCGATCTCGACCGAGACCGAGCCGCTCTCGGCGAAGAACACCTGGTCCAGGTCGCCTGGCAGCATTTTCGCCAGACGCGCCGCCAGCCGATAAGCCGGTTCGTGCGCCAGGCCGCCGAACATCACGTGCGGCATCTTTCCGATCTGCTCGCGCAAGGCCTCGGCGATGTGGGGATGGTTGTAGCCGTGGCAGGCCGTCCACCACGAGGCTAAGCCGTCGACCAGCTCGCGTCCGTCGGCCAGCACCAGTCGCGAGCCGTGGGTCGCCACGACCGGCAACGGCGGCCGCGCGGTCTTCATCTGGCAATAGGGCCGCCAGACATGCGGGGCGCCCTGGGTGAGCCAGTTCGGATCGGACATGACGGCGCTTTCCGTTTGCGGACTCGGGGCGCCTTGCCTATTCCCGCGCACCAGCCACGGCAAAGGGAAACGACATGCAGAGCCTCGACGCCTTCGCCGGCGAGAAGCTGGCGGCCCTGGACGCCAAGAGCCTGCTGCGGCGCCTCAAGCCCACGCGCCGCCACGACGGCGCCGTGGTCGAGCGCGACGGCAAGCGGCTGATCTCGTTCTCGTGCAACGACTATCTGGGCCTGTCGCAACATCCCGCCGTCCGCGCGGCGGCGGCCGAGGCGGCGCTGAACTACGGCGCGGGCGCGGCGGCCTCGCGCCTGGTCACCGGCGACCACCCACTGCTCTCCGACCTGGAAAAGCGTTTGGCGCGACTGAAAGGAACTGAGGCGGCCTGCGTCTTCGGCTCGGGCTACTTGGCCAATACCGGCGTCATCCCAACCCTGGTCGGCTCCGGCGACGCGATCTTCGTCGACGCCTTGGCCCATGCCTGCATCTGGGCTGGCGCGCAGCTGTCCGGAGCCAAGATCGTCAAGTTCGCCCACAACGACACCGCCGACCTGGAACGTCTGCTGGCGGCCGAGCGCCCGCTCGCGCGCCGCGCCCTGGTCGCCACCGACGGCGTGTTCTCGATGGACGGCGACATCGCCCCGCTGGACGTGCTGTCGGACCTCTGCGCGCGCCACGACGCCTGGCTGCTCAGCGACGACGCCCACGGGGTCGGGGTGTTGGCGGAAGGCCGGGGTTCGGGCGCTCTGTTCCCGAACGCCGACATTCCGCTGCAGATGGGCACCCTATCCAAGGCGCTGGGCTCGTATGGCGGCTATCTTTGCGGTTCACAGGCGGTGATCGACCTCTTGAAGACCCGCGCCCGCACCCTGATCTACGCCACCGGCCTGCCGCCGGCGTCGGCCGCGGCCGCCCTGGCGGCGCTGGATATCATCGAAGCCCAGCCGGAATTGACCGTCCAGCCCGTCGCCAAGGCCCGCCTGTTCACCCGCCGTCTCGGCCTGCCCGACGCCGTCAGCCCGATCGCGCCGGTGGTGCTGGGCAGCGCGGAAGCCGCCCTCGCCGCCTCCGCCGCGCTGGAAGCTCAAGGCTTCTTGGTCGTCGCCATCCGCCCGCCGACGGTGCCCGAAGGCACGGCCCGCCTGCGCGTGGCCTTCAGCGCCGAACATGACGATGCCGACGTGATCCGTCTGGCCGACGCCGTCGCCGCCCTGCGGAAGCTGGCGGCGTGAACGCGTTCTTCATCGCCGGAACCGGCACGGACCTGGGCAAGACCCACGTCGCCTGCGCCCTGCTCCGCGCCGCCCGGGCGCGCGACCTTAGCGTGGACGCCTTCAAGCCCGTCGTCAGCGGCTTCGATCCGGCCGCGCCGGAGGTCAGCGATCCCGCGCGCCTCGCGGACGCCCTGGGCCGTCCGAACGACTGGGCGCGGGTGTCGCCTCGCCGGTATCGCGCGCCGCTGGCCCCAAACCTGGCCGCACGCGCGGAAGGCGATATCCTGCGGATGGCCGACCTCGTCGCCGACTGTCGGACCTGGCTCGGAAGTCGCGCGGTCGACCTCGCCCTCGTCGAGGGGGCCGGTGGCGTGATGTCGCCGATGACCGACGAGGCCACCAATCTCGACCTGATGGTCGCGCTGGGCCTGCCCGTCCTGTTGGTCGCGGGCAGCTATCTCGGAACGGCCAGCCATCTGCTGACCGCGCTCGAGGTGGTGCGCGCACGCGGCCTAGCCGTGGCGGCGATCGTGACTAGCGAGAGCCTTGACGCGCCAAACCTCGACCAGACTATCGAAATGCTGCGAGCCTTCGAGCGAGCGACGCCGATCGTCGCGGCGCCGCGCGCCGCCGAGTGGGACGCCGCGCCGCTAGTCGAGCTGTTGCTCGGCTAGGCGCCATTTCCACGCCCTCGGCGCGGTTCCGCTAGGGTCAGTCCCCGCGGTCGCCCTTCATCAAGCGGGCCTTGTCGCGAGCCCAGTCGCGGGCGGCTTCGGTTTCGCGCTTGTCGTGGTTCTTCTTGCCCTTGGCCAAGCCGATCTCAAGCTTGGCCAGGCCCTTCTCGTTCCAATAGAGCTTCAGCGGGATCATCGTCCGACCATCGCGCTGCACCGCGCCGATCAGCTTGTCGATTTGCTTGCGATGCAGCAGCAGCTTCCGGTGGCGGCGCGGCTCATGGTTGAAGCGGTTGGCATGGCCATAGGGCGGAATGTCGGCGTTGATCAGCTTGATCTCGCGCCCTTCGACCGAGGCGTAGGATTCGGCGATGTTGGCCCGGCCGACGCGCAGCGACTTCACCTCGGTGCCGGTCAGCATGATGCCGGCCTCGAAGGTCTCCTCGATGAAGTAGTCGTACCGGGCGCGCCGGTTTTCCGCGATCGGCTTGGTCATTACTCGAGGCCAGCCTCGCGCATGGCTTCCAAGATAACCGGACGCACGGCGTCCGCGCACGGCGTGATCGGCAGGCGAACGTCTTCCAAGCACAGGCCCAGATGCGCCAGGGCGAACTTGGTCGGGGCCGGCGAGGAATCCAGGAACAGGGCCTTGTGCAAGCGCACCAGGCGGTCCTGCCAGTAGAGGCCGGTCTCCCATTGCCCTTGCATGCACGCGTTCATGAACGCCGCGCAGGCGTCCGGCGCGACGTTCGACGTCACCGAGATCACGCCGTGGCCGCCATGGGCCATGTAGCCCAGGGCCGTGGGGTCGTCGCCGGTCAGCAGCACCCAGTCGGGGCCGCACATCAGGCGCTGGAAGCTGATCCGGGTCAGGTCGCCAGTGGCGTCCTTGATGCCGATGATGTTGGGCAGCTTGGACAGGCGCTCCAGGGTCTCGTTGGAGATATCGACGCCCGTGCGGCCCGGCACGTTGTAGACGAACACCGGCAGCTCAACGGCGTCGTTGATCGCCTTGTAGTGCTGGTACATGCCCTCCTGGCTGGGGCGATTGTAGTACGGCGTCACGACCAGGCAGGCGTCGGCGCCCACGGTCTTGGCGTGGCGGGCCAGCTCGATGGCTTCGTCGGTCGAGTTGCTCCCTGCCCCGGCGATCACCGGCACGCGGCCGGCGGCGGTCTTCACGCACAGCTCGACGACGCGCTTGTGCTCGTCGTGCGACAGGGTCGAGGTCTCGCCGGTGGTGCCGACCGGCACCAGGCCGTGGACGCCGCCCGAGATCTGACGCTCGACGAGCGCGACGAACGCTTTTTCGTCCACCTCACCGTCGCGGAACGGCGTGACGAGGGCCGGAATGACGCCCTTGAAGTGAGACTGGACCATGACTTGCAAATTGCCGTGAGCAGACGCCGCGCGGTGTTGCGGCAGGATGATGGGGGCGGACAATATGTCCCAGCCTCGCGGTTCCGCAACCGGCGCCCCGGCGCGGTTCGAGAGGCAGGGTGCGGATTTGAGGGGCGAAGGCCGTCCGGTCAAGCCCGGCAACCGGACTTTAAACCCTATTGAGGCCTGAATCGTCGCATAGGGCGTGACCTCAGATTCGAGTACAAGGCTCTTTGGAGACTTGGTTAAGGAGAGCGTTTTGGCTTCAGTGGCGCGTCGGATTCTGCTTGGGGGAGCTTGCGTCGTGGCCGTGGTCGTGGGGGCCGCGGACGCCCAGACGACGTCGGCCTATCCTACCCAGAGCGCGCCCGGCCTGATCACCACGCCGCCGACCGCCGTCTCCGCCGCTCTTTCGGATACCGACTCGGCCAACCTGCAGACCGCGCTGGCCGCCGCCAAGCGCGGCGACGTCTCGGGCGCGCGCCTGGCGATGGACAGCCTGCAGGACCCGATCGCCAAGAAGATCGCCCAATGGGCCTTGGTGGACAACAACGCCGAAGCGATGAGCTTCTTCGAGCTGGATGCCGCCCGCCGCGACTTGGCCGGCTGGCCGCGCGGCGCCCGTCGCGACGCCGCCGCCGAGAAGGCCTTGTCCACTTCTGGCCTGGACCCCACCCGCATCGTCGCCTGGTTCGGCGGCGCCCAGCCGGCGACGGCTGACGGCGCCATGGCCCTGGCAAGCGCGTACCAGGCGATCGGCCGGAACAAGGACGCCACCGACCTGATCCGCCGCACCTTCCGCGACAAGGTGTTCGAGGCCGACGCTCAACGCAGCATGATCGCGCGCTTCGGCGGCATGCTGACCCCCGACGACTACGCCCGCCGCGCCGACATCCTGCTGTACGGACAGCAAGGCCCTGCAGCCCGCGATCTGGTCGCCATGCTGTCCGAAACCCAACAGGCCACGGCTCGGGTGCGCATGGCCTATCGCCAGAACTCCGCCAGCGCCAACAGCCTCTACAACGCCCTGACTCCCGACCAGCAAGCCTCGCCCGGCGTGGTGTTCGAGCGCGCCGCCTATCTGCGCCGCAATGGCATGGACACCCTGGCGCTACCGATGGTGGTCAACTTCCCGGTCCCGCCGACCGAGGAAGCCTCGACCGCCATCTGGAAGGAGCGCAAACAACTGATCGTCTCGGCGCTGAAGGCCGGCAATAGCGCCGGCGCCTACGCCGCCGCCGACAACACTCAGGCCCTGGCCCCGGCCGATATCGCCGAGAGCGAGTTCTACGCCGGCTGGATCGCCCTGACCCGCCTGAAAAACCCCGATGCGGCCGCCGCCCACTTCGCCCAGATCGCCGCCGTCGGCGCCTCGCCGATCACCAAAGGCCGCGCCCTTTACTGGCAGGGCCGCGCGGCCGAGGCGCAAGGCGATCTGATCGCCGCCCAGGCCTTCTATTCCGAGGGCGCGCGTCACATCACAACCTTCTATGGCCAGCTGGCCGCCGAGAAGGCGGGCCTCAAGGAGCTGCGCCTGGACCGCGACCCCGTGATCACCCAGGCGGACCGCGCGCGCTTCTACGGCCGCGAGCAGGTTCGCGCCGCACGGATCCTGGCCGATACCGGCAATCGCGACCTATTCCGCAGCCTGGTGCTCTATATCGACGACACCCTGCCCAACGCCGAGGAAAGCGCCCTACTGGTCGATCTGGCCCGCGGCTACGGCGACCAGGACCTGGCGATGCGCGCCGTGCGCACCGCCGCCCAGCGTGGCTTCATCATGCCGGAGCGTGGCTATCCGCTGCTGGACCATCACTTCACGCCAGGCCCGGGCGCGGCCGAGACGGCCTTCGTCTATTCGATCTCGCGCCAGGAGAGCAATTTCGACCCTGCCGCTCGTTCGGGCGTCGGCGCGCGCGGCATGATGCAGCTGATGCCGGCCACCGCGTCCATCGTCGCCCGCAAGCTAGGCGAGGCCCACAGCATCGATCGCCTGTCGGAAGCCTCGTACAACATGCGCCTGGGCTCGGTGTACTTGGGCGACATGATCAACAGCTTCAGCGGCTCGTACATCATGGCCGCCGCCGCCTACAACGCCGGCCCCGGTCGCCCCGCCCAGTGGGCGGGCCTGTGCGGCGACCCGCGCGGCGCGCAGACCGACCCGCTCGACTTCATCGAGTGCATCCCGTTCTCGGAGACCCGCAACTACGTGATGCGGACCCTGGAAACGACCATGGTCTATCGCGCCCGCCTGAACGGCGGCGTAGCCCCGCTAACACTGTCCAGCGATCTCAAGCGCGGCGGCTACGTCTACACGCCGTCCGTGGCCGCGGCCTATACGCCGACGGCGAACCCCTAGATCCGCTTCGCCGCCAGCACCGGGCCGGCGTTGGTCTCGACCAATTCGCCGTCCAGCCGGAAGACGTGGCCTAGGATGAAGCGCGACAGCGCCTCGCGCGGCAGGCCTTCCGCGACGATACGGCCGTGCGAGACCACCACGATCCGGTCGCAGGACCGCGCGGCCAAGCCCAGGTCGTGAAGCGTTACGACCACCGCCGCGCCTTTAGTGGCTTCGGCGCGCAGCAGATCCAGGGTCAAGAGCTGGGCGTCGGGGTCCAAGCCCGCCACCGGTTCGTCGGCCACCAGCAGTGGCGCGCGCGTGGCCAGCAAGCGCGCCAGCAGCACCCTCGCCCGCTCGCCGCCCGACATGTCCAGCACGCCGCGATCGGCCAGCTCGGCCGCGCCGACGCGCGCGAGGCAGTCCAGCGCCAGCGCGTCGGCGGCGGTGTCGGCCAGATCGATCGCGCCCAGGGCGGCGACCAAACGAGCCGGCAGGTTCCAGGCCACCCGGCGGTCCTGCGGCAAGTAGCCGACCAGCCTGGCGCGTTCGTCCGGCTTCAGCGCGGTCAAGGGCCGGTTCGAGAGCTTCGCCTCGCCCGCCTCCAGAGGCAGCAGGCCGAGGCCCGCGCGGAGCAGGCTGGTCTTGCCCGCGCCATTGGGGCCGACCACGCCGATCACCTCGCCAGCCGCCACGGTGAGCGACGCCTCTTCGAGAACGGCCTTGCGCCCGTGACGAGCCGCGAGGTTGGCCAGGGTCCAGAGGGCGCTCACGACCGCCAGCTCCGCGAGGCCCGCCAGGCCAGCAGGGCGAAGGCCGGGGCGCCGAACAGGGCCGTGACGACACCCAACTTCAGCTCCTGCTCGGTGGGGACGACGCGCGCCGCCAAGTCGGCCAGCACCAGCAGCAGCGCCCCCGCCAGGGCCGAGGGCCACAGGATCCGCTTGGGGTCGTCCTTGACCAGGGCCCGCACCAGGTGCGGCGCGGCCAGGCCCACGAAACCGATCACGCCGGCCGCGGCCACCGCCGCGCCGGTCAGCAAGGCCGCGCCGGCCACGGCATAGACCCGCAGCCGCGCCATCGGCAGGCCGGACATCTGCGCGGCCTCCTCGCCAAGGGTCAGCATGCGCAGACCGACGCCGGCCCGGACGCACAGGACCGCGCCGAGGGCCATCGGGACAATCGCCCGCACGGCGTCCATGGCGTCGCGGTTTTCGACCGAGCCCATCAGCCAGGCCAGGATCTCGGCGGTGGTCACCGGCGACGGTGACAGGTTGAAGACCAGCGCCGTGAGGGCGCCGCCGAAGGCCGACAGGGCCACGCCGAACAGGATCAGCGCCTCGGGCTCGCGGAACCGCGCCGCCAGAACCACCACCAGGCCGCCGGCGACTAGGGCGCCGATCAGGGCCGACAGCTCGATCGCTCCGGGGATCACCGCCAAGCCCGCCGAGATCGCCAGGGCCGCGCCCAGGCCCGAGGCGGCCGAGACGCCCAGCACGCCGGGATCGGCCAATGGATTGCGCAACAAGCCCTGCATAGTCGCGCCGGCCAGGCCCAGCGCCGCGCCGACCAGGGCCGCCACCGCCACACGCGGCGCGCGGATGGTCCACAACACCTCGCCGGGCTGCGACGCCGGATGGACCAGAGCCTGGGCGTACTGGGCCAGGGACAACGGCGTCTCGCCCAGCGACACGGCCACGGTCGCCGCGAGCGCCAGGACCAGGAGCATCAGCAGGCAAAGGCGAGAAAGGCTCATCGCGCCGCCTCCGCCAGGATCGCGCTGGCCTCGGCGGCGAACCAGCCGGGACAGCCGATCATCGTGCCCGGCAACGAGGCCACGGTGCGGGTCTTCACCGCCTTCTGAAGGGCGGCGTGGCGGCCGGGGCCCCAGCGGTCGGCGCCGGCGCGGGTCCCGTCGAAGAAGCCGAGCACCACGGCCGCCGGCGGCTTCATCACCAGGCTCTCCAGCGAGACCGGTGCGAAGTACGGCGCCGTCGAGGCATTCGAGTAACCCGCCGCCTTCAGCAGGGCGTCGATCAGCGTGCTGGGGCCGGCCGTGTAGCCGCCGGGCGTCAGGTAGAGCACTGGCCTGCCCTTCCCCGCGCCGGCCGCGCGGGCCAGCTGGGCGTCCATTCGCGTGATGATCGCCTCGCCCTGCGGCCGGCGGTCCAGGGCGGCGGCGACCTTGCGGACATTGGCGCGCACGCCGTCGAAGTCGGCCGCGTCGTCGAGCGCCACGGTCGTTACGCCCTTCTTCTCCAAAGCCTTGGACAGCCGCGCGTCGCCGCCCCACAGGCGCACGACGACTTCGGGCCGGGCGGCCACCAGGCTCTCGAAGGTTGCTCGCCGCAGTGGCAGGCCGGCGGCGTCGCGGCGCAGGTAGCTATCGCGCGAGATGGCCCGATGCGAGAGGCCGACGATGCTGTCGCGCGGGGCAAGGGCCAGGACGTACTGGTCGGCGCAAGAGTCCAGCGACATCACGCGTGGCCCGGCCAGGGCCACGCCCGGCGCGAACGCCATCACCGCCAAAAGCGCGCGCAAAGCCTTGGCGGCGTTCACCAAATCAGTCCGTGACCAGGCCGTGGAGCAAGCCGTCCAGCATCACCTTCATCAGATGGTCGGGGTCCGACCAGTTGCGCGAGGGCTTGGTGATCAGTAGCGAGACCAGGCCGTGGCAGCCGCTCCACAACACCTCGGCGGCCTCGACGGCCGAGCCCGAGCGCAGGCGGCCCTGGGCGGCGATCTCATGCACCGGTTCGCTGAACTTCTCGAAGCAACGGTCGCCCAGCGCCATCGTGTCGGCGATCTTGTCCTGCGAGATGTGATCGCCGGTGGTGCAGAACACCAACTGGTAGGTGTTGGGGTTGTCGAGGGCGAACTGCATGTACGCCTCCAACATCAGCCGCACGCGTGAAACTGGATCGATCGGCCGACCGGCGATCTCGATGTTCAGAGTCAGCAAACGCTCGATGGCGTCGTTGCTGATCTCCATCAGGATCTGGTCCTTGTCGCGGAAGTGCATGTAGAGCGCGGTCGAAGACACGCCCACCGCGTCGGCGATCTTGCGGATCGTCGCGCCGGAATAACCTTCGGCGATGAAGATCTTCTCGGCCGCCGCCAGGATCTCGCCCCGACGCAAGTGCCCGTCACCCTTGGGCTTTCGCGCGGACTTGTGAGGCTTCTTCAGAACGACCGTCACGGACTTGGCTTCCCCTGCATTTCCCCGGCAGACACTAAACGGGAATCACCCAGCCGTCGCAAGAACGTGCGTCGCAGGAGAATTCGAGTGCGCGCGCGGCGCCGAGCGATCTCGCGCGCGCGAGAATTGTGCGTAGAACGCACATTTTTCCGTTTGACACTTCATGGTTGCGATTCCGTTATCTGCGTCCGTTGGGGCGACGGCGTTCAGGGGCTTCCATGGCGCGCGAGGAAAGACGGTTGGATCCGGCGTTCGCGCCGGCTGGCGGACCTGTGTCCGTCGAGCAAGACATCCCGGCGGCGATCACGCTTGGCGTGGAAGACGGGACGCGAGACGGGGCGCATCAGACTCTCTCGCGCGCCCAGGCTGCGTTCGTCGCCGTAGCCGGCCTACTGGCCGGACTCGGCGTGGTGCTGGACCCGTCCAGCGCGATGACGCTGGTCCATCACCTGTTCTTCGCCGTCTTCCTGCTAGGCGGCTTCACCCGGCTGGCGGCGGCCTGCACGCCGCTCCCGAGCAGAAGCCCACCAAGCCTGATCGACGAGGACCTACCAGCTTACACGATCATCGCCCCGCTCTATCGCGAGGCCGAGGTCGTCGCTGAACTGGTCGAGAACTTGGTGGCCTTGGATTATCCGCGCGACCGGCTCCAGGTCCTGATCGTACTGGAGGCCGACGACGAGATCACCAAGGCGGCGGTGCGGGCCATCGCCCTGCCTGCCTTCGTCCAGGTGTTGGTCGCGCCGCCGGGAACGCCCAAGACCAAGCCCCGCGCCTGCAACCATGCCTTGGAGCGCGCGCGCGGCGAACTGGTGGTGATCTACGACGCCGAGGACATGCCCGACCCCGGACAGCTGCGCGAGGCGGCGGCCCGCTTCGCGGTCTCGGACCCACGCCTGGCCTGTTTGCAGGCGCCGCTGCGGATCGAGGATCCGGGGTTTTCGCTGTTCCTTCCTTCGCAATTCCGCCTGGAATACGCGGCGCACTTCGAGGTGCTGTTGCCGGCGCTGGCCCGCTGGGGCTTGGCCTTTCCGCTGGGCGGCACCAGCAACCACTTCAAGGTCGCCGCCCTGCGCGAGATCGGCGCGTGGGATCCCTACAACGTCACCGAGGACGCCGATGTCGGCTTCCGGCTGGTCGCCGCCGGCCATCGCCTGGGCGTGATCGACCGTCCGACCTGGGAGACCGCGCCCACCGCCTGGGGTCAATGGCTCCCGCAGCGGGCCCGCTGGATCAAGGGCCACATGCAGACCCTGGCCGTCCATGCCCGCGGCCGCGTCCCGCGCCAGCCGCGCAACGCTCTGTCCCTGGTCTTGACCCTTGCCCAGTCGGTGGCCTCGTCGCACCTGCACGGTCCGGTGATGCTGGTCGCCATCGTCGCGGCGACGCTCGACTACATGCCCGACGGCGCCTTCGCTATTCCGCCCCTGGACCTTCTGCTCTACGCCCTCGGCTGGGGTTCGGCGGCGATCGCCGGAGCGCGCGGCGTGATGCGGGCCGGCGGACAGCCGAAGTTCCTGCACCTGTTCGGCATGGCGTTCTATTGGCTGCTGCAGAGTGTGGCGGCGGTGAAGGCCTTGCACCAATTCGTCACCGCTCCGCACCACTGGGACAAGACCCGGCATGCGCCCCGCTCTGGACGCCCCGGGCCGTAAGGCGGTATGGGCGGGCGATGGCCCCGAAGATCGCCCCCACCCCCCTCGTCATGCGCACCACTGGCTGGGCGGACTACGCCCTGCTGGATAGCGGAAACGGCAAGAAGCTGGAGCGCTACGGCCGTTATACCGTCGTGCGCCCCGAGCCGCAGTGCTTCTGGACGCCGCGCCTGCCGGCCAAGGCTTGGGACGAGGCCGACGCCGTCTTCGATCCCACCGACGAGGACGAAGCCGGCCGCTGGCGCTTCAAGGGCAAGCCGATCGAGAAATTCGACCTGGCCTGGGGTCAGGCCAGGTTCCACGGTCAGTTCACGCCGTTCCGGCACTTGGCGTTCTTCCCGGAGCAAGCGGCCAACTGGGCCTGGCAGGACGAGCGGGTACGCGCCTTCTCGAAAGGTTCCGGGCCGCAACCCAAGATCCTGAACCTGTTCGGCTATACTGGCGTGGCTTCGCTGGTCTGCGCCGCCGCCGGCGCGGCCGTGACCCACGTGGACGCCTCCAAGAAGTCGGTCGGCTTCGCTCGCGAGAACGCGGCCTTCGCCGGTCTCGCCGACAAGCCGATCCGCTGGATTGTCGAGGACGCCCGCAAGTTCGTGGCCCGCGAGGTTCGGCGCGGCAACCGCTATGACGGCATCATCCTGGACCCACCCAAGTTCGGCCGCGGCGCCGACGGCGAGGTCTGGCGTCTATTCGAGGATCTGGCGGCCCTGACCAAGGACTGCGCCGAGTTGCTCTCGGAGGACGCCTCGTTCCTGCTGATGAACGCTTATGCCGCCCGGGTCTCGGGCGCGGCGATGTCGGGCCTGCTGGCCCAGGAGCTGCAAGGTCGGGGGGGCGTCATCGACTGGGGCGAGCTGTCCTTGGTCGAGGAAAAGGGCGACCGTCAGATCGGCCTGTCATTCTTCGCCCGCTGGTCGTCTGAAGGGCAGGGTCAATGAACACCAAGACCGTCACTTCCCTGACCAACAACACCGTCAAGGCCGTCCGCGCCCTGCACATGCGCAAGGAGCGCGAGGAGAGCGGCCTGTTTCTGGCTGAGGGCTTGAAAATCGTCATCGAGGCGATCGACTGCGGCCACGCGCCCAAGATCGTCATGTATGGCCCAGACGCCGCCGACCATCCGATGTTGAAGAAGGCTGTCGCCGCGTGCCTGAAGGACGGCGGCGAAGTCATTGAGGTCAATCGGGAAATCCTCGAGAAGGTCTCGCGCCGCGACAACCCCCAGGCGGTGGTGGCGGTGTTCAAGCAGCTCTACACGCCGCTGTTGGCCATCGTGCCAGCGAGCGCGCCGTGCTGGGTGGCGATGCAGGCCGTCCGCGACCCCGGCAATCTCGGCACCGTGATCCGCACCGCCGACGCGGCCGGCTGCGGCGGAGTGATCCTGGTCGGCGACTGTGTCGATCCCTATTCGGTCGAGGGCGTGCGCGCGACCATGGGCTCGATCTTCGCCGTGAAGATCGCCAAGGCCACGGTGGCCGAGTTTCTGGCCTGGCGCGAAACCTGGCCCGGCAGCGTGGTCGGCACCCTGCTGACCGCCACGGTTGACCACAAGTCCGCCGACTATGTGAAGCCGTCGCTGATCCTGATGGGCAACGAGCAGCAGGGTCTGCCCCCGGAGCTGGCGGCGGCTTGCGACGTCAACGTCAAGATCCCGATGCGGGGACGCGCCGACAGCCTGAACCTGTCGGTGGCCACGGGGATCATGATCTATACGGTGACCGGGTAGAGGTCGGCTCTATTTCGTACCCGGCTTCTTTGGCTCGGCGACGCCGGCTTCCTTGGCCAGAGCCTCACGTCCCTCTGGGCTTGGCCCGCGTGGTCGGCGCCGTATTTGCCGGATCGTCCGGCCAGACGTGGCGAGGATAGCGGCCCTTCATCTCGACCTTCACCTCGCGCCACGAGCCCTTCCAGAAGCCGGGCAGGTCGCGAGTGATCTGGATTGGCTTGTGGCCCGGCGACAGCAGCGACAGCACCAGCGGGACCTTGCCGCCCGCGATGCTGGGGTGTTCGGTCAGGCCAAACAGCTCCTGCACGCGGATATCGATGCGCGGGCCGGCCTCGGCGGCGTAGTCGATGGCCACGGTGGTGCCGGTCGGCGCTTTGAAACGAGCTGGCAGCATCTGCTCGACCTTCTGCTGCAGGTCCCAGGGAACCAGCGCGCGGATCGCGCCGTCCAGGCTGTTCTCGTCGAGGCTGGCCAACGAGGCGCGCCCCGGCAGAAGCGGCGCCAGCCACTCGTCGAGACGCGCGATCAGGGCGGCGTCGGAGAGGTCAGGCCAGGCCTCGCCGTCCAGGGACCGCAGGAAGGCGACGCGACTGCGAAAACCCTCGATGCCCTGCCCCAGCCTGAGGCCCGACAGGCCGTCGGCGCGGACCTGGTCCATCAGCGCGCCGGCGATCATCGCTGGGTCGGGGTTCTCGATCAGCCGCTCGGCCAGGACCAGCTTGCCCAGGCGCAGCAGGCGCTTGGCGCGAACCTTGCCGCCGGCGGTCTCCAGGCGGTCTTCGGCCACTAGGCGATCGGCGAAGGTCTCGCGCAGGTCGGCCTCGTCGACGGCCGCGGCCAGGAGGATGCGGTCGCGACTGTCGCCGCCCCCCAACTCGCCGACAGCCAGCCAGGCCTCGCGGGCCAGGGGATCGGTCGGCTCTAGATAGACGCCGCGCCCGCCGGCCAGCTGAAACTCGCCCGGCTTGCCCCGCGCCTTGGCCACCCGTTCGGGATAGGCCTCGGCCAGCATCAGGCCGATCTCGAGCGCCTTGGCGCCGCCAGTCTTCGCGCTTGGGGGGCGGCCCGCCGCGCGGCTCCAGCGCTCGACCAGGGCCATGGCGTCCCGGGCGCGAGGCGACCGATCGCGATGCAGGTTTTCCAGTCGCCGACGCAGATCGATGTCCTTGCCGCCCAGACCCTGTTCGGTGAGGACGGCGGCGATCTCGGCGGCCTCGCGGGCCTGACCCGAGGCGGCGGCGCGCACGACCATGTGCGCCAGACGCGGCGGTAGCGGCATCTCGGCCAGGGCCTTGCCGTGGGCGGTGAGATCCCCCTGCCCGTCCAGCGCCTGGATACGGGTCAGCAAGGTTCGCGCCTCGGCGAAGGCGGCGGAAGGCGGCGGGTCCAGGAAGGTCAGGCCCGAGGGATCGCGCGAGCCCCAGCGAGCCAGGTCCAGGGCCAGGCGCGACAGGTCGGCCTCCAGGATCTCGGGCCGAGCGAAGGCCGGCAACGACCGGGTCTCGGGCTCGTCCCACAAGCGATAGCATACGCCAGGCTCGGTACGGCCGGCGCGGCCCCGGCGCTGGTCGGCGGCGGCGCGGCTGACCCGGACAGTGTCGAGACGCGTGATGCCCGAGGCCGGGTCATAACGCGGTATACGGGCCAGGCCGGCGTCGATCACCACCCGGACGCCCTCGATGGTCAGGCTAGTCTCGGCGATCGAGGTGGCCAGCACCACCTTGCGACGGCCGGCGGGGGCCGGACCGATGGCGCGATCCTGCACCGCCGGATCCAGCGCGCCATACAGCGGCGCGACGTCGACGTTTGGCCGGCGCAGACGCTCGTTCAGCCAGCTCTCGGCGCGGCGGATCTCGCCCTGGCCCGGCAGGAAGACCAACACGCTGCCGGCCTCCTCCGCCAGGGCGCGCTCGACGGCGCGCCCGACGCGCTCTTCCAACCGCTGGCGTTCGTCGCGGCCCAGATAGCAGGTGTCGACTGGGAACATCCGCCCCTGGCTCTCGACGATCGGCGCGTCGTCCAGCAGCGACGATATCCGGGCCCCGTCCAAGGTCGCCGACATCACCAACAGGCGCAGGTCATCGCGCAGCACGCTCTGGACGTCCCGGGCGAAGGCCAGGCCCAGGTCGGCGTCCAGGCTGCGCTCGTGAAACTCGTCGAACAGTACGGCGGCGACGCCATCCAGGCCGGGATCGTCGAGAATCATCCGGGTGAAGACGCCCTCGGTGACGACCTCGATCCGGGTTTTGGCCGAGACCTTGGACTGCAGGCGAACACGGAAGCCGACGGTCTCGCCGACCGCCTCGCCCAGATTGGCGGCCATCCGGGACGCGGCGGCGCGCGCGGCCAGGCGGCGGGGCTCCAGCACGATCAGTTTGCGGCCCTGGACCCATGGCTCTTCCAACAGCGCCAGGGGAACGGCGGTCGTCTTGCCCGCGCCGGGCGGCGCGACGAGAACGGCGGTCTCCCGCGTGCTCAGGGCGCCTTTCAGCGCCGGAAGGGCCTCGAAAATGGGCAACATCGCGCCCGCTTTAGCGGTCGGAAGGATGCGCGCCAAGCAGGGCTGGACGAGTCACGGCTGCGGATAGCATTTACGCCCCTTCGCGGCCTGGCCTTGACCCCATGCTCATAAACGGGTCACGGTCCGCAAAATTTATCCAAGGACGACCCCCGGGGGGAGTCGTGCGTATTCAGGAGGAAATATGTGGCGCGTTAAATCGCTCGATGCGATCCTAGCGACCGCCGAGAAGAAATCGCTGCATCGCTCGCTTGGGCCTGTGCAGCTGACCTTGCTCGGCATCGGCGGCATCATCGGCACCGGTATCTTCGTGCTGACCGCCGAAGCGGCCCAAAAGGCCGGCCCAGGCATGATGATCTCGTTCATCATCGCTGGCGCCGTCTGCGCCGTCGCCGCCCTCTGCTACGCCGAACTGGCCTCGATGGTTCCCGTCGCGGGCTCCGCCTACACGTACTCCTATGCCGTCCTGGGCGAGTTCTTCGCCTGGCTGGTCGGTTGGGCCCTCATCCTCGAATACGCGGTGGCGGCTTCCGCCGTGGCCGTGGGGTGGTCCGGATACGTGGTCGGGTTGATCGAGCACCTGGCGCACATCGACATTCCCGACATGCTGACGGCCGGTCCCTATGCCGGAGGCCTCATCAACCTGCCGGCCGTGCTGATCTCGCTGCTGGTCACCTGGCTGCTGGTGCTGGGCACCAAGGAGAGCGCCACGGTCAACGGCTTCCTGGTCGCCATCAAGATCAGCGCCCTGGCCGCCTTCGTCTTCCTGGCCGTGCCGGTCATGAAGATGGAGAACTTCCACCCCTTCGCGCCGTTGGCCACCGCCGGCGTCATCGGGGCGGGCGCCTCGATCTTCTTCGCCTATGTCGGCTTCGACGCCGTGTCGACCGCCGCCGAGGAGACGCGAAACCCGCAGGTCAACGTGCCGATCGGCCTGATCGGCTCGCTGGTCATCTGCACAATCTTCTATCTGCTGGTCGCCGGCGGCGCGATCGGCGCCTACGGCGCTCAACCGGTCTTCGGCCTGAATCACGAAGTCCTGTCACCCGGCTCGATCGAGCTGGCCGCCCGATGCAAGGAAATCTCGGCCGCCGGCGCCATGCCGCTGGTCTGCTCCAAGGAAGCCTTGGCCCACGTCCTGCGTGAGATCGGCCATCCGGCCGTCGGCAACCTGCTTGGCCTCGCTGCCGGCCTGGCCCTGCCCTCGGTCATCCTGATGATGATCTACGGCCAGACCCGCATCTTCTTCGTGATGTCGCGCGACGGCCTGCTGCCCAGCGTGCTGAGCAAGGTGCACCCGAAGTTCAAGACGCCGCACATCGTGACGATGGTCACTGGCGGCCTGGTCCTGGTGGCCGCGGCCTTCTTCCCGGTCGGTCAGCTGGCCGACATCTCCAACTCCGGCACCCTGTTCGCCTTCCTGATGGTGGCGGTCGCGGTGATGATGCTGCGGATCAAGGATCCGGACCGTCGCCGTCCGTTCAGGACGCCGCTGGTCTGGATCATCGCCCCGCTGGCCATCGTCGGCTGCCTGGTGCTGTTCTTCTACCTGCCGATGAAGGCCAAGCTGCTGCTGCCGATCTGGGCCGGCATCGGTCTGGTGTTCTATTTCGCCTACGGCTTCCGCAAGAGCCACGTCGGCCGCGGCGTGATCGAAGTCGCCGAACTCGACGCGAACGCTCCGGGCACCGCCATTCCGCCGATGCCGGGCGCGCCGGCCCCGGGTTCGAAGGAAGAGCGTTCTTGATCTCCAGCCGATAGGCTTTAGGTCAAAGAGGGCGGGCGCTTCGGCTCCCGCCCTTTCCTTTTGGAGCGTCTCCGATGTCCCAGGCCCCAGGCGCCTCGACCATGCCGATCGGCGCCGTGATCGCCCCGGTCACCCCTCTGCAGCAGAACTGCACGATCGTCTGGTGCGCCAAGACCCTGAAGGCGGCCGTCATCGATCCGGGCGGCGAGGTCGATCGTCTGCTCAAGGCGATCGCCGACAAGGGCCTTATCCTGGAGAAGATTTGGATCACCCACGGTCACATGGACCACGCCGGCGGCGCGGCCGAACTGAAGGCCCGCACCGGCGTCCCGATCGAAGGTCCGCACGAAGACGACCAGTTCTGGATCGACCGCATCCAGCAGACCGGCGAGATGTACGGTGTGCCCGAGGCGCGGATCTTCGTTACCGACCGCTGGCTGAAGGACGGCGACACCGTCACCCTGGGCGAGACCGCGTTCGAGGTCTTCCACTGCCCGGGCCACACGCCGGGCCACGTCGTGTTCTTTCACCGCGAGGCGCGCTTCGCCCAGGTCGGGGACGTGCTGTTCCAGGGCTCGATCGGCCGGACCGACTTCCCGCTGGGCAACCACCAAGATCTGCTAGACTCGATCACCCAGAAGCTCTGGCCCTTGGGCGGCGACGTGCGGTTCGTGCCCGGGCACGGGCCGATGTCGACCTTCGCGGCCGAGCGGCGGAATAATCCGTTCGTCGGCGACCGGGTGATCGCGGCGATGCAGGCCCAGGGCGACGCTTACCAGGTTCCCAAGAACCATTCGCCCGGTTGAAATCGTCGGGGCCTAGCCCGCCAAGGGGGGAAAGAAGCAGGCCAGGCCCCGTACGCCGCCGGCTGGCAAATGGGGGAACGCCAACCGTCGTGCGACAGCAGATCGCATGACTGGGTTGCGCCGCTGTTTCAGGCGTGAAATCTGAACGTGACGGGGGCGTGACAGGAAAATCGTATGGAAAACGTCCAGAACACCGCCCCAGGGACCATTGGCCAAGGCGACCTCGACGCTCCTCGCGGCGCGGCGCCTCGCATCCTGATCGTCGATGATGATCCGGGCATCCGCGATGTCGTCTCGGATTTCCTGACCCGCCATGGCTACGCCGTCGAAAGCGCCCAGGACGCCCGCACGATGGAGCAGGTCCTGGCGCGCGGACCGATCGACCTGATCGTTCTGGACGTCATGCTGCCCGGCGAGGACGGCCTGGCGATCTGCCGCCGGCTGTCGGCCGCTAGCGACGGCCCGGCGATCATCATGCTGTCGGCCATGGGCGAAGAGACCGATCGCATCGTCGGCCTGGAGCTGGGCGCCGACGACTATTTACCCAAGCCCTGCAATCCCCGCGAGCTCCTGGCCCGGGTCCGCGCCGTACTGCGCCGCCGCCAGGAGCCCCGCGCCGTCGACGACGCCATGGGCGCGGCCTGCGAGTTCGCCGGCTGGCGCCTCGACCTGGTCCGCCGCGAACTGCGTTCGCCGCAGTCGGTGATAGTGAACCTCTCGAGCGGCGAGTTCTCACTGCTGCGCGCCTTCGTCGAGCGGCCGCAGCGGGTGCTGACTCGCGATCAGCTGCTGGACCTGGCCCGGGGCCGCGACAGCGACGCCTACGACCGCGCCATCGACGTCCAGATCAGCCGCCTGCGTCGCAAGCTGGACGACGGCGGCGGCAGCGAACTGATCCGCACGATCCGCAGCGAAGGCTACATGTTCACCGCCAAGGTCGTCCGCACCCCATGAGCATCTTCCGGCGCGGCGCGCCGCTGTTCGTTCAGGCGCTCGGCCTGGTCATCATCACCCTGGTGGCCGCTCAGCTGATCTCGATCGCGGTCATCTTCAACCTTCCCCCGCCCCCACCGGAGTTCTACCGGTCCACCGAGATCGCGCGCGCCCTGAAGTCGGGCCAGTCGGTCCAGCCGCGCGACGGCCGCCTGCTGGTGGTCAAGCAGGGCGGCTCGGTCCGCGCGATCGGCCCCGACAGCCCACGCCGGGTGGAGTTCAAGACCAATATCAGCCGCGCGATCGACGTGCCGGTCAACCGCATCGAGCTGCAGATCGACAACGGTCCGCGCTTCTTCGTGCGCCGCACGCCTGTCACCCCACCCAAGACCCGCGACGACGGCCCGCGCGCCAATGGCGGAGGTCCTCGCGAGCCTTTCGCCCGCGAGCCGGGCGCCGGCGGCCCGGGCGCTCCCGGCGCTCCCCGCCCTCAGGGCAAGGACGAGCCGCTGATCTTCGGTGACTTCAAGCTGGGCGTGCGCCAGAGCGATGGCCACTGGCTGGTCGTCGAGCCGAAGCCCACCTTCCGCTTCGACAGCTGGCAGCAACGCATCCTGCTGATCCTCCTGTTATCGGTGGCCGCTGTGACGCCGTTGGCGTGGCTATTCGCCCGCCGGCTGGCTCAGCCGATCACCGCCTTCGCCGACGCCGCCGAGCGCCTGGGGAAGGATCCTCGCACCCCACCGCTCAGCATCTCGGGCTCGGGCGAAGTGGTCGCCGCCGCGACGGCCTTCAACATGATGCAGGAACGCCTGCGCCGCTATGTCGAGGACCGCACGGCCATGGTCGGCGCGATCGCCCACGACCTGCGCACGCCATTGACCCGTTTGAAGTTCCGCATCGAGGCCGCGCCGGACGACATCCGGCCCAAGCTGGCCGCCGATATCGATCAGATGGAGGCGATGATCGCCGCCACCCTGGGCTTCGTGCGCGACACCCAGCGCCCAGCCGAGCGCACCAAGCTGGAGCTGTCCTCCCTGCTGGAAAGCGTGATGGACGAAGCGGCCGAGACCGGCGGCGAGGCCACGGTCGAGCGGTCCGAGAAGGTGGTGATCGAGGGCGATCCGGTGGCATTGAAGCGCCTTGTCTCCAACCTCGTCGACAACGCTCTGAAGTACGGCGCCGCAGCGCGCGGCCGCGTCTACGCAGAGGAGGGCATGGCCATCATCGAGGTAGACGATGACGGCCCCGGCGTCCCGCCGGGCGAACTGGAGCGGGTGTTCGAACCCTTCTATCGCGGCGAACCGTCGCGCAATCGTGAGACCGGAGGCATCGGCCTGGGCCTGGCGGTCGTCCGCTCCCTGGCCCGCGCCCACGGCGGCGACGTCGCTCTGCATAATCGCGCCGAGGGCGGTCTGCGCGCCTGCGTGCGCTTGCCCGCCTAGTCGCGAACGGCCGCTTCGACGCCCTTTACGGCCAAACGGGGGCGAACCTGACATCGCGGAGCAATCCGGCTGAGCTTCAAAGCTTGGCTGATTGGAGATCTCCTGGATGATGTTTCGCTCGCTCGGCCTGACCGCCGTTCTCGCCGCCACGCTCACCGCCTGCGCCAGTGCGCCGCCTGAAGGCCACGATGATCTCCGTGGGCCGCGCGGCGAAGGTGGGTCGGCCCGGAAAGATGGGGGGGCGGTGGGAGGCCCCCAGCTGTTCATCAGCCCGGCCGGCGAGCCGTTTCGCGCTCCGGGTGGCGCGCCCTACCCCGTCGCAGCCTGGTTCGACGGCGCCGACATCGATCACGACGGCCTCCTGACCCGCGACGAGTTCGTCGCCGACTCGCTGCGCTTCTTCACCGTGGTCGACGCCGACCACAACGGCGTTGTCGACGGCTTCGAGGTCTCGGCCTACGAGACCCGCATCGCGCCCGAGATCATCGGCGGGGCGGCCCCGGGATCGATGCGGCGCGGGCCTCGCGGCCTGGGCCAGGAGGGCGGCGATGACGACACTCCGCGCCAGCGTTCGCAGGGAACCAACGTCCTGCAGGGCGCGGCCCTGTTCGGCCTGATCGCCGAGCCGGAGCCGGTCATGGCTTCCGACGGCAATTTCGATCGCAGGATCACCAAGGATGAGGCGATCAAGGCCGCCAAGACCCGCTTCGCCCTACTCGACACCAACAAGGATGGGGTTCTCAAGCTGGACGAGCTGCCCAAGACGCCGATGCAGACCGGCTTGCGCTCCGGCAAGGGCCGCGGCGGCGAAGGCGGCGGCATGGGCCGTCGTGGTGGTCGCGGTCCCGGGGGCGGCGGCATGGGCCGGCCCGGCTGACGTCAGTCGCCGATCAGGCTGGCGATGATGTTGATGCCCAGCGCCAGGATGGCGGTGTTGTAGAAGTAGGCGACGGCCGCGTGGGCGGTGACCAGCTTGCGCAGCTTGGCGGTCAGGATGCTGTTGTCCGAGACCTGGAAAGTCGCCCCCACGCTGAATGCCAGATAGGCGAAGTCCATGTAGCTGGAGGGTGGCTCGCCCGGAAACTGGATGCCGGGCTTGCCCTTGCCGTCGCCGAAATGGCGATGGGCGTAGTGAAGGACGAATACCGACTGCAGCACCAGCCACGACAGCACCAGGGTCGCGGCGGCGCAGGTGGCGATGAACGTCCGCGCGGCGCCCGGCGCGCTCCTGGCGGCGATCATGGCGTCGACCACCGCCCCGAGGCTGGCGACGATGGCGGCCAGCACGATCAACAGCAGCACCGGAACGCCCTCGTCCTCTCGGGCGGCGCGCGAGCGCACCTCGGCCTCGTCGGCCTTCAAGAACAACGACCATGTGGTCAGCAGATAGACGATCGCGCCGCAATCCCAGCCCAGCAACAGGTGCGCTCCGCGCGGCGCGCCGAAATATTTCGCGGCCGTCCAGGCCGCGATTCCCGTCGCCAAACCGGCCGCCAAACGCCAATGGAACGCGGCGCGATCCACCATCTGCTTGGTCTTGCGGGGCATTCTCGGACGACTCCTCTGGGGCCGGCTTGTCCCGGTGCGGTGTAATTAGTGTCATCGCACGGTGAACCGAAAGCGACTTCACTGGTTACTTCACCGGAACGCGCAGGAAACGACGCCAGTGACCGACCCAGACGCCCCGCCTCCGCCCGAGCCTAAACCGCCCGAGTACGAGCCCGGCGTCATTCCCGTCGAGGAGCCCCCCACCTCGCCGCCGGTCGATCCAGGGGACGACCGTCCCTATGGCGCCTGATCTCGCCCGTACCGCCTGTGACCTGTCCGACTAGGAGCCCCACATGGACACCGATAGCGAACGTCCCCGCGGCCGTCGCGGTTTCGCCGCCATGGACCCGGAACGCCGACGCGAGATCGCCAGGAAGGGCGGAGCTAGCGTGCCCAGCGAAAAGCGCAGCTTCGCCAAGGATCGCGATCTCGCGGCGAACGCCGGACGCAAGGGCGGTTCGTCCTCGCGCGGCGGTCGCCCCGGAGAACGCGTGCTCTAGAAAAGAGCAATGCTCCCGACCCGAGACGCGCCGGTCCCTAACCTTCGGAACCGGCGCGTTTTCGCGTCTGTAGGTTCGCTGGTCGACCTCAGGCCGTCAGAGCGTAGACCGCGAATGTCGGATCCTCGCTGATCCAGCGCTGGGCCACGGCCCAGCCAGCGCGACGGGCGATCGCCTCGAAGGCCTCGGCCGGGTACTTGTACGAGTTCTCGGTATGAATGGTCTCGCCGGCGGCGAACCGAAAGCCGTAGTCGCCAACCATGACGATCTGGTCGCGCGTGCTTTCCAGATGCATCTCGATCCGGCTCTCGTCCGCGTTCCACACCGCCCTATGAGCGAACGCCGCCGGATCGAACGTCCCGCCCAATTCGCGGTTGATGTGGACGAGGACGTTGCGATTGAAGGCCGCCGTCACGCCCTGGGCGTCGTCATAGGCCGGGATCAGCACCGCCGGGTCCTTGGCGACGTCGGCCCCAACGATGAACAGCGATCCCTCGCCCAGCAGTTCGCGCGCCTGGCGCAGCAGCGTCTCGGCCTCGTCCGGCGCGAAATTGCCGATCGTCGAGCCCGGAAAAAAGCCGACGGGCGTATGGCCCTGGGCGCCATCCGGCAGGTGGATGGCCTTGGTGAAGTCTCCGACCAGCGGCGCGACGGTCAGGACCGGATAGGCCTCCCGAAGACTGGCGGCGGCCTCGTCCAGGGCGCTGGGGCTGATGTCGATCGGGGTGTAGACGGCGATCTGCGGCGCGGCGTCCAGCACGATGCGGGTCTTGGTGCTAGCCCCGCTGCCGAACTCGACCAAGGCCGCGCCGGCCGGGATGCGCGCGGCGATCTCGGGCGCGATCCGGCGCAGCAGCGCCGTCTCGGTCCGGGTCAAGTAGTATTCCGGCAACTCGCAGATCGCCTCGAACAGGCGCGAGCCCTCGGCGTCATAAAAGTACTTGGCCGACAGGGTCTTGGGCGAGGCCGACAAACCCTCGATCACCTCGTTCAGGAAGCCGTTCTCGGGCGTCACCTCGGCCAGGCGATCGTCGTCGGCCAAGCGCACGCCGCCGAACATCCAGCGGCTGCCGGGATGGAAGAAGTTGCGGTAGGTCGCCCGCGTGTGTTCGGGCGGCGTGGCCTCGCAGCCCCCGCGCAGGGTCATCTGGCTGACCATGAACTTGCCGTTGTACTCACCCAGCGCGCCAGGTCCGGGCTTGAAGCCGGGATAGGGGCTATAGGCGCTGGCCGTCCACTGCCAGGCCGAACCGTAAAGCTGGCGCAGGGTCGAAACACCGCTCGCGGTGGCGGCGGCCTCCCACTCGGCCTCGGTCGGCAGGCGACGGCCCGCCCAGGCGGCATAGGCCGCGGCCTCGTAATAGCTAACGTGGACGACCGGGGCGTTGGGATCGACCGGATGGCGGCCACGCAGCGTCATGGTGGTCCAGACGCCGTCCTCGCGCCGCCAATAGGCCGGGGCCTCCCATCCCTCTTCCTTGACCTTGGCCCAGCCCTCGGAGAGCCAGAGGTCGGGCTTGGCGTAGCCGCCGGCCTCGATGAAGGCGAGCCACTCGCCGTTGGTCGTCAGGCGGTCGGCCAGGCGGAACGGGGCGACATAGGTCTTGTGCCGCGGCCGCTCGTTATCGAACGCGAAGCCCGCCTCGCACGCCCCGATCTCGACCAGGCCGCCCGCGAAGCGATGGAAGCGTTGCGGACCCGGATCCGACCGCGGCGTGACCACGCCCGCCTGATAGGCAGGGCTCAGCGGCGACTGGGCGAACAGGTGCAGGATGTCCATCAGGATGAGCTCCTGATGCTGCTCCTCATGGGCCAAACCCAGTTCGAGCCGCTCGCGAATCTCTGGCGTCAGCGGGCCGGCCAGCAGACGCGTCATGGCCGCGTCAACATGCCCGCGATAGGCGCCGACGGCCTGGACCGAGGGCCGGGTCAGCAGCCCGCGCTGTGGCCGGGGTTGCCGGGGACCGACCGCCTCATAGTACGAATTGAACAGATAGCCGAAGCTTTGGTCATAGACCGCGTAGCCGGGCAGGAACGGCGTCAGCAGAAAAGTCTCGAAAAACCAGGTCGTATGGGCCCGGTGCCATTTGGTCGGACTGGCGTCCGGCATCGACTGGGCGGCCTGGTCCTCGGGCGACAGCGGAGCGGCCAGGACCTCGGTGCGCCGGCGCACCCGGCGGTAGCGATCGACGAGCGCGTCGACCGAGGCATCCACGAGTTCCATCGCGGGCAGATCGTCCGGGGTCATGGGCGTCTCCTGGTCGAGCGGGGCCATGGTGATGCCCGAGCGACGACAACGTTCCCGGAACTTCGGTGTTCCACCCTCTCCTGACAAGGCGCGACCACCCGCTCTGCTGACAAGATATGTCAGGAGGCCACCCACAAGCCTGAAACAGACGAAACCCAAAATGGGCGGTCGCGTCGGCCGGGCGCCTGGCGGGAGACCATTCACGGAGGCGTCTACCAAATGGAGGACGCCGGCTGCCCCTTACCGTCGGCGAGCCTGCCGGTCGGGGAAAATGAGCAGCTCCGACCGGCGACCTTCCGGAAATTTGCCCGAAACCTCAGCCCTCTGGCGGCGCGTCCAGAAGCCCGCCGATCATGGCCTGCAACACCTCCGTCGCGCGTCTGGGCGTGAGCTCCTGGTCGCGCCGCAGGCGGTTCCAGGCGTCGAAGCTCAGCAGCATATCGATGGCCTCGAACCGCACGCGGTCCCTGGCGAGCTCAGGCGGCAGCTGCCCCCGCAGGATCTCGCGCGAAATCTGCACCATCCTGGCGTTGTCCAGCGCCAGGGCCGGCGACTGGTGACGATGGGCCTCGGACGCACGCTTGAATGGCCCGATCCGCTCGTAGGCCCAGCTGCGCCGCTCGACCAGCTCCAGCACGCGCTCGCGCCAGGTCACGCTCTTGAACGGCGTCCGAACCAGGGCCATCAGCTCGGTCTCGATCACCGCCGACATCTCGCGATACAGGCTCTCGAGATCCTTGAAGTGGCGAAAGACGGTGCGCAGGCCGACATCGGCGCGGGCCGCCACCAGCTCGGCCGAGGGCGAGAGATCGCCTTCTCGGACCAGCTCCAGCATGGCCCTGATGATGCGGGCGCGGCTGTCCTGCGAGCGGCGGCGGCGACCGTCGGCGGCCGGCGCCTCGGGCTCGACGATCGCGGCCTGCGGACGTTGACGCACGGCGGAACTCACGGCCCGACTTCTCCCTGCTGCTCTGCCTGATTAGACCGCCAGAGAACCGACGACCACCTCAAAACGCCAGAACGCTCAGGCCCACCTGCAGACTGTCAGGGAGGTCGCCGAGCGGACCTTCGGCTAGGACCTGATGTCACTCCAGAGCTTGACCCTGAAAGCACATAATGGCACTCATAATGCCAATATAAATCCGACCAACGGATGGGGAGGTCGCCGTGGACGTGTTGCGCACGCCGGACGAACGGTTCGAGGGCCTGGCCGACTGGCCCTACGCGCCGCGCTACACGCCGGTGTTCGGCGCCGACGGAACGGCGATGCGGATCCACCATGTCGACGAAGGTCCCAAGGACCGGCGGCCCATCCTGCTGATGCATGGCGAACCGTCGTGGGCTTATCTCTATCGCCACGTGATCGCCGACCTTGTGAAGCGCGGCCACCGGGTGATCGCGCCCGATCTCGTCGGCTTCGGGCGCTCGGACAAACCTGCCCTGCGCACCGACTACACCTACGAAGGCCACGTGACCTGGATGAAAGACTGGCTGGTCCGCAACGAACTGACCGACATCGTCCTGTTCTGCCAAGACTGGGGCGGGCTGATCGGCCTGCGCCTGGTCGCCGCCTTCCCGGAGCGGTTCGCGGCCGTGGTCGTCTCCAACACCGGCTTGCCGGTCGGCGCGGGCAAGTCCGAGGGTTTCGAAGCCTGGCTGAACTTCAGCCAGAACGCGCCTGAACTGCCGATCGGCTTCATCCTGAACGGCGGCGCCGCGCGCGACCTTTCCGACGCCGAGCGGGCCGCCTATGACGCCCCCTTCCCCGACGAACGCTTCAAGGAAGGCGCCCGGCGGTTCCCGGTCCTGGTGCCAATCACGCCGGAGCACGCCTCGGTCGCCGAGAACAAGGCCGCCTGGCAGGTGCTGGAGCGGTTCAACAAGCCCTTCATCACCGCCTTCAGCGACGCCGACCCGATCACCCGGGGCGGTGAGGCAGTGTTCCAGGCTCGCGTGCCGGGGGCAAGAAACGTCGCCCATACAACGCTCAAGGGTTCGCACTTCATCCAGGAGGACAGTCCGGGCGAGATCGCCGCCCTGCTGGACGGCCTCGTCGCGTCCTTACCCCAGCGGGAGCTTGCCGAATGAAGGTCGTCAACACCGTCTTCCCGACATCTGAACAGTTCCAGGACTTCTTCGGCGCGCCCGACGACGGCCCGTTCGTGATGGTCAACCTGCTGAAGTTCAAGGCCAAGGCCGAGTATGCCGACGGTTCGGACGCCGATCTCCCGGGCCGCGAGGCCTACATCCGCTACGGCGCGGTCGTCAGCGGACTGATCGAGGCGCTGGGCGGCCGGATACGCTACAGCGGCGCGGTCACCGGCCTTCTGCTCGGCGAGGTCGAGGAGTTGTGGGACGCCGTGGCGCTGGCCGAATATCCGTCGCTGGCCGCCTTCCAGGCGATGGCGATCTCGCCCGAGATGCACGCCATCGAGCACCACCGCAAGGCGGGCTTAGCCGGCCAGCTGAACATCCGCACGCGCCCCGCGGCGGGCTTTGAGCCGCTCGGCGCGCGCGACGAGATGCGCATGTGGCGGCCGGAGCAGGCCGACGCGGTGAACTAACCGTCCTCCGAGCATCGTCCGACCTCGCCGCCTTCCCCAAAAACAGGCGAGGCCGGATTTCGCTGCGTCGCCGACAAAAAGGGCGTAGCGCGCGGGAAGCGACGTCAGTTGTCCCAATAGATGTACTCGTCGCTGGGCTTAGCGCGCTGACCGCCCGGATGGTCGATATAGATCGCGCCCGACAGCAGCGACGGCCACGCCGGCTTGGCCATCTGGCCGTCTAACTGGGCCAGAGTCGCCTGCAGCTCGCGAACCTTGTCTGGACGGGCCTTGGCCAGGTCCTGGCGCTCGGTCGGATCGGTCGACAGGTCGAACAGCCAGACCCGGTTTGGCTCCTGCGCGACCTGCAGCTTCCAGCCACTCGCCAGCACCATTTTGTAACGGCCCGAGCGCCAGTACATCGCCTTGTGCGGATCGCCGCCCCCCCTGCCCTTCACGAACGGAACAAGGTCGACGCCGTCGATCACACGGTCCTTCGGCGGACTGGCTCCGGCCGCGCCGACGGCGGTGGCGAAGATGTCCACGTGGCCCACCGGGCTGCGATAGACTGCCCCAGCCGGCAGTTGCGAGGGCCAGCGCAGCAGGAAGGGCACGTGCACGCCTCCCTCGAAGAAGGTCGCCTTCCAGCCGCGATAGGGCCGATTGATGTCGGGAAGACCGATATAGTTGGCCCCGCCGTTGTCGGTGGTGAAGATCACCAGGGTATTGTCGTCCAGACCCTTGTCCTTCAACGCCTGCAGCACTCGCCCGATGTTGCGGTCGAGGTTGCGGACCATCGCCCCGTAAACCCGCAGGCGATGGTCCTTGATCTGCGACAGCGCATCGTAGTCGGCCTTGGGCGCCTGCAGCGGCGTATGGACGGCGTTGTAGGCGAGATAGAGGAAGAACGGCCGGTTCCGGTTGGCGTCGATCGACTTGAGCGCCTCGTCGGTCAGGTAATCGGTCATGTAGGCGTTGGGCGCGAACGGCTTGCTCCCGTTGAACTGCACCGAATAGGGCAGCGCGCCCCACAGGAACTTGTCGATCGGGTCGAAGTCCTGGCGCGACACCTCGATCGACGGATCGCCGACGGGCGCGAACAGAGACGCGCCGGCCATGAAACCGAGGCTCTCGTCGAAGCCCTGGTCCTCGGGCCGCGAGCCCTTGACGCCGCCCAGGTGCCATTTGCCTAGATGCACCGTGTGATATCCGCGCGTCTTCAGCGCTTCGGCGATGGTGATCTCGGTGGAAGGCACGGCCTCGGTGTTGTCGTCCCCGGGCGCGTTCTTCACTTCGGACGCGTTGAAGCGCGACGGGTGCAGCGGATCGCCGCCGTGGCCGCCGACCACCCGCGAGAAGGCCACCGGCGTCGGGGTGAACTCGAAGCCGAACCGGGTGGCGTAGCGGCCGGTCATGATCGCCGCCCGCGACGGCGCGCAGGTGGCGTTGCCGCTGTAGCCGTTGGCGAAGGTCACGCCCCCATGGGCGATGGAGTCGATGGCGGGCGTTGGAACCGCCCCGTTGGCCACGCCGCCGCCGTTCAGGGTGATGTCATTGAAGCCGAGGTCGTCGGCCAGGATGAACACCACGTTCGGCGGTCGCCGCCCCGAGGGTGGCGACGCTGGCCCCGAAGCCCAGATCACTGGATGGTTGGCTTCGATCTTCGGCTGCTGGGCCCGCGCGATGAGGATGATCAGGTCGAACCGGAGACGCCAGGCCGCCGCACCGGCCACGACCAGCACGATGACGATCGCCAGAAGCGCCTTCCAGGCCTTCATTCGCCCCTCCCTTGTCGTTGGCTTGAGCATATATTGACATTAATCGTGCCGCTAGATGTCATCCAGCCGCCGTCACGGAGGCACGCCCTCGCCGCTCGCCTGCGAGACGCGCCCAGCCGCGGGGGCCGGCGACGAAACGGTCCATGGGAGTCGGGACGCCTCTGGATCTTGGAAGACGACGTTCGCGCGGCGATGAGCCGCGCGGGTCTACGCCCTAAACGGATTGTCCGGATAGACCGAGGAACCTCGCGGGCCTTCGCCGCCCTCCGCGCGTCCACAAATCTCCAATGCCGTCAGGGCGTAGATCAGGGCGCTGTCGGCTAGGTCCTTCGGCGTCGGCCGCCAACGCTTCGGTCCCGTGGTGATCGCCGGTACGCGGTGCATGTTGAAGACATTGTGGTCGCGCCACATGCTGGAATAGACCGAATTGGCGCGGGCCGCCGGATGCCCAAAGCCCAACTGGGTGGCCGCGTCCACCGCCCCAATCAGCGGCGCGACCGCGCTCGCGTCGGCCTCGAAGCCGTGGCGCACGACCATCGGCTCGATCTCCACCCGACCGACACCCGCCGCCCGGACCATGGCCTCCAGGGCGTGCTGGACGTCGGCGGCCTTCTGGTTCGGGTTGAGGCCGACCTCAAGATACAGGCTGACCACCTCGGTCCCATCGCCGAATTGGAACGGCACGCCGCCCCGGATCGCGCACAGCTGAACCTTGGGTTCGGCGATTCCGCCAGCGCTCTCGTAACGGCTGATCGCCTCCCAGTCGCGGGTCCAGGCGTGAATCGCGTCCGTCAGCTTGCCGACGCGGTAGATCGGATTGGGGTGGTCCGCCGCTGCTTCCGGAGCGCGCAATAGCGGCGTGAAGGTCCCCTCGCCCCACAGGCGCAACCGGAACACCGCATAGCCGCAGCCGACCGAGGTCCAGCCGAAATCGCAGCCCTCCGCGGCGATGGCGTAGTCCGGCGCGACGCCGCCGTGGTGAAATAGGTAGTGGGCGCCGATATCCTTGCCCAGATGAGCGACGCCGCGATGCTCCTCGATCGGTTCTGGCCCGATTTCTCCCGGACACGCGGTCAAGTACATCTTGCCAGCCAGGCCATAGCCGGCGGTCTTCAACGCCTTGGCGGCGATCAGGAAGCAGCTCATCGGCCCGCGATCATTGGCGATCGGATAGCCACGCAGCACCCCGTCCTCGAGCCAGCAGCGCTCCCACTCCGGATCGGCCAGAGTCGCGGGACTGTACTTGTGGATGTCCAGGTCCGGATCGCGGGTCGGGCTCTCGGTGTCGAGGTGAGCCGTGAACAGCAGGTTCTTCCCCACGCCGAGCCCGCCATAGGTCCCGACGACGTTGAACCGCTCCGGCGTCGCTCCCACCCTGCGCGGCGAGAAGCCCTCGCGCGCCATCCAGTCGTGGACAAAGTCGCCGGCCGCCTTCTCCTCGCCCGATCGGCTGGGAATATTGCCCAGGGTCAGGGCCAGCTCGACCAGCTCACCCGTGTCGATGGCGGCGGCGATCGCGTCACGATCGGCCGCGCTTACCGAAACAGGCGTCGCCATCAAATGCTCCAGGCGGCGGCGGTGCTGGCCGAGTCGGTCAGGATCGCGGTGTTGAGGTCCAGCATCTTCAGCGCCCCCGCATGCAGGTCGGGCTCGTAGGCCGCGCAGGCGTCGGCGACCACGAAGACGTGGTAATCGAGGTTGAAGGCGTCCTTGGCGGTGTCGGCGACACAGCACTCGGTGGTCAGGCCCGCCAACACCACGGTGTCGACCTCCATCGCCTTCAACCACGCATCGACGTCGGTGTCCCAAAAAGGGCTATAGCGGGTCTTACGGAAGATCGGTTCGCCCGGCTGAGGCTGAGGGCCGACGAAGGCGCTGCCCGGCGAGCCCGCACGGCAGAGCGCCGGGGCGGCCTCGGGGTCGGCGCCGCGCCGGCGCATGCGTTCGTCCCAGGCGTCGGAGTCGGTCTCCGGCGTCGTGAAAAGACCCACGAACGCCACCGGGACGCCCGCCGCCCGTGCTGCGTTCGCCAGACGCCCGGCCGCCGTCAGGGCCGCCGGCACGGTCGAGAGGTCTAGCCCCCACTGGCCGCTCACGCCCTCTGGCGAGGCGAAATCGACCTGCATGTCGACAAGCAGCAATGCCGTCCGGTCGGGCGCGATCCAATCTTCCAGCTTCACGAGAACACCGACCGCAGGCCTGGCAGGATTTCCGAGCCGAACATGGCCAAGCCTTCCTCGTAGTCGGGAAAGATCAACATCAGCCCATCCAATTCACAGTCGGTCATGAAGGCCTCGACCTGTTCGCGGCAGGTGGCGGGCGAGCCGACCATGGTCTGGGTCATGAACGCGCCCTGCTTGGCGGCCGCCGCCTGCAGTCGCTCGGCGGGCACGCCCCAGCTAGCCAGCATCGCCAGGATCGCGCCAATGTCCGCGCCCTCGGCATAGCGCTGGACCAGGGCCTCAGCGCCGGCGTCGCTTTCTGCGTGGATGATCGTGCACATGGCGTAGGTGCGGACCGTCTTGCCCAGGCTCTGGGCTAGCTGCTTGGCGCGACGCGAGGCCTCGCGGTGCTCCTCGCGCGAGCGGCCGCCGATGAAGCAGGCGTCGGCCTCGCGCACAGAAAACTGGAAACCGCGATCGGACATTCCCGCGCAGATCAGTTCCGGGCGCGGCGCGGACAAGGGCTTGGGCTTGGACTGGCAGTCCTTCATCGTGAAGTACTTGCCGGCGAAGTCGACGCTGTCCTCGGTCCACAGGCGCTTGACGATGGTCGTCCACTCCTCGGCTAGGCCATAGCGATCGTCGTGGTCTAGCGAATCGTCCCAGGCGCTCATCTGGTCGAACTCGGCCTTGTAGGCCCCGGCGACGATGTTCAAACCGGCCCGGCCGCCGCTGATGTGGTCTAGGGTGGCGATCATCTTGGCCGCCACGGCCGGATTTTGAAGCAGTGGGTGGACCGTGGCCCAGATGCGCACGTTCGTCGTCGCCTCGGCGATGGCGGCCATCAGGGTCACCGACTCGAGCGAGGTCCCCCAGTGATCGGTCGCGCCACCAAAGCCGCGGAACTTGCCCATCGACATCACGAAATCCATGCCGACCCGGTCGGCGGCCACGGCGGCGGCGCGGTTCTGAGCGTAGAGACCATCGAGGATCGGCGTGGTCTTTGAGACGATCCAGCCGCCGTTGGCCACGGGCAGGAAGACGCCGAAATCCTTGTGCTGCGAGGGTCGATCGAACATGACGCGGATCCTTACATGGCGCGCGCGCCAGGATCACGCGCTTCGCGCCGCCGGACAACCGCGCTTGACGAAGCGTCAGCGGTCACCATCTGCACGCCACTTCCCCGCGCCAGGACCGCGCACCTGAAAACAAAGGTCTTGGGCGAATGACAACGTGGGACTATCCATTCCCCCAAATGCTCACCCAGACCGATGGCGCTTCCGCCGTCCCCCCCACTGAAAGCGCCGCCGAACGGGCCCGCAATCGCCGGCGGAAACCGGTCCGCCGCTTACGCCTGGCCCTGGCCGTCTTCGCCATTGGCGTCGGCGTGGCCGTGGTCGGCCAGGCGTCGTGGCGCAGCTTCGCTTCGAACAAGCTCCAGACCCAGGCCGCCGCCACACCCCTGGTGCTGAACAAGCCGCGCTTCACCGGGGTGCTGAAGGATGGCCGAGCCTTCCTGATCACCGCCGACCACGCCGAGCGCGACCTCAAGGACGAGAACCTCGTCCGCCTGACCACCCCGATCCTGGTGCGCGGCTACGGCGCGCCCAATCCCAGCCAAGCCACCGCCAAGACCGGCCTCTATCGCGAGGCCGAGCACACCCTGTTGCTGGCCGACGACGTGAAGATCACCAGCAGCGAGGGCTACGCGTTCGACGCCCCGCGGGCGCTGATCGACATGCGGACGGGCGAGGTCAGTGGCGACGCCGGCATTGCCGGAACCGGGCCCAAGGGCAGCACCCAGGCCAACAGCTACAACGTCACCAACAAGGGCGACCGCGTCGTGCTGAAGGGTCGTGTCCACACCCGGCTGGAGCGCGGGCGCTGACGTGGCCGCCGCCAAACGCGTCTGCTTTCTCTACATCGCGCAACACCATCAGGTCTGGCACAGCCTGTCGGTGGCCGTCGCCATGGCCAGACGCTGGCCGACGATCAAGGTCGAGATCGCCGCGACCACACCCGAGCTGATCGACTATGTCGCCGGCCTGATCGCCGAATTGGGCGGCGCGCCGATCGAGCTTGTCCTGCTGCCGCCCGCCTGGCTGCGCCGCTTCGGCGGCGGCGGCGCGCCGCCCAAAGCGCCGATGCTGATCGCCAACGCCCGACGACTGGGACGCTACGACGCCGTCATCACGCCCGAGCGCACCACCGCCCTGCTGCGCCGCCTCGGCGTGCGCCACCCGTTGCTGGTCTACACCCAGCATGGCGCTGGCGACCGCGAAGGCCCGTTCGAGCCGCGCCTGAAGGTCTTCGACCTGGTCATGGCCGCCGGTCGCAAGCAGCGCGACCGCATGCTGCAGGAGGGCTGGGTCACCGAGGATACCTGCGCCATGGTCGGTTATCCCAAGTTCGACCTGGTCGACGATCTGCCCCAGCGCCCCGCCCCGCGCTTCGATCAGCCAGGGCCTGTGGTGCTGTACAACCCGCATTTCCACGCCGAGCTCGGCTCTTGGCCCAAGTGGGGCAGGCAGGTACTGGAGTTCTTCGCGGCTAACGAGCGCTACAACCTGATCTTCGCTCCGCATATCCGCCTGTTCGAGACCGCCTCGACCGAGGAACGCGCGGCGTTCAAGGTTTTCGCCGAACATCCCCGGATCCACGTCGATCTGGGCGGCCCGGCCGCGGCGGACATGACCTACACCAAGGCCGCCGACCTCTATCTCGGCGACGTATCAAGCCAGATCTACGAGTTTCTGCGCACGCCCAAGCCGTGCCTGTTCCTCAATTCCAGCGGCGCGTCCTGGTGCGGCGATCCCAGCTTCCACCACTGGCTGTTCGGCCCTGTGCTGGAGACCATCGACGGTCTGGGCGCCGGCCTGGACGAGGCCTTCGCCACGCACGAAAACTATCGCGAGACCCAGGTCTGGGGCATCGAAGAGACCTTCGACGTCAGCAACACGCCCGCTTCGGTGCGCGCGGCCCGCGCCATCGTCGACAAGCTGGAGCGCGCGGCATGACCGACGCCCGGCCTGCCCCCTCGATGTCGCCGCTCAGAAGGGTGCTGGCCAACGCCGGCGAGCTGCTCAGCGGCCGCGTGGTCAACGCCGTCGTAGGCCTGGCCTACATCGCCCTCACCGCCCGCAGCCTCGGCAAGGAAGCGATGGGCGTGGTCGTGCTGATCAACGCCTTCGCCCAGTTCCTGGGTGAGGTCGCGCACTTCCAATCCTGGCAGACCCTGATCACCTTCGGCGCCGGTCCGGCCCTCGACAACGACCGCGCACGGTTCCAGCAGGTGCTGCGTCTGTCGCTGTTGCTGGACCTGATCAGCGGCGTGCTGGGAACCGCGCTAGGTGTCCTAGGCAGCTTCCTGTTCTGGCAGACGCTGAAATGGCCGGCCGACATGAGTGGCTACGGCGCGCTCTACGCCCTGTCGATCGGAGTGATGACCTCGGCCACGGGCGTCGGCCTGCTGCGCCTGTTCGACCGCTTCCGTTTCCTGGCCGCCCAGCAGGCGGTCAGCTCGCTGGTCAGGATGATCGGCTGCGCGGTCTGCGCGGTGACCAATGCGCCGATCCAGTGGTTCCTGCTGGCTTGGGCGGCCGGGACCTTCGCCTCGTTCTTCTATATCGCCGCCATCGCGGCCTGGGATTTGAACAAGCGCGGCCTGCTGAAAGGCTTCACCATACTGGGTCCGACCAGCCAGGACCTTCCCGGCGTCTGGCGCTTCGCCATGGCGACCAACTTCTCCAGCACCGTCGACGTCGGCTTCACGCACGTGCTGACCCTGGTGGTCGGCGCCATGCTCGGCCCGGTTCAGGCGGCGTATTGGCGGATCGGCAAGCAGGTGGCCGACGGCATGGCCAAGCCCGCGCGCCTCATGGTGCCGGCCATGTATCCGGAACTGGCCAAGATGCGCGCCGCCGGCGGCCAGCAGGCCATGACCAAGCTGGCCGTGCAGATCGGCCTGATCGGCGGCGCCGCGGCCGGCGTGTTGCTGCTGGTCAGCCTGGTCGCCGGACGCTGGATCCTTGAGATCGTGATGGGCAAGGCGTATGGCGCGGCGGCCGGGGTCATGAACTGGCAAGTCGCGGCCGCCGCCATCGGGGTCATGACTCTTCCGCTGGAGCCGATGCTGGTCTCGATGCGCGCCGCGGGCGCGGCCCTGACCGTTCGCCTGGTGGTCGTGACCGCCTATCTCGCGGCCCTGGCGCCGCTGATCACGACGTTCGGCCTGACCGGCGCGGGCGCCGCTCTGGTTGCGGCCGCTTTGGCCATGGCCATTGGCATGTATTTCATGGCGCGCCGCAGGCTCGCCCGACTCGCGGCGGAAGATTCCTCCGCCCGCACCGACAAAGACGATGAAGGCCTTTCTTATGATCACCCCCACGGCGTCTGACCGCACCGTTCGGTTCGCCGACTTTCCGACCCTGACCGAGGCCCTCGACTTCGCCGCCACGGGCGAGACGGGGATCAACCTCTATTCGCTGCGCGGCGAACTGGTCGAAGCCCTGCCCTACGCCAAGCTGCGCGAGGACGCCCTGGTGCTGGCCCGCCGCCTGTTGGCGACTGGCGCCAAGGTCGGCGACAGCGTCGCCCTGCTGGCCGAGACCGACGGCGACTTCGTGCGCGCCTTCTTCGCCTGCCAGTATGCCGGCCTGCTGCCGGCGCCCCTGGCCCTGCCGACCCCGCTCGGCGGCCGCGAGGCCTATATCGAGCAGATCAAGACCCTCGCCGGTTCCGCCCAGGCCAAGATCCTGATCGGCCCGGTCGGCCTGAAGGACTGGGTGGCCGAGATCGGCGAGCGCGCGGGTCTAGCCTTCGCCGGCGTGCTGGCCGACCTGCCGCAGGACGGCGGCGCGGCCCTGCCGACCATCACGCCGGAAGATCCCTGCTACCTGCAGTTCTCGTCAGGCAGCACCCGCACGCCAACCGGCGTCCTGGTCCGCCACAAGGCGCTGATGGCCAACTGCGTGGCGATCACCCGCGACGGCTTGCAGGTGAAGCCGCAGGACCGCGCCATTTCATGGCTGCCGCTCTATCACGACATGGGGCTGATCGGCTTCCTGCTCTCGCCCCTCAGCTGCCAGATGTCGGTCGACCTGCTGCCCACCGGCGCGTTCGTCCGCCGCCCGCTGCTGTGGATCGATCTGATCGGCCGCAACAAGGCGACGATCGCCTATAGCCCGACGTTCGGCTACGAGCTTTGCGCCCGCCGCGTGCAAGGGCAGCCGCTGGACGCCTATAGCCTGGGCCACTGGCGCAGCGCCGGCTTGGGCGGCGACATGATCCGGATGCCCCCGCTGAAGGCCTTTGTCGAGGCGTTCGGCCCGGCCGGCTTCTCGGACAAGGCGTTCGTGGCCAGCTACGGCATGGCCGAGGCGACGCTGGCCCTGTCGATGGCTCCGCTGGGCAAGGGCCTGCGCGCCGAGACCCTGGACGTCGAACGCCTCGAGCGCGACGCCATCGCCGTCGACGCGCCAGAGGGCTCGGATCGGGCCCGCGACTTCGCCCGCTGCGGCCCCGCCCTGCCCGGACACTTCCTGGAAGTGCGTGGCGAGGACGGTCAGGTCCTGCCCGAGCGCGGCGTCGGCCGCATCTTCGCCAAGGGCCCCTCGGTGATGAGCGGCTACTTCGCCAATCCAGAAGAAAGCGCCCGCGTGCTATCGGCCGACGGCTGGCTGGACACCGGCGACATCGGCTTCGTGATCGAAGGCGAGATCGTCATCACCGGCCGCGCCAAGGATCTGATCATCCTCAACGGCCGCAATATCTGGCCGCAGGATCTGGAATGGACGGCCGATCACGAGATCGAGGGCCTGCGCAGCGGCGATGTCTGCGCTTTCGCGATTCCGGCCGAACCTGAGGACCAGATCGTGGTCCTGGTCCAGGCGCGCGGCGGCGACGCCAACAGCCGCGCGGCCCTGGTGGAGTCGGTCGCCACCCTGCTGCGCACCCGCCACGGGGTGGAGGCCAAGGTGAAGCTGGTCGGAGCCCATGCCCTGCCCCAGACCTCGTCGGGCAAGCTGAGCCGTTCGAAGGCCAAGACCGCCTATCTGGCCGGAACCTACGGTGACTAGGCCTGTCGTCGCCGTCACCGGAGCCACGGGCTTCCTGGGCCGCCATCTGGTCCGCGCCCTGGCCCAGGACGGCTGGACGCCCCGCGTCCTGGTGCGCCGCGATCCAGTCCACCCTTTCTGGCGCGACATCGAGGTCGAGGTCGTCGCCGGCGATTTGAGAACGTCGGGCGCGCTTGCGCGCCTATGCAAGGGCGCTGAGGTCGTTATCCACGTGGCGGGCCTGATCAAGGCCGCGTCGCTGGAAGGTTTTAGCGTCGTCAATCGTGACGGCGCGCGCGCCGCCGCCCTGGCCGCCAGGGCGGCCGGAGCCCGCTTCATCCTGGTCTCCAGCCTGGCGGCGCGTGAACCGCAACTCTCGAACTACGCCGCTAGCAAACGCGCCGGCGAGGATGCGGTCCTCGAAGCCTTTCCCGAGGCCCTGATCGTGAGGCCGCCGGCGATCTACGGCCCTGGCGACACCGAAACCTTGGGCCTTTTCGAACTCGCGGCCAAAAGTCCCGTCCTCCCGGTGCTGTCGCCGGACACGCGGATCGCGATGATTCACGTCCAGGACGCCGCGGCAAAGCTTGCAAGCTTTTGCAAAATGCCCGTTTCTGGCCGCGTCGAGCTATCGGATGTGCGGCGCGACGGTTACACTTGGGTGGAAATCATGAGCGCGGCGGGCGCCGTCATGGGGACAAAACCACGCCTCATAAGGCTTCCCGACGCCGGTATCCTAGCCGCTGGAGCCCTTGCGGATGCTTGGTCTTGGGCCACTCGCACCCCCGCCGTATTCGGTTTTGGCAAGGCCAGGGAGTTGCTTCACGCCAATTGGACCCTATCTAGCGCTCCGATGGCGGAGAGAGTACCCAGCGTGTTCGGCCTGATCGATGGGTTCTCACAGACCGTCGATTGGTATCGTTCAGAGGGTTGGCTACCCAAAAATATCGTCGCCTAGTTCAAATATGGCGGAAATCTGACAGACTCGCCGTTACAGTAGTGACACGGGTGGGGCTCCCGGAGGTTTGATTTAGAATGGAAACGGTGACGGATCTCAGCTTGCGCGAGATCGGGGTGGCGGCGAGCAAGGTTCTGGGGCGGCCCGTAGAGGTGCGTGCAGAGTCGCATATCGGCCGTGACCTCGCCGTGGATTCGCTGGCCCTCATGAATATCATCATGGAGCTCGAAGACACCTTCGACATCTCCATTCCTCTCGATCGCCTGGCCTCTGTCGAGACCGCTGGCGACCTTTCCAAACTGATCAATGATCTCCGGACTAGGGCTTAACTAATGGGGCTATTCGATAAGCACCTGGCCTATCGCGATGCGTACAAGGCCATCCAGCAAGCCGGCGCCGACCCGTTCAAGGTTCGCTTCGACGCCGTCGTCTCTCCGACCGAAGGCGTCGTCGAGGGTCGTCCGACGATCCTGCTGGGCACCAATAACTATCTGGGCTTGACCTTCGACCAGGAGGCGATCGCCGCCTCCGTGAAGGCCGTCCAGGAGCGCGGCACCGGCACGACCGGCTCGCGCATCGCCAACGGCAGCTTCGAGGCCCACGTCGAGCTCGAGACCGAACTGGCCAAGTTCTACGGCCGCAAGCACGCCATGGTCTTCACGACCGGCTACCAGGCCAATCTGGGCGTGCTGTCGACCCTGGTGGGTCGCGGCGACCACCTGATCCTCGACGCCGACAGCCACGCCTCGATCTACGACGGTTCGCGTCTCGGCCACGCCGAGGTCATTCGCTTCCGCCACAACGACCCTGAAGACCTGGCCAAGCGCCTGCGTCGCCTAGGCGATGCGCCGGGCGAGCGCCTGATTGTCGTCGAAGGCGTCTATTCGATGATCGGCGATGTCGCGCCGCTCAAGGAAATCGCCGCGATTAAGCGCGAGATGGGCGGCTATCTGCTCGTCGACGAAGCCCACTCGATGGGCGTGCTCGGCGCGACCGGACGCGGCCTCGCCGAAGCGGCCGGCGTGGAAGCGGACGTCGACTTCATCGTCGGCACCTTCTCTAAGAGCCTGGGCGCCATCGGCGGCTTCTGCGTCTCGGACATGGACGATTTCGACGTCATGCGCGTCGTCTGCCGTCCGTACATGTTCACCGCCTCGCTGCCGCCGGCCGTGGTCGCCTCGACCGTGACGGCGCTGCGCCGCATGATCGAGCAGCCCGAACTGCGCGACCGCCTGAACCACAACGCCAAGCGCCTGTACGACGGCCTGACCGCGTTGGGCTTCCACACTGGCCCGACGGCCAGCCCGGTGGTCGCCACGACCATGCCGGACCAGGAACGCGCCATCGCCATGTGGAACGGCCTGCTGCAGGCCGGCGTCTACCTGAACCTGGCCCTGCCGCCCGCCACGCCGGACAGCCGTCCGCTGCTGCGCGCCAGCGTCAGCGCCGCCCACACCAACGAACAGATCGACACCGTCCTGGCCACCTTCGCCGAAATCGGCGCGGCGCTCGGCGTCATCGAACCCCTAAAGCGCGCGCGCGCCTAAAATCCTCGCCGCGTTGAAACGAAGACGCCCGGGCTCGCGCCCGGGCGTTTTTGTTTGGCCGCTCGCCGAGAGATCAGGCCGTGCGTCGACGGTTCTTCCACACCTTCAGCAGCACCGCCGGCGCTGACAGGATCGGATGCCGCTCCCGCCAAGGCGTGACCTCGACCTCAACGCCCGTATGCCGCTGGATCTTCCAGGCCGCGTAACGCGCCGCGCCCTGGAAGGTGAAGGCCGCCTTCATCAGCCGCGCTACGTTCAGCGGCTTGCCAGCCAGCTTGCGCAGGCCCCAGGCCTTCCTCAACCGCGCCCGTTCAGCCTCGGCCATGGCCGAGCCCTCGTCGCGCCAGACGGCCTCCAGCACATGGTCATAGCGCCGCGGATCATAGGTCAGGATCGAGACCTCGCGGCCCGCCTTCTCCACCCGAAGCTCGGCCTGATAGGTCTCCTGGAACAGCGCCGTCCACAGGGCGTGCGGGTCGGCGCCGACCGGTCCCAGCGCCTGGGCGAAGCGGGCGGCCGTACGGCAGGCGTCGGTCACGGCGTCCATCACCGTCTCGCGCGCGCACTCCGCGGCCCAGATCAGGGCGCTTGGCTGCACGAAGCGCGCCCAGATGGTGGTGTCCGCCCCCGCTCCGCTGGCCGCGCGTTGGAACTGCGCCAGGGTCATGGAGGCGACCTTGGCCCGCAAGACCTGCCCCTGACGCTCCAGCTCGTGATAGCTGACGTCTGGCCAAAGGATGCGCGTGAAGAAGCCGCGCCAACCGGCCGGCGGCTTATCGGTCAGGACGTAGTAGTCCAGCACGCCGGACAGGTCCCCCGTCCGCAAGATCGAGCCGTAGAACAACACCCCCTGAGCGCCGGGAAAAATCGTCGTCAGGTGCTCGGCGAAGGCGGTGATGGGCGCGGGGGTCGGCGTGGAGAGCTCGGCCGCGACTAGGTCGCGAAGGCTGCTCATCCGACCAGGAACCTCAAGGCGGGTCCCAGGCCAATCGTCAGGTCACCGCCTTCATAGACCTCGCCGTCCAGCACGAACGGCGCGCCGCCGCCCAGGCTGACGACGCTGGGATCGCGGCGGCGATAGCCCATGCCTTCCAGCTGTGGTTCGGCCTTGCCGCTCAGGACCATGGGGACCGCCTTCAATAGGCGGCGCGGCGGGGCGTCGACGTCGAGCAGCTTCAACCCCTCGCGCGGGACGCCGAAGGGCTTGAGACCAAAGGGAAGCCGTTTCAGGGCTGTCGCCACCACGGCGAACCGCTCGTCGCCGGGCTGGGTCTGGCCATCGAGGGACAGCTTGGCCGGCACGCCTTCGCGCCATTCATCGCGCGCCCCGCCGAACAACGCGCCAAACGTCGCCGTCGCGATCGTCACGGCTACCGCGAAGTTGTGGAAGACCCCGACTCTGTGGGCCCGCTGCGCCAAGTTCGTGGCCTTTACGAGCGCTCCAACGCCGAAAAAGAAGCCTTGCAGGCACGGCCGGCCGTCGGCCCAGCTGACCCGCAGCGGCGGCCGCGATTTCATCGTCGGTTCGGCTCGTTGCGCCGCGATCAGCGCCTCTTCCAACCGCCAGTCTCTGGGGGTGCCTAGGTCCATGGCCAGGACATTGGTCTTGCCCGACGGCAGCACCGCGAGCACGGGCAGGTCTTCGCCGAAGGTATGGGGCAGCAGGCTGATAACGTCGCGAACCGTACCGTCCCCACCGTCGATAATCAGTAGATCGAGCCCATCACGAGCGAACTCTTCCAACGCGGTCTTCAACGCCTCCCGGCCAAACGGCTCGACCAAGCGCACGCCCTCGGGCGCGGGCCCCGGCGGTCGAACTTGGTTGCCGTGGCTCTTCGGATTGCGGACGACCCCGATACGCGTCATTTCGACAGCCATGACTGGATGGAGCCCTTCGGCGCGGCCAGCCCCTGCAGAATCTGGACGGCGTGCACCAGGAAGCACGCGGCGGTCCAGATAGCCACCAGGGTGAAGCCGACGTCCGGCCGCCCGACAAGGACGCAGGCGGTCATCAGAATCAGGTTCGGGTTCCGACGCGCCGTGATCAGGCGGAAGAAGCTGTCGAACGGCCGCCAGGCATGCATCTCCAGCTTGAACAGAGCCAGGAAGATCCCTTCCTCGACCCGTTGGGCGACATAGCCGCCGATGACGATGGCCAGGCTCAGGCCCGCATAGGGAATGGATTGCCCGATCGCGTAGACGCCGACGAACCAGGCCCACCACCAGAACGGCGGGTGGAGCAGGTCGATGCCGTGGTCGAAGACGTTGCCCCACTTGGACGAGGTCAAGGTAACCCGGGCCAGCTTGCCGTCGACGGTGTCGAGGAAGGTCATGATCCAGGCGCAGACCAGGCCCCAGCCGAACTGGCCGGTCCAGAACAGCCAGGTGGCCGCCAGGGTCAGCAGGAAGCCGACGAAGGTCACCTGGTTGGGCGTCATCTTGGCCAGGGCGCACCAGCGGGTGACGATCCGCGCTGGCGTTGGCCACACATACTTGGTCACGAGGTCGGTGACGCCCTTGTACGAGCCCTGAAACAGGCGCTTCTCGACGGCGCGCACGGTTTCCGGCGTCAGGCGCTCGAGCACTGGCGGCTCGCGCTTACGCAGCGCGCTGTTGTAGGCCGAGCCCAGTTCCAGCGCCGTCAAGCGGGTGAGGCGCGGATCCAGGGTCGAAGGATCCTGCCCCGCGACCAGCGCTTCGCTGGCGGCGTAGGCCAGATCGGCCGGCGCGTGCACGGCCACGGCGCGGCCAGTGTCGTCGACCAGCACTGCGCCCTCGCGGCCGGCCAGAGCCTTGATCAGCGATTCGTCGAACACCCAGCCGGCATCGACCGCCACCACCGCGTTGGACAGGTCGACGGCGGGCGTCTCGGCCAGACCCAAGCGGCGATAGATCCGCGACAGGCGCTCGCTGGAGCTCATGCCCCAGATGCGCCCGCCCGCCTCGCCGACGGTCAGGGCGCGCGGTCCGTTTTGCAATTCAGTGCCCAAAGACAGATATACCCCTTGTATCCCGAGCCGATTGATAAGCAGCTTCGGCTGCTTCGACCAGAACGACCCGAACCGTCTTGTCCATATACCGCATCGCGCACCTGTCCGACCCCCACTTGCCGCCGCCGCCCGGAGCGTTCGGCTGGAGGGACGTCTTCACCAAACGCCTCGTGAGCCGCATCGCCTGGCGCCGGAAGCACAAGGTGCATCGGCCCGAGGTGCTGGCGGCCCTGGTCGCCGATTTGAAGGCCGCCGCGCCCGATCATGTGGTGATCAGCGGCGACCTCACCAACTTTGCTTCGCATACGGAGATCGCCGCGGCGCGGGCTTGGCTCGAGACCCTGGGGGCCCCGGCGGACTTCACCGTCAGCCCCGGCAATCACGACGCCCTGGCCGGCTCGGGCGGGGCCGAACGGTTCGCGACCTGGACGCCCTGGCTAGGCGATCTCGGCGAGGCCAGTTTTCCGCAGGTGCGGGTGCGCGGTCCAGCGGCGATCTTCAATCTTTGCTCGGCCGTGCGGACCGCGCCGCATCTGGCCACGGGCCGTTTGGGCGAGGAGCAGCTTCAACGCCTGGACGCTCTGCTGGCCGACCCCGCCTACGCCGATCACTTTCGGATCGTGGTGCTGCACCACCCGCCGCAGAAGGGCGCGGTCGCCAGGCGCAAGGCGCTGGAGGACCAGGAGGCGCTTAGGGCCGTCCTGGCCAAGCGCGGCGCGGATCTCGTCCTGCATGGCCATGCCCACGAGGCCCTAGTCGGGTCGGTTCCAGGTCCCAACGGTTCGATGATCCCAGCGCTGGGCGTTTCGTCCGCCTCGGCCAAGCCTAGCGGCCATTCGCCTGCGCGCTGGCACGCAATCGAGATCGAGGCGCGGCCTGAAGGCGGCTATCACGCTCGGGTCGTGGCGCGAGGTATCGAGCCGGGGCGCGACGGCCTGACCGAACTCGGCCGCTATAGGCTCGCCGACGTCAGCTAGCGCGGATAGCGAACCTTGATGCGGATCGTGGTTTCGCCCACCGGCTTCACGCCGAAGCGTACGGCGTCGAACGACGGCGTGCCAAACTTGGTCGGGGCGTCGTTCGAGAAGCCGTAGCCTTCCGTCGGCATGCCGTCGGGGCTGCGGTCCAGTTCCTTGTCGCCATTGGCGTCATGAAACACGAACACCGCATAGGCGTCGGTGGCCGAGGGCAGGAAGAAGCACGCCTGGCTCATCGGCGCCGAGGTCTTGACCCGCTGACGGCCAAGCTTGCCGCGCGGCGCCATGAACCGGCTGGGATCACCGGGATAAACCGTGATCACTACCTCACCGGCATTCGAGCGCAGGGCGCCGACCTGCACGTTCAATCGGGTCGCGGTCTTGCGGCCGACGCATTCCTTGTCGGTCAGCGAGCGCGCCGCGCTCGCGGGAGCGACCGGCGCGCGAGCACCGCCCTGGGCGTAGCCGATTCCGGCCGTCGCGAGCGTCGCGAACATCGCGCCGACGAGAACGGATCGTACTTCCATGTAAAAGGCCGCATCCCTATTGTTACGCACAGAGCGCGCTAAGGCGCGCTCCAAACTTTTGAATCTGGAATCTGTTGGTTTGGAGGATTTCATCCAAACCAACAGATTCCGGGCCGACATCAGCCCGAAGTTCCGGCTTTCTCATGACCAATCCAACCGCCCTGGCGTTCGGCTATCCCGGTTCCAAGATCGCGGAGACAGATCACTGGTTGATTCTCGTCCGTCCTAAGCAACCGACATTTGGGTCTTTGGTCCTGGTGTGCAAGGAAGCTGTCCAGGCGTTCTCGGAAGTGAGTCCCGCCGCCTTCGCCGACCTCCAAGTCGCGGTGGCCGGGATTGAGCGCCTTCTGAAGGCGGAAGTCGACTACGAGAAGATCAACTACCTGATGCTGATGATGGTCGACAAAGACGTCCACTTCCATGTGCTGCCCCGCTATGCCGGGATTCGCGAGCACGGGGGTCAGGCATTCCCGGACGCCGGCTGGCCCGCCGCGCCCGCCCTGGGCGCCGCCGTGGAGCTCTCGGCCGAGGGCGTCGAGGCGCTCGCCAAGCGCTTCGCTCAAGCCTGGGTTCAGGCGTGAGCGCCAAGGACCTGCAAGCAGGCGGTCTTCGCCTGATCGACCGCTACCTCCTGCGTCTGCTGGTCTGGCCGCTGGTCGGCTGCCTGGGCGTCACTGTCGTGGCCCTTCTGCTGGAGCGCATCCTGCGCCTGCTGGACGCATTGTCCCAGAGCAGCGCTCGCTTTGGCTACGTCTCGCAGTTGGCCGTCAATCTGGTGCCGCACTATCTGGGCCTGGCTCTGCCGGTCGCCTTCTTCGTGGCGCTGTTCATCGTCATCGTGAAGCTGTCCGACGGCTCGGAGATCGACGCGTTGCTGGCCAGCGGCCAGTCGCTGGAGCGTATCGCCGCCCCGTTCCTGCTCGTCGGCCTGTTCCTGGCTGTCTTCAGCCTGGGCGTCTTCGGCTACATGCAGCCCTACAGCCGTTACACCTACCGAGCGGTCATGCACGCGGCGATCAACGCCGGTTGGAACGGACGCCTAGCAGGCGGGGCCTTCATCGACGACAAAGGCTCGTTGCTGACCGCCGACAGCGCCGACATGGCTGGCCAGCGCCTGACGCGGGTGTTTATCCGTCGCCTGGACGCGCGCGGCCAGGAAGAGATCATCACCGCCGCCTCGGCCGACCTGAAGATGGACCCGGATGGCAAGACCATCACGATGGACCTGCGCGAAGGGCGCCGCATCGGCCATGACGCCACCGGCGCCTATCGCAACTTGGCTTTCAGCAGCCTGACCACCCAGACGCCTCTGGCGGCGGCGGCGGCGCTGCTGCGCGATCGCGGCGGCGACGAACGCGAGTTGACCATGGGCGAACTAGTGAAACAGGCGAAGTCGCCTCACCCGGTCGTCCCCAAAGCCACACTGATGAGCGAATTCTACGGGCGGCTGGCGCGCGCGGCCTTCCTGCCGTTCCTGCCGATGCTGGCCTTCCCGTTGGGCTTGGCGTCGAAGCGCGGCAACCGCGCGCCGGGCCTAGTCATAGCCGGGGTTCTGCTCCTGGCCTTCCAACACGCCCTGCTGCTGGGCCAGAGCATGGCTTCGTCCGGCAAGATCCCCCCCTTCCCGGCGATCTGGGTCCCGTTCGGCATCTTCGCGGGCCTGGGCCTGTGGCTATTCATCGGCAGCCGCACGCGCCCCGGCGACACGCCGGTCTCGCGCACGGTCCGTCGCATCAACAACCTGGTCGCGCGCCTTGTCCGCGCCCTGCCCCTCCCGAAGAAGCGACAAGCGGCATGATTCTGCAGCTCCACGTCCTGCGGACCGTCGCCACCCGCATCCTCGGCGCGGCCCTGATCCTGATGTCCATCCTGCAGATCCTGGACCTGTTGGACGTCACCAACGACATCCTCGACCGCGGCCTGGGCGTCGCCGGCGTGGCGTTCTACGCCGCCCTGCGCCTGCCGCGCCTGTTCGAGCAGGTCGCGCCGATCGCGGTGCTGGCCGGCGGTCTGTTCGCCTTCTCGCAGTTGGCCCGTGAAAGCGCCGTCGTCGCCATGCGCGCTAGCGGCGTGTCGGGCTATCGCATCGTCGGCATGGCCGTCCCCGCCGCGGTCGCGGTGATGCTTCTGGACGTCCTGTGTGGCCAAGTGTTAGCTCCGCGCGCCGATCCGGCCCTGGCCGACTGGTGGAAGAACACTACGCCGGTCGCCGAGCGAAAGGTCCCCGCCCCCCGCACCTTCCGCGCCGGCGCCGACTTGGTGATGGCCGCCGGCGCCTCGGCCGACGGTCGCGACATCAACGGCGTCACCGTCTTCCGTCGCGACGCCAAGGGCATACTGATCGAGAAGATCGAGGCGACGCGAGCTCACTACAAGGGCGGCGGCGCCTGGACGCTGGACCAGCCGCGGACCACCCGCTTCGCCGGCGACCTGGCCCAGACTTCGACGGCGACCACGACCACCTGGCCAACGGCGCTGCGGCCGCAGGACGTGCAGGGCCTGTTCGGCGACGACGCCGTGCCCACCGCGGCCTCGGCCCGTCGGGCCTTGGAAAATGGCGGCTCAGACCGTCCCGAGAGCTTTTACGCCACCCACCTGCAGGCGGCCTTCGCCGGTCCGTTCGTGTCCCTGGTCATGCTGTTGCTCAGCGCGCCGGTCGCCCTGGCCAACTTCCGCAGCGGCCAAGGCGCGGTGCTGCTGACGGCGGGCCTGGCGGCCGGCCTGTTCTTCCTGGTGGCCAACGGCATGCTGACCGCCCTCGGCGAATCCGGCTCCCTGTCCCCGTTCCTGGCCGTCTGGGCCGCTCCCGCGATCTTCGGCGCCCTCGCCGTCCGCACATTCCTGGCCCTGGAGGGGTGATGCCTTTCGACTCCACGAACGCCGACCTCTCGGTCATCCCGGTCAAGACCGCCGATGAACTGAAGCGGTTCATCGCCCTGCCCGCGCGCCTCAACGCCAAGGATCCGAACTGGATCACGCCTCTGACCATGGAGCGGATGGAGGCCCTGTCCCCGAAGACCAATCCGTTCTTCGAACATGCCGAGGTCCAGCTGTTCCTCGCCACGCGCGGCGGCCGCGACGTTGGCCGGATCAGCGCTCAGATCGATCAGCTGACCCCGCAGCCCGCGCCGGGCCGCCTTGACGGCCACTTCGGCATGATCGCCGGCGAGGACGACGCGGCGGTGTTCCAGATCCTGTTTCGCGCCGCCGAGGACTGGCTGCGCGCCCGCGGCCGCACCCACGTGGTCGGCCCATTCAACCTGTCGATCAACGAAGAGGTCGGCCTGCTGGTCTGGGGCTTCGACACCCCGCCGATGATCCTGATGGGCCACGACCCGGCCTATGCTGGCAAGCGCGTCGAGGAACAGGGCTACGTGAAAGCTCAGGACGTCTTCGCCTACCGGGCCGACGAGACCGGCGACATCCCCGAGATCGCCCAGCGCCGGGTCAAGCGCGGCCTGCCCGCCGGTGTCGTCCTGCGCCAACTGGACATGAAACGCTATGACGAGGAGGTCCAGACGTTGACGGACATCCTCAATGACGCCTGGAAAGACAATTGGGGCTTCACCCCGACCACCGAGGCCGAGACCGCCCAGCTGGGCAAGGCGCTCAAGCAGGTGATCGACAAGCGCCTGATCTGGTTCGCCGAAATCGACGGCGAGGCGGCCGGCGTCGTGGTCTTCCTGCCCAACGTCAACGAGGCCATCGCCGACCTGAAGGGCAAGCTTCTGCCGTTCGGCTGGGCCAAGCTGCTGTGGCGACTGAAGGTCAAGGGCGTGAAGTCCGCGCGCATCCCGCTGATGGGGGTGAAGCGCAAGTTCTCATCCACCCAGCGCGGCCGTATGCTGCCGTTCTGGATGATGAAGGCCAGCCGCGATATGGCGATGAGCCTGGGCTACAACCGCTACGAGATTTCGTGGGTGCTGGAAGCTAACAAGGCCATGACCCACATCGCCGAGAACGTCGGCGGCACGCACTACAAGACCTATCGGATCTACGAGAAGGCTCTGTGATCAGCCCCTTCAAGGCGCTGATCCTGGCTGGCTCGCGCGGCGGCGAGATCGATCCGGCCGCAGCCTATGCCGGCGTCGCCCATAAGGGTCTGATCGTGCTGCAGGGCCAGACTCTGCTGGCCCGCGTGCTGGGCGCCGTCGAAGCGGCCGGCGCGGCCACGATCGGGGTCTCGGCCAATGACGAGGCCATCCGCGCGGCTCTGGCCGACACGAGGGCGGTGATCTTGCCCACCGCCTCGGGGCCCAGCCAAAGCGTCGCAGACGGCGCCGGGACGCTGGGCTTTCCGCTGGTGGTGACCACTGTCGATCACGCTCTGCTCAAGCCCGAATGGATCACCCAGTTCCTCGCCGACATGCCCGACTGGGCCGACGTCGCCGTGCTGCTGGCCCCCGAGGCGCGCGTTCGAGAAGCCGCGCCAAAGACCAAGCGGACCTATCTGAAGTTTCAGGACGGCCGCTACTCGGGATGCAATCTCTTTTTGCTGCGCGACGAAAAGGCGATGGGCGTCGTCCAGCTCTGGCGCAAGGTCGAGGCGCTGCGCAAACAGCCCTGGAAGATCGCCGCGATGCTAGGGCCGAGCTTCCTGATCCGCTACGCGCTAGGTCTGCTGACCCTGGACCAGGCCGTGACGCGGCTGGGCAAGCTGGCCGGCGTCAAGGCCGCGGCGGTGCGGGCGCACGACGGCCTTGCCGCCGTGGACGTGGACAAGCCGTCCGACCTGGATCTTGTGAGAGAACTGATCGGCGAAGCCTAGGCCGAAACCGCTTCCTTCGCCGCCCAGGCCTCGGTCAGGGCGCGGTTGCCGACCAGGTCCTCCGGGAAGTCCATCTCGGCCCAGTCCAGGCCTTCGATCGAGCGCACGCGCACCACGTCGTGGTTCTGGGCGATCTCGTTGATCACGCTGAGATACCAGCGCTTCAGGCCTTCCGGCGTGCGCATGATCGCTTCCAGCGTGTTCACGAACAGCTCGGCGCCTTCGACGTCGAAACGCAGGAAGCCGATCGACTCGGCGTCATACTGGGTGATCGTCTTGCCGATGGCGCGCAGGGCGTCGCCGTCGGTCAGCACCTTCATATCGTCGGAATCGTACGAGCCCTTGCGATCGACCGTCACGGTGATCGGCGCCGACGGAGCGCTGATCAAACGCTCGGCGATGGCAGGCTCGAACAGGGTGTCGCCGTTGAGGATCATGAACGGCCCGCCGCGCATCTCCTCGCGCGCCAGCCAGCAGGTCGCGAGATTGTCGGTCAAGCTGTAGAACGGGTTGTAGAGCGTGCGGACGCTCATGCCCGGCAGGTTCAGGCGTGCGACTTCGGCCTCGACCAGATCGGCGCGGAAGCCGGTGACGACCACCGCCTCGGTGACACCCGCCTGATGCAGGTGGCGCAGCTGCCATTCCAGCACCGTGCGCCCGGCCAGCTCGACCAGGCACTTGGGTCGGTCGTCGGTCAGCGGCGACAGCCGCTTGCCCTGGCCGGCGCTGAGGATGAGGGTCTTGACCGGCTGCATGACGTTTCGAAATCTCGCTGGGTTCGGGGCGACTTCGCCCCGCTAGGAATCGTTGGACCGCGCGCCTGGCGGCCGCGAGCGCATAACTGAGCATGAACCCGCCTCTCGGCAAGGGCGCTCGGCCTGTCAAAGCCGGTCATGAGGTCGCGGCGCAAGCCCCCGCCGGCGCTTTTTCGAAAAACGCGGCCAAAGGGTGACGCCGAGACGTCCGGATGATCGATGCGACCCATGGTTCAGCTTCGGTTCAGCTTGACCTGAAGATTGTCCAATCTTCCACCGAGGCGCCCCTTCCGGAAACTGAACCATTCCACCATATGGCCATTGTCATACGGAGGATTTGGGCGGGGGCCTCGGACAGTAACCAACGGAGGCGTCGTGCAGCTCGCGGAAAGATTCGTTCGTCAGCTTGCTGAAGAAAAACCCGCCGCAGGCCTTCGCCTGGCGTTGTTCTCCGGCAATTACAACTACACGCGGGATGGCTCGAACCAAGCCCTGAACCGGCTGGCGGCCTACATGATCGCGGCCGGCGCCCAGGTGCGGGTCTACTCGCCGACGACCGACACCCCCGCCTTCGTACCGGCCGGTGATCTGGTCTCGGCGCCCTCGGTGGCGATCCCAGGGCGCGGCGAATATCGCCTGGCCCTGGGCCTGACGCGCGCCCTGCGCGCCGACCTCCAGCGCTTCCAGCCAACGGCCATCCACCTCTCCGCGCCCGACCTGCTGGGCGCCCAGGCCGGCCGTTGGGGTCGCAAGCAAGGCCTGCCCGTGGTGGCCAGCCTGCACACGCGGTTCGAGACCTATCTCTCCTACTACGGCCTTGACTGGCTGCGGCCGAGCGCCGAGCGCTATCTGGACAGCTTCTATCGCGGCTGTGACCGCGTGCTGGCTCCCAACGCCCCGATCGCCGATCTGCTCCGCGAACAGGGCTTGGGCGAACGCGTGCGGATCTGGGGCCGTGGCGTTGACCGTGAGCGGTTCTCGCCGGCCCGCCGCGACACCGCCTGGCGCCGGTCGCTGGGGATCGCCGACCACGAGATCGTCGTCGCCTTCCTGGGACGGTTGGTGATGGAGAAAGGTCTAGACGTTCTCTCCGAGACTATGATCCGCCTGCGGGGCTTACCGATCCGCCCGCTGATCATTGGCGAGGGTCCGGCGCGGGCGTTTCTTGAGGCCAAGCTGCCCGAGGCGATCTTCACCGGCCACCTGGACGGCGAGACCCTGGGGCGCGCGGTGTCCAGCGCCGACATCCTGTTCAATCCCAGCCAGACCGAGGCGTTCGGCAACGCTAGTTTGGAAGGCATGGCCGCGGGCTTGGCGGTGCTTTGCCCACGCGCGCCCAGCACCAGCGCCCTGATCAGCGGCGGCGAGGACGGCGTGCTGATCGAAGGCGCCGACGCCAAGGCCTATGCCGGCGCGATCCAGGGCCTGGTCGCCGAGCCGATGCGCCGTCTGCGCTTGGGCCGCGCCGCGCGAATCTCCAGCGCCCGCTACGACTGGAGCACGATCTGCGGATCGGTGCTCGACGTCTATCGCGAGCTGGGCGCCGCGCCCGAGCAGCGCGCGCGCTCGGCGGCATGACCACGGAGACGGGGGACAAGCCTTCGCCTTGGCGGGGCTGGCTACTGACGGTAGGGGTCGCCCTGTTGGCTCTGCTGCTGGCCACTCATGGCGCGGGCGCGGTGCGGGAGATCGTGCTGCAGGTCGGCTGGGAGGCGATCCTGGTCGTCGCCGCCCACCTGCCCGTCACCTTTCTGGCCACGGTCGGCTGGCAGGTCCTGCTGCCGCCCGATCGACGGCCGCCCCTCGGCTTCTTGTTCCGCGTCCGCCTGATCAAGGAGGCCGTCAACGCCCTCCTCCCCGTCGCCCAGGTCGGCGGCGACGTCGTGCGGGCCAAGCTGTCGGTCCGCGATGGCCTCACCCTTGCCGAAGCCACCGCCAGCTGTGTCGTCGACGTCCTGGCCGGCACGGTGGGTCTGGTGTTGTTTGTGCTGATCAGCCTGGTCGTGGCGATCCTGACGCTGCACGACCCGCGGCTGGCGCAGGCGGGCCTGACCCTAGTCGGCATCGTCGCCGCGATCGCCGGAGCCCTGTTGATCGCCCACAAGGCCGGTCTAGGCCGACGGCTGGGTCAATTTTCCCAGCGCTGGACCGCCATCGCCGGCCGCGTTGGCGAACTGGGCGAGGCCTTCCGGGGCATCGGCCGCCAGCGCGCCAACCTGTTCGCCTCCTGGGCATGGCACATGGCCGCCTGGATCGCCGGGGCGTTCGAGACCTATGTTTCCATGTGGGCCCTGGGCCTCAATCCGACCTTGATGCAGGCCCTGATCGTCGAAGGTCTGGCCCAGACGGCCAAGGTCGTCGGCTTCGCCATCCCCGGCGCCCTGGGCGTGCAGGAGGGCGGCTACCTGCTGCTGGGCGGAGCCCTGGGCCTGACGCCCGACCAAGCCCTGGCCCTGTCGCTGCTGCGCCGCCTGCGCGAGCTGACCTTGGGCGGAATCGGCCTGGTTCTCTGGCGCACCACGCGCGCGCCGACGACGATCGCTAAAGAATCCGACAGCGAAGCGGCGGTCGCCTGAGGCTTATCCGGCGGGTCAGCAACCCGCCGGATCGCCGCCATGCGCCTCTCTCTCTGGACCACCACCGCCTTCGCCGCTTGCCTTGTAGCCGGCCACGCCGCCGCTTCGGACCATCTCGACAGCCCCAGCGTCATCGCGGACGCCCGCGCCGACATCGGCGACCTCTACGCCTGGATGGCGCCGGACGGCCGGCGCCTGAACCTGGTCATGCCGATCGTCGGCCACAGCTTCTCGGATCGCCTGACCTACGCCTTCCACATCGACAGCGGCCGGCGGTTCGGCGCGACGACGGCTAGCGTCACGATCGTCTGCCGCTTCCCAGCGCCGGGCCAAGCCGATTGCGGGCTAGGCGACGACGTCGCCCAGGGCGCCGTCGAGACGCCCGATGGCCTGCGCAGCCAGAAGGGCCGCTTCCGCGTGTTCGCGGGCTTGCGTGACGACCCCTTCTTCAACAACGTGCGGGGCACGCGGGCCGCCTATGACGTCGCGGCCGTGGCCCTGAGGGCGGGCGCGCCCGTCGATGCGGCCGGCTGTCCGACCTTCGACGCCGCGACCGTGGCGGCGATCCGCCACGAATGGAGTCATACCAAGGGCGGCCCGGCCCAGAATCTGCTCGCCGGCTGGACCCCGGCCTCGATCGTCGTCCAGGTCGAGCTGACGGCCGTCGCCAAGGGCGGCCCGATCCTGGGCGTCTGGGCCAGCACCGCCTCCAGGCAGCGTCAGATCGATCGCGCCGCCCGCCCGCTGACCGGCAACGCCCTACTCGGCACGATCGCCAGCGACGCCGAACAGGACCGGATGAAGGAGGTTTACAACGCCGCCACGCCCGCCGACGGCGCCCAGTTCGTCGCCGAGATCGAGAAGGGCCTGGCCCTCTATGACGGCTTCGACGGCCGATGCGGCGACCAGCTCCTGGCGACGCCGAGGATCGAGCCGCACCGCTACCTGCCCCTGGCTAAGCTGCTGGCCGACGACCGACAGTGGGTCAACAGCGCCTCGAAGAGTTGCGCCCAGCTGTTCGCGGTCGAGTTGGCGGCGCTGGCCGGGCGCCCGACCGGTGGAGACTGCGGCGGCCGCGCACCGAGCTACAGCGCCGTCAATGTCTACCGCTCGCTGCTGGTCGACGGGACCAACACCAGCGTCAGCGACGGGCTGAGCCATGACGAGCTCCCGGTCTCGGACACCGTCTTCCCGTTCCTGTCGCCGCCGAGGTCCTGAGCCATGCGCGCACGCTTTCTTTCAGGCCTCGCCGCCCTTGTCCTCACCACATCACCCGCCCTCGCCCATGACTTCTGGCTGCAGCCGCGGGCCTTCCAAATGGCCGTCGGCGGGGCCACGCCCCTGACCATTCAGGTCGGTCATGGCGGCGCGCGCCAGCGCTCGCCGATCCGCAAGGACCGCATCGTCCGCTTCGAGGCCCTCGGTCCCGAAGGTCGTCTCGACCTGAGCGGCGACCTGCATCCAGGCGAAACGGACGAGGATGGCCGCCTGCGCCTGCCCGCCGCCGGCCAGTACGTGGTGATCCTGACCACCGACGACCGCGCCGAAAGCCATCTGCCGGCCGAACGCTTCAACCTTCATCTCGAAACAGAGGGTCTGACGAACGCCCAGGAGCTCCGTCGCCAGCAGGGTCGCGAGGCCGCCGACGGCTCGGAGCGCTACAGTCGCGTCGCCAAGGCCATCGTCCAGGTCGGAACCGGTGGGGCCGCCACGAGCCTCGCGCCCTTGGATCTGCCGTTGGAAATCGTACCCGAGGCCGATCCCTATGCGCTGGGCCGGTCGTCCGAGGTGCCGGTCCGCGTCTATCAGCACGAACGCCCGCTGGCCGGCGCCCTAGTCAAGCTGACGGACCTGGCCCACGACGCCGCGCCGGTCGAGACCCATCGCACCGACGCCGCCGGTCGGGCCCGCTTCCAGGTTCCGCCACACGGCGCCTGGCTGCTGACCGTCGTCTCGACCCGCCCCCTGCCGTCCGACGCCGAGGTCGACTTCGAGACCGTGTTTTCCAGCCTCAGCCTCGGTGATCGCTAAAGATCCTGACAGCGAAGTTGGGTCCCGGTGTGGTCACGTCCTTTCAAGACATCCCCCCGGCGCGCCGCCCACGGGGACATTCCAAGGAGACACCCATGGATTCCAAGACCTGCGCCGCCTGCGATTGCGAGCTGGAGGCTGACATCATCACCGTGACCATCGGCGGCCGGACCGTCGAGGTCTGCTGCAACGCGTGCGCCCTCGCGCTGGGCGAAGCCCAGGCGGCCATCGCCGGATCGGAAGCTTAAGTCCCATGACGTTCAACCTGACCCGCCGCCGCTGGCTCGCGGCCTCGACCGGCCTCGCCGCCACGGCCCTGCTGAGCGGCCTCGCCACCACCGTCCTCGCGCACGGCTTCGACGCGGAGGACGACTCCGACGCCGCCGAGCGCTGGACCCGCGAGCGCCGCTTCCAGGCCACGCCTTATGGCCGCACCGCCTATATCGACCGAGGAACCGGCCCTACGGCCCTGTTCCTGCACGGCTTTCCGCTGAGTGGGTTCCAGTGGCGCGGCGCAATCGATCGCCTGTCGAAGGTCCGCCGCTGCCTGGCGCCCGACTCCATGGGCCTCGGCTTCACCGAAGTCCTGCCCGGCAAGTCGGTGACGCCGGACGACCAGGTCAAGATGCTGGTCGCCTTTCTGGACGCGCTCGAGGTCGACACGGTGGACTTGGTCGCCAACGACAGCGGTGGCGCGATCGCCCAGCTATTCGCGATCCGCCACCCCCAGCGGGTGCGCACGCTGCTGCTGACCAATTGCGACGTCGAGCCCAACAGCCCGCCGCCGGCGATGACGCCGGTGTTCGAGCTAGCCGAGATGGGCATTTGGCCCGACGCCTGGCTGGCCCCATGGCTGAAGGACAAGGCCAAGTGCCGCGCGTCCGACGGCCTGGGCGGCATGTGCTTCGCCAATCCCGAGCACCCCACCGACGCGGCCATCGACCAGTATCTCGGCCCCCTGCTGCAGTCGATCGAGCGCAAGGACCTGGCCAACCGCTACGCTCTGGGCCTGAAGCCCAATCCCCTGGCCGGGGTCGAGGCCTCCCTGCGCACACTGGACATCCCCGTCCGGATCATCTGGGGCATCAGCGACACTATCTTCGCGAAGGAAGACGCGGACTATCTGGCGCGGGTCCTGCTGCGCGTGGAGGGTGTGCGCAGAATTCCGGAAGCCAAGCTGTTCTTCCCGGAAGAGTATCCCCATATCATCGCCGAAGAGGCGCGCCTGCTGTGGAAGGTCGCGTAGAGGGCTCATGAGCGGCTACCAGGTCCAGCAACTGCTCGATACGCCGACCGTGTCGTTGTACGACGTGGTCTGCGACGGGACGTGCCGGCACAAGAGCCACGAAGAGTGCGCCCACGGCGCGCACCTTGTCTTCCCCTATCGCGGACTCTTCATGCATCACCTCGGGCGCGACCGCGACACGGTGGCCGAGCCGAACCAGGTGGTGTTCCTCAACAACGAGGAAGGCTTCCAAATCAGCCATCCGGTCGAGGGCGGCGACGCGTGCCTGTCGCTGTCGCTCAGCCCGGCCATGCTGGCCGAGCTGACGCCCAAGGACCAGACCCGCGGCGGACCGGAAGTGGCTTTCGACAAGCAGCGCCGCGGCATCGACCCCCGCGCCCAGGCCCTGGTCGCCCTGTTGCGCCACAGTCTGTCGCGCGGGACCATCGAGACCCTCGAGGCCGAGACCCTGAGCCTGACCCTAGTGCGCCGCGCCCTGGGCGAACGCACCTCGCACGCCACGGCCGCCAGTTGGGGCCGTCAGAAGCTGGTCGATCGCGCCAAACTAGTCTTGGCCTCGGACCTCAGCCGTCGCTGGACCCTGGCCGAGATCGCCGATGAGGTCGGCGTGTCGCCCGTCTACCTGACCCAGGTCTTCCAGCAGGTCGAAGGCGTTCCGCTCTATCGCTACCAGCTGCGCCTGCGCCTGGCCCGGGCGCTGGACCTGCTGAACAGCTACGACCACCTGACCAACCTGGCCTTGGACCTCGGCTTCTCCAGCCACAGTCACTTCAGCGCCGCGTTCAAGCAGGCCTATGACCGCACGCCGGCGGAGTTTCAGCGCTCGGTCAGCGCTTGATGCAGTGATCGCCGCCGACGCAATATTCCCATATTGCGAGATAATATCCTGCATTTTGACATTGAAAGCCTTTTCTCAGGGGGCTACCAAGGCGACGGACACGGCGCGTAGGGAGGCGGCATGATCCTGGATCGGCGTTCGCTGCTGGCGGGCCTCGTCCTCGCGCCGAGCGCCGCGCTCGCCAGGGAGGTCGCGCCCGTGTGGGCCTTCGATTTCACGACATCCATCGGCCCCTATGACCCCGCCCTGGGCCACGGCTTCGAGTCCGGCTCGGACCGCCTGTTCTCGGTTCGCGTCCCCGAGGGCGATTATCGCGTCACCCTGGACCTAGGCGGCGACAAGGCCTCCGAAACCACGGTGAAGGCCGAAGCGCGCAGGCTGATGCTGGAAGGCGTCCGGGTCGGCGCCCGCAAGACCGAGACGCGCGCGATCATCGTCAATGTTCGCCGCCCCGATCTCGCGCCGCCGCCGGCCAACGCCCCGGGCGGTACGCGCGTGCTGCTGAATCCGCGTGAAACCAGCAGCTTCGACTGGGACGATAAGCTGACCCTGGAGTTCTGCGGCCCGACCGCCGCCGTGCGCCGGTTGCGGATCGAGCCCGTCACGGTTCCGACCGTGTTCCTCGCCGGCGACTCCACGGTCACCGACCAGAACGCCGAGCCAGCCGCCGGCTGGGGTCAGATGCTGCCGCGCTTTTTCAAGCCCGACATCTCGATCGCCAACCACGCCGAGTCCGGCGAGACCTTGAAGTCGTTTCTGATGGAGCACCGGCTGGACAAGATCCTCAGCCGCATCAAGCCCGGGGACTGGCTGCTGATCCAGTTCGGCCACAACGATCAGAAGGCCAACTGGCCCCAGACCTATGTCGAGGCCGCCACCACCTATCGCGACTATCTGCGGGCCTATGCCGGCGAGGCGCGGCGGCGCGGGGCGACGCCTGTGCTGGTCACCTCCATGCACCGCCGCAAGTTCGACGCGGCCGGCAAGATCGTGAACACCCATGGCGACTACCCGCAAGCCGTGCGCGAGACGGCCAAGGAGCTCGGCGTTCCATTGATCGACCTGCACGCCATGAGCGCCGTCTTCTACGAAGCGCTGGGTCCGGACCAGGCCTGGAAAGCCTTCAACGATGGCGGCAAGGACGCCACGCACCACGACAACTACGGCGCTTATCAACTGGCCCGCTGCGTGGTCCAGGGGGTCCGGGATAGCGTGCCAGATCTGGCCACGCACTTGACCATCGACCTGCCGCCGTTCGACCCGGCGAAGCCGCCCTCGCCCGACGCCTTCACACTGCCGCCCAGCGCGGCCCGCAGCCAGGAATCTCCCCGTGGAAACTAGAAGAAATGGGGCAATTGAAACCGACCGCCGCGCCTTGCTCGGTCTCGCCGCCGGCCTGGCGACGCTGCCCGCCATGGCTCGCGCGGCCGAGACCGCCCCGACCATCGAGACCGTCGACCTCTGGCCCAAGGGCGCGCCCGGGGGGGAGAAAGTCACCGTCACCGAGCAGGTGATCCTGCGCACGCCGGGCGGCGATCCCAACGACACCGCCTTCCTGAACGTGACCAAGCCCTGGCTAACCATGCGCCGGCCGGCCAAGCCGAACGGCGCGGCCGTGCTGATGATCCCCGGCGGCGGCTATCGCCGCGTGGCGGTCGGCAAGAACGGCGGGCCGATCGACGCCTGGCTGGCCAGCCTGGGGATCACCGCGTTCGTGATGGACTACCGCCTGCCCGCCGATGGTTGGGCGGCCGGCCCCGACGTGGCCCTGCAAGACGCCCAGCGGGCCATGCGCCTGATCCGCGCGCGCGCGCCGACGATCGGAGTCGATCCGGCCAAGGTGGCGGCGATCGGCTTCTCTGCCGGCGGCCACGTCGCCGCGCGACTGGCCACCCAGTTCGCGCGCGAAACCTATGCCGCGGTCGACGGCGCCGACAAGCTGCCGACGCGCCCGTTCGCGGCCGGCCTGTTCTATCCGGTGATCACCTTGACCCAACCCTATGCCCATGGCGGCTCGGTGAAAGAGATGTTCGGCGCCAATCCGACCGACGCCCAGCGCCAGGCCGTCTCGGTCGAGCTGAACACGCCCATCGATACGCCGCCGACCTTCATCGCCGCCGCGGCCGACGACAAGGTCGTCCCGGTCGAGAACAGCGTGCTGATGTGGCAAGCCTTGCGCGCCAAGAAAATCCCCGTCGAGATGCACTTGCAAGAGGTCGGCGGCCACGGTTTCGGCCTGCGAACGCCCGACGGCCAGCTGGCCCCGGCGATGACCGCGCTGGACGCCTTCTTCAAGCGGCACGGCCTCTACGCGTGACCGGCGCGCGGCTGGCCACCGACGCGATCAACGGCGCCATCGCCCACGCCCATGCTCGCGGCGGCGGTGAGGTGGTGCTGCCGGCGGGCCGCCACCTGTCGTTCTCGATCCGTCTGCTCAGCGGCGTCACCCTGAAGCTGGAGGAAGGCTGCGTGCTGGAGGCCGCCGATCCGACCCAGCACGGCGGCGCCTACGACCCGGCCGAGCCCAATCCACACGACCTCTGGCAGGACTTCGGCCATAGCCACTGGCGCAACAGCCTGATCTGGGGCGAAAATCTCGAGGATGTCGCCATCGTCGGCCCCGGCCGGATCGACGGCGCGGGACTGACGCGCGAAGGCCCCGGCTCGCGCTGGAAAAAGCAGGCGGGCGAGTTCCCGCTTAGCATGGCCGGCCTCTCGGCCGAGGCGATGGCCGAGCTGTCGCCGGCGGTCGAAGCCATGGCGGGTCTGGGCAACAAGGCCATCGCCCTCAAGCGGGTGAAGCGCGCGCGGGTCGAAGGCCTGACAATCTTCCGCGGCGGTCATTTCGCGGTGCTGGCGACGGGCTGCGAGGACCTGGTCTTGCGAGACCTGATCGTCGACACAAACCGCGACGGCCTGGACATCGACGCTTGCCGAAACGTGCTGGTCAGCGGCTGTCGCGTCAACACGCCCAACGACGACGCCATCGTGCTGAAGAGCTCATTGGCGCTGGGCGAACGCCTGCCGACCGAACGCGTGATCATCGAGCACTGTGAGGTCAGCGGCTTCGATCTCGGCACGATGCTGGACGGGACATTCGGCCGGACCCAGCTCGTCTCGCCAGACCAGGACCGGGTCACCGGTCGCATCAAGCTGGGCACGGAGTCCAACGGCGGCTTCAGGGACGTGACGATCCGCGACTGCCGCTTTGTCCGCTCGCGGGGTCTGGCCCTAGAGGTGGTCGATGGTGGGGCCATGGAAAACGTCGTCGCCGAGCGGCTGCACATGCACGAGGTGACGACCGCCCCGATCTTCCTACGGGTCGGCGACCGGCGGCGCGGACCCGAGGACACGTCGCTCGGGGCAATGCGCGATATCGTGCTGCGCGACATCGAGGCCTTCGACGTCCTGCCCGACTACGCCGCCACGATCGCCGGCCTCCCGGACTCGCCGATCCGGGATGTGACCCTGTCGAACATCCGCCTGTCCTATCGCGGCGGTGGGCCGGCCGAATGGGCCGAGCGCCGTCCCGGCGACCTGCCCGAGGCCTATCCCGAGCCCAGCATGTTCGGCCCCTCCCCGGTCCACGGCCTGTGGGCGCGGCACGTCGACGGCTTGAAGATCGACAACCTCACCATCGAGACGACGACGCCGGACGCCCGTCCCGCCGTGTTGTTCGAAAACGTCCGCGAGGCGCCATGATCCTCGATCGCCGAACCCTGCTGGCCGGTCTCGCCGCAACGCCCTTCGCGGGCCAGGGCCGCCGACTGTTCGCGGACGATTTCCGCCACGGGATGAAACACTGGACGATTGAGGCCGAGAAGCCGGCGACGGTCGTGGCCAAGGGCGGAGTGCTGGACATCGTCGCTGCGGCGGGCCTCACGGTCTGGTTCAAGCGCGAGCTGGTCGGGCCGGTGGCGATCGCCTACGAGGCCCAGGCCGTTTCAGCCGGCGGTCCTTACGACCGGGTCAGCGACCTCAACGCATTCTGGATGGCGCGCGAGCTCGATGGCTCCTCACCGCTGGCGCATCCCCGTTCTGGCGCCTTCGCCGACTACGACACCCTGAAGACCTACTATGTGGGCCAGGGCGGCAACGGCAACACGACCACCCGCTTCCGCCGTTACATCGGCAAGCCTGGCGATCGGCCGCTGCTGCCGCGACACGACCACGCGGCGGCGGACGAGATGCTGACGCCCAATCGCTGGACGGGGGTGCGGCTCGTCGCCGACGGCGAGCGCATCGAATATTGGAACGACGATCGCCGCCTGTTCGAACATCGCGATCCGGAGCCCTACGCGCGCGGCTGGTTCGGCCTACGGACGACCCAGAGCCACCTGCGGATCCGCAATTTCGCGGTCTTTAGCCTACTCCCAGCCGGGAGGTAGCGCCGCCGGCGCGGCGTCACCGACCAGGGCCAGCAGTTCGAACAGATTCAACGCCCACTGCGACGACTGGTTTGTCGAGACATTGGCCATTTCGTCGATCGGCTCCAGCACCGCCGTTCCCGCGACGCGCTGGATTAGGGCCGGACGACCTTCCTGTCCGCTCTTGGTCTTGGTCAGGAATTCCTTCCAGGCTCTTTGGGCCAGGACCGGATCGTTCAGCTTCTTGGCCGCCCAGGCGGTCAGGCGCGCATGCCAGACGGGATAGCCGAACACACGATCGACGGCGGTCGGTCCCAGGGCCGCCTGCCGCTCGGCTTGGGGAGCATTGTAGTAGGCGCAGAACCGCGCCCAGGCCTTGGTCCAGGCCGGGTCGTCGATCAACCCATCCAGCTCGAACACGAACTCGGCCCCGCCCATGATCGTCACGAGGTGGTAGCTGGTCGTGAAGGCCGTACCGAGGTCGTGAAGGGTCGCGGTGGTCGGGTCGTAGCCGAACGGCGGCCCGCTGAACATGCCGTGGGACGAGCTTGCGATGGCGTCCAGGCCCTTGATGATCTTGTCGCGCCAGCGCGTGTCGCTGGTCCGCTCCCAGGCCACCAACCAGTTGCTGGCGAAGGCGAACCAATCGGGGCCCGAACGGGCCTGGGTGGGATAGTCGGTCTTGGCGGCGACCTTGCGAACCGGATTGACCGCGGCCAGGGCGTGGTCGGCGTCGACCAGTTCGGCCATCAGGTCGCCGGTCCGCTCATCGGCGGTCAGGTAGTAGTAGTGGCGGCGCAACAGCGACTGGCTGATCCGTACTTCCTTGGCCCCGTCGCCCCAGTGGTTGACGTTATGGCGAGAACCCAGGCCCTTAAACGGTCCCAGGTGATGCACGTCGACCTCGCCGGTGTGGCGAGTCATCGCCTCGGCCATGCGGAATACGTCGGCGCGGCCGGTGCGCATGAACGCCGTCCATAGCCAGAGGTCAGGCACCAGCTCGCTGTTGTCCCAGGCGTAGCCGCCGACATCGTAGCGCCAGACATGCCGGTCCTGGTCGTAGGTGTGCATCACGTCGCCGTGGTCCCAGAACCCGTACCAGCGGCGCTGTTCGATCTCGTACTGATAGAATCCCAGCAGGCGCTCGTGCTCGGCTTCCAGCTTGGCCTTCACCGGCGTCGAGCGGTCGACCGGGGCCCAGACGCCGAACGCGCCGCAGCTCTGGTAATAGGCCGGAGTGCAGACGGGCAGAGGCGGCTCGGAGGTCGTCCGGGCCATGGCCGAAAGGGTTTCGCGCGTCGGCGTGGCGGCGACCGGCCACAAGAACACCTGATTGGTGCGCGCGACGCCCAGCGGGGTGCTGTGCCCCTCCTCGACGTCCTCGTACTGGATTTCCAGGCCGTGGGCCTTGTCGCTGTAGTGGCGCAGGTCCATGGGCCCGGCCTGGGGCGACCACAGCCATAGCGTGACGGTCGCCGCGTCGGTCGTGGCCCCGCTGATCTCCAGCCCGGTCGGATGCCGTTGCCAGAAGTGGCGGACGCCGAACGCCACGCCCCCAGAGACGCCGCCGACATAGCCGAAGCCCGGCGAGCGGCCGCCGTGGTCGGCGCGTAGCCAGCTGCTCTTGGTGTTGGTGCGCTTGTCGATCGCGAAGGCGTCGGCGTCACCCTGGAACAGACGATAACTGTCCCAGGCGGGCACGGTCAGCAGTTGGTCGCGGGTCTTCCCATCCATCGCCGCGAGAGCGGGAACGCGCTCGCCGCGCAGCTGATCGGGAAACTTGTCCGCCAGGGCGAATTTGGCGGGCTGCCAGCCCGGCAGATTGCGCACAGCCTCGCCCCACATCCCCTCGCCTTCTCCAGCGAAGCGGACGTGGCGGTTCTGAAGCTCATCGGTCAGCGGAACGTCGAAGCGGATGCCAAGGCCGGCGATGAAGTCCTTGTTCCCGTCACCATCGAAGACGAAGCTGTGAGTCAGGGTCAGCCGTCCCTGGGCGTCAACCGCGACGCGCACCGTGAACGGCAACCAGTCTCGGCCCGCGCCATGATGACGACCGTCGATGCGGACCACCGCCCGCACCGGACCGCGCTGTTCGACGGTCGCGGCCTGGACCACGCCGTCGAAGACCTGGGTCTCGCGCGGTCCCAGGTCGTCGGGTGGCAGGATCTGGTTCAGACAGACGAGGCGTGCGCCCCGCAGGGTCTCGCGCCCCGCCAGGCCGACGCTCTCGATCAGCGCGCCGCCCGTTCGCGCGAACCGACAGACGAGATCGCCGGTAGCGACTTCGATCCACTCCGGCGTCTCGCGGACCTGGATGGGCTTGGCCGGAACCGCGGGCTTGCCTGGCTTGACCTGAAAGCCCTTGGGGGCCGTGCCGGCGACGGCGTGCCCGGTCCATTTCAACGAACCGTCGGGCCAATAGGCCAGTGGCCAAGTCTGCAACGGTAGAGCCTGTCCGTCGACGCCGATGGCCGTCAGCGCGGTCTTGGCCTTGAGCGCCCCGCGCGGCCACGGCGCGCCCCACACCGCCGCGCCAGGCGCGCCGGGGGGAGCATCGCCCAGCCAGTGCAGGTCGGCGGAAGGCGGCGCGGCGGCCTTGGCCTCCGCGGCTCCGCCGAGGACCGCGGGAAGCGCCAGGCCAGAACCCAGGACCTCCCGTCGCGAAACCGTCACGCCACTGCCCATCGGCTTAGTTCTTGTAGACGAAGCCGACCGCGAGGCGGGCGCCGCCGAACTGGGCCGACCAGGGGTTGGGCTTGTCGGCGAAGCCGGCCCGGTCGGAGCCGATGGTCAGGCGGGCGGCGTTCAGCATGTTGCGCCCTTCGAAATAGACCTCGAGGTTCGGGTTGACCTTACGCGACACCTTCACGTCCAGGTATTCATACTTCTCCGAATAGACTGGTTCGCTGGGGTTGTAAGGGAAGCCCACGAAGTTGCCGACGTTGGTGTTCGGCGAGTTACGGACCGGCGAGGACGCGGTGTTGTTGCACGGCGAGATGCAGTTCAGCACTCGGTCTCGGGTCTGATAGGCGACCCGGATCTTGGTGACGTTGTCGTCGTACCAGAACACCAGATTGGCGAAGTATTTCGACTGGCCGGCCGGATCCAGCGCGTCGGCGGTCACCGGATCGATATAGGCCACCGAGTTTCCCGACCTGGTCGTCGAGATGTTGAAGTCCGCGCCGGTGTGCTTGAGTTTCCAAGGCAGGTAGGTGAAGGCCGTGCGCGCCACGAACTCCCAGCCCTTCTGCACGTAGCCAGGACCGTTGATGTACGAGGTCATGCCGAATTCGTAGTCGGAGAACTTCTTGGTCGTGCCCGGAACGACTTCGTCAGTGCCGGCGAAGAGGTTGACGTTCTTGACCGGCACCGCGACCGGCGCGCCGATGCGGACCTTCTGGCGGTAGTAGGCCAGGCTGAAAGAGGTGTCGCGGTTCGGATACCACTCCAGGCTCGTGTTGTTCTTCGTCGCCGTATAGGGCTTCAGCTCCGGATTGCCGAAGGTGGTGCAGCTCATGTCCTGTTCGGTGCCGTCGGCGTCGTTCACGCCGTCGCGCCGTTCGTCATAGGTGCAGGTGCCGGCCGGGAACAGGCGGTTCAGAGGCGGCGGCGCGATGGTCTTCGCCCACGAGTAGCGCAAAACCACCTTGTCCGGGATCATCCATAGGGCCGCGTTATAGGCAGGCATCCAACCCGTATATTCGCGGTTGATCGCCACCGCCTTGGTGACGGTCGTGGTGGTCACGCCCGCCGCGTTGGAAGGATCGTTCGGATTGAACGTCCCATTCTTCACGGTGGCCGCCAGCGACACGTAGCCGGAGCCCGACACTTCGGTCTTCAGTCCACGCATGCCGAGATTGCCGTCGAGCTCCATGTTGAACGGCAACTGCTGTTCGAATTCCGCCATCCAGTACCAGGAGGTGTACTTCTCCAGCGCCTTGTTCACCGGCTGGTCGTAAACGTTGCCATCGCTGCCCTTGCAGGATTTCACGCAGGAGAAGTTGTAGTTGGCGGCGCTGGCCAGCTGACTGAAGGCCTTCGGCACGTCGATGCTGTCCCACACCGTCAGGCCCTTGGTGCCCTCATACCCTTTCATGAAAGCGCCGGAGTTTTTCTCCAGGCTGTTCTGGAAGATCGATATCAGCTGAGCCTGCGGCAGCGTTTCGATGCCGTACAGGAAGGTGTTGGCGGTCGTGGGGTTGGGGGCGTAGCCGTAGACGCAGGCGTTGGTCGCCGTCGTGCTGGCCACGTTCTCGCAAGCCCGGACGTCGCTGCGCAGCGCAAGTGTCGGGACGAAGACCCCGGCCTTGGGCGTGTAGCCGCCAGCGCCCCACGAATCCGTCTTGGCCTCGCGATAGAAGCCGCCAACCTTGAAGCGCGTGAAGAATGGGATCTTGTCGTTGACCAGGTAGCTGAGGTCGAGCTTGTACTGGTCCTCACCACTTTCGACGATCCGCGGGTTCCACTGCAGGCGATAGAGCGCGCTATAGCTCGGCTGGCCCACCGCGGTGGGGTTCAGCAGCTGCACGAAGTTCGTCATGTTGGTCTCGTCGTACGAGGCCGGCGTGTCGATCGTCCAAATGCCGTTATCCAGCACGCGCATCGTGGCGTTGCCGTAGGTGTAGCTGCGCGAGAGACGACGGTCGTAACGCGTATAGGACGCCTCGGTGCGGCCGCCGCGGAACTCGACCTTGAACGGGCCCTTGTCGTAGTCGGCGCCGTAGGTGAGATAGTTCGTCTTCCAGTTCTGGGTGTTTTCGATGTGGTCGATACCGACGGCGGCGTTGGTCACGTCGAACGAGGTCAGGTGGTGGTTTTCGTCATACTTCACCGTTCCCGGGATGATGTTGGCGGCGACGCCGTAGATCGGGAACGCGTTGTTGGTGACGGGCGTGCCCGGCGTCGTGTCGATCGTCGACACGCCCGTCGGGAAGGCGTTGTTGTAGATGTAGTAGCCGGAGTTGCTGACGGCCGAGAGCGGGTTGGTCGTGCCAGCCGGGTAGAAGGTGTTCGTGACCAGCGGCGAGGTGACCGAACCGACGGTGGCCGCGCCCAGCGACGTGATGCCGCCGCGCGTGCGCTGACGGTTATTCTCTTCCTGCCGGCGGTTGGCGACCTGGTACTTGGCGAAGACCGTCAGATTGTCGGTGACGCGATAGTCGAGGCGCAGGTCCCACTCCAGGCGCTTTTCGTACTGCGACCAGTTCTGGTCGCGGACCAGGTTGGGCGTGTAGTCGTTCCATTGATTCAGGCAGCTGATCTGCGAGTTGATGATCGCCGCCTGGGCGGCCTGGCGGTTGGCGCCGTTGGAGCCGGCCGCGATGGTGTTCAGCTGGGCGTCGGTCAGCGTCGGGAAGGCCGTGAGACAGTCGGCCTTGGTCTTTGCGGCCGCCGACTTGGTGACGACCTCAAGCGGCGTCGGCGCGAGGAAGTTGCCCCCGCCGCTGGCCAGAGCCCATGAGCCGAGCGGCGTGTTGGCGTCGACGCCGTTGGTCGCCGCGGGATTGTAGGTGAAGGTCTTGTTCGGCGAATTGTCGAAGTCGGCGAAGCGCGTATAGCCTTGCAGATTGTTCGACCCGCCGTTGTTCAGGGCGTGGCTGTCGTTGTAGCGCTTGGTCGAGTTCAGGTTGCCCATCACGCCCAGGCGATCGTCGAAGAACTTGCGGGTCGCGACCACGCCGATCTCCGGCCCGGCCTTCTTCGACAGGGTGTTGCCGGCGGCCGCGCCGCGCAACGATATGAAGGGCTTCTTGAAGTCGAGGCCCGTGCGGGTCTGGATCTGCACCGTGGCGCCCAGGCCGCCAGGCGTCATGTCGGCCGTCTGCCCCTTGATGACGTCCAGGCTCTTGATCATTTCAGCGGGCAGTTCGCGCATGTCGGCCGAGCGGCCGTCACCGCCACCGGCCGCGAGGCTGAAGCCCGAGGCGGCGACACCCAGACCGTCCAGTTCCACGCGCGTCAGGTCGGCCCCGTTGCCGCGGATCGCGAAACCGTCGCCCTCACCGAAGCCGTTACGCTCGATGGCCACGCCGGCGATGCGCGACATGGCCTCGTTGACGTTGCTGTCCGGGAACGAGCCGACGTCGTCGGCGACGATCGAGTCCTGCGCCGTCTTGCTGCGCTTCTTGCGTTGGATCGAGCTCTGCTGCGAAGCCCGCGCGCCGACGACGATCACCTCGACGGTGTTGTCCGACGCCGCCGCGCTGGCGGCTGGCGCTTGGTTGGCTGACTGAGCGGCGGCTTGATCGGCGAGCGCCAGACCGGCGCTCAGCGCCAGGATCGAAGCGGTGGCGGCGGCCGCACGGCGGCGCGCCATGGTGAACTGCATGGTGTCCCTCCCTTTTAGTTCATTGCCTGGAACTCCGTCCCCTGGAGCCCCTGGTGCGCCTAATCCGCATGGCGGGACCCGAGGGTCCGCTCCACACGCAACGACGCATTCTTAGTACAATTACAGTAGTGCCACATATTGAGATGTCAACGCAATTTATGGGAAGACAGAACATGGGTTTCATGATGTAACCCGGAGCGATCCCGACGGCCGCTCACGGCGCGCCGGATAGAAGCCGCTCGTCGCGGCCAGCCGGGATCCTGAAGGGTTCAGGGAGGGCCAGACGCCCATGACGAGACGTATGGAAATGCGGTTCGGCGCGACGGTCTGCGCGGCCGCGCTACTCACGGGACTAGCCGGAACGGCCCAAGCCGCCCCCCGCTGGGTGGAATCACTGGATCGCGGCGTCGTGGCCGTTCCCGCCAGGGACGGCGGCGTGCTGGTCAGCTGGCGGCTACTGGGCGACGACCCGGCCGGCGCGGCCTTCAACCTCTATAAGGACGGCAAGAAGCTGAACGGGAAGCCGCTGAAAGGCGGCACGGACTTCGTCGACGCCACGTCCGGCGCGGGCGACTATACGGTGCGCTTGATCGCCAAAGGCAAGGAGAGCGCGGCCAGCGCCGCCGCCAGGGTCTGGACTGACGGCTACCTATCGATCCCGATCGAGCCGCCGCCCGGCGGAACCACCCCGGCGGGCGAGGCCTATTCGTACACCGCCAACGACGCCAGCGTCGGCGATCTGGACGGCGACGGCCGCTACGAGATCATCCTCAAGTGGGACCCGACTAACTCCAAGGACAACGCCTTCGGCGGCTATACGGGGGACGTCTTCCTCGACGCCTACACCCTGGAAGGCAGGCGCCTGTGGCGCATCGACCTGGGCCGCAACATCCGGGCCGGCGCGCACTACACCCAGTTCCAGGTGTTCGACTATGACGGCGACGGCAAGGCCGAGATCGCCATGCGGACCAGTGACGGCACGATCGACGGGACCGGCGCGGTGTTGGGCGACGCCAGCGCCGACTGGCGCGAGACCGGCGGCGAGCGGCCCCAGGCTGACCGCACCGGCGCGACGGTGCTGCCCGACGGCACCAAGGTCGCCAAGGTCCAGGGCCGGATCGTGCGCGGCCCCGAGTTCCTGACCGTCTTCGACGGCCTGACCGGCAAGGCCCTGGCCAGCGCCCCCTACTCGCCCCCGCGCGATCCGCGCACCGACGCGCCGTCGGTCGAGCAGATGACGCAGATCTGGGGCGACGGCTACGCCAACCGCTCCGACCGCTTCCTGGCCGGCACCGCCTATCTGGACGGCCAGCGGCCCAGCATCATCATGGCCCGGGGGTACTATGGTCGTACGACCCTGGCGGCCTGGGACTGGCGCGACGGCAAGCTGACCCAGCGCTGGCTGTTCGACAGCGCCGCGCCTGGGAACGAAGCCTTCGGCGGCCAGGGTAATCACCAGCTCAGCGTCGCGGACGTCGATGGCGATGGTCGCGACGAGATCATCTATGGTTCGATGGCGGTGGACGACGACGGCAAGGGCCTGTGGAGCGCCCGCCTGTTCCACGGCGACACCATGCACGTCGGCGACCTGGACCCGACCCACCCGGGCCTGGAGAAGTTCGGCGTCCACGAGAGCCCCAAGATGAACGGCGGCATTGGCGCGGCCATGCTGGACGCCAGGACCGGCAAGGTTCTGTGGAGCACGCCCACCGACAGGGACACCGGCCGGGGCCTGGCCGCCGACATCGACCCTCGCTTCCCCGGCGACGAGGCCTGGGGCACGAACCAGGACGCGCTCTACACCGCCCAGGGCAAGGCCATCGAGGGCGTGAAGCATCCGCGCCAAGTGAACTTCGCCATCTGGTGGGACGGCGACGACCTGCGCGAACTGCTGGACCGCAACCAGATCAGCAAGTGGGACTGGAAGACCGGCCAGGCGACGCCGCTGCTGACCGCTGAAGGCATGGTCTCGAACAACGGCACCAAGGCGACGCCGGCCCTGTCGGCCGACATTCTGGGCGATTGGCGTGAGGAGGTGATCTGGCGGGCCGAGGACAACAGGTCCCTGCGGATCTACGCCACTCCCTACCCCACCGAGCGCCGCCTAGTGACCCTGATGCACGACCCGCAGTACCGGGTGTCGATCGCCTGGCAGAACACCGCCTACAATCAACCGCCCCACACCAGCTTCCAGCTCGGCGAAGGCATGAAGTCGCCCAAGCCGGCGGCCATCGTCACTCGGAAGGTGTCGCAATGAAGTCGTTTCTGATCGGCGGCCTGACCGCCCTCCTTCTGGTCGGCGCCGCGTCGGGCCAGGACATGCAGACCACCGCCAAGCCCGGCGCGCCCGAGCCGCCGCTGGAGTGGGTGGACAAGACCACGGGCCACCGCATCGTGCGGTTGTCGCGCGAGCCCGGCAGCTCCAGCCTCTATTTCAACTACAACGGCTACACGCCCAAGGGCGACCGGCTGGTGTTCTCGTCGCCGAACGGCATCACGGCCATGGACCTGAAGACCCGGGCCCTGACCAAGATCGTCGAGGGCCGCGTTCGGCTGCTGTACGTCGGCCGCAAGACCGGCGCGGTCTATTACGAAAAGGCTCTGACCGCCGACCCGATGGGCGCCAAGGCGGTGATGGCCACCGATCCCTATACCAAGGCCACTCGCCAGGTGGCGGTGATGGATCGCGGCAGCTTGCAGACCATCAACGCGGATGAGACCCTGCTGGCCGGCGTCGCCGTCCGCACCGACGTGCCGGTCCCGCCGAACCTGGCCGACTCGCTGCCCAAAAACCCCGACGACGTGAAGGGCGCCGACGGCCGCGAGCTCTCCTACGCCGAAGGCCGCGAAGTGCAGCTGAACGCGCGCCTGGACAGCCGCATCCCGATGGAGATCTTCACGATCAACACGGTCACGGGCGAACGCAAGATCGTCCACCAGGCCACCGACTGGCTGAACCACCTGCAGTTCTCGCCCACCGATCCGGGCCTCCTGATGTTCTGCCACGAGGGTCCCTGGCACAAGGTCGACCGCCTGTGGCTGGTCCGCGTCGACAAGGCCGGCGACACGCCGGTCAAGATCCACACTCGCACCATGAACATGGAGATCGCGGGCCACGAATGGTTCAGCGCCGACGGCAAGACCGTCTGGTACGACCTGCAGACCCCGCGCGGCGAGGATTTCTGGGTCGCCGGCTATGAGATCGCGACGGGCAAGCGCACCTGGAACCACGTCCAGCGCAACGACTGGTCGGTGCACTTCAACAGTTCGCCGGACGGCAAGCTGTTCGCCGGCGACGGCGGCGACAGCGAGATGGTCGCCCACGCCCCGGACGGCAAATGGATCGTGCTGCTGAAGCCGCGCACCGTGCCGGACGTCGCCGGCATCCATGCTCCCGGCGCCGAGCACCTGATCGCCCCCGGCGTGCTGGACTCCGAGCGCCTGGTCGACATGCGCGGCCACGACTATCGCCTGGAGCCGAACGTCAACTTCACGCCCGACGCCAAGTGGCTGGTGTTTCGCTCCAACATGCACGGGGCGAACCAGGTCTATGCGGTCGAGGTGGCGAAGACCCAGCCCTGATCGCGCTAGGCGCATGAGCGAAATTTAAGCTGCAAGGCCTGTGGTGACCTGAAACTGTAACGGGTCGCCACGGAGCCGTGCATGTCCGTTTCGCATAAGGCCGCCGCCCTCCTCGCCTTGGCGATTGGCGCTGCAACAACCGCGATGGCCGTTGCCGCGCCGACGCCGAAGACCGCCGTCGCCGCGTTCGAGCGCGGTCCTACCGCCGAACAGGCCAAGGCCGACGACGCTCTAGCCGTCGGGACCCTTTCCGAGCGGCTGCGCAGGGCCAAGACGCCGGGCGTCAGCATCGCCGTTGTCGACGGATGCAAGCTGGCCTGGACACGCGCTTACGGCGTGCGGTCTGCCACGGACGCCACACCGGTTCGGCCGGAGACCCGCTTCCAGGCCGCCTCGATCAGCAAGACCCTGACGGCGGTCGCGGCGCTGCGCCTGGCCAAGGAGGGCAAGCTCGCGCTGGACAGGCCGGTCAACGCCCAGCTTCGCACCTGGACCTTGCCGGCCGCGCCGGGGATCGACGTCGATAAGGTGACACCGCGCGCCCTACTGTCCCACACCGGCGGAACCACGATTAGCAGCTTCCCGGGCTATGCCCGGGGTACGCCCGTTCCGACCTTGGACCAGGTGCTAGCGGGAGCCCCGCCGGTCAACACCGGCCCGATCATCGCCGAAAAACCCGCCGGCGCGCAGGTCGCCTATTCGGGCGGCGGAATGACCGTGATGCAGAAGCTGATCGAGGACGTTTCGGGCGCGTCGTTCGCTCAGGTTCTGGACCGAGAGGTCATCCGCCGCGCTGGCATGACCCGATCGACCTTCTCCACGACAGCGCCATCTGACGACATCGCCCTGGGCCACGACGAACAGGGCGCGCCGATCGCTGGCGATTGGCATGCCTACCCCGAACTGGCGGCCGCCGGTCTCTGGACCACCCCGACCGACCTCGCCCACTTCGGCATCGCGATGAGTCGGGCCTATCAAGGCGAGGGCGATTTCCTGCCCCAAAACCTAGCCCGGGAAGCGCTAATGCCGCAGAGCGCGTTGAAGGACTCCTTTGGCTTGGGCTTCCGCTACATGCCCGCTGACGACGGGAACACGATCTTCTTCCACACTGGCAGCAATGCCGGCTATCGCGCCTTCTTGGTCTTCGACGCGCCGCGCTGCCGGGGCGTGGCGATGATGACCAACAGCGACGGCGGCATGGCGCTGGGCATGTCGCTGCTGCGCGATATCGGCAGAATCTACGACTGGCCGTTCATCACGAAGCTGCTTGGCTAGCGCCGATCCAATCGCCTGTGCAGCTCCGCCTCGACGATCCCCAACCGGCCCCCGGCGGCCACTTTCTCCGCGCCCGTATCAAGGCTGGCCTTTGCCCCGTTCACCTCGACGATCTTGCCGAAGGCGTCGCGGTCCACCGTCGGCTCGGTCAGGGCGATCCGCAGGCGCGAGCCCTTCAACGGCTTCAGCGGCAGGACCACATAGCCCAGGCTCTTGGCGGGCGTGCCGCGATAGACCTCGACCCCATCCACCGTGACGCGTAGCGGGTACGAGCGCAGGCGCCAGCCGATCAGCTTCAGTTCCAGCTCGTCGACCACCTGGGGCTTGTCCAGGCGGTACTCGATCCAGGCGTTGGCCAGCTGGCCGTCGCTGGCCCAGTGGGTCATCTCGTCGTCGTCCTGGGCCAGGCGGGCATCGACCTGGTTGGAGCCGGCGATGGTCTGCGCGGGACGCACCGTGACGCGCCAGGGCTTGAACGACGGCGTCGCGGGCGTCGGACCACGGACCAAGCTGACCGGCAGGGCGTCGTCGCCCACCGGCCCCTGGCCGTCGGCCTTGGCCGGCGTGGCGACGTCCAGAGTCAGGGTGGCGTCGGACAGCCCCTCGGCCTTGGCCGTGACGGTCACCTTGCCTGGCTCTAGAGTCGACCGCAGGGAGACGCGGTTGACGCCCGCCTCGACCGGCAGGGTCTTCGAGAGAATGAAGTTGTCGTCGGTGCGCGCCGCGCCGGGGAATTTGGTCACCTGGTCCACGCCAGCCGCCTTTTCGGGCTCGGTCGAGGTCGGAAGGACGGGTTTGCGGCCCAGGCTGTCCCCCTGAGCGATGCCGCCGCGCCACTCGACCGGCCCCGAGGTCGAGAAGCTGATCGTGTTCAACGCGGTCGGGACGCGCCGGCCCTGCTTGTCCACGACCTCGACATCGACCAGCGCCAAGTCCGCACCGTCGGCCTTCCAGCCGCCTGGCCCGGTGCGCGGCGTCAGGCGCAGCGCGGCCGGCTCCCCGGTGGTCTCGACCGCATGGCGCGAAACAACCTTGCCCCTGGCGTCGTAGCCGACCGCCTCCAGCCTGCCCGGCGTCCAGGCGATCTTGTCGAAGGTGAACAGGAAGCCGTCGCTCTTGCGGCCGTAGCCCAGCGAGCGGCCGTTCAGTTTCAGCTCGACCTTGTCGGCGCTGGCGATCACCAGCACGTCCTTCACCGTCCCTTGAGCGTAGTTCCAATGGCCAACGATGTGGGCGCGCGGCCGCTCGACGTCGACCCAGCCGTCCCACATCACTTGGTGGGCATAGAAGCCTTCCTTCGGCAGCCGCATAGCGTCGACCTCGCCGCTGCGGCGGTAGTTGTTGTCGCCGCGGAAATGGGTGTTGCTGTCCGAGAAGATGATGTTGACGCCGCCCGAGCTGACCCGGCCGCCGCCGCCCGGCCGCTCGCGCCAGTAGTCGTACCAACGGCGAACGTTCTCGGCCGCGTGGCTGTCCTGGTTGCGGTTGTAATCGGGGTTGTCCTTGTGGAACGGCGCGGTGAAGTCGTCCTGAAACTTCCGCGCGCCCTCGTCGCGGGAGTATTCCATGGCCCAGACGGGTTTGGTGGCGCTCTTGTTGATGTAGAGCATCTCGCCGCCGTACTCGGCGACCTTGCTGGACAGCATCTCGCGCGAGCCGATGGCGCGGCCGCCGTGCGGGTCGAAGCGGTCGCGGATGGCCTTCAGCTCGGCCATGTGCTCGTCGCTGATGTTCTCGTTGCCGCCCTCGTAGAAGACGATCGAGGGGTTGTTGCGGAAGCGGACGATGGCGTCGGTCATCACCTCCTTCCGCTGCTCCCAGCGGCGGCCGGTGACGTCGCTCTCGGCGTCGCCGGCGGGCATGGCCTGCATCAGCCCCACGCGGTCGGCCGAGGTCACGTCCTGGCGAGCGGGCGTGATGTGCATCCAGCGCACCAGATTGCCACCGCTCTCGACCATCAGGGCGTTGGAGAAATCGCTGATCCACGGCGGAATGTCCGTCCCCAGCGCCGGCCATTCGTTGCTGGTACGCTGGGCGTAGCCGTGGACTTGAATGACCCGATCGTTCAGTCGGATCATGCCCTGGCCGAAGGCGGTCTTGCGGAAGCCGGTGCGGGTCGTGACCGCATCGACCGTGTTGCCGTCCTCCACCAGGGCCGTGCTCACGGCGTAGAGATAGCCGTAGCCCCAACTCCAGAACTTCAGCCCCGTGAGCCGCCCCTGGGCCGCGACCACGCGGGTCTCGCCGGGCGCGAGGGTAACGGTCGGCCCGGCGAACTCACCGGCGGGCTTGCCCTCGACGTCGCGTAGGGCCACGCGATAGATGAAGGTGCGCGGACGATCGGTCTCGTTACGCACCTCGGACTCGGCGTGGATCGTCGCCGCCCCGCCCTTGATGTCGAAGTCGCCAGCCCAAACGTAGACGCCGGTCGTGCCCAGGCTGGAATACAGCGGCAGGGTTTGGTGCAGGCCGCCCATCAGATGCAGCCGCACGGCGCGGTGGATGCCGCCGTAGTTCACATTGAAGTTGTTGTTGTTCCACTGGAAGGCGCTGCCGGTGGCTTTCTCCTTGTACTTCCAGTCGCTGTCGACGCGGACGGCGACGACGTTCTCGAACGGCGCGGGCTTGAGCAGCTTGGAGGCGTCGACGCCGAAGGCCGTGACGCCGTTCTCGTGCCCGCCCGCCAGCATGCCGTTGACATAGACGTCGCCGGCCTGGCGCACGCCCTCGAACTCCAGGAACGCCTTGCCGCCGGGCGCGAAGTCCGCCGGCAAGACGAAGCGTTTGCGGTACCAGGTGATCCCGTCCTTCAGATCGTGAATGTCGACCTTGAAGGCTTCGTCCTCGTTGAAGGCGTGCGGCAGGGTGACGGCCTTCCAGGCGGCGTCGTCAAAGTCGGACCTCTCGGCGCCAGCGATCTCGCCAGTGGCCATGCGCCAGCCGTCGTTGAAGGCGAATTCGGCGCGCTGGGCCTGAACCTGGGCCGGCGCGACGGCGGCCAACATAGCGACAGCGAGGGGAGCGGACCGGAGAAAGCTCGACATGAACGCCTCGGATTGGTCAGGCCACTTTTGGCTCTTCCGCACGTGTGGCTTGACAGGTCGCTCCCTGTCAAGCAATCTCATTATATCGGATTATATCTCAATATTTGGGATATTTCCCAGGAACGCCGGTCGCCTCCTCGCCCCCGTTCCTCGCGATTGACTGTCCGCCCATCCCCCGTGCGGGCGCATGGAGCGCCTCCTCCAGGCGCTCCATTTTCTTTTTCGACCAGAGCTATTTCGCGCCGAACAGCGCCTTGTCCGCGGCCTCGGCCATGCGGGCGTAGCCAGCGTCGGCCGGATGCAGGTGGTCGCCGCTGTGGAAGCCGTCGACCATCTGGCTGGGCTTGGCCGGATCCTTGGCGACCGCCTCGAAGTCGATGACGCCGTCGAACGCGCCGCTCGTACGGATCCAGGCATTGACGGCCTGGCGCGTCGTCTCACCGGCGGCGTGGTAGTACATCGCGCCCTCGAACGGCAGGATCGTGCCAGCCCAGATCTTCACGCCCCGGGCGTGGGCGCGGTCGATCAGTTGACGATAGCCGGCGATCACCTCGTCGGCCGTAACGGCCTCGCTGGCATAGCCGGGCTGGGCCGCGCGGCCGATATCATTGATACCTTCCAGCAGGACCACCGTCGCCACACCGGGAACCGACAGCACATCGCGGTCGAAGCGCGACAGCGCGCTCGGCCCCGAGCCTTCGCGCAGCAGCCGCCCGCCGCTGATCCCGACATTGACGACGCCCCACTCGCCGCCGCGCGCGGCGATGCGCGCCGCCAATTGCTCGGGCCAACCCATGTCGGCATTGGGCGTCGAGCCCGCCCCCTCGGTGATCGAGTCGCCGATCGTCACCAGCACCGGGCGCTGGGTCGCGCCACGCACGTCGACGCCCGAGACCAATCCCGGACCACGCAAGGCCTGCTCGCCTGGCGTCTCGGTCTTGGCGGTATGGTTGCCCTGCGGTGACAGGAACAGTCGCACGCGGTGGCCGGCCGGCGCGGTCGGCTCGACATAGAAGGTCGAGACCGAGATACGGTCCATGGCCTTGACCTGTAGCACGACCGGATCGCTGAGCAGCGGCCCGCCCGGCGGGATCAGAGCTTCGCCCCGGCCGCCGAAGGTGACGGGGATCGGCGCGCCTAGCGGCTCGCCGTCCGGACCGGCCAGGGCGACGCTCATCGCTCCGACCTTCAGGGGGCGATCGCCCAGTTCGTTGGTCAACCGCAGCCGCAACGCCTCGCCGCCCAGGTTGAGCCGGATGACCTGACGAGCGGTGATATCGGCGAACGCTCGCACCTCGTTGGGCCGCGCCACGGCCTGCGAGGCGCTGGGCGCAGTACCCCAGGCGCCCGACCAGGTCGACAGCGGCGCGGCGACCATCGCTGGTTTGGCCTTCGGCGCCGACAGGGCTGGCGAGCCTGAGATGACGACCACGGCGGCGAAGGCGAGCAAGCTCGCGCGCGAAAGCTTCATGCGTTCCTCCCTCAAGGAATGCGGATCATGGACAGGTCGGGCCGCCCAGATTGGGCTGGCCGGCGACTGAAGCCGGATGCACGCTTTTGGAGATTGGCAGCTTCAGCGCCGCCAGCCGTGTCGCCACCAGGGCCGCGCCCAGCCGCGCGCCCTGCTCGTTGATGTGGGTGTCGTCGCTGACGCCTTCGGGATAGCGCGCGATGTGGTCGTAAGGCTTGTACTGCAGATAGAGGCCGCGCGAGGCCAGCTCCCCCCTCGCCTTCAGCGCCGCCATCATGTCGCCGTCCAGGTCGACCAGCGGAACCTTCAGGTCGGCGGCCACCCTGTGGATCGTCGCGGCATAGGCGGCGTGAGCGTCCTTGGGCTCGCCGTTTTCCCACATCCAGCGGGCGATCGGGGTGACCAGCACCGGCACGGCCTTGGCCGCCCGCACGTCGGCCACGAACCGGCGCAGATTGACGTCATAGGCCCCGTTCGGATCGGTGAAGCGAACGATCTTCTTGGTGTCGGCGTCGTTGTGGCCGAACTGGATCAGCACCGTGTCGCGGGGTTTCAACTGGGCCAGCAGTTGGTCCCATAGCCCCTCCTCGATGAAGGTCTTGGTCGAACGGCCGCCGCGCGCCAGGTTCACGACCTCGATGTTCGGGTCCAGCGAACACTTCAGCACCATGCCCCAGCCCATCTGTGGATAGCTGCTGGCGCCATAGTTGGCTGCGGTGGAGTCGCTGGCGATGACGATGCGCGGCGGCGTCGCGCTGACGGCGGCGGCGAGCGCCAGGGCTGCGATCACGACTTGAACTCCGCGAGGATGGAACGGTCGATCGAGGCCAGATCACGCACGCCGGTCAGGGCCATGGCGACGCGCATCTCCTTCTCGATCAAATCCAGAAGCTGAGTGACGCCCGCCTCGCCGCGCGCGGCCAGGGCGTAGACGAAGGCCCGGCCCAGCAGCACGCCCTTGGCGCCCAGGGCCAGCATCCGCACCACGTCGAGACCGGAGCGCACGCCGCTGTCGGCCAGCACCGTTAACTTGTCCCCCACGGCGTCGGCGATGGCCGGCAGGGCCCGCGCCGAGGACAGCACACCGTCGAGTTGGCGCCCGCCGTGGTTGGAGACGATGACCCCGTCCGCGCCGATGTCGGCGGCGGCCTTGGCGTCCTCGGGGTCAAGCACGCCCTTGATGATCAGCGGTCCCTTCCAGAGCTCGCGGATCCATTCCAGATCCTTCCACTGGATGGACGGATCGAAGTTCGCGCCCAGCCAGCCCATAAAGTCCTCGAGGCCGGAATTGGCGCCCAGCACCGGCGCGACATTACCCAAGGTGTGGGGATGCCCCATCACCCCGACGTCCCAGGCCCAGGCCGGCTTGAACGCCGCCTGCACGAGACGACGGGCGGCGGCGTTTGGGCCGCTCATGCCTGAATGGGCGTCGCGGTAGCGAGCGCCGGGCACAGGCATGTCAACGGTGAACACCAGGGCCGTCGCCCCAGCCGCGCTGGCGCGGGCCAGCAGTTCGCGCATGAAGGCCCGGTCACGCAGCACGTAGAGCTGAAACCAGATCGGCGCGGACGAGGCCTTGCTGACCTCGTCGACGTCGCAGACCGAGACCGTCGACAGGCAGAAGGGCACCCCCTTCTTGGCCGCCGCGCGGGCGGCTTGGCATTCGCCCCGCCGGGCGTACATGCCGGTCAGGCCGACCGGGGCCAGGGCGACCGGCAGGGCCTGCTTGACCCCGAACAGCGTCGTGGAGAGGTCGGCCGCCGAGACATCCTTCAGCACCCGCTGACGCAGGGCGATGTCGGCCAGGTCCGAGACGTTGCGGGCCAAGGTCCGCTCGGCATAGGCGCCGCCGTCGATATAGTCGAACAGGAAGCGCGGCAGCCTGCGCTTGGCCGCCTCCCGGAAGTCCGTGGTCGAGGAAACGATCACGGGATCACTGCAGGTTCACGAACGCGCCGCCGTCGACCAAGAGGGCCGCGCCGGTGACGTACTTGGCCAGGTCCGAGGCCAGGAACACGATCGGACCGGCAAGGTCGTCAGGCTCGCCCAGGCGGCCCAGCGGGATGCGGCCGGCCATGTATTCGCGCTTGGCGACGTCGGCCAGGTCTTCCTTGTTGATCGCCGTCTCGATCGTGCCCGGCAGCACCGAGTTGCAGCGGATGCCGTATTTGCCCAGCGCGATGGCCGTGGACTGCATCAGGCTGTGCACGCCGGCCTTGGTCGGGGTGTAGTGGGTTTGCATGCCGCCGCCGACCAGGGCGCTGATCGAGCTGACGGCGACGATCGCGCCGCCGTTCCCCTGCTTGACCATCTGGTTGGCCGCCGCCTGCACCATGTAGTAGGCGCCAAACAGATTGACCTTCATCGTCCGCTCCATGACCTCGGGCGGCATGTCGAGGAAGGCGTGGAACGGGCAGATGCCTGCGTTGTTGACGAAGACGTCGACCTTGCCGAAGGCATCCACGGCGGCCTGCACGAAGGATGAAGCGGTCTCGACGTTGGCCACGTCGCCCTTCACGGCGATGGCGCGACGGCCCAGGGCCTCGATCTCGCGCACGGCGTCGGCCGCGCCCACTTCGTCGGAGTGATAGTTGATCGCCACATCCGCGCCGTGCCGAGCGCACCCGATCGCGGCGGCCTTGCCGATCCCCTGCGAGGCGCCGGTCACCAGCACCACCTTGTCCTTCAGAAGCATCGTTCCTCCACCTAGGTCTTCTGACCGTCTAGCCTTTGCCGACGGCCGTCCTTTTTCCATTCCAGCCGAGGTCGCGGCCGATGGCGTTGGCCGTGTCGCGGACGTCGTTGACCAGCGCCTGCATCCGCTCGTCGTCCATGTACTGGGCCGCGCCGGAGACGCTGATCGCGCCGACGACCTGGCCGGCCGCCCCGCGGATCGGCGCGGCGACGCAGCGAATGCGGTCCTCGTTCTCCTCCAGGTCGAAGGCCACGCCGCGCTTGGAGTAGTCGCGCATCCAGTCGATCCACTGGGTCTCGTCCGGCGCGCCCGGCGCGGGCGGACCTTCGGCGCGGTACAGCGTGCGCCAACGGTCCTCGGTGTCGTCTAGGACCAGGGCCTTGCCGAGGCCGGTCGAGCGAATCGGTTGGCGGTCGCCGACGCGTGAGCTGATGTTGATCCGCCGCCGGCCGGTCAGCTTGTCGAGATAGAGGGCCCGGTCGTCGTCGAGGACGCCCAGGTGCACCGTGTCCTCGGTGTCCTCCCACAGCTTTTCCAGGTGCGGGCGGGCGACGCGCGGCAGGTCCATCTGTTGGCTGGCCAAGTAGCCCAGCTCCAGCAGTTTGCTGCCAAGGCTGTAGCCTTCGCGCGGCGCCTGCGAGAGCAGGCGGCGTTCGACGAGGGCCGTGGCCAGGCGGTGAGTCGTGCTGCGAGTCAGGCCCAGCTGCTTGGCCAGGGCTGGCAAGGCGATGGTCCCGGACTCGGCGACCACATCCAGCAGATCGAGGCCGCGAAACAGGGTCTGGCTGCCGCTGGGGCTCTTGGTCGTCGCGTTTTCATCCGCCGCCACCGGTTCCGCTCCCCTTGACGCTGGTTTCATTTTGTAGCACTACCTCTCATATTGTGGAACGCAAGGCAAGCGGAACAACGGCGACTCTGTCGAGCGCGCCACCCTCGCGAACCGATAGCGTGTCATAGGTTGTGTTGGGGAGGTAGGCGGAGCCTAAAGGCTTCGCCAGGGCTTGCCGGAGAGGTTCCGGAAGGCGCGCCTTCCTTGTCTTGGGCGTCGTCGAGCGCCCTCAAAGGTTGGAGCCTCGTCGCCATGGCGTTTCCGGTCATCAAGCACGTCCGCGCCTTTGTGGTTCGAGGCGGAGGCGCCGACTATCACGACCAGGGCGACGGCCACTGGATCGACGACCACATCGCCACCCCGATGTCGCGCTATCCGGAATATCGCCAGAGCCGCCAGAGCTTCGGCATCAACGTGCTGGGCACGCTGGTGGTCGAGATCGAGGCCGCCGACGGCACGATCGGCTTCGCGGTGACCACCGGCGGCGAGCCGGCCGCCTACATCGTCGAGAAACACCTGGCCCGCTTCCTGGAAGGCCGCGACCCGGCCGAGGTCGAGAAGATCTGGGACCAGATGTACTTCTCCACCCAATACTACGGCCGCAAGGGCCTGGTGGTGAACGCCCTGTCGGGCGTCGACCTGGCGCTGTGGGACCTGCTGGGCAAGCTGCGCCAGGAGCCGGTCTATCACCTGCTGGGCGGCAAGGTTCGCGACGAGCTGACCTTCTATGCCACGGGCGCGCGCCCGGATTTCGCCAAGCAGATGGGCTTCATCGGCGGCAAGATGCCCCTGCACCACGGCCCGGCCGAGGGCGAGGAAGGCCTGAAGAAGAACCTCGAGGAACTCGCCACCATGCGCGAGCGCTGCGGCGAGGACTTCTGGCTGATGTTCGACTGCTGGATGGCGTTGGACCTCAACTACGCCACCAAGCTGGCTCACAAGGCCAACGAGTATGGCCTGAAGTGGATCGAAGAAGCGCTCAGCCCCGACGACTACTGGGGCTATCGCGATCTCAAGAAGAACGCCCCCAAGGGCATGCTGGTCACCACCGGCGAGCACGAGGCCACCCGCTGGGGCTTCCGCATGCTGCTGGAGATGGAGTGCTGCGACATCATCCAGCCGGACGTGGGCTGGTGCGGCGGCATGACCGAGATCATCAAGATCTCGAACCTGGCGGACAGCCGCGGCGTGCTGTGCATCCCGCACGGTTCCAGCGTCTACAGCTACCACTTCGTCATCACGCGCCATAACAGCCCGTTCGCCGAGTTCCTGATGATGGCCCCGAAGGCCGACGAGGTGGTGCCGATGTTCCACCCGCAGCTGATCGGCGAACCCGTGCCGGTGAACGGCAAGCTCAAGCTCTCCGACGCGCCGGGCTTCGGCGTCGAACTCAATCGCGAGGTCGGTCTGCACCGGCCTTACGCCCGCTGATCTCCCTGAAGGCGAATCCCTATGAAACTGCTCCGCTACGGCCCCAGGGGCTCTGAAAAGCCTGGTCTCCTCGACGCCGACGGCAAGATCCGCGACCTGTCGGCCCACGTCACCGACATCACCGGCGCCCAACTCTCGCCTGCCAGCCTGAAAGCCCTGGCCGCGATCGATCCGACCACTCTGCCCGTCGTCGAGGGCTCGCCCCGCTACGGCGTGCCGGTCAACGGCGTCAGCAAGTTCATCGCCGTGGGCCTGAATTTCGCCGATCACGCCGCGGAGTCGAACCTGCCGATCCCCGAGGAGCCGGTGCTGTTCACCAAGGCTGTCAGCTGTCTGACCGGTCCGAACGACCCGGTGATGCTTCCCAAGGACTCGCTGAAGACCGACTGGGAAGTCGAGCTGGGCGTGGTGATCGGGTCGCGCGCCCGCTACGTCTCGGAAGCCGAGGCCCTCGACCACGTGGCTGGCTATGTCCTGATCAATGACGTCTCCGAGCGCGCCTTCCAGATCGAGCGCGGCGGCACATGGGACAAGGGCAAGGGCTGCGACACTTTCGGCCCGGTCGGCCCTTGGATGGTCACTTCGGATGAGGTCGGCGACCCGCAGAATCTGGGCATGTGGCTGGACGTCAACGGCCAGCGCAAGCAGGACGGCTCGTCCAAGACCATGATCTTCCCGATCAGCAAGCTGGTCTCGTACATCAGCGAGTTCATGACTCTTGAGCCGGGCGATCTGATCACCACCGGCACGCCGCCTGGCGTCGGCATGGGCCAGAAGCCCGAGCCGGTCTATCTGAAGGCTGGCGACGAGATCCGCCTGGGCATCGAGAAGCTGGGCGAGCAGCGCCAGATCGTCGTCGCCTGGACTAAGGAAGGCGTCCAGTGAGCACGCCCTACGCCAATCGTTTCTATCCGGGTCGCTTTGGGGGCCGGTGCGCGGTGATCACTGGCGGGGCCTCGGGCCTGGGCCGTTCGGTCGCCGCCCGCATCGTCGCCGAGGGCGGCCAGGTCTCGCTATGGGACGTGGACGCCGAGGGCCTGAAGGAGACCGCGACCGAAGTCGGCGCGGCGCACACCGTCGCGCTTGACGTCTCCGACGAGGACGCCGTCTTCGCCGCCGCCAAGGCCGCCAACGAGGTCCTGGGCCGCATCGATATCCTGGTCGCCTCGGCCGGCATCACCGGCGCCACGGCCACGGTGTACGAGTATCCGACGGAGAGTTGGAAGCGAGTATTCGACATCAACGTCAACGGCGTCTTCTACTGCTGCAAGGCCGTGGTCCCGTTCATGCTGGCGGGCGGCTATGGCCGGATTGTCAACGTCGCCTCGGTCGCGGGCAAGGAAGGCAACCCCAACGCCGGCGCCTATTCGGCGTCGAAGGCGGCAGTGATCGGCCTGACCAAGTCGCTGGGCAAGGAGCTGGCCACCAAGGGCGTGATCGCCAACAGCATCACACCGGCCACCTTCGAGAGCCCGATCCTGGAGCAGCTGCCCCAGAGCCAGGTCGACTACATGCGCGGCAAGATCCCGATGGGCCGCCTGGGCGAGATCCACGAGAGCGCGGCCATGGTCTGCTTCATGGCTTCGGAGGAGTGCAGCTTCACCACCGCCGCCACCTTCGACACCTCCGGCGGCCGGACCACGTTCTAGGAGGGAGCCATGGCGTACACGGGTCCCATCGTCGATCCCCACATGCACCTGTGGGACCTCGATCGGCACTACTACGCCTGGCTCCAGGACACGCCGCTGCCGAACAACCCGGCCGGCGACATGTTGTCGATCGCCTACAGGTCCTATGGACTGGACGACTATCTCGCCGACGCCAAGGGCTGGAACGTCGTCCAGACGGTCCATGTCGAATGCGGTCTGCCACCGAAGGACCAGCTGTCCGAGACCGACTGGCTGCAGGCGATCGCCGATCAGCGCGGCGTGATCGGCGGTATCGTCGCCGGGGCCAATCTGGACGATCCGGACGTCGAGGCGATGCTGGCGGCCCACGCCGCCCGTCGCAACGTCCGGGGCATCCGCCAGATCGTCAACTGGCACAACGATCCGGCCAAGACCTACGGCCCGACCGACAAGCTGCAAGACCCGCAATGGCGGGCCGGGTTCGCCCTGCTGGCCAAGTACGGCCTGTCGTTCGACCTGCAACTCTACGCCTCGCAGATGCCGACGGCGGCCGAACTGGCCGATGCCCATCCGGACATCCCGCTAATCGTCAACCACGCCGGCATGCCGACGGATCGCGACGAAGCGGGCCTGGCCGCCTGGCGCGAAGGCCTGGCCGTGCTGGCCGGCCGCCCGAACGTCAGCTGCAAGATCTCGGGCCTGGCCATGGTCGACCGGTCGTGGACCACGGCGAGCCTGAAGCCCTTCGTGCTCCAGGTCATCGAGACCTTTGGGATCGAGCGCTGCATGTTCGCCAGCAACTTCCCGGTCGAGAAGGTCCACGGCAGCTTCGGCGCCTTCTACGCCGCCTACGACGCGATCACGGCCGACTTCGGCCACGACGAGCGCGAGGCGCTGTTCTTCGGGACCGCCCGGCGGGTCTACCGGCTGGAAAACTAACAACAAGGACGGGAGGAAGACGATGAGCACGACGACGGAAAACCGCCCCCTCGCCTTCCGCATGCAGCTGAAGCCGGGCGTCGCCGCCGAGTACGAGCGCCGCCACGACGAACTGTGGCCCGACCTCGCGCAGGCCCTGCGCGACGCGGGGATCCACGACTATTCGATCTTCCTGGACGAGGAGACCATGAGCCTCTTCGCCGTGCTGCGCCTGCGCCCCGACCACAACAAGGACGCCTTGCCGCTGCAGCCGGTGATGAAGCGCTGGTGGGACTTCATGGCCGACCTGATGGAGGTCCATCCGGACAACAAGCCCGTCGAGTGGCCCCTGAAGCCCGTCTTCTATTTCGAGGGCTGAGGATGCGTTTCGCCCTCCCCGCGCTCGGACTGGCCGCCGCCTTGATGACGACCAGCGCGCCCGTTCAGTCTTTTGGCGCCGAGCCCGTCCGCTACACGATGACGGCGTTCACCAACGCCAGCCAGTCGAACATGAGCGTGTACGACTCGGCGGACGGAACGCGCTTCACCCTGAAGAAGCCGCTGGCCTACACCCCGCCCAAGGGCCTCATCCGCGATCCCAGCGTGATGAAGCATACGGACGGCTGGTACTACGTCGCCTACACCACCGGCTGGACTGGCGACACGATCGGCCTGGCCCGCAGCCAGAACCTCACCGACTGGACTTTCCTGCGCGACGTGAAGATCGACGTCCCCGGCGCGACCAACAGCTGGGCGCCGGAGTGGTTCGTCGACCAGGACGGGTCGGTGAACCTGATCTTGTCGGTCTCGACCACCGGCATCGCCGGCCTGTTCCAGCCGATGCGCATCACCGCGACCGACGCCTCGCTGGCCGATTGGAGCAAGCCCAAGCCGCTATCCGGCCTCGGGCCGAACTTCATCGACACCTTCGTCGTGCGCCAGGACGGGCTCTATCAAGCCTTCGCCAAGAACGAGACGAGCAAGTTCATCGAGCTGTGGACCGCACCGTCGCTGGACGGTCCTTGGCAGGCCAAGGGAACCGGCGACTGGGCCGGCTGGGGTCGGGGCGTCGAAGGCCCCGCCATGATCCGCACATCCGACGGCGGCTGGCGGATCTATTTCGACGAGTACGCAGCCAAGCGCTACTGGTCGTCGGACAGCAAGGACGGTTTCAGGACCTGGACCCAGAAGGTTGAATTGCCGGAGCTTTCCGGCACGGTGCGCCACTTCACGGTGCTGAAGGAAGGCGGCGATCCGCCCGCCGTCGCTAAGCCCGCCGAAGCTCACAAGATCACCTGGGACAGGTACTCGCTGAAGGTCGACGATCAGCGGGTCTTCTCGTGGGGCGGCGAGTTTCACCCCTTCCGCGTGCCAAGCCCCGACCTGTGGCGCGACATTCTCCAGAAGATGAAGGCCAGCGGCTACAACACCGTCGCGATCTATTTCGACTGGGGGTACCACTCGCCCAAGCAGGGGGTCTACGACTTCAGCGGCGTGCGCGACATGGATCGCGTGCTGACCATGGCCAAGGAAGAAGGCCTCTACGTCATCACCCGCGCCGGGCCTTACGTGAACGCCGAGCTGACCCGGGGCGGTTTCCCTGGATGGCTGGTCAACCAGCAGGCTCGCGCCCGCACCGATGCGCCGGAATACATCCAAGCCGCCGACGAGTGGCTGACCCAGATCAACGCCGTCATCGCCCGCCACCAGCTGACCACCGGTCAGGGCACGGTGATCGCCCACCAGATCGAGAACGAACTCGACGTCGTCGGCGCGCCGCAGCAGCGATACATGCAGTGGCTGGCCGACAAGGCCAAGGCCGATGGCATCACCGTCCCGATCTTCCACAACGACAAGGGCCGCAACGGCTACTGGGTCCCGAAGGGCTCGAACGTGCCCGGGACCGTAGAAGGCCCGAACGACCTCTACGCCTTCGACGGCTATCCAGGCGGCAACTGCCGCGTCGACTCCAAGCCGGCGAGCCCCGGCGTCGCGCCGGACTGGGGGATCTACGGCGTGAACGGGGCCAAGGGCGGCGCCTTGGCCAGCCCGAACACGCCCGGCTTCCTGGCCGAGTTCGGCGGCGGCTGGTTCGACTACTGGGGCAGCAACGGCGACTACGACTGCACGGCCGTCCACCGCGGCGTCGGCTACCAGCGGGTGTTCTACGCAACCAATGTCGCCAACGGCATCACGCTGCAGAGCTTCTACATGACCTATGGCGGAACCAGCTGGGGCTGGCTGCCGGCCCCGGTGGTGTTCAGCTCATACGACTATGGCTCGGCGATCGACGAGGCTCGGGGCCTGCGCGACAAGATCCGGGTGATGAAGCAGATGGGCGAGTTCATCGCCGCCGTCCCCGACCTCCGCCGCATGGACAAGGGCGAGGCGATCGTTCCGTCGAACGACAAGGTCCGCATCTATCACAACGTGAACCTCGAGACGGGCGGACACCTTTATGTGGTGGTCCACAACCCGAGCAGCGCCACCGGCGACGAGGCCTTCACCTTCAAGCTGAAGACCCGCGACGGCGAGTACGTGGTCCCCTCGCGGATCAAGGGCCAGGACGCCAAGATGCTGATGGCCAGCTACGATCTGGGCGGCCAGCGGTTGGTCTATTCGACGTCCGAGATCCAGACTCACCTGAAGTGGAATGACGGCGACCTGGCTTTGCTCTACGGCCGCGCCGGCGAGGCGGGCGAGACCGTGCTGCGCTATGCGTCCGCGCCGAAGGTCGAGGTGCTGGACGGCGATGTCGCTTCGGCCTTCGACTCGACCAAGGGCGATTTGAAACTGACCTACCAGCACAAGGGCCTGGCCCGCGTGCGGATCACCGGCGGCGGTCGCCCGCCCTTGACCCTGCTGCTGGCCGACGCCGAGACCGGCCAGGCCTTCTGGCGGCGCGACACCGCCCTGATCCGAGGTCCGGGCCTGATCCGGAGCGACGCGACCAAGGGCGGCATGCTCAGCCTGACCGGCGACACCGAGACCGTTAGCCCGCTTGAAGTCTTCGCGCCCAAGGCCGTGACGTCGGTCCGCTGGAACGGCGCCAAGATCGCGGCCAAGGCCACCGCCTCGGGCAGCCTGCTGGCCGACAAGGCGCTAGCCGGTCCGGCCGTGACCGCCCTGCCCAATCTCGCCCAACTGATCTGGAAGACCGCGCCCGGCTCGCCCGAGGCGGATCCGAAGTTCGACGACGCAGCCTGGCTGAAGACCGAGGGCCGTCGCAGCGGCTCGACCGTGCGTGGCCCTACCGGCCAGCCGGCTTTGGACATGAGCGCCTACGGCTTCCACCAGGGCGACGTCTGGTATCGCGGCCGCTACCAGGGCCAGGCTGACATCGACACCCTGACCCTGCACTACGGGGCCGGCGGCGCGGGCATGCTGCAGGTGTGGCTGGATGGCCGCTTTCTAGGGCAGCACGAGCTGGACGGCGGCCTTCCCCGCCCGATCACCACCGGCGTCGCCACCTTCAAGCTGCCCGAGGATCTGCGCGGAACCGGCGAACACGTGCTGTCGGTCATGGTCCGCAACAACGGCCACAACTGGGACCTCGACGCCGACGACTTTCACAAGGAAGCGCGCGGCTTGGTTTCGGCCTCGCTGTCGGGTCCGGGGACCTACAGCTTCGCCGTGCCAATCGCCTGGAAGATCCAGGGAAACAAGGGCGGCGAAGACATCCAGGACCCGGTGCGCGGCAACGCTAACAATGGCGGCCAGTATGGCGAGCGCGAGGGCTGGCACCTGCCGGGCTTCCCGGACGCGGCCTGGGCCAAGGCCGACATGACGGCGACCACGCCCTATGCGGGCACGACTTGGTATCGCACGAGCTTCGACCTCGCCTTTCCCAAGGACCAGGACACGACCCTGGGCCTGACCATCGGCGATCCGGACAAGCCCCGCTCGCCGAACAAGCGTTACCGCGTGCTGATCTTCGTCAACGGCTGGAACATGGGCCAGTTCATCGCCCATGTCGGGCCGCAACGGACCTTTGTCCTGCCCAATGGCATCGTTGATCCGCGCGGCAAGAACACGCTCGCCTTGGCGGTGACCAGCGACGGCGCTCCTGGCGACGCGCTGGAAGCCGTCAAGCTGGTCAACCTGCGCACCGTGCGCGGCGGCATCCCCGTCGCCCGCGTGCCCGCGCCCGATTTCAAACCCTGATACCGGACTATTGGAGACTACCGTGCCCAATCTCGCCTACGGCCTCGAGGCCAAGGACATCAAGGCCAAGATCGCCCTGCTGATCAGCAACCTTGTCGACATCAAGGACGAGACGGGCGAGTTTCTGCTGCGCCTCGACGATGGCCGGGTCATCGACACCAAGGGCTGGAACGACTGGGAGTGGACTCACGGCGTGGGCCTCTACGGCCTCTGGAAGCAGTACGAGATGTACGGCGACGAGCGCGCCTTCGACATCATGACCCAGTGGTTCGCCGATCGCTTCGAGGCCGGCACCCCGACCAAGAACATCAATACGGTCTCGCCGTTCCTGACCCTGGCCTATCTGTACGAGGCCACCGGCGATCACACCTATCTGCCGTACCTGGAGACTTGGGCCGACTACGTCATGTACGAGGGGCCCCGCACCGAGGAAGGCGGCTTCCAGCACATCGTCTTCAACAGCGAGAACCCGCAGCAGCTGTGGGACGACACGCTGATGATGAGCGTGCTGCCGCTGGCCAAGATCGGCCTCCTGCTGGACCGCCCCGACTTCGTCGAGGAAGCCAAGCGCCAGTTCATGGTCCACATCAAATACCTGGCCGACCGCAAGACCGGCCTGTGGTTCCACGGCTGGACCTTCGAGGGGCGCCACAACTTCGCCGACGCCCTGTGGGCGCGCGGCAATTGCTGGGTGACCATCGCCATTCCCGAGTTCATCGAGCTTCTGGACCTCAAGCCGGGCGATGGCCTGCGCGCCTTCCTGATCGATGCGCTGGAAGCCCAGATCAAGGCGCTGACCCAGTTCCAGGACGCCGAGACCGGCCTCTGGCATACGATCATCAACGACAAGACCTCGTACCTGGAAGCCTCGGCCACGGCTGGCTTCGCCTATGGAATCCTGAAAGCCGTGCGCAAGCGCTACATCGGCAAGGACTACGAGGCCGTCGCCATCCGCGCCATCAAGGGCGTGCTGGCCAATATCGACGAGGCGGGCGAGCTGCAGCAGGTCTCGTTCGGCACCCCGGTGTTCGATACGATCCAGGGCTACAAGGACATCCCCCTGACCTCGATGCCCTACGGCCAGTCGCTGGCCATGCTGGCCCTGGGCGAGTTCCAGCGGGCGTTCATTTAGCCTCTCCGCACACAGTCACCGATCCGGCCCAAGGTCGGATCGGCAAGGGGCGCCAAGACCCCTCCTCAAAGGGAAACGAGACGACCATGGCCACGCCGGACATTCGCAGACCCACCTGGGTCACCTATTGGGGCTGGGGTTCCGGCGACATGCTGGGGGCTGGCGCGCAGGCCGTGATCACCGGCTGGCTGGCCTATTTCTTCATCACGTTCTGCGGCCTCTCGCCGGTCGAGACCGGCCTGATCCTGGGCCTCCCGCGCCTGCTGGAAGCGATTACCTGCCCGCTGATCGGCTACGTCTCCGACAACCTGCGCCACACGTGGATTGGGCGGAAGATCGGGCGGCGCAAGGTCTTCCTGATCGTCACCATTCCGCTGCTGCCGGCCTTCGCGCTGATCTTCGTCTCGGGCCAGACCTTCGCCTACTATCTGACCACCTTCGTGTTCTTCGAGTTCGTCTACACGATGTTCCTGATCCCGTGGGAGACCCTCGCGGCGGAAATGACGAAGGATTACAAGGAGAAGGCCAAATTCGCCGGCGTCAGGATGCTGATCGCCCAGAGCTCGGCGATCCTGGCCTCGTACCTGCCGACCCTGATCATCAGCCACTTCGGCGGCAAGGACTCACCCGGCACCTTCCTGATCATGGCCGCGATCTTCGGCGGCCTATTCAGCCTGGTGGTGACGCTGGTCGTGCTATTGACCTGGGAGCGGCCCTACTCCGACGCGGAAAAGCTGATCCAGCCCGAGCCGATGGACTGGGGCAAGGCGGCGATGATCCCGGTCTACATGTTCCGCGACCTATTTTCGACCCTGCGCATCAAGGCCTTCCGCCAGCACCTGTCGCTCTATCTGGGCGGTTACATTTCTCAGGACATCTTCAACACCGCCTTCCCGCTGTTCGTGGCGACGGTGATGATGGGCGCGACCCTGATCATTTCGCAGCTGATGACGACGATGTACGTCGCCCAGCTGATTTCGGTGATGATCGCGGTCAACGTGGTCATACGCACCGGTCCCGTCGTCGCCTATCGCATGGCCATCAGCTTCGTCTGCGCGGCCCTACTGCTGTTCCTGGCTTTCTACCTGATCAAGCCGGCTGGTTTCGATGAGGGCCTGAGGGCGCTGGGCGGCAACATCTTCAATCCCGCCGCGCCGCCGACGGTGTTGTTCTGGCTGTTCGTGCCGATCGTCCTGGCAGGCCTGGGGCGCGGGACGCTGAACTTCGTGCCCTGGAGCGTCTACAACTACCTGCCCGACGTCGACGAGGCCGTCACCGGCCAGCGCCGCGAAGGCATCTTCGCCGGGGTCATGACCTTCGTTCGCAAGATCGCCCAGTCCGGCGCGATCGTGCTGACCACCACCTTGATCGGCATGGGCGGCTATGTCGCCGCCGACAAGAGCCATCCCGGCGTGGCCGTGGTCCAGTCGCCAGAGGCCGTGCGCGCCGTGGTCCTTGTTCTGGTCGGCGGCCCGATCCTGGTCATGCTGGCCGGCATGGTCATCTCCTGGCGCTTCCGCCTCAACGCCAAAACCCACGAGGTGCTGATCCGGGAAGTCGAGCGCCTGCGCGCCGGCGCCACCGAGGCCGAGAGCGACGAGTCGAAGACCATCGTCGAGGACCTGACCGGCTGGCGCTACGAGAGGCTCTGGGGTCGGGTCCCACCCGCCGTCTAGAGCCAGCCGTTCGAGCGCGCGATGCGACCGGCCTCGACCCGGTTGGCCGCGCCCAGCTTCTGGGCGGCTTCGGACAGGTAGTTGCGGACGGTGCCGGGCGAGAGATCCAGCACCTCGGCGATGTCCTTGTTCGAGCGTCCCTCCTCGGCCAGGCGCAGGATCTCGCGCTCGCGGTCGGTCAGCGGATCGGGCTCGGCGTCCCAGATCGCCTCGGACAACTCGGGCGCGATGGCCCGGCCGCCGGCGGCGATGGTGCGGACGGCCGCGGCCAGCACGCTGCTGGGGCCGTCTTTCAGCAGATAGCCCTTCACCCCGGCGTCCATGGCGCGGCGCAGATAGCCGGGCCGACCAAAGGTAGTGACAATCAAGACCCGCGTACTCGTCCCGTCGGCCTTGATCCGCGTGGCGACGTCGATGCCGGTCAGGTACGGCATCTCGATGTCGGAGATCAGCACGTCGGGCTTTTCGGAACGGACGAGGTCCAGCGCCTTCTGGCCGTCCGGCGCGCGGCCGACCACCTGGATGTCGCCCTCGAGTTCCAAGAGCGCGCTGAGCGCCCCCAGCACCATCTGCTGGTCTTCGGCGATGACGACGCGGATCACGAGACGGCCTCCCCAAGGGCGTTTTGTAGAGGCGCGGTGGCGACCAGGCGCGTGCCCCGTCGATCGGACTTGACGTGCAACGCGCCGCCAATCGCCGATAGCCGCGCGCGCATGCCCTTGAGGCCCGAGCCCTCGACCAGCCCCCCGCCCTTGCCGTCGTCGACAACGCTGAGCATCAGGATCGAGGGACCAAGCCCCACCCGTATCTCGCAATGCGTGGCGCCAGAATGGCGGATGACGTTGGTGACGGCTTCGCGCAGGGCCATGGCCAGCACGGCTTCCTGGCCCGGGTAGCCGTCGGTCGGGCCGGCCGAGACCTCGGCCACGACGTTGGCGGCGGCCAGGGCGGCCCTGGCGCGCTCGAGTTCGGTGGTCAGCGAGGCCCCCTTCATGCCGACCACGGCGGTGCGGACCTCGGCCAGGGCCTCGCGGGCGGCGGTCGCCACCGACTGCATCTCGCGCTCGGCCGCCTCGGCGTCGCGGCTGACCAGGCGCGCGGCCAACTCGGCCTTCACCGCGACCAGGGTCAGGGTGTGGCCCAGCAGGTCATGCAAGTCGCGGGAGATCCGTTCGCGCTCGGCCATGGTGGCCAAGGCCCGAACCTCTTCATGGGCCAGGGCCAGTTCCTGGTTCTTGCGCTCCATGTCGGCCTGCATCAGACCGGCGAAGCCGGTGATGCCGCCGAAAAGCACGCCCGAGCCCCAGATCGGCCAGGTGTTGCGCAACAAGACCACGCCGATCACCAGGAGCGCGATTTCCAGCCCGATCAGCGTGCGGATCGCCAACTGCCGAGACGAGATTCGCGCCGCGAACGACATGGCGTAGATGGTGTAGACGCTCCATCCGGCCTTGAACGGCGACAGCGCCAGGCCGACCCCGAAGATCGCCAGGACTTCCCATAGCCGGGGACGCCCCTTGCTGCGGAAGATCTTCAAGAACAGCCCGAGGAAGACGACCAGGCCCGCGAGGCTCGCGATCAGTTCGACTTGGCCCGGCGAACGGAAGAACCACGAGATGAAGTAGAACGGCAGGTAGGCCAGGAACACGAAGCTCCAGCGCACGTCGAAACGGCGCCCCCCGAAAGGAAGCGCCGCGTGATGAGGGCGCTCGTCCTTCGTCGACCGAGTCACGGATGCCTGTTCCATCCGGGGGATGTCGCGCGCGAGGCTCGCCACGGTCAAGCCGCCTGCCGGCGCCAGGCCGACCAGGCGCCGATCGTGGCGGCGATCATGATCGCGCCCAGGACCAAAACGTGATGCGGAACGTCGGTCATGGGGGTCATGCCAGACAGCATCATCGACAGCTTGCTCAGGTGATAGGACGGCGTGATCTCGGCCACCTTGGCGACCCAACTCGGCATCATGCTCAGCGGCATCCACAGGCCGCCGAACAGGCAGAAGCTGAGGAACAACAGATTGGCCACGGCGGTCGCGCCCTGCGAGCCCAGGCGCAGGCCGATGTTCAAACCGATCAGGGCGAACGGCGCGGCGGAGGCCAGGCCAAGGCCGAGCGTCGCGGCCCAGCGCCAGGGAACCATCACCACGCCGCCGAAATGGGCCAGCACGCCCAGCAGACCCACCGCCGAAGCGACCAGGACCAAGGCGGCGGCCAGACGGCCGGCCAAATATCCACCGGCGGGCAGCGGCGCGATCTGCTTCAACTCGATCAGCTTGGCCTCCCTCTCGGCGGCGACGGCGGCGCCGAAGCCGAACATGGCCGGGGCGATGGCTGCGAAGATCACGTAGTTGGCCAGCATCATATGGGCGATCTCCTCGCGCCCCTTGCTGAGACCCAAGCCCATGACCCCATAGAAGAACAGCGGCAGGACCAAGCTGGGGATCAGAAATTGTGGCGTGCGCCAGGTCGAGATGATCTGGACACGGGCTTCACGGACGTAGACGGCGACGGTGTGCATCTCAGGCGACCTTGGCTTGGCTGTGAGTTGGGCGAGTTTGAACGGCCGGCGAACCGGCCTGGACCAGACGGGTGACGGCGTCCTCGAGCGAGGCGCCGGCGACCGTCAGGTCATCGACGGTTTCGTCGCGCGCGAGCAGCTCGCGCAGGGTGGCCGGGGCCGACGTGGTCAGCACAGTGACCTTGCCGCCGTCACGGCCGACGGCCGTCACGCGGGCCAGGTCCGCCAGCTCGGCGTCGGACAGCCGAGTGCGGCAACGGATGGCCACGGCCGACACCCGGCTCTTGATCGCTTCGGGCGAGCCGTCGGCGATGACCTGGCCGTGATCAATGACCACGATGCGGTCGGCCAGGGCCTCGGCCTCGTCCAGGTGGTGCGTGGTCAACAGGACGGCCGCGCCGCGGGCGATCTCGGCTCGGACGGCGGTCCACAGCCCGCGACGCGCGTCGATGTCCATGCCGGTGGTCGGCTCGTCCAGCACCAGGAAGTCCGGGCGGCCGGCGATGGCCAGGGCGAATTGCACGCGCCGCTGCTGGCCGCCCGACAGCGCCCCGCAGCGGCGGCGCTCCAGGCCCTCGAGGCCGGCCAGGCGAACGATCTCTTCGAGCGGACGCGGCTTGCGATAGTAGCCCCGGAACAGATCCGCCTGTTCGCGGACGGTCAGGGTGCGCGGCAGGCCGGCCTCCTGCAGCATGACGCCCATGCGACCTCGGGCGGCGACGTCGCGGGGATCGCCGCCGAACAGCCACGCCTCGCCCGCGTCGGGCTTCAGACGGCCAGTCAGCAGGGCGACGCTGGTGCTCTTGCCCGCGCCGTTAGGGCCTAGCAGGGCGACGCATTGGCCGGGACGGATCTCCAGGTCCAGGCCGTTCAGGGCCAGGGTCGCGCCTCGGCGCTTGACCACCTGGCGGAGCGCCGCGATCGGCGGCTGCGAAGACTTGGCTGACATCGATAGCTCCCTCGTTGTGGAGCCAACATGCCGCCGCGCCGCGCCGCCCGTCAGTGCCGGCCGTCATCAGGCCGACATGACATTCGTCACCCTTTGGCGTCACCCTTTACCGTCACCCTCTTGCTAGGCCGCCGCGTTCCAGGCGGCGGTCGCCAAGGTGATTGGCGAGAAATCGCCGAAGGTCCAACGCAACGGCAAGGCGGCGGGCCGCCGCCAGGCCTCCTCGACCGTGAACCGCCATTGGCGCTGAACGCCCTCGGGCCAGGGCTCGCCAGCCGGCGGATCCCAGTCGATCTCGACCCGGCCGCGCAGATGCAGCAGGTCGCCGGTGTCGAAATCGACGAACAGCAAGGCCGCGCGCGGGTCTTCGACCAAGTTGCCCAGGGTGTTGAAGAAGCGGTTACCCCGGAAGTCGGGCACGGTCAGCACCCGCCCCCCGACCTTGACGAAGCCTGGCAGGCCGCCCCGGTGCGAGATGTCGACGCCGCCGTTCTCGACCCCAGCGGCGCCCGAGGCGGTGGCGACGAAGAAGGTGTCGGCCGAGGCGATCTGGGCCAGGACCTCGGGCGCGTCGATCTCTATCTGCTCGGCGGGCGCGGTCGAGGCCGGCGCGGTCTCGACCGCTCGCGTCTGGATGTACTGTGGGCAATTGCCGAAGCTTTGCAGCACCTTGAGCCGCAATCCTCCAGCATCGGCGGCTTCGATGACGCCGTTGGCGCGGTTCCGGCGACGGGTCGAAAAGTCCAGGCCCAGGGCTCCGAACGGCTGGCCCGCGCGGAAGAGCTCCGCGCCCGGCTCGCCCTCGCGCGGCAAGGCGCGAACCACTAGCGTCGTCGGATCGGGACTGGACACGAAGCCCGGCGCGCCGGTCAGCACCGTGGCCACGGGCCAACCGCCTTCGTCGCGCGTCGCCACGAACAGGTAGGATAGCAACGGGAAGAACTCGCGATGCTGGTCCGGCATGAACGGACGGATGCCACCCGCGCCGGGCGCGCTCACTCCGGCGCGCGCCTGAGCCGCCAACTCGCCGGCGTGAAAGGGCCCTTCCATCTCACGCCGCCTCGGGGACGAAGTCGGGGATCGGCTGGAACCAGGGCTGAGCCTCGACCCGCGCCAACCAGGCCCGCACGTTCGGATAGGGCTCCAGCGCCACCCCGCCTTCCGGCGCGTGGGCGACATAACTGTAGCAGGCGACGTCGGCGATGGTGACGTGGTCGGCGGCCAGGAAGACGCGGTCGGCCAGATGATCGTCCATGAAGGTTAGGAGCCGAGCGGCGATCCGCTCGGCGCGAGCCGGATCGTCAGGAAAACCAAATAGGCTAATCATCCGGGCGATCGCCGGCCCATGCATCACCTCGCCCGCCGCGATCGACAGCCAGCGCTGCACCGAGGCGGCGGCGACCGGCTCCTGAGGCAGCCACGGGCTGTTCGGGGCGTAGCGTCGTGCGAGATAGACGAGAATGGCGTTGCTGTCGGCAAGGGTCAGATCGCCGTCCTGCAACACCGGGATCTGCCCCAGCGGATTGAGCGCCAGAAAAGCCGGCGACGCCCTGACCTCCTTCGGCGCGGCGGCGAACCGGTAGGACAGGCCCAGGATATTCAGCATCAGCGCCACCCTGTGGGTGTGTCCGGACAGGCTGGTTCCGTGCAGGACGATAGCGGCGTCGGCCATTGGAGATCTCCCTCCCAGATTGATGGTCGACATTTTGCCATTGCGATGATCGGAATGAATTGGCCAAATCGACAATAGATTTTTGCGATTTTTGGAACGCTTAATGGATCGCCTCGACGAACTCTCGCTGCTGGTGGCGGTGATCGACGCCGGCGGCCTGGCGGCGGCGGGACGGCGGCTGCGACGCTCGCCGGCGGCCATGACCCGCGCCCTGGCGGCGTTGGAGGAACGGGCCGGCGCGCGGCTGATCGAGCGCACCACCCGCCGCCTGGCCCCGACCGAGGCCGGCCGCGAATTGGCTGAGCACGCTCGCCGCCTGCTGGCCGACTACGACGCGGCGCTGGAAACCTCGGCCCCAACCGCCGTGCGCGGACTGTTGCGCGTCACCGGCCCCACGGTGTTCGGCGGGCGGCACCTGGTGCCCGTGGTCAACGCCTTTCTGTCCCAGCACCCGGCCGTGCGCGCCGATGTTACCCTGCATGACCGCAATCTCGACCTGATCGAGTCCGAGCTGCACGTCGCCCTGCGCATCGGCGCCCTGGCTGACTCCAGCCTGCTAGTCCGACGGGTAGGCAGCGTACGTCGGATCACCGTCGCGACACCCGCCTATCTGGCGCGCCGGGGCGAACCGAAAACCCCGGCGGATTTGGCCGATCACGACACCATCCTGACGACGGTGGTCTCGGCCTCCCCCGAATGGCGCTTCGAGGCTGGCGGACGCCCCCGCGCCGTGCGCCTCGATCCGCGCCTACGCGTCAACAATGTCGAGGCCGCCCTGGCCGCCGTGCTTGCCGACCAGGGGATCGGCCGCGCCCTCTCCTATCAGGTCGCCGACGAACTCGCGGACGGTCGTCTCGTCCGCCTGCTGCGCGACTTCGAGCCCGCGCCCCTGCCCGTTCAGCTGCTGACCGCCGGCGGCCGCTTCATGCCGCCGCTGGTGCGCGCCTTCCTTGACGACGCCGCGCCTCGCCTGGAGCGCCTGGCCATACTGCGTGAAAGCGAGGCTTAACGCCCGCGTTCGCCAAACTGCGCCAATCGGCCGCGCCGCCTCTTAACGCTGGCGCCCAGCGCTTCCGCCTACGATCGGGAAGACGTTTTCCCGCGATCGAGGTGCTCTCGGACCATGGACCTTCGTGAAACCCAGCGCATGGCCGCCCTGAGGTCGTACAAGGTCCTGGACACCCCGGCCGACGCCGCCATCGACCGCTTGGCGAAGTTGGCCGGCAGCCTGTTCGACGCGCCGATCGCCCTGGTTTCGCTGGTCAGCCGCGAGCGTCAATGGTTCAAGGCCCGGGTCGGGTTGGATGCTTGCGGCACGCCGCGAAGCCAAGCGTTCTGCGCCCATGCCATCGCCATGGGACCGGGCGCTGTCATGGTGGTCGAGGATGCCGCCCTCGATCCTCGCTTCGCCGATCTTCCCCTAGTGACGGGCCCGTCGCGGATCCGCTTCTACGCCGGCGCGACCCTGACCACGAAGGACGGGCACAATCTCGGCGCCCTGTGCGTGATGGACACCAAGCCTCGTCCGCGCCCCAGCGACGCCGAGCTCGAGCGCCTGCAACTGCTGGCTGGGATCGTCGTCGACGAATTCGAACTGGCCAGGGCCTATCGCCTGACCGCCGAGAAGCAACGCCTGTTGGAGCTCGCCGAGAGCATGGCCGGCGTCGGCCACTGGCGCATCGACATGGCGACCGGCGCCGTGACCTGGTCTGACCAGATGTACGTGATCCACGGCCTGGACCGCGAGACGTATAAGCCGGAATTGGAATCTGATCTCTCGTTCTATCCGCCCCACGACCGGGCCTTCATCAAGCGAAGTTTCGCGGTCGCGATGGAAGCCAAGGCGGGCTTCGACCTCCAGATCCAACTGATCCGCCGGGGCGGCGAGGCGCGCGACGTCAGGGCGCGCGGCATGAGCGAGCTCAACGAGCGCGGCGAGGTGGTCGCCCTCTTCGGCCTGTTGCAGGATGTCACCGACTATTCCGAAGCCATTCGCGCCGTGGAACGCACCAGCGCGCGCTACAAGCTGCTGACCGAAAACGCCAACGATCTCGTGACCAGGATGGATCGCGACGGCCGGGTCACCTATGCCTCGCCGGCCGTGAAGGCGATTTCCGGCTACACGCCCGAGGAAGTCGAGGGTCGTCTGGGTTCCGACTTCATCCACCCAGACGACCGTCCACGCGTGATCCAGACCTTCGAGACGGCGCTGGACGGTCCCACGGGCTGGCTGATCGAGTATCGCATCCTGCGCAAGGACGGGGCGGTGCGGTGGGTCGAGGCCCGCCCCAAGCTGATCCGCGACCCGGCCACCGGGGACGTCATAGGGATCACGGACGTGGTCCGCGACATCACCGACCGCAAGGCCAGCGACGACGCTTTGGCCGACAGCGAGGCGCGCTATCGCCTGCTGGCCGACAACGCCAGCGACATGATCACCCGGTTCGACGCCAAGAGCGTGATCCTGTTCATGTCGCCGGCTAGCGAGGCGATGCTCGGCTTCAGGCCTGAGCAGATGTTGGGCAAGCGGGTCATCGACTTCGTCCATCCGGACGACCAGCCCGCCGTGCTGGCCTACTATGCCGCCTTGGTCGCCGCCGGCCCCGGCGTCGCGGCCGAGCCCTTTCAGTTCCGTTGTCGATGCAAGGATGGTCGGTGGCTCTGGGTCGAGGGCCAGCCAACCCTATTCTTCGACCCCGACACCGGCGCCCTGACCGCCATCCAGGACGTCGTCCGTGACATCAGCACGCGCAAGGCGATGGAGGCGGCGCTTGAAGCCGCCCGCGCCGAGGCCGAGACGGCGGCCAATGTGAAGGCCGAGTTCCTGTCGAACATGAGCCACGAGCTGCGGACGCCGCTGACGGCGGTGCTCGGCTTCTCGCGCCTGATCGCCGAGCAGCCGGAGCTGACGGCGACGACGCGGGGCTTCGTCGAGCGCGTGTCCAGCGCCGGTAAGGCGTTGCTGTCCACGATCAACGACATCCTCGACTTCTCCAAGCTTGAGGCCGGCCAGGTCGAGATCGTGCGGCAGGCTTGCGAACCGGGCCCGCTGATCAACGAGACGCTGGAACTGTTCTCTCTCGAGGCGGACGAAAAGGGCGTAGCGCTTCGCGGCCGGGGTCTGGATGAACTGCCCACTTGGCTGAAGCTGGCGTCCGACCGCGTGCGGCAGATCCTGCTGAACCTGATCGGCAACGCCGTGAAGTTCACCGAGGCCGGCGAGGTTGTCGTCGAGGCGGAGCATCATCACGGCCGCCTGCGCTTGGCGGTGCGCGACAGCGGCGCGGGCATCCCCGCCGAACGGCTGGACGCCCTTTTCAAACGCTTCTCGCAGGTCGATGGCTCGTCGACCCGTCGCCACGGCGGAACTGGCCTGGGCCTGGCGATTTGCAAGGGGCTGGTCGAGGCGATGGGGGGTACGATCGGGGTCGAGAGCACGGTCGGCGAGGGTTCGTGCTTCTGGTTCGAGATCCCGGCGCCCGCGACCTCGCCGTGCCCGGCGGCGGCCGCGGCGGCCGAGCCTGCCTCCGACGCCCTGGGCTGCCGCGTGCTGGTGGTTGACGACAATACGGTCAATCGCGACCTGGCCTCGGCCGTGCTAGGCGCCCTGTCGGTTGACCTCACGCAGGCCGATGACGGCGCGGCGGCGGTGGCCATCGCCCAAACCCGGGCCTTCGACCTGATCTTGATGGACCTGCGCATGCCGGTAATGGACGGCGAAACCGCCGCCCGCCTCATCCGTGAAGGCGATGGCCCTAATCGCAAGACACCGATCATCGCCTTCTCGGCGGACTTCAGAAGCCGAATCGACCCGTCACTGTTCGACGGCGTGCTGGGTAAGCCTCTGGATCCGGGCGCACTGCTGCAATGCGTCGCCACTGTCATGATCGGCGGCGGGGTCGCGGCAGCGGCCTAAAGAGCACGCTTTCTCAGGAGCCCGCCGCACCCACCCGGCGTTGATGCCTCGCGTAACAACGAGGTCGCGTCATGAGCAGCTCTTCCTTCCGCCGAGACACGATCACCCGACCGATCTTCCAGTGGGCCAAAGGCGTGCTGCCCGCCCTTTCGGAAACCGAGCGCGAGGCCATCGAGGCAGGCGACACCTGGTGGGACGCGGCGCTGTTCACCGGCGATCCGGACTGGAACGAACTCCTGTCGTTCCCCAGGCCGACGCTGAGCCCGGAGGAGAAGGCGTTTTTCGACGGTCCCGTCGAGACCCTGTGCGCCATGGTCGACGACTGGCGGATGACCTGGGAGACGCGCGACTTGCCGCCCGAGGCCTGGGACTTCCTGAAGCGCGAAAAGTTCTTCGGCATGATCATTCCGAAGGAACATGGAGGCCTCGGCTTCTCGGCCTTCGGCCACGCGGAGATCGTCCGCAAGATCGCCACCCGCTCGCCTTCGGCGGCGGTGACGGCGATGGTGCCCAACTCGCTGGGCCCGGGCGAACTGATCCTGCGCTTCGGGACCAAGGCCCAACAGGACTATTGGCTGCCGCGCCTGGCCGACGGTCGCGAGATTCCTGCCTTCGGTCTGACTAGCCCCGAGGCCGGCTCAGACGCCTCGGCGATGACTGACGAGGGCGTCATCTGTCGCGGGATCTGGAAAGGCGAGACCGTGCTCGGCGTACGCCTGAACTGGCACAAGCGTTACATCACCCTCGGCCCCGTTTGCACGGTGCTGGGCTTGGCCTTCAAGCTGCGCGATCCCGACGGCCTGCTGGGTGACGAGGAGGAGGTCGGCATTACCTGCGCCCTCGTGCCGACCGATACGCCCGGCGTCGGTATCGGTCGTCGGCACCTGCCAGCGTTCCAGACCTTCCAGAACGGGCCCAACTGGGGCGAGAACGTCTTCATCCCGCTGGACCTGATCATCGGCGGCGCTGAGCGCGCCGGCCAGGGCTGGAAGATGCTGATGACGGCCCTGGCGGCCGGGCGCGGCATCTCGCTGCCCGCCATGTCCGGCGCGGCGGCCGCCTACAGCGCCCTGACGACCGGGGCCTACGCCCGGGTGCGCCAGCAGTTCGGCATTGAGATCGGCAAGTTCGAGGGCGTGCAGGAACGCCTGGCCCGCATCGCCGGCAATGCCTACCTGGTCGACGGCGCGCGGCGGCTGACTTGCGCCGGCCTGGACATGGGCAGGCATCCGTCGGTGATCTCGGCACTGCTGAAGTCAGGCGCGACCGAGCGGATGCGGACGGTGGTCAACGACGCCATGGACGTCCACGGCGGCAAGGCGATCATGGAGGGGCCTCGCAACTACATGGGCGGCCAGTATCGCGCCGTGCCGATCGGCATCACGGTCGAGGGCGCCAACATCCTGACCCGCAGCCTGATGGTGTTCGGTCAGGGGGCGATCCGGGCCCATCCCTACATGCTCAAGGAGATCCTGGCCTTGGGCGAGGACGACGCCGACAAGGGCCTGGCTGATTTCGACGAGGCGTTCTGGGCCCACGTGGCCCATGCCCTGCGCAACGGCCTGAAGGCCACCGCCCGCGCTTGGACGGACGGCGCCGTGTCACCCGCGCCAGAGGCCGGTCGGGCCAGTGCGTTCTACCGCAAGCTGGGTCGTTACAGCGCCGCCTTCGCCCTCACCTCGGACATCGCGCTGCTGACCCTCGGCGGCGAGCTGAAGCGCAAGGAAATGCTGTCGGCGCGTCTGGGGGACATCCTGTCCGAAATGTACTTCCTGTCCGGAGGCCTGAAGCGCTGGGAGGATGAGGGGCGCCAGGATGATGACTTCCCGCTGCTGCGCTGGTGCGCCGAAACGGCGTTCGCGACGATCGAGCAGCGCTTCGACGAGGTCTTCGCCAACCTGCCCAATCGCCTGGCCGGCTGGCTGCTCCGCGCGGCCGTCCTGCCGTTCGGCGCGCGTCGCCGTGGGCCGCCGGACCACGTCACGCGCGCCTGCGCCGACCTCATTCTGCACCCCTCGGCCACCCGCGACCGTCTCGTCGAGGGGGTCTATATTGGCGGCGAGGACGAAGCGATCGGCCAGCTGATCGACGCTTTCGAGCGCGTGGTCGCCACCCAGCCGATCCACGACCGATTAAAGGACCAGGGCGTGCGCGCCTGGAAAGACGGCCTGGCCAAGGGGCTGCTGACGCCCGACGAGACCAGCGCCCTGGCGGCGGCCGACGCGGCGGTGGCCAAGGTCATCGCGGTCGACGACTTCGCTCCCGAGGAGCTCACGACGCGCACCGGCGCGCCAATCCAGCCAAGCGCGCCGGCCAAGCGTCCACGCGGCGCAGCGATCGCCGAACCGACCATCGGACCCGAGCCGCGCGCCTTCGGCGACGAAACGTCGCCCCTCCCCTAGAAACCCGACCTTGGAGCCCGGACCGGCGTCGCTGTACAAACACAGGTGGACGCTGAGTCCCGGGAAGGTCTGGACGATCCATGCATACGCAGAGAGTTCTCGTGACGGGCGGCGCGGGCTTCGTCGGCTCGCATCTTTGCGACCGGCTTCTGGAGACCGGCGCCGAGGTGCTGTGCGTCGACAACTACTACACTGGCTCGCGCCAGAACGTGGCCCAGAACCTTGCCAATCCGCGCTTTGAGCTGCTGCGCCACGATGTGACCATGCCGCTCTATGTCGAGGTCGACCAGATCTACAACCTGGCCTGCCCGGCCAGCCCGATTCACTACCAGTTCGACCCGGTGCAGACGACCAAGACCAGCGTCCACGGGGCCATCAATATGTTGGGCCTGGCCAAACGGGTGAAGGCCAAGATCCTGCAGGCCTCGACCTCGGAGGTGTACGGCGATCCGACCATCCACCCGCAGGTCGAAAGCTACTGGGGCAACGTCAATCCGATCGGCATCCGCTCGTGTTACGACGAAGGCAAGCGCTGCGCCGAAACCCTGTTCTTCGACTACTGGCGCCAGCACAGGCTGCGCATCAAGGTGGCGCGGATCTTCAACACCTATGGCCCCCGCATGCACCCCAATGACGGGCGGGTGGTGTCGAACTTCATCGTCCAGGCCCTGAAGGGTGAGGACATCACGCTCTATGGCGACGGCAATCAGACGCGATCGTTCTGCTACGTCGACGACCTGGTCGACGGCCTGATGCGGCTGATGAACACCGGCGACGATGTCACCGGCCCGATCAACCTGGGCAATCCGGTCGAGTTCACGATGAAACAGCTAGCCGAGCTGGTGCTGGAGCTGACCGGCGCCAAGTCGGCGATCGTCCACCGCCCCCTGCCCTCGGACGACCCGCGCCAACGCCAGCCGGACATCACCCTGGCCAAGCAGCACCTGGATTGGACGCCGACCGCGCCGCTGAAGGTCGGGCTGATGAAGACGATCGAGTATTTCGACGGCCTGTTGAAGGCGGCCTAGCGGCTCTCGAACAGCTTCAGGTCCGACTCTGGACCATCGCTGCGACCGCCGAACCAGCCCATCCAGAAGTGGGCGTAGTCGCGCAGCATGTCGCGCGGCACGAAGAGGCCGTGCTGATAGGGCGTGTCCACTCCGATCACCAGCTTTGGATCGGGCTTGTCCTCGTACCAAGTGCCAAACAGGCGGTCCCAGATCGGAGCGATGGCGAAGTGGCCGGTCGGGCGGCTCATGTCCAGCTTGTGGTGAGCCCGGTGATGGTTCGGCGACTGGATCAGCCAGCGCCCGACCCAGCCCCAGTCGGAGTCGATCTTGCCATGGACCAGCAGGCCGATGGCGATGACCAGCACGTTGACGTAGATCATCACGTCTGTCGGCGCGCCCAGCACGGCCAGGGGCAGGTTGACGATGAAGATCGCCGTGAAGGTCGCCGGATGCTGGCGCACGGAGGTCACTACGCCGAAGTCCTCGGCCGAGTGGTGATAGCGATGCAGCGGCCAGAAGAACTTCGTGTGGTCCGTCCGGTGGGTCCAGTAGTCGAAGAAGCTGTAGATGGCGAAGTAGAGCGGTAGCTGCAGCGCGAACGGCAGCGGCGGTGGCCCCAGGTTCACGCCCGTGGCGGTCCTGATCGCCTCGTGAATCCAGGCGCCGGAAATCATCGACACGCCCAGCATCATCACGCGGCCGACGATGTCGAGCACATGGCCTTGGCCCAGCACGAAGACCGCCAGGTCGGTGTTCAGCGACCGGGTGCGGGCGAACAGCAGCTGGCGCAGCGAGCTCTGTTCCCACCCCACCGTCACGCACTCGATCCACAGCGCGGTCGGCAGCAGCAGGAAGATCAGGAAGACGTTATTCAGATGGTCGTGGACCGAGGCCGTGTGCAGGGTCTTGCCCAGCAAGGTCAGGGTCAGTTCGGCGGGGATCAGCCTCAGCGCCAGCCACCAGGCCGCGAGCGCGACGACGACATAGGCCACGAAGCCGGCGACCAGCACCGCTCGGGCCAAGCCGCGCGACCGGGGCGTCTCGACGCCGATCTCGGCGGCCGCATGCAGCGCTGCAGGTTTCAAGTCGTCCCGCTCCCTTGGGATTTCAGGCCGCCATCAATGCCCCAGCGCCGTTAAAACTTGGTGTGGCGCGGCAAGTCGCGGGCGACAGCCACGACGCTAAACATTCCGACAGCGCGAACGGCTGACCCGCGGCACATAGCTTGTCCCGATCAACGCTCCAGCCTAACAGCCCCGCCATGACGCGTTCCGCGCCCCTCCTTGCTCTGCTGCTGGCCGCCTCGGCGCCGGTTTTGGTCCACGCTCAGGAGGTCGAGGCGATCTCGGTCTGGGGCCGCCGCGCCAATGACCTGGGCCGCGCGACCTCGGCCAGCGAAGGCCGCATCGCCTATGCCGACTTCGCCGTGCGTCCACTGCTGCGCCCAGGCGAACTGATCGAGGCCGTGCCGGGTCTGGCCGCCACCCAGCACTCGGGCGCCGGCAAGGCCAACCAATACTTCCTGCGCGGCTTCAACCTGGACCACGGTACGGATCTCTCGGCCTCGCTGGACGGCGTGCCGTTGAACCTTCCCAGCCACGGGCATGGCCAAGGCTATCTGGACCTCAATATTCTGACGCCCGAATTCGTCCACGACATCGCCTTCAAGAAGGGCCCCTACGCCGCCGAAAATGGCGACTTCGCCACCGCCGGCGCGGTGGCGTTCGAGACCGCTGACCACCTGCATGGCGATGGCCTGCAGGCTTGGGCTGGCGAGAACGACGATTATCGCGCGGTCGGCGCCAAGGCCCTGAGCGCCAATGTCATGATCGCCGCCGATGTCTCGACCGCGCGCGGCGCGTGGTCGACGCCAGAGGACCTCAAGAAGATCAACCTGCTGGGCCGCGCCCTGGTCCGCGGCTGGTCGGTCACCGCCCTGGGCTATGACGCCGCCTGGACCGCCACCGACCAGATCCCCCGCCGCGCCGTCGAGGCTGGGACGCTGGGCCGCCTCGACGCGGTCGATGCGACCGACGGCGGCGAGACCTCGCGCTACATCCTGTCGGCCCGTCGGCGCGACCTGCTGCGCGGCCTGGACGCCGTGGTCTACGTCCAGCGCTACAGGCTCGATCTCTATTCGAACTTCACCTACTTCCTCGACGATCCCGTCAACGGCGACCAGTTCGAGCAGGTCGACCAGCGCTGGATCTACGGCGGTTCGCTGACCAAGCGCTGGCGCGCCGCCGACGATTGGAGCTTCCGAACCGGCGTCTCGGCCCGGGTCGACGACATCGGCAAGATCGGTCTCTACCGCACCACCGCCCGCGTCCGCCGCGAGACGGTGCGCCAGGACGCCCTGACCGAGTGGTCGTCGGCGGTGTGGGGCGAGGCCGCCAAGCGCTTCGGCAAACTCGACGCCACCCTTGGCTTGCGCGCCGACGCCATGGGCGCGAACGTCTCGGCCCGCGATCCGCGCAACAGCGGCAAGGTCAGCGACATCCTATTGAGCCCCAAGTTCGCCCTGGCCTGGCGGCTATCCAGGACCTTCGAACTCTACGCCGACGCCGGGCGCGGCTTTCATTCCAACGATGCGCGGGGGGCGGTGATCACGGTCGATCCCGCTACCGGCGATCCGGCCGAGCGCGCGCCGCTGTTGTCATCATCGGACGGGGCCGAAGCAGGTCTGCGCTGGCGGCGCGACGGACTGACCGTGACGGCGGCCGCCTGGGCTCTGCGCGTCGACTCCGAGCTCGTCTATGTCGGTGACGCCGGCTTCACCGAGGCCAGCGGCGCGACGAAGCGGGCGGGGGTCGAACTGCTTGCCGACTGGCGGCCGAGCGCCCGCCTGAACCTCACGGCTGCTTACGCCGCCACGCGCGCCCGCTTCGCCGGCGATCCGCCTGAGGGCGATCGCATCCCCAACGCCGTCGGGTCGGTGCTGAGCGCCGGCGCCAGTTGGAAGCTGAGCCAAGCCTCAACGGTGTCGTTGACCTGGCGCCGCCTGGGCGCCGCGCCGCTGATCGAGGACAATTCCGTGCGCTCTAGGCCGACCAGCCTGGTCAATGCGCTCTTCGTCCAGGATTTCGGCCGGGCCAGTCTGATGATCGAGGTTTTGAACCTGACCAACAGTCGGCGGGACGACATCGCCTATTTCTACGCCTCGCGCCTGCGGGGCGAGCCGTCCGGCGGGATCGAAGACGTCCATTTCCACCCGGTCGAACCTCGCGCCGTCCGAGCGGGCATGAAGATTAATTTCTGACAAATCCGCGAAAATGGGATGATTTCCTCCTCGCCCCTCGCCAAGGTCCCGGCGGGGTTTTTGTCAGGGTTCTGAGCTGAGGGGCTGTCGAACTTGTCCAAGCGTTCTATCCGTTATGCCGTGGCCGGCGTCATCGCGGCCGCGCTCGCCGCTCCGCTCTTCGTTTCCAGCGCTCACGCCGACGCCATCAAGCAGACCAAGGCGCCGTTCGAGGACAAGTTCCGCCAGCTGGAAGGCGAGGACTGGCCCACACCGACCGACTATCGCAACGCCTCGGGAGCGCCGGGCTATCGCTATTGGCAGCAGAAGGTCGACTACGACATCACCGCCAAGCTGGACGAGCCCACCAAGTCGATCATCGGCCGGGAAACGGTCGTCTATCGCAACAACTCACCGGACGATCTGCCGTACCTGTGGCTGATGCTGGACCAGAACGATTTCAAGCGGTCGTCGATCAGCCACATGACCGAGACCGTCTCGGGCGACGGCATCACCCTGGGGCAGGTTCGCCGCGCCAAGCGCTTCCAGGATTGGGAAGGCGGTATGACCATCAAGTCGGTCAAGGACGCGCAAGGCCGGCCGCTGAAGTTCACCGTCGTCGACACCATGCTGCGCATCGACCTGCCGGCGGCCGTGAAGAGCGACGGCGGCGAGACGAAATTCTCGATCGAATGGTCCTTCCCCATGGTCGAGACCAAGCTGATCGGCGGACGCAGCGGCTATGAGTGCTTCACCGCCAAGGGCGACGACGGCAACTGCATCTTCGAGGTCGCCCAGTGGTTCCCGCGCCTGGCCGTCTATTCGGACTACGAGGGCTGGCACAACAAGACCTTCCTGTCGGGCGGCGAGTTCACGCTCGAGTTCGGCGACTACAACGTCGCCCTGACCGTGCCGAACGACCACGTCCTGTCGGCCACCGGCGAGCTGCAGAATGCCGCCCAGGTGCTGACCGCCGCCCAGCGCGAACGCCTGGCCAAGGCCCGCACATCGAGCGAGCCGGTCTATGTCGTGACCCCGCAGGAAGCCGTCGCCGCCGAGGCCGGCAAGCCTACCGGCGAAAAGACCTGGGTGTTCAAGGCCGCCAATGTCCGCGACTTCGGCTGGGCCACCTCGCGCAAGTTCGCTTGGGACGCCATGGGCGTGCATCAGGCCGATCCGAGCGCCAAGTATCCGCTGGTCATGGCCATGTCGTTCTTCCCCAAGGAAGCGCGACCGCTGTGGGATGCCTATTCGACCAAGGCCATCGCCCAGACGATCAAGGTCTATTCCAGCTTCACCTTCCCATACCCCTACCCGATCGCCCAATCGGTGAACGGCCCGCAGGGCGGGATGGAATATCCGATGATCAGCTTCAACGGCCCCCGGCCGGTGAAGGACAAGAAGACCGGCGCCCTCACCTATACCGACCGCGCCAAGTACGGCCTGATCGGCGTGGTGATCCACGAGGTGGGCCACAACTACTTCCCGATGATCGTCAATTCCGACGAGCGCCAGTGGACCTGGATGGACGAGGGCCTGAACAGCTTCCTCGAATTCCAGGCCGAGAAGCAGTGGGACAAGAAGTTCCCCTCGCGCCGCGGCGAGCCCAAGGACATCGTCGAGTACATGGTCAGCCAGGACCAGGTGCCGCTGATGACCCAGTCGGACTCGGTGCTGCAGTTCGGTCCGAACGGCTATTCCAAGCCCGCCACCGCGCTCGTGATCCTGCGCGAGACGGTCATGGGCCGCGAGCTGTTCGATCGAGCCTTCAAGGAATACGCGAACCGCTGGCGCTTCAAGCACCCGACCCCGTATGACTTCTTCCGCACCATGGAAGAATCCTCGGGCATCGATCTCGACTGGTTCTGGCGCGGCTGGTTCTACTCGACCGACCACGTCGACATCGCGCTGGACAAGGTCACCCAGGGTCGCCTGGACAGCGGCGATCCCGACGTCGAGGCCGCCGCCCGCAAGGCCGAAAAGGCCAAGGAGCCGGGCTCGCTGACCGCCGCGCGCAATACCGACCCGACCGTGATCGACCGCGATCCCAAGGTCCGCGACTTCTACGACCAGACCGACGAGTTCACGGTCACCGAAGGCGCCAAGAAACGCGCCAAGACGGCGCGTGAGGACCTAACGCCGGAAGAAGCCGCCGCCCAGGACGTGAAGGACAACTTCTATCGCTTCACCTTCCGCAACATCGGCGGACTGGTGATGCCGGTGATCCTGAAGCTGGACTACGCCGATGGCGCGACCGAGACGATCCGCATCCCGGCCGAGATTTGGCGCAAGAATTCCAAGCAGGTCACCTGGCAGTACGTCTCGACCAAGCAGGTCAAGGGCGCCGAGATCGACCCGTTGTGGGAAACCGCCGACGCCGACCGGTCGAACAACGTCTTCGACGGCGTCATCGCCCCGACGACGCTGAAGATCACCAAGCCGCCGGAAGTCGGGTCCAACCGCATGAAGGACGCCAACCTGAAGGTCGATCCCGACAGCCTGGCCACCCAGCCGTCGACCGAAGCGAAGAAGGACGAAGGTCCGAAGTGATCCGAAGCCCGGCCGCCCCTTGGTTCTGGGGCATGATCGCGGCGGCGAGCCTCGCGCTCGCCCCGCTCCCGGCGGCGGCCCATCGTGGCCACGGCGCGCTAAGCGTCGTGGAGATCAACGCCAAGACCGGAGCGATCGCGGTCAGTCATCGCATCCCGGCGCACGACGCCGAGCCCGCTTTGGCGGTGATCGCGCCCGACGCCCAGGCCAGCCTCGACGATCCCGAAGCGATCGAGGCGCTGAAGGCCTACATGCTCAAGCAGTTCTGCGTGGCGGTGGACGGCAAGATCGTCGAGTTGACCCTGAAGAACCTGACGCTCGGCGCGGACGAAGTGCGCTTCGACTATGTCGGCAAGATCGCGCCCGCCGACGCCGCCGCCCTGGTGGGGATCAAGGCGGCGATGTTTTCGGACGTCTACAGCGACGAGGTGAACCAGGTGAACATCCGCCGGTTCGGCGTCACCCGCACTCTGGTCTTCACCGGCGCCGAGTCCGTGGTGGGCCAGTATCTGGATCCGATCGAGCCGACTAAACCCTGAGGTGACAAACGTCACCTCAGGAGCCTGACGCCCGGCACTGCAACGCTTCGAGTCGATCCGGCAGTTTCCTCGCCAACAGAGGAGACTTCCCATGACCTTCCCGACCCGCCGCGTCGCCCTGCTGGCCGCCACGGGCCTGGCCGCGATCGGCGCCAACGCCTTCGCCCAGACGACGACACCCTCCGCGCCTCCGGCCAAGAAGGAGCAGAACACTCAGGTCCAGGGCGTGACCATCACCGCTCCGTCGGGCCAGGAGATCAAATCCTCGATCGACCGCCGCAGCTATAGCCTGGGCAAGGATCTGCAGGCCACGACCGGCTCGGTCGCCGACATGTTGCGCGGCGTGCCCTCGGTGCAGGTCGACGTGCAGGGCAATGTCAGCCTGCGCGGCGACAGCAATGTCACCATCATGATCGACGGCAAGCCGTCGGGCATGTTCAAGGGCGAGAACCGCGGCCAGGTGCTGCAGCAGATCCCGGCCGCCAACTTCGAGCGCGTCGAGGTGATGACCAACCCATCGGCCGCCTTCAGCCCCGAGGGCACGGCCGGGATCATCAACCTGATCACCAAGCAGCAGCGCGGCTTCGGCACAACCGGTTCGGTCCGCGCCAATGTCGGCACCGAGGGTCGCAAGAACGCCAGCGTCAGCCTGGCCCGCAACACCAAGACCCTCACCCTCTCGGCCGACGCGGGCTGGCGGCGCGACAAGGCCAAGGGCCAGATCGTCGACGACCGCTCGCGCCTGGACGCCGCCTCCGGCCGCTACGCCGACAGCCATCAGAAGATCGGCTTCGTCAGCCGGGGTCAGTCGCACAACGCCCGCGCCAGCGTAGACTACGATCTCGACAAGCAGACCCGCCTCAGCGCCGAGGCCCGCTACAACGACATGGAATACGACACCAAGGCGGGCTCGGCCTATGAGGGCAAGAACACGAGCGGCGCGCCGGTCGTCCGCTATCAGCGCCGTAGCGACGGCGAGATGAAGCGTTCGGTGGCCGGCCTATCGGGCGACCTGCGCCGCAAGTTCTCCGGCGACGAACACGAGTTCACGGTCCACACCAGTGTCGAGCGCACCCGTGACCGCCAGCTGACCTTGTCCGACGCCTTCACCCAGCTGCCGACGGTTTCGAACTATGTCGAGAACGTCCGCATTGGCGATGAGCTCGTCCAGACCCGCCTGAAGGCCGAGTACAAGCGCCCCATGCCCGGCGGCGCCAAACTGGTCGCTGGCTACGAACTGCAGATCGACGACAACGACTACGACAACTACGGCGCCCGGGGCCCGACCTCGAGCGGCCTGGCGGTCGATCCGGCCCTGACCAACCAGTTCCGTTACGACCAGGCGGTGCACGCCCTCTACGCCACCTACAACCGTCCGATGGGCGACTGGACCGTGATGCCGGGCCTACGCGTCGAGGAGGTCAAGATCGACACCAACCAGGTCACCTCGAACCTGAAGGACGGCTACGACTACCTGCGTTTCTACCCGTCGCTGCACGTGCAGTACCGCGTCGACGACACCCGCCAGATCAACGCCAGCTATAGCCGCCGCATCCAGCGCCCGACGGCCCAGGATCTGAACCCCTACCGGATCTACCAGGACCCCTACAGCTACCGGCAGGGGGACCCGCGCCTGAAGCCGCAGGTGACGGACTCGTTCGAGGTCGCCTACCAGCTGCGCAAGGGCTTCAACTACTACCTGGGCACCCTTTACTTCCGGGAAGCCAAGGACGGCGTCACCGACGTCGTGCGCGACATCGGCAACGGCGTGCTGCTGACGACCAAGGCCAACCTGGCCAAGAGCCGCAGCGGCGGCCTGGAGCTGGTCGCCAACGCCAAGCTGACGCCCAAGGTCTCATATACGATCAGCGGCAACGCGGCCTGGAACGAGATCGGCGCCACCGACCTCGGCTTTCCCGAGAGCCGATCCACCTGGACCCTCTCGGGCTACGCCGCCCTGAACGTCCAGGCCACGCCCAAGGACTTCCTGCAGATCAGCGGCTTCGCCACCGGCAAGCGCCTGACCCCGCAGGGTTACAAGGAGCCGACCGGCATGCTGCTGCTGGGCTATCGCCACAAGTTCAACGACCGCCTGTCTGGCGTGGTGACGGTGCAGGACGCGCTGAAAACCTTCGGCGACAAGCTGGTCATCGACACGCCGGCCTTGAAGGACCGCCGCGCCATGGACCTGGACCTGCGGGCCGTGTTCATCGGCTTCACCTACGGCTTCGGCGGAAAGGGCGTTCCCAACCCCCGTCGCCCGCGCGAACCGGCTTTCGACTTCCAGACCAACCCGGGTGGTGTCGGGCCGATGTAATCCGACGCGCATAAACCCTACGACGGCGTCGCGGTCATCGCCTTGAAGGCGAAGGCCGCGACGCTTTTTCAACTCGCCCTTGCCAAATTGCGGCGCCTTTTTGTCCGAGGCGCGTTCTGCGAGTCGACGCTCATACGTCGCAGGATGAAATGCGCAGGTTTCGGTTCGAGGTCGTCTCGCCTGAACACTTCCCCGATCCGGAAGGCGTACTCCTGCGCAATCTCGACGAGGCCAAACGCGAGGCCTGGCGGCTAGGCGCGGCGCTTGTTCGAGACTACCCGGAAGCCTTCGACAAGCCGGGCCCTTGGCTGATGCTCGTCCTCGACGAGGCCGGCCACATGATCGCCGAGGTCGAGCTAGGGCCGCGGACGCGATCGGCTCCTCGCCTCGCCGGCCCGCAGCTCACGCCGCTCCAGGCGGGGAAGCGCCTTGGGCCTTGGACCTTCAGCGGCGGCCAGCTTTATCTGAGCCAGAGACCGGGCAAGAAGGACCGATAGTGTGTCCAGATCGTCGCGCGAGAAGCCGGCGAACACGGTCTCGTGCGTGGGCGCGAGGCCAGCTAGGATCGTTTCGACCAGCATTCGGCCGCTCGGGGTCAGGTCGACCACGACGAGGCGTCGATCCTGCGCCGGCGTCTTGCGATCCACGTAGCCAGCGCTCACCAAGCCGTCGATCGTCCGGGTCAGGGTCGTGCGGTCGGCGCCGATCACCGCGGCTAGCGCGCTCATCGAGGAGAGCCCCTCCTTGAACAGCGCGTCCAGCACCATCCATTGACCGAAGACGACGCCATACGCGTTCAGCCGGTCGCCGACCAGCTGACGGCGGGCCTGTTCGGTCTGAAAGAGCAATCGGTTCAGATCATCGATATCGAGCGGCAAAGGCGGCTTCCGGGGGTCCCTAGTAGACCTTCAACGCAAAAGCCTCGCCTTCAGATGACAGCGTTCCGCGAGTTTCTTAACCACGTTGCAACGGCGCCATAGGTCTAGGTCTGAGCCGAAATCTCCAACCGCGCGATTTGGCCATCGTTCAGGGCGATCGCCAGAGGCGCGGCCTGGAAGCCCGGCACGAGGTTGAAGACGCGCGGAACGGCCAGCGGCTCGAAGTCGTGGTCGGCGCTCTTCACCAAGATCCGCCCACCCTTTCGAGCAACCACGAAGCGCCGTGCGTCCGGTTGGGACGTCGCCTCATCCCGCCGGGCGATCAGCGGCATGATCAGGCGTGCGCTCCGTCCCTCACCTAGGCCCGAAACGCGGGCGGTCACGGACAGGCCTTCGGGCGTCAGGTCGTAGATCAACGCGTAGGCCACGGCGGGATCGAGGCCCTTGCCTTCAGGCGTCAACAAGCGGCCACGCGAGACGACGCGGACCCGCTGGCCGTCGCTCTCGACGGTCATCTCGGCGGTGAGATCGGCCAGGCTGGTGAAGGCCTCTTTGTCCTGCGTTACCTCGATGCGCGGCGTCAGCGGCTGGTGCGTGGCGTCGATCGGCGCCTGCTGGTTGGTGATCTCGACGGCCTTGTAGCGGGTCATGCTGGCCGTCAGCACCGGCCCCAACGCCTGGTGATACAGCAGCGATAGCGCTCCGCCTGACGCGTGGCCGCCGCCCGCCGGCGCCATATAGTCGAAGTCGTAGTCGGTGAAGGTGGCTCGCCACGGTCCGACGGACGCCAGGTGGGTTCCGATCTCCGAAAAGGACTTCAGGCCATAGGCGACGTCCCTAGGCAGGGCCGCGGGTGCGATGGGCGTCGGTTTGGCGAGATCGATCACCGTCGCCAGCGCCTTGGCGTGGCTGAAGGTGTGATGGATGCAGGGCCTATAGCCGTGATCGCGGTAGTGCGGACCGCCATACAGCAGGCCATCGTGTGTGCAGGCCGCCAACTGGGCCAGGTTGCGCGCCGCGACCTCGGCGAAGCGCGGGTCGTGATCGGCCAGCAGGCGGTAGGCCGGATGGCAGCCGTCGCTGGTGCGGCTGCCCCACCAGGTCCACTTGAAGTTTCGGGTCCCCCAACTGTTGTCCCAGCCACCGTCCGGCAGCATGAACTCCATGTGGGCGCGCAGGCTGGCCACCGTCTGGTCGAGGACCGCCTTGTCGCCCGTCCGCAGCGCGTACATCGCCAGAGCTGGCAGGGATTCTTCGACATTGTAGCCGAGATCGACCGGCGGCCGGCCTTTCGGGCTGCGTCCTCGCTGGGGATGGCCCTCGCCGAACAGGAGATTGTTCGGGGTGAAGTAGTCGAGGCAGGCGTGAGCGAAGTCGCGCGCGCGGGTCTCATAGTCGCTTCGCCCGAACACCTCGGCGCCCAGCGAGAAGGCGTAGGCCGCCGAGACCGGATAGTTGATGTTGCCGGTGTCCATTTTCATGTACCCCGTCAGGAAATTGTAAGCCGCCGCCAGTCGGGCGCGCCAGGCGTCCCGTGTCTGCGCGTCCAGCAAGTCGCCGTGATGCAGAAGGGTCTCGGCCAGGGCGGTGGCGCGGAAGACGCTGGTGCCTTTCCAATCGTTGAGGAAGACATCGTTGACCCAGCCGCCGTCAGGCCGGCTGACATTGCGCTCGCTCCAGTCTTGAGCCGCCTTGGCCGCCTGGACGTATCGCGGGTCACCGCTGGTGCGGGCCATGCGCATGAGCGGATAGACCGTGTCGGCGATGCGGCCGTGGATCATGCCACAGCCCGGGCAAAGGAAACCGCCATTGGCGTTCTGCCAAACCAATCCCGACACTTGCTGCCCCAGCAAGCCGTCGCACCAGATCTTCAGCAAGCTCGCATAGGATTGAAGGTCCGCGCCAACCGGACTGGCGGTCGAGGCTCCGGCCAATGACGGCGCCAGACCCACCGCCGCCGAAAGGCCCAGCACACCGCGGCGGGACATCGCGCCCAGCTCGTTCGTCATTGACCGTCCTCCCCAGCCGCTTCCTCGGGCGACAATGAGCATGAGGAGAGATTTTGGCTAGACCAATTTACGCAAACCCTACAGCTTGATCAGGCCAATTTGGTCATACCAATATGAGGCCCCTCCTGCACAAGATCCAACTATGCCCGACACCAAGGTCTGGAAAGTTGGCTCAAGACGTTCTGGCCTTGCGGTCGCCTTGATCCTTGCGCGGATCACCCGCCGATGACGCGCCAGCCCACGCCCGCGATCACCAGCCATCCGAGCAGCAGGCTGCCCGCGAAATTCCGAACCAGCCAAACCCTGGCCTTGTTCAACGCCACCATGAAACGCCCCTCAAACAACTGAAGCTTAGGCTGCCCGGTGATTCTATCCACAGGCAAGCTCGCGCAACGGGGGAATGTGCATCTTCACAGAACTGACGCGAAACACCTCGGGGCCTTCGTCGGCATCAAGCCAAATCCTGTATCAGTCGATAGCGCCTTTGGCTTAGACCGCGCCCTCGGCCCTCTCTACCGTGATCATCAACAAGCGGCCTCCCGGGACGACCCGAGACGAGCGCCGCCGCTCGGAGAGGACTTCATGAGCCGAATGTCGCCGACGGAAATGGCCCGCCAGCTCGGCGGCGGTCTGCTGTCGTTCCCCGTCACCCATTTCGACGACCAGCACCAGTTCCTGGAAACGCCCTATCGCGAACACTGCGGCTGGATGCTGGAACGTGAGCTGGCCGGCCTGTTCGCCGCCGGCGGCACGGGCGAGTTCTTCTCGCTGCGCCCCGAGGAGGTCGGCCAGGTCGTTCGCGCCGCCGTCGCCGAGACCAACGGCAAGATCCCGGTCATCGCCGGCTGCGGCTACGGCACGGCCATCGCCACCGACCTGGCGCGCGACGCCGAGGCGGCCGGCGCCGACGGCGTGCTGCTGCTGCCGCCCTACCTGACCAACGCCACGCAAGAAGGCCTCGCCGGTCACATCGAGGCGGTCTGCAAGTCCACCAAGCTGGGCGTCATCGTCTACAATCGCGACAATGCGATCATCAACGAGGACACGCTCGAGAAGCTGTGCGAGCGCAACGCCAACCTGGTCGGCTTCAAGGATGGCGTGGGCGACCTGGAGCTGATGATGCGAGTCTATGCTCGCATGGGCGATCGCCTGACCTATATCGGCGGCCTGCCGACGGCCGAGACCTTCGCCCTGCCCTATCTGGAGATGGGCGTGACGACCTATTCGTCGGCCATCTTCAACTTCATGCCCGAGTGGGCCCTGTCGTTCTACAAGGCCGTGCGCGCCCGCGACCGCGACACGGTAATGGCGGGCCTGCGCGACTTCGTGCTGCCCTACATCACCCTGCGCAATCGCGGCAAAGGCTACGCCGTGTCGATCGTCAAGGCCGGCATGAAGGCCATCGGCCGCGACGCTGGCCCGGTGCGCCTGCCCCTGACCGAGCTGAGCTCGGCCGAGTTCGCCGAGCTGCAGGGCCTGATCGCCCGCGCGCAGCCTGGCGACCAGCGCCGCGCCGTCAACGGCTAGCGAAAAGGGGTCGATGCGCGCCGTGCATCGACCCTTCCACGCCTCACGATGAATGCCTTCACACCCCTGCCCGGCAAGAAGACGCTGGCGATCGGTCCCAACGAACGTCTAGCGTCGCGCCTCCACGGTGTTGTGAACGGGCGCTTTCCAATGTTCGAGCTGAGCCAGCTACGCTGCTTCGTCGCCACCGCCGAAGAGCTGCACTTCGGTCGCGCCGCCCAGCGACTAAACATGACCCAGCCGCCGTTGAGCCGGCAGGTCCAGCTGCTGGAGCGCATCCTCGGCGTCACCCTACTGGACCGCACCAGCCGTTCGGTGCGTCTGACCCCCGCCGGCCGCGCCTTCCTACTGGAGGCTCGCCGTATCCTGCGTCTGGCCGAGAGCGCCGCCCTGGCCACCCGCCGCATCGCCAGCGGCGAGGCCGGCCAGATCGCCATCGGCTTCACGGCGGCCTCGGGCTATAACTTCCTGCCGCAGCTGGTGATCCTGTCGAAGGCCCGGCTGCCCAACGCCGACCTGACTCTGCGCGAGATGGTCACCCGCGAGCAGGTCGAGGCTCTGCTGACCGGCCGCATCGATATCGGTCTGGTCCGCCCGCCGATGGAGCGGGCCGAATTCGCCACCGCCCGCGTGCTGTCCGAGCCCTTGGTCGCGGCCTTGCCGACCGGCGACGCGCGGCTGGCCAAGGCGTCCCTGACCCTGGCCGACTTCGACGGCCAACCGCTGATCATGTATTCGCCCGAGGGCGCGGGCTATTTCTACAACATGCTGACGACGCTGTTCGACGCCAATGGCGTGTCCCCGAACTATGTCCAGCACGTCACCCAGATCCACTCGATGCTGGCCCTGGTCCATGCCGGCCTGGGCGCGGCGATCGTGCCCGAGGCGGCCATGAGCCTGCATTTCGACGACGTTCAGTTCCGGCCGGTAGCGACCACGCCCGACCGGCCCGTCGAACTCTACATGGCCTGGCGCAAGGACAACGAGAGTCCGATCCTGCAGGCCTTCATCGACCTATGCCTAGCCGAGGCCTCGCCGACGGAGCCCGGCGAGCGCTGACGCGCCACGTCCCTCCCTCGGCGGGTCCGGCCCAACGACGACAAGACTGGGAGAGACGCCATGACCCTCGATCGCCGCGCCGTGCTGGCGGGAACCCTGGCGGCCGCCGCGGTCCCGCGCGTGAACGCGGCCGGGCGCGCCGCCCCGGTGGCGACGACGACGGCCGGCCGAGTGCGCGGCGCCGAGGTCGACGGGATCAAGATCTTCAAGGGCGTTCGCTATGGCGCCGACACTTCGTCGCGCCGCTTCCAGCCGGCCCAGGCCGCCCAGCCCTGGAGGGGGATCGCCGACGCCCTCGCCTACGGCGCGGCCAGCCCCCAGACCAAGGCCGACGAAGCAACCAGCGAGGACTGCCTGTTCCTGAACGTCTGGACGCCGAACCTCGCCGACGGAGGCAAGCGGCCGGTGATGGTCTACGTCCACGGCGGCGCCCATGCGAACGGCTCGGGCTCCAGTCCGCTGTACGACGGGACTTGGCTGGCCAAGACCCATGACGTCGTGGTGGTGACCGTGAACCACCGCTTGAACTGCTTTGGCTACGCCTATCTGGCGCGGCTGGGCGGACCCGAGCTGGCCGACAGCGGCAATGTCGGCAATCTCGACCTGATCCTGGCCTTGCAATGGGTGCGCGACAACATCGCCGCGTTCGGCGGCGATCCCGGCAACGTCATGACGTTCGGCCAGTCGGGCGGCGGCGGCAAGCTCGTGACTCTGATGGCCATGCCCCGCGCCGCCGGCCTCTATCACAAGGTCGCGACGATGAGCGGCCAGCACGTCACCGCCATGGGCCCGTTCCACGCCACGGTCCGCGCCCGCGCCTTCATGGAAAAGCTGGGCCTGAAGCCCGACCAGACCGAGGCGCTGAAGACCCTTCCGGCCGCTCAGCTGGTCGAGGCGTTAAAGATGCGCGATCCGCTGGAGCGCAAGGGCAACATCGTCTTCTGGTCGGTGCTCGACCATGGGGTTCTGTCCCGCCACCCGTTCTATCCAGACGCGCCGCGCGAAAGCGGCCATATCCCAATGATCATCGGCAACACCCACGACGAGACCAAGGCCTTCCTGGGCGGCGATCCCAAGAACTTCGCCCTGACATGGGACGAGCTGCCCAAGCGGATGGAAGGCGAGCTGGTGCTCGACATGTCGCCGGAATATGTGATCGCCCGCTATCGCCAGCTCTATCCGAACTACAGCCCTTCGGACGTGTTCTTCGCCGCGACGACGGCAGGGCGCTCGTGGCCAGGACACCTGATCCAGGCCGAACGGCGAGCCGAGATCGGCGCGCCGGCCTGGATGTATCAGCTGGATTTCGGGGCCCAAACCGATCCGAGGATGGGCGCCTATCACAGCTACGACATCGCCCTGGTGTTCGGCACGCTGGACGCCAAGGGTTCGATGACCGGGACTGGGCCGGCGGCCCAGAAGGTCCGCGACCAGATGAGCGCGGCCTTCGTCGCGTTCGCGCGCACGGGCGATCCGAACTGCGCGGCGATCCCGGCGTGGGAGAAGTACACTTTGCCCCGTCGGCCGACCCTGGTGATCAACGAGACGTCGGCGATGGTGGACGATCCGCGCAAGGAGGAGCGCGAGCTGTTTTCCGTGGCGCCGTTCCTGAAGGAAGGGACCTAGCGGAGCACCGCCGGCTTAGAGAACGCCGAGCTCGACGGCCGTTTGGATCGGACGCCGGGGCGAAGACAGGGCTGGGAGCCGCGCCGATCGTCGATCTCTTTCGAGACTAAGTCCGCTCCCACGGGAAGCTCAGGGTCGGAGCGTTCGCATGGCGCTTCATCTTCAGCGTCAACCGCGCACCGGCGCCGGGCGCGAGCCGCACGGTGAACGACGAGGAATCGACCGTCTGGACGGGCGCTTGGCCGATGGCGGCGCTCAGGATCTGGTGCTCGGCATAGGCGCCGCCCTGCACGGTCACGGTCCGCGCCGCCACCTGGTTCGTGTTCACCAGCGTCACGACCGTCTCATCGTCGCCGAGCTTTTCGACCAGGGCCGCGACATCCTCGGGCGCGCCCGCGCGGCGACGCTCTGGATCGAAGTAGCGCAGGCGCGCGTAGTGCAGCGCCCCGCCCTGGGCCGGCGAAGTGGGCGACCAAGGCGGCCGAGCGATGTTGATGCCGCCTTCCATCAAGTGGATCAGGGCCGTGACGCTGGCCGGGTTGATGTCCAGGGTGGCGTCGGCCAGGCGGGTATCCGGCGAGGTGTGGTCGTCGCGCTGGGCCTGAGCGCGGGCGCGGACCCGCTCGAGGTCGGCGCGCAGGGCCTTGATCGGGAAGCCGGCGTCCTTGCCGTCGAGATAGGTCAGCCAGGGATGTTCGGCCGCGCGGGTGCGGTCCGAGGGCTTCATCGACATGTACCAGATCTCGAGGCCGTTCAGCCGGTACTCGCCCGGCGCATAACCGTACCAGCCCTTGGGCCCGTACATGCGCGGGGTCGTGACCCTTCCGTCGACCACCTTCTTCTGGGCGTTGATCACGTCGTTCTGGCGGCGCCAGACGTCGAGGTACTTGTCGTCGCCGGTCAGCAGATAGGCGTTGAGGAAACCGACCACGGCGCGCGGCACCCGGTTGCGGTCCTCGCGCTTGCCGGTCTGCGGCACGACGGGGGAAAAGCCCCAGCCATAGGTCCCGCTCCACCACTGGCCCTTGGGTCCGCCGATCTTGCCATCCAGGCCTATCTTGCTGGGCAGGACGTCGCCGTTGGCCTTGGCGCGATCGATCCAGGCGTCGACATACGAGACGATCCAGTCGCGATACTTCGGCTCGTGATCCAGCATGTAGGCGTTCAGCATTAGGCTGGTGGCCTGCAGGTTCAGCGGCGCGTCGCCGACCACGTCGCCATATTCGTCGTAGTGGTGCAGCGTCTCTTCATAGGAGCTCTCGCCGTGCTCCATGAAGAACCTGGAAGCGTCGAACGGATCGCCCGCCCAGTCCAACGGCGTGGCCGGACGCAGCATCGGGCCGCGGCTGCCGGTGATCATGCTGCGGATGATCTTCAGCTTGGGATCGTAGTTCGGCGTAGTGGGATCCTCGCCGGTATAGAAGCCCGAGAACCGCTTCACGCGCTGGCGATAGCGCGGATCGTTCGGGTCGGAGAGGCCGAGCAGATTGAACACCGACAGCCCCTCGGAAAGGTGCTGCCAGTCGGTCATGACCGGGAATTCCTTGAAGTACATGCCGTCGCGCGCGAACGGCGCCTCCTTGGTCCTGGCCGCCGTGTACTGTCGGACATTGCCCTCGAAGGCCTTCTTAGCCATGGCCAGGACCTGATCGCTGGCCCCCAGGGCGTGCAGGGTCGGCCAATCATTGACGTTCTCGATGGCGTCGTCAGGACCGTCGTTCGCGCCCCAGCGCTCGACGGCCAGCAGGTAGCCGCGATCGTCGAAGTAGCGCGCGAAGAAGGCCGCGCAGGCCTCCTCGTTGGCCTTCAGCAACTCGCGCTCCAGCAGCGCCCATTCGGGCGGCGGCATCGGCGTCGAGATGGTCAGGATCGGCGTCGCCGACGCCCGACGCGCGAGCGCGGCGAAGGCCAGGGCCGATGCGCCGGCCAGGACGGAACGACGGGTCGTCATGCTCAGGCCGCCTTCAGTTCCAGACGCTGGATTTTCCCGACGATCAGGAAGTAGGCCAGGATCGCGATCCCGCAGTGGGCGCCGACGAAGATTAGCGCGCCGTCGAAAGAGCCCGTGGCCTTGACGATGTAGCCGATGACGATCGGCGTCACGATGCCGGCCACATTGCCGAACGTGTTGAAGATGCCGCCCGTCACGCCGGCCATCTCCTTGGGCGAGGTGTCGGCCACCACCGCCCAGCCCAGCGAGGCGACACCCTTGCCGAAGAACGCCGCGGCCATGATTACGATGACCAGCCACTCCTGCTCGACGTAGTTGCAGAGAACGATGCAGGTGGCCAGCACCATGCCCAGCAGCAATGGCGTCTTGCGGGCGATGTCGAGATTGCCGGTCTTCTTCAGCAAGCCGTCCGAGATCATTCCTCCCAGCAGGCCACCGGCGAAGCCGCACAGCGCGGGCAAGGCGGCGGTGAAGCCCGCCTGCAGGATCGACAGGCCGCGGTCCTTGACCAGGTAGATCGGGAACCACGTAACGAAGAAATAGGTCAGCACGTTGATGCAGTATTGGCCAAGATAGACGCCCAGCAGCATCCGGCTGGTCAGCACTTGGCTGACATTGGCCCAGTTGAAGGCGGCGCCGTTCGAGGTGGAAGCCTCCTCCATCCGCACCAGACCGCCGCCGGCCTCGATATAGTCGACCTCGGCCTGGTTGACCGCCGGGTGCAGCATCGGGCTGTGGATCAGCTTGACGAAGAACAGGGCCGCCACGACGCCGACCGCGCCCATCACCCAGAACACCGAGCGCCAGCCGAACGCATGGGCCAGCCAGCCCATCAGCGGCGCGAAGGCGACCAGCGAGAAATACTGGGCCGAGTTGAAGATCGCCGAGGCCGTGCCGCGTTCCGGTCCCGGGAACCAGGCCGCCACGATACGGGCGTTGGCTGGGAAAGACGGCGACTCCGCCAAGCCGACCGCGAAGCGCATCCCGAACAGCACGATCGCCACGGTCAGGCCGGTGAAGAAGCCGGCAAAGCCCTGCAGGGCGGTGAAGGCCGACCAGGCTAGCAAGGCGATCGTATAGATCTTCTTGGAGCCGAACCGGTCCAGCAGCGCGCCGCCCGGGATCTGGCCTAGGACATAGGCCCAGGCGAACGCCGACAGGATGTAGCCCATCGCCACGGGGTCGAGACCCAGCTCTTTCGACGCCGACTGGCCGGCGATCGAGAAGGTCGCGCGGTCGGCGTAGTTGATCGTGGTGATGATGAAGAGCACCGTGATGATCAGCCAGCGCACCCGCGTTCGCTTGGTGGTGTCGGTCATACGCGCCTCTTCCCTATTCGAGAGCCGATCTGCCGTCGGCATCCATCCCAGCGACGCTAGAGGCGCCGGGGAACAAGGTCTAAGTCAATTCGCCTATCGACCAATCCAAGCGAGACATGGATCCGTACCGTTTCCGTATCGGAACCCCGCCTTGCGGAAGCCTCTGAGCGCCACTTTTCCACGAAACTCAGCTGAAATCGGCCTTCTGGGCCAAGGTCGGCGGCTAATCCGTGCCGAACGCGCATAGGTTCATACCCGATTGGGATTGGCCCTCGACGAACACCCGCTCCTATCCTGACGCCAATCAAAGAAGGTGGTTCGACCGCCTTCGGCACGAAAAGGACCCGCGAATGCGGGCAACTGGGAGGCAACATGTCGAACACTCGCAAACCGGCCGCGCGCGCCGTCCTGGCGCTCAGCGCCTCGGCCCTGGCCCTAACCCTGGCGGGCGCCGCCGCGGCTCAAGAGGCCGCCCCCGCCGCGCCCGCGCCGGACGAAGTCGAAGCTGTCGTGGTAACCGGTTTCCGCGCCAGTCTGCAGAGCGCGATGAACATCAAGCGCAATGAGACCGGCGTCGTCGACGCGATCAAGGCCGAGGACATCGCCCAGTTCCCCGATCTGAACCTGGCGGAGTCACTACAGCGCATCCCAGGCGTCTCGATCTCACGCATCAACGGCGAAGGTCGCCAGATCACTGTTCGCGGCCTCGGCTCGGAATATACCCGCGTTCGCATCAACGGCATGGAGGCCATCTCCACCACCGGCGGCACGGCCAACAGTGGTGGCACCAACCGCGGCCGCGGCTTCGATTTCAATGTCTTCGCCTCCGACCTCTTCAACAGCATCGCCGTGCGCAAGACCGCCTCGGCCGACGTCGAGGAAGGCTCGCTGGGCGCCACGGTCGATCTGAACACCTCGCGCGCCTTCGACAGCCGCAAGCCCCAGCTCGTGTTGTCGGCCGGCGCCAGCTACAATGACCTGTCCGAGAAGACCACGCCGCGCGTCTCGGCCCTGGCCAGCCGCACCTTCTTCGACGGCAAGCTGGGCGTTCTGATCTCGGCCGCCTACGAAGAGCGTCATTTGAAGGAAGAAGGCGCCAACATCACGCGCTGGGCTGTCGGCGGCAGCAACGGTGGATTCAACGCGGCCTCCACGGTGCCGGGCTACACGCTGGCCCAGATCAACAACACCAACACGACCACCGGCATCTTCGCCCCGCGCATCCCGGCCTATGTCAGCTACGATATCAAGAACAAGCGCACGGGCCTGGCCGGCTCCATCCAGTACAAGCCGGACGCCGACACCGAGATCACGCTCGACATGCTGTACGCCTATCTGGCCGGCGTGCGGAAGGAGGCCCAGCTGCAGGCCATCGGCCTGTCCCGCGCCACGACCGGCAAGCCGGAGACGATCATCCGGGACGGCGTCGTGCAGGGAACCGACCTGGTCTATGCCCGGATGGACAATGTCGATCTGCGCACCCAGTCAGCATATGACGAGCTGAACACGGAATTCAAGCAAACCACCCTGTCGGCCAAGCACAACTTCGGTTCGAAGCTGGTGGTCGGTGCCCTGATGGGCTTCGCGGACTCGACCTTTACCCAGCCTGTCTCGACAATCATCACGTTCGACCGGCTCAACAGCCAGAACTATAGCTACGACTTCCGCAAGGGCCGCGCCCCGCAGATTCTGCTGGGCTTCGACCCGACCGATCCCGCCAACTGGTCGGCCATCAACGGCACGTCGGAAGTCCGTATCCGCCCAACCTTCGTCGAGAACCAGTTCTCGACCGCCAAGGTCTATGGCGAGTGGGAAGCCAGCTCGAACCTGAAGATCAAGGCCGGCGTCGACTGGCGCAAGTTCGAGTACGACAGCTACGGCCTGTACCGCACCAGCGAGACGGTCAGCCAGACCCTGACCCCCGCCCAACTGGCCTCGGTGTCCAAGGTGTTCAGCGGCTTCGGTAAGAACCTGGACCTGCCGTCCGGCAACGCCACCGCCTGGCTGGTCCCCGATATCGACAAGTACAACGCCCTGCTGGGCATCTACAGCAACACCGGCATCTACGCCCTGACCGGCACCAACAACACCTCGGCCCGTGGACAGTACGGCGCGGTCGAGGAGCGGGACACCGGCGCCTACGTCCAGGCCGACTATCGGTTCGAGGCTTTCGGCATCCCGTTCAGGGGCGACGCCGGCGTCCGCCGCGTCCACACCGAACAGGAATCGGCCGGCTATGCCGCCGTCGGCGGGTCGGTCCAGCGGGTCGAAGTCAAGCGCGACTACGACCTGACGCTTCCATCCTTCAATCTGGCCGCCGACGTCACCGACACCTTCGTGGCCCGCGTCAGCGCCGCCAAGACGATCGCCCGCCCGGGCATCGGCTCGCTGTCGCCCGGCGGCGACGTCGCGGTACAGGGCGCCAACCGCAGCTTCAGCTCGGGCAACCCGTACCTGAACCCGACCCAGTCCAAGAACCTCGACGTCTCGCTGGAATGGTATCCGTCGTCGGGCACGATGTTCGCGGCGGGCTTCTTCTACAAGAAGATCGACACCTTCGTCGCGACCCAGAGCGAACAGCGGGTCTACAACACCCTGGGCCTGCCGGACTCGCTGATCGCCGGCACCACCGCGACGCCGGACATGCTGTTCCAGGTCTCCAAGCCCATCAACACCAAGGGCGGCGACCTGAAAGGCTTCGAGCTGAACGTCCAGCAGCCCCTCACCTTCCTGCCAGGCTGGATGAGCCACTTCGGCGTGATCGCCAACTACACCTATGTCGCCTCGAAGATCGAATATCCGACCTCGTCGGCGGCGGGCGCGCCGGTGGTGATCAACGACCTGATCGGCTTGTCGAAGAACGCCGCCAACGCGACGCTCTATTACGAGACCGACAAGTGGAGCGTGCGCGGCTCGCTGGCCTATCGCGCCGGCTATCTGACCCAGGTCCCGGGCAGCGACGGCAACACCGTCCATGGCACCAACGAGACCCTGAATGTCGACATGCAGGCCAGTTGGAACATCCGCGACAACCTGAAGCTTTCGCTCGAAGGCGTGAACCTGACCGACGAATTCAACGATCAGTACGTCGGCGATAGCAATCGCTTGAACGTCTACACCCACAGCGGCCGCCAGTTCATCGTCGGCCTTCGCTATAACTTCTAGGCGTCCTTCCGTTTTACCCCCCGCCTGGATACTCGCGCCGTCCCTCCTCCCAGGGGCGGCGCGTTTTCTTGTCTGGCGTTAGCGACGGGCTGCGAAGACTCCAGTCCCGCCGTCCAAATCGGCGACGGCGCCCTGCATCGGCCAGATTCGGTGTCGCAAAACCCCATGACGTCCGAGGAGATGCGGGAAGGACTCGCGCCCGTCACGGTACGGGGATAAGAACCGCGCTTTATCGTCTCCAGTGCGCGTAAGGCCCTCTCGGATCGGGGCGCGGCGGGATCCTGCGCCTTTGGGGAAGGCATGCGCTCGCATCGACGTAAACCGTGGCCCTGGACTTGCGCTAGCGCGCTGCTGGCGCTGGCCGGGACGGCAGGACCCGCGCATGGCGCGCCGATGCTTGTCGACATCCGCGGCGGCTCCCTGCAGGGCGCGCTCGCCGAACTCGGACGGGAGAACGGCCTCGACATCCTCTATTCGGCCGACCTGGTCCGGGGACGGCGAACCCCAGCCGTCAAGGGGCCGCTGACCGCCGAGCAGGCCGTCGCGCTGCTGCTGGTCGGGTCCGGCGTTGGATACCGGATCACGCCCGACGGCGTCTTCGTGCTGTTCGAACTGCCACGGCGGCAAATCGCGGACCCGGGCGACGGCGCGATCTCCGAAGTGCTGATCCTGGGCCGACGCACCCAGAACGCCGACATCCGACGCACCGAGAACGACATTCAGCCCTATCGGGTGGCCGGACAACGCGACCTGGCCGTTGCGCCGCAGGATAATGTCGACCAGTTCCTGCGAGAGCGGTTGCCGGCCAACGGTCAGGTGATTTCGCCCAGCCAGGATGTGACCTACACCGGCGCGACCAACTCGGCGATCGACCTGCGTGGCGTCGGCCTGCAGAGGACCCTGGTGCTGGTCGACGGCCGAAGGCTGCCGAGCCTGCCGTCCCGGGTGGCGGGCCTGGCCCAGAGCGACATCAACGCCATCCCGCTCGGGGCGATCGAGCGGATCGAGACCCTGACCGCCACGGCCGGCGGCATCCATGGTCCCACCGCCATCGGCGGCGTCGTCAACCTGGTGCTGAAACGCGACTACCGCGGCGCGGACCTCAGAGTGATTTCGGGTGTCACCAGCCGCGGCGATGCGAGTCGCGGGCGCATCGAGGCGCGTCTCGGCTTCACACCCGACCACGGGCGCACGGACGTGATGCTGGCCGCCTCGTACGCCACGGCGGGGAAGCTGACCGTCGGCCAGCGCGACTATGCTCGCCGGTCGCTCGAATGGCAGGCGCAAAACAGTCCGGCCGCCTTCCTGCTGCAGCAGAGGCCCGTCAACGCGATCACCGTCCGCAGCGGGCAAGGCGAGCCGCTGCGGCTGGACGCCGCGTATGGCGGAACCGTCCTGGGCGGCAGCTATACCTTCCTGCCGCTGAACTTTCAGGGGACGCCGCAAGAGAAGGCCGCTGTCCTGATCGCCAATGCCGGCCGCCTACCCACCGAGCCGGCTACCGGCATGGCCGGCGACGACACCTCGCTGCTCTCGGCGCCCAGGACCTACTCTCTCCTGTTCAGCGCGCGTCGCAGATTCGGCGACCGGATCGAGGCCTTCATCGACGGCGTGGACCTTCACGACGAAGGGCGGGCCACGACCGCCAGAGCGCCCGGGTTCCGGAGCTTGAGCCACGCCAACGCGGCCGGCAACCTGTTCGACAACTCGGTCTATTTCTATTTTCCGCTGCCGGACCTCGTCGATAGGAAGGCGGTCACCGTCGACGTCAGCCGTCTCACCGGCGGGCTGATCGCGCCCCTTCCCGGACGCTGGCAGGCGTCCGCCGACTACACGGTCGGCCGGTCGTTACTGGACATCCGGCGGGAAGGGAGAACCGTCCTCTCCACCATCGGCAATCCTCTTTGGGATGGCTTTGTCGGCGCACATGGCCAGGCGCCGGTCATCCCGCTCGGGGACTATGCGAGCCTGCGATCGGCGATGATGGCCTATACCGTCCCGTTGGCGGAACACAGCCGCCTAACCACACAGTTCAGCAGCGGCGTCATACGCGCGGCAGGCCCCCTCGTCACGCTTCCGGGCGGCCCCCTGACCGCGACGCTGCTGGGCGAGGTCCGGCGAGAACGGATGCCGGGAACCGAAATTTCGAGCCTCGGTGAAGGCGGACTATTCAAGACTCCCACGCCCGACCGGATCCAACGCGTCACGTCCGCCTATGTCGAGCTGCGCGCGCCTCTCTTACCCCGCGACTCGCGGGTCGTGCTCGCGCGGGGTCTGGAGTTGCAACTGGCGCTTCGCCGAGACGGCGTCCGGACAACCTTTCCCGACACGTTGCTGACCGGAGTCACTAGCTATGTCCGCACCACCGTCCGCCATCAGGCCGACGTGTTCACCTTCGGGGCCCGGACGTTTCCGACCGACTGGCTGATGGTGCGAGCCAGCGCGGCGACCGGCGAGTCGCCGCCGGACATGAGCCATCTTCAGGAGATCACCATCCTGACCACGAACCCACTCGGTAGCCCCTATACCGATCCCAAGCGTGGCGGGCGCAACCTCTTGGCCGACGGACCCTTCCGCTGGGGCCGGAGCGGCTGGCATGACATCGGCCAGGAAAAGGGCCTCACGCGATCGATCGGCGTGGTGTTCAATCCCTCGGGGCGCGGCGGCCCGCGCCTGTCCGTCGACGCTTCCCGGGTCGAGATCCGCGATGAGATCGGGATGTCCGGCCTGAACCCCCAGCAGGTGATCGACGCCGAGGAGCGCTATCCCAACCGCATCGTCCGCGAGCCCCTGTCCGCGGCCGACGCCGCCCTGGGCTACACCGCCGGCCGGATCATCGCCTTCTATACCGGACTGGCGAACGTTGGGCGGACCGTCGCCGAAACGTTGGACGCGCAGGTGGACTGGACGCTGCCGCCCGTTCTGGGGGGTGACATTCAGCTCTACGGCTCCGGCACATGGCAGCCGATCTTGCGAACCCGTCGCCGGCCCGGAACGCCCTGGCTGGACCGCGTCGGCTTTCGCGATGGCCCCCTCGAATGGCGGGGCAACGCCGGCGTCCAATGGGAACGCGGCCCGCTGCTGATGGATCTGAACGTCCAGTACCTGGGCCGCTCGAGTCCGCTCTATTCGTCGTTCAGCACGGTCGTCGTCCAGAACGCGGCCCACAACCAGGCGCGGACCTACATTCCATCACGCGTCTATCTGGACTTGGCGGCCCGGCGCCGGTTCGATCTCGCGGCGGGCCATGCGCTGAAGGCGCTCGAGGTTCGGATCGCCGTGCAGAACCTCTTGGACACCACGCCGCCGATCGTCGCCGACGCCAACAACATGGGCTACGACTATCGCGGCGATCCCCGGCGGCGGCGCTTCGAACTCAGCGTCTCCGGCCACTTCTAGGATCCCGGGTGAGGGTTCCCCGAAGACCTGCGTTTCCCCTGGTGAAGGCGTCCGCCCGGACGCCCAGAACTCCGGAGACAGCAGGTGCTCAAGTTCACCCCCATCGCCCTGGCCGCTCTATTTCTTTCGACCTCGGCCCTAGCCCAGGTCAAACCATTCCCGGCCGGATTCAAGACTCACGAGATTACGACCAACGGGGCCACGATCCACGTCCGCGTCGGCGGTTCGGGGCCGGCCGTTGTGCTGCTTCACGGCTATGGCGAAACCGGCGACATGTGGGAGCCCCTGGCCGCCGATCTTGCCAAGGACCACACCGTGATCGTGCCTGATCTGCGAGGTCTTGGCCTGTCGTCCAAACCCGCGTCGGGCGGCTACGACAAGAAGACCCAAGGCGGCGACGTGGCGGGGGTGCTCGCCTCTCTGAAGATCACCAAGGTCGACCTGGTCACGCACGACATCGGCAACATGGTGGGCTACGCCTTCGCCGCCGAGCATCGCGACAGCGTCCGCCGCTTCGTGCTGATTGACGCGCCTCTGCCCGGCGTCGGGCCGTGGGAGGACATCCTCAAGAACCCTCTGCTCTGGCACTTCCGGTTCGGCGGTCCGGACATGGAGCGGCTGGTCGCCGGGCGCGAGCGCATCTATCTCGACCGCTTCTGGAACGAATTCTCCGCCACCCCCGCGCGCTTCACCGAGGCCTCCCGCCAACACTACGCCAAGCTCTACGCCCTGCCTGGCGCCATGCATGGCGGCTTCTCGCAGTTCGCGGCCTTTGACCAGGACGCGGTCGACAACAAGGCCTTCATGGCCGAGGGCAAGCTGACCATGCCGGTGCTGGCGCTGGGCGGCGAGAAATCGTTCGGGCCGATGATGGCCACGGTCATGCGCTTCGCCGCCAGCAACGTCACCGAAGGCGTGGTGCCCGACTCCGGTCACTGGATCATGGAAGAAAACCCCAAGGCCACCGTGGCGCTGGTGCGTGGCTTTCTGGACGCCAAGCCATGAGCCGCCGCCTCGCCATCGCCGGGGTCGCGCTCCTGCTGGTCGCCTTCGCCAGTGTCGCTTCGGCCCAGGATCGCCTGCTGCGCCTGACCCCGTCGGAGATCGATGGCCTGGTCAAGGGCGGCGCCACGGCCGGCACCTCGGGCGTCGCCGGCATCCGCACGACCATCCTCTACGGCGATCCGACCAGGCCCGGCCCCTACACCATCGCATTGCGAGCGCCGCCTAATGTCCGGATCGCCGCCCACAGCCACCGCGACGACCGCACCGCCGTGGTCGTCGCCGGCGTCTGGCGCTTCGGCTATGGGCGCAAGGCCGACGAGGCCCTGGTCAAGACGCTGCCGCCCGGCGGCTTCTACAGCGAACCGGCCGGGGTCGAACACTTCGCCATGACCGGTCCTGAGGGGGCCGTCGTCTACATCTCCGGCTTCGGCCCGACGAGCACCGACTATGTCGAGGCGGCGAACGCGCCCAAGCCCTGATCACGCGAGGACGCGTGGTCGACACATGGATAAAGGGGCGGGGCCGATGGTCCCGCCCCTTACTGTTGTTCGGTCGATCAGTGCCCGACGGATCTCAGAACGATCTCGGCGAAGCCCGGAGCGGTCGCGGCTCGGTTCCAGTCCCGTTGCAGCTCACAGGCCACCTGGATCCAGCTGACGGGCTTGCCGCCAGCCTGGACGATCCGCTCGATCCCCGCGCGGTGCGCCAGTTCGGAGGTGCCGCCCACGGCGTCGACGACGGCGAAGACGTCGAAGCCCTCGCGCAGCGCGTCCAGCGCTGGGAACGCCAGGCAGACCTCCGTCCACAGCGCGACCATGATCAGCTTGCGGCGGCCGGTGGCCTTGACCGCCGCCACGAAGTCCTCGTCTTCCCAGGCGTTGATGGCGGTGCGGTCGATCGGCCTGACGCCCGGCAGCACATCGGTGATCGGCGTGATGGTCGGGGTATTGAGCCCGGTGGCCACATTGACCGTCGTGAGCACCACCGGCAGGTCATATAGCCTAGCGGTCTTGGCCAGGTTCACGACGTTGGCGACCAGTAGGCGCTTTTCCATCGTGACGATCGAAGAGACCTGAACCGGCTGGAAGTCGATGATCGCCAGGGCGGCGTTCTGCGGCGTCAGCAGCTCATCGGACCGCGGATCGCGTATGGTCGAGGGCGAAGTCATGTTGAGGCGTCTCCAGGCGTTACGGAGCGCGGCTTCGACCTCTCGTCCAAGATCTGTCCAAGAACTCGAAAATGCTCCTAATCCGGAGAACGCGATTTCTCAGAAAATCCTCATCGATCTCACGCCATTAACACTAGCGAAGTTAGCGCTTGCTCGCGACCAGCTCAAAGGTGTTTGCGTCCCGCGCTACCAGCTTGACCGGCAAGACTTGCGATACACTTCGGCCGAACCGACCGATGTCGCCCGTGCGAAACAGACCCGTGATCCGCATCGACGCGACCCTGGGGTCCTTGATGACGATCTGAGCGCGCGTATAGCGGTTGAGCTTGGCCACGACCGTCGCCAACGGTTCGTCCTGGAATTCCACGACGCCTTGCTTCCAGGCCAGGGCGTCATCGAGATCGATCGTCGACACCTTGCCCGTCGCACGGCTTTTGGCTTCGAATGCCTCGCCGGGGCGGAGCTTGATCATCGACGCATCACCAGAAGCATTTCTCACCGAAACGCTTCCCTGGGCCAAAACCACGCGCATCGCGCCCGCCGAGAGGAGGACGTCGAACTGGGTGCCCAGGGCGGTGACGATCCGGCTGTCGGCGTCGACCGAGAACGGATGGGCCGGGTCATGGGCCACGTCGAAGAACGCGTGGCCACGGAGCAGGCGCACTTCGCGCGTCTTTCCCGTGAAGACGACGTCGATGGCGCTGTCGGCGTCCAGGGTCAGGCGCGAGCCATCCGGCAGGTCGACGATCGACCTCTGCCCCGGCCCGGTCGTGTAATCCGCGCCGCTGGCCACCTGGAGCGGGCTCGCCTGGACACGGTCGCCGGCCGGCGGCCTCATGCCTTGGCTGAACCACCCCGCCTGAAACCCGACCAGCAGCATCGTCGATACCACGGCGACCGCGAGTGAGGCGGCGATGACTGGCGGCCAGTACGATCGCGCGGGCGCGGGTCCGGCCTGACGCGCCGCGCGGCCCAGGGCGGCGATCAGATCGTTGTCCTCGGCGTCGTCGAACGCGTCCCACATTCGCTGAACGGCGTGCCAAGCGGCCTGGTTGTCCGGGCTGGAGTCGAGCCATTGTTGGAACTGGTCACGTTCCGGCGGCTGGGTCAGGTCTTCGCACGCCATCCAACGCGCGGCGGCCTGGGCGGGGCTGAGGCCGCGCACATCAGCGAGAGTCAGAACGGCGCGGATCATCGGGCGTCTCCCCCGTGAGCCATCAGGTGCTCTATCGCTCGGATCAGGTGCTTTTCCACCGCGCTCACCGAGATGCCCAATTGAAGGGCGATAGCCTTGTGTCGCAGGCCATCCAATCGCCTGAGCAGGAAGATCGTCCGGGTGCGTTCGGGCATGGTCATCAACGCGGCGGCGGCGGCGTTCAGCGCCTGCTTGCCGGCATAGATCCTGGCTGGGTCAAAATCCTGGTCGCCCGAAAGCTCCGGATCCAGCGCGACATGCTCGTCGGCGTGCCTGACCGTTCGGCGGCGATAGCGATCGGCCAGCACGCTGGCGGCGATCTGGAAGATGTAGGCGCTGGCGTGGTCGGCGGTGTCGGGCGTGCCCCGCACGGTCAGGCGCAGGAAGACTTCCTGGACCAAGTCTTCGACCTCGCAACCGTTGCGGACTCGGCGGCGGAAGTAGACGGCCAGCGGACCGCGCATCGCCGCCGCCTGGCGAGCGAAGGCGTCAGCGCGCGCTGCGGCGTCGGCGTCGGTCATGAGCTCCCCTCGAGCCATTCCCATCAGAGACTCCAATCCCTGTCCAACGGCATCGGGCGTCATCTCCATGGTCGGCGCGGTTGGCCGTCCGAAAAGGCAGAACGCAGGCCCGGCGATAATCCTCATCGGGCCGTTTTCTCGCCGCCGTCTTCCGGACGCCGATGCGGAATTTTCGCGTCGTTGCGTAGTCCCTATCAGGCGGACGCGGTGACGGCGTCCAAGCGGGAGAAGGCGATCGTGAGCGACATGAGGGTTTCCCCCGGCAGCGCGCGTGACAACCTCACCCCGCCTCCGATCGCCGAAGCGATCCTGGTCATGCTGAGCAGCGCCCGAGACGTCATCGACCTCGACCCGGGACGGGCGCGGCGCTTCATAGATCAAGCCTGGCGTCTGCTGGAGCCGGCACTCGGCCCTTCACCTTCCCCAGCCCGCCACGCGTCCCAAGGCCTGGCGCCATGGCTGGCGCGCAAAACGGCGCGCTACATCGCCGAAAACCTGCATCGGTCGATCAGCAGCCGCGAACTGGCCAAGCTGGCGTCGATGAGCACGAGCCATTTCTCCAGGACCTTCAAGCAGAGTTTCGGCCTGACGCCCCGAGCGTATGTGATCGACCGCCGCCTAGAGCGCGCCCGGGCCATGATGCTGGAGACCCGTCTTTCTTTGTGCCAGATCGCTTTAGAGTGCGGCTTCGCCGACCAAGCCCACATGTGCCGGATTTTCCACAGAGCGGTCGGCGTCCCGCCAGGCCGCTGGCGACGCGAGAACCGCACGGGCCGCGATCAGCACTCCGCGGGCGGTACAGGTCGATCGCCCCGATCAGGACGCGGCAAAGACGACGGAATGGCGCGCCTGTTCGCGGATCTCTGACGGGCTCGCGCCCAACAGGCGACGAGCCAGCTTGTTGAAATATTGGGGATCGGGGATTCCTACACGCTCGCCCACCTGCTTGATCGGCAGGTCGCTGGTTTCCAGCAGATAGCGCGCCTGGGCCATGCGGCGTTGGATCACATATCGGGGAATGGTCACGCCGAAGCGCGCTCGAAACACCCGGGCGATCGTGTGCTGGGGCACGCCCACCAGGCTGGCCAGACGGCCCACGCCCAGGGCCTCGGCGGACCTGGCCTCGATCAGCGCGGCAAGCCGGTCGGCGAGCGCGTCATGATCCGTTGAAGACGACTGATACCGCGCGGCGCACCACAGCAGAAGCTCCAAAAGCATGGCCGAGGCCGTGCAGCCGGCCAGCGCGTCCCCATCACCCTGCCCGGCCTTCACGTGGAGCCGGGTGATCTGGCCGAGGCGGTCGGCTACATAGGTCGCCGCAGGTCCCAACCGCAGATGCAACGGCGCGCGCGCGAGCGGCTCGGCTTGTGAACGGGGATGGAAGTGGACGCACCAATGGCGTCCAGGCCTTGGCAGATCGTAGGCGCTCTCGACGCCCGCAGGACTGATCGTCAGATCGCCCGGTGCGATGTCGAACAGCGTCGCCCCCAGCCGCATCGTGGCGGCGTATCCGTGCAGATGAAGGGCGTGGGCGTCGCCGCGATAACGCGTCTCGAAATCGCTGTCAGCGAGCGGAAACTGCCCCGCCAGCTTGAGGACCGGCGGTGAAAGCGCGGGCCAGGAAAAAGCGGTCATCGTCGAATTTGTACCACAGATCGCGATCGCCTCCAATTGAACGGCGCACGCTCACCCCTAGGGTCACGCCAAGTCACCCAGGAAATTCTCCCGATGCCCCCGATAAGCTTGACGCCAGAAGAACGGCAATTCTACCAGAAGAACGGCTATGTTCATGTCCGTGGCCTGCTGACCCCAGAAGACGCCGCCGCCTATCGTCGGGAAAGCCACGCCCTGGCCGAGCGGATCGGCGAGAACGACGCGACCTGGGCTTCTCAACGTGGCCAGGGCACGCGGATCACCCACTGCCACGATGTCCAGTTCCAGTCGGCGGCCTTCAGTCGTCTCCTTCTGGACGAACGCCTGACGGGCGTGGCCCAGTCGATCATCGGCCCGAACGTGCAGCTCCACCACTGCAAGATGTTCATCAAGCCACCCGAGAAGGGTTCTCCCTTTCCCATGCACCAGGACTACCCCTACTTCCCGCACGCGCGTCACTCGATGATCGCGGCGATCATCCACTTCGACGACGCCCCCGACGAAAAGGGCTGCCTTCGTGTCGCGCCTGGCAGCCAGGCCCTGGGCCCGCTCGAGTCGGTCGGCGCCGACCACCACCTGCCGGAGTTTCCGCTGGAAACGGCCACGCCGATCCCGGCCAAGGCGGGCGATGCGATCTTCATGAACTACCTCCTAGTGCATGGTTCGGGGATCAATCGCTCGAACGAGGCGCGCACGACCCTGCTGGTGCAGATGCGCGATCCCGAGGACGAGCCCCTGACCGAGGGCCACGGCTCACGAGGTCAGGGCATGATGCTGGCCGGCGTCGATCCGCGACGTGAGGCCTTCGCCTTTGCGTGGGAGCGCAAGACCGCTTGATGCTCACCGCCCCAGCGTTGGCTTCGGCGCTGTCGTCGCCGCGCAGGCCAAGCTGTTCATGATCCCGGGCATGCTGCATCGCCAGGGCGGCGCGGCGCCGGTCGCCTTCGGCCAGGCCCCGGTCGCGCCGGCGTCGCGCGCCGATCCCGACCATGACATCCGCCTGGCGCTGGAAGCCTGGGTCGAGACCGGCCGCGCACCCGAGGCTGGTCGCCGCGACCTATGTGGACAACGATCCCACGCGAGGCCTCGCCGCCAGCGCGAGATCCGTTCGTGGCCGCCGCTCGCCGCTAACGACCGGCCCAGGCCAGCCAGATCGCGGCGGTCCAGGAGAAGTCGTCGCCACCGCTCGGGGCGGCGGTCAGGGGGTTGTAGGCCTCGTGGAAGCCGGTCGTCGCGATCAGTTCGCGCGTGTCGCGGCGGACGCGCGCGGCCCAATCGTCATGTCCGGCCATGGCGAAGCCAGAGCCGATCAGGAAATTGACCACCGCCCATACGGGCCCGCGCCAGTAGCGCATCGGCTCGAAACGCGGATCGTCCGGATCCAGGCTGGGGACCATGTGGCCCACCTTGCCGGAAATCCGCTCGGCATGCGCAAGCATGATCCGGTCGCGCTCGGCATGGCGCACGTCGCCATAAAAGTTGAGGAACGAGCCGCTGGTCAGTGCGCCGCAAGGCTTACCGGTGATGATGTCCCGCGAGCCGTAGGCCTGGAGACTCTCGTCCCAAAGGTAGTCGCCGGCGACGGGGCCCAGGTCGAGCCAGGACTGGATCTCGCGTTCGGCCGCCGCGTCCCCAAGCACCTTGGCCAGGGCGAGCAAGTCCCGGTTGGCGCGCAGCAGGATCATGGTCATGCCGACGTCGGCGACGCGGAAGGGGTTGCTGTCGGTGATCGTCTGGTGGTTCCAGCCGCTGGCGCGCCCGAACTGCACGATCGCTAGATAGCGGTCATAGTCGAGCTTGGTCGGCCGCATGCTCTGGTCGAGATGGCTGGTGTCGCGGCGCTGGTATTCCCCAACCCGTGAGACGTCCACGGCGGAGGCCGGACCGTCCCATTCCGCCGAATTGTCGCGGCCGGTCTCCCAAGGATGCATGGCCACCACCACGCCCTTCTTCTGGGGATCGCGGTACTGGTGGAACCAGCGGTGCCAGGCGAGGAGCTTGGGAAAGAGCACGGCCAATCGCTCGCGATAGCCGGCCTGCTCGTGCTCGTCCCACAAGCGACGCACGACACTGGCCGCGACCGGCGGCTGGGTGATGCCGGAGGTCGGCGGGGTTCTCCCGGAGGCCCAGACCGACGGTCCCGGAAAATAGCCGGCGTCGTCCTGCCAGAAGACGATGTGCGGCAAGAAGCCGTCGGGCCATTGCGCCTTGAACAGCGTCTCGACCTCCCGCCAGGCGCGGTCGAGGTCGAAGGTGGCGAAGCCGAGGGCCACCAAGGCGGAATCCCAGTTCCACTGGAACGGATAGACGCGACCATTGGGGACCGTGTAGCCGCCCCGATCGTTGCCGATCAGGATCTGACGGGCCGCTTCGCCCATTTGGGCGGGAGAAAGAGTGCTGGTCACGGTGGGGCTCGTTGCAAAAAAATACGGGCGGACGCGGGAAGCTCGTCCGCCCGATTGGGAGTTGAGGAGGTCGTACGGGTTAGAACTTCATGGTCAAGCGCGCGGTGACGCGGCGAGGCAGGACCGGACGGCCGACGAAATAGGCGCCGCCGCTGGTCTGGGCCGAGTCCTGGCGCGGCGAGCCTTCGGTGGTGGCGTCGGTATCGAGGAGATTGAACACGTTCACCCCCAACCGCGTCTCGTGGCCGCCGGCGAACTGGAATTTGTAGCCGGCGTCGAGCGAGACGACGTTAAAGCTCTTCAGCTCGATGGCGTTATTGGCGGCGGTGTAGTTGTCGCCCGTGAAGTTGGTGAAGAGCGACGCATCCAGACGACCGTCATCGTAGTACAGACCAGCGTTGTACAGCACGTCGGGCTGGCGCTCGAGCTTGTGGCCGATATTAGCCGGCGTTGTGTCGAAGGCCGTGTACTTGTGATCCTGTAGGGTCACGTTGCCGCTGAAGCGCAGGTTCTGGACCAGTTCGACGTCGAAGGTCGCCTCCAGGCCCTTGGACTTGGTGGCCACGATATTGACCCGCTCGGTCAAGCCGCCCGCGCCGTCGTTGACGAACAGGATCTGGCGACGGTTGTCGAGCTTGGTCCACAGCGCCGCCAGCGTGCCGCTGAAGCGCCCATTGTGGTATTTCACCCCGACTTCGCCCTGCTTGATGATCTCGGCCTCATAGGTCGCCGGCTGGTTCAAGGCGTTGAAGGTCACGGCGCGGACTTCGGGAAAGAAGTAGCCGCGTGAGCCGTTGGCGTAGAGGTTCAGGTTGTCGTTGAGCTTGTAGAGCGCGCCGGCCGCGGCCGCCCACTCGCTGGTGTGGACCTTGGCGGTCAGGAAGGTGTCATTGCCCCAGACCACGTCGCGCAGGGCCGTGGCCAGGTTGGGCGTGGTGGCGTCGGTCACGAAGGTGGCCGTGCGCTCGCGGCTGATCTCGCCCTTGAGTTTCTCCCAGCGGCCGCCGAGGTCGAAGACGAAGCGCCCGGCCTCGATCTGGTCAGCGAAATAGATCGCCTTGCGCTTGGCTTGGTGGTGGTTGTTGACGTAGCCGGCGCCGGCATTGAGCAGCCCCCCCTGGGTCACGATCGTCTGGACGTTGGTCGTCGGGTTGCGCACCACCAGATTGACCAGCTTGGGCTGGTTGTTGAACGCGGCCAGATAGGTCGTCGTGACGTTCACGTCACGAGCGTCGGCGTCGCTGTAGAAGCCGCCGAGCGTGAAGTTGTGCTCGGCCGAACCCATGGTCAGCTTCTTGGTGACGTTGGTCTCGGCGGTGAAGTCCGTGACCGGACGATCACGATCGGTGAACCGATTGGCGAACAGCAACGCATTGCCGGCCACGGCCGAGCCGTCGGCATAGGTGAAGGTGGCGTTGGAGGCGCTGCCGAGGTTCCGGTTGGTCAGGAAGCTCTGCAGGGTCTCGGGGACGTTGATGACTCCGTCGCCGTCGGACCACAGGCCGAACTTGTGCTTGTAGTCCGAATACTTGAGCTTGCCATTGAAGCCCCAGCCGTTGTCGTAATGCTTGTCGAACGCCAGGGCGACCATGCCGCCCTTGGAGGTGACGCCATCGGTGATGTCGGTCGTGAACCGGCCGTCGGGTGTCTGGAAGCCCATGCCGGCGACAGCATTGGTCTGGACCGAATAGACCGTCTTGCCGTCGTTACCCTTGATGCGATTGCGGCTGGCCCCGTCCAGCGGGATCGGCAGATAGAACTGAGCCTGGTCGTCGATATATTGGCCGTAGAGCGTGATCGAGCCGCTGTCGTCGGGCGCCCATTTCAGGTTGCCGCGAACCTGGTAGCCCTTGGTGTCCAGGCCTGTGCGGATTGGACCGTCGTCGGTGCGGTACCAGGCCGATACGGCGTAGTAGAGGTTGTTGGCGAGCGGACCGCTGGCCGCGATGTCGCCGCGATAGCGATCCTTCTCGGCGACCTCCAGCTGGACGACGCCGCGGGCGTCCTCGGAGCCGGTCCTGGAGATGTAGTTGATCAGGCCCGCCACGGAGCCGGGGCCGAACAGGTTCGACACCCCGCCACGCACGAACTCCAGACGCTCAATGCCGAGGTCGTTGCGGGCATAGACGTCGAAGGCCGAGGAGTTGAGGCCGAAGGTGCTGAGCACCGGGATGCCGTCGTACATCAGCGGCGTGAACTGGTATTGGCCGCCCGACGGCAGGCCCTTGACGAAGACATTGGCGGCCACTTCGCCGCCGCCACCGTCGGCTTTGATGGTCGGAACGGAATTGAGGATGTCGGCCTGGCTGGTCGCCGTGAGCTTGGCCAGGCGATCCTCGCCCAGGGCGGTGACGGCCAGCGGCGTGTTTTCCGCCGCGCGGGCCACGCTGGTGCCGGTGACGATGATTTCCTCGACGGTCGTGGCTTCGGCCGGCGGCGGCGCGGTCTGAGCCTGGGCCAGGGCCGGCGTGAGGATCAAGGCTGCGGCGCCGAGGAGTTGGGTGCGCCGGCGCATGGCCCGGCGATGGGATGTGGTCATGGTACCCCCCTGCTGTTTTGGGCCGCTCTGTTGGCGGTCTCGTGAAAGGCCCGACGATTGGTTTCGGCGACCCTGGGTATTCCAAGGGTTCGGTCCAGAGCGGAAAATCGGGAAGTCCGATTAGTCGGAACAATGCGTTGCGAATTCAGCAACCTTGCCCCTAGCATGACCCGAAAATTGCAACCGGGAGGGTCCGATGTTGGACTTCGGGGACCTGCAGGTCTTCACCAAGGTGGTCGAGGTCGAGAGCCTGACGCGCGCCGGCGAACTGCTGGGCATGCCCAAGTCGACCGTCAGTCGACGGATCTCCCGACTTGAGGCCCATCTCGGCTCTCAGCTCCTCCATCGCAACAGCCGCGTCGTCACCGTGACGCCCGACGGCGCGATCTTCTTCGAGTACTGCCTGCGAAGCCTTGGTCTGTTGCGCGACGGCGAGCGGGCCCTGCAGAGCCAGCAGCGGCAGCCGCAAGGCTTGGTGCGCCTAGCCTTGCCGCATGCGCTGGGCCTGACTCTAATGGCGCCTTTGCTCACCGAGTTTCTCGAGCTCTATCCGGACCTTCGCGTGGTCACCACGCTTGCCGACGATCCGACGAGCCTGCTGCGCGAAGGCTACGACCTCGCCGTCGCTCCGGGGCCCCTGGCCGACTCCGGACTCTACGCCGTGAAGCTGGGCGCCAGCGAGGCCGGCGCCTTTGGCGCGCCGACCTACTTCGAGCGCAAGGGAATGCCGCAGAGCCACGCGGAACTGACGCGTTTCGACCTGCTGGCCGCCGGGGCGGTGGATCGGAACTATCGCTGGATGCTCAGCGACGGGCGTCACGACATCGCCGTCTCATTCGCCCCGCGCCTCGTTTGCAACGACCTGCTGATGCTGCGCGAGGTCGTGCTGGCCGGTCTGGGCATCGCCAACCTCCCCGCCTTTCTGTGCAAGCAGGATCTCGCCGAGGGCCGGCTGGTCGACACCCTGCCCGGCTGGAAAACCGAGGACGTCGCCTTCCACGCGGTGTTCACCGATCCCAAGACGCTGCCCACCCGGGTCCGGGCGCTGATTGATTTCATGGTCGAGCGTCTGCGTCGCCGATTGTCCTGGGAGGTCGACTGATCGTTGCCGATCGTGGGACGCAGCGTTCCACATTTCCGCACTGGGAGCACAACCCGCTTTTGGGGCAGCGTTGCGTCATAAGGGGAGGCCAGGGTGACGACGCCGCAAATGCAGCCAATGCGCGACGCAGAGCAAAGCTATCCGGCCCAGCGCGCGGCCTTGATGGACCTCTTCAACGCCGCGCTCGACGCGGTCTCGGCCCGGGCGGCCATGCCCCGGCACTTGCCCACCGCCGCCCGTGGCCGAACGGTCCTGCTGTCGATCGGCAAGGCCGCCGACGCCATGGCCCGGGTCGCCCTCGAGCGTATCGGCGCCGAGGTTACGGGCCTTGTCGTCACTCGCTATGGCCACCTCGAGCCCGGTCCTCGGCCCCAAGGCCTCGAGGTCATCGAGGCGGGCCACCCGGTGCCAGACAACAACAGCCAGCGCGCGGCCCAACGGGCGCTGGAAATGGCCCACGGCTTGACCGCTCACGACCAGTTGCTGGTCCTGCTCTCGGGCGGAGGCTCCGCCCTGATGTCCTCCCCCGCCCCTGGCGTCAGCCTGGCCGACAAGCAGGCCGTGACCCGCACGCTGCTGCAGTCCGGCGCGACGATCGGCGAGATCAACTGCGTCCGGAAGCACATCTCCAGGATCAAGGGCGGACGCCTGGCCCAGGCGGCGGGGCCAGCCAAGGTCACCACTCTGATCATATCCGACGTGCCGGGTGATGACCCCTCGTTCGTATCGTCGGGTCCGACCACGCCCGACGCCACCACCCTGGAGATGGCGCGCGAGATCCTCCATCGCTACGGCGTGGCCGCGCCGCCCAGCGTCACCGCCGCGCTCGACGATCCCAGCAACGAGACCCCCGTCAGCGACAGCCTGGGCTTGGCCGGCGCCGAAACCCTGATCATCGCCCGGGCGCGCGACGCCCTCGCCGCCGCCGCCAAGCGAGCCGAAGCCATGGGCTTCGTGGTCAGCGGCCTGGGCGATCAGCTGCAGGCCGAGGCCCGGCACCTGGGCGCCAGCCACGCCGCCCTTGCTCGCCGCCTCGGCGCGGACGGCAAGCCGCGCGCCATCATCTCCGGCGGCGAGACCACCGTCACGGTGACCAACAAGGCTGGCCGCGGCGGACGCAATCTCGAATACCTGCTGGGCTTGGCCATCGCCCTGCAAGGCGCGCCCGACATCTGCGCCCTGGCCTGCGACACCGACGGCATCGACGGCACCGACGACGCGGCCGGCGCGATCGTGCTGCCCGACACCTTGGTGCGCGCCAAACAGGTAGGCGTCGACCCGGTCCAATACCTGCGCGCCAACAACGCCTACGCCTTCTTCGAGGCGCTGGGAGACCTAGTGATCACCGGTCCGACCCGGACCAACGTCAACGACTTTCGGGCCATCCTGGTGGGCGGCCCGGCCACGCGCGTCGCCTAAGAACGCCCGGGCGAAAGGGAGGAACCATGACCGCGAGCACAGCGCCCCCTCGGGCGAGCGCGCTTTCCACCTATCCCTGGCTCCTGGTGGGCCTGTTGTGGATTTGCGCCTTTCTGAACTCCTCGGATCGATCGCTGCTGGTCGGCGTCATGCCGGCGATCCGCGACGAGTTCGGCCTGACCAACACCCAACTGGCCCTGCCCACGACGATCTTCTTCTGGGTCTATGCGGCGGCCGTGTTCCTCACCAGCCGCTTCGGCGACAAGATGCGGCGTGGCCAGGTCATCATCGCCGGGCTGATCTTCTGGAGCGTGGCGACCGGCTTCGTGTCGCTGTCGACCGGCTTCGCCATGCTGATCGGCGCTCGAGCCTTCGTGGCCATCGGAGAGGCCACCTACTATCCCAGCGCCACGGCCCTGATCAGCGATTGGCATCCCAACAAGACCCGGGGCCGAGCGCTTTCGCTGCACCAGACCGGCGTCTTCGCCGGCGCCTTGGTGGGGTCGTTGATCGCCGGCTTCATCGGCGATCACCTGGGCTGGCGCGCGCCTTTCCTGATCTTCGGCGTGGCTGGCGTGGCCTTTTCGCTACTGCTGTTCAAGTACCTGCGCGACGCACCGCATCGGGACGCCGAACGCGCCGAAAAGCACGACGAACCGCTGGGGATGGTCCTGCGCATCAAGCCGGCCGTGATGCTGTGCGGCGTGTTCTTCCTGGCGACCGCCGCCTCGAACGGCTTGACCATCTGGGCGCCGACCTTCGTCCACGACAAGTTCGCGACGGACCTGACCCGATCGGCCCTGACCGGCGCCGTACCGATCAACCTGGCCGGCATGCTTTCGGTGCCGCTGGGCGGTCTGCTCGCCGACTGGCTGGCCGCGCGTTCGACCATCGGCCGCTTCCATGCTCTGACGATCGGCCTCGCCGCCGCGGGCGTCCTGCTGGCGCCGCTGGCGCTCGCCGACTCCGTCTGGACCGTGGGCCTGGTGCTGCTGACGTCGAGCATCGGCAAGGGCCTGTTCGACGGCTGCATCTACGCAGCCATGCACGACGTGGTGCCTGCCAGGGCGCGTTCCACCGCGGTCGGGATCATGACCATGTCCGGCTTCATCGGCGCGGGCCTCGCACCGCTTTTTGTCGCCAAGGCTGGCGAGATCCTGGGCATGGCCATGGCCATCGCCTCCCTCGCCGCGCTCTATTTCGTCGCTGTCGCCATCCTCCTGGTGTCCAGCAAGACGACCCGCGAGGCGATCCTTCCCCACGACCCTGTCGGAGCCGTGTCATGAGTCCCTCGGCTCTGCTGCTCAACGCGCCGAAGACCCTGGCGTTCGAACCTCTCGACCTTGCGCCCCTGGCCGCGGACGAGGTGCGGATCCGCACGCTGTTCTCAGGCGTCAGCGCCGGGACGGAGCTGTCGCAATATCGCGGCGTCAATCCATTCATGCATCGCCGGTTCGACGAGACCCAGCGCCTCTTCCTGCCGGCGGAAGCGCCCAGTTGGCCCTATCCGGTGCGCAACCTCGGCTACGAGGAAGTCGGCGAGATCATCGAGGTCGGCGCCGAGGTCGGCGATTTGAAGGTCGGTCAGCGGCTCTTCGGCGCCTGGGGCCATCGCACGCACCACGTCGCGACCGCCGACTACGCCCGCGAGCGTCTGCTGCCCGAAGGGGCCGATCCGCGTATTGGCGTCTTTTCCCACATCGGCGCCGTGGCGCTAAACGGCGTCCACGACGCCCAGATCCGCATCGGCGACACGGTGGCGGTCTTCGGCCTAGGCGTGCCCGGCCAGATCGTCGTCCAGGCCGCCCATCGGTCCGGCGCGCGGGTGATCGCCGTCGATCCCGATCCCCACCGCCGCGCGATCGCGCTAGCCCACGGCGCGGCCGAGGCGATCGCCCCCGAGAACGCGGCCGAGACGATCAAGGCGGCCAACTCGGGACGAGGCGCGGACGCCTGTATCGAGGTTTCCGGCGCGCCCGCGGCCCTGGCCGAGGCGATCCGGGCGGTCGCCTACAGCGCGCGCGTCGTGGCCATGGGCTTCTTCCAGGGCGAGGTCATGGGCCTGCGCTTGGGCGAGGAGTTCCACCACAACCGCATCCAGCTGATCTGCTCGCAGATCTCCGGCGTCGCGCCGGAGGCGAGCTATCGGTGGTCCAAACCCCGGCTGTGGCGCACGGCTATCACGCTGCAGCACGAGGGTCGATTGAACCTGACCGACCTCATCACCCACGTCGCGCCGTTCGAGGACGCCATCGACCTCTTCGCTCGCCTGGACGCCGGCGAGCCCGGCCTGCTGCAGACCGTCCTGACCTTCGGAGCCGAGGCATGAAGCGCTTGCGCGTCGGGCTGTTGGGCCCGGGCGGCATCGGCGCGCGTCATGTGGCGGCGCTGAAAAACGCCGGCGATCGTTTCGACTTCGTCGCCGCGTGCGGGCGCGACCTGACACGCACCGGCCAGTTCGTCGCCACCCATGGCGGCGAGGCGTTCACCCGGTTCGAGGCGATGCTTCATCAGGCCCAGTTGGATCTGCTGATCGTCGCGTCTCCCCCGTCGGCCCGCGACGGCGAGGTCGAGGCCGCCGCCGCGCATGGCGTCCATCTTCTCGTGGAAAAGCCCATCGCTTTGGATCTCGACATCGCGGCCGCGATGACGCGCGCGGTCGAGAGGGCCGGCGTCGTGGCCGCCGTGGGTTTCATGTACCGCTTCGGCGACGCGGTTCGGCGATGGGGGGCCTTGCAACGGGCCGGGGGAATAGGCGCACCGGGCCTGTTTTCCGGCAGCTATCACTGCAATGCGCTGCACGCCCCCTGGTGGCGCGAACGGGCGAGTTCCGGCGGCCAGATGCTGGAACAGGTGATCCACCTGATCGATCTCGTCCGCCATACAATGGGTGAGCCCGACACCGTCTACGCCCGCGCCGCCAACCTCTTCCACCAGGCCACGCCCGGCTATGACATCGAGGACGTCTCGGCGCTTCTGTTCGGTTGGGACGACGGCCGCGTGGCCAGCCTCAATGCCAGCAATATCGCCGTCCCGGGACGCTGGCAGAAGGAATGGCGCATCGTCGCCGAGCGCGCCACCAGCCGTTTCCAGGACTGGAACACCGCCACGATCACCCACACCGCCGAGAGTCCCGCGCGCGACGAAGTTATCGCCGGCGCGACCGATCCGTTCGTGGCCCAACTGATCGACCTGCACGACGCGATCACCACCTCCCGCGCGCCAATGATCCCCCTCGCCGAGGGCGAGGCCTCGCTGCGGCTGGCGCTAGCCGCCCGCCAGTCGGCGGACGAGCGCCGCGAAATCCGGTTGCGTTCATGACCTTCGATCCGACGCTGCTGCGCTTCACCCTTGGCGGTATCGGCCTGGGCGCGCTCGTCCCGCTGATCGACGGAGAAATCGTCGCCAGCTTGGCGTTCGCCGCGAACGAAACCCAATGCGTCTGGCACCTGGCCGCGCCGTGGGAAGGCGTGACTCTGCGTCTGAACATCGAGGTCGGAGCGATCACCACTCTGCGACTTAGAGCGGACGGCCTTGCGCCCGATCGCCCTGTCGACAGCCTCGGCCTGCGCTTTGGCGCGGTCGCGGGCGTCGCGCGCTATCTGCGCAACGGCTACCAGAGCTGGGACGGCAGCTTCCTCGTCACGCCGGGTGAGCGGGCCCAGGATCCCAATCCAGCACGCGCGCCCGACCTGGGCTTCGCCTTCACCGGACTTCTCCCGCGCCAGGACAGCGGGGCGGTGATCGTCGGCTTCACGCGGCATGACCGGTTCCAAAGTCGGTTCCATTGGCGCGGAACCGCCGACGACCTCGTGATGGATGTCGAGACCCTGTGGGATCGCGCGCGGCACGCCGGCCAGATCTTCGCCGAACCGATCGTCTTGTTCGAAAGCCTCAGCCTGGAACAGGGCTGCCAAACCTGGGACGACATCGTCGCCGACGCGGCGCCGGTAGCGCCGCGCCGTCTCGACCGCCGCATCACCGGTTGGTGCTCCTGGTACAGCCTCTATGCGGCGATCGACGAGACTCGGATCCTCGATCACCTGGCCGGCGCGGCGGACTTTCGCGACACGCGCGACGTCCCCCTGGAGGTCTTTCTGATCGACGACGGCTTCACGCCGGAAATGGGCGATTGGCTCGACGTCAAACCGCAGTTTCCACGCGGGATGGCGTCGCTACTCGCCGACATCGCCACGGCCGGCTTCACGCCGGGCCTATGGATCGCGCCCTTCATGGTCGGCAATCGCAGCAAGCTCTTCGCACAGCATCCCGACTGGGTCGTGCGCGAGCGCGCAACCGGCGAGCCACTGGTCCACATGAGGTTCTACGGCGAGTTTCGCTGGCACAAGCGCAGCGAGGAATACTACCCGCTCGACATCACCCACCCCGAGGCCGAGGCCTATATCCGCCAGGTGTTCCGCACCTGGCGCGCCTGGGGGTGCGGCTACTTCAAGACCGACTTCATGCTCTTCGGCGCCGAATACGGGCCCGATCGCGCGATCTGGCGTGAGGACGGCGTCTCGCGCATCGCCATCTTCCAGAAGATGATGCGGCTGATCCGCGAGGAGATCGGCGAGGCGCTCTGGCTGGGCTGCGGCTGTCCGCTCTGGGCCTCGATCGGTTATGTCGACGCCATGCGGATCGGCCGCGACATTGGCGTCAGCTGGAAGGGCGACTATTCGGCCGAAAGCCTGCTTCGCGACCAGGTGACCCGCAACCACGCCTCCGGACGTCTCTGGCAGGCCGATCCCGACTGCATCCTGCTGCGTTCACGCTTCCACGAGCTCAGCGATGACGAGGTGCGATCCCTGGCGCTGTTCGCGGGCTTGGCCGGCGGGGTGCTGATGACCAGCGACCACCTCGGCGAACTCTCGCCCGAGCGGGCGGCGCTGTTCGCGGCTCTCCTGCGCGAAACCCGGCTTCGGTGCGAGTTTCCCCAGCTAGGTGTCGAAACCCGGCCCGGCGCCATCGTCCAGACGGCGACCCGCCCTAACGGCGAGGTCCTGACCCATCTGTTCAACGCCAGTAACGTCAAGATGGAGGTGGGCGGACAAGTCCTGCCCGCGCACCATTCCAGGCTGAGCGACGACGGACTCCTCCGATAGGCGCAACACGTCGCGTGGCGCAGCCGTGGAACAAGGTCCGTCACCGGCCGTTACGGCCAAGGTTGAGGCTGTCGCGCGACGCCGTGCGACCTCGACGATTGGACCTGGGCCATGGGTGAAACGCTACGACGCCGGTTCCTGGACCTGCTGTGCTCGATCTATCTGTACAACGAGCACCGCGGCTATACCGCGATCGATCGCATGCTGACGGCGATCCGTCTGAGCTGGCCTGACGATCACGCGCTGATCGCGTTGGTGGAGCGCCACCGCGCCGACGAGCGAAAGCACTATCTGATGTTCCGTCGCTGGTTCGAACGCCGCGGCGTGATGCCGTACAACATCGACCGCGCCTGCGGCCATATCGATCGGTTCGTCGAGATCGTCTTCGGCTCGCCGATCGACGATCTCTCCCCTTTGCTGATCGGCCGCGAAGATCTTTTCGAGCGCCTCTGCCGGGTGATTTCGCTGACCGAGAAGCGCGGACATCGCCAAGTCGCGGTGTTGCTCCGAAAGCCCGCGGTCCTGGCAGACAGCACCCTGACCAAGATCTTCCGCGTCATCGAACAGGACGAACCCAGCCACTGGGCGCCCTATGACGGCTGGCTGCGTGACCACGGCCGCCGGCAGCCCAATCGCTGGGAGCGCGCCATCGACGGCTTTGTCCACGGCGAGTTGCTGGTCCTGAAGCTTCCGGTCCTGTTCCTGACGCCCAGGCTCGCGCGCCGAACAACTTGGCCTGACGCGCGCGACGAGGCTCAAGCGGCTGAGCTGGCTCTGATCGCCGCCTAGTGCGCTAGTGCAACGGCGCGAAATTAACCCTCCATTAATAGATTCGTAAAGTCTACGCGCCGACATTACTCGAAGCTTGAGCATGGAATAGTCTTTCAGTTCAGCATTTTTGACGACAGCTTCGAATTACAATTGCGCCAACCTGCCGCATTACCGGCGCAAATCCCTCAAGATACATTTCGGTTAACCACACTGATTTGTTTTCGCGTATCGAGGGGGCGTCATTGGTATTCGATATCGCCCGCCAGGCGATCTTGCTGGCGCTCGCGGCGGCATGCTGCCTCTCGGCGGAGCCGGCCGCCGCTCAAGTCCTGGAGATCGGCGCCGACGGCGCGGTGACGCGTTTCGACGGTCCGGCGGTCTTTACCCAGGATGGCGTCACGACCTTGGCCCCTATCGTCGAACCGCCGATCCTTGGGACGACGGGCGTTGACACCGTCCGCCAGCAACTCTCGACCGCCGCCGACGCCTACGCCCTGGATCCCAGGCTGATCGAGGCCGTCGCCTGGCGCGAAAGCCGTTTCCGAGCCGACGCGCGTTCGTCCAAGGGCGCGGTGGGCGTCATGCAACTGATGCCCGGCACCGCTAGCGACCTTGGCGTCGACCCGTTCGATGTCAGCCAGAATATTCGCGGCGGCGCGCTTTATCTGCGCCGCATGCTGTCCGAGTTTGGCGGCGACGTCCGCCTGGCCCTGGCCGCCTACAACGCCGGTCCAGCCGCCGTCCGCAAGCATGGCGGCGTGCCGCCGTATGCCGAAACCCAAGCCTACGTGACCTCGATCCTCGGCCGCATGGCCGCATCGGGCGCGTCCATCGCCGCCCCCGCCTTCGGAGCCCCCAACTGATGCGCAAAGCTCTTCTCGCCCTCGCGACCGCCCTCGCCGCCGCCGCCACCCAGGCCCACGCCCAGGCCGTCCAGGCCGATCCACAGGGCTCAGGCGCGCTGCTGGCTGGCGTTACCTGGCTGCAAGGCACACTGATGGGCAATGTCGCCACCGCCGTGGCCGTCATGGCCGTGGCCGCCGTCGGCTTCATGATGCTGACCGGCCGCCTCAACTGGCGCTACGGCGCGACGGTCATCCTGGGCTGCTTCATCCTATTCGGCGCCACGACGATCGTCGGCGGCATCCGCGCCGCCGCCGGGGCCTGAGCCATGGCCGCCCCGCTGGATCGCGACGTAGTGTTCGGCGCCCTGACCCGTCCGCAGATGTTCGCGGGCGTGACCTACAGCTACTTCGTGATCAACGGGGTGGTGACCGCCGAACTCTTCCTGATCACCAAGTCGTTCTGGGCCATCGCGGCCGCGCTGGTGATCCATGCGATCGGCTACGCGGCCTGCCTGCGCGAACCGCGCATCTTTGATCTGTGGCTGACGAAGGTCAGCCGCTGCCCCCGCGTTCCCAACTTCCGGGCCTGGCGATGCAACAGCTACAGTGCGTAAATCCGAAGAAGGAAGCGTCGGCGGGCAAGCGCCTGCCCTATGCGCGCCACCTCGACGACGTCACGCTGGAGACGCGCGATGGCCTCCTGATTCAGGTCATCCACCTGGCAGGCCTGCCGTTCGAGACGGCCGACAGTGAGGAGCTAAACTACCGCAAGGCCGTGCGCGACGTGATGCTGCGTGGTCTGGCCAGCTCCCGGTTCGCGATCTATCACCACGTGGTCCGCCGCCAAGTCGACGCCCAGACGCAGGGCGTATTTCCCGACGCCTTCAGCGCCGACCTCGACGCGACCTGGAGCGAGCGCCTGGCCGCGCGGAAGCTCTACGTCAACGACCTGTTCCTGACGATCGTCCGCCGCCCGCTGCAGGGCCACGGCGGCCTGATCGACGGCTTCCTTCGCGCTCTAAAAGGGACCGGCAAGGCCGAGGCCGCCGCGACCCAGGCCGCCGACCGCCGCGAACTGGACAGCGCCCGCGACAGCCTGATCTCCGCCCTCGCCCCCTATGGCGCCCGAGCTCTGGGAATCTACGACGGCGCGGCCGGACGTTGCTCCGAACCGCTGGAATTCCTGTCCTGCCTCTACAACGGCGAGATGCGCCCGGTGTTGGTTCCGCAGGGCGACGCCGGCGACTACCTGCCCTATCGCCGCGCCAGCTTTGGCCTGGAGACGCTGGAACTGTCGCGCGCCGGCGCCTTGCCGCGTGGCTTCGGGGCCATGGTGTCGGTCAAGGACTATCCGGCGCAGACTACGCCGGGGATGCTGGACGACCTGCTGCGCCTGCCTTGTGAGATGGTCGTCACCCAGAGCTTTGGTTTCGTCGACCGCCAGCCGACCCTGGAACGGATGAACCTGGCTCTGCGCCGCATGAAGGCCGCCGACGATGACGGCCTTTCGCTCCGCGCCGACCTGACCCGCGCCAAGGACGACGTCGTCTCGGGCCGCACGGCCTTCGGCGAGCATCACCTGACCGTGCTGGTGCGCGGCGAGACGCTCGACACGCTCGACCGCTCGACCGCCGAGGTCATGTCGGCCTTCACCGAGATGGGCGCCATCGCGGTGCGCGAGGACATCAATCTGGAGCCCGCGTTCTGGGCCCAGTTCCCGGGCAATTTCAAGGATATCGCTCGCAAAGCTCTGATCTCGACCGCCAACTTCGCGGGCTTCGCCAGCGGCCACAATTTCCCGGTCGGCCAAGCCGAGGCCAACCACTGGGGGCCGGCCGTCACTCTACTGGAGACGACCTCGGCGGGGCCGTATCACTTCAACTTCCACAAGGGCGATCTGGGGAATTTCACGGTCATCGGTCCGTCGGGTTCGGGCAAGACCGTGGTGCTGAACTTCCTGCTGGCCCAGGCCCGCAAGTACAGCCCGCGCATCGTCTTCTTCGACAAGGACCGCGGCGCGGAGATCTTCCTGCGCGCCATCGGCGGCCGCTACGAGACCCTGCGCCCAGGTCAGCCTACTGGCTTCAATCCGCTGGCTCTGACCGACACCCCGGTCAACCGCAAGTTCCTGGCCGAATGGATCGCCAAGCTGGCAGCCGTCCCCGGCGAGACCCTGTCAGCCGACGACTCCGCGCGGATCAAGGACGCCGTCGACGCCAACTTCGACCAGGCGCCGGCCCTGCGTCGCCTGCGCTATTTCGCCGAGCTGTTCCGGGGCGCGCGCCGCCCCGACGCCGCCGACCTCGCCGCGCGCCTGGCCCCCTGGCACGGGACGGGCGAACACGCCTGGCTGTTCGACAACGATACCGACGGCCTAGACCTCGAACAGGCCACCCTGGGCTTTGACATGACCCAGCTACTGGACGATCCGACCTTGCGGACGCCGGCCATGATGTACCTGTTCCACCGCGTGGAACAGCGTCTGGACGGCCATCCGACCCTGATCGTCATCGACGAAGGCTGGAAAGCTCTGGACGACGACGCCTTCGTCGCCCGCATCCGCGATTGGGAAAAGACCCTGCGCAAGCGCAACGGTGTGGTCGGCTTCGCCACCCAGAGCGCCCAGGACGCTCTCGAGAGCCGCATCGCCAGCGCGATCATCGAGCAGGCCGCGACCCAGATCTTCATGGCCAACCCGAAGGCCCAGGCCAAGGACTACTGCGAAGGCTTCGGCCTAACCGCGCACGAGTTCGAACTGGTCAAAACCCTGCCCGACACCGCGCGCTGCTTCCTGATCAAGCACGGGACCGACAGCGTCGTGGCCCGCCTGAACCTGGCCGGCGCGCCCGAACTGCTGACCGTGCTTTCAGGCCGCGAGACGTCGGTCCGCAAACTGGACGCGCTACGCGAGCAATTGGGCGACGATCCGCGGGCTTGGATGGCCCGGCTGCTGGAGGCCGCGTGACCATGGCCGGATGCGCTCAATCTCCCGCCGACGCAGAGATGGTCCAGGGCCTGATCGGCTCGGTCGACTGCCGGGTGCATGATCTGGCTCAAACCGGCTACGCCACCCTGGCCGGTGCGGGCTCGCCCGTCGGCCTGCTGCTGACCGGCTTGCTGACCCTGTATATCGTCTTCGTCGGCTATCGCCTGATCCTAGGTCGTGGCGGCCTACGGGTCGGCGACGCCACCCTGATGATGATCAAGATCGGACTGGTCGTGGCGCTGGCCACCAACTGGACGCTGTTCCAGACACTGGTCTACGACACCTTGACCAAAGGTCCCGCCGAGATCGGCGGCTTGTTGCTGGGCGGCGACGCGCCTTTCGCGCGCCTGCAGGACGCCTTCGACGGCCTACAAAAGTCGGCGGTCTTGATGGCCAGCCGAGCCGGCTCGGGCCCGGCGGCAATGCAGGGCGGGCCAGGCTTCGGAGCCTTCGCCGTCAATACCGGCGGCTTGACCCTGGTGCTGTCGACCCTGGGTGTGCTGCTGGCCAGCAAGGTTGTATTGGCCATTCTTCTAGCCTTGGCCCCACTGGTCGCCGGCCTGACCCTGTTCGAGGCCACGCGTGGCCTGGTCGAGGGCTGGCTGAAAGCGATGATCGCTCTGGCGCTGACGCCCCTGGTCGCCACCCTGACCTTGTCGCTGGAGCTGGCCATGATGGCGCCGTCGTTAAAGGCCCTCGCCGAAGCGCGCGCAGCCCAGCAGTTCGCGGCATTCGACATCGATCCGGCCGTGACCGTGCTGGTCCTGACCTTGGTCTTCGCCCTGGTGATGGTCCTGGCGGTGATCGCTCTGAGCGTCGTCGCCGCGGGCCTGCGCCTGCCGCGCGGACTGGCCGGCGCCCCCTGGTCGGACCGCAACGCCGCTCCGGACACGCCGCGCTACGCCGCGTCCCAGGTCGAGCCGATGAGTCGGGCCGCCACCATCGCGGCGGCCGCCGTCGCGCTGGATCGCCGCGAAACCAAAGCGCCCGCCTCCGATCCCATCGCGCCGCGCCTGCTGACCGTGGTCTCTGATCGGGGCTCGCCCGTCTCGACCGCCCATGCCGGCCAAGCCGCCCCGCTGGGCCACAGCTATCGCCGCACACCCGCCCCCCGCCGCGCCGCCTCGGGCGCCCGGAGAGATCAGTGACCTTCGCTTACCCCCGTCTGTTAACCACGCTTGCCTTCAGCATCGCGCTGGCCGGCCCCGCCCTGGCCACCGAGACGCCGCGCCCCGGCGTCGTGGACCCCCGCATCCGCACCGTCGCCTACGACCCCGACCAGGTCGTGCGTCTGACCGGCTATTTCGGCATCCAGACCATGCTGGAGTTCGCCCCCGACGAGCGGATCGAGAACGTCTCGATCGGCGACGCCATGGGCTGGCAGGTGACGCCGAACAAGAAGGCCAATCTGCTGTTCCTAAAGCCGCTGGACCGTACGGCCGCCACCAACATGACCGTGGTCACCGACCGGCGCCGTTACGTGTTCGAACTGGTCGTCGCCGCGCCGAAGGCCTCGACCAAGGACCTCGCCTACGTCGTGCGTTTCCTGGTCGCCACGCCTGCGCCGGTCATCGTGGCGGCCTCGCCGCCCCCGCCGACCGCGCCCGTGGCGCGAAACAGCGCCTACAGCACCAAGGGCGACGCCACGATCCAGCCGACCAAGGTGTTCGACGATGGCGCGGCGACCTATTTCGCCTGGCCCCAACAGGCCGACCTCCCGGCTGTGTTCGTGGTCGGCGCCGACGGCGTCGAGGGCCTGGCCAACGCCGTGGTCCGCGACGGCTATCTGGTCGTCGACCAGCTGGCGCCGCGCTTCGTGCTGCGCTCGGGCAAGTCCAGCCTGACCATCACCAACGCCGCGTTCTCCGCCCATCAGGAGGCCGCTCGATGACCGATCCGCGCCAATCCGCCCAAGTGGTCGAAGACCTCGCCGCCGCCGACGCCCAGGTCCGCCCAACCGTCGCCCGCGCCCATGCCGGCCTGCCGACGCCCGTGATCATGGCCGGCTTCGGCGTGCTGGGGCTTGGCGTCTTCCTGTGGATGTCCAGTCACCGCGCCGACGCCCACACACGTCCGGTCGCGACTAGGCCCGCTGCGCCAGCTGCGCCCGCCGCGACCGCGCTCACCGCGCCGCCGGCGCCGCCGGCGCCGCCGATCCCTGGTCCGCAATTCACCGAGAACAACAGCCTGCCGCCGACGCCGGCGCAGGTCGCCGCGATGGCCGCCGAACCCTTGCCGCCGACACCCGCCGTCGACTCCGACCAGCGCCGCCGCGCCCCGACCCTGGTGGTCGACTTCGGCGGCGCGCCGATCCTGATCAAGGCCAGCGTCGAGGCCGGCCAAACCATGTCGACAGCCAAGAGCACCCCGGCCGACACCGGCCTGAATCCCGACGAGCGCTTCGCCGACCGGGTCTCAACCAGCGACGCCGAGCCCGCCAAGGCCACGGTCATGCGTGACCTCGACGCCGTCATCCCGCAGGGCGCGGTGATCCCGGCGGTGATGGAGACCGCGATCAACTCCGATCTGCCGGGTCTGGCCCGCGCCATGGTCACGCGCGACATCAAGAGCTTCGACGGCTCCACGGTGCTGATCCCGCGCGGCAGCCGGGTGATCGGCCAGTACAAGTCGGGCGTGGCCCTGGGCGCCTCGCGCGTCTTCGTGATCTGGACCCGAGTGATCCGTCCCGACGGCGTCTCGATCCAGATCGCGTCTCCCGCCGCCGACCCGCTGGGCCGCGGCGGTCTGCAGGGCAAGGTCGACCGCCATTTCTTCAGCCGCTTCGGCGGCTCGATCCTGATGTCGGTGCTGAACGCCGGCGTCGCCGCCGTCGGCAACGCCCGCTCGACCTCGCAGATCTATATCGGCACGGCGGCGGAGGCGGCCAATCTAGCCGGTACGGCCGTCAAGTCCGACCAGCGCGTCTCGCCTACCATCCAGACCGCCCAGGGCGCGCCGGTGACGATCTTCGTCGCCCGCGATCTCGACTTCTCGGGCACGCGGAAATGAGCGCCCACGCCACCAAGCTGGGCGTCTATCTGGAGGCCTATCTGGCCCCGCTCGCGCCTTGGCTGGCCGAGCCGGCGGTGACGGATCTCTATGTCAATCGCCCCGGCGAGCTGTGGATCGAGCGGCTGGGCGGCGCGGCCGAGCGCGTCGAGGTTCCCGCCCTCGATGAAACCAACCTCTGGCGGCTGGCCCGTCAGGTGGCCAGCCTGTCGAGCCAGGGCGTCAGCCGCGAGCATCCGCTCCTATCGGCGATGTTGCCCGACGGCGCACGGGTGCAGGTGGTGGCGCCGCCCGCCACGCGCGAGGGCGTGGCGCTCGCCATTCGCAAGCACGTGGTCAGCGATCTCAGCCTCACGGACTACGCCGCGTCCGGCGCCTTCGACCAGACGCTGGCGCCTCAAACCAATTCGGACGCGATCCTGCGCGCCTTCCTCGACGCTGGCGATATCCGCAACTTCCTGGCCGCCGCTGTGCGCGCGGGCAAAAACATCGTGGTCAGCGGCGGCACCTCGACCGGCAAGACCACTTTCCTCAACGCATTACTCAAGGAAGTGCCGCTTCATCAGCGCTTGGTGCTGATCGAGGACGCGCCAGAGATCCGCCTTATCCATCCCAACGCCGTCGGCCTGGTGGCCGTGCGCGGCGAACAGGGCGAGGCCCGCGTCACGGCCGAAGATCTGCTGCAGGCCTCTCTGCGTCTGCGGCCCGACCGCATCATCCTGGGCGAACTGCGGGGAGCCGAGGCGTTCAGCTTCCTGCGCGCGGTATCTAGCGGCCATCCCGGCTCGATGACCACCGTCCATGCCGACAATCCCGCCGGCGCCGTCGACCAGTTGGCGCTGATGGCGCTGCAGGCGGGCGCCAACCTGCGTCGCGCCGACGTCGTCGACCATGTCCGGCGTGTCGTCGACGTCTTCGTCCAGCTTCATCGCCAAAACGGCGTCCGCGCGGTCCGGGAGGTCGTCTTCCAGGACCGCTAAACCCTCATCCGGCCTCGTTTCTTTCTGGTTTTCCAGCTTCAGGCGCACCGCCCGTTGGCGCGTCAGGGACTTCGTCATGCGTAAACAGTACTTCGGCTCGGCGGCGGCGTTGAGCCTGGCCTTCTTCCTCACCGCTTGCGGCGGCGGCGGTTCGAGCGGCGGCGGCTCGGCTGGCCGCGATGCGCCGGCGTCAATCTCGACCGGCGGCTCGGGCGGCACCCTCCCGAACGCGCCAACCGAATTCACGCATGACGCGGCCGCTCGCCTGGCCAAACAGACCAGCTTCGGCTCGACGTCTGAGCTGATCGCCCACATCTACGACCTTGGCAGCCCGGAGGCCTGGCTGACCGAGCAGTTCGCTCTGTCGTCCAGCACCTATGCCGACCTGGCCGCCAAGCCGGTGCTCGGCAATGTCTGCTCGACCCTGACCGGGACAGACCTGACCAACTGCAATCGCGAGAACTTCTCGGCGACGCCGATGCAGATGCGGTTCTACGCTAACGCCATCGGCAAGGACGACCAGCTCCGCCAACGGGTCGCTTTCGCGCTGTCGCAGATCGTCGTGGCCTCCGAGGTTGAAGTCCACAACACCGCCGGCCTGGCGACCTTCAACCAGATCCTGCTGGGCAACGCGTTCGGCAACTACCGCGACATCCTCAAGGCGGTCACTCTGAACCCGTACATGGGCGACTACCTGGATATGGCCGACAGCAACAAGGCCCAGCCCAACGAGAACTATGCGCGCGAGCTGATGCAGCTGTTCTCGGTTGGCACGGTGCTGTTGAACTCCGATGGCACGCCGCAAACCGACAACACCGGCGCGACCATCCCCACCTACAGCAACACCGACGTCAAGGAAGTGGCCCGCGCCCTGACGGGCTGGACCTATGCCCGTCTCAACGGTGCGGCGCCGACGGACAACAACAGTCGCGACTGGACCCAGCCGATGGTGGTCTACGCCACGCGCTACGACACCGGAGCCAAGACCTTTCTCGGCAAGACCGTGCCGGCCGGCGCCGCCCAGCAGGCCAGCGTCGACGCCGTGGTCGACGCGGTGTTCAACCACCCCAACACCGGTCCCTACATCTGCAAGCGCCTGATCCAGCAGCTGACTATCGCGAACCCGACCCCTGCCTATGTCGGTCGCGTCGCGGCGGTGTTCGCCGACAACGGTTCGGGCGTGCGCGGCGATCTGAAGGCCGTGGTTCGCGCCATCTATCTCGACAGCGAAGCGCGCACCGTCTCGCAGCTGCCGGGCAAGGTGAAGGAGCCGGTGCTGCTGGCGACCTCGCTGGCCCGCGCCATCGGCTACAAGACCGACGGCTATGCCTTTCTCACTCGCGACGCGGGCATGGGTCAGGCGCCGTTCCGTGCGCCATCGGTATTCAACTTCTATCCCTACGAGTTCCCGCTGCCGCAGGGCGCGGGGCTGGTCAGTCCGGTCAGCAAGCTGATGACGACCTCGACCATGATCGCCCGGCACAACTTCCTCTATGACTGGACGGTCGGCGGCGACGCGACGCGCGGAGAGTTCAAGCCGACCTTAGGCGCGCTCGGTACGGTCCCCGACTGGGCGTCTTGGGAAGCCAACGGGACGAACGACGGCAAGACCATCGACCGGATCAATCTTGTCATGCTGAACGGGACGATGACGCCCGCCCAGCGTCAGGCGATCGCCACGGCCATGGCCGCGATCAAGAACACCGACCCCGCCTTGCAAGCCCGCAAGCGCGCCCAGACGGCGCTGTACATCGTCGCCTCCTCGCCCCTCTTCCAAGTCGATCGGTAAGCGTATGTCCGTCTCTCGTCGTGAAATGATGCAAACGGTCGCCGGCGGCTCGGCGATCGCGGCCCTGGGCCAGCTGGGCCTGTCCAGCGCCCTGGCCGCCGACGCTTCGGGCTACCGGGCCATGGTCGGGGTGTTCCTGTTCGGCGGCAATGACGCCTGGAACATGGTCGCCCCCACCGACGGCCGCTACGCCGACTACGCCAAGCAGCGGGGGTCGGGCATCGCCCTGGCCCAGTCTAGCCTCGTGCCGCTCTCCGGCACGGCCTTTGGCCTGCACGCGGCCATGGCCCCGCTGAAGGCGGTCTGGGACGATGGCGGCCTGGGCGTGGTGCT
>NZ_JBEPMI010000005.1:0-500106 GCF_040545685.1 Caulobacter sp. 1776
AGCACCACGCCCAGGCCGCCATCGTCCCAGACCGCCTTCAGCGGGGCCATGGCCGCGTGCAGGCCAAAGGCCGTGCCGGAGAGCGGCACGAGGCTGGACTGGGCCAGGGCCAGGCTAGCGCCGCGCTGCTTGGCGTAGTCGGCGTAGCGGCCGTCGGTGGGGGCGACCATGTTCCAGGCGTCATTGCCGCCGAACAGGAACACTCCGACCATGGCGCGGTAGCCGGACGCATCAGCGGCCAGGGCGCTGGACAGGCCCAGCTGGCCCAGGGCCGCGATCGCCGAGCCGCCGGCGACCATTTGCATCATTTCACGACGAGAGACGGTCATACGCTTACCGATCGACTTGGAAGAGGGGCGAGGAAGCGACGATGTACAGCGCCGTCTGGGCGCGCTTGCGGGCTTGCAAGGCGGGGTCGGTGTTCTTGATCGCGGCCATGGCCGTCAGCAGCGACTGGCGCTGGCCCGAGGTCATGGTCCCGTTCAGCATCACCAGGTTGATCCGGTCGATGGTCTTGCCGTCGTCGGTGCCATTACTTTCCCAAGTGGTCCAATCGGGAGTCGTACCGATCGCATATGAGATCGTTGACTGGCGCTGATATTCGCTGCGGGTGGCGTCTCCACTTATAGTCCAGTCATAGATGAAGTTGTGACGCGCCATGATTGTGGGGGGCGTCATCAACTTACTGACGGGGCTGACCAAGCCTGCGCCCTGGCTCATCGGAAACTCGTAAGGATAGAAGTTGAACACCGAAGGGGCGCGGAACGGGGCTTGGCCCATGGCCGTATCCCGCAGCGTGAAGGCGTAGCCGTCTGTCGTTAAGCCGATCGCGCGGGCCAGCGAGGTGGCCAGCAGCACCGGCTCTTTCACCTTGCCCGGCAGCTGCGAGACGGTGCGCGCTTCGCTGTCGAGATAGATGGCGCGAACCACGGCCTTCAGATCGCCGCGCACGCCCGAACCGTTGTCGGCGAACACCGCCGCGACGCGACCGACATAGGCAGGGGTCGGGTTCGCGATAGTCAGCTGCTGGATCAGGCGCTTGCAGATGTAGGGACCGGTGTTGGGGTGGTTGAACACCGCGTCGACCACGGCGTCGACATTGGCTTGCTGGGCGGCGCCGGCCGGCACGGTCTTGCCGAGAAAGGTCTTAGCGCCGGTGTCATAGCGCGCGGAATACATCTCCATCGGCTTCGAGAAATCACGGTTGTGATACTCAATCAGACTTGGGTCGTTGAACCTGGCGTAAGTCCAGCCGGTCAACGCCCGCGCCACCTCCTTGACGTCGGTATTGCTGTAGGTGGGAATGGTCGCGCCGGTGTTGTCGGTCTGGGGCGTGCCGTCCGGATTGAGCAGTACCGGACCAACGGAGAATAGCTGCATCAACTCGCGGGCATAGTTCTCGTTGGGCTGGGCCTTGTTGCTGTCGGCCATATCCAGGTAGTCGCCCATGTACGGGTTCAGAGTGACCGCCTTGAGGATGTCGCGGTAGTTGCCGAACGCGTTGCCCAGCAGGATCTGGTTGAAGGTCGCCAGGCCAGCGGCGCTATGCACTTCGGTCTCGGACGCCACGACGATCTGCGACAAAGCGAAGGCGACGCGCTGGCGCAGTTGATCGTCTTTGTTGACGGCGTTTGTATAGAATCGCATCTGCACCGGGACGGCAGAAAAGTTTTCCCAATTGCAGTTAGAGAGGCTTACACCGGTCAGCGGCACGCAATAGTTCCCTGGTACCGGCTTGGTTGCTAGATCCGCGTACGTGCTACTCGACAGGCCGAACTGTTCATCGAGCCACGCCGCAGCTGACTTCTTGGCGATGATCGTGCTGATCAGTGCTGGCGAGGGGCCAAAGCTGGCTTGCTTCGCCAGTCGAGCCGCCTCGTACGGCCGGATTACTTCCTCACCCATCAGGGCCGAAAGGCCAGCGCCTGCCGTCTTGCTGGGGCCGTCGTCACTTGTCGCCAAGCCCCCGCCACCGCCGATTGAAACCGCCAAGGCCGCACCGATGGTCGCCGCCGAACTGAACAACTGAACGCGCATACTCTGTCCCCGACGCTCGCTTCTGAGCGCCATGGACCAACAACAAAACCCTGCGACCGTACGGGAGCGACACGCGCCCGAACGGTCCTAGGACGTCGCCGGTCCTGAAAATCAAGAGCGGTAAGATTACCTGGGGCGTCTTTTCAGTAAATGCGGCAGTGTACCGCATTAAACAACCCGTTAATGCTCGAAGTTTAAGCATGTGTTGCGTTCTAGACATTTACTGTCTGTTCATATGCTAATGTAGAATGAATAAGCAACGTGTGCTCTTTAAGCGCAGAGTGGGGGCCCGCAAGGCGCTCAGAGAGGCTTATCGGCTCCGTTTGTCGGCGATGGTGTCGTCCAACTATTTCGCTCGGATCTTGAGGTCGGGGCACGGGGGCGTTCTCTTGGACGACCACGTTGGCGCGCTGGCGCGCAAGTTCGGCTCTAACCGAGAGGGGGGCGGGGGACGTCACGCCGTCGGGCCATGATCCGATCGCCGTGTTGGACGCCGTCTAGCGCGGTGCGCTCGTCATCCGACCATGGTGTAGTGATGTCGATTGGCATCCTTCTACCGCGAACCATTCTCAGCGACTATTTGCGCCAATAGCCCAGTGCCAGCAGGGCTGGGATGCAGGTCATCTCGATAGAAAGATGGTCCCCAGCGGGAATCCGCACCGATATCGATGAGTTTTACGCGATCAATTCGGAGGCGGCCGACCTGGTCGATTAAGCGTCGTTGTCGCAAGCCTGGATCAGCGGCCTCCGCCCGACTGGGGAAGGCAACGATCGTCACGGGTTTACCGGTGCTAGCCAGGAATTCCCGCCAGAGGGGCAAGGCGTCAACGTCGGGGCGCGGCGCGATGTAGGGCGAAAAAAGCCGGCGTCGCACAAGGTAAGCAAGGCCCCATGTCGGCCGGTGGGTTGGGTGGGTCAGCTCCGTCCGCCATTCGGACGCCAGGCGCAGATCGGACGAGTTCCACACGAACACCAACCGATCGACTTTGGCGACTACGTCCGGGTTCGCCCGGAGATAGGCCAGTTCGTTCGACACGGACCAACTGTTCGCACTGATTGGCCAAACCCTGCCGCCGGCAGCGTTCTCCAACTGCGGTCCTAGGCGCTCGGCTTGGCGATAGGGGTTCCCGCCAGAGACGACGCTGTCGCCGATCAGCAGGGTGTCGATCTCAGCAACCGTCGTCTCGAAGTGGCGCCCTGTACCCATGCTCCGTTCGTTGAACACCCAGTCCTTGGAGTTCATGAACGCCCCTGCCTGATTAGGAGATGGGATGTAGCCATAAGGAGGGCCAGGATCGAACGTCGGCAGATCGAAAACGCCAGCTAGGCGAAGCCCAATCTCTGTCGTGACTAAGAGACTGACGGTTAATATCGCGCACCAACCCAAAATTTTCATAAAGCACCCCCACCCGCAATGCGGGTATAAGAGGCGCTCTGTGTCAATAGTGAAGCTTCTGCGATCTGCTTCCGGCTACCCGCTCCGGGTAGTGCGGGGTCGTTGGACAGCGGTTCGGGCAAACGCTTTGGACGACCGGGCAGTCGCCATACGCTCTGTTCACACGCTGCGCGAACTGGCTTCGCCGGACATCTACGCTGATTGGGGCTTTATCGCCGACGCGATCGCCAAATAGATTAGGAGCAGCTCAGCAGACTGGGCTGTGAACACGTTCTGCAAACCGCCTTACAATTTGGTCGGCCGCCAAAGAAGCTAAATGCTCGAAAGATAATGGAGGCCCGGCCCGGAATCGAACCGGGGTGCACGGATTTGCAGTCCGCTGCGTCACCACTCCGCCACCGGGCCATCCGGATGTCGACGCAAATCACGTCGGCGGGGGAGGGCGTTCGATACAGGAGCGCTCGCAGCGCTGCAACTTCGAAATCGACCGGTCAGGATCGCTGTCGCCAACTCCCGCCGAGCGGGTCGATCGGAGCGCGATTGAATCAATGCTACGCATCGTCATCATTGCCAATCCCGCTTTCGTCGAACCTGCGCTCGAGGTTATTGCACCGCTCGGTCGGCTCGCGCGTGTCGGCTTGCGGGCTTCGAACCTCGCGATGAAGATGCGGGCCGCGCGCTTCTCTGGCCAGGCCCAACGGACCGGCGCGGCCTCGACAACGACGGCGGGGAGGTTTGCTCCAAGGACAGCGCCGCAAACGGCGGCGACAAACACCGCCTGAACCCATCGCAGGTTCTGGACGCGGGCTTCCTTGGCCGTGGCGGCCGAACCGTCGAGGTCGTAAGCGACCCGCTCGAAGTTGTCGCGGGCCCGCTGCGACGCGGCGTGATCTTCTTGGCGGGCATATGACACGCAGCCCAGATCTGCCGCGCCATCTCCTCGGGGCTCATGGCGAGGGCTGGGCTCGCGAGCACCTTTCCAAGCCTTCCAATCGCCACCGACCCACCCTTGGCGATCTCTCTAAGCGTCTCACTATAGTCCGTCGCCGACGCCCGTTCGGCCGCGAGCCCAGCCACGGCGACATTGAGCAACGCCACTTCCCGGCGCCGCGCCTCGAACGCCGCCGCCGCATTGGCCGGCTCCGCCGGCGCAACTTCCTGCTCCGTCGTTCTTCTCCTAGATGCTAAGCCCACGGCCGCGGCCGATGCCGAAGTATTCGATGAGCCCCCGTCCGACGCGGCGCCCCGTCCCCGCCGGCAAGCCAAGCTCCGCTCGCCGCGCGCGCAGCAGCGACTCCACCTGCGGATCGCCCTCCAGGCTCCTGGCCATGACGCCCATGCGATTCTTGACCTGGCTGGCGTCGGCCATATCGCCCTCGCGGTGCAGGGCCGACCGCTGCCGCTCCAAGCTCTGCCAGCGCGCGACGCACCGATCGACGCGAACCTCGGCCTCGAGCCGAAGGACGCGGATCGCCCCCTGGGGGCGACCCGACGCGGTTTCGCCAGCCAAGGCCGAACTGGGCGGCCTGGTGCAAAAGGCCGACCTCGTCGCGCTGACCCGCGACGACCGCGCCGCCCTCTATGGCGCGTTTCTCACCTTGGCGATGATGCTCCAGCGCGAGGACCGTGAGCACACCCTGGCCCTTTGGCGGCGGGGCGGGAAGCGGGCGTTCGAGAACGAAGGTGGCGTCGCCGGCTAGCCCTTGACGGTGGCGATCACCAGCGTGTTGCCGGCGGTTTCGTCGAGCACGGCGCGGCGTTTGGGCGCCAGGCCGGCGGCTCGCAGAACCTTCACGACCCGGAAGACGGGGAGCGACCAGGCGTCATCGGCGACGTTCCAGACGAGCCGTCCGCCCGGGTTCAAGGCCTTGGCCAGCAAGGCGCCGACTTCAGGCCCAAGCATGGCCCTGGGGACGTCGACGCCATCGAACACATCAACCGCGATCGCGTCCCAGCGATCGGGCGTTTCATTCAAGAACGCGCGCGCATCGGCGTGCACGCACTGGACTTCGGCGGGCATGCCGAACCAACGCCGCGCCAGGTCGAAGGACGCCGCGACATTGTCGACGGTCGTAACCCTGACGCCTCGCCGAGAGAGCTGCGAGGCTAGCGAGCCTCCGGCCGTGCCCAGGACGAGCACCGATCGCGCGCCCTCCAGGGCCCGCTCCATGGCGCTGACATAGTCGAGAAGGTTGCGGCCTTCCGAGTCGACATGGGTGTAGAGAATGGTTCCGTCGAAGTAGCGGCGGGAACCATCGGATCGGCTTTGCAAAACGCGGATCTCGCGTTCGGCTTCGGTGTGTCGGTGAAGGCAATCCATCGGGGGTACGCCATGTTACGGGGCGCCGGCGACGCTTAACGCGCGCGAGCCCACCCCAAGGTCGCGGAAGCTGGCCGCCTTGCCGTTGATCCATGTCACTCGATCAGGCCGACAAGATGACCTTGGGATCATTTTTCGAGACCTTCGTCGTTGGCCATGGCGCGCACGAGATCGAGAACCTGGCGACGGACGCGGCCTCGGCCCTTCGCGTGGCAAGCCATGCGTTCGGCGGTGCGGTCCCATGAGGCCCCGGCGGACAGTCGAGGCGTTGATGACGCGGTTTGTGCAAATCGGGGGAGCCCCGGGCTTAGCGCCGACGAAGGCCATCCAGGTACGTCGTCGGCCGACTTCGGCCACGCCAGCCTACTCTTTTGACGCCTAGAGCCTGTCTTTGTTTCCCAGAGTACGACCTGCCCGCAGGGCCTTGCCGCGATCAACTGCTGGATCGCCGATCCCGCCGGATTCCGGCCCGAGGTCTCGTCATGACCAACGCCGAGCGTGCTCGGCCTGACCGTTTGGCCTACCGGCTGAAGTGCTCGCCATCAGCCGCAGCCGCTTCCACGAACTGGTCGCCGCTGGCCGCATCCGCGTTCTCAAGGAAGGCGCTCGAACCCTGGTTCGCCGCATCGAACTGGAGCGATATCTCGACGCCCTCGATAATGGAATCGGGCGTTAGCCGTGAAGCCTGGCAGCTGATTGCTTTGTCGAAAGTCAGACTGCGGACGCGATGAACGTCCGCTATCCGTGGGATCGAAACGGGGGGCGAGCGGAGAGCCCGCCCCCCGTTCTTCTCTAGAAACGCTTTCGAATCTGGAAGCCGGCGGTCCGCGGATTGATACTGACAACCTGCTTGGGGTTGTTCACGGCCGAGGTCACGCTCATCAGCCCAACCTCATCGGTCACGTTGTTGACGTACACGTAGGCGCCCCAGTCGGGACCTTCCACGCCGGCCCGGAGGTTGGCGTATCCGTAGTCGCCCTGCTTTTCGTAGTAGACGTAGGTCGGGCGGAACTGCGAGGCGGACTCGCCGACATAGGCGTAGTCGGCGCGCAGCAGGGCGTTCACCTCCCCCTTGAGCGGCCAGGTGTATTCGACGGAAGCCGAGCCGCTGTACTTGGCCACGTTCGGGAACTCGTCGCCGCGCAGGCCGGTCGAGCCGGTGATGAGGATGGTCGAGTTGGCCTGGTCTTCGGTCAGCTTGGCGTCGACGACGGCGGCGGTGCCGCTGATCGTCAGGCCGCTGATCGGACGCGCCGTGGCCTCGATCTCGAAGCCCTTGATCTTGGCCTTGCCGGCGTTGGTCAGGTAGCTGAAGGCGCCGTTGGCGCTGGTCGCCGAGATCTGCATGTTCGACCAGTCGATCTGATAGACCGCCGCGTTCAGCGTCAGGCGACGGTCGAGCCACTGGCTCTTGATGCCGCCTTCGTAGTTCCACAGGCTGTCGGGCTGATAGGCCAGGAGCGCGCTGGCCAGGCCCGGCACATTATTGGCCCCGCCGGGGCGGAAGCCCTTGGCGGCCACGGCGTAGAGCATGACGTCGGACGTGACCCGGTAGGAGGCGTTCAGCTTGCTGACCCACCCGTCGGCGCTGGCGTCGACCTGGGCGGGCGGCCCCACATAGGACTGGGTGATGAAGTTGCTGATCAGAACCTGGCCGGAGACGGTCTTGTCGTATTTGAAGCGACGCAGGCCGCCGGTCAGGGTCAGCTTCTCGATCGGCTTGTAGGACACTTCGCCGAAGAAGGCGGTTTGCTTTGTGTCGGTGCCCACGTGCCGCCAGGCGGTGAGGTCGTTGGGATTGATGACGCCGGTGGCCGCATCGCCCTTGGCCACCTTGCTCTCGATGTAGTCCTCGCGCTTCTCGAGATAGACGCCGGCGGTCCAGTCGACCTTGTCGTCGAACAGCGATCCGGTCGCGCGCAGCTCGTGGTTCCACGAGGTCAGGCCCATCGGCTGGTAGAGCGCGCCGGGCGTGCGGCTGTCGGCATAGGCGGTGTAGGCCGTCAGCTGCGGAGCCGTGCAGGCCGGGTTCGTGGAGCCCGCCGGGGCCGGACCGCCGGCGACCCAGTTGCGGCATGAGGTGGCGTTGGCGCGGCTGCCCGATAGGGTCGGGCTGTAGTCGGAGTTCCGCAGCAGAGTCCACTTGTAGTAGGACGAGGTCGCCGTGACCGTGGCGAAGCTCAGGTCCCACTTGCCGGTGACGTTATAGAGCCGCAGGTTGTCGCTGGTCGGCGCGATGACCCGGGCGTTGGTCGCGTGGGCCTCCTTGCCCAGCGCCGGATACCAGCTGTTCTGACCGTCCAGGGTGGTCCTCTGGTACAGGCCCGTGGCGTTGATCGTCAGGGTCTCGGTGGGCGTGAAGCCCAGCATCAGGCGACCGCCGCTGGAGTGCTGGTCGTTGATGTCCTTCTTGTGGAGCAGCACGTCGTCGACATAGCCGCCGCCTTCGGTCTTGTAGAGCACCAGGCGCGCGGCCAGCTTGTCCTGGATCAGCGGCACGTTGACCATGCCCTTGACCGAATAGCCCGTGCTGCCGCCCTTGGTGCTGGTCCCCTGAGCTTCGACCGCGCCGGCGTAGCGGCTGTTGTCGGGCTTGTTGAGGATCACCCGCAGGGTGCCGCCCATCGAGCCCGAACCGTAGAGCGTGCCCTGCGGGCCGCGCAGCACCTCGACCCGCTCGGCGTCGAACAGGTTCACGTCGGCGCTGGTCGAGCTGGCGTCGGCGGTCGTGCCGGCGGGGCCCGTCAGCGGCGTTTCGTCGTAATAGAGGCCGACGGTGGCCTCACCGGCGCTGCGCACGCCGCGCAGGGTCAGGCGGCGGCTGGTCGGCGAGTTGCCGTCGACCTGCAGGTTCGGGACCGTGCGAAAATAGTCCTGGATGCCGGCCGCGCCCAAGGCCTGCAGCGACTTCTCTGTGACCGCGCTGACGCTGATGGGTGTGGTCTGGACGGTCGTCGAGCGCTTCAGCGCGGTGACGACGACTTCCTCGATCGTGGCGGTGTCCTTCGACTCGCTCGCCTGGGCCAAGGCCTGGCTGGCGACCAGGCTCGTCAAAGCGCTGGCGCCCAGGGCCAGGGCGCGAAGGCCTCGAAACTGCATCATTGTTGATCCCCTCTTGCGGCGCGCTCGACGGCGGCCTGTAGGATCAGACGCAAGGGCTGGCGGCTCCCTCACCCGGCTCGCGCGAAAAACCTCGCCTCGGGATCAGAAGCGACGTTCGAAGCTCACGCGGAGCGTGCGCGGCGCGACGCCGAAGTACTCGACCGGACCCGAGGTGTTGCGCGCGGCGGTCGCGCGGCCGGCCCGGTCCAGGAGGTTGTCGGCAGACAGGTCGAGGACCCAGTCACGTCGCTCCACGCTGAAGCTCGCGCCGAAAACGGCGTAGCCGCCCATCTTCAGATAATCGCTGTTGCCGGCGTTGAAGGCGGACCGCGCGAGCCCGGCATAGGAACCATCGAACCGCAGGCGGCCGACCAGGGCGCCGGGCAGGGGCCAGCGGCGCTCCATCGAGGCCGAGGCCGTCATCTTGGGCACGACCGGCAGGCGGTCTCCCTCCAGGCCCAGGCCGATCGCGGTGTTGGTCACCTGGTCGGCGGTCAGGCGCGCGTCGGTCACGGTCAGGGCGCCCGCCAGGCTCCAGCCCATCACCCCCTGGGCGGTGGCCTCGACCTCCAGCCCGTCGATGCGCGCCGCGCCGATATTGGTAACGTAGGTGAAGGCGCGGTTCTGGGTCTGGGCGGCGTACTGCATGTCCCGCCATGCGATCCGATACAGCGCCACATTGCTCGTGAAGCGGCGGTCGGCGCTCTGGGCCTTCAGGCCCAGCTCGTAATTGTTGAGGCGATCCGAGCGATAGACCGCCAGGGCTTCAGGCAGTCCGGGCACGACATTGACGCCGCCGGGGCGGAAGCCTTGCGAGGCCTGGACGTAGCCGAACAGTCCCGGCCCGAACTGACGGCTGGCCAGGGCCTTCAGGCTCCAGCCCCGCTCCTGGGTCCGCGTGTCGATCGCATAGTCGGCCCAGGTGCCGGAAACGACATTGGCGACCTGCACCGCGCCACGGTCCCGCTTGACGTAGTCGAAGCGTCGCGCGCCCAGGACCAGTCGGGTGCGTGGCGCGACGACATAGGAAACCTCGCCGAAGGCCGCGCTCTGGGAGAGGTGGTTCTCGATATCGCGCCGGCCGATCAGCACCGGCGGTTCGACCAGGGTCCCGGTCTTGGGATCCACGTGCCGAACCTGACTGTCGATGGAGTCCCAGCGCACCTCTCGATAGGCGCCCAGCGTCCAGGTCAGCGGGCCCTCGCCGACCGATGAGGCCCGGATTTCGTGGATCTCGGCGGTCAGCTCCGCCGGCTGGTTCAGGATCGCCGGATAGACGCTGTCGACATAGGCCGAGTAGCTGGCCATCTGCGCGGCGTCGCAGGCTTGGGCCAGGGTGAACATCCGTAGGCAGCCGGCCGCGTTGGTCCGCTCACCCAGCAGCACGCCGCTGTAGTCAGATCGGCGGGTCAGGCGCCAACGGTACCAGGACGACACCGCCGTCAAGTCCACGGCGTCGCCGCGCCGTTTCACGGTCGCCGCCGCGAGGTCAATGTCGCCGTCGAAGGGGGCGCGGGCGGCATGGACGGTCCGCCACGGGCCCGCGGTGTCGTTCCAGGCCGAGATGTCGCCGCGGTGGCTGGCCTGGTGCGTGGCCGACACCAGGGTCGACAGCCGCGACCCCGGCGCCCACAACGCCGCCAGCCGAACGCCCCGAACGCGGGCGGCGTCGACGTCCTTCAGCCGCAGCCGGACATTATCGATCACGCCGGGCTGACGCTGGTCGTAGGCGGTCAGGCGGAGCGCCAGGGTCTCCGGAATCGCGACGACGTTCAGCGCCGCGTTCGCCCCGCCGCCTTGCCCGCCGTGGGCGACAGAGGACAGCGAGGCGCCGATCGAGGCGACGTCCTCCGAAAGGTCCGGGCGCTTGAACAGGATCCGCAGCGCCCCGCCCATCGCGCCGGAGCCGTAGAGCGTGCCCTGCGGTCCCCGCAGAAGTTCGACACGGTCGACGTCGACCAGGGCCAGTTCCGGCGCCATCACCCCGGGATCGGCCGTGGTGCCGACGGGTCCGGTCATCGGCGTCTCGTCGTAGTAGAGTCCCGTGGTCGCTTCGCCGGCGCCATAGACCCCGCGCAACACCAGACGGCGACCGAAGGCGGTGGAGATCAGTTTCAATCCCGGCAGCAGCGGCGCGGCCTTCTCCAGGTCGACAATGCCCGCGCGAGACAGCTGCTCGCCGGAAACCACGGTCATGCTGATCGGCGTCTGCCGCGCCAGGCTGGATCGCTTCAGCGCCGTAACGACGACGGAATCGATCGCGACCGGCTGCGGCGGCCGATCCGGCGGCGCGTCCGGCGTGGAAGCCTTGGCGGGCCGCGCGGCCGCCACGACGAGGAAACTGCGCCCTTCGAGCCGGACGGTCAGACCTGTTCCGGACAGCAGGCGCTGCAGCGCCGCTTCCGCGGTGAACACGCCGCTCAGGCCGTCGCTGCGCTTGCCCTGGGTCAGGGCGGACGAGAACAGGATCTCGCGGTCGCTGCGTAGCGCCAGCTGGTTCAGCGCCTGGCTCAAGGGCTGCGCTGGGATGTCGAAGCGCAAGGCGGCCTCCGGACCAGGAGGCGCGGCGATCGCCGCCGGCGCCGCGGTCAGGGCCGTGGCGCAAAGCAGGGCCGAGACGGCGCCGCGCCTCCTGGACGCTTCCGAGCCTCTGGGCCTGAACACCAACGAATCCCGATCTCCTCCGGCGGCCTGGAACCTCACGCCGTCGAGGGCGCGCACCATGCCTCATTTCGCCGGCCGCCGTGCTTCGCAGCGCGTCCTGACGTCCCAAGATCGCGTGTTGCATAGGCAATAGGCAACAGGCCACGGGTTGCGTCGCCGCGACTTCACCCGGACCGCCTCCCTTGACAGGGGCGAGATCGCGATTTCACCTGACCGTCATGTCGGGGCGAAAACAATGATCTGGGGCCGCAAGTCCCCCAAGCCTCCCGAGCAGGTTCGCGACCTTTCGGACAGCGGTGCGCGCTTCACGCCGGCGTTGCGCGCCTTCTTCTCCCGTCGCGCCCACGCCAGCGATGTCGAGGACCTCGTGCAGGAGGTTCTTCTCCGTATCCAAAAGCGCCAGCCGGGCGTCGTCGTGAACAATGTCGAGGGCTATCTCTTCGAGGTCGCGGCCAATGTGCTGATCGATCGCGGACGACGCGACCGCACGCGCCGGCGCTCCGACCACTGCGAACTGCAAGAAATTCATCATCCGGTTGATGAAGTCTCGCCTGAACGCGTCTTACAGGGACGTGAGCAGGTGGCGCGCGCCATGGCGGCCCTCAACGAGCTGCCGGAACGCACGCGGCGGGTTTTCATTCTCGTGCGGTTCGAGGAGATGAGCTACAAGCTCGTCGCCCAGCGCCTGGGAGTCTCCGTCAGCGCTGTCGAGAAACATGTGATGAAGGCGCTGCGTCACCTGCACGAGCGTCTGCGAGACCAGGATGACGTCGACCACGTCGGGCAAAGAGATACACGACGACCCGGATAGCGCGGCCGCCCTCTGGTTCGCGCGACTGCAGGGCGATGACGTGCCGCCGCGCGACCGGCGGGAGTTCGAGCGCTGGCTGCAGGCCGACGCCCGCAACGCCACCGCGTGGGAAGACCTCAACCATACTTGGAACGACGTCGCTGTCGTCGAGACCGATCCGGCCTTCGCCGCCCTGCGCGCCGATGCGCTGGGCGCCGGCGACAAGCGTCCGCATCTGGATCGCCGCGCCCTGGGCGTGGCCGCCGCCGGCCTGGTCGTCGCGGTTGGCGGCGCTCTTCTCGGCAGGCGCTGGCTAGGCGGAGCCGACCCGCTCGCCCCGGCCGACGAGCCGGTGTTCACCACGGCGGTCGGCGAGCGATCGACCTTCCGCCTCGCCGACAACTCGGTCGTGACGCTCAGCACCGACTCGGCCGTGCGGGTGAACCATTGGGCCAAAGAGCGCCGGCTGACCCTGCTGCGCGGCCAGGCCTTCTTCCAAGTCGCCAAGGACCCCTCGCGGCCCTTCGTGGTCGCGGCCGGCGACAAGCGCGTGACGGCCGTGGGCACGGCCTTCGACGTCCGCATGGAGCCGGGCAGGCTGTCGGTGACGCTGGTCGAGGGCCGCGTGCGCATCGCCGCCGACGCGCCCGCCAATGGAGATGGGGGCGAACGCCGCGTCGAGATGTCGGCGGGCTCGCGCTTCGTGGCGGCCGATCCCGCCGACTGGCTGATCTCGTCGGTCGACACCGCCAAGGAATCCGCCTGGCTCAAGGGACGGCTGGTGTTCGATGGCGAACCGCTGTCGGCCGTCGTCGCCGAGATGAACCGCTTCTCCGAGCGCAAGCTGACGCTGAGCGACCCGGCCCTCGGCGCCACGCCGGTCAGCGGCGTCTTCAAGACCGGCCAGATCGACGCCTTCGTGGCCGCGCTCAAGACCTATGGCCTGGCCGAAGTCGGCCGCGCCGACGCCACGCGGGTCGAACTGGTGCGCCCCCGCGCCTGACGCGCGGCGCGATCCCTAGAAAATTTGCGGACCCAGGTGAGGGGCGAGCGCCGCCCTACGTCGTATAGGTGGGCGCCCGTCGGCGCCGTCCTTCGCCATCGGGGAAACCGTTCCATGAAGCTTTCCGCTCTGAAGCTCGCCCTCCTGTCCGCCAGCATGGCGACGGGCGTGCTCGCGACCCAGGCCCAGGCCGCGCCGCTGACCGACGCCGCCCGCGCCCAGATCCTGAAGGCCGTCGACGCCGACGCGCCGCAGATCCAGGACGCGGCGTTGAAGATCTGGGGCTTCGCCGAGGTCGGCTATCAGGAGGTCAAGAGTTCGGCGCTGTTGCAAGGCCAGCTGAAGACGGCCGGCTTCGACGTGAAGGCCGGCGTCGCGGGCGAGCCGACCGCGTTCGTGGCCAGCTTCAAGAACGGTCCCGGCCCGGTCGTCGCCATCCTCGCCGAGTTCGACGCCCTGCCGGGCCTGGCCCAGACGGCCGACCCGGTGAAGACCAGCATCCCCGGCCAGATCGCTGGCCACGGCTGCGGACACAATCTGTTCGGCGCGGCCTCGGTCGGCGCCGCCGTGGCGATCAAGGACTGGATGGTCAAGAACAACATCAAGGGCGAGCTGCGGGTGTTCGGCACGCCCGCCGAGGAGGGCGGCTCGGGCAAGGTCTATCTGGTCCGTGACGGCCTGTTCAACGACGTCGACGTCACGCTGCACTGGCACCCGGCCAATGCGAACTCGGCCGTCCAGGGCGTGTCCATGGCCAACATCAGCGGCAAGTTCCGCTTTCATGGCGTCTCGGCCCACGCCGCCGGCGCGCCCGAGAAGGGCCGCTCGGCGCTCGACGGGGTCGAGGTCATGGACGTCGCCACCAACTTTCTGCGCGAGCACACCCCAGACAAGACGCGCATCCACTATGTGATCACCGCCGGCGGCGGCGCGCCGAACGTCGTGCCGGACTTCGCCGAGGTCTATTACTACGTGCGCCACCCCGATCCCGCCGTCGTGAAAGACGTTTGGTCGCGCGTCGAGAAGGCCGCCGAGGGCGCCGCCCTGGCCACGGGCACGACCGTCGACAAGGAAATCACCGGCGGCGTCTATGCCCTGCTGCCCAACGACACCTTGGGCCGTGTCATGGACGCCAACCTGCGCAAGGTCGGCGGGATCACCTGGACGCCAGAAGAGGTCGCTTTCGCCAAGAAGATCCAGACCTCCCTGGTCAACCCGCCCTCGGTCGACACCGTCAAGTCCATCGAGCCCTACAAGGTCGAACTGGAAGGGGGGGGCGGCTCGACCGACGTCTCCGACATCAGCTGGGTCACCCCGACCGTCGGCCTGGGCACCGCCACCTTCGTGCCCGGTTCGGCCGGCCACAGCTGGCAGAACGTGGCCGCCGCCGGCTCATCGATCGGCGTCAAGGGCGCCGTCAACGCCGCCAAGACCCTGGCCCTGACGGGCGCGGACCTGCTCGCCAATCCCGACGTGGTCAAGAAGGCCAAGGCCGAGCTGGACCAGCGTCGCGGCCCCAACTTCGCTTACAAGGCCATGCTGGGCGACCGGCCGCCGGCGCTCGACTATCGCAAGCCCGCCTCGGCGGGACGCGAATAACGATCGCTTCCCCAGCGATCATCAGCGGCCGGCGCCGTCCCCCCTTTGGGCGCCGGCCGCACACTTTTCGGCGCTTATTGGAGTTAGGCGTGGTCCAGACCATCACCATCACCATCAGCCTCGAGCGTTTCGAAGCGCTCAGGGCTGCGCTGCCGGCGATCACGCGCGAGCATCTGACCGATGTCTACGGCATCAGCGAGACCACCTGGAGCAAGTTGCGCAAGGGCGAGCCGATCAAACTCAAGACCTGGGAACGAATCCAGGCGCGCCTTGCAAGGCGGCTAACGCCGTCGACATCGTCTGGCGATCACCTTCCTTTTTGATGCGACTGGCGTAGAGACCGGTTTACGAAGGTCATCACCGCCCATTGCCTGCGGGCGTCTGCGGCCGCCGTCAGGCGGCGCCGTGCTGCACGGAGAGCTTGAAACGGTCGCGGTGCTGCAGCGCCTTGCGGCGCAGCTGCACGATGGCCTCGGTCTCTTCCGCCGCCAGCATGGCTTCGAAGAGGCGGCTGAAGTGCTCGCGCATCGCCAGCCGCGCGGCGTTGGGGTCGCGGTTGCGGATGGCGTCGAACACCGCCCGATGCTCCTCGATCCGGTCCTCGAACCCGCTCTTGCAGACGTTGCTGTAGACCTGGACGACCCGCGGCGCCTCGTTGCGCATCCGCCAGAGGGTGCGCACGAAATGTTCGATGATCGGGCTGCCGCTGTTCTCGGCGATCAGGAGGTGGAAGCGCTCGTCGGCCTCTTCGGCCGCCTCGTCGTTGCCCGCCATCACCCGCATGGTGTCTTCCAGAAGCGCCATGGCTTCCGGGGTCATGTTGAGCGCCGCCAGCGCCGCCGACTCCGCCTCGACGACAGCGCGGACGGTGGTCAGCTCGAACGCGTCGACCTCGGTCAGCGGCGACAGGTCCGCTTGCCGGCGGGGCCGGACATAGACGCCCGAGCCGGTCTTGACGGCGATATAGCCCTGCGCCTCGAGAGCGATCTCGGCCTCGCGCACGGTGACGCGCGACACGCCAAGACGTTCGGCCAGTTCACGCTCGCCCGGCAGTCGGCCGCCAGGGGCGAATTCGCCAGATTCGATGAGCTCGATGATCTGCTTCGCGACCTGTTGGTAACGCCTATCCATGGTCATCCGCCGATGCTCCGCTGTCTCTCGTCCGGATCGCCACGCGACGACTCGAATTTCCCAACTCGGGCCGACGGGGCATGGGAAGGTTCTATCAGGGGTGAACCAAAGCGGTATACCCCCTGATAGGTCAAAGCCTAGTTCCTGAACCGGAACCCGATCGTGAACTGCCGCCCAGGCGAGCCATAGAGCGCCGCCACCGGATTGTCGGCGTAGTAGTACCGGCTCGTCGCCTGATTGGTCATGTTCAGGCCCTCGATCGAGAACGACGCCCGGTCCGACAGCTTGTAGCTGAACGAGAAATCAACGTTCAGCGTGTCCTTGGATCCGCCGAAGTCGTTGATCAGCGGCGTATCGCACGCCACGCCGCCGACGACGCCCGGCGCGCAGGAGCCGGCGACGAGCGGGTAGGTGGTGTAGTAGCCATCGCGCTGGGCCAGAGAGACGCGCGTGTTGATGCGCTTGTCTTCGTAATAGAGCGTCAGGTTGACCGCATTCGGCGACGCGCCGAGCCACGGCGCCTTGCCCATCGTCGCTGGCGTCGTGTCCGAGCCGGGGTCGAGGATGTAGGTGAGCTCGGACTCGATGTGGGTGGCGTTGAGTTGAATGCCCGTGTTCTTCAGCAGCCCCGGGAGGAAGGTGAAGGCCTGCTGATAGTTGATCTCCCAGCCCTTCAGCTCTCCGCCGGGCGCGTCGCGGAATTGACGCGCGGTGGCGTCGTAGTCGCCGCGGATATAGGCGGCCTGGTCGCTGTTTGGCCCGAACTGCTCGATCAGGCTGGCGAGCCCCGCGGCGTCGAGGAAGGTCGACAGCGGCGCGGCGAAGCGCACGGTCTGCGGATAGGAACCGATCTTCTTCTTGAACAGCGCCACCGAGATCAGGCCGCCGTCGGCGTAGTACCACTCCACCGCGGCGTCGAAATTGTTGGCGCGGAAGGGGGACAGCTTCGGATTGCCGATCGTCAGGGTCGCGCCGGAGGTCATCCCGCCCTCGGGGATCGTCAGCTGGGTGATGGTGGGGGCCAGCTGCTGCAGGGTGGGGCGCGACATGGTCTGGGCGGCGCCGAACCGGAAATAGAGGTCGTCGCGCGGGCGAACGGCGATGTTGAACGATGGCAGGACGTCTGAGTAGGAGTTCCCGCCCTCGACGGTCCGCCCGCCGGTCGAGCGGCCGGTCGAGTCGACGTCGGTGGTGGCGTAGCGCACGCCGAGATTTCCGAAGGCGTTCCAGCCGTCCAGGAAGTCATAGTTGAAGTTGACCTGGCCGTAGGCGCCGGCGGTCCGCTCGCGCACCGCGAAGGTCTCGCGTCCCTGCTGGCGGAACTGGGTCAGGCGCCAGTCGCCCCACTTGTTGATGCACTCGCAGGTGAAGCCGAACAGCGCGTCGAACTTCTCGATGTCCGGGCCGAACCACGACCGCGTCCCGCCAGCGGGGACGTTGAGGCCCTGGCCGAAGTCGATGACCTTCCCTAGGCTGGCGATCGAGACGCCCGCTTCCTTTTCGGTCGGGTTGATCTGGACGTTCTGGCGCTCGGTCTGGGAGGTGGAGAAGCGGTAGTCGCGCTGGGTGCCGCCGAACTTCAGGGTCAGGTTCTCGTTGAGCTCCCAGGTGAAGTCGGCTTTCCACGAGTTGTAGCGGTTTTCGACGACCTTCTTGTGGTAGCGCAGGAACGAGACCCCCTTGAGGATCGTCCACTGGCTGGGATCGGCGGCGTTGAAGCCGGCGTCGAACAGCGGCATGTCGCCGCCGCCGCGCTCGTCATAGGTGAAGGTGGACGGCTGGTCGAACTGGCCCCACTCGGCCATCTTGCCGTAGGAATTGAGCTTGGACCGCGACGCGCCGTAGGTGAAGTCGGCCTTGAACCGGTCGCTGAACTCGTGGGTCAGGTTGAACGAGAGTTGGTCGAAGGTGGTGTTGTAGCTGCCCTGGTCGGCGCGGGCCGCCCAATCCAGGTTTCGCAGCTGCAGATAGTCGGCGACCCCGTTGGTGACGTTGGCGGCCAGCACGTCCGTCGCCGGCCGACCGATCTGCTGGGCGCGCATGGCCAGGCCGTCGGCGGAGGCCACGTAGCCGGGCGAGACGGGCGAATTGTAGTAGTCGTAAACGTCCAGATTGTTAGGGTTGTAGGAGAAGCTGGTGCCAGCGACCAACGCGCCGCCATAGGTCGCCTGGCCGCAGTCGATCGGCGCGGCGTAGGGACCGCCGGCCGTGTAGGTGCACGTCCCCGGATAGAGTCCGCGCTTGGAGGCCAAGGCGGTCGCGGCGCTGGCCGTGGCGAAGGTGGCGTTGGTGTTGTTGCGGTTCAGGCCGAACGGCAGCAGCTGGTTCAGCGTCGAGGTGCTCTTCTGGTTCGAGTGGAGCCCGTCAATGGTCAGGCGCGTCCGGGAGGAAATGTCCCACTGATAGGACGCGGTCAGGCCTAGGCGCTTTTGGCGCAGGTCCTGCTGCTCGGGGCCGGCCAGGGCCGGGAAGACGATCTGCGAGCCGTCCAGCGACGGGTGGAGCAGGGCGTACGCGGTCGGATCCGAACCGGTCACCGCGTCGATATAGGCCGGATTGGTGATGGCGGCGGTGGCCGACACCGTGCCGGGGTTCGTCGCCGTCGGATTCGAGATGCGGTTAGTGAACAGCGTGCCGGCGGGGGCGGAGAAGCCGGCGCGTCGCGGGTTTTCGAGCGTCGCCCAGGTGGCGGAGCGATAGACATATTCGCCGGTCACGATCTGGCGGCGGTACTGATCGGTCTCGGAGTCCTTCTCCGAATAGGCGGCGGAGGCCAAGAAGCCCATCTTGCCGTCCGCGAAGCGCTTGGAGAACAGGCCGGCCAGGCGCGGATTGTGGCGCTTGCCGTTCTGGTAGTAGGCGTCCTCCACCGACAGCGCGTAGCGGTCCTTACGATAGTCGAACGGACGGCCAGTCTGCAGGTCGACCGTGGCGCCCAGCGAGCCTTCGTCGGTCTCGGCCGAGGCGGTCTTGCGGACCTTCAGGCTATTGAAGAGCTCCGAGGCGAAGACGTTGAAGTCGAAGGTCCGGGTCGAATTGACCGCGGTGGAGTTGGTGTCGTTGGTGCCTGCGGTGGACAGCGCCTCGAGGTTGTTGATGCGCACCCGCGTGAAGTCGCCGCCGAGGCCGCGGACGGTGATCGTGCGTCCCTCGCCGTTGTCGCGGTCGATCGAGATGCCGGGGATGCGCTGCAGCGACTCGGCGAGGTTGGCGTCTGGGAAATCGGCGATGTCTTCGGCGTTGATGGCGTCGACCATCACGTCCGACTGCCGTTTGACATTCAGCGCGCTTTGGAGCGAGGCGCGGTAGCCCGTGACGATGACAGCCTCGACCTCGTCGGGGCCCTTGGCCGCGCCCTGGTCCTGGGCGAGCGGCGCTTCCTGGGCGGAGGCCTGGCTCAGGCCCGAGCCGATGATCAGGCACGTCGACGCCAGCAGTATCGCGCGCACACCGGCGCGCCGTGGATGGGTGTCCATAGTTCTCATCCTCCCCAATACCAATTTTCTAAATTTGGCTTACCTATCTGGTTGACCCCATAGCTGGGAATGTCAACCCCATCAGGCCGTTTTCCCCGGCGCGTTCGTCTTTCCGAGCCTGATGGGGCCTGGCTCGCCGCCGGGGGGTATGTGTTCGAAGCCCGACAGCGCGCCGGCCGCGAAGGCGCGATAAATCAATGGCCTTCTAGCTGTCGCGAAATATGGGGTGGAAAATTGGTCGACAAACTGGTTGACACCTTGTCGCCCAGGTGGTCGGACTAAGGCGTCCTTGCCAGTCGGACGCGCGGTCGCGCGACGCTGATCGGCGGGACGGAGGAAGCGATCACAGCTTCGGGCGGGGAGGACGTCGATTGAGAAACTTGCGCTCGCGCCTTGCCGCCCTGCTGGGTCTCGGCGCCCTCGCCGGCTCGGTGCACGCCGATGCGGTCGAGCGCCTGGCGCGCACCCCGGAGGCCTTCAAGGCGGCGGTACGGGCTTCAGGCCCTGGCGACTCGGTGGTGCTGGCCAACGGCGTGTGGCGCGATTTCGAGATCGTGTTCACCGGCGAGGGCACGGCCGCCCAGCCGATCACGCTGCGGGCCCAGACGCCCGGCAAGGTCGTGATCTCGGGCAAGTCGAATCTGCGCCTCGCCGGCCGCCATTTGATCGTCTCGGGCCTGACCTTCAAGGACGGCTTCAGCCCGTCGTCCGAGGTCATCGCGTTTCGCCAGGACGCGGCGCTGGCCTTCGACTCCCGTGTCACCGAGACGGTGATCGACGGGTTCAACAAGCCCGGCCGCGCGGCCGAGGACTATTGGATCGGCCTTTATGGCCAGAACAACCGCGTCGACCACAACCACCTGCAAGGCAAGCTGAACAGCGGCGTGACCCTGGCCGTGGTGCTGAGCTCGCCCGAGAGCCAGCAGAACCATCACCGCATTGACCACAACTATTTCGGCCCCCGCCCGCCGCTGGGATCCAATGGCGGCGAGACGATCCGGGTCGGGACCAGCCCATTCTCGCGCACCCGCTCCCTGACCGTGATCGAGGACAACTATTTCGAAGGCTGCAGCGGCGAGGTCGAGATCGTCTCGAACAAGTCCGGCGGCAACATCTATCGCCGCAACGTCTTCGTCCGTTCGCAAGGGGCGCTGGTGCTGCGCCATGGCGAGGACAACCTAGTCGAGGACAACGTCTTCCTGGGCGGGGGACTAGCCGGCACCGGCGGCGTTCGCGTGATCAACGCCCGCCAGACGGTGCGCGACAACTACTTCCAAGGCTTGCGCGGCGACGGCTTCGCCGCGGCCCTGGCGCTGATGAACGGCGTCCCCAACTCGCCGCTCAACCGCTACGATCAGGTGCTGGACGCCCGCATCGAGAACAACATCTTCGTCAACGTGACCGCGGTGGTGTTCGGGGCCGGCGCCGACCAGGAGCGCACCTTGCCGCCGGCCCGCAGCAGGCTATCGGGCAATGTGTTCCTCGGGGCCGGCGACAAGGCGCTGTTCAAGGCCATGGCCCCGATCGACGGCCTGACCTTCACCGGCAATGTGGTCGACGGCGTCGCGCCGCTCGAGGGCGTGGCGGGTTTCCACGCCTCGGCGATCGGCCGCGAGACGCTTGCGGACGGCCGCGTCTATCCCGACGCCGCCGCGCGCAAAACGCTGGGCCTGAAGGAGCCGGTCAAGCTTCTGGCTCGGGAGGAGACCGGGGTGGCCTGGTATCCCAAGGGCGATCCGACCATCGCCTTCGAGCGCGCCGCCCCGGCGCGCGTCACGATCCCTGTCGGCAAGCTCGATCTCAGCGAGGCCGGGCACGCCGGCGCGGCGCTCGAGATCGTAGACCAGCGCAAATAGGCCAGCCATGTCCAAGTTCCGTGTCCATCTTTTCGCCGGCCTGGCGATCCTGGCCCTCACTGGCGCGGCCCAGGCCGCAACGCCAGCCCAACCCGCGCCGGAAGAGCGCTCGCCAGGCGCCGCCCAGGTCCCACCCCTGTTCGCCGCCACCTTGGCGAAGAGCAAAGCGTTCGTGGATCCGCAACTGCGCAAGACCATCGACGTGCCGGTCCCGGCCGACGCCGGCGGCGGCTACACCCACGAGCGGCACAAGGACAACTACCGCCTGATCTGCGAGGCGGGGATGCTGTACCGGCAGACCGGCGACAAGGCCTATGCCGACCTCGTCCGCCGCGTGCTGCTGGACTACGCCAAGCTCTATCCGCCCCTGCCGCTGCATCCCAAGCGCGCGAACCAGGCCCCGGGCAAGCTGTTCTGGCAGGTGCTGAACGACAGCGTCTGGTTGGTCAATTCGGTCCAGGGCTACGAGGCCGTCAAGGACGCCATCCCGGCCGCCGACCGCGCGACCATCGAGGCGGGCGTGTTCCAGCCGATGGCCGCGTTCCTGTCGACCGGCTCGCCCAAGACCTTCGACAGCATCCACAATCACGGCACGTGGGCCCTGGCGGCGGTCGGCATGACCGGCTACGCGATCGGCGACCAAGGCCTGATCAAGCAAGCCCTCTACGGCCTGGACGGTTCGGGCAAGTCTGGCTTCTACAAGCAGCTGGACGAACTGTTCTCGCCCGACGGCTACTATGCCGAGGGCCCGTACTATCAACGCTACGCCCTGTCGCCGTTCCTGCTGCTGGCCCAGTCGATCCAGCGGCACGAGCCGTCGCGCAAGATCCTCGACTATCGCGATGGCGTGCTGCGCAAGGCCGTCTACGCGAACATCCAGGAGAGCTACGCCGGCCTGCTGTTCCCGATCAACGACGCCATTAAGGATAAGGGTCTCGACACCCCCGAACTGGTCCACGGCGTGGCCGTGACCTACGCCGTGACCAAGGATCCGGCCCTGCTGTCGATCGCCATCCAGCAAGGCTCGGTCGTGCTGAGTCCCGAAGGGCGCGAGGTCGCCGCCGCCATCGCGCGCGGCGAGGCCAAGCCGTTCCCGTTCGCCTCGATCAAGCTCCGCGACGGGGCCAAGGGCGACAAGGGCGCGCTGGTCGTGCTGCGTTCGGGCGCGAAGGCCAAGGACCAGGCGCTCGTCTTCAAGGCCACGTCGCAGGGCATGGGCCACGGCCATTTCGACAAGCTGTCCTGGCAGCTCTACGACGCGGGCCAGGAGGTCGTGACCGACTACGGCGCGGCGCGGTTCCTGAACGTCGAGGCCAAGGCCGGCGGCCGCTACCTGCCCGAGAACGACAGCTGGGCGCGACAGACGGTCGCCCACAACACGCTCGTGGTCGACGAGAAGAGTCAGTTCGGCGCCAAGACCGAAACGGGCGAGGCCCATTGGCCGACGATCCTGGCCTTCGGCGCCAAGGACGGCGTCCAGATGACGGCCGCCACCATCGACGACGCCTGGCCGGGCGTGCGCTATCGCCGGGCCATGGCGCTGATCGACCGGCCGGAGGTCGGGCGTCCGATCGTCCTGGATCTGATCCGTGCTGAAGGCGGCGGCAAGCATCGCTTCGACCTGCCGCTGCACTATGACGGCCAGATCGTCGAGTCCGGCCTGAGGTTCCAGGGCGGGACCAGCGAGCTGAAGCCGCTGGGCAAGGCCGACGGCTATCAGCACCTGTGGGATCGTGGCCGCGCGACCGTGAAGGACGGGGCGCGGGTCTCCTGGTTCGACCGGGGTCGGTTCTACGACTACGTCTTCGCGTCGGCCGACGTCGATCAGGTGGTCCTGACGGAGCTGGGCGCCAACGACCCCGACTACAATCTCCGCAACGAACGGGCCTTCATTCTGCGCGGCGACGACAAGGACGGCTTCGCTCTGGCGGGGGTGCTCGAGCCGCACGGGTCCTACAGCGCCGCCGAGGAATACGCCCGCGACACCGTCGCCTCGGTGAAGGGCGTCGAGCGGGTGTCGGAGAACGGCGCGGACCTGGTCTTCATTCGCCTGAAGGCCGGCAAGAGCCTGGTGATCGGCGTCTCCTGGGATCCCGAGCCCGCCAAGCGGCACCAGGTGACGACCGCCGCTGGCGTCTACGCCTGGACCGGATTTTCCGGCCTGGCCGGTCCCGTACAATGAGGCGCGAGATGAAGTTCAAGGGCCTTCGCTGGCTGATCGTCGGCATGGTCGGCCTGGCCACGGTGATCAACTATATCGACCGCAACGCGCTGGCCGTGATGTGGCCTCAGATCTCCAAGGACATGGGGGTCGGCAAGGAAGAATACGCGCTCATCCTGACGTGCTTCATGCTGTCCTACGCCGCCGGCCAGACGATCTTCGGCAAGATCTTCGACGCGCTCGGTACGCGGGTCGGCTTCATGCTGTCGATCCTGGCCTGGTCGGCCTCGATCGCCCTGCACTCGGTGGCGCGGTCGATCCTGACGCTGGGCGTGCTGCGCGCGGCGTTGGGCGTCAGCGAGGCCGGCAACTGGCCCGGCGCGGCCAAGGCCAACGCCGAGTGGTTCCCCGTGCGCGAGCGCGCCTTCGCCCAAGGCGTCTTTAACGCCGGCGCTTCGGTCGGCGCCATTATCTCCGCGCCCCTGATCGCCTGGCTGTTCCTGACCTTCGGCTGGCGCGCGACCTTCCTGGTCATCGGGCTGCTGGGCGTCCTCTGGGTCGTACCGTGGGCCATAATCTGTCGCGCCGCGCCCGAGGACCATCCTTGGCTGTCGGACGAAGAGCGCCGCCACATCCTGACCGGTCAGCGGCCGACCTCGGGCGAGGCCGAGGTCGACTACAAGCCGACGTGGCTGGGTCTGATGCGCCATCGCGAGGCCTGGGGTCTGATTCTGGCCCGCTTCTTCATCGACCCGGTTTGGTGGCTGTTCGTCTCCTGGCTGCCGATCTATCTGGCCGAGCGCTTCGGCTTCGACATCAAGCAGATCGGCCTGTTCGGCTGGGTGCCCTATGTCGGCGCGGCGGCGGGCAGCCTGTTCGGCGGCTGGATTTCCGGCTGGCTGATCGGTCGCGGCTGGCGCCCGGTCAGGGCCCGCATGTGGGCGATCACGCTGGGCGGCGTCTTCATGTTGCCGGCCCTGCTGCTGACCATTGGCGCCTCCACGCCCTTGAACGCGGTACTGCTGATCGCCGTGATCCTGTTCGGCTTCCAGATCGCCATCAACAACATCCAGACCCTGCCCAGCGACTACCTGCCCGGCCGGTCGGTCGGCTCGCTGGCCGGGATCAGCGGTACGGCCGCCGTGGCCGGGGTGCTGATCACCACCTGGATCGTCCCGGTCGCCACCAAGGTCAGTTACGCCCCGGTCTTCGCCATGGGCGCCAGCCTGGTTCCCCTTTCCATCCTGTCCATCTGGCTCTTGGGCGGCCGAGGCGAGCGCCTCTCTGATCCCGCCCTCGCTGCCCGCACCCCCAATGGAGCAAAATCCTGATGCGCCTCGAAAACAAGACCGTCATCGTCACCGGCGGCGCGCGCGATATCGGCAGGGCGGTGTCGCTGAAGCTGGCGGCCGAAGGGGCCAAGGTCGCGATCAACTACTTCGGCAGCGAAGAGGGGGCCAAGGCGACCTTGGCGCAGATCGAAGCCGCGGGCGGCCGCGCGCTGATCCTGAAAGGCGACATGACTTCCGGGGGCGACGTCCAGGCGCTGGTCGACGCGGCCCTGTCGACCTTCGGTGGCCCGATCGGGGCCCTGATTAACGTCGCCGGCGGCATGGTCGCTCGCAAGACGCTGGACGAGATGGAAGAGACCTTCTTCGACCACGTCCTGCGCCTGAACCTGACCTCGGTCTTCCTGACCACCAAGGCCACCGTCCCGCACATGGCCGCAGGCTCGGCGATCGTGAACCTGTCCTCGCAGGCCGGCAAGGATGGCGGCGGTCCCGGCGCCACGGCCTACGCCACGGCCAAGGGTGCGATCATGACCTTCACCAAGGCCATGGCCAAGGAGCTCGGTCCCAACGGCGTGCGCGTCAACGCCCTATGCCCGGGCATGATCGGCACCACCTTCCACGACACCTTCTCCAAGGACGAGGTTCGCGCCCGCGTCGCGGCCGGCACTCCGTTGCGCCGTGAAGGTCGCGCGCCTGAGGTCGCCGATGCGGTGGCCTATCTGGCCAGCGACGAGTCCAGCTTCCTGACGGGAGTTTGCCTGGACATCAACGGCGGCCTGTTGATGAGCTGATGGGAGTGATGTCGATGATCGCCAAGACCCTCGCCGCGACCGTGCTGCTGGGCGCCACGCCCGTTGTCGCCCAGGCCCCGATCGATCCCGCCCCGCCGGCCTCGGTCGACGCGCCGGAGGCGACCAAGGACGTCGTCTACCTGCGGGCCAGCGGCCAAGATCTGCATCTGGATGTCTATCGCAACACCGCCTTCAAGGGACCGCGCCCGGTGCTGGTCTATATCCACGGCGGCGCATGGTGGAAGGGCGAGAAGCCGGCCGGATGGGGCGGTTTCCGGGCCTATCTGGCGGCGGGTTTCTCGGTGGTCACGGTCGAATATCGTCTGACCGACGTCGCTACGGCGCCGGCGGCGGTGCAGGACGTCCGCTGCGCTCTGTCATGGGTGAAGGCCAACGCCAAGGCCTATGGCTTCGACGCCAAGCGGGTGGTGCCCTACGGCACCTCGGCCGGCGGTCATCTGGCCTTGATGGCCGGCATGCTGCCCAAGACCAACGATATCGACCTGCCGACCTGCCGCGACCAGCCAACCATGCCGGCTATCCTCGATTTCTACGGGCCCTATCACCTGCGATCCGATCTTCCGGGCGCGTTCAAGAGCCCGTCGACCGCGCGGTGGATCGGCGACGGGCCGCAGGCGCTGTGGACGACGATGTCGCCGGCGACGTATGTGCGCAAAGGCCAGCCGCCGGTGTTCATCGTTCATGGCGATGCGGATCCGACCGTGCCCTACGAGGCGTCGCTGGCGCTGAAGGCCGACCTGGACAAGGCCGGCGTTCAAAACCGCTTCCACACCGTGCCGGGCGGCGTGCATGGCAAATTCCCGAAAGAGGAACAGGACAAGATCGAGCGCGAGGCCCTGGAATTTCTGACGATGAACAGGGTGGTTGGCGCTCGCTAGCGCCAAGAGTTGGCCGAGAGTCGGCTTTGCGACACTCTCAAAAGGTCAGCCCGAGGCTCTGGACCCAGCAGGGCCGCGTCGAGCCGCGCCGAGAAGGTCTTGGCGTCCGGCGCGCCCAGCGGAATGTAGCGCCGGCCGCGGCGTAGAAAGGCTTGGGTTTGATCGCCGCCGTGGCGGGCAGGGGCGACATGACGCCCTTGGGCATGCCGGTCGCTCGCGACATCGCGTTTATCTTCAAGTCTCCAGATCATCCACCACCGGCTGAATACTACGTATCGTCATCAGTATCATGCTACTTATCGTCTGTCGACGTAAAGTCATCATTTTTGAACATGGGGCGATGAAAGCCGCCCCCTCCGCCCTTCGCCGGATCGTTGCCGACAATGTCCGGCGGCTTCGGCGCGACCTTGGGCTCAGCCAGGAGGAACTGGCGGCCGAGGCTCGGCTGCATCGGACCTATGTTGGGGCGATAGAGCGGGCCGAGCGCAATCTCTCGCTCGACAACATCGAGCGGCTAGCGCTGGCCTTGAAGGTGGCGCCGGCGCGGCTGCTGACGCCTGAAAACAGCTAGGATCTCATAGCCGCCGAAGTCTCTTCGGGGGGGCTAAAATCGTCCGCCCAAGTCCACAAATATCCCCACCCATCGATCTTGGGAGTGGGGGGCGGCGCTGGGGTGTCCGGCCTAAATAGTTGAGATAATTCAACTTGATAGGCCATGTGTGCGGACTCTCTCTCCGCTGCATCACCACTCCGCCACCGGGCCATCCGGATGTCGACGCAAATCACGTCGGCGGGGGAGGGCGTTCGATACAGGAGCGCTCGCAGCGCAGCACCAAGAGATCAGGTTGGGCGACGCGACGCCGACAAGGGCCTCGACGTCCTGCGGCCGCCAGACCTTGTAGCGGCGGCTGGCCTAGGTGACGGAGGGCGTCTTTGCGCCCACGCTCGACGTCCAGCCGCGGAGGGCTTGCGGGAGTTTCGTCGTGTCTTCAGCGCAGAGCTTCGCGCGTCAGTAGGTTGGACAGGCCCAGGAGGCCGCAGTTGTCCGCCTTGACGAGATAGAGCCCGATCTTGCGCATGTACGGGCTCATCGGGCCCTTGGCCTCGAAGCGGTCGCGGCAGATGCGCCTGTCGAACAGATCTCCGAGGCTGACGACCAGCGGGCTGAAGATATAGACGCCGCTGCGCGCGCCGGCCGTCAGCGCCAGATCGCCCGCCACCGCGCCCAGCCAGGCCGAGAAGAGTTCGAATACCTCGACGGCCGCCGGGTCGCCGTCGATAGCCTGTTGTATCAGCTGGGGCAGGTCGAAAGGCTGGTCATCGTGTCCGGCTAGCCGTCGCGAAGCCCAGGCGATGTTCTCCAGCCCTTCTTCCGACAGGATGCGTTCGGCCGAGACATGGCCGTGCCGCTCGCGCAGCGCGCCGATGATCGCCGCTTCGCGCTCCGACGCGGCGGCCAGGGCGACGTGCCCGCCTTCGCCGGCCGAGGAGGTCCAGCCGACAAAGCCGTCCGGATTGAGGATGGAAACGCCGAGGCCGGCGCCCGGACCCAGGGCCGCGGCGGGGTAGTCGCCTCGCGCCGCCGATCCGCCGATCCGTTCGAAATCCGTCTCGGACAGCAGGGGCATGGCCAGGGCCCGGGCTTGAAAGTCGTTGATCAACTCCACGCGCCGCGCGCCCAAGGCCGTTTGCAGGTGATCGCGGTCCAGCCGCATTTTGCTGGCGTGGGTCAACTGGATCGCGCCGTCGATATAGGGGCCTGGGGCGCCGAAAGCCGCTCCCGCCAGCGAAGCATGGCCGGCGTCCTTGAGGATCTGCTGCAGCGCCGCGATGAGTTCGGCCTCGGTCTCGCAATGAACGGTCGAGTATTGGCCAGGACGCGCGCCCAACTCCGTCAGAGCGACGAAGACGCCGTGCTCACGGACATCGACGAGAAGAACCTGATCGAACATGCTGTCTCCGGTCGTGGTCGCCAAGCGAACTACTGCTGCTCAGATGGATCAGGATTGGCCATCGTCGCTAATAAGTTGACGCCAGGCGGTCGCGCCCACCTGCGGTGCAAGGTCGCATGACGCCGTTCGCGGGGCGCCGAAGCTTGATCGAGTTTCAGCGGCCACGCTCGCTGGCGGGGTGTTTTCGCCATCTTGCGACGTCTGGTCGCAACGCGTGAGGCGCAACGCGCAATGGATTTTTACCTGGAACCCGCCATCTTGCGTTCATGACAGCGATAGCCTGCCTGAAGATTTTCGTTGGCGAGGAGCTGCGGTTCGCCGATTCCGAGACCATGGCCACGCTGGTGGGCAAGGTGGCTGGCGCTTATCTGGAGACCGAATGGGTCTGGCCCCGGCGCTATGGCCTGGTCGCGCCCTATTCGTTCGTGCTGGCCGATCCGCGCGCCACCCGGCTGGACGCCCAGGAGCTGCAGCGGCTGGCGCGCGACCTGCAGTTCAAGATGTTCGGCGACAAGGGCGCGGGCGACGTCGCCCTGCTGATGTTCGAAGGCGACCAGACCGACGTCATGCGGTTCGCCAGCACGAGCGGCGACGTGCTCAAGGCGCTGCTGGCCGGCGAGGACGACGGCCAGTTCGCCGGGCGGGTCTGCAAGATCACCCCGGATTCGGTGACCAGCATCGCCCCGCCAGGCGGCCCGGTGACCGGCGCCCCGCCGGCCGAGGAGCTGGCGGCGATCGAGCCGGAACCGCCGCTGGGCGGGATCGGCGACCTGCTGGACGTCTCGGGACCCAACACCGGCTGGTGGGGCATCTACTACCTGACCAAGGAGCGCTTCGTCGGCAGCGGCGTCGACTGGCGCAAGGCCTGGGACGACGTCGGCTTCGGCGCGATCGAGGACGCCGACGTCGCCGCCCGCGACCAGGCCTGCCTGGACGCGGCGCTGGAGCAGCTGAGCCCGCCGCGGCCCGGCTACATCTTCCTGCCGTTCTGTTTCTCGTCGCTGATCAAGCCGTCGGTGCGCGAGAGCTATCGCGCCCACATCGAGAAGTTCCCGCGCGCCCTGCGCCCGCGCATGGCCGCCAGCGTCTACGACGTGCCGCGAGAGCCCTCGTACGGCGCGATCGGCCAGATCCGCAACTTCCTCAGCCCCTATTTCTCGCTGATCGACCTGCATGTGAAGGACCCTGGCTTCCGGATCGAAAGCCTGCCGGCCGGCGCGGTGCACAGCGTCACCCTGGTGCTGGAGGGAATCGACGAGCGCGCCCGCCTGGCGGCCATCACCCGCTTCCTGAAGGATCCGGCCATGTACCGCGCCAAGCGCGTCTGGCAGGGCGTGGCCATGGTCAACAGCCTCAAGGAGCTGGACCTTTGCCGCCGCCTGAAGGCCCCCTTCCTCAGCGGCCCGATGATCGCCCCCCTGGCCAACGCCCCCACCGGCGAAGTCGCCTGCCCAGCCCTCAACCTGCCCTATCGGAACTGGGTCGACGCGGCATGACGCTCCGGGGGCTCACGAGGGCCCGGGCCATGCCGGTCACATAGTCGAGAAGGTTACGACCTCGCCGTCCTCCTTCGTGAAGCTTTCGGGCTTCTGGTCCAGCAGGTCCAGCACGACCTCCGAAGGCCGACAGAGCTTGACCCCCTTCGGCGTCACCACGATCGGGCGGTTCACGAGGATCGGGTGCTCGACCATGGCGTCGAGGATGCGGTCCTCGCCGACGCCCTCGGCCAGCAGGCCCAGGTCCTCGGCCGATGAGCCCTTTTCGCGGAGAAGCTGGCGGAACGTCAGACCGGCCTCGGCGGCCAATTGCCGGAGCTGATCGCGGGTCCAGCCGGCCTGAAGATACTCGATGATCTGGGGCTGGTAGCCGGCGGCCCGGACCATGGCGACGGTGTTGCGCGACGTGCCGCAGGCGGGATTGTGGAAGATGACGATGGGAAAGTCGGTGTCGCTCATGAAGTCTTTTCCGCTCTGAGAAGCCAGCCGAACACCCCCGCCGCGATCAGCGCGCCGACGATCTGGGCCAGAATGAAGGCCGGCGCGCTGGACGGCGCGATGCCGGCGAAGGTGTCCGACAGGCTCCGGGCGATCGTCACGGCCGGATTGGCGAACGAGGTCGAGGCCGTGAACCAATAGGCCGCCGTGATGTAGAGGCCAACCGCCATGGGCGTGCTGTCGGGCCGAAACCGCGCCGCGCCGAGGATCGTGGCGACCAGGCCGAACGTGGCGACCGCTTCGGAGAAGGCCTGCGAGCCGCCCGCCCGCAGCTTGGTCGAGACCTGCAGGATTTGCTCGCCAAACATGGCGTGCGCGACCCAGACGCCGAGCACCGCGCCGGCGATCTGGGCGAGCGGATAGACTGACGCCAGCCGCAACGGCATGTCTCGCCGCAGCGCCGCGACCAGCGTCACCGCCGGGTTGAAGTGCGCGCCGGAAATCGGTCCGAACACCCAGATCAGCACGACCAGCGCCGCGCCGGTGGCCAGGGTGTTGCCGAGCAAGGCGATGGCGACGTTCTCCCCGGCCAGCCGTTCGCCCATGATCCCCGAACCGACGACCACGGCCAGCAGCAGGGCCGAACCCAGGCCTTCCGCGACAAGGCGGCGTAATACGCTGAAGCGCTCCATGGGATCAGGCCGCCGTTTCGTCGGTCTTGTGGTTCGGGGGCTTGAGCCCGTCGATGGCGTGCGGATCGTCTTCGCCGCAGGCCTTCGTCTTGGCGACGATCGCGCTCAAAGGCCCGCAGATCTGGGGCGCGCCATCGCAGCAGTCTTCCATCAGGAAGCCCAGCAATCGGCTCATCGCGCCGTAGTCGGCGCAATAGATGATCGACCGCCCCTCGCGCCGCGACGTGATCAAGGCCGCATGGGACAGGACATTGAGATTGGCCGACAGGCTGTTGGGCAACACCTCGAGCGTCCGGGCGATGTCGCCGGCCGCGATCCCGACCGGACCGGCCTTTACCAGCAGGCGAAAGATCGCCAGGCGACCCTCGTGGCCGAGGGCGGAGAGCATGTTGACAGCGGCTTTCGATTCCATATTTCCAATATGCTCGAATTATTCGACAGTTCAATGACGCCGTTGGGGTCGCCCGTGACCGAGTTTCCCGCTCTTGCTCCGAAGTTTCTGGCCCGGGTCGATCAAGACCGGCTGGAGGTTGGGGCGCCGGCGACGCATCCGCCGCGTATCCTGCTGCTCTACGGGTCGCTTCGAGCGCGCTCGTTCAGCCGCCTTCTCGTGGAGGAGGCCGAGCGCATCCTCCAGGTCCTGGGCTGTGAGACGCGCGTGTTCGATCCGCGTGATCTGCCGCTGCCCGACGCCACGGGCCCGGATCATCCCAAGGTTCAGGAGCTGCGGGCCTTGTCGCAATGGTCCGAAGGACAGGTCTGGTGCAGTCCAGAGCGGCACGGCGCGATCAGCGGGATCATGAAGGCCCAGATCGACTGGATTCCATTGGAGATCGGCTCGGTCCGGCCAACCCAGGGCAAGACCCTGGCCGTCATGCAGGTCAGCGGCGGCTCGCAGTCTTTCAACGCGGTCAATACGCTGCGCCTGCTGGGCCGCTGGATGCGGATGATCACCATCCCGAACCAGTCGTCGGTCGCCATGGCCTACAAGGAGTTCGACGAGAGCGACCGCATGAAGCCGTCCAGCTACTACGACCGGGTCGTGGACGTGATGGAGGAGTTGGTGAAGTTCACCCTGCTGACCCGTGACCGGGCGGACTATCTCGTCGACCGGTATAGCGAGCGAAAGTCGAGCGGCCGCATCCCCGAGCATATGGCGCTCGCCGCCGAAGCCATGAAGCACGAGACGACGCCAGCATGACCGCCGTCGCTCTGGAAGCCTGACCGACGCCGCCGCGCGTCGCTATCGCCGCAGGACCAGGGTCGCGATCGCGCGGGGCGGGACCGTCAGGCCGGGCACGGGCTCGGCGCGGCGACGGGCGTCGGTGACGATCATCCGCCCCGACCAGCCGCGCGGCGGGGTCAGCTCGCGAGGTGACAGGCCGCCGTTGACGTGCACGAGGACCAGCTCCCTTCCGTCCGGCGATAGCGCCCCGATGGTGTCGAGGTCGTCGACCGGAACCAGCCGGTAGCCGGGGCGGATGTAGCGGCTGAACTGGGCCATGGCCCAGTACTTGGCCGTCAGGTGGATCGCGTGCGGGCCTTCGGGCGACGACCGGTAGTCGACCTTCACCAGCCCCCAGTTTGAGCCCTTGGCTCCATCGCGGGTGCTGAGGGTCTCGACCGCCTGCCACAGCACCCAGGCGCTGGGGTCCAGGCGCTTGAGGTCCAGGACGACATGCTCGGCGAAGGCCAGGGGCGAGGCCATGCCCTCGAAGCTCTCCGGATCCTTGTCCAACGGGGTGTCATTCTCGGACATCCATAGCCGGATCTTGGCCGCGCGGGCGGCGTCGCGAACGCCGGTCTGGTTGACGACGCCGTAGCTGTGGACGTTCAGCTGGCCGATCGCGGCGCGGGCTTCGGGCGGATAGCCGGCCCAGTCAGCCAGGAAGAGGTGCGAATTGGTCTCGTCGGGCGCGCTGATCACCGTCTTCAGGCCGCGCGCCTTCAGGGCGGCGTCCGCGGCCAGGATCATCGCCGCCTGGCGCGCCGGGCTCCAATGCGCGCCCTCCTGGGTGTTGGCCGCGTGCCAGTAGTCGGTGTTGGGCTCGTTGACCGGCGACAGGGTGCGGAACGCAACGCCGTGGCGGCGCTGCAACTCGTCGACGACGCGGGCCATATAGGCGGCGAACGGCCCTTCCTGGCCGGGGCGCAGGTTGTCGTCGGTCGCCTTCTCCGCGCCCGAGACCTTGCCGCTGACGGTCATGAACCAGGGCGGCGAGTTCGAGAACGCCTCGAAGATCGGCTGGCGGACCCGCGCCTTGATCGCGTCCAGCCACCAGCGCTGGTTGGCGTCGGCCGACCAGTCCCACATCGCCTCTTGATCGGGCCGCCACCAGTCCGTTCCGGTCGCGCCCTCGGGCTGTCGCCAAAAACCGGGCAGGGCGGCGCCGGGGCGCAGATAGGGCTTCACGTCGGGTCGGTCGCCGCCGCCGATATTGTAGCGGGCGATCGTCCAGCCCAGGCCGCCGGGACCGTAGAAGAGGTCGGCGAGTCGGGTGCGCTCGGCGTCCGGCCAGCCGCCGGTGACATTGGCGAACCAGGCCAAGGCGGTGCCCCAGCCTTCGAACAGGGTGGTGGCGCGGGCGAGGTCGGGGCGCAGGGTGATCGCCACCGTCGGCTCGCCGCGCCGCGCGGCGGCGGGACCGGCGATCGCCCAGCCCGCGGCGGCGCTTAGAAGCGCGCGGCGCGACGGTTCAAACGGGCGGATGGCGTTGGTCATCGGGTCGTACCGTTCCTGTTGACGCTTGCAATTATCATATAATTAGCCCGGTCGTTGAAAATTTCACGCCCGGCTTCGTGGAGCGCGTTCCGGCCTCATCGTCGCGGATGGTCCTCGCGAAGCTGGAAGAATCGCCGCCAAGTCGGGCGCTTAGCCCGGTTTCCCACATGGTGAAGCTTTCCGCGGGCCTTCGAGGGGCGGGGGCCGGCCCGTCGCCTTCGCGCCAAATCTCGCGTCCTTTCGAGAAATCATACTTGTATGACAAATGACGGCATAATATGTCAGGTCAGAAATCGCGTTCTGAAATGAAGCGCGATGGAAAAAAACAAGCGAGGAGGAGACCCAATGAGGTCGGTGCAAGCGGGATTGATGCTGGGCGTTTCGGCCCTGGCGATGGGGCTGGCCGTGGCGGGAACGGCGGCGGCCCAGACGGCGTCCGCGCCGGCGGCCCAAGAAGACAATGCGGTGGCCGAGGTGGTGGTGACGGGCGTGCGCGAAAGCCTGCGCTCGGCCCAGGCGATCAAGCGCAACGCGGACCAGATCGTCGACTCGGTCCAGGCGCAGGACATCGGCAAGCTGCCGGACGCCAACACCACCGAGGCGCTGCAGCGCATCACCGGCGTGCAGATCCAGCGCCGTTATGGCGAAGGGGCCACCGATTTCGATCACCGCACCCAGCCGGCCGTCACCGTGCGCGGCCTGACCCAGGTGCAGAACTTCCTGGACGGCCGCGCCGTCTATTCCGCCTCGGGCGGCCGCGCCTTCGATCTGGAAGGCATCCCGCCCGAACTGCTGTCGGGCATCGACGTCTACAAGAACGCCCCGGCCAACATCATCGAGGGCGGCGTCGGCGGCGCGGTGAACCTGCGCACCCGCAAGCCGTTCGACGCGGCCGGCCGCGTGCTCAGCGCCACCGCGCGCGGCAACTATTACGACCGCATCGACAAGAAGGGCGGGTCGATCTCGGGCCTCTACAGCGACCGCTGGGACACCTCGGTCGGCGAGATGGGCTTCCTGGTCAACGCCGTGCTCAGCAAGAGCCGCTACCGCCAGGACGGCCTGCTGGCCGGCCCGTTCGACACCGTCCCGGCGGGCTCGATCGCCGGCGCTCCGGCCAACGCCCAGGTGCCCTACGGCTTCGAGATCTATGACGACAGCGGCGACCGCAAGCGCCTGGGCATCGCCACGGCCTTCCAGTGGAAGCCGAACGACGACCTGCTGCTGACCGCCCAGTATCAGCGGACCAAATACTGGTTCAACCGGACCGGGGCCTACTACTACGACTACAACAACCGCTCGAACCAGCGGAACGCGGCCGGCGTGGTGACCAGCTACGGCACCGACCCGCTGCCCGGCGCGGCCTTCAGCTTCAACGACGAAGGCTACGCCACCAAGGGCTCGTTGCAGAACCAGACCTTCGAGACGGGACGCTTCGACCAGCAGCTGTGGAGCCAGAGCCAGAACTTCACCCTGAACGCCGCCTGGCGGGTCAGCGACAAGCTGAAGACCAACTTCGACGTCCAGTATCTGAAGTCGTACTACAACGCCGACCGCAACGGTCACGTGCTGTCGCTGTACACCCAGGCCGGCCAGAACGCCCTGACCACGCCGCACAAGACGGTCGTCGACTTCGACCTGACGGGCAAATACCCCAAGTGGGAGGTCCGCGACCCGACCCTGCTGAACAATCCGGCCAACTACACGACGCCGTACATCGCCGACTCGCTGCAGCGTAACGACGCCGAGACCTTCGCCGTCGCCGGCGACTTCGAGTACGATTTCGAGGGCGGCTTCTTCGACAAGCTGCGGGGCGGCGCGCGCTATTCCGACAACAGCATCGACCTGCGCGGCACCTGGCACGGGGTCTGCGTGACCTCGCTGGGCGCCGATCCGAACTGCTCGGCCCCGGCCGGCACGCCGCTGGTGCCGCTGTCGGCTCACCCGCAACTGGCGATGAAGGGCCCGTCGAAGGACTGGTTCGACGGCAATACGGTCAAGGGCGGTCTGCTGTATCCGGCCTTCCCCGCCGGCGATGGGGTCTGGGCCCAGACCAAGGCGCTGTACGCCATGCTGGGCGCGACGACGAAGGACAACTTCACCCCCGGCGACCTCAACGGCCAGACCGAGAAGACCTACACGGGCTGGGCCATCGCCGACTACGACGCCGAGATCGGCGGCGTGGCCATCGACGGCGGCGTGGGCGTGCGGGTGATCAAGACCGAGGCCACCTCGACCGGCACCCAGTTCAATTCGAACGGCACGACCACGCCGATCAATGTCGACAACAGCTACACGCGGGTCCTGCCCAGCTTCAACCTGCGCGCCAAGCTGACCGACACCCTTCAGGCCCGCCTGGCCTATTCGAAGGGCCTGGCCCGGCCGAACTTCGACCAGCTGTCGACCAACCTGACCCTGAACAACCCCAACCAGGTGAACCCGGTCACCGGTCACCCCAGCGCCAGCTCGGGCAACCCGACCCTGCATCCGATCGAGTCGGACAACTACGACCTGACGGCCGAGTGGTACTTCTCCAGCACGGGCTCGCTGACCGCCGGCGCCTTCTACAAGAAGGTCGACGGCTTCCTGGCCGGCGGCACGATCACCGGCACCTATAACGGCGTGGTCTACGACGTCGGCACGGTGGTCAATTCGGGCAAGGGCACGGTCAAGGGGATCGAGCTGGGCTATCAGCAGTTCTTCGACTTCCTGCCAGGCGTGTTCAGCGGCCTGGGCCTGCAGGCCAACTACACCTATGTCGACAGCAGCGTGAGCAACCCGTTCGCGACCGCCGGCTCGAACATCCCCACCCAGGTGCCGCTCGAGAAGCTGTCGAAGAACAGCTACAACCTGGTCGGCCTGTACGAGAAGGGTCCGGTCAGCGCCCGCGTCGCCTATAACTGGCGTTCGGCCTATTTGGACCAGACGACCGGCAGCGGCGCCAACGGCATCCCGCAGTACGCCAAGCCCTACGCCTCGCTGGACGCCTCGATCAGCTACGACATCAACGACCATGTCGCGGTGTCGTTCGACGCGGTGAACATCAACAACCGCATGAACGTCCTCTACATCGGCACGCCCGCCGCGCCGCTGCAGTACCAGCTGAACGACCGGCGATACGGTTTCGCCGTGCGCGTCACCTACTAGATCCTCCCTGCGCTAGCCGGCGTGGCGCTTGCGTCACGCCGGCGTTTTTCGTCAGGCTGGATCCATGAGCGAAGCCTCCTCGCCGTCGATCGCGCCCCCCGACCGGGACGGCGCGATCGCGCGTATCGTGATCGTCGGCGGCGGCTCCGCCGGCTGGATGGCCGCGGCGGCCCTGTCGCGGGTGCTGGGCCCGCGTGGGCCGTGCATCACCCTGGTCGAGTCCGAGGAGATCGGCATCGTCGGGGTCGGCGAGGCGACCATCCCGCCGATCCGGACCTTCAACGCCCTGATCGGCCTCGACGAGGCCGCCTTCGTTCGCGAGACCCAAGGCACGTTCAAGCTGGGCATCGAGTTCGTCGACTGGACCCGGCTGGGCGACCGCTATTTCCATCCGTTCGGCGTCTATGGCCACGACTTCGGCCTCGCGCCGTTCGAGGCCGTCTGGCGACGCCTGCGCCGCGCCGGACAGGCCGCGCCGCTGGACGCCTATTCCGTCTGCGCCCGCGCCGCCGCCCAGGGCCGGTTCGCGCCGATCCCGCAGGCCGCCAATGGCCCGCCGCCGATGGGCTACGCCTTCCATTTCGACGCCACGCTGTATGCGCGGATGCTGCGCGCCCACGCCGAGGCCGCCGGCGTCGTCCGCCGCGAGGGCAAGGTGGTCGACGTCGCCCTGCGCGGCGCGGACGGCTTCGTCGAGGCCGTGACCCTGGCCAGCGGCGAGCGGATCGCCGGCGACCTGTTCATCGACTGCTCGGGCTTCCGCTCGCTGCTGCTGGGACAGGCCCTGGAAACGCCGTTCGAGGACTGGTCGCGCTGGCTGCCCAACGACCGGGCCCTGGCCGTGCCGTCGGCCAATGTTGGCCCGCCCGCGCCCTTCACCCGCTCGACGGCGCGCGAGGCGGGCTGGCAGTGGCGCATCCCGCTGCAGCACCGCACCGGCAATGGCTATGTCTTCTCCAGCCGCCACGTGTCGGTGGACGAAGCGACGGCGACCCTGCTGTCGGGCCTCGACGGCGACCCGCTGGCCGAGCCGCGCCTGCTGAGCTTCCAGGCTGGTCGGCGCGAGGCCTGCTGGGTCAAGAACGTGGTGGCCCTAGGCCTGGCCTCCGGCTTCCTGGAGCCGCTGGAGAGCACCAGCATCCACATGATCCAGGCCGGCGTCGCACGCCTGTTGGAAATGCTGCCGACCAGGGCCTTCGAGCCCGCCGACGCGCGGCGCTACAACCGCCTGATGGCGGCGGACTTCGACAATGTCCGCGACTTCCTCGTCCTGCACTTCCACGTCACCCAGCGCGACGACACGCCGTACTGGCGCGAACTGCGAACCATGACGCCGCCCGACAGCCTGGCCGAGCGGCTGGCCATCTATCGCGCCACCGGCCGGATCTTCCGCGAGAACGACGAGCTGTTCACCAAGACCAGCTGGCTGGCGGTGATGGAGGGACAGGCGGTCGGCGCACGCGACGACGACCCGCTGGCCTTGGGCGTTCCCCAGGACCTGGCCGCGGCCCGCCTGGCCAAGATCGCCGAGCTGGCGGGGCGGGCCGTCGAGCGCATGCCGGCCCACGGCGACTTCATCGCCGCGCACTGTCCAGCGCGGACGCCGGAGCCGGTCTAAAGACTCTCCCTAAAGGTATTTGATTGGTCATATTGATGGCGGCATGCGGAGTGATCCGCCTGTTGCTTTTTCTCGCGGCGTGAAACAGAAATTCCACAATGCGGAAGTTCGTGCTTGTGAAGCCCGGCGGCGGCGTTGTCTAAGTATGTGGGGTGATGCGGTTTCGGCTTCGTGGAAGTCGCGGTCCCAGTTGAAAGCGCCTTCGACGGCCTTTCGCGGTTTCGAAACGGCGGCGAGAGGTATTCGAATGGTCTCTTTCTTCTGGCGCCTCGCCCTCCCGCGCGGCGGGCTTTTCGCGAGCTAGAGTCGGATGACCATGACCGCTTTCCTGAACCGCCGCCAGGCCCTGACCGCCGCCCTCGCCGCCGCGATGGCGCCGCCGGCCCTGGCCGCGAGCCGGGCGGGGACGACCGCCGCGGCCAAGGCCAGTCTCGAGCGTCTGTTCGGCAAGCGCTTGGCCGGCGCGAGCCTGAGCCTGGCGCCGGCCGGAGAGCGGCCCTGGTATGCCGTCAGCGGCCAGGGCGGCAAGGTCTCGATCGCGGGCGACAGCCCGGTGGCCCTGGTGCGCGGCGCCTACGCCTATCTGCGCGAGGCCGGCCTGGCCCATGTCAGTTGGGAGGGGGATCGCCTCACCCAGGGCGGTGTCCTGCCCGCGTCCGCCGGCGGCCGCGTCGAGAGCCCGTTCAAGCATCGCGCCTATCTCAACACCTGCACCTATGGCTACACGACGCCGTGGTGGGGCTGGAAGCGCTGGAGCCGCGAGATCGACTGGATGGCGGCGCACGGCGTCGACATGCCGCTGGCCATGGAGGGCCAGGAATATGTCTGGCGAGCCCTGTGGAAGGAGTTCGGCCTGAGCGAGGCCGAGCTGGCCGACTACTTCTCCGGCCCGGCCTTCACGCCCTGGCAGCGCATGGGCAATATCGAGGGCTATCGCGCGCCGTTGCCGACGGCCTGGATCGACAAGAAGAAGGCCCTGCAGGTCCAGATCCTCACCCGGATGCGGTCGTTGGGCATGACCCCGATCCTGCCGGCCTTCGGCGGCTACGTGCCCAAGGCCTTCGCCCTGAAGAACCCCAAGGCCCGCATCTACCGGATGCGGCCGTGGGAGGGCTTCCACGAGACCTATTGGCTGGACCCGGCCGACCCGCTGTTCGCCAGGATCGCCGGACGGTTCCTGGCGCTGTACGCCCAGACCTACGGGGCGGGGACCTACTACCTGGCCGACTCGTTCAACGAGATGCTGCCGCCGATCAACGCCGACGGCGCGGACGCCCGCGACGCGGCCTATGGCGATGGGACAGCCAACACCGCCGCGACCAAGACCAAGGTCGAGATCGATCCGGCGCTGAAGGCCAAGCGCCTTGCCGCCTATGGCAAGGCGATCTACGACTCGATCCGCCAGGGACAGCCTGACGCGGTCTGGGTGATGCAGGGCTGGCTGTTCGGCGCCGACAGCCACTTCTGGGATCCGGCGGCGATCTCGGCCTATCTGAGCCTGGTCCCCGACGACAAGCTGATGATCCTGGACATTGGCAACGATCGCTATCCGGACGTCTGGAAGAACGCCAAGGCGTTTGGCGGCAAGCCGTGGATCTACGGCTACGTGCACAATTACGGCGGCAGCAATCCGGTCTACGGCGACCTCGACTATTATCGTCGCGACTTGGCGGCGATCACGGCCAATCCCGGCACGGGCAAGCTGGCCGGTTTCGGCATGTTCCCCGAGGGTCTGCACAACAATTCGATCGTCTACGAGGCGGTCTACGATCTGGCCTGGGGCGCGGGGCAGGCGTCGCAGGCGGCCTGGTTGTCGACCTACGCCCGCTCGCGCTACGGCCACACGACGCCCGACCTGGACGCGGCCCTGGGCCAGCTGGTCCAGGCGGCCTATTCGACCCGCTACTGGTCGCCGCGCTGGTGGAAGAGCAAGGCCGGAGCCTACCTGTTCTTCAAGCGGCCGACGGCGACGATCGGCGAGTTTCCGCCCCATCCGGGCGACCGCGCGAAGCTGGACGCCGCGGTCCGCGCCCTGGCCGCTCAGGCCGACGCCTTCGCCGATCAGCCGCTGTTCGTGCTGGACCTGGTCGACGCGACCCGCCACCTGGCCAGCCTGGAGATCGACGGCCAGCTGCAGGCCGCCGTCGCCGCCTATCGTCGGGGCGACACCGCCGCCGGCGACCGGGCGCGCGGCGAGGTCGAGGCCCTGGCCTTGTCGATCGACGCCCTGCTCGGCGTCCAGCCCGAGACCCTGGCCACCTGGATCGCCGACGCCCGCGCCTATGGCGACACGCCGGCCGACGCCGCGGCCTATGTCGCCAACGCCAAGGCGCAGGTCACCGTCTGGGGCGGCGAGGGCAATCTCAACGACTATGCGTCCAAGGCCTGGCAGGGGCTTTATCGCGACTTCTACCTGCCGCGCTGGTCGCGGTTCCTGGACGCCCTGAAGGCGGCCGGGACCGGGCCTTTCGACGAGGCGGCCGTCACCCGCGACGGCGTCGCCTGGGAGCGCGCCTGGGTCGCCGCCGACACCGCCTACCGCCGCGAACGTCCGGCCGATCCGGTGGCCGGCGTGAAGGCCCTGATCGCCCGCATCGACCACGCCGCAGAGAAGAAGAACGGATGACCAAGCCCGCCGCGCGTTTCCTGTCCCTCGACGTCTTCCGGGGGCTGACGGTCTGCCTGATGATCGTCGTCAACACCGCCGGGCCCGGCGCCAAGGCCTACACCCAGCTGGTCCACGCCCCGTGGTTCGGGTTCACGGCGGCCGACGCGGTGTTTCCGTCGTTCCTGTTCGCGGTCGGCTGCTCGATGGCCTTCGCCTTCTCGCGACCGATCCCGACGGGCGAGTTTCTGGCCAAGGTGCTGCGGCGCACGGCCCTGATCTTCCTGCTGGGCTTCCTGATGTACTGGTTCCCATTCGTCCACAAGGTCGATGGACACTGGGTCGCGAACCCGTTCTCCGACACCCGGGTGATGGGCGTGCTGCAGCGGATCGCCCTCTGCTACATGCTGGCCGCGTTCGCCGTGCGCTGGCTCTCGCCGCGCCTGATCGTCGTGCTGTCGATCGCCCTGTTGCTGGGCTATTGGGCGATCCTGCTGGCCTTTGGCGATCCGGCCGATCCGCTGTCCAAGCTGGGCAACGCCGGCACCCATCTCGATCTGTGGCTGATCGGCCAGAACCACCTGTATCGCAAGGACGGAGGCTTTGATCCCGAAGGCCTGCTGGGGACCTTGCCGGCGACGGTCAACGTGTTGGCCGGCTATCTGGCCGCGCGCGTCCTGAAGGACGCGACCGACGCCCGCCGCGCCGTGCTCCGCATGGCCTTGGCCGGCGTCGTGTTGATCGCCGGCGCCCTGGCCTGGGGCCTGGCCTTCCCGATCGCCAAGAAGCTGTGGACGAGCAGTTTCGTCCTGCTGACCGTCGGCCTGGACCTCGTGGTGCTGGCGGCCCTGACCGCGCTGCTGGAAGGCAAGGCGCCCAATCCAGCGACCCGCTTCTTCCAGGTGTTCGGCCTCAATCCGCTGGTGATCTACCTGTTCTCGGAACTGTTCGTGACGGTGCTGGGGATGATCGAGGTCGCGCCCGGCGAGGGGCTTTACAAGTGGGTCGGCGTCCACGTGTTCCAGGCCCTGACGCCCGGCGCGCTGGGCTCGCTGCTGTGCGCGGTCGCCTACATGCTGGTGTGCTGGTTGCTGGGCTATGTCATGGACCGCCGTGGCATTGTCGTGAAGTTGTAGGACCCGCCATGCGCATCGCCCCTCTTCGTATGGTCATGGCCGCGGTCGCCCTGCTGTCGGCGACGTCGGCCTGGGCCGATCAGCTGGAGAAGGTGGTGATCCTCAGCCGCCACGGCGTGCGCGCGGCGATGTCGGCGCCCGAGCGGCCGGAGGAGGCTTCGGCCCGCCCGTGGCCGCGCTTCGAGGTTCCGCCGGGCCACCTGACCGCGCGCGGCGGCCAGATGATCGAACTGATGGGCGGCTACTACCGCCAGCTCTACGCCGCCGAGGGGCTGCTGAAGCCCGGCGATTGCGGGGCGACCTACTACTGGGCCAACGTCACCCAGCGCACCATCGCCACGGCGCAGGCCTATGCGCGCGCGATCTCGCCCGGCTGTGCGGTCGCCGTGAACACGGTGGGCGAGGGGCGGGACGATCCGATGTTCGAGCCGGTCAAGGCCGGCGTCGTCAAGCCCGACCCGGCCCTGGCCCGGGCCGCCGTGGCCGGGCGGGTCGGCGGCGACCTGGCCGCCTGGAGCGCCAGCCACCGCCAGGAGGCCGAGCAGCTCGACGCCTTCCTGATGCAATGCGCGCCGGGCGCCTGTTCGGCGACACCTGGCAAGCGGCGGATCTTCGACGCCAAGCCCGGCTTCGTCGAGGGCGAGGACTTGGCTGGCCTAGCCGGTCCAGAGGCCTTCGCGTCCGGCGTCACCGAGAGCCTGCTGATGGCCTGGGCCGACGGGCGCGACTTCGCCGGCCTGGGCTGGAAGGGCGTCGACGAGGACACGCTGACCCGGACCTTCTTCCTGCACCAGGCCGAGTTCGACTTGCGACTGCGTACGCCCTATGTCGCCAAGGCGCTGTCGAGCCCGCTGGCCGGACGGCTGCTGGCGACCCTGAAGACGAGCGCCTCGCCCTCGGCGATCGGGCCGTGGGACGCCAAGGTCGTGGTGGTCGCCGGCCATGACGGCACCCTGGCCCTGCTGGGCGGGCTGCTGGGGATGGAATGGGCGCTGCCCGGCTATCAGCCCAACCAGATCCAGCCCGGCGGCGCCTTGGTGTTCGAGCGCTGGCGGCGCGATGACGGCGTGCGGGTGATCCGGACGCGATTCACGGGGCAGAGCCTGAAGCAATTGCGCGACGCCACGCCGCTGAGCCTGACCACGCCGCCTTTGAGCGCGCCGGTGTTCATCCCCGGCTGCAGCGCCGCGACGCCGGCCTTCGACTGTCCGCTCGACAGGTTCGACGCGGTGGTGACGAGCGCGATCGCGCCTTAGCGCGGCGCGGCCGTGGAGGCGCGGGGGATCAGGGTCAGTTCGGCGCTGACGTGGCGGCGCTCGTCCTCGCCGTCCTGGCGGATCAGGGCGGCGGCCATGGAGACGGCGGTGGCGGCCATCTCGGCGATCGGCTGGCGGATGGTGGTCAGCTCGGGCCAGATGGTCGAAGCCACGGGCGTGTCGTCGAAGCCGCCGATGCTGAGCTCGCCGGGCACGTCCAGGCCCAGGCCGTGGGCCACGGCGCTGACGGCGGCGGCCATGTCGTCATTGGCCGCGAAGATCGCCGTGGGACGCCGGCTGGCCCGCAGCAACTGGCGGGCGGCGTCCAGGCCCGAACGATAGGTGAAATCGCCGTCGGCGACGAAGGCGTCGGGCACGGCCAGGCCGGCGTCGGCCATGGTCTCGCGGAACCCTTCCTCGCGTCGACGGGCCGGGGAGTGCTGGCGGTCGCCCCGGATGAAGGCGATGTCGACGTGGCCCAGGTCGATCAGGTGGCGGGTCATCATCCGCGCGCCGGCGAAGTCGTCGACGGATACCGAGGCCTTGTCGGAACGCGGCGTGGCGGTGGCGAAGCTGACCGAAGGCACGCCCTCGCGCTCGAGATAGGCGAAGACCTCGGGGTCGTCGCACAGCGGCGGCGGCAGGACGATGGCCCGCACGCCGGCCTCGACCAGCTTGCGCACGGCGGCCAGAGGGGTGGGATGGGCCAGGGTGGGTTCGATCAGCAGCTGATTGCCGCCGGCGCTGGCCTGCTTGAACGCGCCCATCAGGAAGTTGCTGAGGTTGGACGAGTTCGGATTGGAATAGAGCAGGCCGATCTGGGCGATGCCGGTGCGCGTGGCGCGGGCCTGGGTGTTGGGACGGTAGCCCAGGGTCTGGATCGCCGCGTGGACCCGTTCGCGGACCGGGGCGCTGACGTGCGGATAGTCATTGACCACCCGCGAAGCCGTCATCGACGAAACACCCGCCTGGCGCGCCACGTCATGGATGGTGGGCGTCTGCCGCCGCTGTCCGCTCAAGAGCCGTCCTCGCACCTTGGCGCGACTCCCTGACGGATCCGCGCTGACGCCATTCTACCGAAGTCGCGGGGCCGATGTCCAAGCGCACGGGCCTAGACCTTGGTCGCGTATCGACGAGCGCTTGCCAAGGCGGATCGGCTGAGGTTTGATATCGTTATCACAAGCGGTAACGCGAACGAGTTGGGGTGGAGCGTGTCGGAAGAGAATGAGGCCCGCGGCGTGGGCGCGGCGGATCGGCGCGCGGTCCTGGCGGGCGCCGGCGCGGCGTTGCTGGCGGGCCCGGCCTGGGCGGCCAAGGGGGACGGCCTCGAGATCGTTTCCCCGGACGGGCGTGTTCGTCTGCGGCTGAGCGTCGACGCCCGGGGACCCGCCTGGAGCGTCACGCGCGTCGGGCGTCCGGTGCTGGCCGCCAGTTCCTTGGGCCTCGTGCTGGCGGATGGTCGGCGGCTGGGGCCGGGCGCGCGCTTGGCGGGGGTGACGCGCCGCCGAGAGCGTGGCGACTGGGTCCCGACCTACGGCATCCGCGCCCGCTATGACCAGGCCTGCTCCGAACTGACCGCCGAATTCGTCCAGCCCGACATGGGTGTCCGGTTCGCCGTGGTCGCGCGCGCTTACGACCACGGCTGCGCGGTCCGCTACGTCCTGCGCGCGGCGCCCGGCGGAGCGATGAAGCTGGCCGGGGAGGCGACAGGTTTCGTCCTGCCGCCGGAGACCGTGGTCTATGCCAGCCGCGACGAGGGCGAATACCAGCGCACCGCGCCGGCGGGGCTGGCGCCGGTCGTCCATCCGAACCTTACCGCCAGCGCCGACAAGGAACCCCTCGCCGACCTGCCGGTGACGGCGCTGGTTCCGGGCGCGGCGGTGCTGATCGCCGAATCCGACCGCCTGAACTATCCGCGCGCCATGCTGAAGGCCGAGGAGGGCAAGCTCGCCGTCCACCTGATGCGTTTCCCGGGCCGCGCCGACGGCTATTCGGGGCCGGGCGACACCCCGCCCGAGGAGAGCTTCGACTTCGCGGTCGGCCAGGCCAGCCCCTGGCGCGTGCTGCTGATCGCCGAGCACGAAGCCGGTCTGATCGAGCACGCCGACCTGATCACCACCCTGGCCAGTCCCAATCGGCTGGGCGACGTGCGCTGGGTCAAGCCGGGCCGCGCCATCCGGGTCCGCAAGCCCTACTCGATGGCCGGGACCATGGACGTCATCGCCTTCGCCGCGGCGCGCAAGCTGGACTACATCGAGTTCGACGCCCAGTGGTATGGCGACGGCACGGATCCCAGCGACGCCAGCCGCGCCATTCCCGCCCTGGACATGCCGGCCATCGTCGCCGCGGCGCGCGAGAAGGGCCTGGGCGTCATCCTCTATGTCGACCGCGTCCCGGCCATGCGCCAGCGCGACCAGATCCTGGCGATCTACAAGGCCTGGGGCGTGGCGGGGATCAAGTTCGGCTTCGTCTGGGAAGGTCGACAGTCGGACAACCGGTACATCGTGGATCTGATCCGCGCGTGCGGCGAGCACCACCTGCTGGTGAACCTGCACGACAACCTGAGGCCGGCGGGCCTGGAGCGGACCTATCCGAACTACGTCGCCTTGGAAGGCGTGCGCGGCAACGAGCAGTTCCCGACCGCGCGCCACAACCTCACCCTGCCGTTCACGCGGGCCGTGGCCGGGCCGATCGACTACACCATCTGCTACGCCCACGAGCGCAACCAGACCACCAACGCCCACCAGCTGGCGATGGCGGCCGTCTACTACAATCCGCTGACCTTCCTCTACTGGTACGACACCCCGGCCAAATACGCGGCCAAGCCCTGGCCGGAACTGGCCTGGTTCGACGACTGTCCGACCGTCTGGGACGAGACCCGCGCCCTGGCCGGCCGCATCGGCGAGTATGTGGTGGTAGCGCGCCGCCACGGCGACCGCTGGTTCCTCGGCGCCATGACCAACGAGACGCCGCGCGTGCTGAAGATCCCGCTGGACTTCCTGGGCCATGGCGAGCGCCGTGCGCGCGTGTTCTCCGACGGCGCGGCCGGGACCAAGGCCAACCAGACGCCGGTCGTCGTCTCCGAGACCCGGGTGCGTGGGAGCGGCGTTCTGACCCTTGACCTCAAGCCGAGCGGCGGCCAAGCGATCCTGTTCGAGGCGCCAGAAGGCAAGTCATGAGCAAGCGATCGATCCTTCTGGCCCTGGCGCTGTTGGCGGCATCACCGACCGCGAGCCTGGCGGCCGAGACACGAGCGTGGCTGCCTGACCAGGGCGATGGGACCTATCGCAACCCGGTGCTGGCGGGAGACTATTCCGATCCGGACGTGGTGCGGGTGGGGCAGGTCTATTATCTGACCGCCTCGTCGTTCACGAACACGCCGGGCCTGCCGATCCTGCGCTCGACCGACCTCGTCAACTGGACGCTGATCGGCCATGCGCTGAAGGACATCCCGCCCGTCGCCCACCACATGACGCCGCGGCGCGGCGGCGGGGTCTGGGCGCCGGCCATCCGCCATCACGGCGGCCGGTTCATGATCTACTATCCAGACCCGGACTTCGGCGTGTTCCTGGTCACCGCCAAGGACCCGGCCGGGCCGTGGTCCAAGCCGGTGCTGGTCGACGACGCCAAGGGCATGATCGATCCGGCGCCCTTCTGGGACGACGACGGCCAGGGCTGGTTGGTCCACGGCTGGGCCCGTAGCCGCGCCGGCTTCGCCAACGTCGTCAGCTTGCGCCGCCTGAACGCGGCCGGCGACAAGGCCGTCGGCGAGCGGATCAGGATCATCGAGCCCGACAACCTGCGCAAGGTGGCGACCTCGCGCGGGCCATTTCCGTGGATGACCACCGAGGGCCCCAAGCTCTACAAGCGGGACGGCTGGTACTACGTCTTCGCCCCCAGCGGCAGCGTCAAGGGCGGCTGGCAAGGCGTGTTCCGCTCGCGCAAGCTGACGGGGCCTTACGAGGGCCGCGACGTGCTCGACCAGGGCAAGACCGAGGTCAATGGCCCGCACCAGGGCGCCTGGGTGACCACCCCGACCGGCGAGGACTGGTTCCTGCACTTCCAGGACGCCGACTCCTACGGCCGCCGCGTCTGGCTGGAGCCGATGGCCTGGAAGGCCGGTTGGCCGGTGATCGGCGCGGATCCGGACGGCGACGGGGTCGGCGAGCCGGTGCTGACCCATCGCAAGCCCAAGAGCGCCGCGGCCTCGGCGATCACGGCCCCGGTCGACAGCGATCGTTTCGACGGCAAGATGTCGCTGGCCTGGCAGTGGAACGCGAACGCCCAGGCCGACTGGGCCGACATGGCGGCGGCGCCCGGCAAGCTGCGGCTGAAGTCGATCTCTGGCTCGGAGAACCTCTGGGAGGCCGGCGCGCTGCTGACCCAGAAGCTGCCGGGCGAGCGGTTCACGGCGACGACCAAGCTGACCTTCGCCCCGCGCGCGATCGGCGAGCGGACGGGCCTGCTGATGTTCGGTTCGGACTATGCCTGGCTGGGCCTGCAAAACGGCAAGGACGGGCTGTCGCTGGTCCGGGTCGACCGTCTCGGGGCCAGCGCTTTCCAGCCCGAACGGGTGACGACGGTGCTGGACAAGGCGCCCGCCACGGTGTGGCTGCGCCTGTCCGCCGCGCCGGTGACGGTAGCCGATCCGCCGCCGGATTTTTCGCCGTACTGGCCTTCGATGCTGCGCTCGCTGCACGCCAAGGTGACGTTCAGTTACAGCCTGGACGGGGTGACCTACCAGCCCGCGGGTGAGCCGTTCGTCAGCAAGCCTGGCCGCTGGGTCGGGGCGCAGATGGGCCTGTTCGCCCAGGCGCCCAGCGGCACGCCGTCCAACAGTTCGACCAGGGTCGGCTGGTCGGACGTCGAAGAGTTTCTCGTCAGTCCTTGATCAGAGCCCTCGGCGCGTTTGATCGCGGCCCGGCGCCTGCTAAGGACTATCTTTGTTATCGTCATCAATCGCGAGGGCGCTTGACCGGATCACGTGAGACCAGGCGGGCGGACGACCCGTCCCGGCCCGTCACCATCCACGACGTGGCGCGCCACGCCGGGGTCGGCTCGATGACGGTCTCGCGGGTGATCCGGGGCGCGGCCAATGTCAGCCCGGCGATGCGCGAGCGGGTCGAGGCCTCGGTCCGGGCGCTGAACTACCAAGTCAATGTCGCCGCCCGGGCGACGCGCGCCCGCACGGCCGCCGCGCGGATCGGCATCCTCTACTCCAACCCCAGCGCCTCGTATCTCAGCGAGATCATGGTCGGCGGGCTGGAGCAGAGCTCCAAGCTGGCGAGCCACCTGCTGTTGGAGCGCTGCGAGGGCCTGGCCGGCCAGCAGGCGGCGGTGAAGCGGCTGCTGGCGGCGGGGGTGGACGGGGTGATCCTGCCGCCGCCGCTGTGCGACTCCCGGCCGACCATCAACCGGCTGCGCGCCGCCGGCGTCACCGTTCTGGCCCTGGCCACGGCGCGGCCGATGGACGACGTCTCGTGCGTGCGGATCGACGACTTCCAGGGCGCCCTGGCCATGACCCGGCGGCTGGTCGCCTTGGGTCATCGCGATATCGCCTTCATCAAGGGCGACCCGCAGCATACGCCGACCGAGGTCCGCTTCGAGGGCTTCGCGGCGGGCATGGCCGAGGCCGGCCTGGCGATCCGCGACGACTGGATCGCCGAGGGGCTGTTCACCTATCGCTCGGGCCTGGCGGCGGCCGAGCAGCTTTTGGACGGAGCGAGGCGACCGACGGCGATCTTCGCCAGCAACGACGACATGGCCGCCGCGGCCCTGGCCGTCGCCCACGGCCGCCAGATCGCCGTGCCCCAGGATCTGACCGTCTGCGGCTTCGACGACACCGCCGTGGCCACGACGGTCTGGCCGGAGCTGACCACCATTCACCAGCCGATCGCGGCCATGGGCCGGATGGCCGTGACCTTGATCGCCGACCAGATCCGCGCCGAGAAGGCCGGCGGCGAGCCGGCCCCCGACCATCACCTGATGAAGTTCACCCTGATCGAGCGTGGCTCGTCGGGGCCGCCGCCAGGGCTCTAACCTCGTCCAGCGACCACAGGCGCGCGGCGCCGCGCACGCCCGAGGCGTCGCCCCAGACGGCGGGGGCGATCGTGGCGCGCCATGGGTCGGCGAAGACACGCGGCGCGACCAGGTCCGGCAGGCGGGCGTAGATCTCCGAGACGTTCGACAGCCCACCGCCCAGTACGATCACGTCCGGGTCGACGATGTTGCAGAGCACGGCGACGGCGCGGCCCAGGCGGTCGAGATAACGCTCGAAGGCTGCGGTCGCCTCGGGCTCGCCGGCGCGGTAGCGGTCGATGATCGCTTCGCCCGTCGAGTCCTGGCCGGTGGCGCGCCGGAAGTCGTGGCGCAGGCCGGTGCCGGAGACCCACATCTCCAGGCAGCCGCGCTGGCCGCACCAGCAGACGGGCCCTTCGCGTTCGTCCGCGCTGGGCCAGGGCAGGGGTATGTGGCCCCACTCGCCGGCGATGCCGTTGGGACCTTCGATCAGCTTGCCGTCGATGGTCAGCCCGCCGCCGCAACCGGTGCCGAGGATGATGGCGAAGGCCACCTTGGCGCCGGCCGCCGCGCCGTCGACGGCTTCGGACAGCGCCAGGCAGTTGGCGTCGTTGGCCAGGCGCACCGGACGGTCCAGGGCCTCGGACAGGTCCTCGCGGAACCGTCGGCCGTTCAGGTACAGAGAGTTGGCGTTGCGCATCACCCCGGTGGCCGGCGAGATCGACCCGGGCGCGCCGACGCCCAGCGAGCCTCGCGCGCCCACCTGGTGCTCGAGCTTGGCCACCAGGTCGCGCACGACCGAGAGCGCGGCGTCGTAGGCGCCGGGGTTGGGCACGCGGGCCCGGGCCAGCACTTGGCCGGTCGCGTCCAGGGCGGCGGCCTCCACCTTGGTGCCGCCGAAATCCACGCCGATCTGGATCACCAATAGGGCTCCCAGACGCGCGTGAGCCGCATCAGCGCCTCGAGGAAGAAGTAGTCGCCCCAGATGCAGGCCTCGTCGACGCCGACGCCGTTGGGCATGTGATAGACCGCGTGGGCCAGGACGCCGGTTCCGGGCGGCCCCGGAGGCAGCAGGTAGCGCTCGCCCAGCGTCTCGACCATGGCCAGGGCGGCGGTTTCGTAGGTCTCGCGATCGGGATCGGAGAGGGGCAGGGCGCGGGCCAGCTCCAGCAGGCCGCAGGCGGCGATGGCGGCGGCCGAGCTGTCACGGGGCTGGGTCGCGTCGGCGAAGATCAGATCCCAGCAGCAGATCAGGTCGTCCGGCAGGCGGTTGAGGAAGTAGTTGGCCAGCCGCGCGGCCGTCTCGATCAGGCCCGGCTCGGCGTTGTAGCGATGCACCAGCGGGAAGCCCGCCACGCCCCAGGCCTGGCCTCGCGCCCAGCATGAGCTGTCACTGAAGCCCTGATGGGTCGTTCCTCGCAGCGGCGCGCCCGAGCCAGGATCCATGAAGAAGGTGTGGAAGGTCGAGGCGTCGGGTCGCACGATATGGCGCGCGGCCTGGGCGATGTGGCGGTTGGCGGCCTGGGCGAAGGCGGGCTCGCCGGTCTCCTCGCCCGCCCAATAGAGCAGGGGGAGGTTCAGGTTGCAGTCGATGATCATCCGACCGGCCTGGGCGGGATCGGAAAGATCGCCCCAGGCCTGGATGACGCCGGCCGCGGGCAGGTAGCGCTCCAGCAGCTTGCGCGCCGCCGCCAGGGCCGCGTCGCGGGCCACGAGGTCGCCGGTCAGTTTCCAGGCCGAGACGCAGGACAGCGAATAGAGAAAGCCCAGGTCGTGGTGGTCGACGGCGATCGCGTTGTCGATCCGGTCGCGAAAGCCCAGCACCTGGTGCTCGGCCGCCTCGCGATAGCGGTCCTGGCCGGAGGCCTCCCAGGCCAGCCACAGCATCCCGGTCCAGAAGCCGTTGGTCCACTCGGTGTTGTCGATCGCAGGATAGACGCCGCCCTGGCTGGACGGGGCCGGGAAGGCGTCGGTGAACACCGCGAGGTTGTGGTCGATCCGCGCCAGCACGGCGGCCAGGATGGCGTCCAGGCGGTCGCGATCGGGGCGTGGGCGGGTCAGGATCTCGCCGGCGCGCCCGATAGGCTCGCGGGGGGCGATGGAGACGCGGGACATGCTCAATTGACCTTGGCGACGTCCGATCCGAGGTCGGCCTGGGCCAGCGGCGGCAGCGCCTTGGCCTCGCCGGCGGTCCGGGGCGTGGAAGACAGGCTGAACCAAGACGCCAGCCAGAAGGCGGCCGCGCCGAGGGCGATCAGCAGATAGGTGTGGGGGAAGCCGATCAGGTCGTAACCCTTGCCGACGATCGGCGACAGGATCGCCAGACCCAGCGAGTGGCCGAAGCTGACGCCCACCAGATAGAGGGTCGAGGCCAGGCGGGTCTCGAAGTGGAAGGCGATGTAGCGGAAGATCGACACGGCCAGGATCGGCAGCTCGATCGCGTGCAGCATCTTCATCGCCGAGATGGCCCACGGGCCGGCCACCAGGCCCGAGCCGGCGATGCGCGCGATCATGATCGCGGCGGCCAGCAGCAGGCCGTTCTTGGCTCCGATCCGGTTGACGATGAACGGGGCCACGAACAGCATCCCGGCCTCGACGAAAATCTGGGCCGAGTTCAGGTAGCCGAACATCGCCGCGCCCTGCTTCGGATCCGCGAACTGCGAGGCGTAGTAGGCCGGGAACTGCTGGTCGTAGACCTGGTAGAGATTGGTCACGCCCAGGATCAGCACCATGAAGCCCCAGAACTTCGGCAGCTTCAGGATGGCCAGGGCGTCCAGCGGTTTCAGGCTGTCCGAACGCTGGCGCTCGTCGTCGGTAGTCTCGACCCTGGTGAGGGCCAGCAGCGGCAGCAGCAGCAGGCCGGCGGCCGAGGCCAGGGCGAAGTTGATCATCGGGTCGATGTTGAACAGCCGGCCCGAGAAGAACGCCGCGAACGCGAAGCCCAGCGAGCCCCACAGGCGCGCGCGGCTGTATTCGAAGCCGTACTTGCGGCCCACGCGGTCGACATAGGACTCGATCGCATAGCTGCCGGCGATGAAGGTCACGCCCAGATAGGCGCCGCCGGCGATCGCGCCCAGCAGCAGGTTGGTCTTCAGCAGCGGGCCATAGACGAAGGCGAAGAAGGCGCCCGAGAGCAGGACGAGGACGCCCACCGTCCACAGGATCGTCTTGCGCAGGCCCACCTTGTCCGAGACGAAGCCGTAGATCGGCTGCGAGATCATGGCGAAGACGAAATTGGCGGCGAACACCACGCCAGTCTGGGCGCCGGTCAGGCCCAGGGTGCGCTTGAGCCACAGGGCCAGCAGCGAGATGCTCATGGCCTGGGCGAAGAAGTAGAGGAACAGGAAGGCGCTGAGCAGCGCGTAGTTCTTCTTCAAGGTCATGGCCCACGCCTCCCGCGTCCGGCGGCGTCCCGCTGCTTCGGCGGGCTGACCGGACATTTCGGTCATAGAACATGCTGATAACGATACCAACTAATTTTCGTCATGGACCGGCGCTTTTCCGAGCGGCTTGCGGATTGGCGATGATATCGATATCAATATCACATCCTTCGGGATCTCCCCCTGCATGGCGGCTCTCGGGCCGTTGGGGCGTCGGCGTGGTCGACGCCCCGCCTTTTTCGGCCGCGGGCGCGGCGTGTCGAGACGGTCGGGTGGGGGGGCAAGATAAGAACAGGCTGGACCGCGCCGTCCGAGGGGAGACTGTCCATGATCCGATCCGCCGCCCTCGCGGGTGTCCCCATGGCTGCATGGGCGCTGCTGGCGTCAGCGTCCCCGGCTTGGTCGCAGGCGACCTCGGAAGCCGGGCTCTTCACCTACGCCGCCCCGCCGCCCAAGTTGCTGTACGCCCTGCACAACGACGACTTCACGGTGCGGGTGCGCCGGCCCGGCGGATCATGGCGGGACCTTTATGAATACACCGCCAAGGTCGACCAGGACGGACCCAGCAACGTATCGATGGTGCAGTTCGACTTCCAGGGCGGGACGGTCGAGATCGGGATCGAGAAGAACAACGGCGACTTCCGCCGCGTCGAGGTGCGGCCCGTCGCCAACGCCATCAAGCCCAGGGTCGAGAACGGTCTCGTCGTCTTCACGATCGACAAGCCGCAGAACCTGTCCGTCGAGTTCGACGGCGACCGGCTGCACAATCTGCATATCTTCGCCGGCGCGCCGATCCCCCGGCCGGCCCCGGGACCGGACGTCGTGGTGTTCGAGCCGGGCATCCACACGCCGCCGCAGGGGCAGGCCTTCTTCCCGGTCCAGTCGGGCCAGACGATCTATGTCGCCGGCGGCGCGATCCTGCAGGGCACGTTCAAGCCGGAGAAGGTCGAGAATGTCCGGATTATCGGTCACGGCATCGTCGACCGCCCGGCCGATCAGCTGACGGTGCAGGACTCGCGGAACGTGACGGTCGAGGGCCTGACCTTCCTGACGCCGGTCCACGGCACGATCGCCTGCGCCTCGTCCCGCCAGGTCGTCTTCAAGGACATCAAGACCCTGAGCAACGGCCAGTGGTCCGACGGGATCAACATCTTCGCCTGCCAGGACGTCCAGATCGAACGGGCCTTCGTGCGGACCTCGGACGACAGCCTGGCGATCTACGCGACCCGCAAGAACGGGGTGGGCGATACACGCCACATCCGCGTGAGCCGCTCGGTGTTCTGGCCGGACGTCGCCCACGCGATCTTCATCGGCCTGCACGGCGACAGCCAGACGCCCAACACGCTGGAAGACATCGCCATCGACGACATCGACGTGCTGGACCTCGACGAGGACGATCCCGAATATCAAGGCGTGATGGCGATCAGCGCCGGCGACACCAACACGGTGCGCGACGTCACATTCAGCCGCGTGCGCGTCGAGCATATCCAGGAAGGCAAGCTCTTCAACCTGCGCACCGTCTATAACGGCAAGTACAACACCAGCCCCGGCCTGCTGATCGAGAAGATCCATTTCCGGGACATCCGCTTTTCGGGCGCCGGCTGGGCCAGCCCCTCGACGATCGCGGGCCTCTCGCCCGATCGCCCGGTGCGGGACGTCACCTTCGAGAACGTGGTGGTCGCCGGCCGCAAGCTGACCGCCAAGGACCACGACATGATCGAGATCGGCCCGAACGCGGAAGGCGTTCGGTTCAAGTGATCCAACCTCGAGACGAACCGGCGCTCACAAGTTTGTGATATCGATATCAGTTTGATGCATTTGTCCGACTAATGGGCTTGCCAAGCTCTAATTGATAACGATATCAATTTGTACGGCCAACAGAGCCGAAACCATCGAACGGGCAAGCGCGATCCGCGCTCAAGCCCGTCAGGGAGTGAAACCGGGCGCTCGTGGCGTCCCACGATTTCGAGCAAACCACGCCGAAAGGCGAAACGCATTTGGGGGACTCGACGCCGGCCACAGAGTCGGGCGCGAGTCTCACGGGAGGGGACACCATGAAGACGCAACAACACCGCCTTTGGCTGACGGCTTCCGCCGCGGCCCTGCTGGCCGCTGGCGCGGCGCACGCGCAGACCCAGACCGCGCCATCCAGCGATAGCGCCGTCGCGGAGGTGGTTGTCACCGGCATCCGCCAGAGCCTGCAATCGGCCGTGCAGATGAAGAAGAACACCATGGAGGTGGTGGACTCCATCCGCGCCGAGGACATCGGCAAGCTGCCGGATCCCAACGTCGCCGAGACCCTGACCCGGATCCCCGGCGTGCAGGGCTATCGCTACGGCGGCGAGGGCGCCTCGCCGGTCGGCGTCGGCTCGGGACTGACCATCCGCGGTCTTTCGGGCCAGACCTCCTCGCAGGTCGACGGCCGTTCGTACTTCACCGCCGGCGGCAGCGAGTTCAACATCGAAAGCGCCATTCCCGGCATGATCGCCGGCCTGGACGTCTACAAGAACCCCTCGGCCGAGCATATCGAGGGCGGCATCGGCGGCCTGATCGACATCCGCACCCGCAAGCCGCTGGACTTGCCCAAGTTCTCGGGCAGCGCCGCGATCTCGGGCCGCTACAACGACCTGGTCAAGCAGTGGCAACCGGAATACTTCGCCCTGCTGTCGCACCGCTGGGACACCGGCGCCGGCGAGATGGGCCTGCTGCTGGCGGCCAACTACCAGAAGAGCTGGAACCGCTCCGACAACGCCCCGGGCCCCGGCGGCGCCAATCTGCGTCGCGTGGTGCGCGCCGACAACGCCGAGTACATCGGCAACGCTGCTTACAACCAGGCCTATGCCGGCCGTAGCGACGTGGCGTTCCTGGCCGATGTCGCCGATCCGCTGGCCCTGACCGCCGCCCAGCGCGCGGGCCTCGTCAACATGGCCGGCGTGCAGATCAATGTGAACGAAGAAGACATCCAGCGCACCCGAAAGGGCTTCTCCGGCGCCTTCCAGTGGAAGCCGCACGCCGGCCTCGAGTTCTATGTCGACGGCAACTACAACTCCTACCTCTACCACCAGGGCTATCGGTTCATGAATGGCGCCGACAGCCGCTACGTCCAGGGTCTGCAGACTTCGGCCTTCAACACCACCGAGGGCCTGACCATCCGCAACCGCAATGGCGGCGAGGACGCGGTGCTGGCCGGCCAGCGCTTCGGGGCCGGCACGTTCCTGGGCTCCAGTTTCACCTCGACCGGCGGTGACGAGCATCGCCTCTACGAAACCTACATCGTGGCCGGCGGGGCCAAGTGGTCGCCGACCGACGACCTCGACCTGAAGTTCGACCTCTCGCACGTGAAGGCCGACCAGGAACAGGACAACCGCTCGGCCAACATGGTCCCGCGCGCCGGCCTGACCTGGGATGTGACGCGCACGGTCGGCATACCGCAAAAGGTGGCGATCAGCGGCCCGTCGCTGTCGAACCCGGCCAATTGGGTGCTGCAGACCTACGCCAATGGCACCGAGAACATCTATGACGACGTCGGCGACGCCGCCCAGTTGGACGGCAAGCTGCGGGTCCACGACAGCTTTATCGAAGCCGTGAAGTTCGGCGCGCGCTACTACCGGAAGAAGTCGCGCTTCTACAACTACTCCTACAGCGGCAAGCTCCTGACCGCGGACGGCCTGCCCCTGACGGTCAACCAGTCGAACGGCGTCCTGGCCAGCAGCGTCCAGGACCTGGTGGCGGCCTCGCACACCAACTGGTTCGGCGGAGACGGCGGCTACAGCGGCGGCTATCTGACGTTCAATCCGGACTCGCTGCTGGGCGACAACGTCCGCAACCGCTTCCCCCTGGCCGGCATCCCGGCCGAGGACTCGATCCCCGAAGTGCTGCTGTCGCGCCGCAAGGCCGTGGAGCAGACCTATGCCGGCTACGGCGTCGTCGACTTCGCGTTCCTGAACGATCGCATCCGCGGCAACGCCGGCGTCCGTGTCGTGCGCACCGAACTCGACGCCGAGGCGATGATCACCGACAGCACCGGCGCCACGCCGTCGATCGTGCCGAACAAGAAGAGCAACGGCTATACCGACGTCCTGCCGACTCTAAACGTCACCGGTTACATCCAGGACGACCTGCTGCTGCGCTTCGGCTTCGGCAAGGGTCTGACCCGTCCGAGCGTTGGCGACATCAACCCGACCGTCTCGGTCAACGTGACCAACGGCACGGGTTCGCAGGGCAATCCCAACCTGGCCCCGCTGCGCGCCAAGAGCTACGACCTGTCGCTGGAGAAGTACTTCAGCAAGTCGGCCTACGCTTCGGCGGCCCTGTTCTATAAGGACATCAACGGGTTCGCCCTGGGCGTCGAGACCTGTCAGACCGTGCCGACGTCACCGGCCTACAGCGGCTCGACCCCCAACAACTGCCCGGCCGGCCAATATCGCGTCACCCAGTCGGTCAACGCCGACCCGGGCTACGCCAAGGGCGTCGAGGTCGCGGCCCAGACCTTCTTCGACTACGACTTCGCGCCGAGCTTCCTGCGCAATTTCGGCGTCCAGGGATCGTATACCTGGGTCAAGACCGAGCTGCCCCTGCTGCTGGCGGGCGTGAAGGTCAATGCGCGCCAGCCGTTCCAGTCGGACCGGAACTGGAGCCTGGCCGGCCTCTACGAGAACAAGCGCGTCTCGGCCCGGGTGGTCTACACCTACCGCTCCGACTTCGTGCTGTTCGGCGTGGCGGCCAATCCGATCGATGGCCGCTACGTGAAGGGCTACGGCCTGCTGGACGCCTCGGTGAACGTCAATCTTCGCGACGATCTGAGCCTATCGATCACCGCCTCGAACCTGACCAACAAGGCGCCCAACCGCTATGTCGGCGAACCGGGCGGCTACGAAACCGGCGTCCTGCGCCAGTACTTCATGAACGGCCGGATCTACGGCCTGAGCCTTCGCTACAAGTTCGGCGGCTGATCCTCCTCGCGATCCCCGCTTCCCCCTGGGCGCTGTCCTTTGGACAGCGCCCATCTTTTTTCCAAGGAGGCGCGCTGTCTTCGGACAGCGCCCGTCTTTTTTGATGTCAGTTCGCGCGGCGCAAAAAGCGACCGGCGCGACCGGCGGTTGGCCCGCCTTCGGTCCAAGCCAGCAGGCCATTGACGAAGACATGCGCGATGCCCGCCGCCGGCTGGGTGGGCGCTTCGTAGGTCGCGCGGTCCAGGATGGCGTCGGCGTCGAACACGGTGACGTCGGCCTTCATGCCCACGGCGATCCGGCCGCGATCCTTCAGGCGGAAGGTTTCTGCGGCAAGGCCGGTCATCTTGCGGACGGCGGCCTCTAGGCTCAGCAGCCGAAGGTCGCGGGCGTAGTGGCCCAGCACGCGCGGAAAGGCGCCCCACAGCCGCGGGTGGGGCAGGGTGTCGTGCGGCAGGCCGTCGGAGCCGATCATGCAGCAGGGATGGCTGAGGATGGCGCGCATGTCGCTCTCGGCCATCTGGAAGTAGCTGGCGCCGCCGGGCTGCAGGCGCTCGGCCGCTTCGGGCTCGCTGACCGCCCAGTCCTCCGCGATCGACTTCAGGGTCCGGCCGCCCATCTCGGGATGCGGTTCGGACCAGTTGATCAGGATCTCGACCTCGCCGTCGGCTAGGTCCGGGCGGATAATCGTCGAGCCGGCCGTGTACGGATAGCAGTCCAGATGGACCGGCTGGCGCTGGCGGGCCTGGTCGATCAGGCCCAGCGTCTCGGCGGCGCGGCCCCAGTTGCGGACGCCGGCGCACTTGTGGTGCGACAGGATCAGCGGGGCGGGACCGGACTCCGCCGCGCCCTGGGCGACCTGGAACGCCTCGCGCAGGGCCTCGATGATGCCTTCGCGCTCGTCGCGGATGTGGGCGGTATAGACGCCGCCGGCAGCGGCCACGGTCGCGGCCAGGCCTTGCAGTTCCGCGACATCGGCGGCCCAGGCCGGGGCGTAGAAAACGCCGGAGCTGAGGCCCAGTGCGCCTTCGTCCAGGGCGTCCCGCAGCAGGGCGTCCATGCGCGCGCGCTCGGCGGTGGTGGCGGGACGTTCCAGATCGTCCAGGCACAGCACCCGCAGCGCCGAGTGGCCGACCAGGGCCGCGACATTGACCCGGGGCGTGGCCGCTTCCACCGCCCGGCGATAGTCGGCGAAGGTGTCGTAGGCGAAGTCCTCGCGCGCGCCCAGCAGGTTGAACGGCTCGGCGACGGCGTCGTCGAAGCGCAGCAGCGGGGCCGAGATCCCGCAGTTGCCGGCCACCACCGTGGTCACGCCCTGGCTGATCTTCGGGACCATGTCGGGCTGGGTGATGCAGATCAGGTCGTCGTGGGTGTGGACGTCGATGAAGCCCGGGGCCACGACCAGGCCGCTGACGTCGACGACGCGGGCGCCGGGGGCGTCCAGCGCCGGACCCACGGCGACGATGGTGTCGCCGGCGATCGCCACGTCGGCCGCGAAGCCCTCGCCGCCGCCGCCGTCGATGACCAGGCCGCCCCTCAGGACGATGTCGGCGGTGATGCTGTCCTTGACCATGATCGGCGTCAGAAGAACGTCTTGAGGCCGCCCAGGACGGCGTAGTCGTCGTCGACCTCCAGCAGCAACGACCATTTGTCGAAGGTCGTGCACGGGTGGGAGATCTCGAAGCCCAGCAGGTCGCCGACCTGGAGATCGGCATCCGGTGGGACGGACAGGAAGCCGTGCTGGTCGGCCAGCTTCTCGACGGTGACGTCGGGCGCGGCCTGGGGCGCGGCGTGCAGGCCCTCGCGGAACCAGCGGCGAGCCATGGGCAGGTGAATGTCGAACGACACGTCGCGCTTGCCCATCATCACGATGGCCAGGTCCGGCTGCGGACGCGAGATGACGCGGGTCCAGATCTCCAGCGCGGGCTGGAGGCGCGGGGGCTCGCCGACCACGCTCCGGTCGTCCATGCGGGCCAGCAGCTCGCGATAGAAGCCGCTGTCGTGGGTGACGTAGCAGCCGCTGCGCAGCACCGGGATCGCGCCCCCTCCTTGACTGGCAAGCGCGCGGCCGGCCAGGGCGTGGGCCACGAGGTCGTAATAGGCCGAGCCGCCGGCGGTCAGGATGACTTGGTCCGGATCGGCGAACAGGTCCTCGGCCCGGAGGGCTTCGTGGAAGCCCAGCACCCCGCCAAGATAGGCGTCGACCTCGGTGGCGTCGCGATGGGCGTGGTCGCTGAAGATCAAGCCTTCGTAGCCTTCGACACCATGCAATTCGACGCGCGGCAGCTCGCGGACCAGGCGGGCCAGGGCCAGGCCTTCATCAAGGGTGCGGACGCCGCAGCGGCCGTTCGCCATGCCCAGCTCGATCAACAGCCGGGCGGGCGGCGCGTCGGGGAAGCGGGCGAAGACGTCCGAGATCGCCCGGGCGCCGGCGGCGCCGTCGACCAGGACGTAGCAGGGGCGATCGGGCGCGGCGGCCGTGAGGCGCGCCAGGCCCTCGATCTCGGCCCGCCCGACCAGCTGATTGGCCAGGATCAGGCGCGGCGCGCCCAGGTCGTGGCACAGCTTCAACTGGCTCATGGTGGCGACCGTCAGGCCCCAGGCGCCGGCGTCCAGCTGGCGAACCAGCAATTGCGGGCACATGGTGGTCTTGGCGTGCGGGGCCAGCTTGGCGCCGGCCCGGTCGACATAGGCCTGCATGACCGCCAGGTTGTTCGTGAGCGCCGTGCGCTTGAGCACCGCCGCCGGCATCGGTAGGTCGCCGGCCAGCAGGTTCAGGCCGGCCGTGGCCAGATCGCCCACCGTCCGGATCGAACCGTCCAGCGGGATCGCCTTGGTCCCCGGCGCCAGCCTCAGGTCGTCGATGTCGCCGAGCCCCACGCGCGTCGCTCCCTAGGCTTGCGGTTTCAGGGCGATGACTTCGATCTCGACCTTGGCGTCGATCATCAGCGGCGACTGCACGCAGGCGCGGGCCGGCATGGCGTCGCCGAAATAGCTGGCATAGACGCGGTTGAAGGCGTGGAAGTCGCGGGCGTCGTCCAGCCAGACATTGGCCTTGACGACGTCCTTCAGGGTGCAGCCGGCCTTTTCAAGGATAGCGATCAGGTTCTGGATGGTCTTATGGGTCTGCGGAACGACGCCGCCCTCGACCACGAAACCGTTCTCGTCCATCGCGACCTGGCCCGAGACGAACACGAAGCCGTTGGCGACCGTGGCCTGGCAAAAGGGCAGGGACTGCCCGCCCGTTCCGGTGGCCGAAGCCCCAATGCGTTCAATCGACAACGATACCTCCCAGCTTCGAAACGAAGCGCTATGAGGTCGAAAAGGCCACCGGTGATGTAGTGGTGTCAACGAAAATGTAGTGAAACTTTCATTTTGGCTATCATTCGAGCCGTCAAACGCGATTGCGGGGCGACATCGTTGTCACTATCTGTTGCGGCCCGACCGGAAACCGGCCGAAGATAAGCCTTGCCGCGTCGGGGATCGGGGCGCTTGGAGAGGGACCACGGGATGAGCCAGCCTGCCATGCAGAACGACGGCGGCGACATCCTTCCGCGCTTGAAGGGGATGATGGAGTCGATGACTCGATCGGACCTGAAGATCGCCAAGCTGATTCTGAAATCGCCCAACGAATTCGTCCGCTCCAGCGTCCGTTCGGTGGCCACGGACCTCGGCCTCAGCGAGCCGACCGTGCTGCGCTTCTGCCGGACCGTCGGCTGCGAAGGGTTCAAGGACCTGAAGTTCCGGCTGATCCAGGAACTGGCGCTGGCCCAGGCCATGACCGACCAGCGCGAGCGCGCCGCCCGGCCCGCCCACGCGCCGGTGCGCGAAGACCAAGCGGCCCGCAATCTGGCGGCCGGCGACGACGCGGTCGGCGACCGGGTCTTCGACACCATCATCGAGGCCCTGACCCGCACCCGCGACACCCTGGTCGAGCCGGACCTGCTGGCCGCCGCCGCCGCCATCGCGCGGGCCGGGCGGGTAGTGATCTACGGCATCGGCGGCAGCTCGGCCGCCCTGGCCACCGAGATCCACAACCGCCTGTTTCGCCTGGACGTGCCGGCCATGGTGTTCACCGACGGCTACGCCCAGCGCATGTCGGCGGCGATCCTGTCCGAGGGCGACGTGGCGATCTTCCTGTCCTCGACCGGCCGGCCGCGCGAGCTGCAGGAGAGCATGGAGCTGGCCAAGTACTACAAGGCCTCGTGCATCGCGATCACCGACGGCGAGTCGCCGCTGGGCCGCGACGCCGACATCTGCCTGCACGTCGGCCTGGCCGCCTCGGGGGTCGAGGAGTTCCAGCCCAATCCGATGCGCTTCGCCCAGCTGTTCATCATCGACCGCCTGGCCTACGCCGTGGCCGTGGCCATGGGCGAACGCGCCCACCTGATGCTGCGCCGCGCACGCGGCAGCGTGGCCTGGCTACACGGCATCGCGCCGCAGCAGCCGATCGGGGATTAGGCTTAGAAACTGTCATCCCGGACAAGCGCATACGCTACGCCCGGGATGACAGGTTGATAGCTTATCGCCTTGCTTCCAGTGTCACCGCGTCCAGCGCCCACAGCATCTCCTGCCGGGGCCGGTTGAACGTCAGGCACACGTCCTTGACACCCGCCGTCGCGGGGATCTTCGCGGACACCTCCGACAGCCCGGCCTTGCGCGCCGCCTTGGCGTCGATCGGGATCACCGCCAGGGTCTGGCCCTCGCACAGCGCCCCGTCGGTCTCGCGCTTGCGCACGACCAGTTCGCCGTAGGGGCTGGTCTTGGGCGTGTCGAACGTCACGATCCGCCGCCCGCCGGCCAGCTGGAAATTGAACGGGGCCTGGCCGATCCGGGCGGTCAGGGTCGCGCCCTTTGCCAGGTCCGCGCCTTCCCAGATCCAGCAGGGGCGGTAGATGCCGATCATGAACACCGGACGCTGGCCCTCGCGCGGGAAATCAGCCTCGAGCCGGAGCGGCACGGTCTCGCCGCAGAACTTCAGCTGGGCGCTGACCCGGGTGTTCAGGGCCCGCGTCGATACCGTGAAGTCGCGCACCGCGCCCAGCGGCTGGCCGTTCAGGAACGTCCGCGCCTTCAAGGTCGCGCCGTCCTTCAAGGTCAGAGGCGCGGCATAGAGCGGCGAGGCCGTCGTCGGGATTGCGCCGCCCGTGGCGTAGCGGATCTCGCCCAGGCCCAGCGGCGAGGCCAGGCTGACGCCGATGCCGTCGGGCTTGGCCGCCAAGGTCGCCTCGGGTTCGAAGGGAACGCTGTCGTGGGCGACGCCCAGCGCGTCCAGCTGCCCCAGGATCACCGGCAGGCCATTGCCGTAGCGGCTCCAATCCCGGCGGGTCGGCGGAGTCCAACCCAGTTCGGCTACCGCGGTCAGGCGCGGAAAGGCCATGGTCTCAACCCGCCGGGCGTCGCGCTGGTGCTCGGTGAAGCTGTTGGCCTGCACGCCAATCACGTGACGGGCCTGCTCCTCGGAGAGCCCTTCCGTGCGCGGATCGAAGGCGTAGAGGCCCTTCAGCGTCGAGATCTCGCTGCGACCGGGCGGTTCGTTGGCCGACAGGCTCTGGCGGCTGTCCATGTAGAACTGCGGATGCGCCGTCAGGATGGTGTCGTGGCCATGCCGAGCGGCCTCCGCCGCGCGATCGACGCCGCGCCAGGCCATGATGATCGAGCTCTGCTGGGCGCCGCCCTCGAGGATCTCGTCCCAGCCGACGATCCGCCGGCCCTTGGTCGCCAGGTGGGCGGCGATGCGGTTGATGAACCAGCTCTGCAGCTCGTCCTCGTTCTTGAGGCCGAGTTCCTTGATGCGGGCCTGGATCTTCGGACTGGCCTGCCACTGATTCTTGATCGCCTCGTCGCCGCCGATGTGCAGGTACGGAGCGGGGAAGATGTCGACCACCTCGTCGAGCACCGTCTCCAGGAACGCGAAGGTGGCGTCGTCGACATTGTAGAGATTCGGAAAGACGCCCCAGTCCGACATGCCGGAGGTGGGGACCTCTCCGGTGACGCCCAGTTCCGGATAGGCGGTGATCGCCGCGGTGGCGTGGCCCGGCAGCTCGATCTCGGGCACGACCATGATGTTGCGCGCCGCCGCGTAGGCGACGATCTCGCGCGCCTGGACCTGGGTGTAGAAGCCGCCATAGGGCGCGTACTTGGCCGGCGCGGGGCGATAGGCGTCCGCGCCCTTGGGCGCGCGCCAGGCCCCGACGCTGGTCAGTTTCGGATAGGCCTTGATCTCCAGCCGCCAGCCCTGGTCATCGTTCAGATGCCAGTGCAGGACGTTCAGCTTGTAGGCGGCCATGGCGTCGATCAGGCGCTTGATCTCGTCGACGCTCTGGAGGTGGCGGGCGCTGTCCAGCATGAAGCCGCGCCAGGCGTAGCGGGGCGCGTCCTTGATGGTCACGGCGGGCAGGGCGGAGCCGTTGGTCGCCAACTGCCAGACCGTCACGGCGCCATAGAACAGGCCCTTGCGGTCGCCGGCGGCGATTTCGACGCCGGAGGGGGTGACGGTCAGGGCGTAGGCTTCGCCCGCGTCGTTCGAGCGCTTCAGCGCGATCGCGCCGGTTGGAACCGGGCCGCCCTCGATGATGGTCAGCCTGGGCCGGCCCGCGCGGACCAGCATGTCGCGCAGTTGCAGCGCCACGGCCTTGGCCTCGCCGTCGCCGGCCGGGACGTGGATCCTCGTACGGGCGATCAGGCGAAAGTCGCCGGCCTGGAACGCGATCTCCGCCGGCCACGGCGCGAGGGCGGGCGTGGTCGCCCCGACGGCCGGGGCGGCGAGGCAGGTGGCGGCCGTCAAGGCCAGGATCAGGGCGCGCGAGGGGCTTGCAGCCATCATGTCGGAGGTCCTCCCGGCGGTTCCGCGATCATGTTTGATAGTGTGACTACATCGCGCCTGTCATCAGGTCGAGAGGGCGTCAGACATTTGCAGTTGACGCCATGGAAACTGCTACCTGGGGGAAATTGTTGAAAATCATTGATGATACGGGCTAGGTCGCGTTGGCAGCGGCAGCAGGTCCATGAGGGCCGAATTCCGCCGCGCAGCGATGGCGCCGCTTTCCGAGGCGTCGAGATTTCTCATTGAAAAACATAAGAAAATTACGCACTCCGGTCGCGAATTCGAGCGATACTTTTAGGAACGCTACATAAATGAATGTTTTATGATTGACGTTATCCGAGCGCCGTGCCTATCCTCATCGCGTTCCGATCAAGGCGTCAGGGGCAGATGAACGAGGCGTACTTTAAGTATGTCGCGGATCTGTACCGGGCCTGTGGAATGGAATTGAGAAACAGCGCACCCGCGCTGCAAATAAAAAAGAAATCAATGCATGCGGTCGGCGCTCCCAGCCGGGGGCCAGGGGTTAGTCTTCTCAGCACGGGGGCAGGAATTTTGTTCAAGATAAATCGCCGTATCTACGCCGGCTCGGCTTCGGCTCTAGCGCTGTTGTCCTGGGGGGCGATGGCCAATGCGCAACAGGCCGCCACGCCGGCGGCCAACGACGAGACGACCATCACCGAGGTCGTCGTCACTGGCTCGCGCATCAATTCGCGTGGCTTCACCCAGCCGACGCCGACCACGACGGTCACGGCCGAGGACCTGGAGAAGGCCTCGCAGCCCAACATCTTCCAGGCCATCACCCAGATGCCGGCCCTGCAGGGCAGCACCGGCAAGACTGTGGCGGCCAACGGCACCAGCTCGGGCGCTCAGGGCCTCAGCGCGTTCAGCCTGCGCGGCCTCGGCGCCATCCGCACCCTGACCCTGCTGGACGGCCAGCGCGTCACCCCGGCCAACATCACGGGCGTCACCGACGTCAGCCAGTTCCCGCAACTGCTGATCAAGCGCGTCGACGTGGTCACCGGCGGCGCCTCGGCCTCGTACGGTTCGGACGCGGTCGGCGGGGTGATCAACTTCGTGACCGACAAGACCTTCGAGGGCTTCAAGGCCCGTCTGGAAGGCGGCGAGAGCAAGTACCACGACAACGACACCGTCGTGGCCCAGTTCGCCGGCGGCAAGTCGTTCTTCGACGGTCGTCTGCATGTCATCGGCAGCGTCGAGTACAACCGCGAGGCCGGCGTCCTGGCCGGCGACTTCGGCCTGAACCAGGCGGGCGGTCGCGACTGGTTCAACTCGCCCGCCATCCAGGTTCGCCCGTTGGCCGCCAGCGCGGACGGCTTGCCGCAGTACCGCGTCATCCAGGGCGCACAGCAGATCCAGTACGCCAAGTACGGCTTGATCACGAACGGCCCGCTGCAAGGCATCGCCTTCGGGGCCAACGGCGCGCCGCGCCAGTTCCAGTATGGCTCGAACGGCGTCGCCACGGGCACGGGCGCGGTGACCAACTGCTTCAGCCCGTTCTGCGTCGGTGGCGACCTGTCGGGCATCATCGGCGCCTCGCCGACCCTGGCCGCCCGCCTCAAGCGCAAGGTCGCCTATGGCCGGATCAGCCTGAAGGCGACCGACAACGACGAGGTGTACTTCACGGCCAACTTCGCCGACGCCTACTCGCTGAACCAGCCCAACACGGGCGAGGAGAAGACGGGCCTGACCATCCAGTGCGAGAACCCGTTCGTTCCCGCCGCGATCAAGGCCTCGTGCGCCACCGCCGGCATCACCAGCTTCGCGTTCGGCACCAGCAACGGAGGCTTCGGCCCGATCGCCGTCAACATCAAGCGCGAACAGGCCCGCTTCGTCCTGGGCGCGACCGGCAATCACCAGCTGTTCGGCACGGACTGGAAGTACGACGCCTACTACGCGTTCGGCACGAACCGCATCAAGCTGGACGTCGACAACATCTCGGTCACCTCGCGCTACAACGCCGCGATCGACGCCATCGCCGGTCCGAACGGCATTCCGATCTGCCGCGATCCGGTCGCCCGCGCCAACGGCTGCGTGCCCCTGAACGTCATCGGCCAAGTCGCCCTGGACCCGGCCGCGGTGGCCTATGTCCTGCCGGCCAACGGTCCGTTCCAGCGGTCCAAGCAGATCGAGTCCGTCGCCAGCTTCAACGTCACGGGCGAGCCGTTCTCGACCTGGGCCGGTCCGGTGGCCATCGCCGCCGGCGCCGAGTGGCGTGAAGAGGACTACCGCACGATCACCGACCCGTACGGCGACGGCCTGACCGCGACCGCCCAGTACAACGCCGACTATCCGGCCGACCCGGTGGTCCGCACGACCGGCAACAACTGGTACGCCGGCAACTATCACAGCGGCCACGGCTACTATCACGTGGTCGAAGGCTATCTCGAGGCCAACGTGCCGGTCCTCAAGTCGGACGCGCTGGGCGAGGCCAACATCAACGGCGCGGTCCGCCAGACCAAGTACAGCACCTCGGGCAATGTGACGGCCTGGAAGCTGGGCGGCGCCTGGAAGACCCCGATCGAGGGCCTGCGCTTCCGGGCCGTGACCTCGCGCGACATCCGCGCCCCGAACCTGTCGGAGCTGTTCGCGCCGCCGGTCGTGACCAACGCCACCGTCCTCTACAAGGGCGCGGCGACCAACGTCCTGCTGCAGACGGTCGGCAACACCAACCTGCGTCCGGAAAAGGCGCGCAACACCGAGGTCGGCGTCGTGTTGGCCGAGCCGAAGTTCCTGCCCGGCTTCAGCCTGTCGGTCGACTATTTCGACATCAAGGTGAAGGGCGCGATCAGCGTCCTGGCCGCGCAGGACCTGGTCGACCTCTGCGTCGCCGGCAACCAGGAAATCTGCTCGAGCATGCTGCTGACCAGCGCCACGCCGAACACCAACTACGTCCGGGTCCAGGCCTTCAACGTCGCCTCGCTGCGCAACAAGGGCTTCGACATCGAGGCGGTCTATCGCAAGAACCTCGAGGACTGGGGCCTGCCGGGCCAGGTGCAGCTGCGGGCCCTGGCCACGCACACCATCAGCTTCGTGACGAAGTCGGGCGTGCTGGGCACTATCCCGGTCGAAAGCGCGGGCGTGAACGTCGGCAACACGCCGGACTGGAAGGCGACGTTCACCCAGACCTGGACCAAGGACAAGCTTAGCCTGTCGGTCTACGAGCGGTGGATCAGCGACGGCGTCTACAGCAACGAGTTCATCGAGTGCCGGACCGGCTGCCCGGTCTCGACGGTGGCGCACCACACCATCGACAACAATCAGATGAAGGGCGCGACCTATGTCGACGTCGGCGGCTCCTACGAGGTCACCGCCAACACGACCGCCTACTTCAAGATCGACAATCTGTTCGACAAGGACCCGGTCGCCTCGCCGACGACCAATGTCAGCCCCGGCGTGAACCCGTTCCTCTATGACGTCATCGGCCGGATGTACCGCGCCGGCGTGCGCCTGAGGTTCTAGGCCCTACCTCCCCGGGCGCGCCCTTCCCCCGGCGCGCCCCGATCAGGCCGCGACATCCTCCCCGGTGAAGCGGCCGGTCCGAGCCCCTCCGACGGTTCTCCCCGCCGCGAGGGGTTTCGATTCCCCGGTGTCGTACGTCGAACGTCGCGACGCCGGGGAATCGCTCTTTATCTTCTCCGAACGCGGAGCTTCGCCGCGTGCTCCAGGGGGGCTTACCTGATGGTGTTCGCAGTCGTCGCGCTGATCGCCCTGCTGGTGGTCCTGATTGGCTGGGGCAAGGTCCCGCCCTTCGTCGCCTTCCTGCTGACGGCCCTGGCCGCGGCTTTCTGCTTTGGCATGCCGCTGGATCAGGTGGCCAAGTCGATGGAGAAGGGCGTCGGCGAGATGCTGGGCGGCCTGACCGCGATCATCTGCCTGGGCGCGATGTTCGGTCGGGCGATCGCCGACAGCGGCGCGGCCCAGAGCATCGCCCGAACCCTGATCGACGTGGTCGGCCTGCGCTTTATCCTGCTGGCCATGGCCCTGACGGGCCTGATCGTCGGCATCCCCCTGTTCTACAGCGTCGGCTTCGTGGTCATGGTGCCGCTGATCCTCACCATCGCCCGGCGCGCTGACCTGCCGCCGGTCTATGTCGGCCTGCCGCTGCTGTGCGGTCTGTCGGTGGCCCACGGCTTTCTGCCGCCGCATCCGTCGCCCGTGGCGCTGATCAGCCTGTTCGGAGCCGACACCGGCCTGACCCTGGGCTATGGCCTGATCGCCAGCGTCGTGGCGTTGATGGTCGGCGGACCGGTGCTGGCCCTGGCGCTGAAGCGCCTGAACGCCGTGCCCCAGGCCGAGCCGGGCGCGGAGGTCTCGTTCACCGTCGCCGCGACCGCCGACACGGCCACGCCCGGCGCGTTCAACAGCTTCACGACGGCCCTGCTGCCGGTCGTGGCCATCGCCGCGACCACGGCGCTCGTCTTCGCGATGAAGACGCCATCCGAGACCAAGACCATCGTCACCTTCATCGGCCAGCCGGTGGTGGTCCTGACCCTGGCGCTGATCTACGCCACCTTCAGCCTGGGCGTGCTGCGCGGCCTGCCGTTCACCGGTCAGATGGCCCGTTATGGCGATGCGCTGAAGGACGTGGCCGGCATCCTGCTGATCCTGGCCGGAGCCGGGGCGCTGAAGCAGGTGTTCGTCGACAGCGGCATCAGCAACGCGCTGGGCGCCTGGCTCCAGACCGTGCCGCTGCATCCGCTGGTGCTGGGCTGGCTGATCGCGATGGTCATCCGCGTGGCCCTCGGCTCGGCGACCATCGCCGGCCTGACCGCCGCCGGCCTGCTGCAGCCGGTCGTGGCCGCCTCGCACGTCGACCCGAACCTGATGGTGCTGGCGGTCGGGGCGGGCAGCCTGATGTTCTCGCACGTCAATGATCCGGGCTTCTGGCTGTTCAAGGAATATTTCGGCCTCAGCCTGAAGGGCACGTTCCTGTCCTGGACCGTGATGGAGAGCCTGGTCGGCGTCGTCGGACTGCTGTGCGTGCTGGGCCTGAGCGTCGTCCTTCCCGGCTAGATCGCCTATCGCCTGTCCACCGGAATGTTCGCGCTAAAGGCGATCGTTGCGGCGCGAATCGTAGGCCTATGAGACGGCAGGCTTCCCTGACGAAATAGGGCTCGCGGGACCCGATGTTGAAGAGGCCGACGGACGTCACCCAGCTCGATGGGCTGGTGCGCTATTCGCGTGGCGTCGCCCTGTCGCGTCTGGCTCTCGTCGCCTGCTTCGTCCTTCTGCTGATGAAGTTCACGCCCTGGCGGATCGCGGCCCTGGGGATTTTGGAGTTCGGGCTCTACTTCGCCCTGTTCCTGGCCACCGAACTGGCCCTGCGCGATCCGGACCCGGTCAAGGCGCACCGGCGCCTGGCCCTGCAGTCCGACATCCTGATGCTCCTGCTGGCCTCGAACGCCTGCTGGATCGCGGTGCAGATCCGGCTCTACGACCATCCGCAGATGCGGGTCGAGGCCGCGCTGCTGGCCATCTGCGTGCTGCTGTTCACGGCGTTGCGCGTGCATTTGACCCGGGTCAGCTATGTGGCGGGCGTGGTCCCGCCGACCCTGACCCTGATCTGGATCGCGATCGACTGGAGCCAACCGTTCCAGGCGCACCACTTTACCTTGGCGATGGTGCTGTTCGTCGCGGCGGTGCTGGTCGTCACTGGCCGCCAGCAGGCGACGGACCGAGCCCTGACCGCGACCTTACGCGACCTGACCCGCAACAACGTCGCCCTGACCCAGGCCATGCACGAGACCCGCGCCGCCAACCGCGTGAAGAGCGATCTGCTGGCCGTCGCCAGTCACGAGATCCGCACGCCGTTGAACGCCGTCCTGGGCTATGCCCGGGCGTTGAGAGGCGAGCCGCTATCGCCGCGCCAGGCCGAACTGGCCGAGGGGGTGGTGGAGGGCGGCGAACAGCTGGCTCGTCTGCTGAGCGGGATCCTGGACCTCGCCCGCGCCGACCCGCGCCAGGCGCGGCTGGAGCTGTCGCCGGTCGATATCCGGGCCCTGGCGCGGTCGGTGGTCAGGGTCTGGAGCGGCCATGCCCGCGCCATCGGCGTCGCGTTGACGTTGGAGGACGCCGACCCGACCGTGTCCTTTCTGGTGGTCGCCGACCTGGTGCGGGTCGAGCAGACCCTGGTCAACCTGGTCTCGAACGCCCTGGGGGCCGTCACCGAGGGCGGGGCGGTCAAGCTGCGGCTGGCCGGGGTGGCCCAGAACGAGGTGCTGCGGGTGCTGGTCGAGATCGCCGACACCGGCCCGACCATTCCGCCCGAAGAACACGACAAGGTGTTCGAGGCCTGGGACCAGACCGGACGCGGGCGGGTCCAAGGCGGGGCTGGTCTGGGCCTGCGGATCTGCGCTCAGAACCTGGCGCTGATGGGCGGAGAGATCGGCGTCGAGTCGCCGGCGGGACAAGGGGCGACCGGACGGGCTGGGGCGGTTTTCTGGTTCGCTTTCACCGCGCCGATCCACCGTCCGCCGCCGCCCCGCGAACCGCGGACCGCGTCGCCGGAACTGATCCGCGTGCTGGCCGCCGAGGATAACGCGGCCAACCGCCGGGTCCTGGCCTTGGCCCTGGAAAGCGCGCCGGTGTCGCTGGTCTTCGCCGAGGACGGCGCCGTGGCGCTGGACCTTTGGCGCTCGGCGCCGTTCGACCTGATCCTGATGGACGTGAACATGCCCGTTCTCGGCGGGCGCGAGGCCGTGCGGGCGATTCGCGACGCCGAGCCGGTCGAGACGCGGATTCCGATCTGGATGCTGACCGCCAACGTCTCTCCGGACGACGTCGCTCGCTATCGCGACGACGGAGCCGACGGGGTCCTGCGCAAGCCGCTGGATGTGGCGGCGTTGTTCGCCGTGCTGGCCGATGTCGCCCAAGCGCGGCTGACCGAGGTCTGATCCCTCGATTCGCTCATATTATGCGATAAATGGTAGGGCTCAGAGCCTGGGGTTCGCCGCCAGCCCTGAAGCGCGCGAGCCTGGAACTCGAGGGCGGCTGATGCGCCGCACGCGCCGCGAATTTTTGATGCACGCATGAGAGGCGACGATCGGCTGGAAGCCGGCCTTCAGCGCATGCCTGAACGCCCGGAAACCGGTTTCCTTCGCAAGATATGGCGCAACTATGGCGATAGTTGCGCAATGTGGCGCCTTTGCGGCAGTGCGAAATGAATCCGACTGGGGCCCATTTATCATAAAAATATACCCAAAAAGGCCTTGAAAAAAGATTGCTAGCGCTGTCAATTTGCCATTGCGGCGGTCCATGACCGATGTTACCGCTAACTCGTCTCTCGTGCATTGGTTGTTCGCCGGGTGCGAGAACGGGAAGAGCGGTCGGGAAACACTTCCGGCCCGTAACAAAAACAGCGCCCCACAGGGGCTAATTAGGGGGAACGGCTATGAAGCGGCTTCGTCGCTTGCACGCGTCTGCCTCTTGCGTCGCCATCACGGCGGCCATGTTCGCCAGCCAAGCGCTGGCCCGGCAGACAGCAGCACCAAACACCACGGTCGACGAGATCGTCGTCACCGGCATCCGCGCTTCACTCGAACGGTCGATCGAGATCAAGCGCACCAACAGCGGCGTGGTCGATGCGATCTCGGCCGAAGACATGGGCAAGTTCCCGGACACCAACCTCGCCGAATCCCTGCAGCGGATCACCGGCGTGTCGATCGACCGGACCAACGGCGAAGGCTCCCAGGTCACGGTTCGCGGCTTCGGCCCCAGCTTCAACCTGGTGACCCTGAACGGGCGCTCGATGCCCACCGCCAAGGTCGCCACGGTCGGCGGCGACCAGTCGGCCGACTTCGCGTCGGGCACCAGCCGCTCGTTCGACTTCTCGAACCTCGCTTCGGAAGGCGTGACCACGCTGGAGGTCTACAAGACCGGCCGCGCGGCCGTGCCCTCGGGCGGTATCGGCGCCACCATCAACGTGAAGACCCGCCGGCCGCTCGACGGCAAGCCAGGCCTGACTGGCAGCATCGGCGTCAAGGGCGTCTATGACACCAGCATGGACAAGAAGGTCGACGACTTCGGCCACAAGTTCACGCCGGAAGTCTCGGGCCTGGTGAACTGGGCCGACGATAGCGAGAAGTTCGGCGTTTCGCTGTTCGGCAGCTATCAGAAGCGCGACTTCACCAGCCGCGCGGCCACGTCGAACGACTGGAACATCCGCACCTATGCGGACTTCATCAACCCGGCCAACGGCTTCGTCCGCAACGGCGGCGCGACCCAGATCACCAACGCGCCGTCGAGCCCGAACACCCTGGTCGCGATCCCCAACGACAGCCGCTATCACTTCTCGCAAGGCGAGCGTGAACGGGTCAACGGCCAGATGTCGGTCCAGTACCGTCCGGTTGAGAACCTGACGTTCACGGTCGACGGCCTCTACGCCCAGAACAAGCAGTTCGAGCGTCGCAACGACAGCACCAACTGGTTCAACCGCCCGTTCGACAAGGTGACGTTCGACAACAACCCCGTCGTCGCCACTGCCGTCCTACTGTCCGAAACCCTGACCGGCACCAAGGACATGGGCTTCGAGCAGCAGTACCGCGCCACCAAGGACACGCTGAAATCGGTCGGCTTCAACGGCGACTGGGCCGTCAACGACCGCTTCGGCCTGAGCCTGGACGCGCACGTGTCTAAGGCCGACAGCCGGCCCGACGCCCCGAACGGCACCAGCATGACCTCGGTGTCGATCGGCGCGCCGATCGTCTCGTCGCATAGCGTCAACTATCAGGGCGACATCCCGGTCCAGACCATCACGATCAACGACGCCGCCCCGCGCGGCAATGGCAACGGCGTGCTGGACGTCGGCGACCTGGGCAGCCAGGTGGCCCGCACCTCGGCTCAGCGCCAGCAGCAGAAGGTCAAGGAAGTCCGCCTCGACGGCCATTGGGATCTGGACGACAACGGCAGCCGCTTCGACTTCGGGGCCGACTACCGCACGTCGACCATGATCCAGACCAGCCTGAACACCCAGCAGGACCTGGGCAGCTGGGGCATCTCGAGCCCGCGCGACGTCCAGCAATACGCCGGCAACCTGGTCAAGCAATTCTGCCTGGCCTGCCAGTTCAACTCGTTCCACCCGAACCAGTCGGGCGCCGGCCTGGTGTCGTTCCGCGCCAACGCCATCGACCTCTACAAGGCCCTTTCGGCCCCGTACGTGGCCAAGGGCAACGCCATCGGCGTGACCGGCCAGGACAACAACCGCGTCAAGGAAAACATCTCGGCGGTCTATGGTCAGATCACCTGGAAGTCGGAACTGGCGGGGCGTCCGACCGAGCTGGTCACCGGCATCCGCTACGAGACCACCGAGGTCACCTCGACCTCGCTGGTGCGCACGCCCAGCGCCATCGTCTGGACAGCCGACAACGACTTCACGGTCCAGACGTCGAGCACCTACCAGCCGATCTCGGGCAAGGGTAAGTACAACAACCTGCTGCCCTCGATGGACTTCCGCATCGACCTGCGGGACAACCTGACCGGCCGCTTCTCGTTCAGCCGCACCATCGCCCGTCCGGAATACGGCAACCTGTTCGCCGCCCAGACGGCCGGGGCGCCGAACCGTCCGATCGCCAACGGGGCCATTCCGCTCGGCACCAGCGGCAACCCGGACCTGGATCCGCTGATCTCCGACAACTTCGACGTGTCGGTGGAGTGGTACTACAAGCCCAGCAGCTACGTGTCGTTCGGCTTCTTCGAGAAGCGGGTGAACAACTTCGTCGGCACCGGCACCAAGAACGGCAATCTGTTCGGCTTGCGTGATCCGAGCTCCGGCGCGGCGGGCAGCCGTTCTGGCCAGGCGAAGGACGCCCTGACCGGCATCGGCGCCAACCAGACCGACGTGAACCTGTTCACGATGACCGCCCTGATCCAGCAGACCGGTTCGGTGGCGGCGGCGACGAGCCAGTTCCAAGCCAACCGCATCGCGGGCGGCGACCTGAACCAGGCCTTCGTTGACTCGATCCTGGCGGCCGTCGACATCACGGCCAACAGCAGCGACCCGTTGTTCAACTTCCAGATCTCGCAGCCGATCAACAACAAGACCGGCAAGATCCACGGCTTCGAAATCGCGGCCCAGCACTTCTTCGGCGACACCGGCTTCGGTGTCTCGGGGGCCTATACGCTGGTCAGCGGCGACGTGGGTTTCGACAACGGCGCCAATCCTTCGCAGGATCAGTTCGCCCTGCTCGGTCTGTCGGATACGGCCAACGCCACCCTGATCTACGACAAGCACGGCTTCTCGGCCCGCGTGGCGTACAACTGGCGTGACAAGTTCCTGCAAGCCACCAACCGTGGCGGCTCGCGGAACCCGGTCTATGTCGAGCCCTTCGGCCAGCTGGACTTCAGCGTCAGCTACGACGTCACCCCGAAACTGGCGGTGTCGTTCGAAGGCATCAACCTGACCAAGGAGCACCTGCGCACCTACGCTCGTGACCCGAACGAGCTGTGGTTCGCCCAGGAACTGGACCGCCGCTTCCTCCTCGGCGCCCGCTACCGCTTCTAGGACCGGAAGTCTCCTAGACGCGAAGGAGGGGCCGTCGCGCTTGCGGCGGCCCCTTTCTTCCTTTGAAGTGCGTGAGTGCGACGAGCGTGGCTAAGGCGGACATGAACCGAGTGCTTTTGAACAATGTCGACCACGCCGACCTGCGCGTGATCGCGACCCACGGCGCGGCGTTCGGCGACGCGATCAACCAGGTCCTGGTGCTGCCGACCGAGTTCGAGGCCGTGCAGCGTGAGTATCCGATCCTGATCCGCAAGGACGCCAACGGCGCCTACCAGGCCGTGGCCTTGCTGGGCCTGGACCGCGACGAGAACCTGTTCCTGGACGAGACCGGCTGGAACGCCCGCTACGTGCCGGCCGTGCAGCGGCGCGGGCCGTTCTCGATCGCCCTGCAACGTGACGAGCCGGGCGCCGAGCCGCGTCCGATGATCCATGTCGATCTCGACCATCCCCGGGTCAGCCGGACCGACGGCGAGCGCCTGTTCCTGCCGGCCGGCGGCAACGCCCCCTATTTGCAGGGCGTCAGCCGGGCCCTGGGCCAGATCCACGACGGGCTGGAGATCGCCGGGCCGATGTTCGCCTTCTTCGACGAGCTTGGGCTGATCGAGCCGATCGATGTCGAGATCAAGCTCGACGACAATACCAGCTACGACCTGCCCGACGTCTTCACCCTGGCGCCGGATCGCCTGGCGGCCGTCACGGGCGAGACCCTGGAGCGCCTGCACCAGTCGGGTCTGCTCCGCGCGGCCCATTGGATCATCTCGTCGATGGGCAATGTCGAGGAACTGGTCGCCCGCAAGACCGCCCGCCGCGCCCTGGCGGCCAGCGCCGCATGAGCGCCCTGGTCGCCCGTCGGACGCTGGAAACCACGGTCGCGACGCCAGCCGAGATCCCGTTCGACGCGGTGCTGGCCGGCCAGACGCCGATGGTCTTCAAGGGCTTGGCGCGCGACTGGCCGTTGGTTCAGGCGGGACTTCAGTCCGGTCAGGCGGCTCGCGACTACATCCGCGCCCACGACCAGGGCGGCCGTGTGGTCGGCTACACCGGCGATCCGGCCATCAAGGGCCGCTTCTTCTACGACGAAACCCGCGCGGCGATGAACTTCAAGGCCGAGCGCGCGCCGCTCGAGACCTTCCTGCGCCGGCTCGAAGAGGTCGAGGGCCAGAACGACGCCCCATCGGTCTATGTCGGGTCCGCCGATCTCGACGCCTATTTCCCGAGCCTGAAGGCCGCCAACGACCTGGGCCTGGGGTCCGAGACCTTCGGCGTCGAGCCGCCGATGGCCGGGATCTGGCTGGGCAACCGCACCGTGGCCGCGGCCCACTACGACATGTCCAACAACATCGCCGTCTGCGCCGTGGGCCGACGGCGCTTCACCCTGTTCCCGCCGGATCAGGTCGAGGGCCTCTATCCCGGTCCGCTGGAGCCGACACCCGGCGGTCAGGTGGTCAGCATGGTCGACTTCGAGAACCCGGACCTCGACCGCCACCCGCTGTTTCGCCAGGCCCAGGCCGCGGCCCAGGTGGCCGAGCTCGAGCCCGGCGACGTGCTGGTCTATCCGGCCCTGTGGTGGCACCAGGTCGAGGCGCTCGACGCCTTCAACGTGCTGGTGAACTATTGGTGGAACGCCGCGCCGGGCTATGTCGACACGCCGATGACCACCTTGCTGCACGGCCTGCTCAGCCTGCGTGACCGGCCGGATTTCGAGAAGCGGGGTTGGAAGGCTCTATTCGACTACTACGTGTTCGGCCCCGCCGAGCGCGCCGGGGCGCATCTGCCCGAGGCCGCGCGCGGTCCGCTGGGGGCGATGGATGAAGCAAAGGCCAGGCGGCTGCGGGCGTATCTGCTCGACCGGCTGAACCGATAGGACTCCTGGGAGGGACGCATGGATCAGCAGACGATCCGCAAGGTGGTGATCGCGGGCGGGGGCACCGCCGGCTGGATGGCCGCCGCCGCCCTGGCCCGGCAGCTGGGCCCGCTGCTCGACATCACCCTGGTCGAGTCCGAGGACATCGGCACCGTCGGGGTAGGGGAGTCGACCATCCCCACGGCCCGGACCTTCAACGCCCTGCTCGGGATCAATGAGCCGGAATTCATGGCCGCCACCCAGGCGACCTTCAAGCTGGGAATCTCGTTCGAACACTGGGGCGAGATCGGCGATCGCTACATCCACTCGTTCGGCCAAGTCGGCAAATCCACCTGGATGGGCGGCTTCCATCATTTCTGGATGCAGGCCAAGGCGCAGGGCTTCGGCGGCGATCTGGGCGACTATTGCCTGGAGCTGAAGGCGGCCGAGCAGAACCGGTTCTATACGGGCGAGGACAGTCGGCTGAACTACGCCTACCACCTGGACGCCGGCCTCTATGGCCAGTTCCTGCGCAAGATGGCGCAGGCCGACGGGGTGCGCCGCGTCGAGGGCAAGATCGCCAGCGTCCGCCAGCGGGCGAGCGACGGCCATGTCGAGGCCTTGGTCATGGAGAATGGCGACGTCGTCGAGGGCGATCTCTTCGTCGACTGCACCGGCTTCCGCGGCCTGCTGATCGAGCAGACCCTGAAGGCCGGGTTCGAGGACTGGGGCCACTGGCTGCCGACCAACAGCGCTCTGGCGGTCCAGACCCGCTCGACCGAACCGGCCGTGCCCTATACCCGCGCGATCGCCCACAAGGCCGGCTGGCGCTGGAAGATCCCGCTGCAGCATCGCGTCGGCAACGGCCTCGTCTACTGCAACGAGCACATGTCCGACGACGAGGCCAAGGACATGCTGATGGGCGAGATCGAGGGCGAGACCCTGATCCAGCCGCGCCTGATCCGCTACCGCACGGGCCGCCGTCGCAAGACCTGGGACAAGAACGTGGTCGCCCTTGGCCTGGCCAGCGGCTTCGTCGAGCCTCTGGAATCGACCTCGATCCACCTGATCATGATCGGCGTGACGCGGCTGATGCAGCTGTTCCCGTTCGCGGGGATCAGCCAGGCCGCCGTCGATCGCTACAACCGGCAGGCCGACGACGAGCTGGAAAAGATCCGCGACTTCATCATCCTGCACTACAAGGCGACCGAACGGTCCGACAGCCCGTTCTGGGACCGAGTCCGCGAGATGGAGATCCCCGACAGCCTGGCGCAACGCATCGCGCTGTTCCGCGAGAGCGCCCAGGTCTATCAGGCGCCCGGCGAGCTGTTCCAGGTGGACTCGTGGCTGCAGGTCCTGCTGGGCCAGCGGGTCACGCCCCAGGCCTATCACCACATGGGCCGGCTGATGCCGCCCCAACAGCTGAGGCAGGCGCTGGACGACCTAAAGCGCAACATCGCCGGCGCGGTGACGCGCCTGCCCCAGCACCAGGCTTTCCTGGACGCCTACTGCGCGCCGGTCGTGAGCAAGAGCGCTTAGGGCTTTACGTCTCGATCGGCGCGAACAGCTTCTGCAGCGTGGCGCCGATCCGGGTCGTCGCCGGGTCGGCAGCGTCCAGGCCCATGGCCTTCAGCTCGCCGCCCAGGCGGCGGCCGACGGCCAGCAGGGGACGGCTGGTGACCTGGGCCCGCGCCAGGGCCTCGACCGCCTCGGCGTAGCGCTCGGCGTTGAGGTTTTCCAACGCCCAGACGCGGGCGGCCTTGCCGGTCTCGGCGCGGAGGGTCGCATCGCCGGCCAGGCGCTCCAGGACCGCGCGGATCTCCTCGACGACGATCTCGCCGTCGACCTTGAACACCAAGTCGTCGGGCAATTCCCCATAGAAGCCCGCCTTGGCGACCACTGTCGGGCGGCCGCTCAGCATCGCCTCGCACGCCGATCCCGAGGCACCTTCCAGCACCGGCTTGCGCAGGCAGACCATGATGTCGGCCTCGTCGAGGCGCTGATCCAAGGTGTGATCGTCGACCGCGCCGTCGATGATCAGGTTCTCGAAGCCGACCTCGGCGGCGATCGCCCGCAGCCTGGCGCGCTCCTCGTCCGAGATCGGACCGACCAGGCGATAGGCGCAGGCCTTCAGGGTCACCGACCCGCCGATCGCGCGCAGCACGTCGGCGACGCGCTTGTTGGCGTTCATCACCCCCACCGTGGTGATGACCAATTGATCCTTGGCCCTGGGCGGGCCCGGCGGCGTCGCGCGGTCCGGGCAGCACAGCGGGGTCACGGCGACGGGCCCTGAGCAGACAGCCTCCAGCTTCGGGGCATAGAAGCGGGCGTGGGCGAGGGCGGCCTCACAGCGGCGGGCCAGCCACTCGGTCATCGGCAGCTTGGCGGCGATGTCGCCCATGTCCGGCATCTGGCCCGAGCGAACGGCCACCGCGTCGGCCTCGGCCTCGAAGCCATAGGTGTCGATGATCTCGGCGTCGTGCCGACGATAGTCCAGGCCGTTGAAGTGCAGCCAGCCCGAGAACAGGTTGTAGATATAGAAGTCGTGGAAGATCCCCAGGCACGGCGCGGCGTCCAGGATCGCGAACACGCCGGCGTGGAACGGATAGTTGTCACCGATATTGACGATGACGACATCGAACTCGGTTCGCAGGCGCGCCAGATCGTAGGATCGCCAGTGGTGAACGGGCAGGCGGGTCGGGTGCAGCGGCTCACCGGGCGTGTCGACGTCCTCGCAGCGCAGGATCTCGACTTGGTGACCGCGCGCGGCCAAGGCGCGCGCGACCTCGGCGCTGACCCGGCCGATCGACGAGCGGAGGGCGAACGGCGTGACCCAGCAGATCCTCATCGGCGGGTCCTAGCGCTGCAGCAGGCGACGTTCGGCGTCGCCGCCGGCGCGCACGAAGGCGATGTTGGCCGAGACCACCTTGGCGACCGCCTTGGCGCTGGTCGGCGCCGCCGCGCTGGTCGCCTCGTCGATGATGTAGGCCTTGAAGCCCTCGTCGGTGAAGGCCTTGAACCACTGGGCGGGCGTCTGGCCGACGCGCTTCAGGTGCTCGGGGCCGAACTCGGCGACGATGGCCAGGTCGGGGTTCTTGGCGATCAGGCCCCGCATGCCGGCCAGCACGTCCAGCTCGGCGCCCTCGACGTCGATCTTGACCACGTCCATGCGCTTGGCCGGCGCGACGTCGTCCAGGCGCACCACCTCGACCTCGACCGTGCGGGCCTCCTCGGCCTCGGGCAGGGCGTAGAGCGAGCTGTGGCCGATGATGTCGCTGACGTGGAACGTCAGGCGGCCGGGCTTCTCGCCCACGGCCTGGTCGCGCACCTCGACCCACGACAGGCCGTTGAGATGTTTCATCTTTTCGAGGTTCGAGCGCGGAATGGCCTCGGGCTCGAAAGCGATGACCTTGCCGCTCGGCCCGGTGGCCCAGGCCAGCAGCAAGGTCAGCAGGCCGATATTGGCCCCGACGTCGGCGACGGTCATGCCCGGCTGGACCAGGCGGCGCAGCACGTCGCCGGTGCCGGGCTCCAGGCCCTTGCTGGTGGCGTTGGCCAGCATGGTCACGAAGGTGGGCAGGGCGCGCGGGGCCAGGACATAGCCGTCGCGCATACGGATCGCCATCGACTCGTCATCATAGGCGATCAGCGGCCGCTGCTTGATTTCCAGCTCGTCGAAGCGCGGGCCGAACAGGCCGGGCAAGCGAGCCAGATCGTCGCCGAGACGGTCGCCGCGCATCTCGATCCGCGCGAGCGGCGGCTCCAGACGCGACAGGTGGGCCGACAGGGCGCGAGCGGTGGAGTCGTTTTGCTTTAGCGCCTCATGCAGCAGCGCATGGGTCTGATCGAGGCGGGCGTGCACCGCGTGCAACTCGGCCGAGAGGACGTTCAGATGATTGCGCGCCTCGTGCAGCTCGTGCTCGACGCTGGCCTGAAGATAGCGGCGGGCGTAGTTGGCCAGCGGCGAGAGCACGGGCCCCAGCAGGCGGCGCGCGAATCCGAAGCGGCGGCGCGGCGGCGGACCCGACCCGTTCGGATCTGGTATAGCGTTCGATGTTTCGATGACGGGAGCGCGCATGGCGGAACTCATCGCCAGGTCCAGGCGTGCGGGCCTCAAGTCAATCCTTCCCGAACGCGGCCTGGAAAAGCCATCGCTCTCTGATCTCGCGACATCGGGAGCGCGAGGCTCCCGACGTTCGTCTAGACCAGAATCCCGTCGTTCAGGAAGGACGAATGATTCCCGACCAGGCTGATCGAACCGCCGTCGGCGAAATCGAAGGTCATCGCGGTCAGGTGAATAGCCGCGCTGGCGTCATGGAGGATGCGGCTGTCGAACATGACGATGTCCGCGCCATGCTGCATCACTTCGACGCCGCTGGTGTGGGCGATGAAGAAGTCGATGAACTGCCTCACCAGGTCCGGCGCGGCGAAGGCCGGCGTCGATGGCGGCGACGGCTCGTGCGGTGTCGGGCCCGGATCCACCGGGGTGGTCACCGGGGGCGCCACGCTGCCTTCGACGGGCGGCGCTCCACCCTCGGCGGGCGGCGCTGGGGCCGGGGCCGCCGAATCCGGCGTCAAGGGCGCTGGTGTCGTGACGGCGTAGTGTTCGCCTTTGGCGATCAGATCGGCCAGCACGTCTGGCAGCTTGGCGACTTCGATCACCAGAATCTTCTGCGTGGCGTCGCCCAGCAGTCCGCGCACCAGCTGAACCGCCTCGACCGACGGCAGGCCGCTTGAATTGAGGCCAAGCCGGACGTCGATCGCCCAGTTCGCGTTTTCATTCGCGACGGGCAGCGAAGCCAGCGCGATGTCGTGATTTGCCGACCCGGCGGCGCTGACCAGCAAGCCCTCGGCCGAGGTGGAGGCCTCGTTCGATTGCGGCATCGTCGACAGGATCGCCACCAGCGACAGCACGCTCGATACGGTCTGGGCCGGCGTGCTGTCCGCAACCATCGCGTGGGTCGAGGGCGCGATGGCGAGGCCGCTGTCGGTGGCCGATTGGGCGGGCGCGCCGACGCCGCCGAAGTCCAGCGCGGCGGCGGTGGCCGAGAGCGCCGCGCGAACGCCGGGATCCATGCTGGCGGTATCGACGCCGTAGTCCGCCGCGAGCAGCGCCGCGGCCAGCACCAGGACGGCCTGGTTGGCCGGCATCTGGACGGAATCATAAGTGGGCTGCTGGAACGCCATCGGCGCGACGCCCGTCAGGACAGGGCCGGCGCTGGAGGACAACAGCACGGGACGGCTGTGGCTTGAACCACCGGTCTGACCGGTCTCGGCCGCGCGCGCCTCGCCAGTCTTGAAGAAGGCGGTGCCGACCACGGCCACCAGCAGGGCGGCGGGGTGGATCGACAGATTGCTGTTGCTGTCCGAGCGACGGATCAGCGGATGGCGCGCGACCAGATTGCGAACCAGGGTCGAGAAGTCGAACCCGCGGGCGATCTCTTCATAGGCGGCGCCAGCGATCAGATACTCGCCATCGATCCGCGCGAAGTGAATGACCACCTCGCCGTCGTCGGAACGATAGAAGACGAACCACGGCTCATTCTCGTCGCTCATGCCGCGATCGGTGCCGACGCGGATACCGGCGCGGATCAGGGCGCTCTCGACGCGGTAGAACTCGGCCAGCTCCTGCTGGCTCCAGTCAACCGGTTGCGGCGCATGGCGCGGCGAGCGCTGGAAGAACGAGAGGACCTGTGCGGCCATGCGGTTGGAAGTTTCCCAAGCCTAAAAAACGACAGCCGGATCCCGCCGGCGGCGGCAGACTAACCGAACTAGTCTTCGCTGAACAGGATCTCGTAGGTGATCGGGTCGTAGAAGCGGAGCAGTTCACGGACGAATGTCTTCTCCGACACCTCCAGGGCCTTGGCCCAGTCGCGATAACGGTCCGGCGGAATGCGGCCGCGGCCCGTCTCGAGTTGAGAGATGAAGGTGTAGTAGTCGGCGCCGACCTTGGCCGCGAGCTGCCGTTGCGACAGGCCCACGGCCTCCCGCTGTTCCTTCAGCCAGCGGCCGCCCTCCTTGCGGAGATCTTGAACCTCCGAGGCGCTGCGGCGTTGCGGATTACCGTACATAATCAAGGACCTCGCGCTTCGTACGGCGCGAGGGGCGCGGGCGCGCGCTCACTCATCCACCCGACGAAATCGCATTATATGTACATCGTTTTTGGCGGGGGTACAAGGAACGCTATATAGGAATTTGCTGTACCGGTTAGAAAAATGCTGTACAGCTCGATTTCAGCTATTGTGGACGTATGACGTTTGCTCTATAGCCTTCGCTGCTCCCATGCGCGCCACTAGGTCGCAGGGGGTGTGGGATTTTTTTTGGGAGACTATCCATGGCCCTCACTACGGCCCAACTGGTAGACGCTTACACCAAGGCCAATCTTGGTAAGGCGCCTGACGCCGCCACCACGCTGACGCTCGACGCGTACGCGACTCAGACCCAGACGGGGGGTGTCACGGACACCACCGCCATGACGAACACGTTGAAGCTGGTGAACAACACGACGGCCGTCGCCGTCGAAACCTACCAGTTCTTCACCGGTCACGCTCCGTCGGTCGCCGGCCTGACCTACCTGGTCAACTCGACCACCAACACCAACGACCTGAACGACACGTACTATTCGAAGTTCGCTCAGGAAAACCGCTTCATCAACTTCTCGATCAACCTCGCCACCGGCGCGGGTGAAGGCGCCGCCGCGTTCGCGGCCGCTTATGGCTCGGTCACGGTCGCTCAGACCGTCGCCACCGCCTACGATAAGATCATCGGCAACGCCGCCGCCGCCGCCGCTGGCGTCGATGTCGCCGCCGCCGTGGCCTATCTGAGCCGCGCCGAGAACGTCACCTACCTGACCAACTTCGTTAAGGCGAACACCGGCCTGACCGCCGCCGCCGACATCGATCTGGCCGTCAAGGCCGCCCTGATCGGTGAAATCCTGAACGCCGCCACGGTGTCGGGCATCGGTGGTTACGCCAAGGCGACGGCCGCTCTGATCGCTGACCTGTCGGACGGCGCTCTGTCGACCGACAACTCGGCCGGCATCAACATCATCACGGCCTATCCGTCGGCTCCGCCGAGCGTCACGACGGCCCTGACGAACGCCGTTGACAACTTCGTTGGCACGAGCGCCAACGACGTCATCAACGCTCTGACGGGCGCTGGCGGCACCACCGACACCCTGACCGTCGCCGACAAGATCGACGGTGGCGCTGGCACCGACACCCTGAACATCACCGCTGTTGGCGCCTTCACCGGCGTTCCGGCCGCCGTGACGATCTCGAACGTCGAGAACATCAACATCACCGGCACCGCCGCTGTGACCGCTGACTCGACCGGCTTCTCGGGCGTCACCGCTCTGGGCGTCACGTCGGTTGGCGCCGCCACGCTGACGGCCGCCAGCACGACCGCCGTCTCGCTGACCTCGACCCAAAACGCGACCGGCAACGTGTCGATCACGGGTGGTTCGACGGTCGTCGCGACGCTCAACATCGCTGACGGCATCACCGCCGGCACCGTGGGCGTCTCGGGCACGGCTTCGTCGGTCACGGTCGTCAACAACGCCGTTGGCGTTGCGGGCACCGGCGTCGGCGCCGCCGCGACCATCGCCGACACCGGCGTCTCGGCCACCAAGGCTGGCACGCTGACCTCGGTCTCGCTGACGGGCACGGGCGCTGGTTCGACCATCGCTTCGAACGCTCTGACCAACCTGTCGCTGAATGGCACGGGCACCGTTTCGCTCACCAACAGCCTGACCACCCCGACCAACACCACCCTGGCCCTCTCGGTCGCGGGCACGGTCGGCGCGATCACCGACGTCAACAACGAAGTCAAGACCCTGAACGTTAGCGGCTCCGCTACCGCTACGGTCGCGAACTTCAGCGACTCCGGCCTGACCGCGCTGAACGTTTCGGGCACCAAGGTCGTGACCTTCACCGCTCTGTCGGCCGCCAATCTGGCTACCGTCACGGTGAGCGGTTCGGCTGGTCTGGTCGCTGACGTGTCGGCCCTGGCCAACGTGAAGACGGTTGACACCACCGCCACCACCGGCGCCAGCAAGATCACGCTGGACGCCACCCTCGCCACCTTCGCCGGTGGCGCTGGTAACGACACGGTTCAGGCGAACGCCGCTCCGACCAAGAGCCTGGTTGGCGGCGCTGGCACCGACACGTTCGTGGCCAACATCGCTGGCGGCTTCGACGCCTCGGCGAACGGCAAGATCTCGGGCTTCGAAACCCTGGGTCTGGCCGCGGCTTCGACCGGTTCGTTCAACGCCACGGGCTTCACCGGTCTGTCGATCTCGGGCGCCATCGGCGGCGCTTCGACGTTCTCCAACGTCGCCGCCGGCACCGCGATCACCTACACGGGTGCTCCGGGTCAAACCGTGACCTACAACCTGGCCGACTCGAGCGGCACGTCTGACGCGGCGACCGTCAACATCTCGTCGTCGGGCGCCACGGCGGCCGGCACGCTGGTCCTGACCGGCGTCGAGAATGTCACGATCAACGCTGTGGACACCAACACCACCGCTCACGTCGACACGCTGACCCTGACCGACGCCACCGCCAAGTCGGTGACCGTCACGGGTTCGGCTGGTCTGACCCTGACCAACACCGCTCTGACCGCCCTGCGCACGTTCGATGCTCACGCCTCCACCGGCGTGATCTCGTACACCTCGGCCGTCACGACCGGTGCGACCACGATCACCGGCAGCTCGACGAACACCAACACCCTGGTGGGCGCTGCGGCGGCTGACACGATCACGGGCGGCGCCAAGGCCGACACGATCACCACGGGCGCTGGCCTCGACGTTGTCACCACCGGTGGCGGCGCCGATACGGTCATCCTGGGTGCGAACGCCAACGGCAACACCTACGCCACGATCACCGACTTCACTTCTAAGGCTGTCAGCGCCACGGCGTTCGACACCCTCGACGTGTCGGCTCTGGCTACCGCCGGCACGACCAACGCGACGTTCGCCCTGTCGGACAAGATCACGCTGGGCGCTACGGCCGCGTTCGCCGACTTCCTCGACGCTGCGGCGGCGGGCGTTGGCAACGTGAATACGCACGCCACGTGGTTCACCTACGCTGGCGACACCTATATCGTGCTCGACAACAGCGCGGCCGCGACGTTCCAAAACGGCGCTGACCAAGTCGTCAAGCTGACCGGTATCGTTGACCTGTCGACGGCCGCCTTCTCGGGCGCCGACCTGTTCACGCTCGGTAACTAAGACCCGTGATCCGGCCGTGACCCGTCACGGCCGACATCGGGACTGAAGACTGCGCCGCTCCGGTTTTCCGGGGCGGCGTTTTCTTTTGTGGGACCGACCGCCTTACGTTCCCCTCAAGTCCGCTTGCGCGGGGCGCGGTCGTATGTTCTAGCCAAGTTGCGGCGGCTGCTCCTTTTCCGCCACAATTTCATGGTCGAGACGCGACCTAAGTTGTTACTGTATACGGCCCCGCTATTCGGCGCGGCGTCTTGAAGGCTCGAAATGATCTTCACCCGCTCCGGCGAGAAGCCAACCATCCTCGATCAGGCTGTCCTGGTCGCGAAGCCGGCGGTGGTCACCGCCATGGTGTTCAGCTTCTTCATCAACATTCTAGCGCTGGTCAGCCCGCTCTACATGCTGCAGGTCTATGACCGCGTCCTGTCGAGCCGCAATGTCGCGACCCTCATCGTCCTGACGGTGATCTGCGTCTTCCTGTTCGTGATCTACGGCCTGCTCGAAGCCCTACGCACCCAGGTGCTGGTGCGGGGCGGCCTGAAGTTCGACGGTGTGGCGCGAGACCCGATCTTCAAGGCGGTTCTGGACTCGACGCTGAACCGGCGCGGGCAGGGCGGCCAAGCGTTCCGCGACATGGACACGGTGCGCGAGTTCATGACCGGCGGCCTGATCGCCTTTTGCGACGCGCCGTGGACGCCGGTGTTCATTATCGTCTCGTGGGTGCTGCATCCCTATTTCGGGATCCTGGCCATCATCAGCTGCTTCATCATCTTCGGCCTGGCCGTGATGAACGATCGCTCCACGAAGAACCCGATCCAGATGGCCACCATGGCCTCGATCGCCGCCCAGAGCGACGCCGGCTCGACCCTGCGCAACGCCGAGGTCATGAAGGCCATGGGCATGTGGGGCGGCCTGCAAGCCCGGTGGCGGGTCCGTCGTGACGAGCAAGTGGCCTGGCAGGCCTCGGCCAGCGACGCAGGCGGCGCGGTGATGTCGAGCATCAAGGTGTTCCGCCAGGTGGTGCAGACCCTGATCCTGGGCGGGGGCGCCTATCTGGCCATCCAGGGCAAGATCTCGGCGGGCTCGATGATCGCCGGCTCGATCCTGGTCGGCCGCGCCCTCGCGCCCATCGAAGGCGCCGTCGGCCAATGGAAGGGCCTGCTGGCGGCGCGAAGCTCGTGGGACCGCCTGCAAGTCATGCTGCGCGAGGAGCGGGACGCCAGCGATCACATGCCGCTGCCCGAGCCGCGCGGCGTGCTCTCGGCCGAGGCCGCTTCGATCCTGCCGCCTGGCTCGCAGGCGCCGACCTTGCGCCAGGCCAGCTTCCGCATCGAAGCGGGCACTTCGGTCGGCATCGTCGGTCCCAGCGGCGCGGGCAAGTCTTCGCTGCTGCGCGGCATCGTCGGCGTATGGCCCTGTGTGGCGGGCGTCATCCGCCTCGACGGTTACGACATCAAGCAGTGGGATCCGGAGAAGCTGGGCCGCCACATCGGCTATCTGCCGCAAGACATCGAACTGTTTTCTGGCACCGTGGCCCAGAACATCGCCCGCTTCACCGAGTTCGAGGCGCAGGAAGTGATCCAGGCCGCGACCCTGGCGGGCGTGCACGAAATGATCCAGGCCCTGCCGATGGGCTACGACACGCCGATCGGCGAAGGCGGCGCCTCGCTGTCGGGCGGCCAGCGTCAGCGCCTGGCCTTGGCCCGTTCGATCTACCGCATGCCGGCTCTGCTGGTGCTGGACGAGCCGAACGCCAGCCTCGACCAGACGGGCGAGATCGCTCTGATGGAGGCGATGAACCACCTGAAGGCGGCCAAGCGCACGGTTATCTTCGCCACGCACAAGGTGAACCTGCTCAGCCAGGCCGACTACATCATGGTGGTCAATCAAGGCGTCATCGCCGATTTTGGCGAGCGGGACGTCATGCTGGCCAAGCTGACCGGGGCCGCGCCGCCGCAGGCCCCGACGCCCACGCCGATCCGCGCCAACTGATCCGTCCGTTCGCATCCCATTTCTAAAGCCGTCCACGGGACGCGCCCATCAGGCTGAAGACAAGATGAAGCCCCCCAAGATCCAGCGTCCGACGGACAACTACAAAGGCGTGGCCCGTATCGGCTACGCGGTGATCGCGCTCATGTTCGTGGGTCTGATCTGGGCGATGTTCGCGCCGCTCGACAGCGCCGTGATCGCCAACGGCGTCATCTCGGCCGAGGGCAACCGCAAGACCATTCAGCACCTGGAAGGCGGCATTCTGCGCAGGATCCTGGTGCGCGAGGGCGAGAGGGTGCAGGCGGGGCAACTGCTGTTCGAACTGGACCCGACCCAGGCCAACGCCGCGGCGGGCATCACCAAGAACCAGTACGTGACCCTGAAAGCGATGGAGGCGCGCCTCCTGGCCGAGCGCGACCAGCGCGCGACGATCGATTTCCCGCAGGAGCTGACCAGCCAACGCGCCGACCCGATGGTCGGACGTGCGATCGCCGACGAGCAGGCGCAGTTCATCGAGCGCCGGCAGACGATCGCTGGTCAGACCGACCTGATGAACGCCCAGCGCGACCAGTATCAGAGCGAGATCGAAGGCATCGACCGTCAGACCCAAGGCCTGAAGGATCAGCTGGGCTACATCCAGGACGAGCTCAACGACCTGCGGAAGATCTACGACAAGGGTCTGGTGCCGCGACCGCGCCTGCTGGCGCTGGAGCGTGAGCAAGCCTCGTTGTCGGGTTCGATCGGCCGACTGACCGCCGACCGCTCCAAGGCCGTGCAGGGCATCGGCGAAACCCAGCTGAAGATCCGCCAGATCCGTCAGACCTTCTTCGAGGAAGTCAGCCAGAACATCGCCGAAACCCGCGCGAAACTGGCCGAGGTGACCGAAAAGGAGGTGGTGGCGTCCGATCAGCAGCGCCGGATCAATATCGTCTCGCCGGTTAGCGGCACCGCCCAGAATCTCCGCTTCTTCACCGAGGGCGCCGTCGTGCGCCCCGCCGAGCCGCTGATCGATATCGCGCCCAACGACGAAGCCTTCGTCATCCAGGCCCATTTCGCGCCCACCGACGTCGACAACGTCCATGCCGGCATGGTCACCGAGGTGCGTCTGCCGTCGTTCCACTCGCGGGAGATCCCGATCCTGAACGGCAAGATCGAATCGGTGTCGCGCGACCGGTTGAGCGATCCTGAGGGCAAGACCGCCTATTTCCTCGGGATCGTCCGGGTCGATGTGAAGCAGTTGCCGCCGCAGTTCCGCAGCAAGGTCACCGCCGGCATGCCGGCCCAGGTGATCGTGCCGACGGGTGAGCGCACGGTGCTGCAGTATCTGTTCTCGCCGCTGCGCGACACCCTGCGCACCACGATGCGCGAGGAGTAGAGTCCGGTTTTCAACCGCCTGATTTCTCACGCCTTTCGGAAAGCGGCGTAAGGCCGCTTTCCAATCGGCGCCAATAGTGTAGTCAGGACCCTTCGTTGTTACTGGAGTCGACGGGAGCGTATGGCGAAGACGGCATTGATCACCGGTGTGACCGGTCAGGACGGCGCCTATCTCGCCAAGCTGCTGCTGGAGAAGGGCTATACCGTTCACGGCATGCTGCGCCGCTCGGCCTCGGCCGACGTGATCGGCGACCGTCTGCGCTGGGTTGGAGTCTATGACGACATCCGCTTCGAACTCGGCGATTTGCTGGACGAGGGCGGCCTGTCACGCCTGATGCGCCGGCTGCAGCCGGATGAGATCTATAACCTCGCCGCCCAGAGCTTCGTCGGCGCCTCGTGGGACCAGCCGCACCTGACCGGCTCGGTCACGGGCCTGGGGGCCACCAACATGCTGGAGGCCGTGCGGCTGGAATGCCCGCAGGCCCGCTTCTATCAGGCGTCGTCGTCGGAGATGTACGGCCTGGTGCAGCATCCGATCCAGTCGGAGACCACCCCGTTCTACCCGCGCTCGCCGTACGCGGTGGCCAAGCTCTACGCCCACTGGATGACGGTGAACTATCGCGAGAGCTTCGGCTTGCACGCCTCGGCCGGCATCCTGTTCAACCACGAGAGCCCGCTGCGTGGCATCGAGTTCGTGACGCGTAAGGTCACCGACGCGGTGGCGGCCATCAAGCTGGGCCAGCAGAAGACCGTCGAGCTGGGCAATCTGGACGCCAAGCGTGACTGGGGGCACGCCCGCGACTATGTCGAGGCCATGTGGCTGATGCTGCAACAGGAAAACCCGGACGACTATGTGGTCGCCACCGGCAAGACCTGGACGGTGCGTCAGATGTGCGAGGTGGCCTTCGCCACGGTCGGCCTGAACTACCAGGACCACATCACGATCAATCCGAAGTTCCTGCGCCCGGCCGAGGTCGACCTGCTGCTGGGCGATCCGAGCAAGGCCAAGGCCAAGCTGGGCTGGGAGCCCACCACGACCATGCAGGACATGATCGCCGAAATGGTCGAGGCCGACCTCCAGCGCCGGTCCAGGACCTGATGAGCTCCGGCGTCGTCATCATCGGCGGCGGCGGCCACGCGAAAGTGGTCATCGAGAGCCTGCGGGCCTCGGGCGAGACGGTCGCGGCGATCGTCGACGCCGATCCCACCCCGCGCGAGGTGCTGGGCGCGCCGGTCGTGGGCGACGACCTGGCCCTGCCAGGGCTGCGCGCGCAAGGGCTCTCGAAACTGTTCGTGGCGATCGGCGACAACCGACTGCGCGAGAAGCTGGGTCGTCGGGCGCGCGAGCAGGGCTTCACCCTGGTCAACGCCATCCACCCCTCGGCCATCGTCTCGCCGACCGCCCAGCTGGGCGAAGGAATCGCGGTGATGGCCGGCGTGGCGATCAACGCCGACAGCCAGATCGGCGATCTGGCGATCATCAATACGGGCGCGGTCGTGGATCACGACTGCCGCCTAGGCGCGGCCTGTCACCTGGGGCCCGCCTCGGCCCTGGCCGGCGGCGTGACCCTCGGCGAGCGCGCCTTCCTCGGCGTCGGCGCGCGGGTGATCCCGGGTGTGACCATCGGCGCGGACACCACCGTCGGCGCGGGCGGCGTCGTCGTGCGAGACCTCCCGGACGGCGTCCTCGCTGTCGGCGTTCCGGCCCAAATCAAAGGAGACCGGCCATGACCAGTCCGGCGAACACCCTGCCCAGGATTTCCGTCGCCGCCCCGCGCCTCGACGGCAAGGAGCGCGAATACGTCCTCGAGTGCATGGACACCACCTGGATCTCGTCGGTCGGCCGCTTCATCTCGGAATTCGAGAAGGGCTTCGCCGAGTACTGCGGCGTGCGCAACGCGATCGCCTGCAACAACGGCACGACGGCCCTGCACCTGGCACTGGTGGCCTTGGACATCGGTCCGGGCGACGAGGTGATCGTGCCCAGCCTGACCTATATCGCCTCGGCCAACGCGGTGACCTATTGCGGCGCGACGCCAGTGCTGATCGACAACGATCCGCGCACCTTCAATTTGGACCCGGCCAAGCTGGAGGCGCTGATCACGCCGCGCACCAAGGCGATCATGCCGGTGCACCTGTACGGCCAGGTCTGCGACATGGACCCGATCCTTGACGTCGCCAGGAAGCACGGCCTGAAGGTCGTCGAGGACGCCGCCGAGGCCGTCGGCGCCACCTACAAGGGCAAGAAGTCCGGTTCGCTGGGGACCTGCGCCACCTTCAGCTTCTTCGGCAACAAGATCATCACCACCGGCGAAGGCGGGATGATCACCACCGACGACGACGACCTGGCCGCCAAGATGCGCCTGCTGCGCGGCCAGGGCATGGACCCCAACCGCCGCTACTGGTTCCCGATCGTCGGCTACAATTACCGCATGACCAACATCCAGGCCGCCATCGGCCTGGCCCAGCTGGAACGGGTCGACGTCCACCTCGACGCCCGCGAGCAGGTCGTGGCCTGGTACGACGAGAAGCTGACGCGCCTGGGCAACCGGGTGATCAAGCCGTATGTCGAGCCGACTGGCCGCCATGTGTTCTGGATGTACACCGTGCGTCTGGGCGAGGGCCTGTCGACCTCGCGTGACCAGGTGATCAAGGACCTGGACGCCCTGGGCATCGAGAGCCGTCCGGTGTTCCACCCGATGCACGTGATGCCGCCCTACGCCCACCTGGCCAATGGCGATCTCGCGACCGCCGAGGCCTGCGGCGCCGACGGCCTGAACCTGCCGACCCACGCGGGTCTCTCCGAAGCCGACATCGACCGCATCGTCGCCGCCCTGGACCAGGTGCTGGTCTAAGCCATGCGGATCGTCCTGCTCTCCTCGATCGTGCCGTTCATCAACGGCGGAGCGCGCTTCATCGTCGAGTGGCTCGAGGAGAAGCTCGTCGAGGCGGGGCATGAGGTCGAACGGTTCTATCTGCCGTTCACCGACGATCCGAACGAGATCCTGCACCAGATCGCCGCCTGGCGCCTGATCGACCTGACCCAGTGGTGCGACCGGGTCATCTGCTTCCGGCCGCCCGCCTATGTGGTGGATCATCCGAACAAGGTGCTGTGGTTCATCCACCACATTCGCACCTTCTACGACCTGTGGGACACGCCCTATCGCGGCATGCCCGACGACACGCAGCATCGCGCCATTCGCGACAACCTGCGGGCCCTGGACACCCGGGCCATCGCCGAGAGCCGGGCGGTGTTCACCAACTCGCAAGTCGTGGCCGACCGCCTGAAGACGTTCAACGGCCTAGACGCCACGCCGCTGTATCCGCCGGTCTATCAGCCCGAGCGCTTCACCCACACCGGCTATGGCGACGAGATCGTCGCGATCTCGCGTCTGGAGCCGCACAAGCGCCAGGCCCTGATGATCGAGGCCATGCAGCACGTGAAGACCGGCGTGAAGCTTCGCCTGGCCGGCACGGCGTCCAGCGCCGAATACGGCCGGCAACTGGTTCAGATGACCCGCGACCTCGGTGTCCAGGATCGCGTGATCCTGGAGGACCGCTGGATCAGCGAGGACGAAAAGGCCGAAATGCTGAAGGCGGCGCTGGCGGTCGCCTACCTACCCAAGGACGAGGACAGCTATGGCTATCCGTCGCTGGAGGGCGCCCACGCGCGCAAAGCCGTCATCACCACCACCGACTCCGGCGGCGTGCTGGAGCTGGTCGAGCATGGCCGCAACGGCCTGATCAGCGAGCCGGATCCACGCGCTCTGGCCGAGCAGTTCGATCGCCTGCACGCCGACAGGCAGGGCGTCGCCAAGATGGGGACCGCCTCGCTGAACCGCCTGGCCGAAATGAAGATCGACTGGAGCACCGTCGTGGAGCGGCTGACCGCATGAGAAGGCCGGCATGAAGGTCCTGGTCGTCAACAACGCCGCGCCGTTCCAACGCGGCGGCGCCGAGGAGCTGGCCGACCACCTGGTCCGCCGCCTGAACGCCACGCCCGGTGTCCAGTCCGAGTTGGTGCGCGTGCCCTTCACCTGGGAGCCGGCGGAGCGCCTGATCGAGGAGATGCTGATCTCCAAGGGCATGCGTCTCTATAACGTCGATCGCGTGATCGGCCTGAAGTTCCCGGCCTATCTGATCCCGCACCAGGACAAGGTGCTGTGGCTGCTGCACCAGTTCCGCCAGGCCTACGACCTGTCCGAAGCCGGCCAAAGCCACCTGGATTTCGACGAGACGGGCAGGGCGGTGAAGGCGGCGATCCGGGCGGCGGACAACGCGTGCTTCGCCGAGTGCCGCAAGATCTACTGCAACTCGCCGGTCACCCAGAACCGGCTGATGAAGTTCAACGGCGTGGCGAGCCAGGTCCTGTATCCGCCGCTGAACGATGGCGAGCTGTTCACCGGCGGCGACCATGGCGACTATGTCTTCGCCGGCGGCCGGGTCGCGGCGGGCAAACGCCAGCACCTGCTGATCGAGGCCCTGGCCCTGTTGCCGAACGGGCCGCGCCTGGTCATCGCCGGACCGCCGGAGAACCAGGCCTATGCCGATCGGCTGACCAAGCTGGTCGAGGATCTGGACCTGAAGGACCGGGTCGACCTTCGCTTCGGCTTCCACCCGCGCGCCGACATCGCCCGCTGGGCCAATGGGGCCCTGATCTGCGCCTATCTGCCGTTCGACGAGGACAGCGTGGGCTACGTGACGATGGAGGCCTTCGCCGCCGGCAAGGCCGTCCTGACCGTCACGGACTCGGGCGGCCTGCTGGAAATCGTCAGCGCGGACACCGGCGCGGTCGCCGAACCTGAGGCCGAAGCGCTGGCTCAAGCGTTGCATGGTTTGACGTCGGACAGGGCGCGGGCGATATCCCTCGGGAATACGGCGCGTGATCTCTGGCGCGACAAGAATGTTACATGGGAGGAGACGGTCCGCCGTCTTCTTGATTAAGCCACAAATTTTGGGTTGAAGGCCACGTCTAGGCGCGGTCCGCTCAGGTCTAGGAAATACGAGTGCTGTCGAAAGTCTTGTCCGTTCGGTCGTCCGTGGTCGCCCTGGCCGCCGCCATGGCGCTGTCGGGCGTCGCTGGTCTCGCGCACGCCGAAACCCTGGCCGACGCGATCACCGCCGCCTACCAGAGCAATCCCAACATCCAGGCCCAGCGCGCGGCCATGCGCGCCCTGGACGAGAACTACACCCAAGCGCGGTCCGCCTATGGCCTGCAGGCCAGCGCGGCGGTGTCGGAGAACTACGGCTGGGAAAAGCTCATCGTAAGCGGCCGAAGCGGCGAGGCGGCGAGCCAGACCAGCCAACTTTCGTTGGGCCAGACGCTTTATACGAACGGGCGCTATGCGGCGCGCTTGGCGGGCGTGGAAGCCCAGATCAAGGCCGCGCGCGAAAATCTGCGTCGTATCGAGATGGACCTGCTGGTCCGCATCACCAACGCCTATGTTTCCGTGCGCCGCGATCGGGAGGTGCTGCGCATCAGCCAGGGCGGCGAGGCCTGGCTTCGCAAGCAACTGCAGGACACCGAGGACAAATACAGCGTTCGCCAAGTTACCTTGACCGACGTCCAGCAGGCCAAGGCGCGCCTGGCCTCCGCCAGCACTCAGGTCGCCAACGCCCAGGCCCAGCTGAATGTCAGCGTCGCCTATTATGCGTCCCTGGTCGGTCACTTGCCCGAAACGCTGGAGCCCGAGCCGGACATCGACGGCCTGCCGGCGACCCTGGACGAGGCCTTCAATCAAGCCGAGCAGTCCAACCCCACGCTGATGGCCGCCGGCTTCACCGAGAAGGCTTCGCGCGAAGGCGTGGCCGAGGCGCGCGCTCAGCGCCTGTTCACGGTCAGCGCGCAGGCCAGTTACCGTAACGGCTCCCTTTCGCCCTACGACGCGTCTGGAGGCGCGCGCGCCGACCAGGTCAATGCCGGGATTACCTTGTCCCAACCGTTGTTCTCGGGCGGCCAACTCAATTCCGCCGTTCGCCAGTCGCTCGAGGAAAACAATCGCGACAAGCTGCTGATCGACGACGCACGCCGCAGCGTCGTGCTGAGCGTCTCGCAGTATTGGGACCAACTGGTCGCAGCACGGCGTTCGCTGGTGACGCTGGAAGAGGAAATGAAGGCCGACACGATCGCCTTTGTCGGCGTCCGCGAGGAAGAACGCTTCGCGCTGCGCAGCACGATCGAGGTTCTCAACGCCCAGGCGGAACTGCAGAACGCTCAGCTCAGCTTCGTGCGGGGGCGCGCCAACGAGTATATCGGTCGCGTGCAGCTTCTGGCCCAGGTCGGCACGCTGGAGGTCGGCAATCTGGCGCCGGGCGTCCAGCCCTACGATCCCACGCGGCACTTCAAGAAGGTCCGCTACAAGGGCATGCTGCCGACGGACCTGATCGTCCAGACCTTCGACCATCTCGCTCTGCCGATGGAACCGAAGAAGCCCAAGGCCGGCGACACCACGCCGATCCGCCCGCCGTCCACCAACCTGCCGGCCAAGCCGGTGGCCGCGGACAAGGTGACGCCGCCGCAGTCGATCAACGACTTGCCGGTGCTCAGCGACAGTCCGGTGACCACGGCCCCCAAGGGTTAGACGAGGGGCAGCAGCTCCCGGATCATCCGCAGCCACGCCTCGCGATCGAACGAGACGTGTCCGTTGCGCGCCGTGGCGGCCGCCAGGTCCGCGCGCCAAGCGTCGTCGGCGATCATGCGCGCCAGCTTGGCGGCGGCGTCGTCGACGTCGGCGTCGGCCCAGCGGCCGGTCTTGTAGATCGCGCCGTCGCCTTCGACCGGGATCAGCGTGAACTCGACGAGCAGGCTCGAAGCCGAGTCCATGAACTCGACATTCGACGACCAGCCCGTGGCCAGGGTCGGCTTGCCCAGCCAGATCGCCTCGGCCAGCAACAGGCCGTAGCCCTCCGAGCGATGCAGCGACAGGACGATATCGCTGCTGGCCGTCAGGGCGGCCATATCGCCGGCGGACAGGTTCTCGGTCATCAGGCGGATCGAGGCGTCGCCGGCGACCTGGCTCTGCAGAGCCTGGAACATCTCTGGATAGAGGTCGGCGCCGACCACCTTGCAGAGCAGCAAGGCGGATCTGCCGGCTATCGCCCGGGCCTTCTGGAAGGCGCGCAGCGCCGCCTGAGGGTTCTTCCGCTGGGCGGTGGAGCGCAGGTCGAAGGCCATCAGCACCACCACCGTCCCCACGGGCAGGTCGAAGCGCGCCCGATCCGGCGCGGGGCGCGGATTCAGGTACAGCGGATAGGGCGCCGGGGAGACCTTCACGCGCGGTGGGGCGATCTTGCGAATGGCGTCGGCGGCGAAGGCCGACGGTGTCCAGACTTCGTCGACGAGATCGAACGCGGGCGCCCAATCGACCGGCGCATCCTCCAGCTCCCAGGCCCAATAGCCGATGTGGCGGCGGCCCTCCAGCGGGCGGCCCTCGGTGTCGCGAGCCCAGCGCAGCAGTTCCGGCGGATTGATGTGCGAGATCACCACGCCCCGCTCGTCGCCCGCGGGCGCGGCGAAGGCGACCGGCAACTCGACGGGAAAGCCGACCTGGACGGACAGGTCGACCGCGCGCGTGGAGAGACCCGCATCGGCGAAGCCGCGCGCCAGCATGCGGGCGCCCTCGCCCAGGCCATGCACGGCGCCATGAAAGCCGACGACGGTGACGGGCGGGGTCGGGGAAAGGTTCCGCCGCCTAGCGCGACGGCGCGCGCGCGCCTGGGCGGCGCGCTCGATGCGCGTCCTGTTCGCCTGTTCGAGCGCATCGGTCGCCGCCTTGACCGCGGCCGAAGGCGCGCCAGCGGTTAGGTGCGCGGCGCGGCGCACCGGGACGGGCAGGTTTCGCCAGAGCGCGAGGAGGCGGGATTTCATGAGCGGTGCGCGCGGATTCGTTCGCCGGACGGGCTGGACCCCGACGTATAGCCGGTTGTCCTGTGAGCGCCACGCGTAAGGCGAGCGGGCGCGTGGATAGACTGAGGCGCGAACTTGTCAGTGGCGATGTTTCAGTGCAGCAATTGCTTGCGCTATGCAGCCATAAGGAGACCGCGTGTCGACCGAATGGAACGCCGGCTATGTCACGGACGTCAACTACACGTTCGGCTACTATGGCGAGCTGAACCCGCTTCGCTGCCGCTTGCCGCTACTGCTGGTCGGCCGCCACGCGCCAAAGATCGAGAACGCCTGTGAACTGGGCTTTGGCCAAGGGCTCTCGGTCTCTATCCACGCCGCCGCTCAACCCGGGATCAAGTGGTACGGCACCGATTTCAACCCGTCCCAGGCCGCCTTCGCGTCGGAGATGGTCAGGCTCGCGGGCGCCGAGGCCATGCTCTACGACGAAGCCTTCGCCGACTTCTGCAACCGCAAGGATTTGCCGGATTTCGACTTCATCGGCCTGCACGGCATCTGGACCTGGATCTCCGACGAGAACCGCGGCGTCCTGGTCGACTTCATCCGCCGCAAGCTGCGGCCGGGCGGGGTGCTCTACATCTCCTACAACACCTTGCCGGGCTGGTCGGCCTCGGCGCCGATCCGCCACCTGATGAAGCGTCATGCCGATGTCATGGGCGCGCCCGGGCAGGGGATCATCGGGCAGACCGACGCGGCCCTGGGTTTCATCGATCAGTTTCTGGCGCTGGAACCCCTCTACGCCAAGGCCAACCCCGGCGCGGTCGAGCGCGTCACGCAGATCAAGGGACAAGACCGAAAGTACCTAGCGCATGAGTACATGAACCGGGACTGGCGCCCGATGTACTTCGCCGACGTCGAGAATTGGCTTGGGAACGCCAAGGTCAGTTTCGCCAGCTCGGCCTACACGCTCGACAATCTCTACGAGTTGAACATGACCGCCGACCAGGTCGATTTCATGCGCGCGGTGCCAGACGTCTCGCTGCGCGAGACCATCCGCGACTATTGTACGAACCAGCAGTTCCGGCGCGACTATTGGCTGCGCGGGGTACGCGCCGTGGTCGGTCACGAGCAGATCGCGGCCCTGCGTGAAGAACGCATCGTCATGACGTTCGCCAAGGAAGACGTGCCGACCAAGGTGAGAGGCGTGATCGGCGAAGCGGGGCTGATCGACGAGATCTATAAGCCGATCTTCGAGTTCTTGATGGATCACAAGCCCCATACGATTCTCGAGTTGGAGATGTATGTTGGCAAGACCGTCAACTTCTCGCAGTTAAGTTCGGCGCTCAGCATCCTGCTGGGTCTCGGCGTCGTCCATCCCGCTGCTCCGGGGCAGGACCAGGCCAAGGCCAAGACGCGGACCAACGCCCTGAACAAGGCGATTTCCCGCCGGTCGCTGTCGGTCGGAGACATCGCCTATTTCGCGTCCCCGGTCACCGGCGGCGGTGTCCCGGCCGCACGGTTCAACCAGCTTTTCTGGCTCAGTAAGCAGAGTGGTGGGAAGACGCCCAACGATTGGGCCACCTTCGCCTGGCAGCTGCTGCAGGCGCAGAGCCAAGCGATCATCAAGGATGGCGTCACTCTACAGGGCGATGACAACCTGGTGGAGTTGAGGTCCCAGGCCGAGCAATGGGGCGCGAAAATCCTGCCAGTTTGGACCGCTTTGGGAATTTAGATCTGGGCGCGGCGCACGCCAAGCGAGAGCTGGGCCTTGGGGCGGACTTGGCGGCGCTTCGGGGCGGTCGCCACTCAGGCCTCGGTTTTCGCCCGATGGGCGTACGATTGTTAAATTTCCCAACACTTCCGGGCGTATTTGAAGCTTAGGGAGATGTAGTCGCCATCGTATTGGAGGGCCTATCCGGAAGTTCAGTGTTTACAGCATTGCGCTGGATTAAGGGGTTATGGATTAAACTTCCTTCGGAGAACTCTATAAATCGAGGACACTCTAAGGTCTTGTTGCGGCGGGGGTAGCTAGCCCGAGATATTGAGGCCGACGATTCAGGAATCTCATCGCGCCACCGCAATAGCGGAAGTTGAACGGCGAATTCACGACGAAATGTCGGATTCTCGTAGCAGGATGGTTGCGAAACCGAGGCGGTTAAGGTATAAAGAATAGGTCTACCCACAAGACTTCCCATTAGCCCCGTCGGAGATCGATATCTTCGGCGGGGCTTATGCATTCGGGGCCTGGGTGTTCGGCGTTAGCGCCGAAGGCGATGCTCCCGGAGCCCGGCTGGCTAGATCCGGTCTTCCGGCGGGGAGGGATCCCGTCGCGTCAGGTGCGGGCCGTGGGTCACCGGTTGGCGTTCCAGAATTTGGCGAACCTTGCGCACCGCGGCCGAGGCCCGGCTGCGGCGCTGACGCCAGAGCAGCAGGCTCATCGCCCCCAGGGTCGCGGCCAGGAAAGGCATGGGCCCCAGCAGCCACACCGCCGCCGCCAAAGCGAAATAGTAGGCGCGGACGCCGGCGTTGAACGCCGACAGGGCCGGGTTGAGGATGCCGCCCGCGGCTTCGGCGTATTCGGCGAGGACGGGCGGCGGCGCCCACATCGGCGCGGCGCCGATCGCGGCCAGGCAGTAGTTCATCTGGCGGATCGACCAGATGAAGTCCAAAAGGCCGCGCGCCAGGGCCACGAGGACCAGGCCCAGCTTGACCTGGAACATCAGCGGCGTGGTCTTGGCCAGCACCGCCAGGCCCTCGACGCTCTTCCACGCGCTGTCGCCGCCGAACAGCACCCCTGCCGCCGCGGCGATCAGGATCAGGTTCGACGAGGCGAAGAAGCTGGCCGAATTGATCGCATGGCCCAGCAGCTGGCCGTCCAGCAGGGCGATCTCGCGCACCGCCATCTCCTGCATCCACCGGCGGCGGATCACCGTCATGTCGGTGTTCAATACGCCGCCGCCTTCGCCCAGCCGCTTGAGCATGGGCTCGTACAGCAGCCAGCAGGCGGCGAAGATAGTCAGGACGATGGTGTCGAGCAGGTGCATGGGCGAAATCTAGACGGACGCGGAGAGTCGGAAAACCTCGTTCAGTTTCTTTGTCTTTGACGCGCGACGGGCGCCGAAACCGCTGACACTTTCGGCTGTCGCGCTAGTCCTCGATAATCAGACTATTGCGCCCCGTGTCCTTCAGCACGATCGAGCAGATCAGGCCTAGCGACATCACTCCGGCGACATAGAGGTAGAAGGCGCTCTCCATCTTCTCGTGCTTGAAGGCCAGGGCCACCATCTCGGCCGTGCCGCCGAACAGCACATTGGCCAGGGCGTAGGGCAGGGCCACGCCCAGGGCGCGGACGTGGGCGGGAAACATCTCGGCCTTCACGACCGCGCTGATCGAGGTGTAGCAGGACTGGATCGCCACGCCGGCCAGGATCAGGGCCAGAGCGGTCGTCACCGAGGTCGCGCGGCTGATGCCGGTCATGATCGGCCAGATGCTCAAGGCTCCGCCGCCAAAGGCCAGGATCAGCATCGGCTTGCGGCCCACCTTGTCCGACAGCCAACCGGCCAGGGGCTGCATCAGCATGAAGCCGATCAGGCTGAGCGCGCTGACCTCCGAGGCCTGGCCCTTGCTGAAGCCGGCCGTGTTGACCAGGAACTTCTGCATGTAGGTCGTATAGACATAGAAGGTCAGCGAACCGCCAGCCGTCAGGCCCATGATCAGCAGGCTCTCGCGCGGATGGCGGCGGACCAGTGGCACGATCAGCGAAGCGAAGAACAGCACCAGGAACACAGCCGCCAGCATCTGGGCCGGCCGGGCCAGCGGTCCGGTGGTCACGCCGGTCACGCCGGCCGCCACGGTCAGGGCCAGGAGCACGCCAGCGCTGGCCACCTGGCCCTTCGACAGGGTCTCGCGCTGGGCCGGAGCCTTGAAGGCGATGCTCTCGTCCAGGCCTCGGCGGATCCAGAACACGACGATGGCCAGCAGGGCGCCGATCGCGAACGGTACGCGCCAGCCCCAGGCCTTCAGCTCGGCTTCGGGCAGACAGCGCTGAAGCACGATCAGCACGCCCAGCGCCAAAAGCTGGCCGGCGATCAGGGTCACGTAGTGGAAGCTGGACCAGAATCCGCGACGGGCCTTGCCCGCCATCTCGCTCATATAGGTGGCGCTGGCCCCATACTCGCCGCCGACCGACAGGCCTTGCAGCACGCGGGCCAGCAGCAGGATGGCCGGGGCCCACAGGCCGATGGTCTTGAAGTCGGGGGTGACGGCGATGATCAGGGCCCCGCCGCACATCAGGGCCACCGAGGCCGACAGCGCCGCGCGGCGCCCGGCGTGGTCGGCGTAAATGCCCATCAGCCAGGCCCCGATCGGGCGGGCCACGAACCCCAGGAAGAACACCGCCGCCGCCTGCAGCAGCTGCACGGTCTGGTCGCCCTTGGGGAAGAAGGCGGGGGCGAAATAGAGGGTGAAGGCGGCGTAGGCGAACCAGTCGTACCACTCGACCAGATTGCCGGCCGAGCCGCCCAGAATGGCCTTGGCGCGGGCCAGCGGCGACAGGCGCGGGCTGGCCGGTTGGACGGTCGCCGTCATGTTGTTCTCCCCCTCCCGCTTTGGAGGGGGAGCTTAGGCGAACGCCGATCCAGGGCAAGCGCCCCGAAGGGCGGCGCTAGAGCCTGTCCGTTTCTGATGGAAACATCAGAAACGGATAAACAGGCTCTATCTCAAACCTTTAGAGCGTGGCGGGCGCCGAAACCGCTCACACGTTCGGCTGCCACGCTCTAGATCCTGCCGAGCAGGACCAGGATGATGATGATGACCAGGATCAGGCCCAGGCCGCCGCTGGGAAAGTAGCCCCACGACCGGCTATGGCCCCAGGTGGGCAGGGCGCCGATCAGGGCCAGGACCAGAATGATGATGAGGATCGTGCCGAGCATGGTGCGAAGTTCCCTCCAATCCCAGGTCCGCCACCATGGCGACGCTGGGGTCAGGTCTTCGGAATTCGCAGTGTCGCTTGTCGGTTCCGCGCTGTTTGGTTCCCGACACTAGCGCCTTTGGCGCTTTCTCGGCCTTAGGCCGGCGTGTCCTCGGCCTTGCGCAGGCGGAACGCCCAAAGGGCGCCGATCACGCCGCCCTTGACGCGCGGCAGGAGCAGCAGGGTAAGGAGGGCCAGCGGGATCAGGGTCACGGGCGCGACCAGGAACGGCGAGGCCTGCCAGATCCATGGCAGGAACAGCAGCGGGGCCACGAACAGGTGGCCGACCAGCAGGATGGTGAAATAGGCCGGGCCGTCGTCGGCGGGGTAGCCGCCCAGTTCGTGCCCGCAGGCCTCGCACTCGGGATCGACCTTCAGGTAGCGCATGTACAGCCGGCCGTCGCCGCAGTTGGGGCAGCGGTGCAGCAGGCCGCGCTTGAGGCCGGTGAGGAGCGGGGACACGGGCTGGGTCTCTGGCATAGCGCTCATATGCGCCTTTGGGCGCGGCGAGAAAAGGGCGACCAGCCGTCGCACGGGCGACCTTTTGTCCAGGCTTTCAGTAAGTAACGGTGAACCAGTTCATGGATTTAGCCTGGATTAAACAATGCAAACGATGTCTCGACGGCTGGTCGAAGCAGGTTTGGTTAATGAAGATGATCTTCCACAACGATATTCGGAAATCGTGGGCCCTCGATCTGGGGGGCGGAACCGTCCCGGCACCCTGACGTTGATCGCGTGTTCTGAAAAAGCGAGGCGAACCATGACGCCTGATCGCGACAAGCGCTCCAACGACCTCTCGAAGCCGCCCCATAAGGGCGAGGCGGCGTCCAAGGCCGAACACGCCGTTCGCCACGCGCCGGATGGCGCCGTCGCACCGCACGAGAAGCGGACGATCGGCGCCGAGACGTCGCGGGAAGAGGACGCCTAGTTCTTGGCGTCGCGGGCGGCGCCGGCGACGGCCTTGCCGGCGGCCGAGACGTCGCGGCCAGCGCCCTCGATGGTGTTGCAGGCCGAGACCAGCAGGGCGGCCGCGGCGGCGGCGAGGACAACGATCTTGCGCATGAAGAGAAGGCTCCGATTGGGAAGGCGCGGGACCTTAGCCATGGGCCGCGCCAAGCTTCAAGAGCCCGGCGCGGCTCGCGGTCAGCCGACGCGGCGGACCGAGCTGTAGCGGTCGTTCTGCTTCTTGGGCAGGCTGGCCGCATCGTAGTCATAGCGCCAGCACTTGCCTTGATAGTAGGCGTGCTCGCAGAACTCCCACGACCCGCGCGGGATGCGCATCGACGATACGCGGTCGTTGAAGCCGAGGCGCGACAGGTCCGGCTCGTCGCCGCGCAGGGGGCGGGCCTCGCCGCGGAAGCCGTCGTGCTCGAACAGCACGACCCCGCCGCCGCCCCAGCGGCCTCCGCCCCACCGTTCGTCGCGCCGATCATCGCGCCTGTCGTCACGGCGATCATAGCGGTCGTCACGATGGCTCCAGTCGCGGTCCTGGGCGACGGCGCCGGTGGTCAGCAGGGCGATGGCCCCGCAGGTGATCAGGAAAGCGGTCTTACGCATGTCGAGAACTCCCTAACGAACGCGGCGGATCGAGCTGATCGCGTCGTTCCACTCGCGGGGCAGGATGGCTTGGTCGGCGTCGAGCCGGCTGCAGCGGCCCTGATAGTTGGCGTGTTCGCAGATCTCCCACCGGCCGCCGGCGCGACCGACCCTGATCGACGAGGCCCGGTCGTTGAACTTGACCGCGCCGAGGTCGGGCATGTCGCCGATCACCTCGTAAGCGCGGCCTTCGTACTGCGGGTCCTCGAACATCACGATGTTGTCGCCGCGATAACCGCCGCCACCCGGACGGCCACCGCCGTAGCCACCGCCGCCGTAGCCGCCGCCATAACCGCCGCCCGGATTGTTGAAGCCGGCGCATTCCAGGCGGCCGTCACGGTTTTCCAGGCCCTGGCTTCCGCAGTCGCGGCTGCGGGCGCTGGTCCACTCCCAGCCGCCCCGGCTGCTTTGGCAGCGGGCCCAGACTTGGCCGTTGAAGGCGGTGATCTCGCGGCACGAGCGGGTGTAGGAGCCGCGCGGCGGATCGTCGTACTGGCCATTCCAGCTGGGCGCCTGGGCCGAGGCCGCGCCGGCCAGCGAAAGGGCCGCTAGCGAGAGGAAGGCTTGGGCCGCGAGGGCCAAGGTCTTGCGCATGTCTGTTTCCCCACCAAAAGCTTCGTTGTGACGCCAGCTAGCCGCTTGCCAACTGAACGGCGGCTGAACGGCCCAGCTTAACCTTCAGCGGTCGCCGGGGCGATAGTCGACCCTGACGTGTCCCTTCAGCTGCTCTTCGGTGAACAGCACCGGCTTGGTCTTCATGGCCACGAACAGGGGCGTCTGGTCGGCATAGTGCGGCGAGGTCTTGTCCAGGGTGGCCGAGCCGAACTGGTGGATGCTTTCGGAATGGAGCTGGCCGGCTTTGTCCCAGGTGACGAACATGATGAAGGTGTCGCCGCCGTCGGCGGTGGTCGTGCCATCCTTCTCGGGCTTGCCCCAGACCGAGCGATAGGTGTCGGCCGCGCCGTCGATCGGCAGGTTCACGCTTCCGCGCCGGATGCGGTTGACTTGGCCCCACTCGGGATCCAGGCGGCCGAAATGGGTCTTCAAGGTCTTGATCGCCGCGCGCAGGCTGTCGATCGGGGCCGGCGCCGCATCGCCGTTCGAGCGGGCGAACAGGATCGGCTGGCTCATCAGCGCCGCCAGCGCCGCGCCGCGATCGTGGACGTCGGCCTTCCTGTCCCAGGCGCGCAGGATGGCCTGGGCCTTGGCGAGGTCGGCGTCGCCCTTGGGATCGATCGCCGTCACCTCGCGGACCATGTCCATGACGCTGGAGCGGTCGCTGAACGCCACGTCGAACTTGTGGGTCCGAAAGCTCGCGTCGGTGATGGCATGGTCGGTCCCGAAGGTCTCCAGCGCCCGCCAGGCGCGGTTGGTCATGTTGGTCTGCAGGCCCATCGAGGCCGGGAAGTCGGCGGGCTTGAGGTTGTCGGCGTCCTCGCTGGCTCGGAACGGGGTGTTGTTGGAGTTGAACACCAGGCCCGACTTCGGATTCCACAGCTGCGGGCTCTGCTCGACCGGGCGGTAGCCTTGCCAAATCAGGTCCGAGCGATCACCGGGCAGGATCGCGGCCCAGTCGGCGGCGACCGCGCGGTTCGGATACTGGCCGTTGTGGACGAAGCCGATGTTCCCCGCCGCGTCGGCATAGACGTAGTTCAGGCTGGGAATGGCGTGGGTGGCGATGGCCGCGCGCCACTCGTCCATCGTTCGCGCGCGGTTCAGTCGCCAGTACTGCAGAGGCTGGCGCCACTCGCCCATGCCCGCGTAGCGGATCGCGAAGACGCCGTGATCGGTCTCCAGCACCGGCCCGTGGACCGAGCGCAGCACGGCCTTGCGCACCGGCAGGACGATCGGACCGAGGAGCTTCACGCGCAGGGTGACGTAGCGCCTGTCGAAGTCCTTCCACTGGCCGTCCAGCCGGTACTGGTTCTTGTCCTTCGGGTTGATCGTCAGCCGATAGATGTCGACCAGGTCGGGCTTGGACACGGTGTTGGCCCAGCCCAGGGTGGCGTTGTGGCCGTGCAGCATGAACGGCGCGCCGGGGAAGAAGCCGCCGGCCACGTGCCAGCCCTGGCCGCTCTCGACCACCGCCTCGTACCAGGCGACGGGGCCGGTATAGGGCTGGTGCGAATTGACCAGCAGGCGGGTCGCCCCGTCGGCGCTGCGCGAGGGCGCGGTGGCCAGCCCGTTCGAGCCCTTAGCGGGCGGGGGCGGCGCGCCCGGAGTCGTCAGGTGCTTCAGCTCGCCGTCCAGGCCGTAGAAGAACGGCTGCTTGAACACGAAGCCGGCCTCGACGTCCTTGCCGGTCAGCGGCAGGAAGCCGGGCTTGACCTTCTCCGGATGCTGGGCGGCGTAGACGCTGACTCCGTCGGCATAGGCCTCCATGACCTTGCGCAGGTCGGCGGGCAGCTGGGCGTAGTGGGCGTCCACGGTGGGCCAGACGTCGAGCAGGGCGGCGACGTAGTCGGTCGGCGCGGCCCCGGCGCCCTCGCTGCGGGCCAGCACGCCTCGCGTGGCCAGCACCACGTCCTGCAGGGTCTCGAAATCGTCCTCGCTCTGGGCGTAGGCTAGGCCGAACGCCGCGTCGGCGTCGGTGCGGCCCAGCACGTGCGGCACGCCCCACGCGTCGCGGCGGACGCGAACGTCATAGGCCTTGGCCTTGTCGAGGACGGCCCGCCGGTCCGGGGCCTTGGGCAGGCTGGCGCGGTCGATCACGACCAAGGTCGCGGCGGCCAGCACCACGAGCGCCAGCAACGCGCCGATCCCACGCAGGACCCACTTCATCATGCTTTCCCCCCGACCTCCCCGGCCGTTCTATTTATTATCGGCGATCATGCGGGCCTCCCTTCGTCGAGGAAAGAGCCGCTTTCGACGAATCCTTGCTGAAACTTCATGATATCGCCGTTCGCCGAAGCGCTTCGGCCTGCTACGACAAGCGCCACAACAAGGGAGGCGCGCTGATGGCTCGCAAGCACGTGGTTTCGATTCTGGCCCTCATGGCGTTCGGCGTCGGCGGCGCGGCGTTCGCCCAAGTCCCCGCCAACATCGCCAAGGCCCTGGCCGATCCGGCGCGCCCGGCGGCGGACACCGCCCGCGACGCGGCCCGGCATCCGGGCGAGATCCTGGCCCTGGCCGAGGTCAAGCCGGGCGACACGGTCGTCGACTACATCATGGGCGGCGGCTACTTCACCCGCATCCTGTCGGGCGCGGTCGGCCCCAAGGGCGTGGTCTACGCCTTCCAGCCGGCCGAGTTCATCAGTTTCAAGGCCCAGTACGGCGAGGACCAGAAGACCACCGTGGCGGCGCTTTCCAACGCCAAGGCCGTGAACGGTCCGATGACGGCGCTGGACCTGCCCGACAATGTCGACGCGGTGATCACCGTCCAGAACTATCACGACCAGCACCTGAAGCCGTTCCCCGCCGACACGGCCGCCAAGGCCAATGCCGAGATCTTCAAATCGCTGAAGCCGGGCGGCGTGTTCCTCGTCATCGACCACGCCGCCTTGCCGGGCGCGACGACGGCGCCGGACGCCCTGCACCGCATCGACATCGCCCAGGTGAAGAGCGAGGTCGAGGCCGCCGGCTTCAAGCTGGAAGCCGAAAGCCCGCTGCTGGCCAGTTCGGCCGATCCGCATACGGCGAGCGTGTTCGATCCCAGCATCCGCGGGAAGACCGATCAGTTCATCCTAAAGTTCCGCAAGCCGAAGTAAGGCTGCTAAAACTGTCATCCCGGCCAAGCGCGTAGCGCGCCGAGCCGGGACCGCAGGAAGCGCCGCGCTTTCGGTGGTCCCGGGTCTCCGCTGCGCTTCGCCCGGGATGACAGCAATTTACGACGCCCGCGCCTCCGCGCCCATGAAGATCACCTTGGCGCCCTTGTTCACGGCCGAGCCCAGCTCGGCCGCGTCCCAGTTGGTCAGGCGCACGCAGCCGTGCGAGGCGCGCTTGTTGACCAGCTTGGGGTCGGGCGTGCCGTGGATGCCGTAGGTGTCCTTGGTCAGGTCGATCCAGGTCGAGCCTACCGGATTGTTCGGCCCGGGCTTGATGGTCAGCTTGGCCTTGGGCTTGCCGAAGGTCAGGCGCGACGGGTCGTAGGTGTAGGTCGGGGCCGGGGCCAGGGTCCGCACCGCCCACTCGCCGGACGGCGCGGGGCGCTCGGTGCTGCCGACCGTGGCCGGATAGACCGCCAGCTCGACGCCGTCCTTGTCGAAGGCGCGGACCTGGCCCAGAGCCTTGTCGATTTCGATGCGCTCGACCTTGCGATCCAGCTTGTCGGCGCCGGCCGCCGTCACCACGATCGTCGTCCCGACCGCGCCGAAGTCGACGCCCGGATTGAGCGCCTGCAGCAGGGTCTCGTCCATGTGGAAGCGCTCGGCCAGCATCTCGAGCGGGCTCTGGTAGTTCATGGCCGGCAGCTGGGCCATCGCCTCGTAGTCGTCCTTGGGGATGGGCGGCGAGAATGGACCGGCCAGGTCGTCGGGCGTGATCATGTAGTCGACCAGCACCGGGCCGCCGTCGCCGGCGGTCAGGGTCTCGAGCAGCTTGGCGCTGAGTTCGCCGTCGGCGGGCAGGCCGCGTGACGCCTGATAGGCCTGGATGGCCAGCTTCAGATTGGTCCCGTCGCGGCCGTCGATGACTCCGGGCGAGAAATGGGCGCGGTCCAGCAGCGTCTGGACGCGGACCAGCGCGTTGCGGCGGGCGTCGGGATCGGTGGCGGCCGGATCGAAGGCCGCGCCGTTGATCGCCTGGGCCAGCGGCGAGCTGGCGGCGACGGCGGGCGGGGCGGGGACCAGCGGCGGCGTCGCGGCGGGCGCCTTCTGGACCGTCTTGGCGGGGGCGGGCTTGGCCGGGGGCTTGTCGTCACAGGCGCAGAGGGCCAGGACGGCGAGCAGAGCGAAACGGGAAACCAGGCCGGTCATGCAATCTCCAGGCGGGCCGAAAGGCGGGGCCCAAGGGTGGGAACGAGTCCATGGCTTCAAGGCTTGAGCCATGGCGAAGTTCCACCGGGAATGAGGATCGGCTTGAGAGCGCTGCGACGGCTTCTGTGGGGTCTGGGACTGCTGGCGCTGGCCGTCGGCGGTTTCTGCCTGTGGGTGGTCTGGCCGACCGGAAAGTCGTCGCCGAAGCCCGCCCAGCCGCGCGACGTGGCCGCCTATGCGCCACCGCAGGACCAGCACTTCGGCTCGATCGACCCGCCGTCGGCCCTGAGCGCCCCGGCCGGCGCGCCCGAGCGCTGTGACGGATCCGACGCGCCCGAGACGGCCGCCGCCGTCAACGCCGCCTCGCTGTCGACCCTGGCCTGGACCCCGTTCGGCAAGCCGGAGACGGGTTGGGAGATCTACGCCCCCCGCATCGCCGCCGAGATCGGCACGACCTGCGGGCCGGGTTCGAACGGTTTCGCCTCGGCCCTGGCCCGCTGGCAGGGCGCGCACGGGCTGCAACAGACCGGCGTCGTCGATCCCGCGGTGTTCGCCGCCATGCTGGTGCGATGGCACTTGGCGCGGCCGTTCGTGCGGGTGAACCGCGAAGGCGTCTGCCCCGGCGCGCCGCCCGAAGCCAACCTGGCCCTGGCCGACCCCAAGGAAAGCTTTGGCGGCAAGTCTATCCGCCTGCGGCCCGGCGCGCTGGACGCCTATCGCCGGATGGTCGGCGAGGCGCGGGCGGCGGGCGTGTTGCGGCGGCCCGAGGCCCTGATGATCTATTCCGGCTTCCGCGCCCCGGACGCCGACGCCCAGCGTTGCGCGCGGGACAACAACTGTCAGGGGCTGATCCGCACCATCTGCTCGGCCCATCGCACGGGCCTGGCCATGGACGTGTTCATCGACGCCGCCCCGGGCTTTGGTCCCGACTCCTCGGCCGACGCCAATCGCCTGGTGATGTCGCGCTCGCCGCTCTATCGCTGGATGGTCGTCAACGCTGGCCGGTTCGGCTTCGTCAACTACGCCTACGAGCCCTGGCACTGGGAGTGGACGGGCGAGCCGCTGCTGCCCGGCGTGCCGATCTCGAGCCTGCCCAAGGACGGCTCGGAGGCGGCTACGGAACCTCCGGAAGACACCACTGCGAAAACGCCGGCCGCTGTTTCAGGCGCGCGTAATAGGCGTTGAGCGCCGGCCAATCCTCACGTTCGATCGGGCTGAACAGCCAGCGGTGGACCGATAGGCCCAGCACGATGTCGGCCAGGGTGAAATGCTCGCCGGCCACATAGGCGCCGGTGTCGACCAGCCGCGCGTCCAGAAGGCCCATGGCGGTGTTCCAAGCCACGACGCTGGCCTTGATCTGCTTGGGATCGTCGAAGCCCGGCGACTTGCGCACCAGACCGGCGAAGGCGTAGCGCCAGGCCGTGTTCAGCTCGGTGCACTGCCAGTCCATCCACTGGTCGACCAGGGCCCGCGCGCGGCGGCCGTCCGGGAACAGCGGCGTGCCCGCCGCCACATAGCGGCAGATGGCGTTGCTCTCCCACAGCGGCCCGTCCTCGTCGATCAGCACCGGCACGAGGGCGTTGGGGTTCCACTGCAGGAACTTCGGATCGTTGGTGGGCGAAAAGCCCGCGCCCCAGTCCTCGCGCTCATAGGCCAGATCCAGCTCGTCCAGGGTCCAGAGGACCTTGCGGACGTTGATGGACGAGGTGCGGCCCAGGACCTTGGGGATCGTCACCGGGTCATCCAGGGCTTGGACTTGCCGGTCGGCGCGACGGCGCTGGCGCGCTCGACCTTTCCGGTCGAGGCCTTGGCCCCGTGGCCGTGCTTGCCCTGGGCGGCCTTCTTCAGGCGGAGAGCGCGTTGCATCGGCGTTTCGCCTTCGGGCGCCGGAACTTCGGTCTTGTCGGTCATAGGGGCGATGTAGGCCTCGAAAGACGCCTTGAGAAGGCCGCGCTTGAAGGTCAGTCTGGAAAGATGTCGCGCCGCCGTTCGGTTCCCCTGCTGATCGCCTTCGTCGCCCTGGCCGGGGCGCCGGCCCATGCCCAGACGGCGTCGCCGCCAAAGGCCGAGCCGAACGAGGTTTCGCCGGTGCTGATCCTGCCGCCGACCCAGCCGCCCAAGCTGGTCTCGACCTATCCGGCCGAGGGCCAGACGGTGTCGCCGGGCGTGCTGATCCTGAAGGTCGCCTTCGACCAGCAGATGTCGCCCAGCGCCTGGAACTACGCCCCCGCGCCGGGGGCCGAGCCGATGGACTGCGTGAAGACGCCCCGGCTGCTGAACGACCAGAGGACCTTCGTCCTGCTGTGCCGGGTGCTGGCCGACAAGACCTATGGCGTGACGTTCAACGCCCAGCGGCCCGGCGGCTTCGCCAATCTCGGCGACAATCCGGCCGCGACGGCGGCCCTGACCTTCAAGGTCGATTCCGGCGCGCCGATCACCACGGTTCGCCGGGCGATGGAGGCGGCCAAGCTGCAACCGGACCAGATGCCGGTGCAGGACGCGCCGATGGCGGTCGCCTCGACGCCAGTCGTCCCAACACCCGTCGCTCTGGGGGCGAACAGGCGCTAGGGCCAATCGCCATTCAGCCCCAAACACCGCTCATCCCCGCGAAAGTGGGGATCCAAGCTGACTCTCGGCGCGTGGCGCCGCCCAGAACCCATCCGCGGACCCGGCTTGGGTCCCCGCTTTCGCGGGGATGAGCGGAATTAGGGAATGTCCGAGGCTATGTCGATCCGTCCTAGCGCCCTGACCGAAGCGTGTGGCGCGCGCCGCCGCCTTGCCGCATCATCATCCGATGACGGGGGAATCGGGCGGGCGCGATTGGACGGGGGCTGACCTCGCGGTGGTGGTGGGCGACTATGTCGCCCAGCTGGAGAAGACGCTCGCCGGCAAGCCGGTCGACCGCGCCAGCCACGACCGCACCGTCCGCTTCGTCACCGGCAAGTCGGACATGCCGATCACCTGGAAGCAGGGCGAGATCTCGGCGGTGCTGTCGCTGCTGGGCCTGCCGATCCTCAAGGATCAGCCGCCGCGCTGGTCCTATGACGAGGCCCTGCTGGAGGCGGTCGAGGAGCAGCTGGCCGCCAAGCCGGCCCTGCTGACCGCCGCCGTCCGGCCCGCCGCCCTGTTCACCGCCCCGTCGGCCGTCGCGCTGATCGAGACCGCGCCGCCCCGGCCGATGGCGATGGACGAGCGCCTGATCCGCGCCATCCAGCGCTTCGACATGTCCAGCCGCGAGGCCGACGACCGGTTCCTGAAGGGCCTGGGCGTGGCCAGCATCGTCGCCCACGAGGCTCGCCGCCTGTCGGACCGCGGCCGCCCCGATCTGGCCGGCCGGATCCGTCCGGCCCGCGACGGCGACCCGGACGGCTGCGACGTGATCAGCTTCGGCCTCGACGAGATTCCGCGCCTGATCGTGGTCAAGACCACCCTGGCCGGCGAGGTCGCCCCGTTCGGCCTCAGCCATGCCGAGTTCACCCTGGCCGAAGCCCAACCCCACGCCTTCCGCATCCGCCGGGTCTACGACCTGCTCGGCGAGGCGCGGTTCTATCGGCTCAAGCCGCCGTTTGGGTGAGGGGGGCGATATCGAGCGGCCTCGACGTCGGCCATTCCCCGGAAAATGACGCGCGCGGAGCCGCCGCCGGTGTCGGCTTTTCAATGTCCGGTGATGCCGCCCATCGTTCGCCTGCTCGTCTCTCGATCTCTCTGGCGCGCCCGGTGATATAAATGAACACTTAGCGTCAGCAGCGCGGCGGCGGCTAGGAAGCCGAGGTTCACGACCCAGGCCACGGGATCGGCGAGCCGACCGGCGTGCAGACCGAGATGGGTCAGCGGCACGGCGGCGAACAGGAGCCCCGACAGCAGCCGCAGACGCGTCGAGATTGCCTGGGGCGTCCAGGTGCGCGCCGTGGCGCTGGCGGCCAGGGTGGTGAGCGCCCAGACGGCGACCGGCGGGGCGGGCGACGCCAGGGCGGCCAGGGCCGAGGCGGCGTAGGCTACGGGCTGGCTCCAGACGAAGGCGATCCAGACCCGCTCCCAGCGCGGGGCCGGACGGCCCTTGTCGCGCCGACGGGCTAGCCAGATGGCCACACCGCTCGAGGTCACCGCGGTCAGGCCCAGACCTAGCAGGAAATAGGCGACCTTGACGGGCCAGCCGCCGAACCAGCCGAAATGCAGCGGCGTCATCGAGGCCAGCACCTTCATACCGATCGACCCGCTCTCGTAACCGACCTCGCCCTGTATCTTGCCGTCGCCGTTGACGACCACGGTCTCGCCGCGCGACAGGTGGCCCTGGGTGACCATGTTGACGCTGGCGTGCTGGCCAGTCTCGCCGGGGTGCTCGACATAGACGTAGGTCGGGCGGGCGTTCGGATAGCGCGCCTTCACGGCGTCGAGCGCGCCGGCGATGTCGATGACCCTGGCGGCCGGCCGCGGATCGTCGGCGACCGTGGGGCCGCGGAACAGGGCGTAGGCCTTGTTGGTGTCGCCCTTGAAGGTGGCCAGCGCCAGGACGCCGACGATGATCACGGTCAGACCCAGGAAGGCGCCGGTTAGCGACACGATGAGGTGGAAGGGCAGGCCCCAGACCGAGATGCGGTTGTGCAAATCGGCCTCCTGCAGGCGCTTGGAGCCGCCCCAGCGGAAGGCGAAGGCGTCCTTGAACACGCGCGGGTGGGAGAGCACGCCCGAGACCAGCGAGGACAGCAACGCCACGCCGGTCAGGCCAACGATGAAACCGCCCCAGGCGCGGGGCAGGTGCAGGACGGTGTGTAGTTCGGCCTGGAACGCGCTCCAGGGCAGCTTCTGCTCGGCCACAAGCTTGCCGGTCGCGTCGGCGACGTAGGTGTATTCCGCGCCCTTGGCGTCGTCGCTGTGTACCGACAGGCGCGGCGCGGCGGGCTCGGGCAGGCGGATGAAAAGGTCGTGGGCCTTGGGGTTCTTGGCCAGCACCGCGCGGAAGGCGGCGTCGGCGGCTTGGGACGAGACCTCGTGCAGCACGGGGCCGGCCGGCTGTTCCCAGCGGTTGAACTCGTAGGTGAAGACGGCGATCGAGCCCGAGAAGCAGACGAGGTAGATCAGGGCCGCGAAGGCCAGGCCCAGGGCCGAGTGGCCGGCCAGCATGGCGCGGACGAAGTCGGCCGGGATCTTCGGCCAGATCGGCTTGCCGCCGGTCTTGGCCTCGCGGGCTTTGGCCGGCTTGGCGGCGGCGGTCGAGCGGTCCATCACAGCGCTCCCTTCAGGAAGGCCGCGCCCAGGGTCGCGACCGAGACGCCGGCCAGCACGGCGAAGGCGCGGAGGATCTTGTCGTCGGACAGCGTCCAGGCCATGCCGCCCGCCCACAGGAACGGCGTCATCAGCCCGCCGATGACCATGCGGGTCTGGATTTGGCCCGGGGCGCAGATGGCGACGGCCAGGCCGCAGCCCAGGGCCGCGATCCCAGCCAGAGGCCCCGCGAGGAAGCCGCGCAGCCAGCCGCGCCAGGCGACGCGGCGGCGGTCGGAGGGCTCGGGCGCCAGCTCGCGCGCGGCCTTCTTCCTGGCGTCGCGACGCTCGACCCCGGCGGCGACCAGGCAGAGCGCGACGGTCGAGCCCAGCGCCAGCATGGCGAACGGACCGCGCGCCGCGCCCAGCAGCGGGACCGAGGCGGCGACGGCGACGGCCAGCAAGGCCCAGCCGCCCAGGATCAGCCAGGGCCGCTCAGGCCGGGCCTCGTCCCAGGCGCGCTTCAGCAGCCACGCGCCCGCCAGCGGCAGCGGCGCGAGCGCGAGACTCCAGAGCGGGCTCACCAGCGGGTCTCCAGCGTGAGGCCGATGACGCGCGGCTCGCCCAGCATCGCCACCGGGATGTCGGTGCGCGTGTACTGGCTGTAGGTCGCGTTCAGCAGGTTCTTGCCATAGACATACGCGCCCCAGTGCGCGCGCTCATACCCGAAGCGGCCGTTGAACAGCAGGCGGCCCTTGACCACGGAATCCTGGGCCTGGTCGATGCCGGCGGCCGAGAAGGAGCGCGACTTGTAGCTGCCGTCCAGATGGGCGAGCCAGCCGTCGCTCCAGCGATAGTCGCCGCCCAGCGCCACGGTCCATCGCGGAGCATAGGGGAATTCCGAGCCCGATAGGTTGCGATTGTCGTCGCCCGCGGTGATCGTGAACGCGTCGAACCTGGTCTTGGTATGGCCCAGCGAGGCGTACCATGACAGCTGGGTGGTCAATTGCTGGGCGACCTCCAGCTCGAAGCCGTAGAGGTGCGACTTGCCCGCGTTCTTGACCTCGTAGTCGTAGGCGTTGAGACCCAGATTGACGATGACCTGTTGGTCCTCCCAGTCGGCGTAGAAGGCGTTGGCGTTGACCGTCAGGGTCCCGTCCAGCCAGGCCGTGCGCAGCGAGGCCTCGTAGTTCCAGGTGTATTCCGGATCATAGGCCGCGACGCTGGAGCGGGCCTGGTTCACCGTCGAGCCGCCCGAGCGGTAGCCGCGCTGGGCCGTCAGGCTGGTGTTGATGTCCGGCGTCCATTCGTACTTCAGGCCAGCTTTCGGCAAGAAGGCGTTGAACTTGCGCGTGCCTTCCGGCGCCGATGAATTGGCCTGGGTGATCATGCCGGCGACGAAGCCGTTCACCTGGGTCACGTACGGCGCATAGGGACCAAAGCCGGCCGCGCTGGGATAGGTCCCGGCGAACACGGCCGTTTGCCTGGTGCTCGAGGTGTTCTCTTCGTGATCGTAGCGGAAGCCGCCCAGCAACGAGAGCTTGTCGGTCAGGGCGAAGCTGGCGTCGGCGAAGATGGCGCTGGTCTCGATCGTCGAGGGCTGGTCGCCGGAATAGTCGACGGGGATCACCGGCAGGGCGGCGATGTAGAGATTGGCGAAGCCGCTGGCCTGGGCCGCGGCGGCCGCCTGCTGGGCGGGTGTGGGGCTCGGCGTGCCGGCCAGGAGGGTCGAAGTCAGGACATTGACCAGGGTGGCGCGCGGGAACGGCACATTGGTGCGGCTGACCGAGAAGTCCTGGGCGTCGCGCTTGGCGTGATAGAGGCCGACCAGGCCTCTGAGCCGCTCGCCCTCATAGTTCAGGCGCAGTTCCTCGGAAATGGTCTCGGTAGCCTGGTCGCGCGTGCCGAACGAACTGGCGACCGGCGAGAAGTCGAAGTCGATCGTGGCGCCGGTCTTGACTTTGTTCCAGGAGGCGATGGCGTTCAGCGTCAGGGCGTCGGACAGCTTGTAGCTGCCGTCGACCGTGAAGATGTCGGCTTTGGCGCTCGTGCGCGAGGGGGTGTCCGAGAGATCGACGCGATGGTCGTAAGAGTCGGGCCGGTCGACGCGCGAATAGGTGAACTGGTAGCCGGACTCGCGTTTGTTGTGGGCGTAGGTGGCCAGCACTTTCAGGCCGGGCAGGGCGGTCGGCGTGTAGAGCAGCTTGCCGCGGACATAGAGGTTGTCGACCGCCTCGATGTCCTGCTTGACGATCGGGTTGTAGACGAAGCCGTCGCTGTCCTTCTTCTGCACGGCGACGCGGAGGGCCAGTTGGTCGGCAATGATCGGGCCGCCGCCGGCTATGCCCACCGTGCGCTCATCGCCGCTGGCCAGGCCGACGCTGGCGCGGAAGCTGGGCGTGAAGGTCGGGTTGGCTGAAGTAATGATCACCGCGCCGGCCAGCGAGTTGCGGCCCTGCAAGGTCGACTGCGGCCCGCGCAGCACCTCGACCTGGCCAATGTCCCAGAGTTCGAGCGGGCCGCCGAAGGTGGCTTCCAGCGGCAGAGCCGCGCCATCGACATAGACGGTGGCCAGACCGCCCGTGCCGCCGCCCGAGACGTTCATGTTGCTGACGCCGCGGATCGTGAAGCCACTCTTGCCGTAGGTCTCGCTCATGTTCGCCGTGCGGGCGACCACGTCGTAGAAGGTCCGCAGGTTCTCGCGCTCGATCCGCGCGGCCGTCGCGACAGCCACGCTGCTGACGGTCTGCTGCAGCGAGCGCGAGGTCTTTTCGCCGGTGACGATCACGGCTTCCACGGCCGTGGCTTGGTCGTCGGCGGACGGGGTCGTGGCGAGCGTTTCCTCGGCGGCTGAGGCCTGGGCCAGCGCCAGAATCCCGAGAGAGCAAGCGGTCAGCAGAGAACGGCGCATCAAATCCCCCAGGTCGAACAACGGGACAGGGCGCTACTTTAGATGAAAGTGCGAGTCAATCTCATTTGCAAAAATCGAGACGGGGGAGCTTAGGGCAGGCGGCACAACAAAAGGTCGGCTCCGAAACATGATTGCGCGCGCGATGTCCGATGACTGCATGTGGCTCAACGGCCGCTCCCGGAGACCAGCGTCGAAGACGCACCTGGGTTGGCCCCCAGGCTTAGCGGCGTTCTGGGAGAGGCCAGTCCGGCCGTCGCCGAGGAAGCCAGGAACATGTGTGGTGGCGGTTTGACGGCGGCGTCATTGGCCAGGACGGCGCAGTGGCGCGTGACTTGGATGGAAGAGCTTACTATGGACCGACGCTGCTTTTCCCTGACGACCGGTGCGCCTGCAGCGCGTAGGCCCAAAGTGCGTTTGGCGCTCGGCATTCTCGCGGCAGGAGTGCTCACATCCGCCGCCATGGCCCAGACCCGCGCCGATGCGTCCAATACCAACCTGCCGGCCGGCGCCGAAACCGTCGGGACGATCGTCAACGACCCCTTCCAGGCGTTCAACCGCGCGAGCTACGGCTTCAGCATGGGTCTGGACCGCTGGGTGACCGGGCCGATCGCTCATGCCTACATGGCCGTCGCGCCAGATCCTGTGCGTGACCGCGTCAGCGCGGCCGTCAACAACCTGGGCGAGCCGCGGACCCTGCTCAACGACATCGCCCAGGGGCGCCCCAAGCGTGCGGGGGTGACCGCCTCGCGTTTCGTGATCAATTCGATAGCCGGTATGCTCGGATTGTTCGATGTCGCCACGGATTTGGACCTTCCCCAGCATCGGGGAGATTTTGGTCAGACCCTGGGCCGCTATGGCGTCGAGCCGGGGGCGTTCCTCTATATTCCGGTGCTCGGTCCGCTGACGGTGCGCGAAGGCGCGGGCCGGGTGGTCGACATCGTGACCGACCCCGTCACCCTGGTCGGTGGCAATTTCCGCACGCCCTTCGGGGCGACCCGCCTGGGCGTCACCGTCGTGAACAAGCGCGCTAGCCTCGACCCCCAGATCGCGGCGTTGGAGGACGCGATGGATCCCTACGCGACCGTGCGATCAGCCTACCTCCAAGGCCGCGCGGCCTTGGTGCGCGAGGCCACGGGCGAGGTTCAGGCCTTGCCTGATTTTGACGACGCGCCGTCAGCGTCCTCCGAATCAACGCCGCCCGCGGCCGCGCCGAGCACGCCTGGGCCCTAGTGACCTAGCCCGCACACCCGTCCACGTAGCGCTAAAACCGCTTGCTGAAGCGAACGCTCACGGTGCGTGGTCGCGGCGGCGTGATGATCTGGTCTCGGCCAATCAGATAGGGATTGCCGAAAGAGAAGCTGTTGGCTTGGCCGTTCAGCGGATTGTCGAGGGTGGCGCTCAGCGTCCAGCCCGGCGTCGTCAGGCTCGCGACGCCGCGCAGGTCTAGAAATCTGCCCATCTCGTGCGCCTTGTCGGCGCCGAAGGTCAGATAGGAAGCGCCGACATAGGAGGCCTGGCCTTGCAGGCGCAAGGTCGGCCCCGAGGCCAGATCCCGGTGATAGTCGACGCCGAAGCTGGCCGAGGCCTTGGAGACTCCGGGAAGGGCCGGGCCCTTGCCCGCGCCGAAAGCGAGGTTGAATTTTGTGACTTCAGGGTCGTTGAGCAGGGCCGCGGCGCGCAGGTCGAGCCGCTCGCCGGCACGGAAGGCGGCCTCGACTTCGACGCCTCGGTTGGCGCCGTCGCCGATGTTGGCGGTGTAGGCTGTGCCGTCGGCCAGGTACTGATCGCTCTGGATCGACTGCCAACTGGCGTGGAACACGGCCATCCGGCCCTGCAAGCGATCGTCGAAGGCGCGAAACTTGGCGCCCAGCTCGTAATTCCACAGTTCGTCGGCCGCGTATTGGCTTGGGGGCGTCTTGGGCGCGTCGAACACCTGGCCGAGCCGCCCAGCCGTGTTGAACCCGCCTGGACGATAGCCCTCGGCGACCTGGGCGTAGACCAGAACCCCGGGCCGCACGGCGTATGTGACCAAGAGCTTGGGCGAAAAGCTGGTGGCTTCGGACGACCGGCTGGCGCGGCGTTGGCCGGCCGTCTGGCTCACGGTCGAGTCGGTCTCGAAGCTGAAGTCGAACCAGCGCAGGCCGGCCGTGGCCGACAGACGCGCGGTGGCGTCGAAGGTCACTTCGCCATAGAGCGCTTCCTCGTTGATCTCGTCGCGCCGGCGCTCGGCATAGGCCGCCGGCGAATTGACGGGCAGAGCGTGCAGGACGGAGGCGAGCCGGATCGAGCCCTGCGAGGCGAACGCCCCGACCAGGCCGTGCAGACGATATTCGGCTGGCGTCGCGTAGGTGACCTCGGCCACTGTCAAGTTGGCGCCCTTGTCCTCGTCGAATGCCGCCGGAACCCCCGCCAGGCCGTAGAGGGTTGAGGCCGCGGTGGCGTCGTAGCGGCTGTCGAAATGGTGCGATAGCCGAGAGATCGCGCCGGTCACCCGGCCCCAGTCGCCTTCACCGGCCAGGGTCAGGGAGGCGTGATCGAAGTCGCTGTCGTGCGGCTCGCGCACCCATGACTCTCGGATCTTAGGTCCCAGCCGCCGCAGACCGTACTGAGTGTCCTGGTTGTCGATCGATTGGTGGGTCAGCCCCAGCGTCAGGGTCCAGCCGGGCGTCACGATCGCCCGCAGGGTCGCTCTCACGCCGACCTGATCCGAACCATTGACGCGGCGCAGGCCCAGCGCCGGGTTGGCGATGTAGCCGTCCTGGGCCTCGCGATAGACCACCGTCCGTAGCGCCGCCCGGCCGCGGATCAGCGGCAGGTTGGCCATGGCTTCCAGCTCGCCGCCGCGCCCGCCGCCCTGGGTGAAGCCAACCCCGGTCAGTACGCTGGCCGAATAGCGGTCGAGATCGGGCTTGCGGGTGGCGATCCGTATCACCCCGCCCAGAGAGCCGCCGCCATAGAGGGTGCCCTGCGGGCCGCGCATGATCTCCACGCGTTCGATGTCGGTCAGGCGCAGGTTCGGATCAGGCGCGCTGTAGGTGATCGGCACGTCGTCGAGATAGAGCGACACCATCGATTGCGCCTGGCCGGTAAAGGCGCCGTCCGACAAGCCACGCAGCAGCACCTTGTCGCGGCCGGGTCCCAGATTGGTCACCGTCATGCCGGCGACCTGTCCTGCCAGGTCGTAGAGGCTGGTGAGCGCTTGGCGTTCGAGCCCATCCGCCGAGACCACCGAGATGGCGTAGGGCGTGCGGCCGGGAAGGTTGGGATAGCGCTGGGCGGTGATCACCACCTCACCAAGGCCCATCGGCGCCGGAGCCGGAGCCTGCCGCCCGGGGCGCGCGGGCGCGACGGCCAGGCGGTGGATGATCACCGTGCGCGGATCGGGCTGTCGATAGCCGCAGCCGCTGCCGGCCAAAATGGCGTCGAGCGCGGCCGAGACGGAGAGGCGACCCTTCAGGACGGGGGCTTGGCCGTGGCACGCGTCGAGATCGCCGCCCAGCGAGAGGTCGGCTTGAAGCGCAAAGTCGATAAGCGCCGCCTCGACGGGCTTGGCGGCGATCTGCAACCGGACGACGGGCGAGCCGCGGCCGGGGAACAGGGGCGTCGCGTCGGCGGCCGGGGCGCCGAAAAGACTTGCCAGCCCCGTGGTCAGGGCTGCGACCCGGAGCCGGGCGCTGACGCGGTCGACCTTTCCCGTCACGATCAGCGGCGCGCCGTCTTGGCCTTGAGGATCACCTCATGCGCTGTCGTCTCGGCGACGATCGGGGCGAACAGTTCCAGGCGACGGACCATGGCGGCCTCCTCGTCGATCAGCAGCACGCCCGAGACCGTCACCGAGGCCGCGCTGGGATCAACGCGGATCGGCGTGGCGACATACCGGTTGAGATCGTCGACCACCTCGGCCAGAGGCGTGCGGTCATAGATCAGCTTGCCGGACGTCCAGGCGAAGGCCGCGTCCGGGGCCACCTCGCGCGTTTGCGCGTTCGCGCCGGGAAGTTGAAGCAACTGCTGGCCGCGCGCCAGCTTGACCGTCCCTTCCTGCCCACCCGAAACGGCCACCAGGCCGCGGCGCACCGAGACGGCGAGGCGCCCGGCGTGGCTGAGGATGTCGAACTCCGTGCCAAGCACGCGCACCTCCCGCGCGCCGACGGCGACGACGAACGGGCGGTTCTCCAGATGGGCGATGTCGAAACTCGCCTCGCCATCGACCAGGATCACATCGCGCTGCTGGCGCCCCAGGCGCACGCGCAGGCTCGTCGCGCCGCCCAGGGTCAGGCGCGAGCCGTCGGCCAGGGCGATCTGGCGCGTCTCGCCGCGCCGGGTCGCATAATCCGTGTAGGACGGCCCCGTCAGCCGCGGCGTCACCGCCATGACGACGATGGCCGCCGCGGCCGCCACGCCAAGGCCCATCAGCAGGCCGCGTCTCGCCGGACCGCTGGCGCGCGGGCGCAGGGGGACGACATTGGCCGCCAGGGGCGCGGTCTTCGGGGCATCGGCGGGCAGGTCTTCCAGATCAAGCCAGACGGCCTCGACCGCCGCATAGGCCGCGGCGTGCTCGGGGGCGGCCTCCAGCCAGGTCTGGAACGCCGTCCAGTCCTCGAGGATCGGGTCGCCCTGCAATTTGGCGAACCAGTCGGCGGCAGCCCGCTGGATCGGATCTTGTGGGAGGAACTCGGTCATCGACGATTTGCGCCTCTTTCGCGCCCGGCCTTGGACGGGCGTCGCCACAATGACGCCACACCGCCGCGAGGTTCTCCGCACATCCCGGTGAGGCGATGCATCCGCGCCACAGTCATCGCCCCACCTTGGTGACGAGATGGCCGAGGGCCAGGCTGACGTGCTTCTCGACGGCGCTGCGCGAGATGCCGAGGCGTTCGGCGGTCTGGGCGTGGGTCAGGCCCTCGAACTTGTGCAGGCGAAAGACCCTCTGGGTCAGCGGCGCTAGCGCCTCCAGCGCCGAAGACAGCTTCTCCAGCCGCTGGCGCGCGATCACCGCGCTCTCGGCGTCGGGCGTGTCGGACACGTCCAGGGCGCCGACGCTGGCATGATGGGTCCGCCGCCACTCCGTCTCGCGAGCGCCCGACCGCTTGGCCTGCCGCAGTCGATCCAGCATCAGATTGGACGCCAGGCGGTAGAGATAGGCTGGCGGGTTCTCGATTGGCGCCTCGGTGACCGCCTGGACCTTCAGATAGAGGTCCTGGACCAGATCCTCCACGTCGCCCCGGCCGCCCAGGCGCGCCGAGAAAAAGCGCCGCATATCGTCGCGGCGCTCCAGATAGGCGCTCGCCAAGGATGAGAGGTCGGGGGAAATGTCCTTCATCTTCAGCTCTGGCGCATGGTCGGGATCTGACGGTCGGCGTCGTGTCATCGCCAGAACGTGGGGCCCGCTGAAAGAGTCGGTAGGAGGGTGAGACATGAGGCCCCGGAGCGGCGAAGGCAAGCGCCCACGCCGTCCGGCGGGGGCGACAGTCTTATGGGGTCTGTCGCCGGTCCAGGGTCCTGGCGACCGCGGCGAAGAGGTCAGCGACGCGCTCGGAGAGCCAGCTGACGGGGTTCTGGCCCGGCCGCTTGTGGCTGGTGATCCAGGTGAGCACGCACGCGGTCGCGAAGAGGGCGGCGGGTCCGCCGATCGTGACCGCGGCGGGCAGGGCCGTTGACGTCGCCATGGCCTGGCCCAGGATCAGGGCGGTCTCGAAGCCAAAGAGCATCAGTCCGCCGATCACCATCGTGGGGCCCGAGCCGGCGCGCTTGGCGCTTAGCCCAAAGGGTACGGCCAGGAGCGGCAGGAGCGGCAGCATCAGCGCCCGGGATAGCCGCGAGAAGAGCTCGGCCAGCAGGGCCTGGCGGGGCAAGGCCGGTTTGAGGGCGCCAAAACCCTGCTGGGCCAGTTCAACCAAGGTCAACTCGCTGGCCTCCTCGCCGCGCATGCGCAGGAGCTTGGCGGACTGAGCGAGCGGCAGGTCGAACGCGAAGGTGGCGAAATCCGTGACATAGACCTGCCCCTCGCGCGCGGTGCTGACCTGCCGGCCGCCGTTCAGCACCAGGGTGACCGCGCCCGCGCCCCGCGCCTTGAGAACGTCGGCGGAGACGGCGGTCAGCACATCCTCGCGGCCTTCTGGATCTAGTTTGCGAATGAACACCCGCCGCAGGTGGCGGCCGCTGGCGTCGGCGTCGTCCGCCGTCAAGAAGATGTCCGGACCGGCCGACAGCAAGGCTTTGGGCCGAACGACGCCGCTCCAGCCCGCATTGGCGGCCGCATGCAGCACGGCGTGATAGGCGTAGCGGCTATAGGGCTGGATGAAGCCGAATAGCGCCAAGCTGAACAGCATGAGCACGACACCTAGGCCGACGAATGGCGCGGCGAAGCGCCCCAGCGAAATGCCGCTGGCCAGAATCGCGTCGATCTCCGAGCTCTTGTTGAGGCCGTTGACCACCACGAACAGGCCGATGAAGAAGCCGCCCGGCAGGGTCAGGCCGACATAGTGCGGCACGAGATTGACCAGCAGCTCGGTCAGGAACTTGAAGCCCTCGGTGGTTTGCGAAAGCAGTTGGAACGAGCGCATCAGACGTTCCATTAGGAACGCCACCATCGTGCTGATCAGCACGGCGGACATTGGCGTCAGCGCTCGTCGCAGCAGGTATCGGTCGAGGGAGGTCAGGATCATCATGCGATCCGGCCTAGAGCGCGGGCAGACTGGCCGGCTGGTGTTTGACGCGACCGCTCCGTTCCGGTTGGAGCAGGGGCGCTTCGGCGACGGAAGGGGCGACCAGCGCTGGCCAAGCGGCATGACGATCGCGCGCCTCGACATAGACCTTGGCGACTTCGTCCAGGATCTCCGACCAGCGATAGGCGCCGCTGCGCTCAAGCGCCCGGGCCGCCAGCCCGCGCCGCGCTCCGTCATCGACGAGCAGCGTCGACAGCGCCTCGGCATAGGATCCCGCATGGTCGGGCGCGCAGAGCAGGGCGTTGCGCCCATGCCGCAGCAGGGCGCGCGTGTTGGGCGCGTCGGCGCAGACCATGGCCAGGCCGCAGGCCATGGCCTCGAGATTGACGTTGCCAAAGGTCTCGGTTGTGCTGGGGTTGAGGAAGATGTCACCGCTGGCCAGCGCCGCGGCCATGGCCTCTCCGGTCAGGAAACCGGCGAACACGGCGCGCGGCAGCCGCGTTTCGAACCATGCGCGGGCCGGGCCGTCGCCGATGACCAGGACCTGAGGCGCGTGACCGGCCGCCTCGAGCCGGGCGACCGTGTCGGCGAAGGCCGCTAGGCCCTTTTCCAAGACGAGCCGGCCTAGAAACACGATCACCGGACGGTCTGGATCGAAACCGACGCGCCGGCGCCAGGCCTCGTCGCGGCGACCAGGATGGAAGAGTTCGGGATCGACGCCGCGCGCCCAGGTGCGGACCATCGTCGAGCGGGTTTCTTTGCGCAGTTCGTCGGCGATCGCCTCGGTCGGCGCCATGACGTAGTCGCAGGCGTCGTAGAACCTCCAGAGCTGGCGACGGGCCATGGGCCGCAGGAAGCCCAGTCCGTAATAGTCGAGATAGGTGTCGAACAGGGTGTGAACGCTGGCGACGATCGGGACTTTTAGGTGTCGGCCCAGTTTGAGCGCGGCGCGGCCGAGAGGGTCGGGGGCCGACAGGTGGATGAGATCGGGCTTGAAGGCTTCTACGTCGCGTCGGATCGCGGCGGGAAGACCGAGGGCCACGCGATAGTCGGGCCGGAACGGGATTTTCACCGAGGGCACGGAGACGAGGTCTCCGACCGCCGCGAAGGCCGGTTTCGGCGAGGTCGGCGAATAGACGCGCACGGTCGCGCCCAGGGTGTCCTGCAAGTGCCCCACCAACCGGTTTAGGGACAGGTTGGCTCCATCGAGCGTGTAATTGTAGTTCCCCGAAAACAGGGCGATCCGCATCAGGCGCGCGCGATCGGCGCCCCCCAGAGCCTTGATGTCCATGCTTATCCTTTCAAGTCGTCGCCCGGTCCCGCCGACCAAGACGACGCCCCTCCAGCGCCACCACACGTTTTTCCGAAATCGGTGAGGCGCGCACCGGCCCTCGTCGTCCTTTGGGGAGGCCAGCCCCTCGCGCCGTCACGGTGACACTTCGCGGCGGCGGCCAGGCGTGTTTGGAAGCGGCGAAGGTGCGATGCGGGTAGTGGATGTCGCCGAGTTCTATTCCCCCACCGGCGGGGGCGTGCGGACCTATATCGACCGCAAGTTCGAGGCGGCGACGCAGCTGGGCCACGAGCTCTTCGTGATCGCGCCGGGGCCTTCGGATGCTTTCGAAGCGCGCGGTGCGGGCGGCGTGATCCAGGTTCGCGCGCCCGCCCTGCCGGTCGACGCGAACTATCACATGTTCTGGGACGCCGCCCCGGTGCACGGCTGGCTCGATCGACTCGCGCCCGACCTCGTCGAGGCCTCGTCGCCCTGGCGAGGCGCCTGGATCGTCGCCTGTTGGGCTGGCGTGGCGCCACGCGCCATGTTCATGCACGCCGACCCAGTGGCCTCCTATCCTCAGCGCTGGCTGGCCCCGCTGGCCAGTCCTCAACGCATAGATCGCTTGTTCGACTGGTTCTGGTCATATCTTCGCGGCCTGACCGGGCGGTTTTCCTCGGTTGTCACCGGCGGCCCATGGCTGTCGGACCGTCTCGGGCGCCAGGGGATCGACGCCGTGACCAGCGTCCCGCTGGGGGTCGACCGCGATGCGTTCTCGCCCGCCTCGCGCGACGAGCGCCTGCGATTGGCGCTGCTTGACGCCTGCGGCCTTTCCGGCGCGGCGCGCCTGGTCCTGGGCGTTGGCCGCTTCCATCCCGAAAAGCGCTGGCCGATGGTGATCGAGGCGGTAACGCGCGCCAGCGCCGGCGCCGGCGCCCCGATCGGCCTGGTGCTGGTCGGCGACGGTATCGACCGCAAGCGGGTCCAGCGGGCCGCGGCCAGCAATCCCCATGCGCGGATCCTGCCGCCCATTCGAGACCGCGCCCTTCTGGCCGCGCATCTGGCCAGCGCCGACGCCTTGGTCCATGGCTGCGAGTCGGAAACCTTCGGCCTAATCCCAGCGGAAGCCATGGCCAGCGGCCTGCCGGTCGTAGGTCCCGACCGCGGCGGCTTTGTCCATCTGGCCCAGCCGGAAATCTCGGAAGTCTACCGCGCCGGCGATGTGGGGGCCGCCGCGGCCGCTCTTGGCCGGCTGCTGGCCCGAGATCCCCTTGCGCTGAAGGTCGCCGCGATCGAGGCGGCCGTCCGGGTTCGGCGCGACATCGACCATTTCGCCGATCTCTTCGATCACTATCGGTCGATCGCGGCCGGCGTACGAGCGTGACGCGGATGGCCGAGCGCGACGCCGCCGATCACGCGGCATCGACGGTTCCCGGAAACAAGGCCTCGCGGCGCTGGGCCTGGCTGGGTGGCGTCCTGGGGGCGGGCATGGCCTTGGCCATAGTGCTGCAGCTCGGCGACGCGACCGACAGTGTGCTGACGATGATCGCCCGGTTGCCGCCGCTCGTCTGGCCGACCCTGCTGCTCTTATATCTGAGCCAGCCGCTGTCCGACTTCATGATCTACCGGCGGCTCTGGAACCTGCCGCCGACAGGTCTTGAGGCGTTGCTGCGCAAGAACGTCATCAACGAGGTCATGCTCGGCTATAGCGGCGACGCCTATTTCTATGTCTGGGCGCGTCGGGCGACCGATACGGCGATCGCGCCCTTCGCCGCCATCAAGGACGCCGGCATCGTCTCGGCCTTGCTGGGCAACGCCCTGACCCTGGTCCTGGCGGCGATCAGCGCGACGCAATTGCGCGAACTCGATGTCTTCCGGCAGGTGGGGCCGGCGCTCTGGTCGGCGGCCATCCCGCTGGCGATTTCGATCGGGGTCCTGCTCTTCGGGCGCCGGGTGTTCTCGCTGAGGCTGACCCAGCTGATCTATATCGGCGCGGTCGGCTGCCTGCGCCTGACCGTATGGGCCGGACTCACCATCCTGATCTGGCGGATGGCGCTACCGGACGCGCCCGCGGGCGTCTGGATCGTCCTTCTGGCGATTCGCTGTTTGGTCTCGCGTATTCCACTGGTTTCCAACAAGGACCTGGTGTTCGGCAATCTGGTCCTGCTGCTGCTGGGCGCCCAGGTCCCGATCGCGGTGCTGCTGGCGGCCCTGGCGCTCGTGACGCTTCTGTTGCATCTGCTGGTCATCGTCGGACTGAGCGCGACGGATCTGATCCGCGGTCCGCGCGCGCCCTCGGGCGAGGCGATCGGCGCGGCCGTCGCCGAGACGGGCGCGGCGCATGATTAGGTGGAGTCTTCCTGGACGGGATATCTGGCGAATCGGTGTGGTCGAGGCGCCGATCGTTGAGGTCGCCCGTCATGGCTTTCCGCCCAGCGCGCCCGTTCATTGGCTGCCCGAGGAAGGGCGTTTGAAGTTCGTGGCCGATCCGTTTGGCGTCTGGGTCGACGGACGTCTCCTGCTGTTCGCCGAGGCCTACGACTACCGGACCCGCCATGGCGTCATCGAGCTCATCGAGTTGGGCGCCGACTTTTCGCCCGTGCGGCGCTCGGTGGTCCTGCGCGAGCCTTGGCATCTCTCCTATCCGCAGGTCTTCGAGGCCGACGGCGACTGGTGGATGATCCCGGAGGCGCACCGCTCCGGCGTCCTGACGCTCTATCGCGCCGCGGCGTTTCCGCATCGCTGGGAGCCGGTTGTCCGGCTGGCCCTGGACGCGCCGGCCATCGACGCCACACCCTTCCGCTATGATGGTCTCTGGTGGCTGGCCTATTCGCCGGCCGGCCCCCAGCGCTGGAAGCAGGGGCGGCTGCTTCTGGCGTTCGCCGAACGGCTGACGGGGCCTTGGCGACGGCACCCGGGCAACCCGGTCCGCAACGATCTTGCGTCGAGCAGACCGGGCGGCACGGCGTGGCTGGAGAATGGCGTTCCATGCCTGCCGGTCCAGGACTGTACGCGCACCTACGGCGGGGCCTTGCGCGTGCTGAAGGTCCTGGAGCTTTCGTCCCGTCGCTTCAAGGCCGAGGCGAGCGCGCCGCTGCTTCCACCCTCTGGCGCGGGCGCCTATCGTCATGGCCTGCATACGCTGTCCGCCTGCGGACCGGTGACCCTGTTCGACGTCAAGCGCGTCGACCGGTCACTATGGTGAGGTAATTTTTGTAACTCGGCGTCGCCGAGTCATGCAGCCGCCGGGGTGTGGTTCGAGCGTTCAGCGCCCTGCTGGGAACGTCGCATTCCTGGAGGCGCGCCAAGGTCAGCTCCTGGCGCGACGCCGCCGCGGAAGCTGCCTGTCTTGGGTCTGACAGGGGTCGTGACCGGTCCGATCACGACCCTAGTCGGACGTTTCGACGCTCGGTGTGCTATTCATCAATTTTCCGCCCCGCCTCGCATCGCCACCCAGATCCGTCCGCGCGGGCGTTTGTCCGGTCAACACCTCCTTCCAGCAAGCTTGCCGAACACCGGCCCAAAAGCGACAAGCCTACGGGCCGAGGTTTGGCGTCTTTGGGGGCAGGTCGTGTTCAAGGTTTTGGTGAAGACTAGGCGGGGCGTGTTCGGTGTGGTCTCGGCGGCGCTGCTCGCCTCCGGCGGTGCGGCCTGCGCCCAGGTCGTCACCCTTAAGACCGCCTCCGACGGGGTGGTCGCCGAATACGTTCTTCCGAGCGCCGCCAGGACGCTGACCTTCGCGGACAAAGGCGTGGTGCGCACCGACTGGCGGGCCGAGGCTGTCACCCTGGCGGCGGACGGCGTCACGGCCCCGGCGCCGGTCACGCGCTTTTCCTTGCGCCTGCTACCTGACACGACAGAGTCCAACAGGGGATATATCGCTCTGACGCGCGTGGGGGAGGGCTATGTCCTCTATGCACCCGCCCTGGCCGGCGAGGGCATGACCCTCAAGCTAAGGGCGAAGGCCCCCGCCGGCTGGGTTCTGGAGCCCGAGCGCGACGCGAACGGCTATGTCTATCTGGGGCCGAAGTCCGCGGTGTCGATGTTGGCGAACGGGAAGGGCCGGTTGATCACGTCGCCGACCGTCGCGCCGGTACTGCGAAAGGCGACGGCCAGCGCCTTCGCTGATGCTGTCGTCTTCTACGCGGCGCGCTTCGGTTCGCCGACCAAGTCGCCGACGCTGGTCGTGACGACCCAGGGCGCGGGACCCGGAAGTTCGCGGGGCGACGTGACCGACACCGGCGTCATCTCCGCCCGCTTCCATGGCGAGACCTGGAAGGCGCCGTCGCCCGACGATCTGGACGAGGTCGGCAAGTTCGTGTTCCACGAGACGGCGCACGACTGGAACAGCCACACGGCCAAGCCGCGCGAAGGCGTCTCCTGGATCCACGAGGGCGGAGCCGAATACGCCGCCATCGTCGGGGCGGTCTCGACGGGCCACCTGAGCCGGGAGGCGGCGCTGGCCGACCTGTCAGGAAACCTGACGGGCTGCCGTCGCCGGATCGGGATGCGTGCGCCCGGCGCCGAGCGCATGACGGGCTCAGGGGCCTATGACTGCGGCGTGGCCGTCCAGTGGATCGCCGACATGGAGCTGCGCCGGGCCTCGAACGGCCGGCGTTCGATCTTCGACGTCTGGGCCAGGCTCATCGAGCGCGCTCGTCACGGTCAGGTCGAGTACGGGCCGGAAGATTTCCGCGCGCTTTTGGCGCCCGACACCGCGGTGATCCTGCTGCTCGACGGTCCCGGCGACCGGCGCTGGGCTGAGGTGGAACGCCGGTTGTCCGCGTTAGGCGTCAGCTGGACGAACCGGCCATCCCGCCAGGACTTGGTCACCGCCGCGTTGAGCCACCTCAATCGCCAGAACTGCAAGGCTGGATCCTCGACGGGCTTCTATATCCGCGAGGGCGGGATCCTAATGGACAACGCCGAGACATGCGGGCCGCTGTCGGGCGGAGTCGGGCTGGCAAAGGTCGAAGGATTCGATCCCCTGGCGCAAGCAGCGGCAATGTTCGACGCCGTCCAGGCGCGGTGCGCCGCTGGCCAGGCGGTGACCCTGACGGTCGTCGGCTCCGACCAGACCAAAGCGGCGGCCTGCGCGGCGCCGCTCGCCACGCCCGTCGCCTACAGCCTGAGCCAGGCGCCGGACTTCACCCTGCCGTTCAAACACTAGGGACCCACATCAAGCCTGGGCGCGAGCATGTCGCGCCCGGCCCTACGTCCGACTTCCACCTGTAGCGGGCTTTCCGAACGCCAGCTCCGCGCCCCCTCACCACATCGTCTTCGCCGCTCGCCCGGGCCATTCCCGGTCATAGGCTTCGCCCCCGACCTCTCCAGCCGTGACCGCCGCCAGCATGGCGCCAGGGGTGGGGAGATCCTGGGGATCGACGTGGCTCTCGGCCTTCCAGAGGCCCGAGCGGACGATGGCCCGGGCGCACTGGAAATAGGCTTCCTCGACCGTCACCACCGTCACCGTGCGCGGCGGCTTGCCGTCGACGGCGAAGCTGTCGAGCAGGGCGGGATCGGCGCTCAGCGCCGCGCGGCCGTTGACCCGGAAGGTTGTGCCCGAGCCCGGGATCAGGAACAGCAGGGCCACGCGCGGGTCGCGGACGATGTTGCGCAGGCTGTCGATGCGATTGTTGCCGCGCCGGTCGGGCAGCATCAGCGTGCGCGGATCGGCGACGCGGACGAAGCCGGGCAGGTCCCCGCGCGGGCTGCAGTCCAGCCCTTCGGGCCCGACCGTGGCCAGGGCCACGAACGGCGAGGCGGCGATCAGGGCCGCGTAGTGCGGGGTGATGTGGTCGGTGACCTTGACGGTCGAGGCGGCGACCGGCGTCGGCTGGTACAGGGCTTCCAGGGCCTCGAGGGTGGTGATCTGGTGCATCGCGTCCTCCCGTCAGCTCGCGTTTCTACGGGCTGGGCGGGGAGGGGGCAATCTCAGGCCGTCGCGGCCCGCGCGCAGGCTTCGGCGAGGATGCGGGCCGAGATCGGCTTGTCGACAACGGGGGTAAACCGGCCTTTCAGCTGGTCGGCGTTGCCGGTGACGTAGACGACCGGGATGCGGCCCAAGTGACGCTGGATGGCTTCGACGGCCTCGACGCCGGTGCCGCCCACGATGCGGTAGTCGGCGGTGATCAGATCGGGGGGATTGGCGAGAGCCAGGGCCAACGCGTCGGCCGCGCTGTCGGCGATATCGAAACTCGTGAAGCCCTGTTCCGCCAGCAGAGCCTCGACCTCGAACGCGACGAGGATTTCATCCTCGATAATCAACACGTGTCGGGCCTTCGCGTGCTCGGTCATTCACCGCAGCCTTCGTCTTCGTCCCAGGATCCATTTGAATGTCGGGGCGCGCTCGGGCGCCAGTCGCGTTTTCGTGATCATTGCAAACGCAAGGGTTGTAACTTGCCGCCTGGCTGCACGGCGGCGGAAAGCAGGCTATGGAAAGGAAAACCAAAGAAAATCGCAGGAGTGTCGCCCTTCCCATGCCCCAGTCCCTGATCCTCACCGAGAAACGCGGCCACGTCGCCATCCTCACCCTGAATCGGCCGGAGGCGATGAACGCCCTGGGCGCGCCGGGCGATGGCGACCAGGTGGCGGCCGCGTGCGAGGCGATCAACGACGACCAGGACATCCGCTGCGTGATCCTGACCGGCGCGGGCAAGGCCTTCTCGGCTGGCGGCGATGTCAAGGCGATGAAGGCGCGCGAGGGGGCGTTCGGCGGCAACGGCGTGGCCGTGCGCGACGGCTACCGCAAGAACATCCACCGCATCGTCCGGGCCATCTACGGCCTGGAGGTCCCGTCGATCGCGGCGGTGAACGGGGCGGCGATCGGCCTGGGCTGCGACGTGGCCTGCATGACCGACATCCGCATCGCCGCCGACACGGCGCGGTTCGGGGTGACGTTCCTGAAGCTCGGCCTGATCCCAGGGGACGGCGGCGCTTGGCTGATGCCGCGCACGATCGGCATGAGCCGCGCGGCCGAACTGCTGTTCACCGGCGACGTCATCGACGCGGCCAAGGCCGCCGAGTGGGGACTGATCAGCAAGGCCGTGCCGGCCGACACGCTGCTGGACGAGGCCATGGCCCTGGCGACGCGGATCGCGGCCCAGCCGCCGCACGCCCTGCGCATGGCCAAGAGCCTGCTCAAGCATGGCCAGACCGCCAGCTACGACACCCTGATGGAGATGAGCGCGGCCGCCCAGGCCATCGCCCACCACACCGAGGACCATATGGAAGGCGTCGACGCGATCCTCGAGAAACGTCAGCCGATTTTCAAAGGGGCTTAAGAATGGGCAAGGGCGCTTAAGATCATGGGCAAGGAAGCGAGCGGCGTCTGGGGCCAGCTGTCCGACGGCGAGAGCGAGGGCAAGCTGCTGTGGGAGCCGCCCAAGCTGATCTTCCGCGGCGCGGTGCGCGGCATCTATCAGGGCCACGCGCTACGCAATCTGCGCACCGAGGGCGACGACCTGGTGCTGAGCGACGGCACGCGCTTCACGCTCGAGCCCGGCCAGGCCGAGAAGTGGCTCCATGCGATCCTCAACCCGCCCTCGCGCCTGGACAAGCTGGGCGTGAAACCCGGCATGACCGTGGTGGTCGACGGGGTCGAGGACGCCGAGTTCCTGGCCGAGCTGGCGACTCGGGTCGAACCGGTCGACGCCGAGGACGCCGACGCCGTCGACCTGCTCTTCCTGGCCGCCGACGACCTGGCCGACCTCGACCGGCTGGAGGATCTGATGTGGACGCTCGCCGACAAGGGCGCGATCTGGATCGTCTCTCAGAAGGGCAAAGGCGCGCCGCTGAAGGACACCGACGTGCTCACGGCCGCGCGGGGCTTCGGCCTGTCCGACACCAAGGTCTGCGCTTTTTCCAAGACCCACACCGCGCTGCGCTTCGTGAAGCGCAAGACGCCCAAGGCCGCGCCGGCCGCCAAGCCAGTGGTGGAAGAGGACGGCGGGGCGTTCGAGGACGAGGACTAGGCGGCTTCCGCCTCGCGCGCCTTGGCGGCCGCCGTCGTCCCCGTCTTGCGCCCGAACTGCATCACCCCGTCCTGGACCTTGCCCAGCCGCAGAGCGGCCAGGTCGAGGGCGTAGTTCTGGTGCACCTTCCACGGCTTGCGCAGGCCCTGCTTGGGGAACTGGCCGATCGAGCGGGTGACGTAGCCGGACGAGAAGTCCAGCCACGGCGCCACCTCCATCTCGCCGTCGACGCGGGGCACGCAGTAGTCGGCGCCCGTGCGGGTCATGTGGTTGATCAGGCGGCAGACATATTCGGAGGTCAGGTCCGCCTTCAGCGTCCAGCTGGCGTTGGTGTAGCCGAAGGCCGAGGCCAGGTTCGGCACGTCGCTGAACATCATGCCCTTGTAGCTCATCGACTGGGACAGGTCGGCGACCTTGCCATCGACCACGACTTCCATGCCGCTGAGCAACTGCAGTTGCAGGCCGGTGGCGGTGACGATGATGTCGGCGTCCAGGGTCTTGCCTGACTTCAGCTGGAGACCGGTCTCGGTGAAGGTCTCGATGTGGTCGGTGACCACCGAGCTGGTCCCGGCCTTGATCGAGTCGAACAGGTCGGCGTCCGGCACCAGGCACAGGCGCTGGTCCCAGGGATTGTAGCGCGGGGTGAAGTGGGTCTCGACGTCATAGTCCGGGCCCAGGTGCTCGCGGACCAGGCCCAGCAGCTGCTGCTTGACCTTCTCGGGCTTCTTGCGCGCCAGGTTGAAGAACAGCATCTGCATCAGGACGTTCTTCCAGCGCGTGACGCCGTAGGCGGTCATGGCCGGCAGCTTCGAACGCAGCCAGTTGGCGACGCCGTCCTCGGCCGGGCGCGAAACAACGTAGGTCGGCGAGCGCTGCAGCATGACGACGTGACTGGCGGTCTTGGCCATTTCCGGCACCAGGGTCACGGCGGTGGCGCCGCTGCCGATCACCACGACCTTCTTGCCGGTGTAGTCGAGCGTCTCGGGCCAGTGCTGCGGGTGGACGATCTGGCCCCGGAAGCGCTCCGTCCCCGCGAATTCGGGCGTGTAGCCGGCCGAATAGCGGTAGTAGCCCGCGCACATGTAGAGGAAGCCGCAGGTGAACTTGACGATCTGGCCGTCGTGCTCGGCCTCGACCGTCCAGGTCGCGGTCTCGGTGGACCAGCTGGCGCGCTTGACCAGATGCTTGAAATGGATGTGGCGCTCGACGTCGTGCTCGCGCGCCGTCTCGCGGACGTAGCTCAGGATCGACGGGCCGTCGGCGATGGCCTTGGCCGCCTTCCAGGGTTTGAACGAATAGCCCAGGGTGTACATGTCGCTGTCGGAGCGGATGCCGGGATAGCGGAACAGGTCCCAGGTGCCGCCGATCGCCTCGCGTCCTTCCAGGATCGCATAGGTCTTGCCGGGGCAGTTCTTGGTCAGGTGATAGGCCGCGCCGATCCCCGACAGGCCCGCGCCCACGATCAGTACGTCGACATGTTCCATGGCCATCTCGTTTCCGCCCCCAAAGGGAGCGCGGCGCGCTCCCGTATCTGAAGTGTCTCTAGCGCCCATCGGTTGACCCGGCGTGGCTGTATGTGAACAGTGTTCACGAACAAACGACCGTTTTGACCGAACGTCAACTGCGGCCTATCGGATGACTTCATGTCCCTTCGCGACTTCGGCGTTCTGGTGCTCGTCTGCCTGGTCTGGGCCAGCAGCAACATCATCTCCAAGCTGGTCGTCGCCCATTGGGGCGTGCCGCCGCTCTACTATGCCGCCGTGCGCTTCGCGGTCGTCGCGATCCTGACCCTGCCGTGGCTGCTGCCGGCGCCGAGACCGACCTGGCGGATGGTGCTGGTGGGCCTGCTGATGGGCGGCGGCAACTTCGCCTTGCTGTTCATGGGCTTCAAGACCGCCTCGCCCTCGGCGGCGTCGGTCGTGATCCAGGTCGGGGTGCCGTTCACGACCTTGCTGTCGGTGCTGATCCTGGGCGAGACGATCCGTTGGCGGCGCGGGCTAGGCATCGCCCTGACTCTGCTGGGCGCGGTGGTCGTGATGTGGAGTCCGCATGGCCTGGAGCTTTCGGCCGGCCTCTGGCTGATCGTCGCGGCCGCCTTCACCGGGTCGTTGGGCGCGGTAATGATGAAGCAGGTCGAGGGCGTGAAGCCGTTGCAGTTCCAGGCCTGGGTGGGCTTTTCATCCTTCTGGCCCCTGGCGGCGATGAGCGCCTTCATCGAGCCTGGCCAGATCGCGGCGGGGTTCCACGCCGGCTGGCCGTTCGTGGCGGCGGTGCTGTTCTCGGCCCTGGTGGTTTCGGTCGTGGCTCATACGGCCTATTACGGTCTGATCCAGCGCTACGAGGCCAACCTGATCGCTCCGCTCACCCTGCTGACGCCGTTGTTCACCATCGGCCTGGGCGTCGTGATCACCCACGACCACTTCGACCTGCGGATGGGAATTGGCGCCGGCCTGGCCCTGACCGGCGTCTTGATCATCGCGCTTCGGCGGAATCAGGTCATGCCGTTGCTGATGTCGATCCGGAACCGCGCCCAATGAGCGTCCCCCTTATCGAGGCCCCGTCGCCGAACTTCGACGCTCGCAAGGCCGTGCCCGACACGATCGTCCTGCACTACACGGGCATGGAGACGGGCGAGGCGGCCATCGCGCGCCTGCGCGACCCCGAGGCCAAGGTCTCGGCCCACTATTGCGTCGAGGAAGACGGCCGCGTCTTCCGCCTCGTGCCCGAGGAGCGCCGCGCCTGGCACGCCGGCGCCGCCTTCTGGAAGGGCGTCAAGGACATCAATTCGGCCTCGATCGGCGTCGAGATCGTCAATCCCGGCCACGAGTTCGGCTATCGCCCGTTTCCCGAGGCCCAGATCGCCGCGGTGATCAACCTGCTGGCCGACGTGCGCTCGCGCTGGATGATCCCCGACAGCCGGATCCTCGGCCATTCCGACATCGCTCCGGCCCGCAAGATCGATCCGGGCGAGCTGTTCCCCTGGAAACGCCTGGCCGAGAGCGGCCACGGCCTGTGGATCGAGCCGGCCCCGTCCCCCGGCGCGCCGCTGGGCCAGGGCGAGGAGGGGACGGGCGTCTTCGCCTTGCAGGCCGGCCTGACCCGCCTCGGCTACGACTGCGCGCCCAGCGGCAAGTACGACGAGTGGACGACGACGATCGTCTCGGCCTTCCAGCGTCACTGGCTGCAGAGCCGCTTCGACGGCATCGCCGACGGCGAGACCCGGGCCCGCCTGGTGGGCCTGCTGCGCGCGGCGGCCGACTGATGCATCCGGCCAAGGCGTTCCGCGTCGAGGATCGAGCGACCCTGCTGGACTTCATCGCCAGCCATCCGTTCGTCATCCTGGCCGCCAGCGTCGGCGGGCGGCCGTTCGTGGCCCAGGCGCCGGTGGTGATCCGCGACCTGGATGGCGAGGTCGCGCTGGATTTCCACCTGTCGCGCGCCAACGCCCTGGCGCCGCATCTGGTCCAGGGCTTCCGCGCCGTGGCCCTGGCGACGGGTCTGGACGCCTATGTCAGCCCCGACTGGTACGAGAGCGCCGACCAGGTCCCGACCTGGAACTACCTGGCCGTCGAGGCCGAGGGCTCGATCGCGCCGCTGAACGAAGCCGAACTGATCGCCTTGCTCGACGACCTCTCGGCCCGGGAAGAGGCGCGGCTGCTGCCGAAGGCGCCCTGGACCCGCGATAAGATGAGCGACGGCCGCTTCGAGGCCATGCTGCGCGGCATCGCCGGCGGCCGGCTGTTCGTCGAGCGGCTGGAGGGGACGTTCAAGCTGTCGCAGAACAAGTCGGACGCGGACCGCCTGGGCGCGGCCGAGGGGCTGGGCGACCATCCGATCGCGGAAATGATGCGAAACCTTCCCTGAACCCGCTCTCCCCGGCGAAAGCCGGGGCCCAGATTCATCCGGAGAAGTTGAAGTGCTCGCGCCCGTGCGCCATGCCCATCCGGCAGGTCCGCGGGTTCGATCTGGGCCCCGGCTTTCGCCGGGGAGAGCGGATGAAAAGTTGACCTCCGCCTCGTGCCGCTTCAAACACCGTCCCGGACCAGATGGTCGGGCGGTCGCGGTCTTCGCAAGAAGGTCGAGGAAAGTCCGGGCTCCACGGTGACAAGGCGGTGGGTAACGCCCACCGGGAGTGATCCCAGGGATAGCGCCACAGAAAGCAAACCTCCTCCCTACGGGGCGGGAAGGGTGAAAGGGTGGGGTAAGAGCCCACCGCGGACCTGGCGACAGGGACGGCATGGCAAGCCCCGCCTGGAGCAAGACCGAATAGGGATCCCGCTCCGGCCTCGCGTCGGATAGGCCGTCACTGGCCGAGAGGATCCGGGTAGGTCGCGAGAGCCGTCCAGCAATGGCCGGCCAAGAGGAATGATCGTCGCCGCTCTCCTTTCTCCGGATTGGCGGGGCGGAACAGAACCCGGCTTACAGACTGTCTGGTCCGATCCTCCCCCGCGGAGCGGGGGAGGTGGATCGCTGCGAATACGCAGCGAGACGGAGGGGGCTAGCTCGGCCTGGCCCCTCAGTCGCTCCGCGACAGCTCCCCCGCGCCGCGGGGGAGCATCTAAAGCCCACATCCGATGACACGGGCCGCCACCCGCGCGGTCTTCATTCGATGAGTTCTGTGTATGTTCTGTGGATTAACTATCACGCCCAGTGAAGAAGGAGTGCGACACCTTTGAAATCTCGATGAAACGGGCCTTAGTGTCATTGTTTCCCAGTTCATCCCATGTTAACCCAATTTGTGTCGGGGCGGGGTAGCCGACCGACGTGGGACTGGCGGGGATCGGCTTTCGTGTTTCTCTCGACGTTCGAGAAACAGCTCGACAGCAAGCGGCGCATCGTTGTGCCGCAGGAATTCCGCGCGGCCGTCTCCGGCATGTTCGACGGGATCTTCTGCTTTCCGGCGATCGAGGCCGATTGCCTGGAAGCGGGCGGAAAAGCCTTGTTCGACCGTTACTTGGCGGTGATCGAGGAGCTGCCGTTCGGCGATCCGACGCGCTCGGCCCTGGAGGTCAGCATCCTGGGCGGCATGGCCAAGCTGTCGTTTGATACAGCTGGTCGCATTACGCTTCCCGACCAGCTGTGCGAAATGTGCGGTCTCACGGATTGGGTGACCGTCGTCGGTATGGGTGAGCGTTTTCAGATCTGGTCCCGCGAGGCTTTCCAGGCCCATCGCGCGGCTCAGCGTGATCTGGCCCGGGAAGGCCTGGCGGCCCTGCGCGTCCAGCAGCGCGCGGCCAAGCTGGGGAGCGCCTCGTGAGCGAAGCGCCGCACATCTCGGTCCTGCTCGATGAAGTGGTCGAAGCCCTGGGGGCGGGCCCTGGCGACACCATCGTCGACGGCACCTTCGGGGCGGGCGGCTACACCCGCGCCATCCTGGCCACGGGCGCGAGCGTCGTGGGCTTCGATCGCGATCCGACCGTCCAGCGTTTCACCGAAGGTCTGCCGGCCGACCGCTTCCGTCTGATCCAGGACCGCTTCTCGCAAATGGCCGCGCATTTCGAGCCGCGCTCGGTCGATGGCGTGGTGCTGGATATCGGCGTGTCGTCGATGCAGCTCGACGAGGCCGAGCGTGGCTTCTCGTTCATGCGCGACGGGCCGCTGGACATGCGGATGAGCGACACGGGTCAAACCGCCGCCGACCTCGTCAACACGCTGGACCATACCGAGCTGGCCCGCATTCTCTACGTCTATGGCGAGGAGCATGCCTCGCGCCGGATCGCCAGCTTCATCGTCAAGCGTCGCGAGGAGCGCCCGTTCGAACGCACCCTGGATCTGGCGCATGTGATCGAGCGCGCCCTGGGCGGGCGCAAGGGCGCCAAGGTCCATCCGGCCACCCGCTCGTTCCAGGGCCTGCGCATCGCGGTCAATGACGAGCTGGGCGAGCTGGAGGCCGGCCTCGCCGCCGCCGAGCTTATCCTGAAGCCGGGCGGCCGCCTGGCGGTGGTGACCTTCCACTCGCTGGAAGACCGCATCGTCAAGAATTACCTGGCCGAGCGGGCGGGGCGCACGCCGGGCGGGTCGCGTCACCTGCCGCAGGCGCCCGCCGGCGCGCCCGCCAGCTTCCAGCTGATCGCCAACAAGGCCATCGCCCCCAGCGAGGCCGAACTGGCCGCCAATCCGCGCGCGCGCTCGTCGAAGCTGCGCGCCGCCGTGCGCACCGAGGCGCCGGTCTGGGAGGCCGCGGCATGACCGTCGCCGGTGTCTTCAACCGCCGCGTCCGCGGCTTTCGCGTCGTCGAGGTCGTGGGCGGCGGCATCCTTCTGACGCTGGTCACGAGCGTCTATCTGGCCAAGACCTTCGCGGGCAGCGAGCGGCAGGAAATCGGTCGCATCGAGCAGGAGATCCAGGACGAGGCGGTCCGCAAGCGCCTGCTGGAAGCCGAGGTCGCCCACCTCGAGCAGCCGCGGCGCATCGAGCGGCTGGCGCAGATGATGCAGCTGAAGCCGATCGCGCCGGACCACGAGATCACCGAGGACGCCCTGATCGACGTCGCGCGTCGTCGCGAGTTGCCACGCGCCCCAGTCGCGGCCGCGCCGGTCGCGCCCGAGGATCTGGCCGCCGACGCGCCCGAAGCCCTGCCGGACGACGCCGCGATCCCGCCCCCGCCACCGCCGCCCCAAGCTCCGGTGGCGCCGCGATGAGCCTCTCGAACCTTGGCCCCAACGGCTTCCAGCCCGCCATCTGGCGGTGGCTGATCGAGCGCGTCTGGCGCCTGGAGCACGCGTTCGAGCGCTCGCGCGCCGCCGCCAAGCCCGAAGACGACACCCGCATCCGCATTTTCCTGGTCATGGGCTTCTTCAGCCTGTGCTTCGTCGGCGTGGGCCTGGGCGCGGGCTGGGCGGCGCTGTTCTCGCGCGCGGGGCAGGGCGTCGGTTACGCCCAAGGCGCCGACGGCGCGCGCGGCGACGTGGTCGACCGCAATGGCAAGCTGCTGGCCGTCGACCTGGCGCACTACGCCCTCTACATCGATCCGCGCGAGGTCTGGGATACCAAGGAAACCCGCAAGGCGTTGGGCAAGGCCCTGCCGCAGGTGCCAGCCAAGCGCCTGGACAAGGCCGTGTTCGGCGATCACCGCGCCTTCGTCCTGGGCGGGCTGACGCCCGACGAGAAGGACGCGATCTTCAATCTCGGCCTGCCCGGCGTCTCGTTCGAGGAGCAGGAGCGGCGGATGTATCCGCTGGGGGCGACCGCCGCCCACCTGATCGGCTTCGTCGACAGCGGCGGCAAGGGCCTGGCCGGCGCCGAGCGCGCCCTGGACGATCCGATCCGCAAGGCCGCCGGCCTGGACGGCGGCGCGCCGACCCAGCTGTCGATCGATGTCCGCGTGCAGGCCGCGCTGGAAGACGAGCTGCGCAAGGCCGCCGAAGAGTTCACGCCGCGCGGCGCCGTGGGCCTCGTCACCAACGTCCATACGGGCGAGATTCTGGGCCTGGCCAGCTGGCCCGACTATGACGCCAACAAGGCTGGTGACGCCACCGACGAGCAGCGCCTGAACCGCGCCGCCGCCTCGGTCTACGAGATGGGCTCGACCTTCAAGGCCTTCACCGTGGCCATCGGCCTCGACACCGGCGTCGCCACCCCGACCTCGACCTTCGACGCCCGCGAGCCGTTCAAGCTGGGCTATCGCACCATCCACGACTATCACGCCGCCAAGGCCATCCTGACCCTGGTGGAGGTGTTCAAGCACTCGTCGAACATCGGCACGGCCATGCTGGCCGAGCGGATCGGCGGCGAGCGCCTCAGCCAGTATTTCAACAATCTGGGCCTGACCAAGCCGGCCAAGGTCGAGCTGCCGGAATCGGCGCGGCCTCTGACCCCGCGCAAGTGGGACCAGGACGCGGTGGCCTCCACCTCGTTCGGCCACGGCATGAACGTCAGCCCGCTGGCCCTGGCCCAGGCGATGAACGCCATCGTCAACGGCGGCGAGCTGCTGCCCCTGACCATCAAGAAGTTGCCGGCGGGCGTGCGCCCCGAGGGGCGGCGGGTGCTCTCCGAGAACACCTCGATGGAAATGCTGAAGATCATGCGGGCCAATGTCGTGCCCGGCCAGGGCGGCAGCGGCGGCAAGGCCGACGTTCCGGGCCTGTCGGTCGGTGGCAAGACCGGCACCGGCGAGAAGTACGACCCCGCGATCCGCGGCTACAACCACCAGCGCCAGGTCTCGTCGTTCGCCGCGACTTTCCCGACCGACGGCCCGCTGGAGGCCGACCGCTACTTCGTGCTGATCCTGCTGGACGAGCCGCATGGCAACGCCAAGTCGTTCGGCTTCTCGACGGGCGGCTGGGTCGCCGCGCCGGCCGCGGGCCGGGTGATCGAACGCATCGCGCCCTTCCTCGGCGTGCAGAGAAAAACCGAGCTGGTGACCATCGCCAGCCAGCCCAAGACGGCTGCTCCGGAGGCGGGACTATGACCAGGCATCTGTCGGAACTGTTCAACCGTCCCTTCGCCAACGATCCGCTGATCGCCGGCGTCACGGCCGACAGCCGCAAGGTCACGGCTGGCTGGCTGTTCGCCGCCCTGCCGGGGACCAAGGTCGACGGCCGCGACTTCGCGCCAGGCGCGGTGTCCAAGGGCGCGTCGGCGGTGCTGGCCCCCGAGGACGGCCTGGAGGGGCTGGGCGTGCCGGTGGTGCGTTCGGAAGACGCCCGCCGCGCCTACGCCCTGGCCTCGGCCGCCTTCTGGGGCAAGCAGCCGGCCATGTGCGTGGCGGTCACCGGCACCAACGGCAAGACATCGGTCGCCGGCTTCTGCCGCCAGATCTTCGCCCGCCTGGGCCGCAAGGCCGCCAGCATGGGCACCCTGGGCGTCGTGGTCAGCGAGGCCGGCCAGCCCGACCAGCAACTGACCCCGCCCGGCCTGACCACGCCGGACGCCGGCGATGTCGCCGAGATGGTCGCGCGCCTGGCCGAGATGGGCGTCACCCACCTGGCTCTGGAAGCCAGCTCGCACGGCGTCGACCAGCGCCGCGTCGACGGCGTCAAGCTGCGCGCCGCGGGCTTCACCAACTTCACCCAGGACCATCTCGACTATCACGGCTCGATGGAGGCCTATCGCGCCGCGAAGCTGCGCCTGTTCGACACCCTGACGCCGACCGGCGGCACGGCGGTGCTGAACGCCGACAGCGAGGCCTTCCCGAACTTCGCCGCCGCCGCCGTCACCTCGGGCCAGAGCGTATTCTCGGTGGGCGAGGACGGCCAGGGTCTGCGCCTGGTCGGCCGCACCCCGACGCCGGACGGGCAGCGCCTGCTGGTCGAGGCCGATGGCCATGGCTACGACATCCGCCTGCCGCTGGCCGGGGCCTTCCAGGCCTCGAACGTGCTGGTCGCCGCTGGCCTGTGTATCGCCGCCGGCGAGGACACGGCCAGGGTGCTGAAGGCCCTCGAGACGCTGGAAGGCGCGGCCGGGCGCCTGCAGCGCGTCGGACGGGGTCCCAAGGGCGGCGAGGCCTATGTCGACTACGCCCATACGCCGGATGGGTTGGAGACGGTGCTGGAAGCGCTGCGCCCGCACACCGCCGGCAAGCTGATCGTCGTGTTCGGCGCCGGCGGCGACCGCGATCGCGGCAAGCGTCCCCTGATGGGCGCCATCGCCGCGCGTCTGGCCGACATCGCCATCGTCACCGACGACAATCCGCGCTCGGAGGAGCCGGCCTCGATCCGCGCCGCCATCCTTGAAGCCGCGCCCGGGGCCCGCGAGATCGGCGACCGCCGCGCCGCCATCCGCGCCGCCGTCCAGCTGATGGGTGAGGGCGACGTGCTGGTCATCGCCGGCAAGGGCCACGAGCAGGGCCAGATCGTCGCCGGCGTCGTCCACCCGTTCGACGACGTGGCCGAAACCTTGGAAGCGCTGGAGGGCGTGGATGCCTGAAGCCCTCTGGACCGCTGACGAGATCGCCAAGGCGGTCGGCGGCCGGGTCGCCGGCGATTTCGCCGTGACCGGCGTCTCGATCGATACCCGCTCGGTCGAGCCGGGCGACCTGTTCGTGCCGCTGGTCGGCGCGCGGGACGGCCACGACTTCGTTCCTCAGGCGATGGGCAGCGGCGCGACCGGCGTCCTGGCCGCCAAGCCGGTCGACGCCCCAGCGGTGATGGTCGAGGACACCTTCAAGGCTCTGGAAGCATTGGGCGTCGCGGCCCGTGAGCGGGCGCCGCTATGCAAGCGCGGGGCGGTGACCGGTTCGGTCGGCAAGACCAGCGTCACCCGAGCCGTCGAGGCGGGTCTGCGTCTGGCCGGCAAGGCCCACGCCTCGGTGAAGTCGTACAACAACCACATCGGCGTGCCCCTGACCCTGGCCCGGATGCCGCGCGACACCGAGCGCGCCGTGTTCGAGGTCGGCATGAACCACGCCGACGAGATCACGCCGCTCAGCCAGTTCGTCCGGCCGCACGCGGTGGCGATCACCACGGTCGGTCCCGTCCACCTGGAGAACTTCGCCGACGGCGAGCAAGGCGTGGCCCGCGCCAAGGCCGAGATCTTCGCCGGCCTCGAGCCGGGTGGCGTCGCCGTGCTGAACGCCGACAATCGGTGGTTCGGCTTCCTGAAGGCCGAGGCCGAGAAGGTCGGAGCCGAGGTCTGGAGCTTCGGGTCTTCTCCGGATTGCACCGCTCAACTGGTCTCATTTTCATCCGCTCTCCCCGGCGAAAGCCGGGGCCCAGATGACGAAGCGATCGGCGCCCAGGATGAATCTGGGTCCCGGCTTTCGCCGGGAAGAGCGGTTGTCAAAGCGGTCCTTCGTGGAGAACCGATCGAGTTCACCTTGCTGCAGACCGGAGTCCACTGGGGCCCCAACAGCCTCTGCGTCCTGTTGATGTTGGAAGCCCTGGACGTGCCGCGCGAGACCGCTCTGGCGGCCCTGGCCGCCTTCGCGCCGATCGAGGGACGCGGGGCCGAGAAGACGATCCGCGTCGACGGCGGCGCCTTCACCCTGGTCGACGAGAGCTACAACGCCAATCCGGTATCGATGCAGGCCGCGCTGAAGACCTTGGGGGCGCGCAAGGTCGCCGGCCGCCGGGTCGCCGTGCTGACCGACATGCTCGAATTGGGCGAGGACAGTTCGCGCTTTCACGCCGAGCTTGCGGGCCCGATCGCCGATGCAAACGTTGACGTGGCTTTTCTTGCGGGCGTCCACATGAAATCGCTGTGGGAGGCGCTTCCGCCGACTCGGCGGGGCGGCTACGCGGAAGTTACCGAAAAGTTAACGACGGCGCTGGCAGGGGCGATCAAGCCTGGCGACGTGGTGATGGTGAAGGGGTCGAACGGATCTCGCGCCGGCGTGCTCGCCGCCGCGCTGGCCGCGCTCGATCTTGGGGAACAGGGCTGATGCTGTACTTCCTGTACGAATGGCTGGCGCGCACGCAAGAGCACGTCCCGGCGATGAACCTGTTGAAATACCTGACCTTCCGGTCGGGCATGGCCATGCTGACGGCCTATGTCGTCGCCGTGGCCATGGGCTCGCGCTTCATCCGCTGGATGAAGGCCAAGCAGGGCAAGGGCCAGCCGATCCGCACCGACGGCATCGCCCGCCACGTCACCGAGAAGGCCGGCACGCCGACCATGGGCGGCTTCATGATCCTGGCCGGCCTGTTCGTCGCGGCCCTGCTGTGGGCCGACCTGCGCAACATCCACGTCTGGGTCGTGCTGCTGGTCACCGGCAGCTACGGCGTGCTGGGCTTCATGGACGACTACGCCAAGGTCACCAAGCAGACCACGGCCGGCCTCTCCAGCGTCCAAAAGCTGATCGCCCAGTTCATCGTGGCCATCGCCGCCACCGTGATCCTGATCCTGTTCGCGCCGAAATCGCCGATGACGCCGGGCATGGAAACCAGCGTGGTCTTCCCGATCTTCAAGGCGCTGGTGATCAATCTGGGCTGGTTTTACGTGGTGTTCGCCGCGGTCACGATCGCCGGCTTCTCCAATGCGGTGAACCTGACCGACGGGCTCGACGGCCTGGCCATCGTGCCGGTGATGTTCGCCGCCTCGACCTTCGGCCTGATCGCCTACCTGGTGGGCAATTACAAGTTCGCCGACTATCTGAACCTGCACTTCGCGCCGGGGGTCGGCGAGCTGGCGGTGCTGTGCGGCGCGATCATCGGCGGGGGCATGGGCTTCCTCTGGTACAACGCCCCGCCGGCCAAGATCTTCATGGGCGACACCGGCTCGCTGGCCCTGGGCGGCGCGCTGGGCGCGATCGCCGTCTGCGCCAAGCACGAGCTGGTCCTGGGCATCGTCGGCGGTCTGTTCGTGGTCGAGGCGCTGAGCGTCATGATCCAGGTCGCCTACTTCAAGAAGACCGGCAAGCGGGTCTTCCTGATGGCGCCGATCCACCACCATTTCGAGAAGCTGGGCTGGGCTGAATCCACCGTCGTGATCCGCTTCTGGATCGTGGCGATGATGCTGTCCTTCGTCGGCCTCGCCACGCTGAAGCTGCGCTAGGGAGACCCGGAGAATGATCCCCGTCCGCGGATTCGAGGACAAGACCGTCGCGGTGTTCGGCCTGGGCCGGACCGGACTGACGGCCGCGCGCGCCTTGATCGCGGGTGGGGCGAAGGTCGCCCTGTGGGACGAGAAGCCCGCCAGCCGCGAAGCCGCGGCCGCCGAGGGCTTCCCCGTCGTCGACCTGGAAGCCGCCGACTGGACCCAGTTCGCGGCCTTGATGCTGTCGCCGGGCGTACCGCTGACCCATCCCAAGCCGCACTGGACCGTCGAGAAGGCCAAGGCCGCCGGCGTCGAGATCCTCGGCGACGTCGAGCTGTTCGCCCGCACGGTCAACGCCGCGCCGATCCACAAGCGCCCGAAGATCATCGCCATCACCGGCACCAACGGCAAGTCGACCACGACCGCCCTGATCGGCCATCTCTGCGCCTCGGCCGGCCGTGACACGCGGATCGGCGGCAATATCGGCCTGGGCGTCCTGGGCCTGGAGGACATGCACGGCGGCGCGGTCTATGTGCTGGAGCTGTCGTCGTACCAGCTGGACCTGACCTCCAGCCTGCATCCCGACGCGGTGGTGCTGCTGAACATCTCGCCCGATCACCTGGATCGGCACGGGGGCATGGACGGCTATATCGCCGCCAAGCGCCGGATCTTCCTGAACCAGGGCAAGGGCGACACGGCGATCATCGGGGTCGACGACCCCTGGTGCCAGCAGATCTGCACCGAGATCACCGCCGCCAACCGCCGGACCATCTGGCCGATCAGCGCCGGCAAGGCCATGGGCCGGGGCGTCTACGCCCTGCAGGGCGTGCTCTACGACGCGACCGGCGAGCGGGTCGTGGAGGTCGCCGACCTGCTGCGCGCCCGCAGCCTGCCGGGCCGCCACAACTGGCAGAACGCCGCCGCGGCCTACGCCGCCGCGCGCGCCATCGGCATTCCGGCCGCCGACGCGGTCGAGGGCCTGATGACCTTCCCGGGCCTGGCCCACCGGATGGAGACCGTCGGCAAGCTGGGCAAGGTCCGCTTCGTCAACGACAGCAAGGCCACCAACGCCGACGCCGCCCGCCAGGCGATGTCGTCCTATCCGAAATTCTACTGGATCGCCGGCGGCGTCGCCAAGGCCGGCGGCATCGAGGACCTGAAGGACCTCTTCCCGCGCATCGCCAAGGCCTATCTGATCGGCGAGGCGGCCCAGCCGTTCTCGTGGACCCTGGCCGGCAAGGCCGAGGTGGCGATGAGCGGCACGCTGGAGAAGGCCGTGCAGCAGGCCTATGCCGACGCGGCCGCCAGCGGCGAGGACGCCATCGTCCTGCTCTCGCCCGCCTGCGCCTCGTTCGACCAGTTCGCCGACTTCGAGGCGCGCGGCGAAGCGTTCCGCGCGGCGGTCAACGGGCTGGCGATGAGCGGCGGCAAGGCGGCGGTGGCCTAGGGCGAGGGCCGACTTCGGCTTGCCACCCACCGCCGACACTCAGAACGTCTGTTCCTGACGCGGGCGAAGGACAACCGAGCGGGGCTCGAACCGGTCAAAGGCTCCGCGCCCTCGCTTCATCCCCCCAAGAAGAAGGCGCTGGTCTTTCGACCAGCGCCAGTTTGCCTTGGAGAAGATCCGAGGAGGTTAGAACGTGTAGGACGCGCCCAGGAAGAACTGGCGGCCGGTGGTGCTGAACACCCGCTGCGAGCGGCGCTGCTTGCCGCTCCACTGGTCGGCTTCCTGATTGGTGATGTTCAGGGCGTCGAAGGTCAGTTTCAGGTGGTCGGTCAGCTTGTACGAGGCCGAGGCGTCGATGTTGGTCGTCGCGTAGCTGCCGTTGGCGTCCGGCACTTCCGACTTGAAGGGCAGGGCGGTCAGGTACTCGTCGCGATAGGCCACCGACACCCGGGCCGAGAGCTTGGCGTCCTCGTAGTACAGGGTGGCGTTCACCGAGTGCGGCGAGACGTTCAGGAACTGGTCGTGGATCTGGGTGGCCGGCGTCGTGGCCGTCCCGCTCGACAGGTAGTAGAGCACCGAGCTGTCGACATAGGTGTAGTTCAGCATCGTGCCGGTGTTCTTGAGCAACCCGGGCAGGAATTTGAACGGCTGCTGGTAGTTGATTTCGAGGCCGCGGATATAGCCGCCCTGGGTATTGCGCGAGCGGGTCACCAGGTACGGGGTCGAGGCGTCCTGGCCGGCGGGCAACAGGGCCAGCGGCAGGCCGGTATTGCCGTAGGCCTCGGTCGTGGCGATGGTCTGGATCGAGCTGGCGATCTCCTTGTCGAAGACCGTGGCGCTGAGGATCGCGCCCTCGCTAGGGTACCATTCCAGGCTGAAGTCGTAGTTCTTGGCGCGGTACGGATCCAGGAACGGGTTGCCGATCGAGGCCGACTGGGCGCCGAAGGTGGTGTTGACCGAGCCGCCCGGCGTCAGGTTGCCGAAGCTGGGACGGGCCATGACCTTGGCGGCGGCGAAGCGCGCGACCAGGTTCGGCATGACGTCCAGGGCCACGTTCAGCGACGGCAGCCAGTCATGGTACTTGTTGTTGACCGTGATCTGCGAGGTCAGCGAGGTGTAGCCGGTGGCGTCGAGGTCGGTCTTGACGTAGCGCACGCCGACGTTGCCGCGCAGGCGGCGGCCGTTCAGCACGTCGGCGTCGAAGTCGGCCTGCAGGAAGGCGGCGGTGTCCTTCTCCTCGACCTGGCGGTTGTTCCCCAGGGCCGAATTGATGGCCAGGGTGAAGTCGCCGTACTTGTTCGAGCAGTTGCAGAGCAGGCCCAGCTTGTCGATGTAGGCGGCGACGTCCGGCACCACCCAGCTGGTCACCGAATTGGCCGGCAGGTTCAGCTGCTTGCCAAAGCCGGTGATCGTCTCGCTCAGCGGGGCCGAGCCGGGGAAGTCGGCGGCGAACTGGGCGAAGTTGAACGGGATCGTCCCCGTCGCCGTCACGCCGGTCGGGCCGTTGTTGCCGTACAGGCGCTGGACCTGCTTGGTCTGGAAGTCGAACGACTTCAGCGACACCCCGCCCTTGACGGTGAAGACGTCGGTCAGGCGGTACTTGGCGCTGGCCTCGGCCGTGGCCAGGGTGTTGAATACCGCCGCCTTGACCACACGGATGTCGGGGGTCAGGCCCGTGCCGGCGTTGGTGAAGGTGACGTTGTTGGCGTTGGCGACGTCGTAGCCGTAGTTGATGAACGGCCGGCGGGCGTCCTCGCGAGCGTCCCAGACATAGCCGGGCTTGTTGAAGCCGTCATAGGACATCAGCACGTCCCAGGGCTGCTTGAAGTCCGATCCCGAGTGGCCGACCTTGGCGTTGACGCTGAACCGATCATTGAAGCGGTGGTCGAGGGTCAGGCCGATCTGGTGGGTCTTGGTGGTGGTCTGGCTCTTTTCCTCGATGTGCTTGATGTCGACATTGTTGATCTTCATGTAGTCGACCTGGCCGGTCGGCGGCACATGCACGTCCATGATCTGGGCGTCGACCCGCCCGGCGAACAGCGGGAAGGCCGCGCTGGCGCCGTTGACGTTGCGGTTCAGCGACGCGTTCGACAGGGCGTAGTCGGTGCGGTCCTGGTCGAACTGCGAATAGACGAGGTCCAGGGTCACGTCGGTCTTGTCGGTCGGCCGCCATTGCAGGCCGCCGGTCATGCCCAGGCGCTTCTGATCCAGCTGGAAGCGGCCCAGGCCCGGATTGCGCGGCAGGAAGACGTTCGGCTGGTTGATCGCCGCATAGGCGGTCGGATCCGACGGCAGGCCCGAGAAGCACTGGCCGGCCGGGCGGTTGCCCGACCCCGACAACGGGTTCACGTACGGGATGGCGGTGTTGACCACCTGGCTGCCCGGCTGCGACGCGATGTCGACCGCCGTGCCGCAGAAGCCGTTGTTGGCGTCCGAATAGTCCGACTGCGAGGTGTCGCTGTAGCCTTCCTCCTGCTGCTTGCGCTCGTTGTAGGCCAGCGAGAACAGGGCCCCGAAATTACCCCAGGTGTCGCTGATCAGGCCGGCGAAGCGCGGGGCCTTGGACTTGTTGTTGTCGTAATAGGCGCCCTGCAGCGAGGCGGCGGCGCGGAAGCCCTTCTTGTCGAACGGCCGGCCGGTCTGCAGGTCGACCGTGGCGGCCAGCGAGCCCTCGTCCATCTCGGCCGACTGCGACTTGCTGACGGTGACGCTGTTGAACAGCTCCGAGGCGAAGGTCGAGAAGTCGAAGCCGCGCGAGCGGTTGATGCCGGCGACCACGCCCAGGGTCGAGCCGGTGGTGGCCGAATAGGCCTCGATGCCGTTCAGGGTGGTGCGGACGAAGTCGCCGCCCAGGCCGCGCACGGTGATGTTGCGGCCTTCGCCGCCGTCGCGGGTGATCGAGACGCCCGGGATGCGCTGGATCGACTCGGCCAGGTTCGCGTCCGGGAAGCTGGCCATGTCGTCGGCCTTGATCACGTCGACGATGTTGTTCGAGATGCGCTTGGTGTTGATGGCGCTGGTCAGGCTGGCCCGGAAGCCGGTGACCACCACCTCCTCGACCGCCGTGTCGTCCGGCTTGGCCGGAGCGGCCGTCTGGGCCCCTGTCTGGGCCGACGCCGCGACGGCGGTCAGTAGCGACGCGCCCAGCGAAAGCGCCAGCACCGAGCATCCCGTACGCAGGACGCCGTTGTTCTTGGACCGTGAGCCCATGGTTCCTCTCCCTGTTCAGCCACGCGTGCCCGCGGCCGTGTTGATCGTCTGGGGCCGTCTTTGCGACGGCTCTCCGTTGGGAGGGCGGGTCTGTGGTAGGCTTGGAAACGAGGGTGGTTCGAACAGTCCGCTATTCTCATATAGTGAGATTGTATCCCAACTTGTAGGCTACAATACGCTTCGCCCGCGGTTTCGCCAGCCCCAATCACCGTTCCGGGCCGCCTTATTGCGGATATGCAACATTGGATCCCGCATGCTGGGACCGGATCGACCGAGGGTAGGGCAAGCCGCCCGCTAGCGGCGCGCGAGGCCCTCCGGCGGCGGCGAGGCCAGTTCGGCCAGCCGCTTGCGGCTCGGATAGGGCGGGCGCGGCGGCGGCCAGGTGCGGGCCGGCAGCTTGCGCGCGGGACGCGGTTCGGGACCGTTGAAGTCCATGAACGTGACGTCCAGCTCCTTCAGCACCCGTTCGGTCGCCCGCTCGGCGCCGGCCAGCGCCTCGGCGTCGTCCTCGCCGAGATAGTCGCGGCGAAACCGCATCGCCCGCCGCTTGAACAGGCTGGGCACGTTCTCGGGTTTCAGCAGCATGGCCAGGGCCAGCAGGTAGACGCTGCGGAACATCAGCTCGGTCTCGTGCTCGACCGCCGCCCGTGTCGGTCGCCAATCGACGAAGCCGCTCATCAGCAGCCGCGCGCGTTCGGCGTCGTGGCCATCGCCGTGAGCCGCAGGCTCGGCCGTCGGCGGCTCCGGCGCGGTCAGCCGCGCCAGCCGATCGGCCAGGGTGGTCAGCCGCAGGGCCTCGTGGTCGCGCCCCTGATGGATCGCCGCCGCCAGCCGCGCCATCGCCGCGTCGCGCAGATCGGACGGATCGGTCGACAGCGGGGCGGCGTTGAACGCCTCCACCGACTCGTCGTCGATCAGCCAGATCTCGCCGGGCAGGGGCGTTGGCTGCCGGAAGCGCGCCGCCGTCTCCGCTTCGGTCTGGGCGTCGGCGTGGGCGCGCGCGACGGCGTCGCCGTGGGCCTTCTTGGTCCAGCCGTCCTTGCCGGCGCGATTATAGATGCTGCGCGTCGAGACCTTCCATTTGGCGGACAGCTCGGCGGCGGTCGCGCCGTTCTTGTACTCGGCGGCGATGTCGGCCCATGAGGCTTCCGAGAGTCGGAACCAGGTCGGGCGGGCGTCAGGGTGTGATTTGCTCATGGCCGCTAGTGTGCGGCCGCCGGGAAGGGCGGGGATAAGTCGCCGTCTAAAATCGACAACCTATTGAAAAGGTTAGACCTCGTATCGCGAACGCCGAGCGTTCAGACTAGCGACGACCCAGAATCTCGGCATCGTCGCCTCGGTTCTCGGCCGCGCCGGCGCGGCGGGTCTCTAGGAGTCGCGCGCTCGCCATATCAGCCCCGCAGCCTCACGGCCGCGCGCCGTGATCCATTCCTGAGCACCACCGGGGTGGCCGCCCGGGCTATATCCCCACCGTCAACCTTGATCGACGCCGACTCCGCCCCTTCAACTTGAAGGAACGCCGGCGTGGGCGTCAGCACCCGCGCCGCGCTGACCAGCACGTCCTGACTGTCGATGAAGCGCAGCGCCGACTCGGCGCCGGGGTCCGCCTGAACGCTCAGCCCATTAATCGCCGCGTCCGTCACACGGTCGAAGATGACGGCAGGGCGCTGGTCCGGCGTGCTGAATTGGAAGCGGACGTTCTGCAGGCTCAGCCCGCGCACGCCGCGAGCATAGAGCCCATATGCCGGGATGGACCCGAGCATGAAATACTCGCCGGCGATCCGCGGCAGATCGCGCCGCGCGGCTTCCTCCATCGTGCCGCCGCCCCCGAAGGTCAGGTGCACGTTATCGAGCGAGATGTTCTCCATCACCGCATCGCCCACGCAGTTGAGCACGATCGCCGAGTGCAGCTCACCGGGGAACGGGGTGCTCGCAACCTTGGCTTCGGGCAGCTCCCGGGCAGTGGTCGTCACCGTCCCGTGGATGTTGCTGAACGAGAAATTGCGCAGCACCGGGGGCGCGTCGGTGAGCGGAAGGCCGTTGGCCGGATCGATTCCCGCCGGCGCGCGCGGCGGCGCGGCGGGGTCGACGCGCCGCGCCGGCCGCGGTCCCACCCCGATGTGGATGGGGCCGGTGACATCGTCGAGGACAAGGTTGGAGAAGGAGAAGTTCTCGTATCGGGAGCCGGGATTGCCCTGCAGCTTGATCGGGCACCCGTAGACTTGCCGCAGCACGCAGTTGGAAACCGCGATGTTCTCCGCGTGCCCGCCGCCAAATCGGAACACCGACCAGCGGGTGCTGAAGACGCAGTTGGTGACGGTGATGAACTTGCAACTGCCGAACATCGCGCAAGCGTCGTCTTGGGCGAGCACCACGCTGTTGCTCAGCGTCACGTACTCCGCGCTGATAAAGTGGAAGCCGTCGTTGTTACTGTTCACCCGGTTGTGGATGTAGATCCCGTCCAGGTGGATCCGGCGGCTCTGGATGATGCGGACGCTGTGGAAGGCGCAGTCGAGCAGGTCGATGTCGCGGACCCTGACGTTTTCGCAGCGGTGGAACAGCAGGTGGTACGGCCGCTTCGGCCCGCCGATGCCGCTGGGCGGCGTGGCGCCGCGCACGGGCGAGTGGAACAGGTGGCCCTGGCCGTCGATCGCGCCCGGCCCCTCGACGGAGACGTTCCGGGCGCCGACGGCAAACAGCAGCGCCCAGTTGCCGTCGATCAAGGTGCTGTCGCCGGTGAGCGGAATCGCATCCACGGCGTGATATTGCCGCCCGTCGCCGCTGCCCAGCAGGGTCGCGCCCGCCGCCAGCCGCAGCGTGACATTGCTCTTGAGCTCCACCGTCCCGATCTGGAAGACCCCGGCGGGGGCCAGCACGACGCCTCCGCCGTCCGCCGCACAGGCGTCGACGGCGGCCTGCAGCGCGGCGGTGTCGAGCGCCTTGCCGTCCCCCTTCGCGCCGAAGTCGCGGACATTGTAGACACGGGCCCCAAGGTCGGGCGGCGGCCCCTCGATCCTGCCGGGCTTGGCCGGCTCTGCGCGCGCAACTCCCGAAGCAGCTGCAAAAGCGGCCACGGCGGCTGGGGCGGTGAACGTCGCTAGCCATTCCCGTCTGGTAGTCATGAGCGCCCTTGGTGGGTTACTGGCAGGTTGATCATCATCCCATCGCCGTTCAGCATGACGTGCGCGCACTTGGGATCGAGGCTGCGGTTGCTGATGTCGCGACCCTCGCCGCGGTCCCGCTGGATTTGGACGCCTGTCACCCGCCGCAGCGACTCCGCGATGGTCTGGTCGGGGAAGGCGCCCATGTCCTCGGCCGAAATGGCGTCGACCACGGAATCAGCGGCGCGCTTGTTGTCGATGGCGTTGTGCAGGCTCTGGCGGATGCCGGTCGCGGGCGTCGTAGCCGTTGTCCGCGCGCGTATTGGGCCCGCCGCCAGCATTGCGACAGCCATGGCTGCGACACTTGCCATCGCGACGAGCGAGCGCCGCCGCCATCCGCGCCTCAGCATCTCCACCCTCAATTTTGCGACGCCGCCCTGACGACGAAGTCTCGTTGAGGGGGATAATTTTATATATGCAATGTCATGTCAAGGGTGACGCATTCATATGCGCGTCCAGCCCACAGCAGGTGGCGCTCGGCTTGAGCGCCGCGCCGGGCCCGCTGCCGCCCCAGAGGGCAAGTCCGCGGGTCTCTCTAGACGTCGTGTACGCGATACGTTTCACATAACAAATTATTGGTCACTTATAAAATGTCGGCAGATCGGGCGAGGGAATTCAGAGGTTCGCGATCAGCCCACAAAAACGCCCCCGCCAGCTTCCGCTGACGAGGGCGCCAAAACTCTGGCTGGCTAGCTCAGCCGCCCGATCAATCCTCGTCCATCTTCAGCGCGGCGATGAAGGCTTCCTGCGGGATCTCGACCTTGCCGAATTGGCGCATGCGCTTCTTGCCGGCCTTTTGCTTGTCCAGCAGCTTGCGCTTGCGGCTGGCGTCGCCGCCGTAGCACTTCGCCGTGACGTCCTTTCGCAGGGCGCGGACGGTTTCGCGGGCGATGATCCGGCCGCCGATGGCCGCCTGGATCGGGATGACGAACATGTGCTGCGGGATCAGGTCCTTCATCTTCTCGCACATGCCGCGGCCGCGGCTCTCGGCGCGGTCGCGGTGGACCAGCATCGAGAGGGCGTCGACGGGCTCGCTGTTGACCAGGATCGACATCTTGACCAGGTCGCCGGGGCGGTAGTCCTCGACCTGGTAGTCGAAGCTGGCATAGCCCTTCGAGATCGACTTCAGGCGGTCGTAGAAGTCGAAGACCACCTCGTTCAGCGGCAGGTCGTAGACGACCATGGCGCGGCTGCCGACATAGCTGAGCTCGCGCTGCATGCCGCGACGGTCCTGGCACAGCTTGATCACGCCGCCCAGATAGTCGTCGGGGGTGAAGATGGTGGCCTTGATCCAGGGCTCGCTGATGCTCTCGATCTGCATCGGGTCGGGCAGGTCGGCGGGGTTGTGGAGTTCCCGCTCCGTGCCGTCGCGCATGTGGATCTTGTAGACGACCGAGGGGGCGGTCGCGATCAGGTCGAGGTCGAACTCGCGGCTGAGGCGCTCCTGGATGATCTCCAGGTGCAGCAGGCCCAGGAAGCCGCAGCGGAAGCCGAAGCCGAGGGCGGCGCTGCTTTCCATCTCGTAGGTGAAGCTGCCGTCGTTCAGGCGCAGGCGGCCGACGGCGGCGCGCAGGTCCTCGAAGTCGGCGGCGTCGACCGGGAACAGGCCGCAGAACACGACCGGCTGGACTTCCTTGAAGCCCGGCAGGGCCTGGGCGGTCTGCTTCTTCTCGTCGGTGATGGTGTCGCCGACGGCGGCGTCGGCCACTTCCTTGATCGAGGCGGTGAAGAAGCCGACCTCGCCGGGACCCAGTTCCGCGACGTCGGTGGCCTTGGGCGTGAACACGCCGACCTTGTCGATGCGGTGGGTGGCGCCGGTCTGCATCATGCGGACCTGCTGGCCGGCCTTCAGCGTCCCGTCGAAGATGCGCACCAGCACGACGACGCCGAGATAGGCGTCGTACCAGGCGTCGACCAGCAGGGCCTTCAGCGGCGCGTCGCGGTCGCCCTTGGGGGCGGGCAGGCGGGTGACGATGGCTTCCAGCACGTCGTGGATGCCCAGGCCGGACTTGGCGCTGGCCAGCACGGCGTCGCTGGCGTCCAGGCCGATCAGGTCCTCGATCTGGGCGCGGACGCGCTCGGGCTCGGCGGCGGGCAGGTCGATCTTGTTGAGGACCGGGACGATCTCGTGGTTGTTGTCGATGGCCGAATAGACGTTGGCCAGGGTCTGGGCTTCCACGCCTTGCGAGGCGTCGACGACCAGGATCGAGCCTTCGCAGGCGGCCAGGCTGCGCGAGACTTCATAGGCGAAGTCGACGTGCCCTGGGGTGTCCATCAGGTTCAGGACATAGGTCTCGCCGTCGTCGGCCTTGTAGTTCAGGCGCACGGTCTGCGCCTTGATGGTGATGCCGCGCTCTTTCTCGATATCCATGTTGTCGAGCACCTGGGCGCTCATTTCGCGCGCGGTCAGGCCGCCCGTCTCCTGGATCAGGCGGTCAGAGAGCGTGCTCTTCCCATGGTCGATATGCGCGACGATTGAAAAGTTGCGGATCTTGTCGAGAGGCGTCGAAGTCATGGGCGTGCGCATATCACATTTGGCCCGCTTCGCGAGAGGCGTTGCTCATCGGGGATGCGGCGACGCGTCGCGCATGCTTAACCGGTCGTTAAGTTTGGAGCCGCAAACCGGTCTCAATGGCTTGCAACAGTGTTGCACTCAATTCGATCGGGAGGCCCTCGCATGGACCGTCGCAAGCTGATCCTTTCGGGAGCCGCCGCCAGCCTGGGCGCCGTGGCCACCGAGGCCCTGGCCCGCCAGCGGATCACGTCTGAACAGCTACCGCCGGCGCAGCCGATCACGGATCAGAACGCGCCGCCGCCGCCGCCATCGGCCGCCGCGCAGGACCCGTATGCGACCCAGCCGCCGCCGCCGTCGCCGACCCCGGGTTCGAATGGCTCGACCCCGGCCTACGACACCGGCCGCGCCCAGACCTATTCCGCCGACGAGATGATCCGCGCCACCTCCGACTTCCTGGGCGTGACGGCCGAGAGCGCCGGCGCGGCGATCGAGAAGGTGTTCAAGGACAAGGGCCAGCCCACCGCCTACATCGCCGGCGAGGAGGGCTCGGGCGCCTTCGTGGCCGGCCTGCGCTACGGCCGCGGCCTGCTCTACATGAAGGGCAGACCGACGCTGGAGGTGTACTGGCAAGGGCCGTCGGTGGGCTGGGACTGGGGCGGCAACGCCAGCCGCGTCTTCACCCTCTGCTATAATCTGCAGTATCCCGACGCCGTCTTCCGCCGCTTCCCCGGCGTCGAGGGCAGCGCCTATCTGATCGGCGGCCTGGGCGTGAACTACCAGAAGGCCGACGAGATCACCCTGGCCCCGATCCGAGCCGGCGTCGGCCTGCGCCTCGGCGCTAACGTCGGCTACCTGGGCTACAGCCGCAAGCGCCGCTGGATGCCGCTCTAGCCCCCGTATTCGATCGTGTAGCGGAAGCTGCTGGTCTGGCCGGCGGCGAGGGGGATGCGCCAGGCGATCTGGCCTTGGCGAATGTCGTGCTTGCGCGGTTCGGCGACGACCTTGAAGGTCGGCAGGTTCGGATCCTGCCGCAGCTCGACGGTCACCGGGATGGTCTTGGCATTCGACAGGTCGACCTCGTAGGTCCGCCGCACGCGGCTCTTCGACAGCCGCTTCTCCTCGACCAAGCGCGGGCGGGCCAGCACGTCCATGGCCTGGCCGATGACCAGGTCGACCGGCTCGCCGACGGCGACGTCGCGCACCGCCTGCTCGCCGGCGAAGGTCGGGCGGCCGTCCACCGTCTCCATGGCCGACAGAGAGCCCGAGGGCAGGGGCTTGCCCAGGCCATTGGCGGTCTTGTTCTCCAGTCGCAGGGTCACCTCGGGCGCGCGGAAGGCGTTCTCCCCGTCCTCATCGCCATCGTCCCAGGCGTTGATCCCGACCACGTACAGCCGCTGGAAGGCGACGTTCTTCTGGTCGAGGAAGGCGACCTGCTTGGTCTGGCGGGCATTCAGGGTGACCGGTTCGGGCAGGGTGTAGAGCTTGTAGTCGCCCAGGTTCGACTGTTCGGCCAGCTTGGCGCGCTGGGCGGTGACGGCGATCTCCTCGACGCCGCCCCGAGCCTCGGCCATCGGCGCGGCCATCATCACGGCCGGTGGCGGCGGCGGTGGCGGGGCAGGCGGTGGCGGACCCTTGCCAAAATGCGTGGTGTCCATCGGCCAGCAGGCGCGGTTGATGGACCGGGCGCGGCCCTTGTCGACGCTGACATACTGCCGCGACAGCTTGCCGGCGACGGCCTGGGTCTTGGCGTCGGCGAACTGGCTGCCGCCGCTGTTGACTAGGGTCAGCCAGCCGGTCAGGTCCAGGTGCTGGCCGTCCGGATGGATGTTGGCGACGTAGTCGGCCTGCCAATTCACGCCTAGGGCCAAGTACGAGACGGTCAGTCTCGCTCGCGTGGGCGAAGGGACATCGACGATGGTCGACAGGCTGGGCTTGTCGGTCAGGCCGTCGGGGACGCGATCCAGCACCAGGCGCTCGGGGCCGCCGGAACAGCCCAGGGCTTCGACGCCGTCGGCGGTTCGGACCATCAGGCCGGTCGGGCCCTGGATCAGGGTGGCGTCGACCGTCTGCTGGCGACCGCTCTTGCGGTTGGTGCGCACGACCTTGATCGGCTGGCCCAGCGCGCGCTCGACCAGGGTCCCCGGGCTGAGCAGGGCGTAGTCGTAGTTGCGCTCGACCGCCTTGCCCGGCAGGCCTTCGACCGCGGCGCTCTGTGGGATCAGGCCCTCGGCGACGCCGTCGAAGCGGATCGTGTGGCGGCCGGCCGGCAGGTCGACCGTGCGGGTCTCGGTGACCAGGATCAGGCCCTTCTCGGCCGCCTGGGCGCGCTGCCAGTCGTCCAGCGCCTGGAACGGGCCGTCGCCGTCGCGGTAGAGGGTGACGGCGACCTTTTCCGGGGCGGAGGAGGGGATGGTGGCGGCAGCAGCGACGGAACAGATCACGCTCATCCCCGCGAAAGCGGGGACCCATGCGACGGCGAGTCTCGAACGACGTGCGCCATTCAAGCTCGGCTTGGGTCCCCGCTTTCGCGGGGATGAGCGGAAAAACCCAGTCACCACCCCGTCTCGACCGTGAAGGTCAGCACCGCCTCGCCGTTGGCCGGCACGGGCACGGACCAGCCCAGGGTGCGGGCGTCGATGCGACGGCTCTTGAGGCTCTCGGCCTTGACCTCGCCGTCGCGCCACAGGCCGCCCTGGCGCAGCTCCACGGTCACCGGCTGGTCCTTGGCGTTGCGCAGCAGATAGCGCATCTCGTAGCGCGAGCGGGTCCTGGAGACCTTCGTCTCGGCCACCAGGGTCGCCTGGCTCGAGACGTCGAAGGCCTCGCCGGTCTTGATCGACAGCTCCGAGCCGGCCGGGGTGTGGCCGATGGCGTTCTCGCCGACGAACTTGGGATCGCCGGCCGCGTCGCGCATATAGACCCGCATGGTCCCGGCCGGCAGCTGGCTGCCCAGGCCGGCCAGCTTGCCGCTGTTGAACTGGATGGCGACCACGGCCTTGACGGGCTCGGCGTCGCTGGAGAACCAGCCTTCGCGGACTTCGTAGACCTTCTTGGCGCTAACGCCCTGGGCCGACAGGAAGCCGACCTGCTTGTTCTGGTTGGACGCGATCGTGGTCCGCTCGGGCAGGGGATAGACGTAGTAGTCCGCGACCCGCTCGCCGGTCCCGCTCTCGGTCCCGGCGCTGACCATGCCGCTGGAGGGCCGGCGTGGCGGGCGGTAGCCATTGTTCTGGTTCAGCTGGTTGACGTCGCCGGCCACCAGCTGGGTCTTGGCGTTCTCGAACGGCGTGCCGGACGTGTTGGAGAGGGTGATCCAGCCCTGCAGGTCCAGGGCGTTCTTGGCCTCGTCGAACAGGGCGACATAGTCGGCCTTCCAAGACAGGCCAGAGGTCAGGTAGCTCAGCTTGGCCTGGCGCGGGCCCGCGCTGGCGGCGTCGACGCTGACCGACAGGGTCGGGCGCGCGCGGAGAGTCTCGGGCACCTTGTCGAAGATCACCCGCGTGGGAACACCGTCGTCGCGCAGCACCTCGATGCGGTCGCCGATCTTCAACACCACGCCCTCGTTGGCGGCCAGGACAGTTGCGACCTCGGTGGTCTCCTTGCCGTCGCCCGGATTGGTGCGGACGATCCGGACCTGCTGGCCGACCGCCTTCTCCATCAGCTTGTCGGGGGTCAGCAGGTCGTAGTCGAAGTTCTGCTCCAGGATGGTCACGCCGGGCGCCGACAGGCTGACCGTCTCGGGACGGATGGCGGCCGAGACGTCCTTGAACTCCAGCCGCTGGCGGCCGGCCTTCAGATCCAGCGGGCGCGCGTCCTCAACGAGCGCCAGGTCGGAATTGTAGATGGTGACCGAGACTTCGCGCTCCTGGGCGAGCGCCCCGTCGAGAGGGATCAGCAACAGGCCGGCCGTGGCCAGCAGCGCGCGACGATTCATCGACGTCCTCCCGTGTATTTACAGAAGTAAGCTACACGGGATTGGGGCGGAGTCGAGGCGGTTGAGCTTGGGTTAGCGGTACAACTTCACATCTCTTACCCACCGTCATTCCCGCCCTCGTGGCGGGAACCCCTCTGTCGGTCGCAGGTGCAGGAGGGGCGAACCGCTGGCGGTTCGCTTGCGTCACGTGTCAGCTGAACCAGGGGTTCCCGCCACTTGGCTTGCCCTCGGGCCGGCGAAGCCGGTCCCGGGGGGCGGGAATGACGGTTGAATATTGGAATGGCGAAGTGGCCGGGCCTTAGCCGCCCCACACCTGCTTCAGCTTGGCGTCCCGGCCGCAGCCGGTGCGGTAGAGGTTATAGTCCAGCGCGTGCCGCTTGGCGTAGTCGCGGTGGTATTCCTCGGCGGCATAGAAGGTCTTCAGGTCCAGGATCTGGGCCTTCATCGTGCCGGTCTTCAGGCGCTTGGCGGCCTCGGCGCGGGACTTCTCGGCGATCGGGCGCTGGGCGGGGGTGACGAAGACGGCGGGGCGGTAGGACGGGCCGCGGTCGCAGAACTGGCCGCCGTCGTCGGTGGGATCGACCAGCTTCCAATAGCGGTACAGCAGGAAGCCGTAGTCCAGCTTGGCCGGGTCGTAGGTGACGCGCACCGACTCGTAGTGGCCGCTCTGTTCGCTGGTGACATCGCGATAGGTTGGGTTCTTGACGTGGCCGCCGGTGTAGCCGCTCTCCACCTTGAGGACGCCCGGCACGCCCTGCATGTCATGCTCCATGCACCAGAAGCAGCCGCCCGCGAACACGGCGGTCTCGGTCTTTGACGGGGCGGCGGTCGCGGCGCTGACCCCGAACAGGGCGAAGGCGGCGGCGAGGAGGATCAGCAAGCGGCGCATCGAGGTCTTTCCAGCAGAGGGCTCGAACTCAGATACGCACGAAAGCGCGTGAAGGTTACGCCCGCCAGCCGAAACCAACGCCGCGCACCGACGGACAGGCCGCCAGGCGCGAGGCCAGCACCTCGGCCCGGGCGTCGCCCTGGTCGTCGATCTCGAGCCTAATGGCCAGGTGCTGGCCCTCGGGAGCGGCGGACAGGGCGCGCAGGCGGGTCTGCTGCACCGACGCCACGCCCAGCACCCGCATCAGGGCGTCGGGGGTGTCGTCGGCGGTCACGAGGAAGAGACGGCGCTTCTCGTCTTCCGGTTTGAGCTCGAGGCTCACGGGCGCACCCATTGATGCTCTACCGACGCCGAGCTGACGCCCGGCCAGGCGGCGAGGTCACGAGCCAGCAGGCGGGCGGCCTGATCGCCCAGGTGACGGACGCGCAAGCTGGCTTCGACGATCTGGCCGACCGGCTTCAGGGTGAGGCCGCACAGTTCGGCGCCGCTGTCGGCCAGGCCCTGGCGGACGGCGTCCAGCGCGCTGGGCGCGTCCTGGGCGGCCAGCAGCAGCTGGTGGACGGTGACGCCGTCGGCGTCGCTATGGAAGGCGGGTGGAGAGGGCAGGTAGCTCATCGGGGTTGGTCCTTGCATGAGAGACTGGGAGGACCGAGGAACCGCGCAACAAAAAACCCCGCTCGTGGGAGCGGGGCTTTTGGAGATCTTGCGATCCTTCGGCTTTGGTTTTGGTAGGTTTCCTACCGCTGCTTGCGCCGATTTTGCCCCGTCCGAATGGGAACGGTTTTAATCTGGTTGTTAATCATGTTCCACATCGACACGGCGCACGACATCGCGGCCACGGCGGCGAGGCCGGTGGTCACAAAGGCGGCGAAGGCGAAGGTCGATTGCATGTGGAAACGATGAATCCCGTGGGCGCTCATTACAGGTAGCGTGACGGCGGGCCTTGCGCAAGGTCTTGCCTGCGCGGTGGGCGATCGGTCGCGGGGGCGGCGAGTTTTGCCTCGCGCAAGGCGCGGCGCCTGGAAACTCAGCACTTGCCCCCGCCTGACCTCGCTCCGCGAGGCCCTCCTCTCCCGGAGGAGGAAGTCGCCGACTACCCGCGCAGTTTCCCGCCCGCCTTCTCGGCCGCCGCGACGACCTTGGCCGACAGGGCCTCGATCTCGGCGTCGGTCAGGGTGGTTTCGCGGGGCTGGACGACCACCTCGATCGCGATCGACTTGAAGCCGTCCGGCACGCCGGCGCCCTCATAGACGTCGAACACGCGCGCGGCCGTGATCAGCGCCTTGTCGGCGCCGGCGGCGGCCTTCACGAGATCGCCAGCGGCCTTGGTCTTCTCGACCAGGAAGGCGAAGTCGCGGGTCAGCGGCATCAGGGACGAGGGCGAGAAGGCCGGCTTGGTCTTGACCGACTTCTTCTTCGGCTCGGGGATCGCCTCCAGGGTGATCTCGAAGCCGTAGATCGGGCCGGCCACGTCCAGGGCCTTCAACACGGCCGGGTGGATCTCGCCGAACTCGGCCATCACCGCCTTGGGGCCCAGCTGCAGGCGCGCCGAACGGCCCGGATGCCACCAGGCCGAGGCCGAGCCTTGGGCCGTCTGCAGCGAGGTGACGGGTGCGCCCAGCTCCTCCAGCAGGGCCATCAGGTCGGCCTTGACCGTGAAGACGTCGCCCTGCGCCGCCTTGTCCCAGCCGCGCGGGGCCTTGGGGACCAGGATAGCCGAGACCACGGTGCGCTGGTCGTTCGGGCGGTCGCCGTGGAAGGTCGGGCCAACCTCGAACAGAGCCGCGTCGGGGAAGCCCTGGCGCGCGTTGCGCCCGGCCGCCTCGATCAGGTTGGGCAGCAGCGACGGGCGCATGCAGTCCAGTTCCGAGGCGATTGGATTGGCCAGCATCAGCTCGGCCTGGCCGCCGCCGAACAGGGCCGCGATCTTGCCGCTGGTGAAGCTGAACGTCACCGCCTCCGCATAGCCGGCGGCCGCGAGCGCGCGACGGGCGACGCGGGCCCGAGCCTGCTTGGCGGTCAGCACGCCGCCAACGGCGCGGGGGACCTCGGGCAAGGGCGTCGAGGGCAGGGCGCCATAGCCGGCGATGCGAGCGACTTCTTCCACCAGGTCGGCCTTGCCTTCCACGTCGCGGCGGAAGGTCGGCGGGGTCACGCAGACGGCGGCCTCGGCGTGGGTCGCGAACTGGGTCGGCGAGACGTCCTTGGGCGCGTCCAGCTTGAAGCCGAGATCCGTCAGGATCTTCAACGACCGCTCGGGTTCGATCTCCAGGCCCGAAAGCTGGCCGACATAGGCCGGGTCGAACAGGATCGGACCCGGCGCGGCCGGGGCCTCACCCGCGATCACGATCTCGGACGGCTCGCCGCCGCACAGCTCCAGGATCAGCTTGGTGGCCAGCTCGATACCTGGGACCAGCGAGTGGGTGTCGACCGTGCGGGCGAAGCGGTACTGGGCGTCGCTGGCGATGCCGGTGGCGCGGCCGGTCTGGGCCGTGCGGATCGGGTCGAACCAGGCGCTCTCGACGAAGACGTCGGTGGTCTCGTCCGAACAGCCGGTGCTCTCACCGCCCATCACGCCGCCCAGGCCGATCGGGCGTTCACCGCTGGCGTCGGCGATCACCGACATCTCGGGCGTCAGCTCGTAGGTCTTGCCGTCCAGGGCGATCAGGTGCTCGTCGCCATTCAGGCCGTGGCGGCCCAAGCGCGTCGAGATCTCGGTCCCGACCAGCTTGTGGGCGTCGTAGACGTGCAGCGGACGGGCGCGGTCGTACGAGATCAGGTTGGTGATATCCACCAGGGCGCTGATGGGCCTCAGGCCGATGGCGGTCAGGCGGTCGGCCAGCCATTTGGGCGACGGGCCGTTCTTGACGCCGCGGATGTATCGACCCGCGAACGCCGGGCAGGCGTCGCCATCGACCTTGACCGTGATCGGCGAGGCGTAGGTCCCGGGGATCGAGGCGATCGACAGGTCCTTCAGCTTGCCGACGCCGGCGGCGGCCAGGTCGCGGGCGATACCGGCGACACCCAGCCAGTCGGGGCGGTTTGGGGTGACCTCGAAGTCGATCACGGCTTCCAGGCCCAGGGCGTCGACGGCCGAGGTCCCCACCGGCAGGGCGTCGGGCAGCTCCATGATGCCGTCGCTCTCGCTGGCGTATTCCAGCTCGGCGGCCGAGCACAGCATGCCGTTCGAGACGACGCCGCGCACCGGCTTCTCGACCAGGGTCACGTCCAGGCCGGGCACATAGGCGCCGATCGGGGCGTAGATCGTGGTCAGGCCGGGACGGGCGTTCGGCGCGCCGCAGACGATCTCCTTGCGGCCGTCGACGGTGTCGACCTGGCAGACCTGCAGGCGGTCGGCGTTCGGGTGGCGCGCGGCCTCGACGATCTTGCAGACCGTGAACGGAGCCAGCTTGGTCGCCGGGTCGATGACGTGCTCGACCTCGAGCCCAGCCATGGTCATGGCCGCGACGATCTCGGGGACGGTGGCGGTGGTCTCAAGGTGGTCCTTGAGCCAGGACAGGGTGAATTTCATTTCGCGATTTCCAGGCTCAGGATCTGCTGCAGGAAGGCCTCGGGGCCCGTGAAGCCCACGCCGTGGAAGACGCAGTTGATGAACGCGCAGTCCTGAACGGGGATCGTCCCGATGACTTTTCGCGGGCCGGCGGGACGCAGGACGAGATTGCGAATGTCGCCGTCCGTCAGGCCGAAGTCCGTGCCGTCGAACTTGACGCCGGGCAGGACCGTCATCACCGCCGGACCTTCGATCTGGCAGCCGATGAACGTGCGGCCGTTCAAGGCCATGTCGCCGCCATTCCAGAGGCTGGCGCGATAAAGGTCGAACAGCGAGATGTCGAGGTTCTCGAAGGTCTTGGCCATCGGATCGGTCGGGATGCGGCCGGGGCGACCGCCGGGTTGGAAACTCTGCTGGGTCATCCGGGTCAGTCCACGATGAACAGTTTCGCGCCGACCGAGGTCGACGAACGGTGGGCGGGGTCGCCGAAGTCGGAGACGTGATAGCTCATGCCCGCCGTCAGGGTGGTCGTGCGGCCATCCTTCAGTTCGCTGGTCAGTTCGCCTTCCAGCACGAAGATCACGTGGCCGCGGTCGCACCAGTGATCGGCCAGATAGCCTGGCGAATAGTCCACGCGGCGAAGACGCATGTCGCCGACATTGAGCGTGCGCCACTCGGCCTGGCCGGCTTCACCGGGGTGGATCGTCGGCGCGATGGCGTCCCAGTCGACGGCCGTGAAGGCGCTGGCGGGCAGCTGCATCAGCTGAGACCCGAGGCCGGGTTCGGCGCGGCGAACGCGCTGAAGCCGTAGTGGGCCAGCCAGCGGCTGTCCGACGACCACATGTCGCGCAGGTCCGGCATGCCGTACTTCAGCATGCCCAGGCGATCGACGCCCATGCCGAACGCGAAGCCCTGGTACTCGTCCGGATCGATACCGCAGGCGCGCAGCACGTTCGGATGGACCATGCCGCAGCCCAGGATCTCGAGCCAGCTCGTGCCCTGGCCGATCTTGATCTCGCCGCCCGAGCGGTCGCACTGCACGTCCATCTCGGCCGACGGCTCGGTGAACGGGAAGTGGTGCGGACGGAACTGGGTGGTGACCGCGTCGGTCTCGAAGAACCGGGCCAGGAAAGTCTCCAGGGTCCATTTCAGGTGGCCCATGTGGATGCCCTTGTCGATCACCAGGCCCTCGACCTGGTGGAACACCGGCGTGTGGGTGGCGTCGTTGTCCACGCGATAGGTGCGGCCGGGGGCGATGATGCGGATCGGCGGCTTCTGCGAGACCATGGTCCGCACCTGCACCGGGCTCGTATGCGTACGCAGCAGCATGCGTTCGCCGGTCGACCCATCTTCTTGCTGGCGAGCGTTGAAGAAGAAGGTGTCGTGCATCTCGCGGGCCGGGTGCTTCTCGGGGAAGTTCAGGGCCGTGAAATTGTGGAAGTCGTCCTCGATGTCCGGACCCTCGGCCACGGCGAAGCCCATCTCGGCGAAGATGGCGATCATCTCGTCCATGGTCTGCATGGTCGGGTGGACGCTGCCCTTGCGGCGGTAAGGCGCGGGCAGGGACAGGTCCAGGGTCTCGCTGGCCAGGCGCGCGTCGAGCTCGGCGGCTTCCAGAGCGGCCTTCTTCGCGGCGATGGCGTCTTGCACCTTGTCGCGGAGCGCGTTGATCGCCGCGCCGCGGTCCTTGCGCTCCTCGGGGCTCATCGCGCCGAGGGTCTTGAGCAGGCCCGAGATCGAGCCGGTCTTGCCGACGGCGGCCACGCGGACGGCGTCGAGCGCCTGGAGGTCCGTCGCGCCGGCCACCTGGGCCAGGACGTCGGATTCGAGAGTGTTGAGATCGGTCATGACGGGCATCCGTCTAGGCGGTTAAACTTCCATTGTCATCCCGGACGGCCTGAAAGGCCGATCCGGGACCGCCGGAAATGCAGGCGCTTGCCGTGGTCCCGGTTCGGCGCGCTACGCGCTTAACCGGGATGACAGCCTTTCGGACAGCAAAAAGCCCTCCGGTTCGCACCGGAGGGCTTTTCAGGATCGATTGAACTCCGAGGAGCTCAGATATCCTTAAGCGGCCAGGGCGGCGCGGACCTTGTCAGCGATAGCCTTGAACGCAGCCGGGTCGTTGCCCGCGATGTCTGCGAGGACCTTACGGTCGATCACCACACCCGCCACGTCCAGGCCGTGGATAAACTGCGAGTAGGTGAAGCCTTCGATGCGGGCGCCGGCGTTGATGCGCTGGATCCACAGCGAACGGAAGGCGCGCTTGCGCACCTTGCGGTCGCGATAGGCGTATTGACCGGCCTTGTCGACGGCGGCCTTGGCCGTGCGGATGGTGTTCTTGCGGCGGCCGTAGAAGCCCTTCGCCTGTTCAAGAACCTTCTTGTGCTTAGCGTGGGCGGTGACGCCACGTTTAACGCGAGCCATGTGTCAGCGCTCCTCTTAAAGGCCGTAGGGCAGGTACGAACGGATGGTCTTGGCGTCAGCCTCGCTCATCACCTTCGTTCCGCGATTTTGGCGGATGTACTTGCCGTTGTGGCCGATCAGACGGTGGCGCTTGCCGGCGACGCCGGCTTTCAGCTTACCCGTGGCCGTGATCTTGAAGCGCTTTTTCGCGCCCGACTTGGTCTTCAACTTAGGCATTTCGCGTCGGAGCTTTCGCCCCGTCCTCTGGGATAGCAAGACGAACCGCCATGGCATGCCAATGGGCCAGGCGGTTCCGGAAAGGCGGGGTTAGTAGGCGAAAGACTCGTCCAAGGCAAGCGCTTAGGCGTCAGGCCGCCGCTTTCGTTCGGTGGACGATGACCAGGGCCAGGCCGACGGCGGGGATCATCAGGGCGGAGCCGAACCAGTAGGGACCGCCGGCGGCCAAGCCGAACAGCGGTCCGGCCAGCAGCGGGCCACCGATGCGGGCCAGGGAGCCGGCGGCCATGTTCAGGCCCAGCATCTGGCCTTGGCGGTCCGGCGGGCTGGCGCGGGAGATCAGGGCCGCCACGCACGGGAAGACCAGCGATTGGCCGAAGGCGGTGCAGCCGACGGCGACGATGGCCAGGGCCGGGTGGGGCGCGAACGGCGTGATGAACAGGCTGCAAGCGATGATCGACAGGCCCGTGGTCAGAACGCGGCCCTCGCCGAACCGGCGCGCCAGCTGGCCCGTCAACAGGCCCTGACCGAGCGAGGCGATCACGCCTATCACCGCGAAGCAGAAGCCGACCTGCTGCGGGCCCCAGCCGAAGCGGGCGTTGGTCCACAGGCCGAAGATCGATTCCATGCCGGCGAAGGCGCCGGTGGAAACGAGGGTCACCAACAGCACGCGCGACAGCACCGGGTGGGCGGCGGCGGCGGCCAGGGCCTCGCGTCGGCCGGGCTGGGGCGCGCCGGGCGCGGACGGGGCGCGGCTCTCGACCACGAACAGGAAGATGCCGATCGCCGCGAGACCGGCCATGCCGGCGGCGAAGAACAGCGGGATCTGGAAGCCCAGCTTGCCCGCCGCGGGGTGGGCCAGGACGCCGCCGATGAACGGTCCCAGCACGAAGCCCGCCCCGAAGGCCGAGCCCAGCAGGCCGAGCCGCGAGGCCCGCTTCTCGGGCGGGGTGACGTCGGCCATGTAGCCCTGGATCGTCGAGATGTTGCCGCTGCCGAAGCCGCCGACCAGGCGGATGGCCATGGCGATCCATATGTTGGGTGCGAAGGCCAGGGCGACATAGGCCAGGGTGTTGGCCAGGATGGTCGCTATCAGCACCGGCCGGCGGCCGATGCGGTCGGACAGTCGCCCCCAGAACGGCTCGCCGAAGAACTGGCCCAGGCTGTAGGCGGCGAACATGGTCGTCACCTGCCATGGGGCCGCGTTCATCGCCTTGGCGTAGAAGGGCAGCAGCGGAATGACCACGCCGAAGCCCACCAGGTTGATGAAGACAACCAGGAGCAGGACGGCCAGGGCGCGGGCGCTGTGGGCGGGATCAGACATCGGACGCGCGGTTTACGCTCGAACCCGCAGCTTGGCGACCTCCGGGATGGGCGCGGCTAAAAGATCTACTGGGGCGGGTTGTGCTTCTCCAGAAAGGTGACGGCGGCGGTCAGCATCTGAAGTCGAGTTTGGCTACGCGAAAGCCAGTGGTCCTCGCCGTCCAGAGTGACGAACTCATAAGGCTTACCGGCGGCTTTCAGGGCGGAGGCCATCTTCTGGCTTTCGCTGTAGGGGACGACGGTGTCGTCCTTGCCGTGGATCAGGAGAACCGGAACCTCGACATTGGCGGCGTGGTCGGCGGGCGAGATCTCGCGCAGCTTCGGGTCGCGCTCGCCGGTCACGCCGTAGAAACGCTTGCGGTACCGGATCAAGGTGCTCTGCTCGCCGGAGCGCAGAATTTCGTCGTGCAGGCGGCCGGGTAGGTCGCTTGGGCCAGCCAGCGAGACGGCGCAGCGATAGACGCCCTTCTGCAAGGTCACGCCCGCAAGCGCCGCATAGCCGCCGTAGCTGCCGCCGAAGATGCAGACCCGCTGGGGATCGACGACGCCTTGCTTGGTTAGGTACGCCACGCCGTCCGACAGGTCGGTCTGCATCTTGCGGCCCCATTCGCCGTAGCCGGCCGCCTTGAAGGCGTGGCCGCGATTGGTGGAGCCGCGGAAGTTCGGCTGCAGCACCGCGTAGCCACGCGAGGCCAGCGCCTGGGCCCAATAGTCGAAGGCGACCGTGTCGTAGGCTTCGGGTCCGCCGTGCGGCAGGACGATCAGCGGCAGGTTCTTTTCCTCGCGGCCTTTGGGGGTGGTCAGGATCGCATCGATCTCCAGGCCGTCCCCGGCCGAGTAGCGAACCTGGCGAGCCGGTGAGATGTCGGCGGGACCGATCTTCGGATAGGCCATGCCGATCGGATCGACGCGCTTGGTGGTCGTGTCGGCCATGTAGTAGGCGCCAGCGCTGTTCTCGCCCTCGACAAAGAGGATCAGCTTCTTGAAGTCGGGGGTCCATGAGGCCAGCGACACCGACTGGCCCTTGAAGGCGGCGCGGAAGGGGGGCCACAGGGCCTTCAGGCGGGGTTCGATGAAGTCATACTCAACGAAGTTGTCCTGATAGCTGAAACCCAGCACCACGCCGTCCGGACCGATGACGGGCGAGAGGTCTCGCGCCGGTCCGATGAAGCCGCCGAGCTTGCCGTCGGCCAGACCGATGGAGGTCGGCCGCCACAGGCTGGTGTCCTTGTCCCAGGTGTCGATAATCACCGACTGGCCGTCCGCCGAGACGCCCCACAGCGACGGCGTCTCGGCCGCTTCGGTGGTCGAGAACACGGTCTGCCAGCCGCCGCCCTTGCGCAGGGACATGGTCCAGGTGGCGTTGTCCTGACTCTGGTTCTCCTTGTAGCTGGCCTTGGCCAGCACCTTGCCATCGGCATTGGCCAGATAGTCGTAGGTGTCGGCGTCGCCCATCTGAACGACCAGGGCTTGGCCGCTCTCCAGATCGACCTTGAACAGATCCAGGTGGCCGCTCTTGGCCTGCATGTTGCCGGCTTCGGTGCTCATCAGCGGGACCAGCAGCACGGGCTTCTTGCCGTCGTGCGCGGGCTGGATGCGCCCGGCGATGACATTGACCACGGTGTCCAGGGCCTTGGTGGGCAGTTGCACTAGCTCGCCAGTCCGGATGTTCAGACTGATGCCCTGATAGTTCTCGCGGAAATAGCTGACGCCCTCGATCACCGCGGTGTTGGAAACCTCGATCACCACGTGATCACTGTCGGCCCACTGCACGCTGCGCACCTTGCGAAAGCCGATCTTGGCCGAAGCCAGGACCGGACCGGTCACCGATTTGACCACGATCATGCTCTCGTCATTGACCGTGACGATCAGCGCCAGGGCCGAGCCATCCAGCGAGACGTCGACCATATTGATCGCCGGCAGGCGGCCATAGGCTTCGAGCGGCGCGGCTTGCGCGGGGGCGGCGGTGAACAAAAGCGCGGCCATCGACGCGGCCGCCATCAGCTTCAGCATGCGGGTCCTCGGGTTCTGGGATTCGAACAGGAACGAGGGAGCGCGTCCGGCGCGTGCACGACGCCGAATAGCGCGGCGCGATGCGCCGGGCCGAAGACCGGAGAATCCTTGGACACGCTGAACACCCCCAACCTCCATAACTCTACCAGGGGGTGCGATGTTGTCGAGGCGCCGGGGGGAAGCGCCGCAAAACAAAAACGCCCCGGCCGCGAGGCCGGGGCGTTTCGATGTCTGCCTGAGATCGGACCTAGCGCGGGGCCAAGATCATGATCATCTGCCGGCCTTCCATGCGCGGCTCGTACTCGACCTTGGCGACTTCGTCGAAGTCGGCCTTGACCTTATGGAGCAGCTTCATGCCGAGCTCGGGGTGGGCCATTTCACGACCGCGGAAGCGCAGGGTGACCTTGACCTTGTCGCCTTCCTCGAAGAAGCGGTGCATGGCCTTCGCCTTCACCTCGTAGTCGTGGATGTCGATGTTCGGGCGGAGCTTGATCTCCTTGAGCTCGACCACCTTCTGCCGCTTGCGCGCCTCGTTCTTCTTCTTCTGCTCCTGGAACTTGAACTTGCCGTAGTCCAGGATCTTGCAGACAGGAGGATTGGCGTTCGGAACGATTTCCACCAGGTCCATGCCAGCTTCTTCCGCCGCTTCGAGAGCGGAGGACGTCGGCATCTCGCCTTGCTTCTCGCCGTTCTGGTCGATCAGCAGGACGCGTGGGACGCGGATTTCATCGTTGATACGCGGCCCGTCCTTGACGGGCGGCGTTTGCATAGGACGGCGAATAGGGCGGCTCCGGGACTGTTAATAGGGGCAGTTGACGAGGGTATAGCTGAACGCGCGCGCGCCGCGCTGGGCGCGCCGCGAGAAAGTGATATATGACCCGCCGGCCGCGCCGTATCAAGCGAAGGCGGCCAAAGAGACGCCGGCGGGTCCAGTTTTTTTGACTCAAGCCGGCCCCCGGAAGGTCTTTCGGGGATAGAGGGGCGGAAACGGCAGGGGCGGGACGAGTTTTCCCTGATCAAAACGCCTGCCTGAGTCCCCCAAGCCTCCATGAATCCGCATCGCCACTCCGCCGTGGAGGACGTCCACGCCCTGCTGATCGGCTCGAGCTTCATCGCCGTGGGGCTCACGCTGCTGAAAGCGGCCGGCTTGGTCACCGGCGGCGTCGCCGGGGTGGCGCTGATCGTCTCGTACCTGGGCGGCTGGCCGGTGGGCGTGGTGTTCTTCGTGCTGAACCTGCCGTTCTATGTTCTGGCCCAGCGCACGCTGGGCTGGACGTTCACCGCCAAGACCCTGGCCACCAACCTGCTGCTGGCGGGCCTGGCCTGGGGCATGCCGCATTGGCTCAAGGTGAGCGACATCGATCCGGTCTTCTCCGCCGTGTTCGGCGGCTCGATCATCGGCATGGGGATCCTGGCCCTGGCCCGACACCGCTCCAGCGTCGGCGGGGTAGGGGTGCTGGCGCTCTATCTGCAGGAGCGGCGCGGGATCAGCGCCGGCAAGGTGCAGCTGGCCGCCGACTGCCTGGTCGTGGCCGCGGCCTTCTTCACGATCCCGTTCGACAAGCTGCTGTTGTCGATCGCCAGCGCCGTGGCCCTGAGCGCGGTGATCATCGCCAACCACAAGCCGGGACGGTACGCGGGGTACTGAAAAAGCGTTGGCGACTTGCGGCTAGACTTTCCTGTCATCCCGGCCGAAGCGCAGCGTAGAGCCGGGACCGTCAAACCCCGGGACGGAAGGCGGTTCGTACCAAGGGAACTCGGCCTCACCCAGAAGGGCTGGATAGAGATCGATCCAGCCTGGATTGCGTGCTTCCACCAATTCGAACTTCCACGCGCGCCGCCAGCGCTTGATCAGCTTCTCGCGATCAATGGCGCCGTCGATATGGGTGTGATGCTCGAACCAGACGAGGCGCGTGCAGCCATGGCGACGCGTGAAGCCTGGCAGCAAATGTTCGCGATGCTGCTGTGCGCGATATGCCAGGTTTGACGTCACTCCGACGTAAAGCACTCCGCGTCGCGTGTTCGTCACCAGATACACAGCATAGCTATGCTCGCGCATAGTAAGAACATAAAGCGAACAATCGTGGTTGGCGATAGTGTTTCCGGCGGTCCCGGGTCTTCGCTGCGCTACGCCCGGGATGACAAGCTTGGTTGGCGGTCGCTGGCGCCTAGTGCGGCAGCAGGGCCACCGCCGCGCTGGCCACGGTGCTGACGGGCAGGGCCTTCAGGTCCGGCGAGCGGATCACCGCCACGTGGCCGCGCGGACCGCACAGCTCGGGGTCCGAGGCGTCGGAGAACAGCGCGATGGTCGGTGCGCCGGCGGCGGCCAGCAGGTGGGTCGGGCCGGTGTCGTTGCCGACGGCCAGCACGGCCTTCGCGCCCAGCACGGCCAGCTGGGCGAAGTCGGTGCGGCCGGTCAGGTCGCGGGCGCCGCCGACGGCCTTCTGGATGTGGCGGGCCATGGCGCTTTCCTGCGGACCGCCGATGATGACGATGTCCAGGCCGCGCGCCTTCAACAGCGAGCCGAGCTGGGCGTAGTTCTCGACGGGCCAGCGCTTCTCGAGCCGGTGGGCCGAACCGCCGGGCACGAACAGCACGTAGGGCCGGGGCGCGGCGGCGCCGGCCACCGGGCGCGGCTCCTTGTGCTTGCGCAGGATCCAGGTCAGGTCCGGCGGCGGGGCGCTGCCAGGCTCGGTCGGCGCGTCGGGCCAGATGCCGGCCGCGCGCAGCTGATCGGCCTGGCGCTCCAGCGTGTGCATGCGCAGCCGGGCGGTTCCCTTTTGCGGCAAGGCGCAGCCGAACGCGATGCCGCTCCATTGCGGCGGGAACGGCCGCAGCAGCTGGAAGTACCAGTTGGTCCGGCTGTTGGTCTGCAGGTCGTAGATGCGGTCGTAGCGCGCCTTGCGGATCCGGCCGATCATGGCCAGCGTCTCGCCGAGGTCGCCGGGACGGCCGTCCGTCTCGACGGTGTTGAAATACGGGCTGAGTTTGGCCAGGGCCTCGAAGGGCGGGGTGGTCAGGAGCGTGATCTTGGCCTTGGGATGGACTTCGCGGATTTTCTTCATCGCCGCCAGCGCCAGGACGAAGTCGCCCAGCGCACCCAGCTTGATCACCAGGACCTTCTTGATCTCCTTACTCAAGACGAACGCTCCAAACCCAAAACGCGTGCATAGACCTTGAGGGTCGCTTCGCACATCGCGTCCACCGAATACAACCGCCGCGCACGGGTGCGCGCCGCCTGTCCCATGGTTTGTCGTCTGGCCGCGCCGATTTCGCAGGCTTGCAGCAGCGCGTTCGCCCAGGCCTCGGCGTCGCCGGGCTTGACCAGCCAGCCGGTTTCGCCCGGCACGACCGTCTCGCGGGTGGCCCCGTGGTCGGACGCCATCGCCGGACGACCCATCACCTGCGGCTCCACCGCGGTGCGGCCGAACGCCTCCGGCTCCAGCGACGGGGCGATGGCCAGGTCGGCCAGCAGATAGGCGGCCGGCATGTCGTCGCAGTGTCCGACCAGCTTGACCGCGTCCTCCAAACCGGCGGCGGCAATGGCGGCCGTCAGCTCGGCGCGATAGCCCTTGCGGCCCTGGTCGTCGCCGGCCAGCAGCAGCAGCACCCGGTTCTCGCCGCGCGCCTTCAGCAGGGTCATGGCCTCGATCAGCAGGCCCTGGCCCTTCCAGCGGGTCAGCCGGCCGGCCAGCAGCACCTTCAGCCGGCGTTCGCCGGGCTCAACGCCCCAGGCCTTGCGCAGGGCCTCGATCCGATCCGCGCTCACCACGCCGGGTTCGAAGCGCGAGAGATCGACGCCGCGCGGGATGGCCACCACCTTCTCGGGGGCGATGCCGTGCTCGCGGATCACGTGCTCGCGGGTGTATTCGGAATTGGCGATGACCAGGTCGCCCTTGGTCATCACCGCGTTGTACCAGCGCTTCAGATTGGACTTGGCGTTGTAGACGCCATGGTAAGTGGCCACGAAGGGTGTCTTGGTGGCGTGGGCCGCCCACAGGGCGCTGAAGGCCGGGGCGCGAGAACGGGCGTGGACCAGGCTGACCCTCTCGCGCCGGATCAGGTCGATCAGCCGCGCGGCGTTGCCCAGCATGATCAGCGGGTTCTTGGTCTGGGCTGGCATCTGGGCCAGACGGCCGCCGTCAGCCTCGAGCCGCGCGGCCATGCGCCCGCCCTTGGTCGCGACCAGGGCCCTGCCGCCTTGCGCAACGACGGCGTGGGCGACATCAATCGTCGTCTGCTCCGCGCCACCGGTTTCCAGCTCGGGCGTGACTTGCAGCAGGGTGAAGTCGGCGGGTAGGTCGGGCACGCGACTCTCGGCGAAACGAACGCGTTTTAGTTATCGAAAGGATCAAGGCGACGCCATGACCGAATCCCGGGGCGCCCTGGCGCGCGAAGATGGCTCGAAGCTCGCTTGGCGCCGCGTCGAGGGCGAAGGCCCCACCGTCGTGTGGCTGGGCGGCTTCCATTCCGACATGACGGGGACCAAGGCGCAGGTCCTGGCCGAACAGGCCGAAGCGACGGGCGGCGCCTATGTCCGCTTCGACTATTTCGGCCACGGCGAGTCCGACGGCGCGTTCAAGGACGGCACGATCAGCCGCTGGCGCGCCGACGTCCTGGCGGTGATCGACGAGCTGACCGACGGGCCGCTAGTGCTGGTCGGCTCGTCCATGGGCGGCTGGCTGGCCTGCCTGGCGGCGATCGCGCGGCCCGATCGGGTCAAGGCCATGGTGCTGATCGCCCCGGCGCCGGACTTCACCGAGAAGCTGATGGTCCCGGAGCTCTCGGCCGAGGCCAAGGCGGCGATCGCCCGCGACGGGTTTTGGATCCGCCCGTCGGAATACGAAGACGGCGGCTACGCCATCACGCGCGACTTGCTGGAAGACGGGGCGCGGTGGTCGATCCTGCCGGGACCCGTGCCGATCGACGTTCCGGTGCGCGTGCTGCAGGGCGGGGCCGATCCGGACGTGCCGTGGACCCACGCCCTGGAACTGACCAACGCCCTGACCGGCGACGACGTCGTCTTCAGCCTGATCAAGGACGGGGACCACCGCCTGTCGCGGCCGCAGGACCTGCAGCGCCTGGTCGCCGCCGTCGCCGAGGCCCGCGGCCTGGCCGAACCGGAGGAGGGGGATCTGGTGTCTCGTCGCCTGGCCCGCGCGGCGCGGCTGCGCAACGCGGCGGGGCTGGAGGCGGTGGGCATCACGCCGCGGGCGCCGGCGATCGACGACGAGTAGACCTAGCCGCCCGCCTTCAAGATCGCCGCCAACCCCTCACGATAGGTCGGATATTCCGGCCTCCACCCCAGCTCCGCCTTGGCCCGCGCGTTCGAGACGCGCTTGTTCTCGGCGTAGAAGCGGCGGGTGGCCGGCGACATGCCTAGGGTGTCGAACGGCAGGTCCGGCGGGACCGGGACGCCTAGCAGCTTGGCGGCGTGCTCCATCACGTCCTGCGGCGGAGCCGGTTCGTCGTCGACGAGGTTGTAGATCCCGCCCGCGCGAGGCCGCTCCAGCGAGGCCAGCAGGCCCGAGACGATGTCGTCGACGTGGATGCGGCTGAACACCTGGCCCGGCTTGACGATCCGGCGGCCCTCGCCGGCGCGCAGGCGGTCCAGGGCGCTGCGGCCGGGGCCGTAGATGCCGGGCAGGCGGAAGGTGGCGACGGTCAGGCCCATGCCGCGTCCGACCTGACGCCAGTCGCGCTCGGCCCCGACCCGGCGGGCGCCTTCGACCGACTGGGCCTTCAGCGGCGAAGTCTCGAACACCCACCGGCCCTCGAAGTCGCCATAGACGCCCGTGGTGGAGAGATAACCGATCCAGTCGGGGAAGGCCTGGGCCTGGGCCAGGGCGGGGATGACCGACTCCAGGGCCGGGCAGCCGTCGGGGCCGGGCGGGGCGGTGACCAGGATCGCATTCGCGCCCGTGAGGGCGGCGGCCATGGCGTCGCGGTCAGCCGGATCGGCGGCGGCGATTCCCCTGGCGCGCAGTCTTTCGGTCTGTTCGGCGTCGCGCGCGGTCGTCGCGATCTCCCAACCTCGGGCCGCCAAAGCGCTGGCGAAAGCTTCGCCGACATAGCCCAGACCGAACACGAACAGACGCAACGCCAGAACTCCGCCCCAGAAAAACCCGACCGAAACCCACGCGGATCAAGCCTCCGAAAAAAGCCGCTTCGCAACCCCTCAAAGGGCGCTTGCAAAGCGCCGAACGCTCTGCCATAAGCCGCCTCCTCGTCGCGGGGCGCTCCTTTGGGCCCCGCCGATGCGGGCGTAGCTCAGTGGTAGAGCACAACCTTGCCAAGGTTGGGGTCGAGAGTTCGAATCTCTTCGCCCGCTCCATTCTTCCGGGGTTCTGGGAGCATGGGACGATATACATATCTCGCGAATGGGCGGGCGTAGCTCAGTGGTAGAGCACAACCTTGCCAAGGTTGGGGTCGAGAGTTCGAATCTCTTCGCCCGCTCCATTCCCGAATTTCTTCCAAACATTTGAACGTCATCGGTCGTCGCTGGCCGGCGATTCGCGTGTCGCGAGGCGATCGACGTTCGCCTAGAGCGTGGCAGCCGAAAGTGTGAGCGGTTTCGGCGTCCGCCACGCTCTAAATATTTGAAATAGAGCCTGTTTATCCGTTTCTGATGTTTCCATTGGAAACGGACAGGCTCTAAGCTCGACCGCATGACTCGCATCCGCACATGGCGCGCCGGCCTGGTCGGCATCTGTCTGGTCGCGTTGACGGCTTCGGCCGCTTGGGCCGGCCCTTCGTCCACCCTGACGAGCCTGGTCGCGCGCTACGAGGCGCTGGGCGATCCGGGCGAGGATCCCGATTCCGGCGGCGCGGCCGACGCCCGCTGGCGCCTGCCCGACGTCACGCCAGCGGCCGATGCGGATCGGACGGCCAAGCTCAAGAAGATCCAGGCCGAACTGACCACCCTGGGGGCCAAAGGCCTCACCGACGAGGAGCGCCTGACTCGCGACCTGCTGCTGTACAGCCTGACCGACCGGATCGAGGCCGCCAGCTTCGACGAGGCGCGCATGCCCTTCAGCAGCGACGGCGGCTTCGACGTCATGATGCTGTACCGGGCCAGCGGCATGACCCTGCGCAACGCCGATGAGGCCAAGCGCTGGATCGGACTCTTAAACGGTATGCCTGGCTGGTACGCCGCCAACATCGACAATGCCCGTCGGGGCGTGGCGGTCGGCTTCGTCCAGGCTGTTCCGACCGCCCAGGCGGTGCTGGAGCGCGCTCAGCGCGCGGCGGCCACGCCGTTGGCCGAGGATCCTCTGCTGGCCCCGCTGCGGACGCTGCCCGCCAGCCTCCCGATCCGCGCGGTCCTGATCGCCGAGGGCGAGAGGGCCGTTACCGACAAGGTCGCGCCAGCTCGCGCCAGTTTCGTCAAGTTCATGAGCGAGGAATACCTGCCGCACGCGGCCAAGAGCCTGGCGGCCTCGGACCTGCCGGACGGCAAGCGCTACTACGCCTTCCTGGCCCACCGGCACACGACCACCACCCTGACGCCGGACCAGATCCACGACATCGGCAAGGCCGAGGTGGCCCGCATCCGCGCCCGGATGCAGGAAACCATGAAGGCCGCCGGCTTCCAGGGCGACCTGCCGGCCTTCATCGCCATGCTGCGCAAGGATCCGCGCTTCTACGCCACCAGCCGCCAGCAGCTGCTGGAGAAGTCCAGCGAGATCGCCAAGCGCGCCGACGACCAGCTGCCGGCCCATTTCGGCGTCCTGCCGCGCCTAACCTATGGCGTGCGGCCCGTGCCGGCCAGCATCGAGAAGGGCTACACCACCGGCCGCTATTTCGGCGGCGATCCCAAGGTCGGCCGGGCCGGCGGGCTGATGATCAATACCTCGGAGCTGGACCAGCGGCCGCTGTACGAGCTGCCGGCCCTGGTGCTGCACGAGGGCGCGCCCGGTCACCACATCCAGACCTCGCTGGCCCAGGAGCAGGACGGCGTCCCCGAGTTCCGCCGCAACCTCTACTTCAACGCCTATGGCGAGGGTTGGGGGCTCTATTCGGAATGGCTGGGCGAGGAGATGGGGATCTATCGCGACCCCTACGAGCTGTTCGGCCGGCTGTCGTACGAGATGTGGCGCGCCTGCCGTCTGGTGGCCGACACCGGCATGCACTGGAAGGGCTGGAGTCTGGACCAGGCCCGCGCCTGCTTCACCGACAATACGGCCCTGTCGCCGGTCAATATCGAGGTCGAGCTGAAGCGCTACGTCTCCTGGCCCGGCCAGGCCCTGGCCTACAAGGTCGGCGAGCTGAAGCTGCTGGAGCTGCGCCATCGCGCCGAGCAGAGGCTGGGCGACAAGTTCGACGAGCGCGGCTTCCACGACGCCGTGCTGCTGCACGGCTCGCTGCCGCTATCGGTGCTGGAGACCCGCATCGACGCTTGGATCGCCCAGCAGGCCAAGAAGAAGTGATTGAAAACTGTCATCCCGGGCGAAGCGCAGCGGAGACCCGGGACCACCGAAAGCGCGGCGCTTCCTGCGGTCCCGGCTCGGCGCGCTACGCGCTTGGCCGGGATGACAGAGTTTGAGGGAAGAGAACAATCGATGGCCAAGATCACCGTCCTCGGCGAATGCATGGTCGAGCTGTCGCCGGAGGCCGCCGAGGATGGCGCGCCGCTTTACCGGATGGGTTTCGCCGGCGACACCTTCAACACGGCGATCTATATGGCCCGGCTCGGCGACGACGTCGCCTACTGCACGGCGCTGGGGCAGGGGGATCCGTTCAGCGAGGGCGTGATGGCGACCATGCGCCGCGAGGCCATGGACACCCGCCTGGTCCGCCAGGTCGAGAACCGGCTGCCGGGTCTCTACGCCATCGTGCTGGACGAGCATGGCGAGCGGAAGTTCCACTATTGGCGCGAGCGCGCCCCGATCCGCGACCTATTCTCGGCCCACACCGCCGATCAGCTGATCGAGGCGGCCAAGGCCAGCGACCTCGTCTACCTGTCGGGCGTGACCCTGGCGGTGATCGGCGACATCGGCCGGGCGCGGCTGAAGGACATCCTGGCCTACGTCCACTCGCTGGGCGTGGCCGTGGCGCTGGACTTCAACTACCGCCCCGCCCTGTGGCCGAACGCCGAGGCGGCCCGCGCCGCGCTGGACGGCGTGGTGTCCTCGTGCCGATACATCTCGCTGAGCGGCGAGGATAGCCGCCCGCTCTATGACCGCGAGGCCGAGGACCTGGCCGGCGAGTGGGCCGCGGCCGGCGCCGAGGTCGTGGCGCGCGACGAAAGCCACGCCGTCAACGTCCATCGCGCCGACGGCCGCACCGCCACCCCGGCCCCCGACCGCGTGAAGGCCGTCGACACCACGGGGGCGGGCGACAGCTTCAACGCCGCCTATCTGTCGTCGCGTCTGGCGGGACGGCCGATCGACGAATCGGTCAAGCGCGCCCACGCGCTCGCCGCGGCGGTGGTGACCTGTAAGGGCGCGATCGTGCCGGTGGCCTCGATGCCCGTCTGGGTGCGGGAATAGCGACAGGCCGGTGCCAATCTTTTCAAAGGCTTATCGCCGCGAGCGTGGAGTGAAATAGGAATATATTCCTCTGTTGAGAAAATAAACCTATAGTGGTGCTTGCCGGTCGTTCTCGCGGCCGGGAGGAGAGGACGCCATGTTGGTTCAAGCCCTTGAGGACCTCTGGGCGATTACGCCCGATCCCCGTCGCGACCGCCTGACGGTCGGTTTCGTCACCCATCTCGTTTCCATGGCCACCGGCGTGCCGGCGGCCGAGATCGCGACGCCCAAGCGGACCTCGCACGCCGCCGTCCGCGCCCGGCAGCTGGCCATCTACCTGACGCACATCACCTTCCACTGGCCGCTGGCGCGGGTGGCCTTCGCGTTCGGCCGCGACCGCACCACATGCGGCCATGCTTGCCGCAAGATCGAGGACATGCGCGAGGACGCCGCCTTCGACCGCCGCCTCGCCGAACTGGAAGCGTGTCTGCGCCAGGCCCCGGCCCATGCCGAGGACATTCCGCAATGAGCGCGACCCCAGCCGAATTGTTCGACGATGAGCTGGAAGCCCGCCGGCTGGCCGAACGCGCCATGCGGCTGCTGGCGCGGCCGGGCGCGGTGATCGAGGCCCAGGGCCTGGGCTACGGCGTGCGCCTGGGCGCCAGCCGCCGGCGCAGCGTGATGCTGACCCTGGGCGAGGCGGCGTTCCAGGCTCTGGCGCGCGCGGCGACCCTGAAGCCGCGCCCGCAAGGCGGCTGGATCATGACCGAGCGGCCCGAACCATTACTGCCGCCGCCCGGCCGTCCGGGCGTGATCGAGGCCGAGGTCGATTTGCCGGACGGCGCCGGGACCGTGCGCCGCAATCTTGGCGAGTCGCCGATCGCCTGGCTGGCCCGCCGGCGCGACGCCAGCGGCCAGCCCTGGCTGACGCCGATCGAGGCCGCCGCCGCCGAGCGTCTGCGCGAGGAGTTCGAAAGTCTGGGAACGCTAGGCCGCGTCACCATGCGCTGGGACCTGACGCCCCGTACGTCGGGCGGCCGGCCGGGCCCGGCGCCGGCCGAGCGCGACCACGCCGCGCGCGAGCGGATCGCCATGGCTCTGACGGCCGTGGGACCCGGCCTGCGCGAGATGCTGGAGCGGGTCTGCCTGATGGGCTCGGCCCTGGAGGCGGCGGAGCGTTCGCTGAAGCTGCCGCGCCGGGCGGGCAAGACCGTCCTGAAACTGGCCCTGCAACGCCTGGCGCGGCACTATCGGATGATCTAGCGATTGCCGCCGGACACGCCGATGATCTCGCCGGTGATCCAGTAGCTCTCGGGCGAGGCCAGGAAGGTCGCCACCGGCGCGATGTCCGACGGCTGGCCCATGCGGCCTAGCGGGGTCTGGGCGACCATCTGGGTCTCGAGCTCGCTGCCGATGATCCCCATCGTGTGGGTGCCCTCGGTCTCGACCGCGCCAGGCGAGAGGCTGTTGACCCGGATCTTGCGCGGACCCAGCTCCTTGGCCAGCACGCGGGTGATCGAGTCCACGGCGGCCTTGGTGGCCGTGTAGATCGAGGCCGTGGGGATATCGACGGTGGTCGCCGCCGAGCTGATGTTGATCACGCTGCCGCCGTCCGGACCGAAGCGCTTGGCCGCTTCACGGGTGGCCAGCAGCACGCCCAGGACGTTGGTGTCGAACTGGCGTCGGTATTCGGCCTCGGTCGTCTCCTCGATCGGCGCGAAGGCGTAGACGCCGGCGTTGTTGACCAGGATGTCCACGCCGCCGAAAGCCTTTTGCGTCTCGTCGAACAGGCGGACGACGTCGGCGTCCTTGGCCACCGAGCCCTGGACGGCGATGGCCTTGCCGCCGGCGGCGACGATCTCGGCCACCACCTTGTCGGCGCCCTCGCGGCTGGAGGCGTAGTTGACCGCCACGGCCGCGCCCTCGGCGGCCAAGGCCTTGGCGATCGCGGCCCCGATGCCCTTGGACGCGCCCGTGACGACGGCGGTCTTGCCTGAAAGCTTGCTCATTGATCTCTCTCCGTTCGGCCTAGCGGCCGGTCGCCGTGATCGGCGCACGCTTCGACATTTAGATATGCGTCGAAGTGATTCAATGAGCGGAGCCTGTAGATTTTCTCAGGCCTTTGTCGGTGCGCGCTCGTAGAGACGCGGACATCAGGTCTTGAAGCCGCCCCTCAGTAATCCTCGCGCCGGGGCAACAGCGCCCGCGATTGCGCATAGGCCAGGCGGCTCGCTATGGTGGCGCTCTCAAGCGCGGGGGCGTGAATTGTCAGACGAAGAAGAGATCGCGGAGCTGAAGCGTCGGCTTGCTGAGCTGGAGGCGCGGCGTGCACAGCAGGCGCCGCCGATTGTTGCTCCCGCTGCGAACCCCGCCGGCCAAAAACCTTCGCGCAACGGCGTCGGCGTGGCTCTAGCTGTGGTAGTCGGCCTTCTCCTCCTGATGGCCTTGCTCTCGCAATGTAGAGGGCCGACGGGCGCTACGTCACCGTCGTCCAATGATGATCCGGTCAACGCGACCGCGTCGAACCCCAGCAGTTCGCCCGCGCCTTCCATCCCCGTTGCTGAAACGTGGCGCTACACCGACGATGTTGACCCGATGAATGATAGGCATACGCGAACGGCCTGCGTGACTTCCAGCGACCTGGTCTCGCTCAATTCGCCCTATGAGCCGGTAACCGCCGACCTCTGCATCCGCAATAGCGCGAAGTTTGGCCTCGACACGTACTTCCGGCTCAATGGCAGCGGCCAGATCCTATGTGACAGCTATGACGGCTGCACCGGGCACATTCGCTTGGACGATGGCCAGCGGCGGGCGATCTCCATGTCCACGTCAGCCGACCACAGCTCCGAAATCTTGTTCTTCTCTTCCGGACGTTCGGCCATGAACCTCGTGGCGGGAGCCAAAGTCACGCGTGTGGAGCTCACCTATTACGAAGCGGGAACACAAGCAGTCACGTTCAACACTGGAGGCTTGGATCTCTCGAAGCTCGGGGTGACCCGCGGCAAGAAGTAGCTGAAGCGTTCATAGCGCCGTCGCCCCCGCTTCGTCTGACTTCACGGCGCTTCGATAAGCAGCAAGAGCGCTATGGCTTGACCCGAAGCATGACCACGCCATGCGATGGGACCTCGGCGGAGAAACCGCCCTTGATCCGGCCGAGATCGCGATGCGCCCACAGGTCGCGCACCGCAACCCGCAGCGCGTCGGGATAGCCGTGCTCGGACCATTTCGTCGCTATGCGCGCGCGGTCGCCGGAGCGATTGAACAGCAGCACCGCCCGACCGCCATCGGCGAGCGGTTTCGACCACACTTCCAGATCGCCCTCGTCGCGGACACGGCGGCCCTGCGCGCCAAGCTGGTCCTGATCGACCGCGATGACCTCCTTGTTGAGAAGGATGTCTTTCGTCGCCTCATCCATGATGGTCAGGTCATTGCCGGCGATAAGCGGCGCGGCCATCATCGCCCAAAGGCTGAAATGCGAGCGCTGCTCTTCCCAGGTGAGCCCCTCGTTCTTGTCGACGCCGACCTCGAGCATGTCGGGGTCATTCCAGCGCCCCGGTCCGGCATAGGGATAGAGCGGCTCGTTCTTGTCGACGATGTCGAGCACGCCGAGGCCAAACCGTACGCGCCCTTGCCAGTCATTGCGGATGTCGCTCGTGGTGCGCCAGAGGTTGCCGATCTTCATGCCCCATTCCCAGGGCAGTGACTTGTCGAACTCGTTCGGACGGTCGACGCCCCAGTTGCAGATCGAGAAGACGATGTCGCGCCCGGTCGCGCGCAAGGCGTCGGCCATCAGCGCATAGGCCTCTTCGGTGTTGCGCGATCCGGTGTGGCACCAGTCATATTTCACATAATCGACGCCCCAGGACGCGAACGACATCGCGTCCTGATACTCATGACCCTGGCTTCCGGGCTGCTTGGCGCAGGTCAGCTTGCCCGCGTCGGAATAGATGCCGAACTTCAACCCCTTCGAGTGGATATAGTCGCCCAGCGCCTTCATGCCCGAGGGAAATTTCCCGGGGTCCGCGGTCAGGTCGCCCCGCGCATCGCGCGGCCCCGCCCAGCAATCGTCGAGGATGAGATAGGCATAGCCCGCATCGCGCATCCCGTTGGCGGCCATCTCGTTCGCGGTGTCGCGGACCACCTGCTCGGTGAGGGCCTTGCAGCCGAACTTGTTCCAGCTGTTCCAGCCCATCGGCGGCGTAAGCGCCAGGCCATTGGCGGTCCGCTTGTTGTCGAGCGAAGGCCGGACGATCGTCGGATTGGGGGGCTGCACCGTGTCGTACACGCGCTTGGCCCGCGCGGCCGCGACTTCCTCCGCCGTGCGCGCGACGTAGCGCTTCGGCGGCGCGCCGGCCGAGGCGGCGTTCTGAGCTTGGGCGGCCGGCGCCACCATAAACGTGACGCCCGCGAGGGCCGCCAACACCGCGCGACCGTACGAAACCCGCCGCGGGGCGGATCGAGATTTGCGATTGATCACCTTAGCCTTCGTCACTCTGTCCGAATTCCACGGACCGAAGGAATTGCATTAACAAAACTAATATTCAAATATAAAAATTAAGGATGCGGAGGCGGCATTTTGCGCCGCTCGGCGCTGGGGCGTCAGCTTGGAAGCCGTGTGGTCGTGACGTAGCCCGCAACGTCGTTGGCCTGTACCGACAAAGCCGGAGTCAGATCTCGGCGAGCTGGGTCAGGTAGGCGTTCAGGACGTCGCGCTGCAGCACCAGGAACGCGAACTTGCCCTGGCGGCAGATGCGGATCAGCCCGGCTGTCTCCAGTTCCTTCATGTGGTGCGAGAAGGTGGCGGCGCTGACCGCTACGTGCTGGGCGACCGACCCGCAGGCGGTCGGCTCGCTGTTGGCGCCGATCTCCTTGAGGATCTGGCGGCGACGGGGCTCGGCCAGGGCCTTGGCGATCAGATTGATCTGCCTCTCGTCAAGAACAAGGGGGGCATCGAGAACCGGGCGCGGCGCGTCTTCCATGGCCCTTCATATGCGGTGGCGCGCCGAAATTGTCATCCCGGCTCGGCGCGGCGCGCGGCGAGCCGGGACGACGACCTTGCCGGCTAGTGCTTCAGCATGTGCTTGATGTCGCGCATCTGGTCGTGGCCGGACTTCACCGAGGCCCAGGCCTTTTCGATCACGGCGCGGGTCTGGGCGTCGACGTCGGTGTCCTGCAGGGCCTTCTCGTACTTGGCCTTGATATAGTCCTCGCCGGCCTCGACCTCGCTGACGACGGCCTCGTCGCCCTTGGTCACGGCGTCCTTCAGGTTCAGGAAGGCGCGATGGGCGGCGGCCAGGACGGTGCCGTCGTCCTTGGGCTCGCCGCCCAGGCGTCGGACCTCGTCCTGTAGCTCCGAGGCGACCGAGCGGCGCTCCTGGGCGCGACGCTGGAACAGGTCCTGGTAGCGCGAAGCGTCGGCGTCCTTGGCGGCCTCCGCGTAGCCGTCGGCGCTGTCGATCGTGGTCTCGACCAGGCCGTTGACGAGCTTGATGTGGTCTTCGTTGGTGTGCATCGGACGGCTCCGTGGTGGTGGGGAGCCGGGGAAACGCGGGGCGGACGCGAAGGGTTCAGAGATCCTTGGCCGTCTGGCCGGTCGGGGCGGCCTGAACCGCGCCGACATGCTCGACGCCCAGCGCCTCGCAGTGCAGCACCTGGCGGTGACGCTCGGCGGCGCGAGCCTTCTGCTCGTCGCTGCGCTGGTCGTGGCAGGCCGGGCAGGCGACGCCCTCGACATAGAGCGACGAGGCCCGCGCCGCGGGGCTCACCGGCATGCGACAGCCCCGGCAGAGGACGTGGTCGCCTGGCGTCAGGCCATGGCCGACCGCGACCCGCTCGTCGAACACGAAACATTCGCCACGCCAGGCGCTCTGCGGCTCCGGAACCTGCTCCAGATAGTCCAGGATCCCGCCCTTCAGGTGGAACACCTGCTCGACGCCTTCGGACTTCAGAAAGGCGGTCGACTTCTCGCAGCGGATGCCGCCGGTGCAGTACATGGCGACCTTCAGCGGTGGCGCGTCGGGGCCGCGCTCGGCCTCCAGGGTCTGGCGATAGTCGCGGAACCAGGCCGGGAATTCCGAGAAGCTGGCCGTCTTGGGATCGATCGCGCCCTCGAACGCGCCGACGGCGACCTCATAGGCGTTGCGGGTGTCGATCAGCACGACGTCGGGATCGGCGATCAGGGCGTTCCAGTCGCGCGGCTCGACATAGGTTCCGGCGTTGGCGACGGGATCCAGGTCCGGCTCGCCCAGGGTGACGATCTCCTTCTTCAGCCGCACCTTCATCCGGTGGAACGGCATCCGATCGGCCCAGGCGGTCTTGGGCTGGAGGTCCGCGCAGCCGGGCAGGGCGCGGATGTGGTCCAGCACCGCCTCGACGGCCGCGTCCTCGCCGGCGATGGTGCCGTTGATCCCTTCGCGAGCCAGCAGCAGGGTGCCCTTGACGCCGAGGCCGCAGCACAGGGCGGCGAGCGGCCCCTGGATCGCCGCCGGGTCGGCGAACCGCGTGAAGCGGTAGAGCGCGGCGACGCGATAGCTAGGCAAGGCTGGTCTTTCCAAGCGTGGCCTGGCCAAGTGTGGCTTGGGCGTCGCGCTGGATGCGGCCGACCATCGACTTCAGGCCGTTGGAGCGCTGGGACGACAGGGCTTCGGACAGGCCTAACTTGTCGAAGGCGGCCTTGGCGTCGAAGGCGGCGATGTCGGCGGGCGTGCGGCCCGAATAGAGCCGGAGCAGGATGGCGATCAGGCCGCTGACGATGTGGGCGTCGCTGTCGCCCCGGAACACCAGGGTCCCGTCGGCCTGGGGCTCGGTGACCAGCCACACCTGGCTGGCACAGCCGCGCACCTTGTTCTCTTCCGAACGTTCGGCGTCGGTCAGCGGGGCCAGGTCCCTGCCCAGCTCGATCACGTAGCGATAGCGCTCCTCCCAGTCGCCGAGCAGTTCGAACTCGTCGGCGAGGTCGTTGAGGGCGGTGTCGATGGCGCCAAGGGGGGAGATGCTCATGGCGGCCAATTAGGGGGCTGGCGCCTTCAAGGCAAGCCTATGCGGCGGGAAGTATCAGTCGCGCCAGGAAGCCGGCGCCCAGGCTCGAGGACAGCTTCAGCTGACCGCCCATGGCCCGCGACAGCAGGTCGACGATCGGCAAGCCGAGACCGGCGCCTTCGTGGACCCGCGTCAGGGTCGAGCCGCCCTGTTCGAACGGCTGCAGCAGGCGCGGCAGCTCGGCGCTCTCCACGCCGGGACCCTGGTCGCGGATGGTGATCTCGATCTCGCGGCCGATCTTGGCGGCGGCGATGTGCACGACTCCCCCGGCCGGCGAGTGGGTGACGGCGTTCTGCAGCAGGTTCGACACCATGGTTCGCAGGCCGCGGCTGTCGGCGATCACCGAGGGCAGGGCGCCTTCGCCGATCACGTGGACGATGACGTCGCGCCGGGCGATCTCGGCCCGCAGGCCGTCGAGCACGTCCTCGATCGCTTCGTCCAGCGGCTCTGGCGTCATCTCGATGTCGGTGACGTGGCCTTCCAGACGAGCGAGCTCGACGATCTGGTTGACCAGCTTCAGCAGCTTCATGCCGCTGTCGTGCACGATCGTGGCGTATTCCCGGTACTGGTCGTTGCCCAGCGGGCCATACAGCTCCTGAGACAGGATCTCGGAAAAGCCGATCACGGCGTTGAGCGGGGTGCGCAGCTCATGGCTGACCATGCGCAGGAACGAGCGCTTGCGCTCGTCCAGGGCCAGGCGTCGACGCTCCTGCACGGCCGCCCGGCGCTCGGCCGGGTCGGGGTCCGCGAATGCGGAGACGATCGAAGCGTCGAAGGACGCCGGTTCTGGCATAGTAGGCTCCCGGACCTTCTGTCCGCGATGGCTTGAGCCCAGGAATATGCGCAAAGGCACTTACGATTCCGTTTCCGTCCACAACGCGTCCACCAGGAAAGGTCGCTCGACGATTGTGCGGCCTTGGGGGAACGGCTCGCCCGCGTTAAGGTTTGACGACGGTGATCCTCCCCACCGTGCTTGAAGTCGGCCGGCCTTTGGAATTCGAGACGCTTCCAGACCCGATCAGACGCCCCGCGGCCCGCCCGCCGGGGTTTGATCCCGCGCACGCGTGGCGCCTGGGCTGGCTGGCGGCCATCTGTCTGGCGGCCGCGGCGACCCTGTTCACCGACGCCGGCGGCTGGCCCGTATGGGCGGCCCTGGGCTCGGGCGCGGTTCCGGCCCTGACGTCTCTTCTCGTCACGCGCGAAGACGAACGCAGCCAATCCATCCTTTTGGTCCTGTGGGCCGTGGGCGGCGCGCTGGCGGCGGTGCTGACCGGCGGCGTCTCCGGCGCCATGGCCGCCTGGTGCCTGGCTCCAGTCGCAGCGGCCTCGATCCTGAACCAGCCCCGCCGGCTGGCCGAGGGCGCGGCCCTGGCCCTGATCGGCGGCTGCGTCGCCGCGCTGACCCAGCTGTCGGGCCTGGCCCCGCCGGAGCCGACCGGTCCGCTGGGTTTCGTGCTGGGTTTCCTGGCCCTCGTCACCACGGGTCTGGGCCTCGCCGCCGGCCTGTTGATCGGCCGTCGCCGCCAGGGCGCGCGCGACGACCGCTACGCCTCCGAGATTATGGGCCTCGAGACCCTGCTGGACGGCCTGCCGCACCTGGCGATCGCCATCAAGGGCCAGGGCCAGGTGACCGCTGTGCGCGGCGCGCCGCCGCGCGGCGTCACCACCGTCGACCTGGTCAATCGCGGCCTGACCGGCGCGGCCGCGCCCGGCGACCGCCAGCGCCTGACCGCCGCCGTGGCCCAGGCCCACCGCGAGGGCTCGGCCAGCCTGACCTTCAACCCGGCTCTGGGCGTCGAGCGCATCGTGGCGCTGGACATGGCCCGGGTGGCCCCGAACCAGCTGGTCGGCGTGCTGCGCGACGTCACCGTCGACCGCAATCGCGAGACCGCCCTGGACCAGGCCCGCGCCGACGCGGAAGCCCTGGCTTCCGGCCGCGCCCGCTTCCTGGCCAATATGAGCCACGAGCTGCGCACGCCGCTGAATGCCATCATGGGCTTTTCGGACATCATGCGCGCCCGGATGTTCGGCCCGCTCAGCGACCGCTACGCCGAATACGCCGAACTGATCCACGAGAGCGGCGGCCACCTGCTGGACCTGATCAACGACGTGCTGGACATGTCGAAGATCGAGGCCGAGCGTTTCGAGCTGCAGCGCGGAGTGTTCGACGCCCGCGAAGCGGTGCAGGCGGCCATGCGCTTGCTGCGCGTCCAGGCCGACGGCGCGGGCGTCCAGTTGCGCGGCGTCCTGCCGCCGGCCGAGCTGGAGGTCGACGCCGACCGCCGGGCCCTGAAGCAGATCGTGCTGAACCTCGTCTCCAACGCCCTGAAGTTCACCCCGCGCGGCGGCCAGGTGACGGTCACGGCGCATGGCTATGACGGCGTGCTGGAGATCATCGTCGCCGACACCGGCGTGGGCATTTCCCCCGAGGATCTCGAGCGCCTGGGCCGACCCTACGAGCAGGCCGGCGGCGCCGAGCAGCGCGCGCGCGGCACGGGCCTGGGCCTGTCACTGGTCCGCGCCTTCGCCAAGCTGCATGGCGGCGACATGACCATCGAAAGCCGCTTGGGCGCGGGCACCAGCGTTTCGGTGCGGCTGCCCGTGCTGTTGGCGCCGCTGAAATCGGTGACCGTGAAGGCGTCGGAATCCCAGCCCGAGGCTCCCGCCGAAACGCCGGCCGCCGAAGAGCCGCCGCCGCCCGCCGCCCTGGGCGACAACGTGATCGCGTTCGCGCCGCGCTAGAGCCCTACCGCAGGAACGCCCGCCCGGCCGCGAAATCGCCGACCTCGACATACGCCTTGCGCGTCACTTCGTCGCCGCGGCCCTGGAAGGCGAACTCCACGGTCACCGCCTCGCGCGGATCCAGTTGCGCGATCGCGTCGGCCGCCGCCGTCGGGAAGCGGAAGGAAAGCCCGGTCTTGGCGCCGGTCGGCAGCAGGGTGAGCGGGGCCTCCTCGCGGGTCTCGGCCGTGAACACCAGGCTGGCGTTGCGCGGCGCGACCTTGCCGGCAAGGCTCCGGCCCGCGCGCATGTCGATATAGGGGCCCAAGGTGCGGCTGGTGTCGCGGACGATGATCCGCGCGACATAGGGACGTGGGCCGCTGTCGAAGGTCGCGACGGCGGTGACCGCCTTGGCGCGGCCGGCCAGGCCGAACATCATCCGATCGGCGCCGAACGCCGAGGGCTGCGACAACCGCCAGACCGGGATGGTCGCCGACGCCGAGCGCTCGGCCTTCCAGGACGAGACGTCGCCCGGATAGGTCATGCTCAGCATCTGCGAATAGCCGTCGAACGCGGCCTTCACCCGCGAGGCGGCTAGGGTCAGGTCCTTGGAATCGCAGGCGGCGCCGGCGGCCTTGACCCGCGCGCGCTGTTCCAGGGCCGTGACCTGCTGCTCGCTGGCCCCCGAGCGCAAGGTCGCGCCCCGCGCCTGGGCCCGCGAGGCGTCCAGCGCCGCCGAGACGGAGGGCGCGAACAGTCGGCAGCGGCTGTCGGCCGCCGTCATCAGCGTGCGTTCGTAGAGCTGGTCGGCGGCGTTGGCGGCAAGCAGCGCGCTAGGCGCGGCCATGGCGGCCACCCCAATCGACACCCCGATCCATCGCGCCACGCAACCTTTCTGGTGCGTCATAGGCGGTGTTTTCTCGTATGCTTCGAGACTTCAGGGGCGAGCTTTACGTCCCGCGTGGTTTCGGTTCGGTTAGCGCATGCTTCTTTCGACGGATATCTGGGTCGGCGCGCTGATCCGCCGCGCCGAGCTGGGCGGGGCCTTCGCCATGGTGGCCCGCAAGGGCGACCAGCGGGCGGGGGCGGTGCTGGTCAAGGTGGTCGACCGCCGGGCCGGGACCGCGCGGCTCTACAGCGAGGCCACACGCGGCGACGGCGAACGGTTCTGGATGCAACCGGTCCGCTCCGAGTTCGAGCCGGACCTGGACGCCTATGCCGAGCGCGCCGCCCGCATCGATCCCGACGTCTGGGTGGTCGAGATCGAGGACCGCGACGGACGCCACTTCCTGACAGAGCCGGTCGAGACCTGAATCTTATGGGCGAGTCTGTGGACAACTCGACCCTGGAGCGTCGTTAACCCTGCTCCTAAACCCGACCTAAAGCGTGTTCGGGACAAGCTGCGCGAGCTCTCGACCCCCTCCGGGAGCTCAGCAATCAGTATCCGCCATGCTTTTCCTGATGAACGACGTCGTCCTGAGTTTCGACGCGGCCGAGTTGGCGCCGCCGATGACGCGCGACCGTTTCGCGGCGCTGTCGCTCAACTATGTTGGGGACCTGGGCAAGGAGCTCTTCGCCGAAGAGCCGCTTCTGCATCGCAAGGACGTGGAGCGGGCCCAGCGCTTGGCGGCCTTGATCCTGGCCAAGGCGCCCGAGGTCAATGCGGCGCTGTTCATCGCGCCGGGCCGTGGTTGCCGCAAGGAGGACGTGCAGGTGCGCTATGCGCAGCTGAGCGTGGAAATCATGGGCGCGCTGTTGCAGCGCCAGAAGGCCGGCGCCCTGACCAATGTCGAAGCCGATCGTCAGGTCTGGCGGCGCTTGGCTGCTTAAGAGCCGGGTCGCCTAGGCCCACCGACGCTTAGACCAGGGTCATCATCCAACTGATCACCACCGCCAGGACCGTGAGGCCCGCGAAGGTGATGCCAAGGCACAGCGCGCTGCCGGCGGGGTGCCGCCGAGCGTGGGCGCGATGATGGTCGAGCAGGGCCATCGTTCGATTTCCTCCATCCACCCGGCGATCTGACGTCGTCGGTGCGGGATGACGGAAGCATGACTCCAAACCCATTCTTCGAATAGGGCCTTTTTGACGCACTGGCGGGCACGGTGACGCGCGTTTGGGCGCGCATCGACTTGCTAAGGGCGGGCGCGACCGCCTAGATTCAATTTCGAGTTGAGGTCCTGGGGGCGTCATGGGTTTCGGATTCGGTCGCGCGGGCTTGGGCAGACTTCCGAGCGCGGTTCTGGGTGCGGTTTTGGGGCTGGCGATGCTGGGAAGCGGCCAGGCCCACGCGGAGTGGCAGCGCGCCGAGAGCGCCCACTTCGTCGTCTATAGCGACGGCGGCGAGGCAGGCCTGCGGGCCTTCGCCGGCAAGCTGGAAGAGTTCGACGCCCTGCTGCGCCTGTTCCACGGTCGCGCCCTTGACCAGGACGACGCCGCGCGCAAGCTGGACGTCTATTTGGTGCGCAGCGCCGACCAGTTGCGCCGGGTGTTTCCGGACATCGACAACGCGGCGGGCGTCTACACGGCCGGCGTCAATGACATCTACGCCGTGGCCATCCGCAAGCAAGGCGCCCTGGCCGACGACACGGTGCTGCACGAATACGTCCATCACTTCATGCTGCAGCACTATCCGGGGGTCTATCCGGCGTGGCTGATCGAGGGCTACGCCGAATACTTCATGACCGCCGACTTCGACGACCGGAAGATTCTGGTCGGCGCGCCGAACGGCGGGCGGGTCACGAACCTGCTGCATCTGTCGTGGGTGTCGGCCAAGGACCTGCTGACCAAGCGGCCCAGCCAGCTGAGCGACCAGCAGGCCGCGCTCTACTACGGCCAGGCCTGGCTGCTGACCCACTACATGCTGTCGGATCCCGAACGGAAGAAGCGGCTGTCGGCCTATGTCGCGGCGACGGCCAAGGGCGAGAATCCTCTAACGGCCTGGCCCCGGACCACCGGCATCGCCGTCGAGGACCTGGAGCGGACGATGCTGGTCTATCTGCGCAGCGCGATCCCGACCAAGACCCTGGTGCGCGAGGCCCGCCCCGCGTTTCCGATGGTGGTGACCGACCTGCCGGCCTCGGCGGGAGACCTGATCCTGGAGAACCAACTGGTCAAGCGCGGCCCGCCCAAGGCGCTGGGCGAGAAGCTGCTCAAGACGGTCCGGGACGCGGCCGCCAAATATCCCGGCGATCGGCTGGCCGTCCTGACCCTGGCGCGGTTCGAGGCCGGCTATGGCGACATCGCGGTCTCGAACAAGCTGCTCGACGACTGGGTGACAAGCCATCCCGATGACGCCGAGGCCCTGCGCCTGGCCGGCGAAAACCGCCTGGCCGCCGCCAAGAACGGCGCCGACAAGGCCCTGGTCGCCGAGGCCGCCAAGCTGTTCGGTCGCGCCAACAAGGCCGCGCCGGACACCTACCAGACGCTCTACGATTTCGCGAAGACCCGGATGAGCGAGCCCGGCTATCCCAGCGACAACACCCTCAACGTCCTGGAATTGACCGCGCAGCTGGCGCCCCAGGTGCAAGAAATCGCGCTGACCACCGGCCAGGCCCTGGCCGCGCGCGGCCGCTTCGACGACGCGATCCGGATGCTGGAGCCGGTGGCCAACAACCCGCATGGCGGCAAGGGCGCCGAGGCCGCGGCGACCCTGCTGAAGACGATCCGCGAGAAGGCCGGCAAGGCCGGTTGAGCGCCGGGTTTCAGCGAACGCGGTTCGGAGCCTTCATCGAACCAACACGGCTCCGTCGCCGACCTGACAAGACCCACCGCTACCCCGCGCTGAACTGAACAGTGCAGGTTGACGATGAAGTACATGTCCACGGTCGCCTGGGGCGCGCTCGCCCTGGTCCTTTCCAGCCAAGCTCACGCCCAGCAAGTCGTGGCGGCCGAGACCACCGAGGTCGACACCGTCGTGGTCACCGGCACCCGCCGTGTCGACCGCACGGCGTTCGAGTCGACCGCGCCCGTCGATGTCGTCAGCCAGGAAGCGCTGAAGAACACGGTCTCTGACGAGATCATGGACAAGCTGGCGGCCACGACGCCGTCGTTCAACGTCCAGCGCCTGCCGGCCGCCGACGGCCAGGCGTTCGTGCGCCCGGCCACCCTGCGGGGCCTGTCGCCCGACCAGACCTTGGTCCTCGTCAACGGTAAACGCCGTCATCGCTCGGCGGTGCTGGGCGGCCGCGGCCAGCAGGGCGTCGACCTGGCCTCGCTGGGGACCAGCGGCGTCGAGCGCATCGAGGTGCTGCGCGACGGCGCCTCGGCCCAGTACGGCTCGGACGCCATCGCCGGGGTGATCAACATCATCCTCAGCGACAAGACCGGCTTCGACGGCTACGCCCAGACCGGCCGCTACTTCGCCGGCGACGGCCAGAAGACCGAGATCGGCGCGCGCTGGGGCGTGGCGATCGGGCAGGGCGGTTCGCTGGTCGGCGCCATCGACTACACCGACGCCGAGGCCACCTCGCGCACTCGCCAACGCCCGGACGCCGTCGCCTTCCAGGCCGCCAATCCGACGATCAAGGTGCCAAATCCCGTGCAGCGCTGGGGCCAGCCGGACCGCACCGTCTGGCGCGGCTCGCTGAACCTGCTCGTTCCCGTCAGCGACACGGTCGAGGCCTACGCCTTCGCCACCTATAGCGACATGACCGGCGTCACCGACTTCAACTGGCGCAACCCGGCCACCGACACCTCGTACCGCACCAGCCCGGCGTTCCCCGGCTGGTCGCTGAGCCAGCTCTATCCGGCCGGCTTCTCGCCGAAGTTTGGCCAGGACGAGACCAACGCCTCGGCCAACGGCGGCCTGCGCGGCGACGCCCTGGGCTGGTCGTGGGACGCCTCGGCCGGCTGGGGTCGCGACAAGGTCGACTACGTCCTGAGCAATAGCATCAACGCCTCGTTCGGGCCGACCTCGCCGACCCGCTTCGACGCCGGTTCGCTGATCCAGGACGAAAAGACCCTGAACCTGGACGCCTCGCGCCCGCTGGCCTGGTCGTTGCTGGCCAAGCCGGCCAATCTGGCCCTCGGCCTGGAAGCCCGCAAGGAGACGTACGAGATCGAAGCGGGCGACCGCTATTCGTGGGACGTCGGCCCCGGCGCGCCAGCCGGCCTTCCCAGCGGCTCGAACGGCTTCCCGGGCTACGCGCCCAGCCAGGCCGGGTCGTGGGACCAGACCAGCTACGCCGCCTATGTCGATCTCGATCTGCCGATCACCGACAAGTTCGACGCCGACATCGCCATCCGCCACGAGGACTTCTCGGAGTTCGGCCAGACCACCGACGGCAAGATCGCCGCGCGCTACGAAATCACCCCGAACTTCGCCCTGCGCGGCGCGGTCTCGACCGGCTTCCGCGCCCCGACCGCCGGTCAGATCAACAACACCCGAACCTCGCAGGGCTTGAACACCACCACCCTGCTGCTGTTCACCTCGGGTCGACTGTCGCCGATCAACCCCATCTCGATCGCCCTGGGCGGCAAGCCGCTGGAGCCGGAGGAGTCCAAGAACCTGTCGTTCGGCGCGGTGTTCCGCCGGGGCGGCTTCACCGCCTCGGTCGACTACTATCGCATCGACGTGGACAATCGCTTCGCCGTATCGCCGAACTTCACGGTGACCCCGGCCCTGCGCGCGCAGCTGGTCGCGGCGGGCGTGCCCGGCGCCGACAGCCTGACGACGGTCAGCTACTTCACCAACTCCTTCGACACCCGCACCCAGGGCGTGGACGTGGTCGGCTCGTGGCGCGGCCAACTGTGGGGCGGCAAGGCCGGCGTGACGGCGGCCTGGAACTGGAACGACACCAAGGTCACCCGCTCCAAGCTGACCGAGGTCTCGAAGCTGGCTCGGATCAACCTCGAGAACGGCCTGCCGCAGAACGCCGCCAATGTGACGTTCGACTACGCGCGCGGCCGCTTCAGCGGCATGGTCCGCACCCGCTGGTCGGGCGAGTGGACCGACGCCCAGGCCAACGGGACCGCCGACCTGATCCAGACCTTCGCCGGCAAGGCGCTCGTCGACCTGTCGGTCAGCGCCGAGCTGACCCAGGCGATCAAGCTGACGGTCGGGGCCGAGAACCTGTTCGACACCTATCCGGACGAGGCGACGTTCCAAGCCTCGCGCGGTCTGATCTATTCGCGCAACGCGCCGTACGACACCGATGGCGGCCTTTGGTACGCCCGCGTGTCGGCGAAGTTCTAGGGCTTCCGGGTCGCGCTCCGGACCCCTTCCGGAGCGCGACGTTCGACAGGCGCGCGGGGAGATTGCAATCTACTCGCATCGCGTGTCAGATCGACACGTAAAGTAGGCGTGTTTGGGGGAGTGACGATGCGTCGAGCGATGTCGCGGCGAATGTTCGTGACCAGCGTCGCCGTGACGCCCCTGATCGATGGCGCGGCTGCGCGGGCCGGGGCGACCGGTGACTGGCTGCACACGCAGAGCCCGGCCTTTTCGCTCTACGGCCGCGTGAGCGAAAAGACGCTCGTTCAGATGGCGCGCGATCTCGAGGATTTCGACGGTCTGCTCCGGGCCCTGCACGGCGTGGACACCGGCCCGATCGGCCGGCCGCTGCCGATCTACCTGACGCCGCGCCAGTTCGATTTGCGGCGCGTGCGCCCGGGCCTGGTCAATGTGCTGGGATTTTACAGCGCGTCCGTCGGCGACGTCTTCGCGGTGATGACTACCGAAGGCGGCGAGGATCAGGGCCGCTGGGTGCTGTTCCACGAATACACTCACCACTTCATGAAGCAGCACGCGCCCGCCGCCTATCCGTCGTGGCTGGTCGAGGGCTACGCCGAGTACTTCATGACGGCGCGGTTCAAGCCGGACGTCGTGGAGCTGGGCGTCCCCAGCAGCCGGATCGCCTGGCTTCGCGGCGCGGTCTGGTCGCCGTTCGACGAGATCGTGAGTCGCAAGGCGGTGGCGGGCAAACGCTCCGACATCACGGCCTTCTACGCCCAGTCGTGGCTTCTGACCCACTACATGCTGTCCGATCCCGAGCGACTGTCTCGTCTGACCCGTTACGCCACGGCCGTGGCCGGCGGCGGCGATCCGGTGGCCCTGCTGCCCGAGGCGGTCGGGGCGCCGTTCGCCGATCTGGAGCGTATCCTCAAGCGCTACATGACGGCCTTGCCGGGCCGCCGGATACCGCGTCCGCCGTCGGGCGCTTTGCAATTGACGGTCGCGCCGATGCCGGCCTCGGCCGACGATCTGCTGCTGGAGAACCAGCGGCTGAAGATGGGCGTGCCGCCGGCGGAACGGCCCGAGGTTCTGGCCATGATCCGCGAGCGCGCCGCTCGGTATCCTGGTGACCGCCTGGCGGAGCTGACACTGGCCCGCGCCGAGAACGATTTCGGCGAGCGCGCCAAGGCCCAGGCGCTGCTACGCGGCCGGATCGCCGCCGATCCGCGCGACGTCGAGGCCATCCAGATGCTGGGCTGGTCGTACATGCTGCAGGCCCGCGCCGACCGCGCCCAGGCGCCCCGCTTGCTGAACGAGGCGCGCGACTGGTTCGGCAAGGGCTTCGCCATCGATCCCGACAACGCCCTGCTGCTGTTCGACTACGCGATCAGCCGGCGCGGCGAGCCGGGCTATCCCAACGACAACGCCGTCAACGTGCTGCTGCGGGCCCAGCAGCTGGCGCCGCAGGTGGCGGCTTTCCGCATGGCCGCGGCCGACGCCCTGATGCGCCGGGATCGTTTCGACGAGGCCGCGGCCATGGTGGAGCCGGTCTTCAACGATCCGCACGCGGGGCCCGAGCGTATCCAGGCCAAGCAGCGGTTCGAGCAGGCGATCGCCCGGCGGCGACCGACCGAGGCGCCCACGGAAGGTGACAACGGCGCTCCAGAGCGGTAGTCCCCGCCCATGAGCTCTTCTCCCGCCGCTGAAGCCGCCCGTCGGCGCACCTTCGCCATCATCAGCCACCCCGACGCCGGCAAGACCACCCTGACCGAGAACCTGCTGCTGGCCGGCGGGGCGATCCGCGCGGCCGGCGCGGTGCGGGCGCGCGGCCAGACCCGTCGCACCCAGTCGGACTGGATGAAGATCGAACGCGAGCGCGGCATCTCGGTCTCGGCCTCGGTGATGACGTTCGACCACGACGGCCTGATGTTCAACCTGCTGGACACGCCGGGCCACGAGGACTTCTCGGAAGACACCTACCGCACCCTGACGGCCGCCGACGCGGCGATCATGGTGCTGGACGCCGCCAAGGGCATCGAGCCCCAGACCCTGAAGCTGTTCGAGGTGTGCCGCCTGCGCGACATCCCGATCATCACCTTCATCAACAAGATGGACCGCGAGGCCCAGGACCCGTTCGAGCTGCTGGACGAGGTCTCGTCCAAGCTGGCCCTGGACCCGGCCCCGCTGTACTGGCCGGCCGGCTCGGGCGGGCGCTTCAAGGGCATGCTGGACCTGCGCGGCCAGAAGTTCATCCCCTACGCCAAGAAGAGCTCGACCGACGAGGAGGGTCACCCGGACCCCGTCGCCATCAACTCCAACGCGGTGGTCCAGTATCTGACGCCCGACGAGCAGGCCGAGGTCGAGGAGGGCGCTCTGCTGGTGTCCGAGGCCAGCAAGCCGTTCGACGTCCAGAGCTTCCTGGAAGGCCACATGACGCCGGTGTTCTTCGGCTCGGCCCTGCGCCACTTCGGCGTCGCCGAGCTGCTGGGCGGCATCGGCGCCTACGCACCGCCGCCGCATCCGGCCAAGGTGACCAAGGCCGGGACCGAGACCCATGTCGCTCCGGGCGACAACGAGGTGTCGGGCTTCGTGTTCAAGGTCCAGGCGAACATGGACCCCAACCACCGCGATCGGATCGCCTTCCTGCGCCTGACCAGCGGGCGCTTCACGCGCGGCATGAAGCTGAAGGCCCAGAACACCGGCAAGGCCATGAGCGTCAACGCGCCGATCATGTTCTTCGCCAGCGATCGCGAGCTGGCCGAGGACGCCTTCGCCGGCGATGTGATCGGCATCCCCAACCACGGTATCTTGCGGGTGGGCGACAGCCTGTCCGAAAGCGGGACCCTGCGCTTCGCCGGCCTGCCCAACTTCGCGCCGGAAATCCTGCGTCGCGTGCGGGTCAAGGATCCGCTGAAGGCCAAGCACCTGAAAAAGGCGCTGGAAGGCCTGGCCGAGGAGGGCGTCACCCAGCTGTTCCGCCCGATGATCGGCAGCGATTTCATCGTCGGGGCCGTCGGCCAGCTGCAGTTCGAGGTCATGGCCGATCGTCTGGCCAACGAGTACCAGCTGGAGTGCATCTTCGAGCCCAGCCCGTTCGCCGAGGCCCGCTGGCTGTCGGGCGCGCGCGCCGACGTCGAGGACTTCGTCGACAAGCACAAGTCGGCCATGGGCCAGGACATCGACGAGGCCCCGGTGTTCCTGGGCAAGTCGTCCTGGGAGATCGGCTACGTGGCCGAACGCTATCCGAAGGTGCGCTTCGAGCGGACGAAGGAGCGGGCTTAGGCCTCAAAACCTGTCATCCCGGCCAAGCGCGTAGCGCGCCGAGCCGGGGACCGCGACAAGCGTCGGCGTTTTCGGCGGTCCCGGCTCTCCGCTGCGCTACGGCCGGGATGACAGGCGTTATAGCGTCGCGAAGTAGTCCAGCTGGGCCATCTGCGCGTGGTCCTCGAAGGCCATGGGCGGACTGGCCATGACCGCCTTGAAGGCTGCCTTGAACTTGGCCATCTCCTCGGGCGTGCCGACCGAGACCCGCACGGCGTTGGGCCAGATGGGCCAGGTGCGGCCGATCATGACGTTCTTGGCCTTCATGGCCGCGAACACGGCCTTGCCGTTGCGGCCGGTGTCGATCATGAAGCAGTTGGTCTGCGGGTCGCCGATGACCTTGTAGTTGTTGGCCTTCAGCCAGGCGATCGTGTCGCGGCGGGTGTCGCCGATCAGCTTGCGGCGGGTCGCGACGAGGCTGGCGTCCTCCAGCGAGGCGCGGGCCGCGGCCGAGCCGGTGATCGGCATGGCGTTCTGGCCGAACGGCGCCAGCTTGGCCAGCAGGTCGGGGCGTGCGACGGCGAAGCCGCAGCGGATGCCCGCCATGCCGTAGATCTTCGAGAAGGTCCGCAGCACGATCAGGTCCTTGCCCGCCGCCACCAGGTCCAGCGTGTCCTGGGCGTCGGTCAGGTGGATATAGGCCTCGTCGACCAGCAGGATCGCGCCGGCGGGCTTGTTTTCCAGGGCCCAGACGATGTCCTGCTTGGTCGTCAGGGTGCCCGTCGGATTGTTGGGATTGCAGATGTAGATGACGCCGGCCTGGGCGTCGGCCGCGACCATCGCCTTGACGTCGTGGGCGCAGTCGGCCGTGAGCGGGACCTTGACGATCTTGGCCTGGCTGGTCTTGGCCGCGTACATGCCCGCCTCGTAGGACGGATCGGCGGTGACGAAGCTGCGGGTCGGCGAGGTGAAGGCCAGCACGCTGTAGTGCAGCGGTTCGGACGAGCCGGCATAGACGGCGACGTTCTCGACCTTCAGGCCGTTCTGAGCGGCGAAGGTCCGGGCCAGGAGATCAGTCTCGCCGTTCAGATCGTAGCGGCCGCCCAGGGGCGCCACGCGGGCGATGGCCTCGCAGGCCGCCTTGCTGGGGCCCAACGGGTTTTCGTTGGCGTTGATCAGGACCATGCCGGGCGGCGGCGCGTTCGGGCTTTGACCGTGCAGGGCCATGCCCGACGGCGGTGCGGCGGTTTGGGCCGCCTGGGCCAGGCGCGCTTCGGTCAGGATCGGCCCGGCGGCGGCGATCAGCGCGGCGCCGCGCAGGAAGGCCCGACGTCCCGGCGTCGGCGCGTTGGATGTCCGCTTGGTCATGGTGTTTCTTCCCGTACGCCCGAACTGGCGGCTCAGGACGAACCCGCCGGGCGGCGCGCGCAAGAGCGCGCGGGCGCGAAACCGTCATCTGCTCAAGCGTTCGGCGCTCGGGCGCCTTGTCATCGGCGCCGTGGCGCGAAATGAGTGCGATCCCAACCGCGCGAGATTCGACCATGACCGCCGCCCCGCTCGCCATCGGCCTGGTGGCCCACGACGACAAGAAGGCCGCCCTGGTCGACTGGGCCGTGGCCCACGCCGACTTCCTGCAGGACAAGTCGCTGTTCGCCACCGGCACCACCGGCGGCCGAATTCTGGAGGCGCTGCCGAGGCTGAACCTGGTGCGGCTGAAGAGCGGTCCGCTGGGCGGCGACCAGCAGCTGGGCGCGATGATCGCCGAAGGCAGGCTGGACGTGCTGATCTTCTTCGTCGACCCGCTGTCGCCGCAGCCGCACGACGTCGACGTCAAGGCGCTGATCCGCATGGCGACCCTGGCCGACATCCCGTTCGCCTGCAATCCGGCGACGGCGGACCTGATCGTGGGGCCCGGCTCTACCGGCTCCTGAAGACCTCGGGCGCGTCCGGCAGCTCCGCCAGGTCGAGCTCATGGAGCTCGCCGGTCTGCAACTGCAGGCCAATCGTGAAGGCGCCCCATGCGACAAGATCGAGGGCGTAGGCGCCGTTTTTGTTCAACACGATCTCTCGCACTGGATTTTTGAAGCTGGAATGCAGGTAGAGGCGAGCGCGCATTCCCGCCAAGGCGGAGGCGTCCTTGAGCGGGGCCACGCGTATCGCAACGGTGAACCAGTTCTTGTCGCCGGGGATCGGCTTGACGCTGGCGAGCAGCGAGGCGCTGCGCGTCGAAACGGTGCTGTTGGCGAACTGGCCCTTCCAGGGATCGTTCATCACGGTCCCGGGGCGGACCAGTTCGAAGGGGCCTTCGTCGCCAGCCGCCTGAGCGATCTGTTCGGCCAGTCTTTCGGTGGAATCGCGCTTGGACGCGCCGGGCTGTTCCTGCTTATCGCCCGCGGCGTCGGCGGCGCGAATCTGCATCAGGCCCGAAATGATCTCGTGGGACTCTCGCTGGCGCTCGATCATGTCAAGGCGCGCATTCGCAAGTTCGCCGGGCAGATAGCGGCGGATCCAGATATAGCTGATCGAAAATCCGATCAGCGCGGCCGGGGCCAGCGTCAGACCGCCGATCGCGGGATTGGAAGAGGCGACGCCGGTCATCGCTTTCGAGGTCTCGACGCAGACCTGCCATCCGTACGTCAGGAATGTGCCGAAGTTGGCCAAGCTCAGACCGACGATGATCTTGGTCAGCCAGTCGGCGATCTGTTCCATGGCGGTGTTGTCGTTGAACCAGGGGTTGGCCTGACTGGCGTCATTGGCGCTGGCATTGCTCTGAGCGACGGCTCGGGCGGCGCTTGTAGGCAAACCAAACAGCAAACCCAGCAAGCCGCCCCCGGCGGCCCCCGCCGAACCGGCGAGTAGCCCGAAGGCCATGAAGCGCCCATTGAAATAGACATGGTGTCTCGCGCCAGCCACCGGCATGACGATCCAGGCCGCTATGAAAAGGGCAAGCACCCCGAGCGCGGCCATGCTGAAGAGAACGACCAGCGCCAATATGGTGGGAGATGCTCTGCTGTGGCCGACGGCGCGGCGAGCTTGACCGCGCCCCTGTTCTTCAAATCCGACGAACCAATGCGCAAGCCACTGCAACATGTCGCCCCCCAGGGTTCCGTTGCCGAGTTAGACAACTTTGAGGGGTGTTATTGGTCGTGTCAAATTTATAAGTGTCTATCCCGGAAACTTGATCAGGTTCGGTTTCGGGATCGCGGCCTTGAAGGCGCCGCGCGACTTGGCGGTGTCCAGGCCGAACTCGGCCCAGGCGGCCAGGAAGCCGTTGGCCGCCTCGCCGGGCGAGGACGGGACCAGGTTCAGGACGGGACGGGCGGCCAGCGCCGCGCGGGCGGCGACCCAGGCTTCGGGCTCGGCCGTGGCGTAGTCGCCGTCCGAGGCCACCAGCTGGGCGGCCAGGTCGGCGTCGAGAAAGCGCAGCGTCACGGCGGCGTCCGCCGGCAGGTCCGAGAGACTGTCCAGCGCCTCGGTCAGCGCCGTCAGGCTCATCCTGGCGCCGCTGGCCCGGCGTTCGCCGCCGGCCGCGCCCTTGATCGCCGCGGCGCCGGTCTCGCCGTCCATGCGTCGCACATAGGCCCAGCCGCCATAACCCGGATCAGGACGGCAGAGGCTGGCGATCCACAGGGTGACGGCGGCCATGGGCGGGTTCCGGAATCGATGACGACGTCGGCTTTCTAGCCCGCTTCGCGGCGAAAAGGGGAGGGCGTCCGTGAACGAAAGGTAAACCGGAGCTTAAAACTTAGGGTTAACGTCATTTTTAGTTCGGTGAACAAAGTTCTAAGAAGTGACGTCCGGGAACGGCCTCTGATGTATTGGTCAAAGCAAGAAGCGTGCCAGTTCAATACGCATTCGCCCATTATGGGTGGAATTTTGATCATGGTGTAAACATATGGAAAATATTTATGGTTAACGCCGCATAAACACCTGTTAACCACTTGTTAAAGGCGCTGGCTCCGGTTTTGCTGATGATGCGTTGAACCTCCGTCGGGCTGTCCCGACGTGGGACGTTCCGTAAGCGGAGTGCGCGAAGCGATGTTCGAGTTCGGACGGGATCTGAAGCGGTTGTTCGGTGTCGACGCCGAGGGCGGCTTCAAGGGGGCACGGCGCGAGGGGCTGACCGGCGGCGACACGTCGCTGCTGGAGCTCTTGGATGTTCGTCTCCTGACCAATGAGGCCCGCTCGGCCGACGTGGTCGCCGGCCGGATCGGGGCCAAGGATCGCGGCGCGCGCCTGCTGGAAGCGGCCGTGGTCTGGCGCGAACTGGCCCGCCGCAGCGGCGACGCCACGGCCCTTAGAAAAGGCGCGGCCCAGGCCGAGGCCGCCGTGAAGATCTTCGAGGCCGAGCGTCGTCACGACGCCTTGGCCGCCGCCCGTTGCGAGCAGGCGGTGCTGGCCGTGCTGGGCGCGGATTTGTTCGGCGACGAGGGCCTGGTGGCCGCCGCCTCGGCGACCCTGGCCCGCACGCCCCCCAACCAGCGCACGGCCCTGTGCGGCGCGCTGTCGGCCGGGCTGGAGGGCCGCGCGGCCCTTTCCGAGAATGATGTCGAGCGCGCCCTGACCGCGGTCCAGGCCTATGAGGCGCCGCTGCGCGCCCTGGCCGCCGCCAAGCGCGCCAAGGGCGGCCCGGCCCGCCTGCAGCTGGCCGACCAGCGCGCCGCGCGTGTCGAGCTGATCCTGGCCTGCGCCGAGCGCCTGAAGGACCGCGCCCTGGCCGAGCTGGCCGTGTCCGAGGCCAAGACGGCCGCCGGCGTGCTGGATCCCGATTTCGAACCGCTGGCCTGGGCCCGCCTGGAAGGCCTGCGCGGGACGGCCCTCGTCCTGCTGGGCGAGCTGGACGGCGAGCTGTCGCGGATCACCGACGGCGTCGAGGCTCATTTCGCCGCCGTCGAGGTGCTGTCCGCCGACCATAGTCCGATGGACTGGGCCCGCGCCGGCGCCTCGCTGGGCGCGGGGCTGCAGAGCCTGGGCGAGGCCTCGACCAACGAACGCGCGTTCGAGCAGGCCGTCTCGGCCTACGACCGCGCCACCCAGGTGCTGAAGACCCAGCCGGCCTTGGCCCTGCGCGCGGTGGTCGCCAACAACCGCGCCCTCTGCCTGGCCCGCTGCGCCGAGCTGACCGCCGACCTGGCCGTGCTGGACGCGGCCGAACTGGCCTTCAAGGCCGAGCTGTCGGCGGCGCCGGGCGGCCGCGATCCGGCCAGCTGGGCCGTGGCCCAGATGAACCTGGCCCGCCTGTACGAGGCCCGGGTCGAGATCACCGGCCGCGACGACGGACGCTTGGCCCGGGCCGGGGCGGCGCTGGCCTGCGCGTTCGATGTGTTCTCGGAGCTGGGTCTGCGCTCGCTGACCGACCTGGCGGCACAAGGCCTGCAACGTCTGAAACAGGCCCAGGCCGCCTGATCCGAAACGGGACACATGGCGGCGGAAGGGCCGGCCGAAAAAGATAAAGTAAGGGATGAATTCGTGATCGCTTCGCTCGCTCTCGCCGCCGCCGTCGTCGCCAGCGCCGCGCCGGCCAAGGCCCCGTCGGACCTGCTGACCCCCGTCTCCGAGCCGCGCGTCGCCGTCGCCCTGCTGAACTGCCTGGTCAAGCAGGACGGCCACCTGACGGCCTGCACCGTCCAGGAAGAAAGCCCCAACGACCTCGGCGTCGGCCAGGCCGCCCTGACCATGGCCTCGCAATTCCAGGTCGACCTGCTGGGCCCCGACGGCAAGAGCCGCGCGGGGTCGTACATCCAGGTCCCGGTGCGGATTCGGATCCGGTAAAAGCGCGCTCCGAGCCGGCCCCGGCCGTGCTCACGCCGCCGGGGAACCGATATGAGACCTTCGCCTTTTGCTGAGCAGCACAGGTCCGAGGTTCGCCATGGTTCAAGATCCCGCCGTTAGGGCAGAGATCGCCGCGCTTCGACGACAAATGACCCAGCTGCGCGTGGCCCTGGTCGCCGTTGTGGGGATAGGCTTTCTGATCGGCGCGGCCGGCGTGCCCGAGGTCGTGCGCGCCCGGCGGATCGTGCTGGAGGACGCTCAAGGCCGGGAGCGCATCGTCCTGGACGCCTCCGGAGCCGACGCCCGTCCGTCGCTTCAATTCCGCTCGGAAGGTGGGGCGACGAGGTTGAGCCTCGGCGAACAGCCCGATCCTGTGATCGGCGGCAAGACCTATCCGCGCGTCTCGCCCGCCTGGGGAATGCTTATCTTCAATCCGGCGGGCGACGAACGCGGCGGCTTCACTTATCTGGACACGGGCCGTTCGGTTATATCGCTCGACCGCGCCTATGGAGAGGGCGTCTACATGACCGTCAACGAGAAGAGCGGGTTCGCCGGTCTGGTCGCCAACTACGATACCGGCAAGATTGGCGACTATGCCGAAGGCCTTCGTATCGGGACGCTTGGAGAGCGAGCGTTCGCCCAGGCTTCAAATCGCGACGCGACACCGGCCGGCGCCATTTTCGCCGGACCCGGCGGCAAGGTTCGGATCGCCGACGTCGTGCAAAAATAGCAGATCCCCACCTCGAACACAGCTTCGGCGTGTCCGCTCTCGGCGGCGACCGAGTTGCGGTGGCGCATTTCGTCACGAGGACGGGAATGGCGGACTAATTCGAAGTGGGGCGTCCCCCGCGACCCACAGTCGCGCCCCGCGTTTCCTACCGGTCAGGTAACAACCCCTAACGCCCTGTTAACCATATTCGCCCCATCTTCCAGCCTCGAATCCAAGCGGCCAGTACGGCCGATTCCGAGAGGCTTTGCATGACGGGCGCCGAGGTTCTTGATGTCGGCCGGGACGCGATCTGGCTGACGCTTCAGCTCTGCGCGCCGTGCCTGATCGTCGGCCTGGTGGTCGGTGTGGCCATCGGCCTGTTCCAAGCCTTGACCCAGATCCAGGAACAGACCCTGGTCTACGCCCCCAAGATCGTGTCGATCTTCGTCGCGCTGCTGATCTTCCTGCCGCTGATGGGCTCGCTGATGAGCCAATTCATGCGCCAGATCGCCGCCCGCATCGCTGGCATGTAGGGCAGGGCGAGGGCCTCCCGTGAACTCCTTCGCCACGGCCTTTCAGGTCTATGTCGCCGCGCTCGTGTTCTCGCGGGTCGGCGCCATGGTCATGACCATGCCGGGCATCGGCGAGCAGTCGGTGCCGCCGCGCATCCGCCTGGCCTTCGCCCTCCTGATGGCCCTGCTGCTGGGGCCGCTGGTCCAGAACGGCGTCCCGCCGATTCCCAACACCCTAGGCGGCCTGGTCGGGGCGGTGATCCACGAGATCCTGATCGGCCTGATGGTCGGCTCGGTGCTGCGCCTGTTCATGTCGTCGCTGACCACCGCCGGCGAAATCATCTCGATGCAGACCACCCTGTCGTTCGCCCAGAGCACCAACCCCTCGATGCAGGGGTCGAGCACGGCGGTGTCCAGCTTTCTGTCGATGTTGGGCCTGACCCTGGTGATGGCCACGGGCCTGCATCACCTGTTCATCGGCGCGATCGTCAAGTCCTACACCCTGTTCCCGTTCACCCGCGCCGTGCCCGTCAACGACGCCGTCGCCCTGGCGGTGCAGACGGTGGCGCAGTCGTTCACCTTGGGCGTCCAACTGGCCGCGCCGGTGATCGTGTTTTCTCTGGTTTTCAACCTCGCCACGGGCCTGGTCGGCCGGGTCATGCCCGCCTTCCAGATCTTCTTCGTGGCCTCGCCGCTCAGCGTGATCCTGGGCCTGTCCCTCCTGGCCCTGTCGCTCGGCGGCATCGCCATGGTCTGGACCGACCGCTACCGCGAACTCCTAGAAGTCTTCAGCTAGGGGCGGGGCATGGCGGACGATACGGATCCGGAGTCGAAAACAGAAGAACCGTCAGCCAAGAAGCTGTCGGACGCCCGCGCCAAGGGCGACGTCGTCAAGTCGGCGGACATACCGCAGCTGGCCTCGCTGGCTGGCGCGGTGTCGGTGATCCTGATCGCCGGCAGCTGGCTGACCCGCGATCTCGCCAACGCCCTCGTGCCGTTCATCGCCCACGCCGGCACCACCGACCTGTCCAGCGGCGGCGCCATGGTGGTCATGAAGCGCGCCGTCATGGCCGCGATGCCGCCGCTGCTGCTGGTGATGATCGTCAGCGCGTTCCTGGGCGTGGTCGCCAATGTCGCCCAGACCGGCTTCATGCTGACGCCGGACAAGATCAAGCCCGACCTCAGCAAGCTGGACCTGCTGAAGGGTCTGGGCCGCATCTTCGGCATGGACGGCTTCATCCAGTTCGCCAAGTCGATCGTGAAGATCGCGGTCACCGCGATCATCGCCTGGATGGTGCTGAAACCCAATGTCGGCGAGGTCCGAAACCTGGTCGGCATGGACGTGGCGGCGATGCTTCCGGAGGCGATGAAGCTCTCCAAGAAGCTGCTGATCATGGTGATCATCTTCCTGGTCGCCACCGCCGCCTTCGACTGGTTCATCCAGCGCTCGCGGTTCATGAACCGCATGCGCATGACCCTTCAGGAGGTCAAGGAAGAGTACAAGCAGTCGGACGGCGACCCGCACATCAAGGGCAAGCGCCGCCAGATCCAGATGCAGCGCTCGCGCCAGCGGATGATGCAGGCCGTGCCCAAGGCGACGGTCGTCGTCATGAACCCGACCCACTACGCCGTGGCGCTGAAATATGAGGCCGGCGAGACTCCCGCCCCGATGTGCGTGGCCAAGGGCATGGACGAGCTGGCCCTGAAGATCCGCGCCATCGCCGAGGAGCACGGCGTGCCGGTGCTGGAGGATCCGCCCCTGGCCCGCGCCCTCTACGCCAGCGTCGAGATCGACGAGGAGATCCCCGTCGAACACTTCGAGGCCGTGGCCAAGGTCATCAGCTTCATCATGAACGGCAAGAAGCCCCAAACCCGTTCAGGCCCCCGCGCCCGGCCGCTCTGACGCGATCCGCAACAAAACTGACCTACCTTGCGGGAAAGGCTATCCTTTCTCCGATTGCGGGTGAGTCGCAGCCTCACCGTAGCGAAGGTAGCAGTTCCGCCGATGGCCGATTATCAGCTCCAGGACAAAGCTTCGACCGGCGCGCCGCGCCGGCGCTTCGATCCGTGGCTGGCGGGCGCGGCGGTGTTCTTCGTCGCCGCCGCGGCGTTCTCGGCCGCCCCGGCGCTGAAGGCGGGACCGACCACCCTGGCCGGCCTGCTGCTGCTGCTGGGCGTGGCCGGCGTGGCGATCCTGGGCCTGGTGGCCATTCGCGGCTCGGTCGCCGGCGGCAATGACGCCGATCAGGCCGAGAGCTTCATCGAGGCGCTCAGCGAGCCGGGGGCCTTGGCCGCGGCCGACGGCCGCCTGCTGGCCGCCAACCCCGCCTGGCGCGAGGTGATGGGCGACCAGCGCCGCTTGCCCAAGGGCGTGGCGGGCTCCAGCCTGTTCGCCGCCCTGGTCCAGGCCCGCAAGGGCGAGATGGCCGAGGGGATCCTGCGCGCCGGCGGCGTCGACCACACGGCCAAGGTCTCGCGCCTGGCCGGCGGTCGCCTACTGATCCGCCTGACCCCGATCGTCGTGGCCGAGCCCGTCGCCGAGACGGCGGCCCCGGCCGTCGTGGCCGAGCGCGCGCCGCCGCCGCCGACCACCCTGGACGCCTTCGCTGGCGCCTCGCCGTTCGGCGCGGCTCTGCTGGAGGGGCTGGAACCGTTCAAGTCGCGGATCCTGGAGAACAACCCGGCCCTGACCACCATGACCGGCGCCCAGGCCGGCGGCGTGTTTGGCGATCTGATCGACCCGGCCTCGCGCACCGAGGCCGAGACCCGCCTGAGCGAAGGCCGCGCCGGCCCGTTCGAGGTGCGCCTGGCCCGCGATCCCAGCCGGATCGCCCACCTCTATCTCTACCGCGCCGAAGGCCGCGTCGTGGCCTACATGATCGACGTGTCCGAGCAGAAGCAGATGGAGCTTCAGCTGGCCCAGTCGCAGAAGATGCAGGCCATCGGCCAGCTGGCCGGCGGCGTGGCCCACGACTTCAACAACCTGCTGACCGCCATCCAGCTGCGGCTGGACGAGCTGCTGCATCGCCACCCAGTCGGCGATCCGTCGTACGAAGGTCTCAACGAGATCCGCCAAACGGGCGTGCGCGCCGCCGACCTGGTCCGCAAGCTGCTGGCCTTCTCGCGCAAGCAGACCGTCCAGCGCGAGGTGCTGGACCTGGGCGAGCTGATCTCCGAGTTCGAGGTCCTGCTGCGTCGACTGCTGCGCGAAGACGTCAAGCTGATCACCGACTACGGTCGCGACCTGCCGCGCGTGCGGGCCGACAAGAGCCAGCTCGAGACGGCGGTCATGAACCTGGCCGTCAACGCCCGCGACGCCGTGCGCGCGGCCAAGGGCGGCGGCATCGTGCGCATCCGCACCGCCCGCCTGACCCGCGACGAGGCCATCCAGCTGGGCTTCCCGGCCGCCGAGGGCGACACCGCCTTCATCGAGGTCTCGGACGACGGCCCCGGCATACCGCCCGACGTCATGGGCAAGATCTTCGACCCGTTCTTCACCACCAAGCCGGTGGGCGAGGGCACGGGTCTGGGCCTGGCCACGGTCTACGGCATCGTCAAGCAGAGCGACGGGTGGATCCATGTCCACAGCCGTCCGGGCGAGGGCGCGGCGTTCCGCATCTTCCTGCCGATCTACGACGCCCCGGCCGGCGTGGTCGCCGCCCAGGCGGTCGCCGAACCGCCGAAGCCGCGCGCCGCCCGCGACCTGTCGGGCGCCGGCCGCATCTTGTTCGTCGAGGACGAGGACGCGGTCCGCAGCGTCGCCGCCCGCCTGCTGCGCGCGCGTGGCTACGAGGTGCTGGAGGCCGCCGACGGCGAGGAAGCGCTGATCATCGCCGAGGAGAATGCCGGCAAGATCGACCTCCTGATCAGCGACGTGATCATGCCCGGCATCGACGGCCCGACCCTGCTGAAGAAGGCCCGCGTCTATCTCGGCGCCGCGCCGGTGATGTTCATCTCCGGCTATGCCGAGGCCGAGTTCAGCGACCTGCTGGAAGGCGAGACGGGCGTGACCTTCCTGCCCAAGCCGATCGACATCAAGACCCTGGCCGAGCGGGTCAAGCAGCAGCTGCAGGCGGCTTAGCGGGCGCTAGAGGCTCCCCCGCTGGGGAGCCTCTAGACCTCAAACCTTCGCCGGCAGGAACCTTGGGTTCCGCAACAGCGCCGCGCTGACCAGGGCGACCAGCAGGCCGACCGGGAAGATCTCGGCGAAGGTCATCGGCATCCGGAACAGCGGATTGGCGTACTGTGCCTTCATCTTCTGCATCTCGACGACCAGCTTGGCGTAGTCCGCGGCGCTGACGCCGGCGGCCTTCTTCTTGGCCAGGATGGCGGCGGCGTAGTTGTCCATGAAGGTGTAGTGGGTGAGGGCCATGTAGACCTCCCAGATCAGCACGTAGGCGATCCCGGCGACGACCGCGACGCCCAGGCCGATCAGGAAGGCGGGCCAGAACTTGATGACCCCGCCCAGCGCCTTGTCGCGATGCGACTTCACCGCCATCAGGATCGAGGACAGCCCGACCAGCATGATCAGATAGCCCAGCCACACGCTGTGCTGGGCGGAGAAGACGATGGTGGCGATCATCCCCAGGATGATGATGACGCCCGAGACCAGGCCGTAGGTCAGGATAGTGCGTTGCATGATGTTCCTCCTCCGCGCCGCCCCCTGCGACGCGTCCCCAGGCTTGCCGTCCTTAAGCGCGGAACGGTATCGCCCAAAAGGGTGAGTTCGACAGTTTCCCCCTCTCGGCGGACGGTCAAGTTCAGGGGATCAGGGCCAGCTCACGCGCCTTGCCGATCGCCTGGGTGCGGCGACCGACCTCCAGCTTGCCGTAGAGATTGGCGACGTGGGACTTGACCGTGTTGGGCGAGAGGCCGAGGTCGCGGGCGATCTCCTTGTTGGAGCGGCCGGCGGCCAGGCGCTCCAGCACCTTCACCTCCTGGCCGGTCAGGCCCAGGGCGGCGAGGGCGGCGTCATTGCGCTGGAAGGTCGCCGGGCGACCCCGCGCCGCCAGCCTCCACCCGACCCACACCCCGCCGGCCGCGAAGGCGACGCCGATCAGGCCGGCATAGATCCGCCAAGGAAAGACGCGCAGCAGGAACTGCTGCTCCAGCCACTGCAGGGCGAAGGCGCCAACCGCAAGGACCAGCGCCCAGAGAAGGATCGTGCGGATCATGCGCCGAAGGGTGCGTGATCCGCACGCGCCGTCAATTCAGACGTAACGGGTCAGACGTAACGGGCGATCGCCATGCAGACGATCGTGATCGCCAGCAGGCCCGCCGAGGCGCGGTAGGGACCGGCGACGGGGCTTCCCGCCCGCAGGCCGCGTCCGACGCCCAGCACCTGGACGGCGAGGGCGAGCAGGGCGGCCAGGGCGCCGCCGGCCAGCACGGCCTCGCTGGTCCCGAAGCCGCCGCGATGCAGCAGGCCCCACAGGGCCCCGCCGGTCAGGACCGCGACCCCCGCCGCGCCCATCTGGGGCCCGAACAGACGCGGCGCCTCGGTCCCGCCGACGCGGGCCATGGCGAAGGTCGATCCCGCCCAGAACACGGACGAGAGCACGTGAAGCGCAATGACGATGATCAGCAGCAAGGGCATTGGCCGGACTCCGGATTCGACGGCGCGGGCGATCCGCCCGTATTGGATATACAGATTGTATAGAAATGGTCGAGGCCAGCGGAACGTCAAGGCCCCGCGCGGCCGAGAGCCGTCGTTCGGCCTGGCGAAATGATCGGGCGAGCACTTCGAAATTCCCGAGCTGGGTGGAGCCGCTAGGGTCGCGGCGCCAAGGAGACGCCGCCATGCTTGACACCCCCGCCGCCTGCGAGGCCTTGCCGCGAGCCGTCGCGGCCTATGCCCAGGCCTTTCGCCTTGGCGACGGCCCGGCGCTCGCCGACCGCGTCCAGCCCTCGACGGTCGTCTACGCGATCGACGGCGGGAAGATCGCCGGCCAGACCCGTGCGGCCTGGAAGGCGCAAGCCGCCCAGCCCGCGCCGGACCTGGCGACCGACGTGGTCAGCGCGGGGCCGCGCACCGCGATCGTGACGGCGCGCTGGACGCAGGCGGGCGCCGCGCGACGGGACTACACGCTGTGGGCCCGGCTGGCGTGCCGCTGGCGGATCGTCGGCCGGGTGGTCGGCGGGGAGCAGGCCCTGGACGCCTCGGCCGCCGACGGCGTGCGGGCGGCGGTCGACCTGAAGCTGGCCGCCGACGCGGCCTGGGATCCGACCGCTCTGGCCAAGGCCGTCGAGCCGCGCGCCCTGGTCATCACGCTGGAGGACGAGCAACTGTCCGCCGCCTCGGTGGCCGACTGGCAGGCGCGCTACGCCGAGCGGGCGCGGACGCGCTTCCCGTCCGGGCATACGGTGCTGTCGCGGGCGGAAGAGGGCCGCGGCGACCTGGGCGCGGCGACCTGGACGTTCAAGGCCTCGTCCGGCGCGACCTATGCCGACCGCGCCGTCCTGCTGCGCACCGCCGAAGGCTGGCGGATGCTGGCGCTGCTCTGGGTTCGCGAGGACTAAGCCAAAAGAGCTAAGAGAGACGCGCCTTGGCCTCGGGCGGGGCGACCTGGTCGAACAGGATCTTCAGGTGCTGGTCCTTGGCGTGGTCGTTGTGCAGCTCCCACGACAGCGAGACCGGCAGGCGCAGGCGGCCGCCGTCGGGCAGACGGGCGATCAGCACGCGCCAGGAAAAGCCTTCGCCGGGATCGCCCAGCGGATCCTTGAACTCGACCACGGCCGGATCGCGCAAGCGGAACTGGCGCTCGGGATTGGCCTCGAACCAGGCGCGGTCGGCCTCGGCGGTGGGGTCCTTTCGCGGGACGATCTTGGCGGTGACTTTGCGGACCATGGGCGCGTCCTAGCACCAGATGCGCCTCGCATCCATCTAGTGGCGGAGCCGTGCTCTAGGCCCGACGCTCCATCACCACGATCGGCGCGCCTTTGAACGTCGTGTGGGTCTTCAGCGTGAAGCCGACCTTGGTGGCCAGGGCGATCGACGGAGTGTTCTCGACGTCGATGATGCAGGGCACGACCGGTGGGGCCAGGGCCTCGTCGATCCAGGCCAGACCCGCGCGCACCGCCTCGGTGCCGAAGCCGTGGCCGTGGGCCCAGGCCGCCAGCACCCAGCCCATCTCGGGCAGGCCATAGAGACTGGGCTCGAGATCGCGGCGCAGGTCGCCGAAGCCGACCTCGCCGACATAGCGGCCGGTCGAGGCCTCGCGCACCGCCCAGTAGCCGAAGCCCAGCACCTCCCAGAGGCCACGGGCCCGCATCAGGCGGGTCCAGCTCTCCTCCTCGGTGAAGGGCCGGCCGCCGACGTGCCGGACGACCAGAGGATCGGACCACATGGCCAGGCTGTCCTCGAAGTCCGCCAGTTGGGGCGGGCTCAGGATCAGGCGGGCGGTGGTCAGGGTCGGAACGTTCATGACGACTCGGATTTGCGGCTTCGGCGCCGCGCAAGCTACACCGGCTTCAAGACCAGGGAAGACCATGACCACGCCGCAAGACGCCATCGCCGCCCGCCGCAAGCTGACCAACAAGCTGATCGCCGCCAAGGACGCCGCGCGCCTGCGGCCGTTCTTCGATCCGCGCGTGACCCTGATCGCCGGCGACGGCTCGCTGTTGCTTGGAGCCGAGGACGTGTTGGCGGCCTTCGCCAGCCAGTTCGCCGACAAGGGCTTCAGGGCCTATGTCCGCACCACCGAGGACATCGCCCTAAACGCCGAAGGGACCCGCGCCGCCGAGCGCGGGCGCTGGGTCGGGTCATGGTCGGACGCGCCGGAGCAGTCGGGGACCTACCTGGCCACCTGGAAGAAGGTGACGGGCCAGTGGGTCATCGAGAACGAGCTTTTCGTGACGCTTGCCTGAGCGCGTCAGGCGAAAGTGTGAGCGATTTCGCCGCCTGGACGCGCGTCAATCGAAGATGGGAGCGCAATCACGACTGGATTTCGTCGCATGACATGGAATTAATTTTTGCACGCTGGGCGGCGGCCTTACGGCTTCGTCCTCAGAATTAGGCCCTGGGAGGGAAAGCCTTGCTCAATCGCCGCCACATGATGTTCGCCACCGCCGCCGCGGGCTTCGCCGCCACGGGCGGTCTGCCCTCGCTGGCCCTGGCCCGCGAAGGCGAGGTCGCCAAGCTCAACGCCCTGTTCGACGAGATCATGGCCAAGCAGCTGCGCCAGTCGCCCGAGACGGCGACGGGGCTGGGCCTGGACACCGGCGACCTCGCCTGGACCAAGGGTCTGCTCAGCGACCGCTCGTTCGCCGCGATCGAGGCAGGCAAGGTCGAGACCGCCCGCCAGCTGGCGACGCTGCGCGGCATCGACCGCCGGGCCTTCAAGGGCATGGACGCGGCCAACTATGACACCGTCGAGTTCGTGCTGGCCATCCAGGACGAGGGCAACAAGAAGTTCAGCTACGGCGGCGGCGGCTCGGGCGCGCCCTACATCCTCAGCCAACTGACCGGCAGCTACCAGCAGATGCCGGACTTCCTGGACACCCAGCACAGCATCGAGACCAAGGCCGACGCCGACGCCTACCTGTCGCGGATGGAGGGCTTCGCCCGCCTGATGGACCAGGAGACCGCCCTGGCCAAGCAGGACATGGCCGATGGCGTGATCCCGCCCGACTTCATCATCGACAAGACCCTGATCCAGATGAAGGCCTTCGCCGACACCCCGACGGCCGACGCGCCGTTGGTCAAGTCGATCGCCCGCCGCACCAAGGAAAAGAACATCGCCGGCGACTGGGCGGGCGAGGCCTCGAAGGTCTATGAGAACTCGGTCCTGCCGGCCCTGAAGCGCCAGATCGCGCTGATGGAGAGCGTCCGCGGCAAGGCCACGCACGACGCGGGCGTGTGGCGGCTGAAGGACGGCGGCGACTACTACGCCGTGTCGCTGAAGAACTACACGACCTCGAACATGACCCCGGACGAGATCCACCAGCTGGGCCTCGATTTGGTCAAGTCGATCTCGGCCGAGGCCGACAAGCTGTTCAAGAGCATCGGCATGACCAAGGGCAGCGTCGGCGAGCGCATGGCCGAGCTGGGCAAGGACGTCTACGACAATACCGACCCGGCCAAGGAACAGCTGATCAAGGACCTGAACGTCAAGGCGGCCTGGATCCAGAAGCAGCTGCCGGCCTATTTCGGCGCGCTGCCGAAGGCGCCGCTGGAGATCCGCCGCGTGCCCAAGGCCATCGAGGCCGGCGCCCCGGGCGGCTACTACAACTCGCCCTCGCTGGATGGGAAGCGTCCGGGCATCTACTGGATCAACCTGCGCGACACCAAGGAGCAGGCCAAGTTCACCCTGACCACCCTGACGGTGCACGAGGGCGTTCCGGGCCACCACCTGCAGCTGTCGATCTCGAACGAGGCCAAGGGCCTGCCGATGATCCGCAAGGTCATCGGCTTCTCGGGCTACACCGAGGGCTGGGCGCTCTACGCCGAGCAGCTGGCCGTCGAGATGGGCATCTACAAGACGGACCCGCGCGGTCATCTGGGCATGCTGCACGACGCCCTGTTCCGCGCCGTCCGCCTCGTGGTCGACAGCGGCATGCACGCCAAGAAATGGAGCCGCGAGCAGGCCATCAAGTACATGGCCGAGACCATGGGCGACGAGGAAAGCGGCGCGACCACCGAGATCGAGCGCTATGTCGTATGGCCGGGCCAGGCCTGCAGCTACATGATCGGCAAGATCACCTGGTTGCGCGCCCGGGCCAAGGCTCAGAAGGCCCTGGGCAAGAAGTTCGACATCCGCGAATTCCACGACGCGGGCCTGCTTTCGGGCATGACCCCGCTGACCACGCTGGAACGGGTGATCGACGACTACATCGTCAGCAAGGGCGGCAAGGCTTGATCCGGAGAGCTTACTAAATACTCGCCGTCATCCCGCGCTTCATGCGCGGGACCCATAGTTCAGCTTCCCCGTGAGGAAGAGTACTTGCTCCGCACCCGCGGCGGACAAATGGGTCCCGCGAACAAGTCGCGGGATGACGTGTGATTTCGGTGAAGGCCTGTAAAGCCTAGCTCCAGCTCTCCGACGCTCCCGCCCGGCGCGCCACGGCCTTGACCGGCGCGCTGGGCCGCAGGGCCGGCGCCGGCTTGTCGGCCGGCTTGCCGTAAAGCCAGCCCTGGGCGAAGTCGACGCCGGCCGCGCGGACGATGTCCTCGACCTCGACGGTCTCGACCATCTCGGCCACGGTGCGGATCTTCAGGTCGCGGCACAGCTCGACCAGCCGACGCACCAGCGCCCCGTCGCGGCCGTTGTCGGCCAGCTCGCGGACATAGCGGCCGTCGATCTTGACGATGTCCAGGCTCAACTGCTGCAGGTAGGCGAACGAGGACGAGCCCGCGCCGAAATCGTCCAGGCAGACCATCGAGCCCATGCCGCGCAGGCTCTGAATATGCTGGTTGGCGACCGTCAGATTGTCGATCGCGCAGGTCTCGGTGATCTCGAAGATCAGCCGGCCCTTGGCCTCGTCGTGCTTGGCCAGCAGGCGACCGACGTGGTCGACGAAGGTCTCGTTGCCGATCGTGCGACCCGAGACATTCACCGCCAACCGCAGCTTGCGCTCCGGGTCGTTGGCCAGCTTCTTGACCACCTGCTCGACGATCGCGTGGTCCAGCTCCTCGATCAGGTCGAATTCCTCGGCCATGCGGATCAGGGCGAACGGGCTGCCGCCGTCCTCGAAGCGGACCAGGGCCTCGTGGTGATGGGCCAGGCCCGTCGTCAACGACACCACCGGCTGGTAGGCCAGGGTGAAGCGCCGCTGGGTGACCGCGACGCCCAGGGCGCCGGCGCGGGCCAGGGTCCGCTTCACGGACCGGTTCATCGCCTCCGATAGGGTCATCGGCGGCATGTCCTTGAGACCTTCGCGCAAGAAGTCGTCGAGGGCGTAGCGCAGGGCCCGCATGGCGCGGGACGAGGCGCCGCCCTCCACCGGCACGACATGGGCGTGGGCGTCGGCGCTGACCATGCGGGTCAGGCGCTTGATCATGGTCTCGGGACGGTCGTCGCGCTGGCGCAGCAGAGCGAAGCGGTCGGGCGAGAGGCGGGTGGCGGCCGAACCGCCGTGCGACTCGGCTCGAATGGCGCCGGCGACGCGGACGTCCAGGGCGGCGGCCTCGCTCGGCGTCAGACCCTCCCGCATCGCGCCCAGCCCGGCGATCTCCACCATGGCCAGTTCCAGCTCCAGCCCGGTGACGCGGGCGGCCTCGAACAGGCCATTGGCGATGTCGTCGAACGACTCGCGCGGCTGCAGGCCGCCGGCGGGCAGGGGCGGACCGGCCGGCTGGGCGGCCGTCACGGCGCACGAGACGCGGCCGTCGTTCTCCGGCAGGGCGCGCAGGATGACGCGCACGTGGCGCTCCCCGTGGCCCGCGAGGCGCAGCACGACGGGGCCGCGCCGCACGCCGTCGTCGGCGCAGCTGATCATCGCGTCCATCAGCGGCTGGTCGTCGGAATGGAACAGGTCGGACCAGGACTGGCCCGTCAGACCGGCCTCGTTCAAGCCCATCACCTTCTGCGCCGCGCCTAGGGCCAGGCGCACGCGGCCGCTCTGCAGCTCGACGAGAAGGTCGGCGCTGGCGAACGCCAGGCCCAAAAGGCGACGTGGATCGATCGACAAGACGGCAGCCCCCAAGAAGGCGGGAAGCTGCCATGGCGGGGCTTAAGGAGCCGTTGCGCGCGGACAGAGCGCCGTCCTCATATCCGGTTCACCGCCGCGACCTTTTCGCCTACGTCAGAAACGGTCGTTTCTATGCACGAGAACATCTTGCGAACCTGGAACAAAGCATGTACGCCTTTGACATGTTCCACAGGTCGTTGGGACGCGGCGCGGGAAGCGCCGATCGAGCGGCCGGAATCATGGGATAGAGGCGGACAACCAATGACCAGTCAGGCGGCTTTGAAACTCGTGGGCAAAGAAGAAGGCGACAAGCAACGCGCGCTAGAGGCGGCTCTCGCCCAGATCGACCGCGCGTTCGGCAAGGGCTCGGTGATGAAGCTGGGCGAAAAGGGCAAGGTCGAGATGGAGTCCGTCTCCACCGGCTCGCTCGGCCTGGACATCGCGCTCGGCATCGGCGGCTTGCCGAAGGGCCGGATCATCGAGGTCTACGGGCCGGAAAGCTCCGGTAAGACCACCCTGGCCCTGCACGTGGTGGCCGAGGTCCAGAAGGCTGGCGGCACCGCCGCCTTCGTCGACGCCGAACACGCGCTCGACCCGTCGTACGCGCACAAGCTGGGCGTCAATCTCGACAGCCTGCTGGTCTCGCAGCCCGACAACGGTGAACAAGCCCTGGAGATCACCGACACCCTGGTGCGCTCGGGCGCCGTCGACATCGTCGTGATCGACTCCGTCGCGGCCTTGACCCCGAAGGCCGAAATCGAAGGCGAGATGGGCGACAGCCTGCCGGGCCTGCAGGCCCGTCTGATGAGCCAGGCGCTGCGCAAGCTGACCGCCTCGATCAACAAGGCCAACACCATCGTCATCTTCATCAACCAGATCCGTCACAAGATCGGGGTGATGTACGGCAGCCCGGAAACGACCACCGGCGGCAATGCGCTGAAGTTCTACGCCTCGGTGCGCCTGGACATCCGCCGCACCGGCTCGGTGAAGGTCCGTGACGAGATCATCGGCAACAATGTCCGCGTGAAGGTGGTCAAGAACAAGGTGGCCCCGCCGTTCCGCGAGGTCGAGTTCGACATCATGTACGGCGAGGGCATCTCCAAGCTGGGCGAAGTCATCGACCTGGGCGTCAAGGCCGGGATCATCGACAAGGCCGGCTCGTGGTTCTCGTACGGCAGCCAGCGCATCGGCCAGGGTCGCGACAATGTCCGCGAGTTCCTGAAGACCAATCCCGACGTCGCCGCCGATATCGAGGCGGCCGTCCGCAAGTCGTCGCAGAAGATCGAGGAAGAGCTCCTGGTCGGCGGTCCCGAGGACGGCGAGGAGGAATAATCCTCCCAAGGGTTTCGCGGCCTTCGCCCGACCCCGGGCGTTCCCCGCCTTCAACACGCCCGCGGCCGGACCGCCGCGAGGGCCGCGATTTCAGGCCGCCTGGACCCCATGCCAGGCGGCCTACTCTTTTGATCGTGGTTCTTCGTTCGGGAGTGTTGGCCCGGAGGGCCGGAGGAGGAGGCAGCGCCTCATCCCCCAACGCCGCCCGCGCCAGCCACTTGTACCCAGCCTCCGGACTGATCCCGAACCGACGGCATAACTCCCGCCGGTTCGCCCCCTCCAGCATCGCAAGCCTCACGAACGCTCGCCGCTCTTCCATCGCCGACACCTCGCGCCAAGGCCTCCTCAAGAGCCTCATCCAGCCAATCATGTGTCAGCCATCTCCCCGAACACCCGTCAGGCATCTCCCCGGTCTGAACATTTATGCGCGGGACCCATTTGTCCGCCGCAAGTGCGGAGCGGGATGAAGCGCTCGCGCGGAAGCTTAGCGATGGGTCCCGCGCACAAGGCGCGGGATGACGGTGGGGGACGAAAGAGAGAGCTCTCCGCTTTGCCCGTCGCCCTTTTCCTCCCCATCGCGGGCGCCCATCTGCGACTGGGTTTCCCCTTCGCGGAAAACCGCGCTATGCAGCGCCACCGGCCGCCTGCCGGGCCAGTACGCAAGACCTGAGACGCTCATGCCCAGCCTGAACGAGATCCGCAGCACCTTCCTCGACTACTTCGGCAAGGCCGATCACGCGATCACGCCGTCGGCGCCGCTGGTGCCGCAGAACGATCCGACCCTGCTGTTCGTCAATGCCGGCATGGTGCCGTTCAAGAACGTCTTCACCGGCGCCGAGACGCCGGCCCATCCGCGCGCGGTCAGCTCGCAGAAGTGCGTCCGCGCCGGCGGCAAGCACAACGACCTGGACAATGTCGGCTACACGGCGCGCCACCACACCTTCTTTGAGATGCTGGGCAATTTCTCGTTCGGCGACTACTTCAAGGAACAGGCGATCCACCACGCCTGGACGCTGCTGACCGGCGAATACAAGCTGCCCAAGGACAAGCTTCTGGTCACGGTCTACCACACCGACGACGAGGCGGCGGGGCTGTGGAAGAAGATCGCCGGCCTGTCCGACGACCGCATCATCCGGATCTCGACCAACGACAATTTCTGGTCGATGGGCGACACCGGGCCGTGCGGTCCGTGCTCGGAGATCTTCTTCGACCACGGCCCGTCGATCGCCGGCGGCCCTCCGGGCAGCCCCGATGAGGACGGCGACCGCTTCATCGAGATCTGGAACCTCGTGTTCATGCAGTTCGAGCAGCTGGCCGGCGGCGAGCGCGTCTCGCTGCCCAAGCCCTCGATCGACACCGGCATGGGCCTGGAGCGGATCGCGGCCGTGCTGCAGGGCCAGCACGACAACTACGACATCGACCTGTTCAAGACCCTGATCGCCGCCAGCGTCGAGCTGACCGGCGTCAAGGCCGAGGGCGCCCAGGCCCCGTCGCACCGGGTGATCGCCGACCACCTGCGCTCGTCGTCGTTCCTGCTGGCCGACGGCGTCACACCGTCGAACGAAGGCCGCGGCTACGTCCTGCGCCGGATCATGCGCCGGGCCATGCGCCACGCCTATCTGCTGGGCGCCAACGAGCCCCTGATGCACCGCCTGGCCCCGACCCTGGTGGCCGAGATGGGCCAGGCCTATCCAGAACTGCGCCGCGCCGAGGCCTCGATCGTCGAGACCCTGCGCCAGGAGGAAGAGCGCTTCCGCGTCACCCTGGGCCGCGGCATGGGCCTGCTGGACGACGCCACCGCCAACCTGACGGCCGGCGGCGTGCTGGACGGCGAGACCGCCTTCAAGCTCTACGACACCTACGGCTTCCCGCTGGACCTGACCCAGGACGCCGTGCGCGCCAAGGGCCTGACCGTCGACACCGACGCCTTCGACGCGGCCATGCAGAAGCAGCGTGAGATGGCGCGCGCCAACTGGGCCGGTTCGGGCCAGCAGGCCGGCGCGGCCGCCTGGTTCGCGATCAAGGAAAAGGCCGGCGCGACCGACTTCGTCGGCTACGAGAACACCGAGACCACCGGCGTGGTGAAGGCGATCGTCGAGGGCGGCGTCGAGGTCGAGTCGGCCCGCGCCGGCCAGACGGTCGAGGTCCTGCTGGACCGCACCAGCTTCTACGCCGAGAGCGGCGGCCAGGCCGGCGACACCGGCGTGATCGAGGCCAACGGCCGCGAGAACCGCGTGATCGACACCCAGAAGCAGGCCGGCGAACTGCACGTGCACCGCGTCGAGCTGTCCGGCGATCTGAAGGTCGGCGACCAGGTCGTGGCCTCGGTCGACGCCGAGCGCCGCCACACCACCCGCTCCAACCACTCGGCCGCCCACCTGGTGCACGCCGCCCTGCACCATGTGCTGGGTCCGCACGTCGCCCAGAAGGGCCAGCTGGTCGATGGCGAGCGCATGCGCTTCGACTTCAGCCACGGCGGCCCGCTGACCGCCGAGGAGCTCGACCGGATCGAGGCCGAGGTCAACGCCGTCATCCGCCAGAACGTCCCGGCCGAGACCAAGGAAATGGCCCCGCAGGAGGCCATCGAGGCCGGCGCCGTGGCCCTGTTCGGCGAGAAGTACGGCGACAGCGTCCGCGTGCTCACGCTCGGCAAGTCGCTGGCCGATGACGCCAAGGCCTATTCGGTCGAGCTGTGCGGCGGCACCCACGTGGCCCGCACGGGCGACATCGCCCTGTTCAAGATCGTTTCGGAGCAGGGCGTCGCCGCCGGCGTGCGCCGCATCGAGGCCCTGACCGGCGAGGCGGCCCGCCGCTTCCTGCTGGACCAGGCGGGCGTGGCCAAGTCGCTGGCCGACCAGTTCAAGACTCCGGTGGCCGAGGTGACGGCGCGCGTCGACGCCCTGATCGCCGACCGCAAGCGCCTCGAAAAGGAACTGGCCGACGCCAAGAAGCAGCTGGCCCTGGGCGGCGGCGGCGCGGCGGCCGGTCCCGAGGACGTGAACGGCGTGGCCCTGATCGCCCGCGTCCTGGACGGCGTCGGCGGCAAGGAGCTGCGCGGCGTGGCCGAGGAGTTCAAGAAGCAGCTGACCTCGGGCGTCGTGGCTCTGGTCGGCACCTCGGACGGCAAGGCCGCCGTGACGGTCGCGGTCACCGCCGACCTGTCGGGCAAGTTCAGCGCCGCCGACCTGGCCAAGGCCGCGGTGATCGCCATGGGCGGCCAGGGCGCCGGCGGCAAGGCCGACTTCGCCCAGGGCGGCGCCCCCGACGACAGCAAGGCCCAGGACGGCCTCGCCGCCGTCAAGGCCGCGCTGGCCGGCTGATCGGGCCGCCATCTGGAATGACGAGGGGACGCTGAAAGGCGTCCCCTTTTTCATGCTCGACGACTTGCGGCCCCCTGACAGGGCCCTCCAATCTTTATCGATTGACAGAAATTTGTTTCTGTAAAAATGTGGCGTCGGGAGGCGCCATGTCGACTGTTCTGCATTTGAAGCCGCTCTATCGTCCGCCGCCGCCCGAGAGCACGGCCCAGCGCCGCGTGCGCCTCGGCAGCCGCGCGGCGGTTTGGCTGTTCACCGGCCTGTTCGCCTTGTCCGGCGCGATCCTCGTCGCGGCGATCGCCACCATGCTGTTCTACAAGGGCGAGCTGGTCCGGATCGGCCCCGACAACTGCTATATCGGCGAGGCGCCCGCCAATTCGGTGGCTTTCAGTTCTCTGCCCCTGGTCCATCGCCTGGTCTATGTCGGTGTGGGCCTCGCGCGGGCCACGCCGATCCTGATGGTCTTCTGGAGTTTGCGAGCCCTGTTCGCCGGCTATGCCCGGGGCGAAGTGTTCTCCGCGCGAGCCGCTCGGCGCTTTGGCCTGGTCGGCGCTTGGCTATGCGCCTACGCCGTCTCGCCGCTCATCTGCCACCTCTTCCTGTCGGCGACGGGCTACGAGATCGACAAGAACTGGGCCCACATGGCCAGCTTGCAAGCGTTCGTCCTGGGCATGCTGGTCTTCGTCATTGGCCAGGTCATGATGGTCGGCCGGGAGATCGAAGAGGACCGGGAGGCCTTCGTCTGATGCCGATCGTGCTTCGCCTCGACGTCATGTTGGCCCGCCGCAAGGTTCGTTCGAACGCGCTGGCCCGCGCTATCGGCATCACCGACGCCAACCTTTCATTGCTCAAGTCCGGCAAGGTGAAAGGCATGAAGTTCGAAACCCTGGAAGCCATCTGCGACTTCCTGGACTGCCAGCCGGGCGACATCCTCGAATACCAGGCCGAACAACCGCCCGACATCGTGGGCGAAAAGGTCAGACACGCCGGCTGACGGCGCTTTTCCGGAGACAAAGCCATGAAATTCTCAACGCCCGCTCGGGCGATCGCGGCCGGCTGCCTGTTGTTCTGGGCCGGCCTGGCGCACGCCGAAACCGGCTTCATCAGGGTTCCCGACGGCAGGCTGGCCTATACGACCTGCGGTGAAGGCCCCACGACCATCGTGCTGCTGCACGACGGCATCCTGCACGCCGTCGCCTACGACGATATCTGGCCCACGCTCTGTCGGCGCTTCAAGGTGATCCGCTACGATCGGCGCGGCTATGGCGCCTCACCGCCCGCCGCCCATCCTTATCGGCCGGTCGACGACCTCGCCGTGCTGATGAAGACACTGGACGTCAAACACGCCGCCCTGGTCGGCTCGTCCTCGGGATCAGGCCTGGCGGTGGACTACGCGTTGGCGCACCCCGAGCAGGTCGATCGTCTGGTGCTGGCCGGCCCCTGGATCAGCGGCTTTGACGCCTCGCTCGGCTTTATCTTCCGCGCGTTGAAACTGCTGACGCTCTACAAGCTTGGCCTGACGGACAGCGTGGCGCGGGATCCCTACATCCTGACCAAGAACGCCGCGCCGCAGCGTGAACGGCTAAAGGCGATCCTGAAAGCCTACCCGGGCAACCTCACCGCGGGGACCCGTGAGCAACCACCCGCGGCACCGGCCAAGCCACGCCTGGGCGAGATACGCGTTCCGACCTTGATCCTCGTGGGTCAGGTCGACATCAAGGATGTGCAGGACCAAGCCAAGACCCTGGAAACCGCCATCTCCGGAGCCAAGCGAGACATCGTCCCGGACACAGGTCACCTCATGTATCTGGAAAAACCGAGGGACTTCGCCGAGCGCGTCGAACGTTTCATGGATCAGGAGGGCGGTCCTCGTCCGGCGTCCAAGGTCAATCAGTCAACGCCCTGACGCCCCGGCTTGACGAAGCGCCGGCTTACCCCTCAATTGAATTACGAATGTAGTTCTAATGGGGGAGCGGCGCATGATCTCGACACGTCCGTGGAGCAGGGCGGTGCTGGCCGTCGGCCTGGTGCTGGCCATCGGCGGCTGCGGACAGAAGAGCGGCGAGGCCAAGACGCCGTCCCTGAAGGACCAGTCGCTGGGGCCGCCGTCGCTGTGGCGGGTCGAGGTGGTCGAGGACTCCGGCGGCCAGACCGGCGCGACGCAGGTCTGCGCCCATCCGGAGCTGGTCGGTTCGTTCACCCGCGTCGAGCCGCGCGTGAACGGCGAGGCTTGCGAGCCCTACGGCAAGGCGGCCAAGGACACCGCCGACGAGCACGTCGGCCGCTGCCAGGCCGGCGGGATGCGCTACGGCCTCTACGTGACGACGACGCGCAGGGCGCCGGACGACTTCACCGTACGTTTCGCCCTGCAGCCGCTGCAGGCCGCCGGCGGCAAGGTGGTCCAGGCCCGTCGCTATCATCGGCTGGGGCCATGCCCGGCCGGCTGGAAGGCTGGCGACCAGGGCAAGCCCGGCGGCGCGCCGGCGTCGAGCCTGCTGACGGGGCAGGGGCCCGCGACGCGCTGAGACTTGCATCCCGATCCGGGTTGAGGGGGTCCCATCGCCAACGTTCACGCCGTGACCATTGGCGGGGCCGAACGTCGTCCCATCTATGACGTCATGGCCGCCTGGATCCAGACCCTGATCGCCCTCGCCGCGCTGCTGGTGCTGGCACCGTTGGTCGCCTGGCTCGCTGTACGGTTTGGGGCGAGGGCCAAGGGCGGCTTGATGCTGGCCTCGGTTCTGCTTGGGTTTGGCGCGGTGCTGGATCCGCCCTCGAAGCATGCGATCGAGGCCGCCGAGCCGGTGAAGGGATCGCCGGAAAACGACGAACCGCCGCTCGACTAGCCGCGCCCGCTCGCTGTCAGGCGCGCGCCCTTCGAGCCACCCGCGCCTGGCGTTTTTTCCACCAGATCACCACCCCCGTGACGCTGAGCGCCGCCACGACCAGGCCCATGAACGAGATCAGGATCCGGCCGGGCAGGCCCAGGATGCGGCCCGAGTGCAGCGGGAACTGGGCCTGGACGAAGATGTCGGCGGCCGTGCCGACCCAGGGCAGGCGCTCGCCCGCGGGCAGGCCGGTCTGGCCGTCGTAATAGAGATACGGCGTGCCGACCCCCGCCGCGCCGTGGTCGCCGCCGGGCTGATGGAAGGTCACGCCATAGACGCCGTAGGCGGGGGCGTAAAAGGCCCCGCCGGCCGGGTCGGTCCAGCCGCGCTTCTTCGCTTCGACCTGGGCCGTCGCGATGACCTCGGCATAGGTCTTTTTCGCCACGATCGGCTGGTCCAGCGGCGCGGGCGCGCGCAGCTCGAACGGGCCCGGCGTGGTCTTCGAGACCTTGGACAGCACCGGGTAGAACACCTCGGTGTAGAGGTTCAGCGAGAAGGCCGTGAAGGCCACGGTGAACAGCACGCCCCACAGCCATAGGCCGAAGGCGCGGTGGATGTCGAAATTGATCCGGTAGGCGCTGGCCTTGGTCTTGATCTGCCAGGCCGGCTTCCAGCGGCTGACGAAGCTCTTGCCGGTCTTGGCGGACGCCCGCGAGGGCAGGGTCAGGTAGAAGCCGACGAAGCAGTCGATCGTCCAGAGCACAGCGATCACCCCCATCAGCCAGACGCCCCAGCGGTCGATGCCCCACAGGGCCGGGATGTGCAGGGTGTAGTGCAGCACGTAGAGGAACGAGACGAAGGTCTCGCGGGTGATCGGCCAGGCCGCGCCCCAGTTTCGCCGACCCAGCTCGTCGCCGGTCGCCGGGTCGATGAAGACCTGGTTGTAGCCGGGCGTGAACAGCTTGCCGGTCGCTGGGTTGCGCTTGGCCTCGACGCCGAACGCATAGGCCTCGCCGGGCTCGGGCGCGAGCGGGATGAAGGTGACCTGGACGCGCGGGTCGCGGGCCTCGATCACCTTGGCCAGCTCCAGGGGCGGCTTGGCCGGACCGGCGGCGCGGGCGTGCATCAGGTTTGGATTGAGCAGGTCGTCCAGCTCGTGATCCCACGAGATGATCGCCCCCGTCACGCCCGAGACGAACAGAAAGCCGGCGATGAACAGGCCCACCCAGCGGTGGAAGAAGCCGAGCACGGGCCGCAGGCCGGCCAGCCGCAACGAAGTCCGGCGGGCGTCCTTGCCGACGGGGAGCGGGGTGCGCGCGTCCATCGTTCGGGCCTAGAAGGCGTAGTCGAGGCGAAGGGACACGCTGCGCGGCGCGGCGTAATAGGCCTGGCTCCACATCAGGCTGGCCAGATAGGCTTTGTCGGTGGCGTTCTTGACGTTGACGGTGGCGCGCACCTTGTCGGTCAGGTCGATCCCGGCCATCAGGTCCAGCACGCCGTAGGCCTTCTGGGTCACCGTGACGAGATCCTGGGTCTCGATGTCGTCCTGCCAGCGCAGTTGGGCGCCCAGGGTCAGGTTGCGAACCGACGGGATCGTGTAGGTGGTCGAGGCCTTCAGCGTCTTGCGCGGGGTGAACAGGCGGGTCTTGTTCCCGTCGCCGTCCTTGATCGTCAGGTCGGTCCAGCCCAGGCTGACGCGCCACTGGTCACTGAGCGCGCCGACGGCCTCCAGCTCATAGCCCTCAGCCTTGGTGTCGACGTCGGCATAATAGCTTTTCAGCGTGTCGGGGAAGGTTCCGGCGAATTCAGCCAGGCCGTCCTGCCGCGAGGTGAACACCGCGCCGGTGACATAGAGGCGCTTGTCGAACCACTCGCTCTTGAAGCCGGTCTCGTAGCTCTTGCCGTGGGCGGCGGCCAGGGTCCTGTGATTGACGTCGACTTCCGACTGCGGATTGAAGATGTCGGTGTAGTTCGCATACAGCGACACGTTTTCCGTCAGGTCGTAGACCGCGCCGGCGTAGGGGCTGACCTTGTCCTCGTCGCGCGGCGTGTCGACGCCGTACGAGAAGCCCTTGGACTTCAGCTTCAGGGCGTTGAAACCGGCCACGATCTTCAGGCGGTCGGTCACGTTCAGGTGGGCGGCGGCGTAGAAGCGGCTCAGGCGATCCACCTGGTCGGCGGCCAGATAGGCGCCAGGATAGGTCGGCTCGGCCACCTGCGCGCGGCCCCAGTCGCGCACCGACGGATAGACGATCGGGTCGGCCGAGAAGTCCTCGTACTCGTGGCCATGCGCGCGCGAGACCTGGCCGCCAATCACCAGCTGGTGCTCGCGGCCGAACAGCCGGAACGGCCCCGAGGCGTAGGCGTCGAGGATGTAGTTCTGGTAGATCGACGGATAGACGCCGCTCATCCCCTTGACGCCCAGGCCCGTGGTCTTGTCGGGATTGCCATAGGCGTAGAGCAGCTTGGCGTTCTCCTCGAAACGCTTGAACGTGCCGATCGTCTTGAGCCGCCAGCCGTTGTCGAACGTCCAGGCCAGCTCGCCGAAAGCGGTCTGGTCGCGGACGTTCCAGTGCGTCCAGTCGGCCCCCGTCGAAGCCGAGACCGGATAGTCGATCCGCGTCCCGTCGGTATAGACCAGGGGCAGGGCGCCCCAGTTGTTACCGCGGGCGCGATTGTCCTGCATCGACCAGCCGACCGTGGCGGTCAGGTGCGGGGTGGCGTCCCAGGCTAGCAGGGCGCCGTAGACGTTGCGGTTGACCTTGTAGTGGTCGAGATAGCTGTCGCGGTCCTCATTGGCGTAGATCACCCGGCCCGTCAGCGCGCCCGAAGCGTCCAGCGGGCCCGCGACGTCGGCCTCGAGGCGGTAGCTCTCCCACGAGCCGTACTGCAAGGCGCCGGAGGCCTGGAAGGTCTTGGTCGGGCGCTTGCGGACATAGTTGATCGTCGCCGACGGATTGCCCGTGCCGGTCATCATGCTGTTGGCGCCGCGCACGGTCTCGACGCGCTCGAACAGCACCGTGTCCAGCTCGCCGAACTGGATGCCCCAGATCAGCGGCAGGCCGACGCCGTCGGCCTGGAAGTTGGTGATGTCGAAGCCGCGCGAGTTGTAATAGGTGCGGTCGGTCTCGACCTTCTCGACATTGACGCCGGTGACCTGGGCCAGCAGCTGGTTCACGTCGGTCAGGGCGAAGTCGCGGATGCGGTCCTGGTTGATGATCGTCACCGACTGCGGAGTCTCGCGCAGGCTCATGTCCAGGCCCGTGACCGCCGAGGTGCGGGTGCGGGCGCTGGTGATCACCACCCGGTCCACCTGGTTCTCCGCGGCGTCCGCGCCGGTCTCCTCCGCCCCGATCCCTTCCGCGAAGGCGAGGCCGGAGACGCTGGCGGCGGCGAGGGCGACGCCGGCCAGCAGGAGGGCGCGGAAGGACGGGGACATGGACAGCCTCATATGCGAACGCGAATAACTCGCAAACGCATCTATCGGCCGTGACCAACGGTGTCAAACGCGGGACGGCTGTCGCCGGCGATTTATCGGATGATCGGGCGCAGCAGCAGCGCGGCCGCCGCCAGGGTGACCAGCGACAGGGCGGTGGTCAGGGCCACCGTGCGCGCCGCGCCGCGCGGGAAGACGCCATAGGCGCGGGTCTGGATGAAGACGTTCACCGCCGTCGGGGCGGCGGCCAGCAGGGTCGCGCCGGCCCGGAAGGCCAGCGGCGCGGGCGTCAGGCCGATCGCCAGCCAGGCCAGCACGGGGAAGGCGACCAGCTTGGCGACGGCGGCCAGGACGACCGGAGCCATCGACGGCGAGGCCTCGCCCTCGGTCTCGCGCAGGCCGAGGGCCGCGCCCAGGGCGACCAGGCCGACGGGGCTGCCCGAGGCGGCGGCCATGCCGATGGCGCGGTCCAGAGGTTCTGGCAATGCGAACTCCAGCAAGCCCAGCGCCAGGCCGGCCAAGGCGGCGGCGACCACCGGGTTGCGGAACGCCTGGATGGTCGAGCGCCAGACCGAGCGTCCCGCCGCCCAGCCCAGCAGGCCCACGCCGGAGGCGGCCATGACCACGAAATCGATGGCCACGACGCCGGCGACCAGGCGGGCGGTCTCGGCTCCGAGGACGGCGGCGGTGATCGGCAGGGCCAGGAAGGCGCTGTTGCCGACGCCGGACGCCATGCCGGCCCCCGCGCGCTCGGCCTTGCTCCAGCCCAGCGGGCGGCCGGCCAGGACGAGCGCGAACATCACCGTCAGGCCCGCGCCGGCATAGGCGGCCAGGCCCAGGGCGAGCTCGGGACCGGGGCGGCCCAGCCGCGACAGCGAATGCAGCAGTAGGGCGGGAAAGCCCACCCAGTAGACATAGGCCGACAGGCCTTGCGTCATCTTCGCGTCGAGCAGGCGAAGCCGCGTGAGCGCCAGGCCCGCGCCGACCAGCAGGAAGAACGGCCAGACCCGCGAGAGGACGTCGAGAACGAGGGCGGTCACGGGATGGGCTTTAGCCCTGGCGCTCGTCGCCCGGCAAGCGGATGTGCACCAGCTTCCAGGCGAACAGCGCCTTGCGCTCGAAGGTGAAGATCGTGACCTTGCCGCTGCCGTCCGGACGCTTGACGGCGATGCGTACGCGGTTCGGATCCCAGTAGGCGATGCTCGGATAGGGGCCCTTGATCGTGTCCTTGACCTGGCCGCCCAGCGAGCCGTCGCGCGACGCGGCCGGCGGGGCCTTGCCGGGGGCGTAGCCGCGGGTCAGGGCCGAGACCCCGGCCACGGTCAGGTAGCGGTCGACCTTGGGCTCGGGCGGGGCGAGCGGCTCGATGGCCTTCTTGAAGACGCTGAGCGGGTCGCGCCAGATCGACGGCGCTTCCGGTTGGGCGGTGGGGGCGTCGGCGACCAGCTGGCCGGTCAGGCTGCGACGGACGGCCGGGAAGTCGACCAGCTCGCCGATCGCCTGCACGTCCTCGTATTGGGCGGCGGCCTTCAGCGCTCGGAAGGCGAACCAGGGCGCGGTCGCGAAGGCGGCGGCGAAGACGAAGATCGCCAGAACGATCAGGTCCCAGATCCGCTTCTGCAGGGTCATGCCGCCTCCCCAAAGGTTAACGCGGATAGACCAGCTATCGCCGTTCGCCGCAAGGGCGCTCGCGCGAGAGGGGCGGTCCAAAGGATATCGGCGAAAGGCAAAAAAAGCGCCGCTCCAGGGGGAAGCGGCGCGGGAGGAGGATCCCGTCGGGGAGGAGTTCTCGACGGATCAGGGAAGGCGTTCCGGCGAGCCGAGGCGCTTCGCGTGCGATTGAACGCTTCACGGTTGTATATGTCAATTATCGCTCTGGAATTGTTTCCCTGGGTCGGCCTCGCCGCGACAAGGCGCGCCTCGCGCGAGGGCGTCTCCGCTGGTATCAGCGGTCTTGGGGGACGCGTCAGTATCGAGAGTCGCGACCCGTGTTCTTGTGCCGTCCCTTGCTTGTTCGCGCCGCCGCCGTGGCGGCCGCCTTCCTGCTTCCCGCCATCGTTCCCACCCTGGTCCAGGCCGCCGACCTCGACGACGCGGTGCTGGACGAGATCAACTACGCCCGCGCCCGTCCGGCCGAATACGCCCGCGAGCTGCGCCGCGCGCCCGACTGGGCGTTCGAGCAGGAGGAGCCTGGGGCGGTGGAGGAGGCGATCGAGTTCCTGGAGCGCCAGCCATCGCTGGCCCCGCTGAAGGGCGACCGGCGCCTGGACGCCGCGGCGCGCGCCCACGCCCAGGCTCAAGGCCTGCGCGGCGACGTCGGTCACGGCCCCGCCGGCAGCCTCGGCCAGCGCCTGCGCGCCAACGGCGTCTTCGCGGGTCTGTGCGCCGAGAACATCTCGTATGGCCAGCAGGACGCGCGGGCCATCGTCCGCCAATTGATCATCGACAGCCGCGTCGCGGGCAGAGGTCACCGGCGCAACATCTTCTCGTCCGGTTACAGCGCCGCCGGGGTGGCCTGCGGCGAGCATCGCCAGTGGGGCTCGATGTGCGTGATCGACTTCGCCGGGGCCATCGTCCAGCGCTGAAACGAAAAACGCCCCCGGGGATAACCCGGGGGCGTCTTGTCCTCAATCGGCGGGTGGCCTTAGGCGGCCATGGCCTTCTTCAGGTTCTCGTCGATCTTGTCGAGGAAGCCTTCGGTGGTCAGCCAGCCTTGCTTGTCGCCGACCAGCAGGGCCAGGTCCTTGGTCATGAAGCCGCTTTCGACGGTGTCGACGCAGACCTTCTCCAGGGTGTGGGCGAAATCGGCCAGGGCCTGGTTGTCGTCCAGCTTGGCGCGGTGGGCCAGGCCACGCGTCCAGGCGAAGATCGAGGCGATCGAGTTGGTCGAGGTGCTCTCGCCCTTCTGATGCTGGCGGTAGTGGCGGGTGACGGTGCCGTGGGCGGCCTCGGCTTCCACCGTCTTGCCGTCCGGCGTCATCAGCACCGAGGTCATCAGGCCCAGCGAGCCGAAGCCCTGGGCGACGATGTCCGACTGCACGTCGCCGTCGTAGTTCTTGCAGGCCCAGACGTAGCCGCCCGACCACTTCAGCGCCGAAGCGACCATGTCGTCGATCAGGCGGTGCTCGTAGTGGATGCCGGCGGCCTTGAACTTGTCGGCGTATTCGGCGTCGAAGATCTCCTGGAAGATGTCCTTGAAGCGGCCGTCATAGGCCTTGAGGATCGTGTTCTTCGTGGAGAGGTAGACCGGATAGTTGCGGTTCAGGCCGTAGGCGAACGAGGCGTGCGCGAAGTCGCGGATCGACTCATCCAGGTTGTACATGCCCATGGCGACGCCCGATCCCGGGGCCTTGAACACTTCGTGCTCGATGGTCTGGCCGTCGTCGCCGACGAACTTGATCGACAACGTGCCCTTGCCCGGGAACAGGAAGTCGGTGGCCTTGTACTGGTCGCCGAATGCGTGACGGCCGACGATGATCGGCTGGGTCCAGCCCGGCACCAGACGCGGCACGTTCTGGCAGATGATCGGTTCGCGGAAGATCACGCCGCCCAGGATGTTGCGGATCGTGCCGTTCGGCGACTTCCACATCTTCTTGAGATTGAACTCGGTGACGCGTTGTTCGTCGGGGGTGATGGTGGCGCACTTGACGGCCACGCCATGCTTCTTCGTCGCCTCGGCCGCGTCGATGGTCACCTGGTCGTTGGTGGCGTCGCGGTTCTCGACCGACAGGTCGTAGTAGTCCAGTTCCAGATCCAGGTACGGGAAGATCAACTTATCCTTGATGAGCTTCCAGATGATCCGGGTCATTTCGTCCCCGTCCATGTCGACGACGGGGTTGGCGACTTTGATCTTGGCCATTGCGGGGATGTTCCTCTGGCGGTGGCGCGCCTGTGGCGATCTGGCGCACAGGGCCAGGAAGCGGCGCGGACCGGGAGGCTATAGACTGTTGCGTCGCGGCGGAAAAGCCGATCGGTTGGACCAGCGTCGGTAACTTCAGCGTTCGAGCATGGGAATCCAAACGGTCGGCCCACGCAGGTTGGCCATGGAGGGGGTTTGAACAAGAGTCCCGAAGCGATTGCCGGGGTGACCGCGCCGTTGGCGCGAAGGCTGCTGACCATGGTGGCGATCCTGTCGATCGCCGTGACGGGTCTTGCTACCGCGGCGGCCTTCGTCTTCGTGCGCAAGAGCGCCGCCGACACCCAGACCCGGCACCTGGCCGAATATGTCGGCGAGCGGGTCAAGACCGAGGACCGCCTGTTCTCCGACCTGGTCAAGGTGCATGACGCGGCCTCCGAGGCTCTGACCCGGCGCTTGGCCATGGAAGAGGACCCCTCGGTCCATGACCAGTTCGAGCGGCTGTTTCCGGAAAAGGGCGACGGCACGCGGCGCTCGGCGCCGGGCCTGTTCGACGGCGCGCGGATCGGCAACCGCTATGTCTACGGCGTCGGAGCCTATCTGCCGAACGCCGATACGATGAGCCTGCCCGAGCAGTCGCTGTTCGTGTCGGCCGCCGACGTCGTCGCCGCCACCGGCGAGACCGAGATCCGGCATTACGACAACTTCTACTTCTTCACGCCCAAGACGCGGCTGGTGATGTTCGGGCCCCGCCGGCAGGACAAGCTGTTGTTCTATCGGCGCGACGCCCCGCCGACCCTGAGCATCGCCAAGGAGGAAATGACCCTCCTGACCCTGCCGGAGAACAACCCGGACCGGGTGATGAAGTGCACCAAGCTGCGGCGGCTGATCTCGGATCCCAGCGGTCGAGGCCTGAACGCGGCCTGCATGACGCCCTTCTACTACAAGGGCCAGTTCATGGGGGCGTTTGGGACCAGCCTGTCGCTGGACTCCTACCTGCTGCGCGCGGTGGCCGACGCCCTGCCGGGCGGCCGCAACCTGATCGTCGCCGACGACGGCGAGCTGGTCGCCGCCCAGGGCCTGGCGCGCAACGGCGTGGTCGATGTTGGGGTCCTGCGCAAGTTCGAGGCCGCCAACGATCTCAAGAATCTGGTCGATCGCATCCGCGACCAGAAGCGTGACGTCGGCGCGGTGCTGTCGCCCGATGGCCGCCGGCTGGTGGCCTATGGCCGGCTGGTCGAGCCGGGCTGGTGGTTCCTGATGACCTTCCCGTCGGGCGACATCGTCTGGTCGTCGCTGAAGACCGCGTCGTGGGTGCTGCTGTTCGGCTTCATGGGCGTGGCCCTGCAGGTCCTGCTGCTCTACGGCCTGACCAACCAGATGGTCGCCACGCCGCTGGAGGCGCTGGCCGAGGCCCAACAGCAGGGCGACCCGAAGGCGGCCGAGCCGTTCGAGAAGCGTCCCGACGAGATCGGCTCCCTGGCCCGCGCCCTGCGGCGCCAGCGAGAGCGCAACGAGGAGCTGCGCCGTTCGCTGGAGGACCGCGTCGCCAAGCGCACCGCCGAGCTGGAACGCGCCAACCAGGCCAAGTCGGTGTTCCTGGCCAACATGTCTCACGAGCTGCGCACGCCCCTGAATGGGGTGATCGCCATCGGCGACCGGCTGGCCGAGGAGGAGGATCCCGAGGCCCGCCGGGAACTGGCGGCCCTGGTCTCGTCGTCGGGCCGCCTGCTGGAGCAGGTGCTGGGCGACATCCTGGACGTCTCCAAGATCGAGGCCGGCGAGTTCCAGTTGACCCCGGCGCCGTTCGACCTGGTCCAACTGGTGCGTGGCATGGCCGAGCTGCACGCCGCCGCCGCCGAGGCCAAGTCCCTGAGCTTCCAATGGTCGGTGGCGCCCGACGCGGCGGGGACCTACGAGGGCGACGCCGGGCGGATCAGCCAGATCCTGTCCAACCTGCTGGCCAACGCCGTGAAGTTCACCGCGCGGGGCCAGGTGTCGCTGGACGTCGATCAGGTTGGCGACGCGGTGCGGTTCATGGTGCGCGACACCGGCGTCGGCTTCGACGACGGCGTGCGCGACCGCCTGTTCAAGCGCTTCGTCCAGGCCGACCAGTCGATCACCCGCCAATTCGGCGGCACGGGCCTGGGCCTGTCGATCTGCGCGGCCCTGGCCCAGATGATGGGCGGCCGGATCAGCGCCGACGCCACGCCGGGCGAGGGCGCGCGTTTCGAGGTCCTGCTGCCGCTGAAGCGCTGCGCCGACCTCGCCGAGGTCGCGGCCGAGGAGGACCGCGAGATCTCGCTGGAGGGCATGCGGATCCTGGTCGCCGAGGACCATCCGACCAACCGCAAGGTCGTCGAGATCGTGCTGGAGCCGTTCGGCGTCGACCTGACCATGGTCGAGGACGGCCAGGCGGCGCTCGACGCGCTGGACGCGGCCAGCTTCGACGCGGTGCTGATGGACATGCAGATGCCGGTGATGGACGGCCTGACGGCCACGCGCGCCATCCGCGCCCGCGAAGCCGCCTCGGGCGCGCCGCCGGTGCTGATCGTCATGCTGACCGCCAACGCCATGGAAGAGCACATCGCCGCCGCCGAGGCCGCCGGCGCGGATCTCCATCTGGCCAAGCCGCTGCACCCGGCGCAGCTGCTGGAAGCCCTGGCGCGGGCGCCCCGGCGGTAGATCGGGACGCTAGAACTCTTCCAGCACCGCCCGGCCGATGTCGGCGATCAACGCCTCGCGGCGCGCGGCGTCGGCGGGCGAGCGGGTCAGGAAGATCACGAACGCGACGCGGCGGCCGTCCTTCAGTTCGACCATGGCCAGGGCGTGGCTGCCCGGCGTGACGCCAAGATCCGGCGGCGCCGATCCAGCCGCCTGGACCAGACGCGCGCCGTTCGGCAGCGCCAGCGCCAGATGGCCCGGATCGTGGCCCAGCAGCCGATCGAAGTCGGGCGTCACGTTCAGTTCGCGGAAGGCGAAGGCCTCCAGCAGCCGAGCCATGCCGACCGGCGTGGCGGTGTCGCGCGGATCGATCTCGCGCTGGCCGAGAGCGCTGGCGCGATCGGCGGCCGGAACAGCGTCGATCGCCCGCCGCCAGGCGGCTTCGCCCTTCCAGTCGGCGCGGAACGAGGCCAGACCCCGCGCCTCGGTCGCGATCTGGCGGCGATAGCGGTCGACGCTGACCCCGACGATGCGCTGCACGTCCAGCCAACCATTGACCGCGCCCGGCCCGCCGATGCGCTTGGTCAGGACGTCGAGGGCGGTGGTGTCGCCGTGCAGGGCCAGGGCCTCCAGGTCGGCGACGCTCCAGGTCTGTCGGCCCGGCCAGGCGTCGGCTACGGCGCTGGGCGGCGGCGAGAGGTCGACGTCGCGGACCGGAAGGATCTCCTCGGGCCGCAAACGCCCGGCGGCGGTCTCGGCCATCACCGCCGCCAGGATCGGGACCCGCGCCGCCGCGCCCATCGGAAAGGCCTGGTCGCCGTTGAACGTCCACAGCTGGCGCGTGGTCAGGTCCTCGACCGCCACGCCCAGCCGCGCCGGCGCGGCGCGGGCGGCGATCGCCTCGATCCGCTTCTGCAGGCGCTTGGGCTTCATCTTCGGCTCCTGCTGGCCCAGCATCGGCGCTTCGCAGGCGGCGAACAGGGGCAGGGCGAGGAGGGCGGTCAGAAGGGCGCGGCGTGACATCCCCGCTAAACGCGGCCGTAGGGGTTTCGGCTGCTGAGCACTTGCATCCGGCGCGGTCTCGGCGGCAAAGGACGCGGATGACCGACGCGACCAAGCCCGTTCCGCCCAAGCTCACGCCCCCGTGCGTGATCCTCAACGAGCCTCAGTTGGCCGAGAACATCGGCGCGGTGGCCCGGGTGATGGCCAATTTCGGACTCTACGACCTGCGCCTGGTGCGGCCGCGCGACGGCTGGCCGCAAGAGCGGGCCTGGGCCAGCGCCTCGGGCGCGACCTGGCCGCTGGACGACGCCAAGGTGTTCGACAGCCTGGAGGCGGCGATCGCCGACCTGAAGCTGGTCTACGCCACCACGGCCCGCCCGCGCGAAACGCGCCTGCCGGTCTATACGCCGCGCGAGAGCGCCGGACACCTGGCCGAGGACGTCGCCCTGGGCCGCGCGGTCGGCCTGCTGTTCGGCGGCGAGCGGGCGGGCCTCGAGACCCACGACATCGCCCTCTGCCAGGCCATCGTCTCGATCCCGATCGACGAGCGCTTCCGCTCGCTGAACCTGGCCCAGGCGGTGTCGATCAACGCCTACGAATGGAAAATGACCCAGGACGACCGGCCCTGGAAGAAGTTCGAGCAGAACGTCGAGGAGCCCGCCGACCAGGCCACATTGCTGGGTCTGTACGAGCATCTCGAGGGCGAACTGGACAAGGCCGGCTTCTACCATCCGCCGGAGAAGAAGCCGTCCATGGTCCGCAACCTGCGCGTCCCCCTGGCCCGCGCGCGGCTGACCGACCAGGAGGTCCGCACCTTCCGCGGGGTGATCACCGCCCTCAGCAAGGGGCGCGGCCGGGTGCTGGCCAAGCTGGCCGAGAAGGCCTCGAAGGCGAAGGCCGGCGAGGGCGAGGCCCCTTAAGGACGCTCCGCTAAGGGGGCGCGGGCGGCGGCAAAATTGACCTTGATCATCCGCCGCCGGATGGGAAGCGCGCAGGGTCCTTGGCGTGGTCAAGCCAAGGAGTTTCGGATGATCCCCGACGCAAGAACCCTGATCGTCGTCGCCGACGGACATCGCGCCCGCCTGCTGGAGCAGCCGCGCATTGGCGGCCCGCTGCACGACCGTCCCGAATGGCTGTCGGGCCTGAAGGAGCATCACGAGCGCGACGGGCCCAGTCACATCACCCATCCCGGCGACCCGCGCGACCGGGCCGAGAAGGCCTTCCTGCGCGACTTGGCCAAGCGGCTCGACGACCTGAACGCCCGCCATGGCTTCGATCAGGTGATCCTGGTGGCGCCACCCCGGGCCCTGGGGCACCTGCGCCGGGGCCTGTCGACGACGGTGGCCCGCAAGGTCATCGGCTCGGACGCCCACGAGCGTGTCGACGCCACCATCATCACGTTGCAGAGCGTGGTCCAGGCCGCGCGTTTCGCCAGCGCCGCCTGACCGTGTGGGGCGGGGAGGGGCGCGGCCCTTCCCCGAACCGCGCTCGACTTGCGCCCCGAACTTGCGCCTCGCGCCAATCGCGCGTTCACTGCCCTCAAACAAACGTTCGGGGAGGGTGCGATGAACCGTCGAGAGCTGCTGGTCATGGCCAGCGCGTTGGCCCTGTCTCCAGCTGTCGCGCGCGCGGCGGTGGGCGACGCCGCCGCCGCGCGGGACGCCTATCTCTACGCCCTGCCGCTGATCGAGATGGCCACGACGCGGGCGCGCCTGCTGAAGGCGCCGGGCGCGGGGATCAACCAGCTGACCCACACGCGGACCCTGTCGGACCACGCGGCCCGCAGGGTGACCACGCCCAACAACGACACCCTCTATTCCTCGGCCTTCCTGGACCTGACCCAGGGGCCGGTGACCCTGACCATCCCGCCGCTGGGCAAGCGCTACTACTCGGTGGCGGTGATGGACATGTTCACCAACAACAACGTCGTGCTGGGGACCCGGACCATCGGCGGCCAGGGCGGGACCTTCACCCTGGTCGGGCCAGGTCAGGCCTCGACCGGGCCGAACCCGACACGCATCGCCACGCCGCACGCCTGGCTGCTGATCCGCACCCTGACCGACGGCGGCGCTGATCTCGACGCCGCGCACAAGGCCCAGGACGGCTTCACGGTGAAGGGCCCGGCCGGAGGCGCGGTCGCCGCCTACGCCAACCGGGACGCTAAGCCGTCCGACTATTTCGCGACCGCCCGCGCGCTGCTGGCCAGCGATCCAGCCCCGCCGACCGACCTGCGGATCCTGGCCCGTACCGCGACCTTCCTGGGCGCGGGGCCGTTCGACGAGGCCGCGGCGACCGCCGGCGTCGAGCAGGCCCGGACGATCGCCGTCTTCGCCAGGGGGCGGCAGACCTTCGTCGATGGCTGGTCCTATCCGCGCGCCAATCTCGGCGACTACGGCCAGGACTATCTGTATCGGGGCATCGTCGCCCTGCAGGGGCTGGGCGCGCTGCCGGTGGCCGAGGCCATGTACATGAAGGCGGCCGGCGACGACGGGACGGGGACCTTCACCGGCGACGGCCTCTACCGCCTGAGCCTGCCGGCCCAGCTGCCGCTGGACGGCTTCTGGTCGCTGTCGATGTACGAGGCCACGCCGGACGGCCAGTTCTTCTTCACCGACAACCCGCTCAAGCGTTACACGGTCGGCGACCGCACGCCGGGCTTGAAGCGCAACGCCGACGGGTCGCTGGACGTCTGGATCGGCCGGATCGACCCGGGCGGCGAGCGCGCGACCAACTGGCTGCCGGCGCCCAAGAGCGGTCCGTTCGCTCTATACCTGCGTGCCTATCTGCCGAGGGCGGAACTGCTGGACGGCCGCTTCCGCTTCCCGCCGGTGACCAAGGCCTGATCGGGGCTCGACCCCAACGACGGGGAGCGGCAAAGTCGCGCCGACTCGCCTTGCTGGAGATACGCCCGATGAAGACCCGCGCCGCCGTCGCTTTCGCCGCCAAGCAGCCGCTGGAGATCGTCGAGGTCGACCTGGAAGGTCCCCGCGCCGGCGAGGTGTTGGTCGAGATCAAGGCCACCGGCGTCTGCCACACCGACGCCTACACCCTGGACGGCCTGGACAGCGAGGGCCTGTTCCCCTCGATCCTGGGCCACGAGGGCGCGGGCGTGGTGGTCGAGGTGGGCCCCGGTGTCACCTCGGTGGCGGTCGGCGACCACGTGATCCCGCTCTACACGCCCGAATGTCGGCAGTGCAAAAGCTGCCTGTCGGGCAAGACCAACCTCTGCACGGCGATCCGCGCCACCCAAGGCAAGGGGCTGATGCCCGATGGGACGAGCCGCTTCTCGTACAGGGGCCAGACCATCCACCACTACATGGGCTGCTCGACCTTCTCGAACTACACGGTGCTGCCCGAGATCGCCGTGGCCAAGATCCGCCGCGACGCGCCGTTCAAGACCGCCTGCTACTGCGGGTGTGGCGTGACGACGGGCGTGGGCGCGGTGGTCAACACCGCCAAGGTCGAGCCGGGCGCCAACGCGGTGGTGTTCGGCCTGGGCGGCATCGGCCTGAACGTCATCCAGGGCCTGAAACTGGTCGGCGCCAACATGATCGTCGGCGTCGACATCAATCCGGACCGGGAAGCGTGGGGCCGCAAGTTCGGCATGACCCACTTCGTCAACCCGAAGACCATCGACGGCGACATCGTCGCCCACCTGGTGGCCCTGACCGACGGCGGCGCGGACTACACCTTCGACGCCACCGGCAACACCACGGTCATGCGTCAGGCGCTGGAGGCCTGCCATCGCGGCTGGGGCGAGAGCATCATCATCGGCGTGGCCGAGGCCGGCAAGGAGATCGCCACCCGTCCGTTCCAGCTGGTCACCGGCCGGGTCTGGAGAGGCACGGCCTTCGGCGGCGCGCGCGGTCGCACCGACACGCCCAAGATCGTCGACTGGTACATGGACGGGAAGATCCAGATCGACCCGATGATCACCCACGTCCTGCCGCTGGAAGACATCAACAAGGCCTTCGACCTTATGCACGCCGGCGAGAGCATCCGGACCGTGGTGACGTTCTGACCCGGATCATCGTCATCCCTGGCATCGGCGGATCCGGCGACGCCCACTGGCAGACGCGGTGGGAGCGCGCCGATCCGAACCTGGTCCGCTTCGCGCCGAGCAGCTGGGACGAGCCCGATCTGGCGGACTGGCTGGCGGCGCTCGACCAGGCCGTCGCCGCCGCGCCCGAGCCGCCGGTGCTGGTCGCCCACAGCCTGGGCTGCCTTCTGGTCGCCCACTGGTGGGCGCGAGGCGGGCAGGGCGCGCGGGGCGCGTTCCTGGTGGCCACGCCCGACCCTGACGGGCCGGCGTTCCCGGCCGTGGAGGCCGCCAGCTTCCGCGATCCGCCCAGGACCGCCGCGCCGTTTCCCGTGCGGATGATCGCCAGCGCCGACGATCCCTACGGGACGCTGGATCACGCGGCCGCCCGCGCCGCCGACTGGGGTGCGAGCCTGGTCGAGGCCGGCGCCCTGGGCCACGTCAACGCCGGCAGCGGCCTTGGCGACTGGCCGCGGGGCCGGGCGTTGCTGTCGGATTTCCTCGCCTCGCTGGCGTCCGAAGATCGAGTTGCGTCATGACCGTCGAGACCCTGAACACCCATCGCCTCCACGGCGGGACCCTGCGCTACTGCCGGCACGCCAGCACCAGCACCGGCACGCCGATGAGGTTCACGGTGTGGACGCCGGACGGAGAGGGGCCGTTCCCCTATCTCGTCTGGCTGTCCGGCCTGACCTGCACCGAGGACAATTTCACGGTGAAGTCAGGCGTCTATGAGCACGCGGCCAAGCATGGCGTGGCCATCGTCGCGCCCGACACCAGCCCGCGCGGCGAGGGCGTGGCCGACGACCCGGCCTATGACCTGGGGCAGGGGGCGGGCTTCTATGTCGACGCCACCCAGGCCCCGTGGGCCCCGCATTTCAAGATGTACGCCTATGTCACCGGCGACCTGCTGATGGCCGTCGACGGCGCCTTCCCACTGGACGCAGGCCGGCGGGGGATCTTCGGCCACTCGATGGGCGGCCACGGCGCGCTGACCATCGCCCTGCGCAACCCGGAGCTCTTCAAGTCGGTGAGCGCCTTCGCCCCGATCGTCTCGCCGCTGAACTGCCCCTGGGGCGACAAGGCGATGACCGCCTATCTGGGCCCCGATCGCGCGTTGTGGCGGGCTCACGACGCCTGCGCGCTGATCGAGGAGGGGGCGGGGGCCAGCTTCGACGACATCCTGATCGACCAGGGCCTGGCCGACAGCTTCCTGGAAAGCCAGCTGAAGCCCGAGCTGATCGAAGCCGCCGCCGAGAAGGCCGGCCGCAAGGTCACGGTTCGCCGCCAGGACGGCTACGACCACAGCTACTTCTTCATCACGACCTTCATCGGGGATCACGTGAGATGGCACGTGCAACGGCTCTAAGACATTGACTCCGATATGTCCCTTCGGCATAACCCGCGCCTTCACGCCGCCGGCTCGCCGCGCGGCGCGAATATCGCATACGGATTGACCCGAAGCCGCCGTTGAGATCGCACCTCTTTCTGAAGGGGAGCCGGCCCGGATCGAATAGAAGAGTGACCTATGTCGAAGCGCCATAGCGCCAAGTACAAAATCGACCGCCGTATGGGTGAAAACCTGTGGGGCCGTCCCAAGTCCCCGGTCAACCAACGCTCGTACGGCCCCGGCCAGCACGGCCAACGCCGCAAGCAGAAGGTTTCGGACTTCGGCCTGCAGCTGCGCGCCAAGCAAAAGCTGAAGGGCTACTACGGCAACCTGACCGAGAAGCAATTCTCGCGCACCTACGAGGAAGCCGCCCGCCGCAAGGGCAACACCTCGGAAAACCTGATCGCTCTGCTCGAATCGCGCCTGGACGCCATCGTCTATCGCGCCAAGTTCGTGCCGACCGTGTTCGCCGCCCGCCAGTTCGTGAACCACGGCCACGTGACCGTGAACGGCAAGCGCGTGAACATCCCGTCGTACCGCTGCAAGGCCGGTGACGTGATCGCGGTCCGCGAAAAGTCGCGCAACATGGCTCTCGTGCTCGAAGCCGTCGCCTCGAACGAGCGCGACTTCGCCGAGTACGTTTCGGTCGACGCCAAGGGCCTGTCGGCCACCTTCGTCCGCGCTCCGGAACTGTCGGAAGTTCCGTATCCGGTGAAGATGGAACCGAACCTGGTCGTCGAATTCTACGCTTCGTAAGCGTCGGATCCGAACCAACACGGAAAAGGCCCCGGAGCGATCCGGGGCCTTTTTTGTCGCCCCCTTAAGGGCCGAGGCGCCCTTGAAAGCCTCCGCCGGCGATCCCAGTTTAGTCGGGCGGGACCGGGCCCCTCTGGCGAGTGATGCAAGCACTCGTGATGTCGGACCGCATCGGGTGTTCTCGATGACTGGGTCCGGCCGCCTCAGCCCCCCTCCCCAAAGGCGCCGCCTGCATCGAGGACACCCGATCCATCCTTTCGGACCGGAGGTTCTAAATGCCCCTTCTGATGTGCCCCAACTGCGACGGCTCCATGCAGGCCGTGCAGCGCGTCGGCGTCGAGTTCGACATGTGCCCGCGCTGCCGCGGCGTCTGGCTGGACCGCGGCGAACTCGAGAAGCTGATGGCGGTCGAGCGCGAGGAGGTCCAGGCGACCTACGCAGCGCCGCGCCCCTACAGCCGTCCCGACCATCATCACGATCACTCCAAGCGCTACGACGATGACGACGACGATCGCCGCCGTCACGGCCATCACAAGAAAAAGCGCTTCGATCTCCTCGACATCTTCGACTGACGACTAGACCGATGAATTACCTCAAGACCTACATGCTGCTGGCGGGCCTGACGGCCCTGTTCATGGGCGCGGGCTATCTGATCGGCGGGCCGACGGGCATGCTGGTCGCCCTGGTCTTCGCCCTGGGCCTGAACGCCTTCTCGTACTGGAACGCCGACAAGATCGTGCTGCGAACCTATGGCGCGCAGGAAGTCGACGAGAGCCACCCCGAACCGCTGATCCGCAACTATGTGACCGACGTGGTCCAGATGGCCGCCAAGGCCGGCCTGCCGCGCCCGCGCGTCACCGTGATCGACAGCGACCAGCCCAACGCCTTCGCCACCGGCCGCGACCCCGCCCACGCGGCGGTCGCCGCCACGACGGGCTTGCTGCGCCTGCTGACCCGCGACGAGATCCGCGGCGTGATGGCTCACGAACTGGCCCATGTGAAGAACCGCGACACCCTGACCATGACCGTGACGGCCACCATCGCCGGCGCGATCTCGGCCCTTGCCAATTTCGCGTTCTTCTTCGGCGGCTCCCGCGACGAGGACAATAGAGGCGGCGTGATCGGCGCGATCGCCATCGCCATCCTGGCTCCGATCGCGGCGATGCTGGTGCAGATGGCCATCAGCCGGGCCCGTGAATACGAGGCCGATCGGATTGGCGCGGCGATCGGCGGCGATCCCGCCGCCTTGGCCCGAGCCCTCGAGAAGATCGAGGCCTATGCGCGCGGCGGCTACGTCAACTACGATGCCGAGCGCAATCCGGCCACGGCCCACATGTTCATCATCAACCCGCTGAACGGGAAGGGCGCCGACAGCCTGTTCTCGACCCACCCGGCGACCCACAACCGCGTCGAGGCCTTGATGCGACTGGGCGTGGGGCAAGCGACGCGGCGGGCGGCTTCGACGCTGGTTCCGCCGAGCGAGGGGCCAAACGTCGGCCCCTGGGGCTGACAAAGCTCTAAAACTCGTGTCATCCCGGAAGCCTCGTAGAGGCTGTCCGGGACCCAGGGGTCGGCGCAGTGCGGTGACCCCTAGGTCCCGGCTCTACGGTCCGCTGCGCGGCCCTTCGGCCGGGATGACACGGAAATTGTTCCCCGAGCGGCTTACGGCCCGACCGACGGAACCTCGCCATACTCCCACGTCCACGGCGCCCCGATGTCCCCGAGCGCCGCCTTGACCAGCGATGGGAAAACCTTCTGGCCCACGCCGCTGTTGGTCAGCAGCACCACGCAGCGCTTGCCCTTCTCGACGCAGACCAGCTGGTTGTCGGTGATGTCGTTGTGGCCGCCCTTGTAGAAGGCGTGGCCCTGCGGCCCGTCGAACACCACGACGCCGGTCCCGGCCTTCAGGCCGATCCTGGCGTTGTCGGGATTGTCCTTGATCAGGAACGGCGGGAACTGGCTCAGGCTGACGATCGGGAAGCTGCCCTTGTCGAACTCGGCCCGCGCCTTGGCCGACAGCCCCCAGCCCGAGACCATCGCCGCCGCCAGCTTCGACATGTCGGCGATGGTGGTGTCCAGCGACCCGGCCGCCTTCACGCTGGAGCGGTCGTCGTGCTCTTCCCACTTGCCGTCAGCGTGCTGGCCGTCGGCCAGGTTTCCCTTGAAGTCGTCGCGCCAGATCATGCTGGAGCGGGTCATGCCCAGCGGCTTGAACAGCCGCCGGTCCATCTCGTCGCCGACCTTCAGGGAGAGGCTCTGCTCGATGACGAACTGGGCCAGATTGACGCCCTCGTTGGAGTAGGCGTAGCGGCTGCCGGGCTCGAGGTTGAAGCGGAACTTGTTCTCGGGATCGTAGAAGCGCTGGTCGGCCAGGCCCGAGCTGTGGGTCAGCAGGCGGCGGAGCGTGATCGTCTTCCAGCGGTCGTCGACCGAGAGATCGGCGTATTTCGGATAGTCGGGCAAGGGCTTGGGCAGCATCTCGGCGATCGGTTTGTCGAGATCGAGCTTGCCGTCGTCGACCAGCATCAAGACGTAATAGGCGAACGTCGCCTTGGTGATCGAGGCCGCGTACATGATCGTGTCGGATGTCAGGGGATCGCCTTTCGCGTTGCGCACGCCCTTGGTCACGACATGGGCGACCTTGCCGTTGTCGATGACGGCCATGGCCACGCCGGGAATCTTCCCGGCGACCCGCAGGCGCTCGATCTCGGCGTCGAGCTTCTTGTAGTCGGCGGCATGAGCCGGGGCGGCCACGGCGGCGGCCAGCGATGCGGCTAGAAAAGCGGATCGAACGCGCACGATACTCTCCCCGAAGGCTGGTCAGTTCGCCAGCGGTGGGCGATCTTCAGCTCAGTTTGGGCCGTTCGTACAGAGGTCGATGGCAGGCGGGATTTCACGCAGAGGTTTTGTGCTCGCCGGCGCGGCGCTGAGCCTGACTGGCTGCGCGACGACGCCCCGGCTGCTGACCGCCGCGCCGGGCGAGACTTGGCCGGAGCTGGAGCCGCTGCTGGCCGTCGAAGCCGGGACGGAGACGCTGAAGATCCGGGTGACGTCCAAGGGCTGCGCGGCCAAGGCGGACTTCGTGTTCCGGGTCGATCGCCAGGCCGGCCACGCGGTGGTCGCGTTCGCTCGGCGGCGGCTGGAGACCTGCAGGGGGCCGGCGAGCGCCGCGGACCTGGTGTTTCGCTATGAAGAGCTGGGCCTGACGCGTGGCGAGCGCATCGTCATCGCCAATCCGGTGGCTTCTCCTCCCTCGTGAAACGGGGGAGGTGGCTCGGCGCGCAGCGGCGAGACGGAGGGGGCGCAGCCGTCGCACGACGCCCCCTCCGTCTCGATGCGTATCCGCATCGCGACACCTCCCCCGCTTCGCAGGGGAGGAGGGTTTGTCAGCCCTTCGGCGTGAACCGTTCGACCATCCAGGGCTCCACCCGCGCCGGGCGTTTGGCGGCGATGTCGATCAGCACCCAGTCGGTGCGGGTCTGGGCGCACATCTCGCCGTCGGGGCCGTCGATGCGGGCGAACCGTTCGAAGCGCGGACCCTTCAGCTCGCCGACCCAGGTATAGCCGGTGGCGGTCTCGCCCAGCAGCAGTTCGCGGCGATAATCGACTTCGTGGCGGCGGCAGACCCAGGTCCAGGGCGCGCGCTGCTCGGGTGTGGCCCAGGCTTCCCAGTGGGCGATGGCCAGATCCTGGACCCAGCTCAGATAGACCACGTTGTTGACGTGGCCGTTGGCGTCGATGTCCGACGCCGTGGGCAGGATGGTCAGGGAATAGGCGTCCGAAGGCGGGACGAAGACCCGGCTCACGCGCGTCCCCGCGCGTTCCCTTTGGACGGTGAGCCTCCCGGACGGCTCACCGCTTCGCACTTCGCCTGGAGGCTCACGCCTGCAGGACGCCCTGTTCGATCAGGAAGGTCTTCAGCTCGCCCGACTGGAACATCTCGCGGATGATGTCGCTGCCGCCGACGAACTCCCCCTTCACATAGAGCTGCGGGATGGTCGGCCAGTCGGTGAAGGTCTTGATGCCCTGGCGCAGGTCGTCGTCCTGCAGGACGTCGACGCCGACGAACTCGACGCCCAGATGGTCGAGGATCTGCACGACGACCGACGAGAAGCCGCAGCGCGGCTGGTCCGGCACGCCCTTCATGAAGACCACGACCGGCTGTTCGGCGACGGTCTTGGCGATGAAGTCCAGGGCGGGGGAGGAAGCGACGTCGGTCATTGGAAAATCAGGTCCTTGGCGGAAGTTCTCAGCTAGGCGCCGCGAGGCTCCGGGTCAAGTGCGGCGGATCAGGTGCGACCCTCCGCCTTCTCGCGTTCCTGGGCCGAGAAGCGGGCCATCTCGATCTGGGCGCAGACGCCGTTGGGCAGGTCGCGCTCGACCACGGCGGCCAGGCGCTCGACGTCGGCGCGGGTGTCGGCGGTGATGCGGATCGTCGATAGCGAGGGCTCGGTCAGGGCGTAGCCGAGGCAGATGTCCTCGCCGCTCCAGCCCTGGGTGGCGTGAAGGAACTCGTAGCCGCCGATATCGGCCAGCGGATCGGACCGACGTCGCCACAGCGACGGCTTGGGGCCGGCCATCTCGCCGCCCTCGCGCAGGGCCTGGGGCCAGAAATCCTCGCCGATCACCGCGAAGTCGTGCTGGGAGGCGTGACGGATGCGGTGACGATCGGCCCAGCCCGACGACAGGTTGAACGGCGAAGAGACGGCGGAGATCAGGCCGCTCTTCAGCAGGCCGGGATCGATATCGCCACGGCTGGCGACGCCCACGCCCCGCACCGCGCGGCTGTGGTGCAGCGAGCGCAGGCCGGCGTCGAAGGCGAACGGCAGGGCCGGGCCCAGCGGGTCGTTGACCAGAACGAGGTCCAGATAGGAGAGACCCAGGCCCTCGAAGGCCGACCCCAGCAGACTGTCGACGGCCTGCTGGCCCAAGGTGGCGGCGTCGCCGCGCACCCGCCAGGTCAGGAACAGCAGATGGCGCTCGACCGAGGCGAAGGCTTCGCTGGCGCCGCGCAGCAGTTCCGGCGAGTCGCCCTCGATCTGGAAGCTGTTGATGCCGTTTTCCAGGGCCGTGAACACCAGGGCGCGCCAATCGTTGGCCCGCAGGCGCGAGCTGTCGGCCAGGCGCAGGGTGAGCGCCGAAACCGCCATGCCCGAGACGCCGAAGGGCCGGTAGCGCACGCGTGTCCTCCTATTCGGCCGGGGCGGCGGTTTCGAGGGCCAGGGCGTGCAGGGTTCCGCCCAGCACGTCGGCCAGGGCCCTGTTGACCAGCTGATGCTGGCGCACGCGGTTCAGGCCCTTGAAGGCGGGCGAGACGATGCGGGCCTTCCAGTGATCGTTGTCGCCGGCCAGGTCGGTCAGCACGATCTCGGAATCCGGAAAGGCCGCGGCGAGGCGCGCTTCGAGGTCGGCATGGGACATGGGCACGGGAGGGCTCCGATCCTTGGAAGGTCTATGTGGCCGTGATTCCTTAAGAACAGGCTGAACTTTGACAGCGCTGGTCCTGAAGGCTGGCGGCTAATGTCGGAGATTTAATTGAAATCGCGGCCGGGCGCACGGCATGTAGGCGTCATGATCCGTCTTTCCTCACTCACCGCCGCCGCCGTCCTGTCCTTGGCGATCGTCGCGCCGGCCTTCGCGGGGCCTGGCGACAAGGCCATCGACGACGTCCGCATCCTCTCGGCCGACGACATGCAAGGCCGCGCGCCCGGCACGCCGGGGTCGGAGAAGGCGCGGGCCTACATCCTGTCGCGCTTCGCCGAGATCGGCCTGAAGCCGATCGGCGAGACGTTCGAGCAGCCCTTCAGCTACGCCAAGCGCGACGGCGCGACGGTAAACGGGATCAATCTGGTGGCCCGCATCAAGGGAAGCCAGGGCGGCAAGGCGATGGTCGTCTCGGCCCACTACGACCACTTGGGGGTCCGGGGCGGCGAGATCTACAACGGCGCCGACGACAACGCCTCGGGCGTGGCGGGCCTGCTGGCCGTGGCCGAGGCCTTCAAGGCCAGGCCGCCGAAGCACGACGTGATCCTGGCGGTGGTCGACGCCGAGGAGGGGGGCCTGCGCGGCGCCAGGGCGTTCGTCGCCGCCCCGCCGGTCCCGCTGGCCAGCATCGCGCTGGACATCAATTTCGACATGCTCAGCAAGAACCCCAAGAACGAGCTTTTTGTCTCGGGGACCGCGCCGTTCCCGTATCTGAAGCCGATCCTGGTCAAGGTCGCCACGACCGCGCCGGTGACCCTGAAGCTGGGTCACGACACCGACGCCGACGGCAAGGAAAACAATTGGACCAGCCAGTCCGACCACTACGCCTTCGCCGAGAACGGCGTGCCGTGGGTCTATTTCGGGGTCGAGGACCATCCCGAGTATCACAAGCCCACCGACGACTTCGCGACCGTGCCGCGGGACTTCTTCAAGCGATCGGTGGCGACGGTGATCCAGGCCAGCCAGGCCCTGGAGCGGAACCTTGACGACATATCCAAGACGTCGGGGCGCTAGACGCCGGTTTCACTGGGATTTCACGGCGCGGCGAATTGTCGCCCGAGGTGGCGGCCCCGGCTCATCGCTCCTTAATGTGAAGGTGGCCATCGTGCCGCCGACAACTTGGGAGTCGCCGCGATCACCCCCGCCATGGTGCGAGACCGGATCTTCAGAGCCGCGCCGACGGTGGCCGTCATCGTGGGCGCCGCCCTGGCGATGGACTTCCTGTACAATGTCGTCGTCATGCGTCGGCCGGACGCCTTCACGCCGCTGACCATCTTCATCATCGCGTCGATCGCCGGGCCGCTGTCCTTCTGGCTGACCGACCAGAAGATCCGGCTGGAGCGGATGCACGCGGATCTCTCCGCCAGCCTCGACGCCACCCAGAAGGCCAAGGACGAGGCCGACCGCCGCCGCCAGGAGGCCGAAGACGCCCTGGTCAAGCTGAGCGAGGCCGAACGTCTCTACCGCCTGCTGGGCGACAACCTGACCGACCACGTCGCCCTGTGGACCCCGAAGGGCGAGCGACTCTACAGCTCGCCCAGCATCACCCGGATCACCGGCTATTCGGCCGACGAGTTCATGGCCCTGCCGCCCACCGCCATGGTCAGCGACGCAGACTTCAAGCGCGTGCAGGGCGTCATCGGCCGCCTGACACCCGGCGGCCCGCCGGCCAGCGCCGACTACGAGTGCTTCCGCAAGGACGGCTCCGCGATCTGGCTCGAGAGCAGCTATTCGCGGCTGGGCGACGGCTCGGGCATCCTGCTGGTCACCTCGCGCGACATCACCGAGCGCAAGCAGCTCGAGATGGACATCGCCAAGGCCCTGGAGATGGCCGAGGCCGCGTCGGCCGCCAAGTCCGACTTCCTGGCCAACATGACTCACGAGCTGCGCACGCCACTGACCGCGATCCTAGGCTTCGCCGAGGTGTTGCGTCGCTCGCGCGGCCTGACCAGGACCGCCGCTCGCCAGATCGGCCACATTCTCGACGCCAGCAACACGCTGCTCAGCGTCGTCAACGACGTGCTGGACTTCTCGCGGCTGGAGGCCGGCGGGCTGGAGCTGGATCCGGGCCCGTTCGACCCGGCGGCCATGGCCTCGTCTTGCGCGGCCCTGGTGCAGGAGCGCGCCACGGCCAAGGGGCTGAAGGTTGTGGTCCGCGCCGCTAAGGGCCTGGCGCCCATGAATCTGGACGGCCCGCGTCTTTCGCAAGTGTTGCTGAACTTCCTGTCCAACGCCGTGAAGTTCACGGCGCACGGGACGATCACCGTGGCGCTCGGCCAGGTCGTGGAGGGCGATCAGGCGGTGCTGCGCGGTGAAGTCGTCGACACCGGGATCGGCATCGCGCCCGAGCATCGCGAGGCCATCTTCGATCGCTTCTCGCAGGCCGACGCGGCGGTCTCGCGCCGGTTCGGCGGCACGGGCCTGGGCCTGGCGATCTCGCGCCGGATCATCGAGCGGATGGAGGGCCGCATCGGCGTCGACAGCATCGAAGGGCAAGGCTCGACCTTCTGGTTCGAGGTCCGGGGACCGCTGGCCGACCTGCCCGCGCCCGAGGCCGAGGATGCGCCGCCGCTGAACGCCGACGCCGGGGTGCGCCTGCTGCTGGTCGAGGACAACGCGGTCAATCGCGAGCTGATCCGCACCATGCTGGAGCCGTTCGGCATCGGCGTGGAGACCGCCCATGACGGCGTCGCGGGCGTCGAGGCCATGCGCCAGGGCCAGTACGACCTCGTCCTGATGGACGTGCAGATGCCGGTGATGGACGGCCTGACCGCCACCCGCGAGATCCGGGCCATGGAAGGGGCGCGTGGCGTCGCCACCCCGATCGTGGCCATGACCGCCAATGTCCTGCCCGAACAGATCGCCACCTGCCTGGCGGCCGGCATGGACGATCACCTGGGAAAGCCGATCAATCCGACCAAGCTGCTCGAGGCGGTGGCGCGGTGGTCGGGAAGGGCGCACGCGGCTTAGGGGAAGCCGCGGCCCTGATCCGGCGCGGGGATCCATAACGGCAACCCCGCGCGTTACGCATGCACGGAACCGTAAGCTTGGAAGCCTAAGACGGGCGTGTTCCACGTTGGATGTCCATGCAGCACGTTCACCAACCGGCCTATGTTCTGCTTTCTCTGCTGGTGGCGGTCCTGGGGTCGTGGACCGCTCTGGACCTGTTCCGGCGCGTGCGCACGCATGTGGGGCGGGCGCGGACGGTTTGGCTGGGCGTCGCCGCCTTCGCCATGGGCGCCAGCATCTGGTCGATGCACTTCATCGCCATGCTGGGTTTCGACCCCGGCGCGCCGGTTCGCTACGATCTGCCGCTGACCGCCCTCTCCCTAGCGCTGGCGATCATGGCCACGGGTTGCGCGTTTTTCGCGGCCGCCGAGGTCGGGGCGTCGTGGCGGCGGGTGATCGTCGCCGGCGGTGTGATGGGGGCGGGCATCTGCCTGATGCACTATGTCGGCATGGCGGCTCTGCGGACCGCCGTGTCGCTAGGCTACGATCATGTCCTGGTGGGGCTGTCGTTCCTGATCGCGGTGGGCGCGTCGACCGCCGCTCTGGTCGCCGCGCAGGAGGAGCGCTCGAAGCTCTGGCGCGCGGTGGCCGCCGGCCTCCTGGGCGCGGCGATCGTGGGGATGCACTATACGGCGATGAGCGCCCTGCGCCTGACGCGGGTCGAGGTTCATGCCCTGGAAGGCGCGGGTATCCCCTCGCTGGGCTTGGCGGTCGGCGTCGCCACGGGCGTCGCGGTCATCCTGTTCCTGGCCCTGGCGGCGGCGCTCTACGATCGCCGACTGGACGTGCTGGGCGGACTGGACGCCGGACGGGTGGGCTACTGGGAGCTCGCCTTGCCGCAGCGGTTTCTGCACGTTTCGGAATGCGCGCGGGAGATCCTCGGCATCGGCGCCGACGAGACCTTCGGATACGCCGAATGGACCGCCGCTGTTCACCCGGACGACCGAGAGCGGGGTGAGGCCGAGTTTGTCGCGGCCCTGGCCGCGCACGTCGACTACGACGCCGAATACCGGGTCATCCGGCCCGATGGCCAGGTGCGATGGATCAATGTCCGAGGACGCGCCAAAAACGACTCACGCGGCCGGCCTCTGCGCATAATCGGGGTGCTGCTCGACGTCACGGATCGCCACACCGCCTTCGCCGCCGTCGCCGAAAGCGAGGACCGCTTCCGCCTGATCGCCGACAGCGCGCCGGCGCTGATTTGGATGACCGACGCGGGCGGGCGGACGATTTTCGTCAATCGCCACTACCAGGTCCTGTTCGGCCGCTCGCACGAGGAGATGCCGGGGCCGCGATGGGCCGGCGCGATCCGGCCCGAGGATCGTCCGAACTTTCATCGGGAGTTCTCCGACGCGGTGATCCACCAGCGCGGGTTCATGATCTACACACGGGTCACCGACCGCGAGGATCGAATCCTATGGCTGAGGTGCGAGGGCACGCCACGGTTCGACGCCGACGGGACATTCCTGGGGCATACGGGCTGCAATGTCGACGTGACGGGCGACGAGCGGCCGGGAATCGCGCCGCGACCCGAGCAGCACGTCAAATCGCGAGACGGTCTGAGCGCCCGCGCGATCGGCCGTCCGCCGCGCAGCGCGGCGAACGAAATCTGAGGAGCGGCCCGCCTAGTCGACGCAGATCGCGGCGGTCGCCTTGCCGTTCACGACCTTGGCGTAGCAGCCGAACTGGCGGTCGGTCTTCTGGCAGGTTCCGGAGACATCGCCCTGAGGCTCCAGATTGCCTTCCAGAACGCACGCGCCTTGGCACTGGCTCTTGTCGGTGCAGGCCTTGCCGGCGTCGGCATAGGGCGTGACGCAGGTCGGGATCTGGGCCTTGCCGACCGGCTGGATGGCGCCGCCCTTGGCCGAGCACGCGGCCGCCAGATTGTCGGCCGACGGCGCGGCGGGCTGGGTGGCGGGCGCGGCGCAGCCGGCGAGGAGCAGGGCGGCGGCCGCCAGAGAAGCGCCGAAAGGGGCGAGGATACGCATGGTGCTCAAACTCTCGTTCAGGCCCTGGGGGCGTTCATATAGCCCGGCAGCCAGGCTTCGTGAGCGTCGCGCAGTACGTCCAGCGGGATGCTGAACAGGTCCTTGGAAGCGAAGGCCTCGCCGCCGGCCACGCCCGCGACGATCGCGTGGACGCCGGCCGCCTTGGCCGCTTCCAGCACGCCATCCGGGTCCGGCGTGGCGATCAGATAGCGGGCCTGGTCCTCGCCGCAGAGGTAGGGATGGGCGTGGGTGGCGCTGGTGGCGTTCAGGGTGACGCCGACCTTGCTGGCCAGGGCGATGTCGGCCGCCGCGACCAGCAGGCCGCCGTCCGACAGATCGTGGAGCCCGGCCACCAGGCCCGAGCCGATCAGGCCACGGACGAAGTCGCCGTTCTTGCGCTCCAGGCCTAAGTCGACCGGCGGCGGGGCGCCGTCTTCGCGGCCCAGGATCTCGCGCAGATAGATCGAGGCGCCCAGTTCGCCGTGGGTGTCGCCGATCAGCACCAGCGTGTCGCCTTCGGCGACGTTCCCGAAGCCCATGCGCAGGTCGTAGTCTTCCAGCAGGCCCACGGCGCCGACGGTCGGGGTCGGCGGAATGGCGACGCCGTTGGTCTCGTTATAGAGGCTGACATTGCCGCTCACGACCGGGAAGTCCAGCACGCGGCAGGCCTCGGCCATGCCGTCGGTGGCGCGCACGATCTGGCCCATGGTCTCGGGCTTTTCGGGGCTGCCGAAGTTCAGGTTGTCGGTGATCGCGATCGGCAGGGCGCCGGCGGCCGTCAGGTTGCGCCAGGCTTCCGCCACGGCCTGCTTGCCGCCCTCGTAGGGATCGGCCTGGACGTAGCGCGGGGTGCAGTCGCTGGTCACGGCGATGGCCTTGCCGGTGCCGTGGATGCGCACGATGCCGGCGTCGCAGCCGGTGGCGCTGTCTTCCAGCGTGTCGGCCATCACGTGGCGGTCGTACTGCTCCCACAGCCAGCGCTTGGAGGCCATGTCCGGGCAGCCGACGATCTTCAGCACCGCTTCGTTCCAGTCGATCGGGGCGGGGACCTGGCCGGGATCGAGGCGTGGGTCGAGCTTGGGCTGCACCCACGGACGGTCGTACAGCGGCGCGTCGTCGAACAACGGGGCCAGGGGCACGTCGCAGACCGTCTCGCCGTGATGCTTCAGCACCAGGCGGCCGGTGTCGGTGGTGTAGCCAATGACGGCGGCGTCCAGGCCCCACTTCTCGAAGATGGCGTGGCCGTCCTGCTCGCGGCCGGGCTTCAGGACCGCCAGCATGCGCTCCTGGCTTTCCGACAGCATCATCTCGTAGGCGCTCATGCCCTCTTCGCGCTGCGGGACCATGTCCATGTTCAGCTCGATGCCGACGCCGCCCTTGCCGGCCATTTCGACCGACGAGCTGGTCAGGCCCGCCGCGCCCATGTCCTGAATGGCGGCGACGGCGCCGGTGGCCATCAGCTCGAGCGTGGCCTCGATCAGCAGCTTCTCGGCGAAGGGGTCGCCGACCTGGACGGTGGGGCGCTTTTCCTCGGAATCCTCGGAGAACTCGGCCGAGGACATGGTGGCGCCGTGGATGCCGTCGCGGCCGGTCTTGGAGCCGAAATAGACCACCGCCAGGCCCGGGCCGGGGGCGGCCGAGTAGAAGATCTTGTCGGCGTCGGCCAGGCCCACGCACATGGCGTTGACCAGGATGTTGCCGTTGTAGCCCTTATGGAAGTTGGTCTCGCCGGCCACCGTGGGCACGCCCACGCAGTTGCCATAACCGGCGATGCCGGCGACCACGCCATCGACCAGGCGCTTGGTCTTCGGGTGGCTGGGATCGCCGAAGCGCAGGGCGTTCAGTAGAGCGATCGGCCGCGCGCCCATCGTGAAGACGTCGCGCATGATGCCGCCCACGCCCGTCGCCGCGCCCTGGTAGGGCTCGATGTAGGACGGGTGGTTGTGGCTCTCCATCTTGAAGATGATGGCGTGACCGTCGTTGATGTCGATGACGCCGGCGTTCTCACCCGGACCGCAGATGACGCGCGGACCGCTGATCGGGAACTTCTTCAGCTGGTTCTTCGACGATTTGTACGAGCAGTGCTCGGACCACATCACCGAGAACACGCCCAACTCGACGAGATTGGGCTCGCGGCCCAGGCGCTTCAGAACGACGTCGTACTCGGCGGGTTTGAGGCCGAACTCGGCGGCCAATTTGGCCATGGGCTTTTGGGGCGTGCTCATGGGCGCGCCTTCTAACCCGCTCGCCTAGATTCCGCTACAGCCAGTCGCTTTTCTTGCCGACGGTCTAGCCGACGGGAGCGGTCGCTACATCGCCTTGATCAGCTGTTCCAGGCGGGCGCCGCCCTCGCCGAGCCAGTGATCGATCACGACGCCGCCCTTCTCGACGGAGCCCATGCGCAGCGACACGCCGATGACCACGGCGCCGAACAGGGCCAGCAGGATCAGGACCAGGGTCAGCAGCGGATGGACGGCGGAGCGCTTGCGGCGCTTGGCCCAGACAGGGAGGCCGCTGACATAGGTGTCTGGAAACCGCACTTCCGGGTCGGCCATGGATCCCCCAATCCTTGCGAGGGAGGAGTTTGGCTTTTCGAGGCGGAGATTCCACCGATCTCTCCTGGGCGGTGCGGCTTAACCCTAATTCTCTTGTCTAGGGCGAAGCTTTTCGCGGGAAAGGGCGCCATGGTGGGCGGATCGTTCGGAGACCGCCATGCTCGACCGCCGCGCTATCCTCGCCGCCCTGGCCGCCGCGGCCTTGGTCGCCGCCCCCGCGTTCGCGGCGAAGCGCGACCATGAGGTGCGGGTCAGGATGGTCACCGAGAAGGGAACGATCGTGCTCGCCCTCTATCCGGACCGCGCGCCGGTCACCGTGGCCAATTTCCTGGCCTACGCCGACAAGGGGCTGATGAGGGGCGGAACCTTCTATCGGACCGTCTCGCCCAAGAACGACAACAACCCGGCCGTGATCAGCGTGATCCAGGGCGGGCTGGGCGACGGCGGACCGCAGCTGCCCGCGATCGTCCACGAGACGACCAGGCTGACCGGCCTCAAGCACCAGGACGGGACGCTCTCGATGGCGCGGGGCGCGCCGGGTTCGGCGACCTCGGAGTTCTTCATCTGCCTCGGCGCCAATACAGCCCTCGATTTCGGCGGGGCGCGCAACCCGGACGGCCAGGGCTTCGCCGCGTTCGGCAAGGTGATCGAGGGCATGGACGTGGTTCGCGCCATCCACGACGCCCCGACGCGCGCCAACGCCGACGACCCCTACATGAAGGGGCAGATGATCGAGAAACCCGTAAGAATTCTTGAGCTTAGCCGGAAATAAGGCGACTCTGCCGTAGGAACGGCGCGAGTCCGGGTTCGTTCTTTTACCGTGCGTCGAGAGCGCGCTGTGAAAAAGGAGAAGCCCGATGGCTGAACAGAACCGCAATCCACAGCAGCAACAGAACGACCAACAGCGCCGAGCGCCCGGCCAGCAGCAGCAGCAGGGTGAGCAGCGCGACAAGCAGAATGAGCAAGGCCGTAATCCGGGTGGCCAAGCCGGCCAGCAGGATGAAAACGTCAGGCGCGGCGAACGCTGACGGACCGAGATACTCTCCGTAGAACGGAAGGGCCGGCGATCACCCGCCGGCCCTTTCTTTTGAGACGAGCCTACTTCGCGTCCACCACCGGCAGTTCGATGAAGCTGGCCGTGTCGCCCGCGTGGAACACCCGCTGCGTCGCCTTCACATAGTCGGTCGGCTTGGCGAAGAAGATGTTCGGCACGAAGGTCTGCGGGTTGCGGTCATAGAGCGGGAACCAGCTGGACTGGACCTGCACCATGATCCGGTGGCCCGGCTGGAAGGTGTAGTTCGCGGTCGGCAGGATGAACTGGTACTTCAGCGGCGTGTTCGGCTTCAGCGCCTTGGGATCGCTGAAGCTTTCGCGATAGCGGCCGCGGAAAATGTCCATGCCCACGGCCAGCTGATAGCCGCCCAGCTCGGGCTGGTTCGGCATCTCGTCCGGATAGACGTCGATCAGCTTGACCACCCAATCGCTGTCCGTGCCGCTGGTCGAGGCGGTGAGGTTCACCTTCGGCACGCCGGCGATCTTCAGCGGCTCCTTCAACGGTTCGCTCGTGTAGGTCAGGACGTCGGGACGGCCGTCGACGCCGCGCTGGTCGGTGACCAGCCACTGGGTCCAGCGGCTGCGGTCGGAGAACTGCAGCGGGCGCGGGATGTAGGGCACGGGCTTGGCCGGGTCGGAGACGTACTCGTCATAGGCCGCCGCGCCCTTGGCCGGGGCCGGGGCGGTGAAGTCCAGGCCGCCATTGGCCTCCAGATAGAGGTTCTTGGTGGTCTTGTTCTGGGGCCAGCTGGCGTAGCGGTTCCACTTGTTCTGGCCCGGATCGTAGATCAGCACCGGCGGGGTGTCGGCCTTGGGCCCGTCCTTCAGATATTGGTCGAAGAACGGCCGCAGCACATCGCGGCGGAACTGGGTGGCGGTGTCGCCGTCCCACTTGAACGGACCCAGGTTGAAGGCGTCGTAATTGACCTGACTGTGGCGCCAGGGGCCCAGCACCAGATAGTTCTTGTCGTTGCCGACGTCCTTGGACTCCATGGCCGGGTACGAGTGCACCGCGCCCCACATGTCCTCCTGGTCCCACAGGCCCTGGATCCACATGGTCGGCACCTTCAGCGGCGTCTTTTCCATGGTCTTGTCGAGGGCCTGCTCGCTCCAGAAGCTGTCATAGGCCGGGTGCTCGCTGAGCTTCTTCCACCAGGGCAGCTTGTCCAGGCCATGGTTCTTGGCGTAGTCGCCGGCCGAGCCCTCGCGCAGGAAGTTGGCGTAGTCGTCATAGCCCTGGCGCTGGACGCTCTCGCCCGCGCCGCGGACGGAGGTCTGGCCGGTGAAGTAGTCGAAGTTCGGCTGGCGGAAGGCGCCGAAGTGGAACCAGTCGTCGCCCATCCAGCCGTCGACCATCGGGCTCATCGGCGCGGCGACCTTCAGGGCCGGGTGCGGATTGACCAGGGCCATGACGACCGTGAAGCCCTCGTACGAGGAGCCCAGCATGCCGACCTTGCCGTTGGTCTCGGGGACGTTCTTCACCAGCCAGTCGATGGTGTCGTAGGCGTCGGTGGAGTGGTCGACCTCGGACGAGTTCAGCGGCCCCTTCAGGGGGCGCGTCATCACGTAGTCGCCTTCCGAGCCGTACTTGCCCCGGATGTCCTGGATCACGCGGATATAGCCGCCGTCGCCCACGAAGGCCTCGTCGCCCTGGGCCAGCGTCCCGGTGATGCGCGGGCTGTCGAAGCGCGCCGTGCGCTTGGCGGCGTTGTAGGGCGTGCGGGTCAGCAGGATCGGCAGGTTCTTGCCGCCCTTGGGGATGACGATGACGGTGTAGAGCTTGGTCCCGTCGCGCATCGGGATCATCACGACGCGCTTTTCGTAGTCGTAATTGACCTTGGCGGCGACGTACTTGCCGTCGATGTCCGGCGTGAGCGGCGGGGTCTGCGCTTGGGCGGCGACGCTGGCGAACGCCGTGACGGCCACGGCGGCCAGCAGGCCCGCGCGCAGGGTGGAGACGAGACTCATGGATTTGGCCCTCCTACTGAGGCGGGCACCTTAGGCTCGGGATTTTTAGACTGCTACGGTGTAACAGCGCCGCTCAGCCCACTTTTTGATCCGTGGGCGGCGGGGCGCGTCAGGCGCTCTGGAAGACGCTGCGGAACAGCAGCGCGCCGTCTTCCGAGCCCAGGTCAGGGTCGAACGAGCGGTCGGGGTGGGGCATCAGGCCCAGCACGTTGCCGCCCTTGTTGACGATGCCGGCGATCGCGCGGGCCGAGCCGTTCGGATTGTCCTGGTAGCGGAACACCACCTGGCCCTCGCCCTCGATCCGGTCCAGGGTCTCCTCGTCGGCGAAATAGTTGCCCTCGCCGTTGCCGACGGTCATCACCGCCTGGCGTTGCTCGCCGTAGCCGGCGGTGAAGCGGGTCTGGCTGTTGACGATGTCCAGGCCGACCGGCTTGCAGACATATTTCAGGCCGGCGTTGCGCAGCAGGGCCCCGGGCAGCAGGCCGACCTCGGTCAGGACCTGAAAGCCGTTGCAGATGCCGACCACGGCGACGCCGTTGTTCGCGGCCGAGACGACTTCCTTCATCACCGGGCTCTGGGCCGCCATGGCGCCGCAGCGGAGATAGTCGCCGTACGAGAAGCCGCCGGGCAGGACGATCAGGTCCAGGTCGTCCGGCAGGGCCGTCTCCTGGTGCCAGACCATTTCGACACGCGCTCCGGCGGAGCGCTCGATAGCGACCTTGCAGTCACGATCGCAGTTCGAACCCGGGAAAACGACGACGGCGGCTTTCATGGCGCGGGCCTGTAGCACCGTTCGCATTGATTTGTCATCCCGGGCGAAGACCCGGGACCGCAAGAAACGCCGAGCTTGCGGCGGTCCCGGCTCGGCGCGCTGCGCGCTTGGCCGGGATGACAATCCCTCACGCGCACTCGTCCAGCTCGGGCCGCACCGGCTCGCCGGTTGGCGCGGGGAAGGGAGTCTTGAACGTGAACGCCGCGGGGGTCGGGCCGTGGGCCTCGATCAGAGCGATCTTTTCCATGGCTTCCTCGACCGTCGGCTCGTGGCCGACCGGGACCCACCAGAGGGCCATGTAGAAGTCCAGGTGCTCGAACCACTCCTTGCGGCGGCGCATGATCTCGACGTGGGCGCTGCGATAGACGAAGGCGCCCAGCGAAGGGATGTCTTCCCAGGTCGAGAGGTTGGGGATGTAGAGCGGGTCGCCGCCGATCGAAAGGTCGGTGGCGTTGTTGCCGTCGCCCTTCAGGCGCCAGACGAAGCCCGGCGAGGATTCGGCCAGGGCGTTGATGCGGTCGAGATTGTCCGCGAAGTCCTTGATCATGGGATGGTCGATCGGGGCCCTCAGGCGTCCGACATTGACCTCGGCCAGGTGGAACTTCGCGCTCATCGACGGTCTCCCTTCTCGTCTGCTCGCCGAACATCGTGCGGCGAAGCTGCGAGGGGAAGGGGGCGGGCGGAGAATTTTCCGCTCTCACTACGAGCTGTCATCCCGGACAAGCGCGAAGCGCGCCGATCCGGGACCGCAAGAAGCGCTGAACTCGTGGCGGTCCCGGCTCTTCGCTGCGCTGCGGCCGGGATGACAGGAACTCAGAGGCTAGGTGACGTCGATGCGGTAGCTTTCGATGACCGTGTTGGCCAGCAGCTTCTCGCACATGGTCTTGACCTCGGCCTTGGCCTTCTCGGCGTCGGTCTCGGCCAGGTCGAACTCGATGACGCGGCCGACGCGGGCGTCCTTCACCGACGGCCAGCCCAGGCCATGCAGAGCGTTCTCGACGGCCTTGCCCTGAACGTCGAGCACGCCGGGCTTCAGGAACACGTGGACGGTGGCTTTCACTATCTTCTCCTCACCCGTGAAACGGGGGAGGGGGACCGCGAAGCGGTGGAGGGGGCGTCGCCCGGCCATCCATCGCGTCGGGCTTTGCGCCCCCCTCCGTCACGCGGCTTCGCCGCGCGCTACCTCCCCCGCGGGCGGGGGAGGAGAACCCAAGCTTAGTGCACGCCGCCTTGGATGACGGTCGGCATTTCCTTCATGATGCCCAGGCGGCGGGCCACCTCGGTATAGCTCTCGATGACGTTGCCCAGGTCCCGACGGAAGCGGTCCTTGTCCAGCTTCTCGTTGGTGGCGGCGTCCCAGAGGCGGCAGCTGTCGGGGCTGATCTCGTCGGCCAGGATGATCCGCGAGAAGTCGCCTTCGTAGATGCGGCCGAACTCGATCTTGAAGTCCACCAGCGTGATGCCGACGGCGCTGAACAGGCCCGACAGGTAGTCGTTCACCCGCAGGGCCGTGGCCATCATGTCGTCGATCTCCTGGGTGGCGGCCCAGTTGAACGCGGTGATGTGCTCTTCCGAGACCATCGGGTCCCCGAGCTTGTCGTCCTTGTAGTAGAACTCGATGATCGAGCGGGGCAGGGGCTGACCTTCGGTCAGGCCCAGGCGCGTGGCGATCGAGCCGGCGGCGATGTTGCGCACCACGACCTCGAGCGGGACGATCTCGACTTCCTTGATCAGCTGCTCGCGCAGGTTCAGGCGGCGGATGAAGTGGTTCTGGACGCCGATCGAGTTCAGGCGAGTCATGATGTACTCGCTGATCCGATTGTTGATGACGCCCTTGCCTTCCAGGACCGCTTTCTTCTGCGCGTTGAACGCGGTCGCGTCGTCCTTGAAATATTGGATTAGGGTGCCCGGCTCGGGGCCCTCGTACAGGATCTTGGCCTTGCCTTCGTAGATCTTCTTGCGACGGGTCGTCATGGCTCTCGTCGAGGCCCTTCTGGAAGCGCGCGCCGGCCCTGGCGGGAAGAAAGTCCCCGGAGAAACGAAAAGCGCGCGCGGCGGATAGCTGCGCGCGGCGTTCGACTCAAGGCCGCTCACTGAAAAATGTCCGATGGAACCTACCCGAATGAGCGCGAGCGCGCAAACAAAGGTGGGGCTTTTTGGTCTATGCTCGGATCGGAAACGTCGGCTGCGGCCTATCCGCCGATTGCGGCGGAGACCGCCACGGGATATGCAGCCGGCTGAAGAGCATGATAGCCGAAAATGGACGCCGTTTTCGGCGACCATCATGCTCTAAATGTTTAGAATTGGAGCCTGTCGCGCCAGAGGGTTTATCTGGCGGCGACGGGCTCTCGGCGACTTTGGGGCCTTCATGACCACCTTCGACGAACGCGAACAGGGTTTCGAACGCAAGTTCGCGCACGACCAGGAACTGGAATTCAAGGCGACCGCGCGCCGCAACCGCCTGCTGGGCGAATGGGCGGCTGGCCTGATGGGCCTGGCGACGGTCGAGGAATATGCTCGCGCCGTGGTCAAGTCCGACTTCGAACAGCCGGGCGACGAGGACGTGCTGCGCAAGGTCTTCGAGGACCTGAAAGGCTCGGGCGTTTCGGTGTCCGAGGGCGAGGTGCGCATGAAGATGGACGAGCTGCTGTCTCACGCCCGCGAGCAGATCAAGGCCAGCGAGTAACCGCCACGCCTTCCAGCGCTAAGAACGAGGCCGCTCCAAGGGGCGGCCTTTTTCATGTCTGGGCTGGCCTTGCTTCACAAACCAAGTCCACTTTTCGTGTCATCCCGGCCGGAGCGCGCAGCGCGTAGAGCCGGGACCCAGGGGCGACCGCACTGCGCCGGCCCCTGGGTCCCGGATAGCTTCTGCGAGGCTTCCGGGATGACACGGTTTTGGGATCCTGACGCGTGAATTCGGATCCTAGTGGCTCTCGTAGGCCGCCTTGCCGCCGTTGATGGCGAAGGCTTCCTCGGGCGACAGCACCAGCTTCTTGCGGCCGACGGCGGCGAAATAGGCGATTCCCACCGCGAACCAGACCGCCACGCCGATGACGCCGGTCCGATAGACCGGGTCCTTCAGTTGGTAGACGATCGTCACCAGCGAGATGATCACCGTCAAACCCGCCCCAGCCACGCCGAACATGCTCTTGTAGGGCCGCTCCAGGTCCGGAAGCTTCCGGCGTAGCAGAATGTAGGACGCGCCCTGGGCGACGTAGGACAGCATGGCCCCGAACACGGCCATGTTCAGCAGGGTCCCGCCGATCACCGCCGCGCCCTTCTCGGCGCCGAGGGCGAACCAGACGACCAGCATGACCGCCAGACCAGCCAGCGAGCCGGTGATCAGCGCCACGTCCGGCGTCTTGCGCACCCCGTGGGTCACCGACAGGGCGCGGGGGAAGTAGCCCGCTCGCGACAGCGAGTAGATCTGCCGGCCATAGGCGAAGATGATCGCGTGGAAGCTGGCCACCAGGCCGGCCACGGCGACCGCCGCCAGCACCTTGGCCAGCGAGCCGCCATAGATCGCGCGGAACCCGTCCAGGATCGGCTCGCCCGACTTGGACAGGGCGAAGGTCCCGGCCGGGATCGAACTGTTCAACCACAGCACCAGCAGGGCCGAGGCGATCAGGGTCAGCATGCCCAGGATGATGCCCTTGGGCAGGTCGCGCTGCGGCGTGTGCGATTCCTCGGCGGCCAGGGGCAGTTGCTCGATGGCCAGGAACAGCCAGACCGCGAACGGCAGCTGGGCCAGGGCCCCGCCGATCCCGGCCGGCAGGAACGGGCCGTGGCCGTCCTTCAGCTCGGTCCCGCCCGGGCCGACGTTCAGGGCGTACTTGGCGAAGTCGGCGTGGGGCAGGGCGCTGACCCAGAACACGGCCAGGCAGGCCAGGGCCAGCAGGGTGATGAACACCGTGAAGCGGAACGACATCGCCACCCCGCCGGCGTTCAGCCCGACGAACACGACATAGGCCCCGATCCAGTAGAGCGGCTGCACCCAGGCCGGCGTCCCGAAGATGCCGCCCAGATAGCTGCCGATGAAGAAGCAGACCACGGCCGCGGTCAGAACGTATTCAACGTTCTCGCACAGGCCGGTGACGAAACCGCCCCAGGGGCCCATGGCCGATCGCGCGAACGAATAGGCGCCGCCCGTATGCGGCTGGGCCGCGGCCATCTCGGCGATCGAGAAGGTCAGGCCCAGATACATGACGGTGATGATCAGGGTGGCGATTAGCATGCCGCCCCAGCCGCCGACGCCCATCCCCAGGTTCCAGCCCGAGAACTGGCCCGAGATCACCGCCCCGACGCCCAGCGCCCACAGCGAGAACACGCCCGCATAGCGCTTGAGGCCGCGTTTCTCGAAATAGCCGTCGTCGACCTTCTCGTAGCTGACGCCGCCGCCCGCCGCTGGTTCGCTCATGACTCGTCCCTCCATGGCCTCGAGGCCAAGGGTGCGCCCCGTCCAGAGTGTCGGCGACTCTCGGCCTTTGGGGAACGGTGTTCTCCCGCAGCGACGTCCACTATTTCGGCGCCTGGTGAGGAAGGCGCGTAAATCAATGTCATCCCGGGCGAAGCGCAGCGTAGACCCGGGACCGCGGCAAGCGTCGGCGCCGTAGCGGTCCCGGCTCTTCGGCCGGGATGACAGCTAGGGGGAGGGCAGGATGGGCGGCGAGACCAACAACGCGGTATCGCTCTCGTCCTTCAGCGCCACGCCGGTCAGCGACAGGCGCAGGGCCTCGCGCATCAGCCAGGCCAGCTTGAATGCGGCCTGTGCGTAGGAGAGGCCCTCGGCGCGGATGTTGGAGACGCAGTTGCGCTCGGCGTCGGTGCGGCCGATGCGGGGCTGGAAGGTCAGATAGGCTCCCAGGCTGTCGGGCGAGGACAGGCCGGGCCGCTCGCCGACCAGAAGCAGAACCAGCCGCGCGCCCAGCAGCTCGCCGACCTCGTCGCCCAGCGCCACGCGGGCCTGGCTGGCGACCGTGACGGGGGCGAGGCTCCAGCCCTCGGCCTCGACGTGCGGCAGCAGGGCGGCGATCAGCGGCGCGGCGTGGGCGTGGACGGCGGCGCCGGACAGGCCGTCGGCGACGACGATCGCCAGGTCGGCCGGGCCGCGCGCGGCGGCCAGGGCGATGCGGCTGGGATCGGACAGGCGGCGCCCCAAGTCCGGCCGGCGCAGATAGGTCGCGCGGTCGGGCGCGGCGCTGTCGACGCGCAGGGTGGAGACACCCAGCGCCTCGATCCCGGCGGCCACCGTCTCGGCCTCGAACGGCGCGTGGACCGCGTCGCGCGCCTGGGCGTGGGCCAGGGAGAAGGCCAGCACCTCGCGGGTCGGCAGGCTGGATCCCGAGCGGCCGATGGCGATCCGGGCCGGGGTGCGGGTCCGCAGGGCGCTCCAGGGATCGGGCGGAACGAGACGGCTCATGCGCCGGCCAGCAGCGGATGGCTCGCGCGAGCAGGGACCAGGCGGCCGTCGTCGCTGGTGATCCGCAGCCGCGCCAGCCAGGCCTCGAACTCCGGCGCGCGCTTCAGGCCCAGCAGCTCGCGGACATAGAGGGCGTCGTGGAACGAGGTCGACTGGTAGTTCAGCATCACGTCGTCGGCTCCCGGCACGCCCATGACGAAGGTGACCCCGGCGGTCGCCAGCAGGGTCAGCAGGCTGTCCATGTCGTCCTGGTCGGCCTCGGCGTGGTTGGTGTAGCAGACGTCCACCCCCAGCGGCGCGCCCAGCAGCTTGCCGCAGAAATGGTCCTCCAGCCCCGCCCGGATGATCTGCTTGCCGTCGTACAGATATTCGGGGCCGATGAAGCCGACGACCGAGTTGACCAGCAGCGGCTCGAACGCGCGGGCGACGCCATAGGCGCGGGCCTCCAGGGTCTGCTGGTCGACGCCATGGTGCGCGCCGGCCGACAGGGCCGAGCCCTGGCCGGTCTCGAAATACATGACGTTGTCGCCCACGGTCCCGCGCTGCAGCGAGCGGCCAGCGTCCAGGCCTTCCTTCAGCAAGTCCAGGGTGACGCCGAAGCTCGTATTGGCGGCCTCGGTGCCGGCGATCGACTGGAAGACCAGGTCGACCGGCGCGCCGCGCTCGACCAGTTCGATGGCGCTGGTCACGTGGGTCAGCACGCAGGACTGGGTGGGGATCTCGAACCGCCGGATCAGGTCCTCCATCAGTCGCAGCAGATCGGCCAGCACCGCGGGGCTGTCACTGGCCGGATTGATGCCGATCACCGCGTCGCCGCAACCGTACAGCAGGCCATCCAGGATCGAGGCGGTAACCCCCGCCGGATCGTCGGTCGGGTGGTTGGGCTGCAGGCGCACGGCCATGGTGCCGGGCAGGCCGATGGTGTTCCTGAACCTTGTCGTCACCCGGCATTTGCTGGCCGCCAGGATCAGGTCCTGGTTGCGCATGATCTTGCTGACGGCGGCGGCCATCTCCGGGATCAGGCCGGGCGCCAGGCGGGCCAGGACGGCCGGGGTGGCGGTCTCGGACAGCAGCCAGTCGCGGAACTCGCCGACGGTCAGGGACGCCACCGGCGCGAAGGCCGCGGCGTCGTGGCCGTCCAGGATCAGCCGAGTGACCTCGTCGGTCTCGTAGGGAACCAAAGCCTCGTTCAGGAAGGTCTTCAGCGGGACGTCGGCCAGGGCCTGCTTGGCGGCGACGTTCTGCTGGGCGCTGGTCGCGGCGATCCCGGCCAGGGCGTCGCCCGAACGCGGCGGCGAGGCCTTGGCCATCAGATCGGCCAGGCTGTCGAACCGCCACGTCGTCGCGCCGATGGTCGAGGCGAAGGCCATGCTTCCTCACAAGCCGCGTTCAGGGGCCGCGTTCAGGGGCCGCGTCCAGCAGGAGGGTGGCCCGAGAAACGTCCGGCCGCAAACGCCAAGCCGGCGGCGCGGACGCGCGGCGCGACCGTGCTTCCTTCTTGATCAGGCTGGATCCGGCCAACGGCCGGAAGACCGATGTCGATTTATTCTAAACACCGCCCGAACGCCGGGCTTCGGGAGCGAACCGTCCAACGGTTGCGACTCAAGGCCTCGGCGCGCGGCGTCCAGCGCGTGCGTTTAGGCAATGCACTTATGAGTTGTTAGAAATTCAAGTTTCCGCATAGGTTTTACTGGCATCGCCGGAGGGAAGGATCAATGTCCCGCCGGACCGGTCGTCCCGACCGGCCAAACGGGAGGACGTTCAATGACCGCGGAAGTCGGTACGCTTCACACCCAGAAGACCGCCAGCGATGTGATCGGTCTCTATTTCGTCAAGGCGGTGGTCGGGAACGCCGGCCTGCCGGGCGCCCCGCTCGTCAACCTGGCCCTGTCGGTGCAAGCCGCCTCGGGCCATGTCGCCGGCATCGCCGAGATCACCCAGGCCATCCCCGGCGGCAACCACCGGTTCCCCGTCACCGGCCAGATCTATCAGACGGGCTTTGGGCCCAACCACCAGCTGGTCTCGCTGCAGGGCGACTTCGTCTACAGCGTGCCGCCGCCGGCCATCGGCTCGTTCCTGGCCAAGTTCACCGCCGCCCTGTCGGTGGACCAGCAGTGGGACGGCTCGGGCGGGTTCAACTATGTGACGACGCACGTCGAGAACGTGCCGGTGAAGAAGATCGCCTAGACCTTCACCAGGCCCCTCCGCTCGCGCCGCCCGGTCAGGCGGCGCGAGCATCGTTCGACGGACCGCCTACCAGATGCGCGAGCGCTTCTCCGGCGGCAGGTAGAACTTGTCGCCCGGCTTGACGCCGAAGGCGGCGTACCAGGCGTCGACGTTGCGGGTCGGGCCGATGACCCGGAAGTTCGACGGCGAGTGCGGGTCCGAGGCCATCTGTTGCTTCAGCGAGTCGTCGCGCGACTTGTCCTGCCAGCTTTGGGCGAAGGCCAGGAAGAAGCGCTGGTCGCCGGTCATGCCGCCGATCACCGGGGCGGGCTTGCCCTTCAGCGAGGCGTGGTAGGCGTCATAGGCCACCTGCAGGCCAGCCAGGTCGGCGATATTCTCGCCCATGGTCAGGGCCGGATTGATCTTCATGCCGGGCACGGGCTCGTAGGTCGCGTACTGGCCGCCCAGCACGGCGGCCTGGGCCTCGAAGCGCTTGGCGTCCTCGGCGGTCCACCAGTCGCGCAACTTGCCGGTGTCGTCGATCTTGCGACCCTGGTCGTCGAAGCCGTGGCTGATCTCGTGGCCGATCACCGCGCCGATCGCGCCGTAGTTCACCGCCGGATCGGCGGCCGGATCGAAATAGGGGGCCTGCAGGATGCCGGCCGGGAAGACGATCTTGTTCTCCAGCCCGCCGTTGTAGGCGTTCACGGTCTGCGGGGTCATGCCCCACTTGCCGTGGTCGACCGGCTTGCCCAGGTCCGAGAGGGTGTAGGCCCACTCGAAGGCGCCGCTGCGGCGGACGTTGCCGTAGAGGTCGTTGACGTCCAGCTTCAGGCCCGAATAGTCGCGCCATTTGTCGGGATAGCCGACCATCACCGACATCTTCGACAGCTTGGTCAGCGCCGCCTGCTTGGTGGCCGGGGCCATCCACGGGGCCTTCTGGATGCGCTCGGCCATGGCCGTCTTCAGATTGGCGATCAGGTCGACCATCTGGGCCTTGGACGAGGGCGGGAAGTACTTGGCGACATAGGCCTGGCCGACCAGTTCGCCCAGGCTGCCGTCGACCAGCTGCACGCCGCGCTTCCAGCGGGGACGCAGCTGGGTCTGGCCCGACAGGACCTTGATGAACTCGAAGCGGCTGTCGACGAAGCGCTTGGAGAGATACGGCGACATCTCCTGCACGCCCTGCACCGTCTGCCAGGCCTTGAGAGTCTCCAGCGGCGTGTCGGCGAACAGCTTGGCCAGGTCGCGGACGGCGGTCTTCTCGCCAAGCACCACCTGGCTGCGGCCGGTGATCCCGGCGGCGGCCAGATACTCAGTCCACGGCACTTCCGGCGCATAGGCCTTCAGCTCGTCCATCGTGACGGGGTTGTAGACCTTGTCGATGTCGCGGCGGTCGGCGACCGGCCAGCTGACCTTGGCGATCGCGGTCTCGAAGGCGATCACGTCGGCGGCCGACTTGGCCGGATCGGCATAGCCGGCCATCTTCAGCGCCCGCTCGGCGAAGGCCTTGTAGGCGTCCAGCTGCGGCTTGAAGCCGTCGGTCAGATAGTAGTCGCGGTCGGGCAGGCCGAGGCCCGATTGGCCGATATAGAGGGTGTTCAGCTCGGGGTTCTTGGCGTCCGGATAGATGTCCAGCGAGAACAGGTCGGGGCCGAAGCCGCCATGGGCCGCGCCCAGGGCCTTGGCCAGTTCGGCCTTGCTGGAGACGGCGGCGATCTTGGCCAGGTCGGCCTTCAGCGGCGCGTCGTCGATCTGCTCGACCTTGGCCTCGTCGGTGAAGCCCTTGTACAGCGCGCCGATCGGGGTCGAGGCGTCCGCCGTCTCGATCAGGGTGCGCAGCTGATCCTGCGAGCGGTTGTAGACGTCATAGCCGACGCCGGCCGAGGCCTGGTCGGCCGGGATGGTGGTCTTCTTTTCCCAGGCGCCGTTGGCGTACTTGTTGAAGTCGTCGCCGGGCTTCACCGCCAGGTCACGGGCCGTCAGGTCGACGCCCCAGGCGCCGTACATCGGCTTGTCGGCGGCGACGGCCGCGCTGGAGATCGCGACCGCCGAGACGGCGGCCAGCAGGAAGATGCGCATGTGTAGGATCCCAAACCCCTCGAAGGGCGGGATGCTGCACCAAGCGCGACGGCGGCGCAGATGAATTTCCCGTAATGTGGTGTCGACCGCGTACGACCTCGGAGGGTATTTCCTCCGTCGCGTTTTAGTGGTCTGATCTCTTTCAATAGGTGGTCAGGCCAAACTGGCGCGTGGAGGAAGCGATGAAAGACCTAGCGAGCCGTCGTACGTTCCTGATGGCCGCCGGCGTCGGCGGCGCGGCCCTGGCCGGGGAGGCGCTGGCCCAGTCGGGAACGATCAGCCAGGACGTCGCCGGACCCGGTCCGATCGTCACGCCCCGCCACAAGATCCGGTTCGCGGTGATCGGCCTCGACCACTATCACATCATGAGCATGACGGCGGCCGTCAAGCGGGGCGGGGGCGAATGCGTCTTCGTCTACGCCTACGGCAACGACGAAAAGCAGCTGGCCGACTTCAGAAAGCAGCACGGCGACGTGCCGTTGGCCCGGAGCATCGACGAGATCCTGAACGACAAGTCGATCCAGCTGGTCGCCGCCGCCCCGATCCCCGACCAGCGCGTCCCACTGGGCCTGAAGGTGATGGCGGCGGGCAAGGACTACCTGTCCGACAAGCCGGGCATCATCAGCCTGGCGCAGCTGGCTCAGGTCCGCGCGGCGGTGAAGGCCACGGGCCGCAAGTACGCGATCATGTATTCCGAGCGCCTCGAGGTGCCCGCGGCGATCAAGGCCGGCGAACTGGTCCAGGCGGGCGCGATCGGCAAGGTCGTCCAGACCGTCAACCTGGCCCCGCATCGCATCGGGACCGGCCGCCCGGACTGGTTCTGGGACAAGGCCCGCTACGGCGGCATCCTGACCGACATCGGCTCGCACCAGGCCGACCAGTTCCTGTTCTACACCGGCAGCAAGACCGCCAAGGTCGTCGCCAGCCAGACCGGCAACGTCAACAACAAGGACCACGCCAAGTTCGAGGACTTCGGCGACATGACCGTCGTGGGCGACGGCGGGACGGGCTATGTCCGGGTCGACTGGTTCACGCCCGACGGCCTGGGCGTCTGGGGCGACGGGCGGCTCTTCATCCTCGGGACCGAGGGCTATATCGAGCTGCGAAAATACATCGATCCGACGGGGCGGCCGGGCGCCAACCACCTGCTGATCGTCGACAAGAAGCAGGCCCGCTACATCGACTGCAGCCAGGTCGCCCTGCCGTTCGGGCCGCAGTTCGTCAACGACATCGTCGAGCGCACCGCCACCGCCCAGGACCAGGCCCAGGCCCTGCTGGCCGCCGAGCTGGTGCTGACCGCCCAGAAGACCGCCACCCGTCCGGCTCTGGGTTGAGGAGGATGACGATGAGGAAGCCTTCCCGCCGCGCCGTCATCGGGGCCGGCATCGCCTTTCCGACCATCGTGCCGGCCACGGTGTTCGGTCAGAACGCGCCGTCGAACCGGATCAACATCGGCGTCATCGGCGTCGGGCGCATCGCCCGCGGCCACGACATGGCCGAGACCTTCAAGTACGACCACGCCCAGATCCTGGCGGTCTGCGACGTCGACTCCAAGCGCCTGGCGCTGGGCAAGCAGTTGGTCGACGAAACCTACAGCAAGAAATACGGTCGGACCTGGGACAGCGCCCGCACCTATGGCGACTATCACGAACTGCTGGCGGCCAAGGACATCGACGCCGTCATCGTCGCCACGCCCGACCATCAGCACGCCATTCTGGCCGTCCACGCGGTCAAGGCCGGCAAGGACGTCTATCTGCAGAAGCCGGCCTCGCTGACCATCGCCGAGGGCCGGACCATGGCCGACGCGGTCGCCGCCACCGGCCGCATCTTGCAGATCGGCTCGCAGCAGCGCTCCGACAAGCCATGGCCGCAGTTCCGCCGCGCCTGCGAGCTGGTCCGCAACGGCCGCATCGGCCAGCTGAAGCACGTCGAGGTCGGCCTGCCGGGCGACCCTTCCGGCCCCGAGGCGCCGGAGCAGCCGATCCCGGCCAATCTGAACTACGACGCCTGGCTGGGCTCGACGCCGGAGGTCTATTACACCGAGATGCGGGTGCACCCGCAGGGCTCGTTCGACCGGCCGGGCTGGCTGCGCTGCGAGCAGTTCACCGCCGGCATGATCACCGGCTGGGGCGCCCACCACGTCGACACCGCCCACTGGGGCATGGACATGGAGCACTCGGGCCCGGTCGAGGTCTGGGGCTCGGCCGAGTTCCCCAAGAGCGGCCTGTGGAACGTGCACGGCAAGTTCCTGACCCACGCCCGCTACGCCAACGGCGTGACCATGGACATCTCGGGCGACTTCCCGAACGGGGTGAAGTTCATCGGCAGCGACGGCTGGATCTTCGTGGCCCGCGACGCGCCCGTCACCAGCAGCGACCCCAGCTTCGGCCAGAAGCCGACCCCGTCCCTGGCCGCCAGCGATCCGAAGATCCTCGACAGCGTCATCGGCCCCAACGAGATCCACCTGCGCCGCTCGGAGGAACAGCACGGCGACTGGCTGGACTCGATCCGCAGCCGCAAACCGCCCGCCGCCACCGCCGAGGTCGGCCATCGCGCCTGCTCGACCTGCCTGCTGCACCACGCGGCTATGAAGACCGGCCGCCGTCTGAAGTGGGATCCCAAGGCCGAACGCTTCCTCGGCGACGACGAGGCCAACGCGATGCTCGGTCGCCCGCAGCGCAAGCCGTACACGTTCTAGGAAGATGGCGATGATCACCAAGCGCGACCTCGCGATCGCCACCGGAGCGGCCGTCCTGACCCTGGCTGGCGTCGCCGTCGCCCAGGCGCCCAAGCCCGCCCTGATCGGCCCGTCGGTTTGGCGCTGGGAGGACCTCAAGCCGCATGACACCGACGTCGGGACCTACGCCCAGATCGCCCGCGGCCCGACCGCGACGCTGGACGAGCTGGAGCTGCACGTCACCACCCTGAAGCCCGGAACCAGCTCGCACCCGCCGCACCAGCATCCGAACGAGGAGCTGGTGATCATCCGCGAGGGCCAGGTCGAGACCTTGTCCGGCGGCGAATGGAAGAAGGTCGGCCCGGGCGGCGTGATCTTCAACGCCTCGAACAGTCCGCACGCGCTGAAGAACGTCGGGACGACCAACGCGGTCTATCATGTGATCAACTGGAAGCCGCCGGGGCGGTAATCCTCAACATGTCATCCCGGAAGCGCGTAGCGCTATCCGGGACCCAGGGGCCGCCGCACTGGTCGTGGCTCCTGGGTCCCGGCTCTCCGCTTCGCTGCGGTCGGGATGACACGGAGAGGCGCGGCCGAGGTTTTTCACCACCGCCGGGAATAACCCCGCGCCCACCCCCGTCTAGCTCCTCAGACCTTGAGTCCAAGGAGCCAAGATGGACGATCATCACGAAGACCGGCGCGGATTCCTCAAGTGCATGGCCTGGGCGGGAACCGGCGCGCTGTTCACCCTGGGCGGCGGGCTGGCCAGCTCGATCAGCCTCGACCAGGCCGCGGCCAAGCCCTACGGCGCGAAGGCCAAGGGCTTTTCCTTCCTGCAGATCAGCGACAGCCATATCGGCTTCAACAAACCGGCCAATCCGGACGCCAGGGCCACCTTTCGCGAGGCGGTGGGCAAGATCCTGACCCTGCCGGTCAAGCCGGACTTCATCATCCACACGGGCGACGTGACCCAGCTGTCGCGGCCCGAGGAGTTCGACGACGCCGACCAGATCCTCAAGGAGGCCGGCCTGACCGTGTTTCACGTGCCGGGCGAGCACGACATGCTGGACGAGGGCGCGGGCAAGGCCTTCCTCGACCGCTATGGCAAGGGGACCAAGGGCGCGGGCTGGTACAGCTTCGACCACAACGGCGTGCACTTCGTGGCCCTGGTCAATGTCGTCAACCTGAAGGCGGGCGGCATGGGCAGCCTCGGCCAGGACCAGCTGGAATGGCTGGAGAAGGACCTGGCCGGCCGCTCGGCCTCGACACCGATCGTGGTCTTCGCCCACATCCCCCTCTGGACGGTCTATGCCGACTGGGGCTGGGGCACCGATGACGCCGCCCAGGCGCTGGGTTATCTGAAGCGCTTCGGCTCGGTGACCGTGCTGAACGGCCACATCCACCAGATCACCCAGAAGGTGGAGGGCAATATCGCCTTCCACACCGCCCGTTCGACCGCCTTCCCGCAGCCGGTGGGCGGCGAGGGGCCGTCGCCGGGGCCGCTGAAGGTGCCCGCCGCGCAGCTGCGCTCGATGCTCGGGATCACCAGCGCGACCTTCGTGCGCGGCCAGGACCGCATCGCGCTGATCGACGACACGCTCGCCTAATCCCTCAAATCACAAGGCTCTTCATGTCCCGCTTTCCCGCTCTCGTCGGCGCCCTGGCGCTCGCCTTCTGCTCGGCCGGCGCCGCCGTCGTCACGCCTGTCGCCGCCGCGACCGTGCCTGCCGGTCCGACCGTCCGGATCGACAACTTCACCTTCGGCCCCACGGTCCTGACGGTCGGCGTCGGGACCACCGTGACCTGGGTCAACCAGGACGACATCCCCCATACGGTCGTGGCCAACGACAAGTCGTTCAAGTCCAAGGTCCTCGACACCGACGAGCGCTTTTCCTTCACCTTCACCAAGCCCGGGGAATTCGGCTATTTCTGCTCCCTGCATCCCCACATGATCGGCAAGGTGGTGGTGAAGCCGAGCTGAGGTGCGAGCGCTTTCGATGACCGGCCTGGCCATCCTCCGCCCGACGATCCGCGCGCCCGGCCAGCTGTTGGGCGCGCGCGTCCTGGTCCTGATGCTGGGCCCGCTGCTGGCCGTCGCCGCGCAGGGCGGGCGATGGGGCGGCGGGCGGGCCTGGTGGCGCGCTCGCGCCCGGGCGGTGTCGACCGGACCCGAGGACTTCGACGCGGTGGTCTTGGTCCACATCGACGCGGCCTACAACCTGGCGCGCTACCTGACCGGTGACGTCGAGCTGGCCGAGGACATCGTCCAGGACGCGCTGCTGAAGGCCTATCGCGGCTTTCCGACCTATCGCGGCGACAACGCCAAGGCCTGGCTGCTGACCATCGTCCGGCGCGGCTTCATCGACTGGTCGAACGCGCGCCGCGCGGGCCGTGCGGTCTTTTCCGAGGCCGAGACGGCCGAGGACGCCGGGGACCATGTCGCCGACCCCTCGGACTCGGCCGAGGCGCTGCTGCTGCGGGCCGCGGACGTCTCGACCGTCCAGCGCGCCCTGCAGGCCTTGCCCGAACCGTTCCGCGAGAGCCTGATCCTCCGCGAGATCGAGGGGCTGTCCTACCGCGAGGTTGCCGAGATGACGGGCGTGCCCCAGGGCACGGTCATGTCGCGCCTGGCCCGGGGGCGCGAGCTCCTGGCGCGGATGCTGCGCGCGGCCTCGATATCGGAGGAGTCGCGATGAGCGATTGCGACACCAACCGCCTGCTGCTGCAGGCGATGATGGATGGCGAACTGGACGCCGCCGGGGTGCTGCGGGTCGAGCAGCACCTGAAGACCTGCGCCGCCTGCGCCCAGGCGCTGGAAGACCTGCGGCTGGTGCGCGGAGCCTTGGCCACGCCCGGCGTCGCCCATGCCGCGCCAGAATCCTTCAAGCGGCGCATGGCAATCGCGATCGACGCGGAGACGCGTGCGGCCAGACACGCGCCCAGGCGCCAGGCGGGGTACGCCGGCGTCGGTGCGCTTGCGAGCCTCGCCGCTCTCGCCATGGCCTCGGTGCTGATTGTGACCGGCGTCGGCCAGATGCGAACCGGCCTGGCGGACGAACTGGTCGCCGACCATGTCCGCTCGCTGCAAGCCAATCATCTGGTCGATGTGGAGACGTCCAACCGCCACGTCGTCAAGCCGTGGTTCGACGGCAAGGTCGCCTTCGCCCCCACCGTGGTGGACTTCGCCGACCGGGGATTCCCGCTGGCCGGCGGACGCCTGGACTATGTCCAAGGCCAGCCGGCGGCGGCGCTGGTCTATCGGCGTAGCCTGCACGTGATCAACGTGTTCGTCTGGCCGGGCGACGCGCCGACCGACCGGTTCGGCGTGGTCGGCCAACGGAATGGCTACGCGCTGCTGCACTGGCGGGCCGGCGGCCTGAACTACTGGGCGGTGTCGGACCTGGACCCGGCCGAGCTGCGGCGATTCCGGGATCTCTATGTCGACGCGCTCAAATAGGCCCCAAGCGCCGACCAGGTTTCGGCCTTCTGCGCGAAAGTCCGGGCCGCATGGGCCGGGCTGGAGGAGGGCAGGGCCAGGGTCGGGACGCGGCCGCCAACCAGCCGCCCGCCCAGCTTCGCCGCCGTCCCGCCGTTGAAGGCGACCAGGCGCAAGGCGGGCAGGGTCTCGATCAGGGTCAGCAGGTCGTTGGCGGCCGGATCGCGGATGGCGGCGTCCAGGCTGCCTGGCCGCTCGGCCTCGGCGATCACGTCCCAGAGGCCGACGCCGTGGGTGAGCAGCGTCGTCAGGCGGTCGTCATAGGCCAGCGGGACGAGGGGCGTATCCAGCACGCTCTCCATCAGTCGCCAGAAGGCGTTCCTGGGATTGCCGTAGTATTGCCGCGCCGCCAGCGAGGCCTCGCCCGGCAGGCTGCCCAGGATCAGGACGCGGGTGCTCGCGTCGACGACCGGAGGGAAGCCCGCCTTGCGCATGGGGGTGGGTTGGAACGGCGTCATACCCCACACCATAGCCCGTCATTCCCGCCCTTGTGGCGGAAACCCCTCTATCCGCCGCAGGTGGGGAGGGGCGGATCGCTGGCGATCCGCTTGCTTCTCACGTGTTAGCTGAACCAGGGGTTCCCGCCACAAGGGCGGGAATGACGGTGAAATTTGGGATGAGCGGTAGCGGCTACCCTCTACCCTTGCTCTCCGAACACGCGCTTGAAGATCACGTCCACATTCTTGGTGTGATAGCCGTAGTCGAACAGCTCTTCGAGCACGGTGTCGGACAGGGCCTTGGAGACCACCGGGTCGGCCTTCAGGAAGTCGATGAACCGGCCTTCGCCGCGCCAGACCTTCATCGCGTTGCCCTGCACGGCCGCATAGGCGTCCTCGCGCGACACGCCCTCTTGCGTCAGGGCCAGCATGACGCGCTGCGAGAAGACCAGGCCGCCCAGCTTGTCCAGGTTCTTGGCCATGTTGTCGGGATAGATGTTGAAGCGCTCGATGACGCCGGCCAGGCGCCGCAGGGCGAAGTCGAGGTGGATGGTGGCGTCGGGGCCGATGCCGCGCTCGACCGACGAGTGGCTGATGTCGCGCTCGTGCCAGAGGGCGACGTTCTCCATGGCCGGGACCACGGCCGAGCGGACCAGACGCGCCAGGCCCGTCAGGTTCTCGGTCAGGATCGGGTTGCGCTTGTGCGGCATGGCCGACGAGCCCTTCTGGCCCGGATCGAACGGTTCCTCGGCCTCCAGGACCTCGGTGCGCTGCAGGTGGCGGATCTCGGTGGCCAGGCGCTCGACCGACGAGGCCACCACGCCCAGGGCGGCGAAATAGGCCGCGTGGCGGTCGCGCGGGATCACCTGGGTCGAGACCGGCTCGACCGCCAGGCCCATCTTGTCGGCCACGTGCTGCTCGACGCGCGGATCGACATTGGCGAAGGTGCCCACGGCCCCCGAGATGGCGCAGGTGGCGATCTCGAACCGGGCCATCGCCAGGCGCTCCTTGGCGCGCTGGAATTCGGCGTAGTAGCCGGCCAGTTTCAGGCCGAAGGTCAGCGGCTCGGCGTGGATGCCGTGGCTGCGGCCGACGCAGACGGTCATCTTGTGCTCGAGCGCCCGGCGCTTCAGAGCGGCCAGGACGAGGTCGACATCTTCCAGCAAGAGGTCGGTGGCCTTGCTGAGCTGCACGGCGAAACAGGTGTCCAGCACGTCCGAGCTGGTCATGCCCTGGTGCAGGAAGCGGGCTTCCGGACCGACGATCTCGGCCACGTGGGTCAGGAAGGCGATGACGTCGTGCTTGGTGACGCGCTCGATCTCGTCGATGCGGTCGCTGTCCCAGACCGCGTCGCGGCCCTTTTCCCAGATCGTCTCGGCGGCGAGCTTCGGGATGGTCCCGATCTCGGCCATGGCGTCGGCGGCGTGGGCCTCGATCTCGAACCAGATCTTGTACTTGGTCTGGCTGGACCAGATGGCGGCGGCTTCGGGGCGGGCGTAGCGGCTGATCATGGGGCGGCCGTTTCGGCCCGACCGCCCCGGGAGTCAAGGGAAGAGGGTTATTACTTAGCGTGGGATGCGGTTACTCGCCCCTCCGCGCTTCGCGCTCCTCCCCCGGAGGGGGAAGACGACGCGATCCTTCTTCCCCCTCCGGGGGGGCAAGCCTTTTACGCCCCCGCCCGTTCCTTCATGTGCTTGACCATGCCGATGCCGGCCAGGGCGTAGTGCGCGGCGGCCCAGGCGTAGAAGCACAGCGAGACGATGATGCCCTGCTGGGTCGAGCGGGCCATGGCGCCAGCGCAGGCCTTGGCCAGTTCGGGCGCCGAGCCCTTGGGGGCCAGGCCGCCGGGGCAGCTGGCCCCGAAGCTGGCCGCGCCCGGCTCGCCGAACGCGCCGGAGAGGGCGTGGAAGATGCCGCTGGACGTCGGGTGGTTGAAGTTGAACTGCGCCAGGTGATCGATCAGCCAGCCGGTGAACACCGGCCCGCCGCCCAGGGCGATCAGGTTCAGGAAGAAGAACAGCAGGGCCGTGGCGGTGGCCCGGCGGCGCGGCTCGACCGAGTTCTGCACCACGGCGAAGGTCGGGGCCAGGTAGGTGTAGTGGAAGATGCCTGGGACCAGCAGGATCAGGGCCGTGGTCTGCCAGTTCGTCTGCAGGTAGGCGGCGATGTAGATCGGCGTGCAGATCAAGAGGCCGATGGCCGGGGTCAGGGCGTACCACTTGGTGCTCTTCTTGCCGGCCCAGTCCGTGAGAAAGCCGCCGACCAGGGTGCCGACGCCGGCCGAGAAGCCGCCGATCAACCCGACGATCAGACCGACCTGGGCCAGGCCCAGGCCATAGGTGCGCACGAAGTAGGGCGGCACGAACGCGCCCGAACCGTATGAGCCGAACGAGGCGATGGTCACGCCCAGCACCATGTGCAGCACCGGCCACTTGCCGAACAGCACCTTGGCCACGGCCCACAATTCGGAGAACTCGGCGGCCATCGAGAAGCGCGGCTTGGCGGCCGGCTCGACGACCAGGGCCTCGGCCTCCAGCGGCCGCTCGATGATCTCGGAATGGCCGCGCGGCGGCTCCTTGACCACCAGCTTGACGATCGCGGCCAGGATCAGGCCCGGCAGACCGACGATGACGAAGGCGACGCGCCAGCTGAACTCCTGGGCCAGCCAGCCGCCGGCCACCGCGCCGAACATGGTGCCCAGCGGGATGCCGAACGAGTAGATCGACAGGGCCGAGGCGCGCTTCTTGGGCTCGTAATAGTCGCTGATCAGCGAGTGGCTGGCCGGCGAGCAGCCGGCCTCGCCGACGCCGACGCCGAAACGGAACAGGGCCAGCTGGCCGAAGGTGGCGGCCGCGCCGCACAGGGCCGTGAAGCCCGACCAGATCACCAGCGACAGCGAGATGATGCTGACCCGGTTCCAGCGCTCGGCCAGGCGGGCGATCGGGATGCCCAGGATGGTATAGAGCAGGGCGAAATAGAGCCCGCCCAAGAGGCCCAACTGGGTGTCGGACAGCTTGAGGTCGACCTTGATGGCCTGGCCGATGGTGGCGATGATCGTCCGGTCGATGAAGTTGAAGGTGTAGGCCGCCAGCAGCAGCCCCAGCACCGTGGCCTTGTAACCATTTGAATAAAGCGGCCGTTCGCCGCCGGACGCACGCGCGTCGGCCATGCTGACTCTCTCCCTTCAAACATTTGTTCTATTTCTTGAAGGGACTGTAGACGCAGCGGAAGCCAAAGCGCCAGAGGCTAATTTTCTCCTCCCTCGCGCAGCGGGGAGGTGGCGGCGAAGCCGACGGAGGGGGCGCTATCGGCCTCGAACGCCCCCTCCGTCACGGCGCGTATTCGCGCCGCGCCACCTCCCCCGTTTCACGGTTGAGGAGGATTGCTTTCCCTTGCGCGGCAAGGCGCGCTAAGCCCTCGGCGAACCGGATTCGACGAAGGAGCGCGCCATGGAAATCGTGATCGGCACCAAGCGGTGGTCCAGCTGGTCGCTACGCCCGTGGCTGGCGCTGAAGCGCACCGGCGCGCCGTTCACCGAGACCCTGGTCGAGCTGCGCCAGGGCGAGACGACCACGGCCGAGATCGGCAGGATCTCGCCCAGCAAGCTGGCCCCGGCCCTGAAGGACGGCGACCTGGTGGTCTGGGACTCGCTGGCGATCTGCGAGTACCTGGCCGAGAAGTTCCCGCAGGCCAAGCTGTGGCCCGACGATCCGGCCCTGCGCGCCATCGGCCGTTCGGCGGCGGCCGAGATGCACTCGGGTTTCACCGCTCTGCGCGGCGAGTGTCCGATGGCGCTGGAAGAAGCGCCTCGCAAGCTGGACATTTCCGAAGCGACCCAGAAGGACGTGCGCAAGATCGTCGAGCGCTGGAACCAGCTGTTGGCGCGATCGGGCGGCCCGTTCCTGCTGGGGGAATGGTCGATCGCCGACGCCTTCTACACGCCGGTGGCGACGCGGTTCCGGACGTACGAAATCGCGCTCTCCGACCATGGCGACGCCGGCGCGGCCACGGCCTATGGCGAGCGCCTGCTGGCGACGCCGGCGTTCCTGGACTGGGAGCGCGAGGCCTTGGCCGGCTAGGACGTCCCGCGCTTCAGCGCGTCCTGCACCAGGGCGTGGATGTCGATCCCGTAGATCGTCAGCCCCTCGATATTGGCGTTGTCGATCGCCACGCCCGACAGGTTGACGTCGTCGAACCGCGCGCCGCGCAGGTTGATGTTGGTGAAACTCGCGCCCCCCAGATTGACGTTGTCGAAGACGGCGTCGGCCAGTCGGCAATTGTCGAACCGCGCGCCGGTCAGGTCGCGGTTTCGCAGGCAAGTCGGCTCCGCCGGCCCGATTGGCTGGCCGACGTCGATACGGTTGCCGTCCGGATCGGCGAAGACGAAGGCCCGCAGGCCATAGTCCTTGTCGGCCAGCGACTTGATGATCCGCGCGCCGGCGGCGACGCAGACGGCGTGCAAGGCGTCGACGTCGTCGACCATCAGGTGGGTGATGTTGGTCGTGGAGGCCTTGTGGTCCTTCACCAGGCTCAGATGCAGCTCGGCGGCGTCCTTTTCGAGGATCATGAAGCCGACGGGATCGCCGTTCTCGAAGGTCTTCTGAAAGCCCAGGACGTCACGATAGAAGGCCTCGGCCTTGTGGATGTCGCGCGTGAAGGCGGATGCGGCCAAGCGGCCGAACCGGATGGTCGAGGTCGATGAGGTCATCGCTCGCGGTCTCTCTGGATGGGCGAGGGCAGGGGCGACGGTGCGCATACCCGGTGCGGAGCGGTGTCCGACCGCGACCCTGCCACAAGGAGCCCGGAAGTCCAGAGAACCCAATGGGGTGTCTCGGGCGCCTACACGCCTTCGGGCGCGCCGTTGACCGCGGGCGGCGCCTTGCAGCGGCCGGCCCGGGCCTGGATCACGTAGAACAAGGCCCGGCCTTGCGCGAAGGCGCTATGCTCGGCAAGCGGATTGGTCGGCTGGCCGGTGGTCAGGCTCAGGGCTTGCTCGCCGCCCCCCGGCGCGGCCTGGCCCAGCGAGGCCTGGTTCCACTTGCTGAGCGTGGGCGCGCAGGCGGCGACCACGGCGTCGGCGACGACCTCGGCCCCGTCCTTGGCGCCGGCCAGGCTGTAGGCCCAGCGGCGCGCGCACTCCTCGACCGGCGTCGACGGATCGGCGGCGGCGCTGGCGCCCGGATTGGTCTTGAAGTCGGCGCAGATCTTGGGATTGGCCATGGCGTCATGCCGATCCTCGCACGCCGCCACGCTCAGGGCGGCGAGGAGGAGGGCGGCCAGCACGGGCTTGCGGATCATCTTGGCGTTCCGTTCGTGAGCGAAGGTCAGCGGGGGCAGATCTGGACGGCGCGCGAGTTCAGCTTTCCGCGCTCGTCGTAGTACGAGATCGTCGCATCGCGGCAGACGCCGCCGCCCGTGGTGTTGGAGACCTGGGTGACGGTCCCGCCGCCGGCGGTGACCGGATTGCCCATGTGGTCGTAATAGACCTGCCGGACCGGTTGTGGCTGGGTCCTGGCCGGCGCCACGCCGCGCGAACCGCTGTCGTAGTAGACGGTGCGGGTGCGATGGCAGCCGCTCTTGCCGATCTCGCGACCGACCAGGGCGCCGCCGACGCCGCCGATCAGCAGGCCGGTTCCGCCACGCTTGATGGCGTTGCCGACAAGGGCGCCGCCCAGGCCGCCGATCACCGTGCCGGTGGCCTTGCGGCTGTGACACGTCGCGGCGTCGGCCTCGGTGGGCGCCATGACGGCGGGAAGGGCCATGGCGCCGATGGCCAAGCCGATGACGATGAGACGGGGCATGGTATTCCTCGCCGATTTTTCGAAGTCCCTCGGCTCATCAACGCGGCCGGTGGGGGAAGGATGCAGAAGTGTCGGCTGGGCGACTTCCTTTACGACGAGGAAGCAGGAAGCACGGGGATTGAGCGTGTTGTATCCCCGGCGTTCGTGAAATCGAATTCAACGAAATCAACCACTTCTCACTTTTACACGCTCCTGAATGATCCGCGTTGAATCCTGGCGTCATAATCATTCCACCTGATGGCTTGAAAGGGACGTCCGGCCGGCGACTTGGGCGGCTGTCAGGGGTGGTCGAGCGGGAAGCGCTCGCCGGGGTCTTCTTCGGGAGGCTCGCCTTCGCGACGGATCCGGCGGCAGGCTCCCTGAAACACGGGACGAAGCCCCGGCGGCGAAGGCTTCGGCGGCGCGGCAGGCATGGGCTGAAATCGCTCATGCGGTCCGGACGGGATGGCCAATCCCTCCGCCCGTCGGGGGCCTCTTCCGGAGCGGGTTAAAACCCCGCGCCCCGGAGGCTCATCGGATAACGGACCACGCGGAGCGTTCGGACTTCGTCGAAACGGTACTCCACTACTCACATTCCGGGCGACGCCCGGCGCTCCGCGGTCCCTTTCGAACCTTCAGCGGTCTCCGCGTGAAGCGGCGGAGCCGTGTCCTCAGTGCTTGCCCCGATCGCGGCCGAAGTTCGGCTCGGCGCTCTCCTGGCCCGCCGCCACGATGCCGCGGCGGATGGCGCGGGTGCGGGTGAAGTGGGCGTGCAGGGTGTCGGCGTCGCCCCAGCGGATCGCGCGGCTCATGGCCTGCAGGTCCTCGGTGAAACGGCCCAGCATCTCCAGCACCGCGTCCTTGTTGGCCACGAAGATGTCGCGCCACATGGTTGGGTCGCTGGCGGCGATGCGGGTGAAGTCGCGGAAGCCCGAGGCCGAGTACTTGATCACCTCGTTCTCGGTGACGTTCTCCAGGTCGGCGGCGCTGCCGACGATCGTGTAGGCGATCAGGTGGGGCAGGTGGGAGACGACGGCCAGGACGAGATCGTGGTGCTTCTCCTCCATCAGCTCGACCTGGGCCCCGAAGGCGCGCCAGAAGGCCGACAGCTTGGCGACGGCGGCGGCATAGTGCTCGTCGTCGCTCTCGAAGGGGGTCAGGATCGTCCAGCGGTTCTCGAACAGCTCGGCGAAGCCGGAATCGGGGCCCGACTGCTCGGTGCCGGCGATCGGATGGCCGGGGATGGCGTAGATCTTCGAGAGGTCCTGGGCGCGGAACGCCTCGCCGACATTGGCCTTGGTCGAGCCGACATCGGTCAGGGTGGCGCCGGCCTTCATGGCCGGAATGACCACGGCGGCGAGCTCGGGGATCGACAGCACCGGGGTGGCGATGACCACCAGGTCGGCGTCCTTCACCGCCTCGGCGATGTCGCCGGTGACGTGGTCGGCGACGCCCAACTCGACGACGCGAGCCCGATGAGCCTCGCTGGCGTCGGCCACGGTGACCTCGCCGACGACGCCGTGCTCGCGCGCCGCGCGGATCACCGAGCCGCCGATCAGGCCGCAGCCGATGACGGTGAGCTTGGGGTAGAGGATCCCGGGGTTAGACATGGAAACGACTTTCGGTCCGCCCTTCAACCCGATCTCCCCGGCGAAAGCCGGGGCCCAGATTCAGCCGGAGCGGTTGGGGATGACGCGCCAAGGGGCGGCGCCTGGAAAGCAGGTGTTCATGGGTTCGATCTGGGCCCCGGCTTTCGCCGGGGAGATCGGAAAATGAGGGGCTCATCGCCCCATGAACTCGGTCAGCAGCTCCATCACCGCGCGGTTCTGCTCTTCCAGCCCGATGGTGATGCGGATGGCGTCGGGCAGATTGTAGTTGGCCACGGCGCGGACCAGGTAGCCCTTCGACGCCAGGAAGGCCTCGGCCTCGCGGGCGGTCTTGCCGGGCGTGGTCGGGAAGGTCGCCAGCACGAAGTTGGCCGCCGACGGCGTCACCTCCAGGCCGATGCCGCCCAACTGCTGGGCCATCCAAGGACGCCACTGCTCGACCAAGGCCAGCGAGCGGGCCTGGAATTCGTCGTCGAACAGGGCCGCGATGGCGGCTTCCTGACCGGGGATCGAGGTGTTGAACGGCGGGCGAATGCGCTCGATCGGCTCGATGATGTGGCTGGGCCCATAGCCCCAGCCGACGCGCAGGGCAGCCAGGCCGTGGATCTTCGAGAAGGTCCGCGTGACGATCACGTTCTCGGCGGTGCGGGCCAGGTCGAGGCCGTCCTCGAAGCGCGGATCGCTGCAGAACTCGGCATAGGCGCCGTCCAAAACCAGGATCACCGACGGCGGCAGGGCCGCGTGCAACTCGCGGATCTCCTCGCCCGTCAGCCAGGTGCCGGTCGGGTTGGCGGGATTGGCGATGAAAACGAGGCGCGTGCGCTCGTCCACGCACTTGATCACCTCGTCGATGTCGATGCGGTGATTGGTTTCCTTGGCCATCCGCACCTCGCCCTGGCAGGCGCGGGCCCCGATGGCGTAGGCGGCGAAGCCGTGCTCGCCCTGGACGATGTTGTCGCCCGGCTCCAGATAGACCTGGTTCAGCAGGGCGAAGATCTCGTCGCTGCCGTCGCCGAAGGTCAGGCGCTCGGGCTCCAGCTTGAAGCGCTCGGCCACGGCGGCGCGCAGCAGGTTCGACTTGCCGTCCGGATAGATGTGCAGGCGATCGATGGCGTCGCGATAGGCCTGCCTGGCCTTGTCGCTGCTGCCCAGGATGTTCTCGTTGCTCGACAGCTTCACCGGATGGGCGATCCCTTCGACCTTCGACTTGCCGCCGACATAGGCGTGGATGTCCATGATCCCGGGCTTGGGGACGGGACGGGGCGCGGCGAAGCGATCGGTGGGGGCGGCGGTCATCGGAATACTCGGCTAACGGACGTCCTTTCGGGACGGCGTCTCTTACACGTCGAACTGTTCGGGCGCAGCCCCGATGACGCCGGTCAGCTGGCCGGGCGCGCGGGCCAGGCGCTCGTCGTGCGGCTGGAAATAGCCCGACAGCGAGAACAGCTTCAGCCCGCCGGCCTCGGCGATCAGCTCGGCGGCGATGTCGGTCTGGCTGAGGGTCTCGGCGATGGCGGCGCCGCTCTTGGGCGAGTCGGTGACCCAGAAGGTCTGGTCGCCGCCGGTCGGTTCGACCTCGACCTCGGCCACGGCCAGCGCGGCTTGCGGCCCCCACGAGGCCAGGCACGGCAGGGCGGCGAACACCTTCAGCTTCGGCTCGGCCAGCAGGCGGCCCCACCAGGGCGTGTCGGCGGCCAGCGGCAGGACGGCCACACCCCACGGCGAGCGGGCGACGGCCAGGGCGTCCTGGGCGCTGGGAACGATGGACAGGCGCGGGGCGGTCCCGAAGCGCAGGCGGGTCAGCTCGACCGCGCGGGCCGGCTCGCGGCCGCCGAAGACGGCCAGATGATAGGGGCCCTGGCGCGCCAGATTGTCGGCCATGATCTCGCGCCAGATGCGGATGACCAGGGCGTCGCTGGCGGCCTTGCGCGGCGTGTCGAGCAACTTGCGGACGATGTGGGCCTCGCGGCCGGGGCGCAGGCCAAAGCCGGTGTCGCCCGAGGCGCGCTTGGCCGCCGCGACGGCGCCGGCCAAACTGGCGCGCTCGTCGATCAGTTTCAGAAGCTCACCGTCGATGGCGTCGAGCCGCCATCGGACTTCTTCGAGAGACGGTGTGGCGTCCGTCGCGTCGCTGCCCATGTTCTTCCCCGAAATTGGAGGGCGGACCATAGTCTTTGCCGCCGAACACGCAATAGCCAGCCATCACGGCAAGAAAATTGCGTCTCGGCGACCGTTGATCGATCAATAGACGGTCGGCGCCGGCCCGGTGTCGAGGATGCCCAGATAGCTGCGCCCGTTCTGGAACTTCAGGTCGGCCTCGATGACCGGCTCCTGTCCGACGGCCTGGGCGGCGGCCGCCAAGGCCTGTTCCGGCGTCTTGATCGGCTGCGAGAGGTCGGCCCGCTCCTTGATCGCGACGCTCAGCGACCCCATCAACCGGCCCTTCGAATCGACCGACAGCACGCCCGACTTGGCCTTGCCCTCGGCGTCGCCGGCCAGGATCTGGCTCTGCTGCAGGGTGATCTGGCCGCCGGCCTCGCTCCAGCGCTTGACCGCCGCCTCCCAGTTGCGGCCGCGCAGATACGAGACGTGGGACAGCCGGGTCTCCAGGATCATCGAGGCGGTCTTGTCTTGGGCCAGGCGGCCCAGCAGGCCGGTGAACGCGGTCTTGGCCCCGCCGGCCTTGAAGAAGATCGCGCCCTGATCGTCGGGGCCCGAGCGCAGGTGCAGTTGCATGTCGTCGGCCGAGACCAGCTGGAACGGCTTGCCGCCGGGAGCGGGAACGAAGGTCAGCTTGGCGCCCTCGACCGAGACGCGCGGCGGATATTCGGTGACGTGCGAGATGCTGGCCCGCAGCGCCTGGCCGGTGATGGTCACGTCGCCCGCCTCGGGCCGGGTCAGCACCACGCCCCGCGGCGCGACCAGCACCCAGTGGGTCAGGTCATAGATCTCGGCCTCGCCCTTCAGCAGCGGCGCGCGGACGGCCCAGCCGGTGGGCTCGGCCACGCGGGCGTCGGTCAGCTCGACGTTCATCCGGAACGGGAAACCGTGGAAGTCCCGCCGGCTCCAGGACAGGTCGTAGCCGCGCGACTTCAGGTCGGCCGACTGGGCGTCCATCCGCTGCTCGGCCTGGCCGCGCAGCCAGAACCAGCCGTAGCTCCAGCCGCCCGCGATCAGGACGGCGAGAATGAAAGGCGCGAACAGACGGCCGCGCCGGGCTTTCTGGGGGGCTTTGCGGGACGGGCGGGCGTCGGTATGGGTCATGTAGAGGCGCGTCCAGTCGGGATCGGTGATGAGCTTAGAAGGCGGCGGCGAGGATCGCTGGGTGTTCGGGTACGGATCGCTGATGTGGCGGCCCGGGTTCCCGTACATAGACCGAAGAACGGCCGTGCTCCACGGCCGGCGGCGGGCCTTCTGCATCTATTCGGTGCATCACCGGGGGACCTACGAGCGGCCGGGCCTGGTGCTAGGCCTGGCGCCGGGCGGCTCGGTGCGTGGCATGGCCTATCGCGTGGCGGCCAGCGACTGGGAGACGGTCTACGCCTATCTCCGGGAGCGCGAGCAGCCGACCGAGACCTATTTCGAGACCTCGCGCGAGATCCGCCTGGACGGCGACGGCCGCGTGCCGGCGCTCGTCTTCCTGTCGGACATGAAGCACAGCCAGTGGGCCGGGGCCCTGACCCTGGAGCAGCAGGCGGCGCTGATCGCCGGCGCCACGGGCCTTTCGGGGCCCAACATCGACTATCTCCGCGACCTCGTGCTGCATCTGCGCGAGGACGGGGTGCGGGACCACGCGATGGAAAAGCTGCTGAAGATGGTCGAGGGGATCGAGCAGGGTTAGAGCCCCGCGTCCTCCAGCGCCTTGGTCGCGCCGTCGACGCGAGTCTGCAGCTCGCGCATGAACTCGCCGCGCTTCAGGCCGGCGGGGATCGGCTCGAGATATTCGAAGACGATCGTGCCCGGCTTGATCAGGAAGCCCTTGTTCCAGTGCGAGCCGCAGTTCAGGGCCAAGGGCGTGACCGGCATCTCCAGCTCGCGATAGAGGGCGGCGATGCCGGGCTTGTAGTCGCCGGGCTGACCGACCGCGCCGCGAGTGCCTTCGGGGAAGATCACCACCTGGCGGGCGTCCTTCATGCGTTCGACGGCGTCGCGGACCAGCTTCTTCAGCGCGGCCGAGTGGCCGGCGCGGTCGACGACGATCATGCCCGCCTTCAGCCCGTGCCAGCCGAACAGCGGCACCATCAGGAGCTCCTTCTTCATCACGAAGCAGGCGTCCGGCAGCAGGGCGAACTGGCTGAAGACATCGAACATCGACTGGTGCTTGGGCGCCAACAGGGCGGGGCCGGTGGGGCGATATTGCTCGCCGCGCACCTCGACCCTGACGTCGGCCAGCCAGCGCAGGGCCCAGATCAGGCCCTTGGCCCAGGTGGACAGCGACCAGGTGTTGGCGCCACGCGGCAGGGGATAGGTCAGGATCATGCCGACCGCCCACGCGATCGACCACAGCCAGAAGAACAGCTGGAACAGGAACGAACGCAGATAGATCAAGACGCTTCCTTCGCCGCCGGGGCGGCTTTCTCTCCCGTTTTGCATCTTCGATGCAAAACAGAGTCTGGTTTAGTGAGAACGTGACAGACGCCGAAACCGGCCACCACTTTCGGCTGTCACGTTCGCGGCCCTAGCCCTAGGAACGCTTCACGGCCCAGGATCGCCAGGTACTTGCAATATTCGACGATCATCCGGCGGGCGCTCGAGCTGGTCTTCCACCAGCGGTGCGCGTTCAGGTCGGTCTTCACGGGATAGGGAAACAGCTTCACGCCGGGCATGGCGGCTTTCAGCTCCAGCATCGAGCGCGGCATGTGATAGTCGGCCGTGACCACGATCAGGCTCGTATAGCCCTTGGACTTGGCCCAGTCGGACGTTTCGATCGCGTTGCCGACGGTGTTGGCCGCCGAGAAGCCCAGGTCGACACAGCAGTCGTAGATCGGCTTGACCGCCTTGGTCACGGTCTGGACATCGTCGCGGGTGGCCTCGCGATTGACGCCGGAGATCAGCAGGCGCCGGCCCTTGCCTTCCTCCAGCAGCTTGGTGGCGGCCTCCAGCCGGACGTTCGAGGCGCCGGTCAGCACCACCACACCGTCGGCGGTAGGCGGCTCGGGGGCCGGCGTCGACTGGTCCACCCGGCCGGTGAAGGCCAGCAGGCCCAGCCCCCAGATCATCAGCGCGATCAGCAGCGCGGCCAGCGTTTTCACGGCATCTCCCCCACGATGCGCGACGCCGCCAGGCGGGCCGAAAGTCCCGCGATCAAGGCGGCGACCAGCGGACAGGGCAGGGCGACGACCAGATCGATCCAGGCCAAGGGCAGCACCGGCGCAACCCCCGCGCCGCCGCCGAAATAGCGCGCGATCGCCCCGATGATGGCCGCGCTCGCGCCCCCCAGCAAGCCCGCCACGGCGCCCATGGACGCGAAGCGGTTCTGGAACAGGCCGGCGATGAAGCCCTGCTCGGCCCCGGAGAAGTGCAGCACCTCGATCACGTCGCGGCGAGCGGCCAGGCCGGCGCGGGTGGCGAAGGCGATGACGGCGGCCGTCGCGGCGGCGATCAGGGCGAAGACGCCGAGGGCCGCCAGACGCGCCAGGTCGGCGGCGCGCTCGATGTCGGCGATCCAACGGCTGTGATCGTCGACGGTGGCGTCGACCCCCGCGGAGCGCAGGGCCTTGTCCAGTGTCGCGGCGGTCGGCGGTGACTTGGGATCGAGATCCAGGGTGACGAGGCGCGGCGTCGGCAGCTCGTCGACCAGCGCCTCCTTGCCGATCCAGGGCTCCAGCAGCGCCTCGGCCTTCTCGCGGGTCAGGGCCTGGGCCTCGACAACGCCCTTGACCCCGGCCAGGGTCTCGGCGGCCCGGGCGGCGGCGCTGTCGGGCGTCTCGTTGGCGCGGGCCCGGACCACCACGGTGGCCGAGCCGGTCAGCTGCGAAGTCCAGCCGTGCGCGGCCCGGTTGGCGGCCAAGGCCGCGAAGCCGGTCAGGCAGGCCAGGAAGCACAGCACCGCGACCACGAAGACCAGCGCCCCGTCGCGGGAGTCGCGCGGCGGCAACAGCGGGCCGGGCCTCCACTTGGCGACCTGAAAAAACGCGCTCATCCCCGGCCTCCGATATCGACCAGGCGGCCGTGCTCGAGGTGCAGGGTCGGCCGCGCGGCGCGGGCCACCAGGTCCTCGTCGTGGGTGGCGATCAGGACCGTGGTGCCCAGGCGATTGAGCTCGACGAACAGGCGCAGCAGGCGCAGCGACATGGCCGGATCGACATTGCCGGTCGGTTCGTCGGCCAGCAGCACGTCGGGACGATCGACCACGGCGCGGGCGATGGCCAGGCGCTGCTTCTCGCCGCCCGACAGGGTGGCCGGCAGGGCGTGCATCCGCTCGCCCAGGCCCACCCAGTTCAGGAGCTCGGCGACGTCCTCGCGATAGGTGGCCGGTTTCCGCTTGAGGATGCGCAGGGGCAGGGCGGCGTTGTCGAACACCGACAGGTGCTCCAGCAGCCGGAATTCCTGGAACACCACCCCGATCCGGCGGCGCAGGAACGGCAGGTCCGAGCCGTGGGTCAGGCTGACATCGCGGCCGAAAAGCTCGACGCGACCCCGTGACGCACGGTGGGCCAGGTAGATCAGCTTGAGCAGCGAACTCTTGCCCGCGCCCGAGGCGCCGGTCAGGAAATGGAACGAACCCTGGCCCAGGGAAAAGCTTATGTCGCGGAGGGTTTCCGGCGCTCGGCCGTAACGCATCGAGACGCCTTCGAAGCGGACCACCGGTAGGGCGTCATCGCCCTGTTCTGTGTCGATCCGCAAGGCGCGTCACTTGGGTTTCTGGACATCAGGGTTAAAATCAGCGACCCCATTTAGGTGTGTGGGGAGCGTCCGATTCGCGGCCATGATACTGACCTGTCCGGAGTGCGCCAGCCGCTATTTCGTCGACGACTCCAAGGTCGGCTCGGCGGGGCGCGTCGTGCGTTGCGCGTCGTGCGGGAACCGTTGGACCGCCCGTAACGAGGAGGCCAACGACCTCTTCGACGAGCCCGAAGCACCTACCCTCGCCAGCCAGTTCGAAAGCGCCGAGCAGGTGGCCGCGACCGTGGCCGAGACCGACGAGCCGCCGGTCAGCGCGCTGCCCGGCGAAGAGCTTCCCAAGGTTTTTCGCGCCCGCGCCGACGCCGAGCGTCGCCTGCGCGAAGCCACCGCCACCGGCGTCATCTGGGCCGGCATGGCCGCCGCCATGGCCGTGGTCGTGGTCGCCGCCCTGATCTTCCGCATCGATGTGGTCAAGATCATGCCCGGCTCGGCCGGCGCCTATGCCGCCGTCGGCCTGCCGGTGAACACCGTCGGCCTCGTTATCGATCGCGACAGCATCAAGGCCCAGCCCTCGATGCAAGACGGTCATGCGGCCGTCACCATCACCGGCGCGATCCGCAACATCACCGAACATGAAGTGCTCTCGCCCCCGCTGCGGGTCGAGCTGCTGAACGAGAAGGGCAAGCGCGTCGCCGGTCAGCTGGCCGCGGCCGCCGACGCCAAGATCCCGCCCGGCCAGGTGCGCCACTTCTCGATCACCTTCCTGGATCCGGCCCGCACCGCCAAGGACCTGCAGATCGGCTTCGCCACCGAACCGGGCGCGGCCAAGGCGGTGAAGACCGCCCTGAAGAAGCCGGACGAGCACGGCGCCGAGCCCGAATTGGCCCTGCGCGGCGCCCAGGACGCCCCCGTCGAGCACGAAGCGGCTGGACAGGAACCCCCGGGACATGAGAGCGGGGACGAAACCGTCCCCTCCGACTCTCACGAACCCGCTCATCATGAATGACACCAAGCAGCCCGAAGTCCTGATCTCGGAAACCGAGATCGCCGATCGGGTCCAGAAGCTGGCCGAAGCCATCGCCCCGCGCATCGACGACGACACCGTCGTGGTCTGCCTGCTGACCGGCGGCCTGTGGTTCGCCGCCGACCTGACCCGGGCCCTCTACAAGGCCGGACGCAACGTGCGTTTCGACGCCCTGTGGCTGGCCTCGTATCATGACGAGCGCAAGAGCACGGGCCGCTGCGAAGTCCGCGCCGACCTGCAGCGGCCGCTGATCGGCCGCCGGGCCCTGGTCGTCGACGACGTGTTCGACACCGGCCTGTCGCTGTCGGAAGCCGCTCGGCTGGTCAAGGACGCCGGCGCCAGCGAGGTGCTGACCGCGGTCTTCGCCCGCAAGCCCTGGCCCAAGGATCGCGGCATGGAGCCCGACTTCGTCGCCTGGGAAGCGCCCGCGCGCTACCTGGTCGGCTACGGCCTCGACGACGAGGGCAAGAGCCGCGGGCTGCCCTACATCGGCGCGCTGGACTAACACAAGCAAAAGGCCCGCTCGATCGAGCGGGCCTTTTCTCTTTGGGCCTAGACCCAGTCCGGCACCAGATCCCGCGCCAGCATCTCGTCATAGGTCGGTCGCTTACGGATCACCGCGTAGCGGTCGCCATCGACCAGGACCTCGGGGACCAGCGGCCGGGTGTTGTACTCGCTGGCCATGGCCGAGCCGTAGGCGCCGGCCGACATGAAGGCCACCAAGTCGCCGGCCGAGAACGGCGGCAGGGCGCGATCGCGGGTGAAGGTGTCGCCCGTCTCGCAGACCGGTCCCACCACGTCATAGACCGTTTCACCGGCGCGTTGGACGACCGGGCGGATGTCATGGAAGGCGTCGTACATCGCCGGGCGGACCAGATCGTTCATGGCCGCGTCGATGACCAGGAACTTGCGGCCTTCCGGACGCTCGTGGACGTGGATCACTTCGGAGACCATCACGCCGGCGTTGGCGGCGATCACCCGGCCCGGCTCGAAGGCCAGCTTCACGGGCAGGCCCTTGGTGACCTCGCCGACCATGGCGGCGAAGTCGGCGGGCGAGGGCGGTTCGGGGTGATTGAAGTATGGCACGCCCAGGCCGCCGCCCAGGTCCAGGCGCTCGACCGACAGGCCTTCGCCCAGCAGTTGCTCGACCAGGCCCCGCATCTTGCTGAAGGCGGCGCGCATCGGCGTGAGGTCGGTGATCTGGCTGCCGATATGACAGGCCACGCCGACGGGCTCGAGGTTGGCGTTGTTGCTGGCGTTGGCGTAGAGGCGCGCGGCCTCGGCGAACGAGACGCCGAACTTGTTCTCGGACTTGCCGGTGGCGATCTTGGCGTGGCCGCCGGCCGCGACGTCCGGATTGACCCGAAACGCGACCTTGGCCCTCACCCCGAGGTCGGCGGCGACCTTGGCGATCAGGTTCAGCTCGGGCTCGGACTCGACGTTGATCTCGGCGACGCCGGTCCGCAGCGCGAATTCGATCTCGCGACGCGCCTTGCCGACCCCGGAGAAGACGATCCGCTCGGGAGGAATGCCGGCGGCGAGGGCGCGGCGGACCTCGCCCTCCGAGACCGTGTCGGCCCCGGCGCCGAGGTCGCCGAGCACCTTCAGCACCGCGACGTTGGAATTGGCCTTTACGGCATAGGCGACCAGCGGGTCGACGACGCCGGCCGCCGCGAGGGCGTCGCGGAACACGATGAAGTGCCGCTCCAGGGTGGCGCGGGAATAGACGTAGACGGGCGTGCCGACCTCGGCCGCGATGCGGGCCAGGGGCACGCCTTCGCAGGCCAGGCCCTCGGGGCCGTACTCGAAGTGATTCACAGGTCTTTGGGCTTTCTCATAGTCAGAGCCCCCTCATTCCGATCTTCCCGGCGAAAGCCGGGACCCAGATTCATCCGGAGCGGTGGCGGGCGTCATCTGGATCCCGGCCTTCGCCGGGATGACGGCGATCCACGCCAAGTTCAAACATATATGCGGTGTTTGCCGTCAATTCGGGGTGGCGCCGGGAAAGCCGGCCTGCGACGGACCGCCGAACGGGTCCTTGGTGCCGGGCAGCGGCGCGGCGCGGATAGTGCGGTTGCTGGAGGCCGGGTCGCGGATCTCCTGGGCGCCGCCAGCGCGGGCGGGCTGGTTGGCCTGGGCCGAGGCGGCGCGGCGCTCGGCCTGCCAGGCGGCCTTCTTCTGGGCGTCCCACAGCGGGGCGGGACGTTCCAGGGCGCCTTGCTTGCCGCAGGCGGCCGCCGAGACGGCCAGGGCCGCCAGCGCGAGGATGGTAAGACGGCGACGGATCATGCGAGCACTTCCTTCCAACGCGCGATCTGGGCGCGGACCTGGGCGGGGGCGGTCCCACCGTAGCTCATGCGGCTGGCCGCCGAGGCGGCCGGAGTCAGAACGGCGTAGACGTCCTGGGTGATCCGGGACTCGATCGCCTGGAACTGTTCCAAGGTAAGATCGGCCAGATCGACGCCAAGGCCCTCGGCCGCCTTCACGGCCGAGCCTGTCACGTGGTGGGCGTCGCGGAAAGGCATGTTCAGCGTCCGCACCAGCCAGTCGGCCAGGTCGGTGGCGGTCGAAAAGCCCGCGCCGGCCGCCTTGGCCATGTTGTCGGTGTGCGGCGTCAGGTCCGAGACCATCCCGGCCATGGCCAGCAGGCTGAGCTCGAGAGCGTCGAAGGCCTCGAAGGTCGGGACCTTGTCCTCCTGCATGTCCTTCGAATAGGCCAGCGGCAGGCCCTTCATGACCACGGTCAGGGTGGTCAGCGAACCCAGGATGCGGCCGACCTTGGCGCGGATCAGCTCGGCCGCGTCGGGATTCTTCTTCTGCGGCATGATCGAGCTGCCGGTCGTGAAGGCGTCGGTCAGCTTGATGAAGCCGAACATCGGCGTCGTCCACAGCACGATCTCCTCGGCTAGGCGCGACAGGTGCGTGGCGGTGATCGAGGCGGCCGACAGGGCTTCCAGCGCGAAGTCGCGGGCCGAGACGCTGTCCAGCGAGTTGGCGGTCGGGCGGTCGAAGCCCAGCGCCGTCGCCGTCTGCTGGCGATCGATCGGAAACGGCGAACCGGCCAGGGCCGCCGCGCCCAGCGGGCACTCGTTCATCCGGGCCCGGGCGTCGCGGAAGCGGCTGGCGTCGCGGCCGAACATCTCGACATAGGCCATCAGGTGATGGCCGAACGTCACCGGCTGGGCCGGCTGCAGGTGGGTGAACCCCGGCATCAGGGCGTCGGCATAGGTCTCGGCCTGGGCCAGCAGCGCCTTCTGCAGCGCCGCCAGCTGGCCCGCCGAACGGTCACAGGCGTCGCGGACCCATAGGCGGAAATCGACGGCCACCTGGTCGTTGCGCGAGCGGGCGGTGTGCAGGCGGCCGGCGGTCGCGCCGATCATCTCGCGCAGCCGCGCCTCGATGTTCATGTGGATGTCTTCGTACTCGTCGCGGAACGGGAAGGTTCCGGTGGCGATCTCGTCCTCGATCCGCGCGAGGCCGCCGAGGATTTCCTCGCCATCGCTGCTTGAAATCACGCCCTGGTTCATCAACATCCGCGCGTGGGCGCGGGAACCCGCCAGGTCTTGCGCCCAAAGGCGCTTGTCGAAGCCGATGGAGACGTTGATCGCCTGCATCAGTTCCGCCGGCTTGGCTGTGAACCGACCGCCCCACATGGCTTGACCCTGGCCTTTCACTGGCTTGGGCGTATCGGAGGCGTTGTCGGTCATATGAACGAAGTCCACTTGGTCGAAGACGGCAAGGCCGCGCCGAAGCGCAACCCGTTGGTCTGGGCGATCTCGGGCGTCGCCTTGGTGGGCGTCGCGGCGGTTCTATACGTCATCGCATCGGCTTCGTTCAAACCCCATGGCCCCGCTGATCTGAGAGAATTCAAGAAGGGGACGCTGGAAAAGCTCGACGTGCCCGCTGTGCCCCGCGCCGCGCCGGACACAGTGTTCACCAGTCTGGACGGCAAGCCGGCCACCTTGGCCGATTTCAAGGGGCGCGTGGTGGTCATGAACCTGTGGGCGACCTGGTGCGCGCCGTGCAAGGCCGAGATGCCGACCCTAGCCAAGCTGCAGGCCGCCTACGCGACTCAGCCGGTCACCGTCCTGCCGATCACGGTTGATCGCGACAGCGACTTGAACCTCGTCAACGAGGAGATGGCCGCCAACCCGCCGCTGAAGGCCTATCGCGACCCCGGCTACAAGGTTTCGTTCGCGCTGGAGCCGCGCGCGGCCGGCTACCCGACCACGGTGATCTATGACCGCCAGGGCCGCGAGCGCGCGCGCATGTCCGGTCCAGCCGATTGGTCTGGCCCCGAGGCTCGGGGCATCGTCGAGAAGCTGTTGGCCGAGAAGTGATCGATCCCGCCATCCTCGAACCCCTGGCCGACGACGCCTGGCCGGCGCGCGAGCGAGGGCGGTTGGGCGGCTGGCGGCTGAACGCCTCGTCGGGCCGCTCGATGCGGATCAACGCCGCCTGGCCGCTGGCCGCGCCGGATCGCGATCCCGAAGCCGCGCTGGACGCCGTCGAGACCTGGTTCGCGGAGCGAGGCCTGCCGCCGCGCTTCAAGCTGACCGACGGCGTGTTTGCGCCCGACGACCTACCCGCGCGTCTGGCCGCCCGAGGCTATGCGCCGCGCAAGGAGACCGTGGTCATGCTCGGCCCGACGGGCGGAGAGGGCGATCCCGCCGTCCGCGTCTCGGCCGCGCCGGACGCGACGTTCGAGGCGGTGTTCACCGCCACCGCCGGGGATCCCGAGGACGGCCGCGAGCGTCTAGAGGCCCTGGGCCGCATCCCCGCGCCGGCCCGCTTCGCGCGCCTGGACATCGACGGCGCGCCGGCGGCGATCGGGGCCAGCGCCATCGGCGGCGGCTTCGCCGGCGTGTTTGGCATGCGCACCGCGCCTGACCATCGCCGCAAGGGCCTGGCCCGCCGAGTCCTGCGCGGCCTGCTGGCCGAAGCGGGCGCCCTGGGCGCCGAGCGCGCGTGGCTGCAAGTCGAAGCAGACAACGCCCCGGCCATAGCCCTCTACGCCGACGAGGGTTTCGAGCCCGCCTACGCCTACCGCTACTGGACCCGCTGAAAAGCAGGGACGCGGCCGATGGCTTCGCTCGAGGCGGCGGCCGAGTAGACAAGTTTACAAAACAAACTTGTTGATGCATGGTGCGCTGGTCTTGAGAGGAGCCAGGCCATGCACGCGCCGCTTAGCGCCACCGAACGATCGACCGTCGCCCAGATCGGCGGGCGCAACGCCCCGATCGGCGCCTTGCGCGCCTTCGTCACCCTGCTGGTGATCGCCCACCACACGGCGTTGGCCTATCACCCGTACGCCCCGCCGCCGAAGGCGTTCGGCGCCCAGCCGATCCTGTGGACGGCCTTCCCGGTGGTGGATCCGCAGAAGTTCGGCGGCTTCGGAATCCTGACCCTGGTCAACGACACCTTCTTCATGTCGCTGATGTTCTTCATTTCCGGCCTGTTCGTCGCCGACGGCCTGCGGGCCAAGAGCGCCGGCGGCTTCCTGAAGGCGAGAGCACTGCGGTTGGGGATCCCGTTCATGCTCGGCGCGGGCCTGCTGGCGCCGCTGGCCTATTTCCCCGCCTGGCTGCAGGCCGGCGGCGCGCCGTCGGTCTCGGCCTTCGCCGAGGCCTGGACCCACCTGCCGTTCTGGCCCAGCGGCCCGGCCTGGTTCCTGTGGGTATTGCTGGCCTTCGGCGCGGTGGTCACGGCGGTCCACGCCCTTTTCCCGGGCGTGACCGATGAGTTGGGGCGCTTGGCCCACGGCGCGGACCGCAAGCCGGTCCGCTTCTTCTGGGGGCTCGTGCTCGCCAGTACTCTGACCTATCTGCCGTTGGCGATGACCACGCCGTTCGGTCACTGGACCCTGGTCGGGCCGTTCCTGTTCCAGACGGCCCGCATCGGCCACTACTTCGTCTATTTCCTGGCCGGGATCGCCGTCGGCGCGGCCGGCGTCGGCCAAGGACTCACCGATCCGCAAGGCAAGCTGGCCAAGCGCTGGTGGCTCTGGTGGGCGGCCCCTGTCCTGCCGATCGTCGGCGGTGTGGCCGCCATGATCATGGCCTTCTCGCCTAATCCGCCGCCTAGGGCACTCCTAGACGTGTTCGGCGGCGTCAGCTTTGCCCTGGGCTGCGCGACCTTGTCCTTCGCGACCCTGGCGACCGTCCTGCGCTTCGTCCGCAAGACCGGCCCAGTGGGCGCAAGCCTGCAGGCCAACGCGTACGGCATGTACCTGACCCACTACGTGTTCACCTCGTGGCTGGCCTGGATGCTGCTGCCGCAGAGCTGGGGCGGCCTGGCCAAGGGCTGCGCGGTGTTCGGCGGGGCGGTGGCCTTGAGCTGGCTGACGACGATGATCCTGCGGCGCACGCCGCTGTTGGGTCGAATCCTGTGACCATTCATGATGCGGCGCTGAAGGGGGCTCGGCCCATGAACGACAAGCTGAAGACGGTTCAGGACGACCTGGCCTTCCTGCGGACCATGGCCGAGGGCGGCGGTGAGCGGGGCGGCATGGGCGTCGCCGGTGGCGCGCTGTATGGCGCGGCGGGCCTGCTCTACGGGATCCAGACCCTGATCTATTTCGCCCAGGAGCGACGCGTGGTCAGCCTGGGCGGTCTCGGAAACCTGGTCCTGGCCTGGCTGCCGACCGTCGTTTTCCTGATCCTGATGACGATCGTCATCATCATCGATCGCAAGCGGCCTCAAGTCGGCGTCGCCAACCGGGCGGTGAACGCCGCCTTCGCGGGCACCGGCATCGCCAACCTGGCGCTGGTCCTGATCTTCGCGGCGGCGGCGGTCCGCCACAAGGACTTCCACTACTGGCTGTTCCATCCGGCGGTGGTCTTCGTGCTGCAGGGCGCGGTCTGGTACGTGATCTTCATGCTGCGCAAGCGGCTGTGGATGGCGCTGGTCGCGACCGGCTGGCTGGTCTCGGGCGTCGCGCTGGGCATGCTGATCGAGCGCGCGGACCTCTATCTGCTGGTCGCCAGCGTCGGTCTGTTCGCCTTCATGGCGGCTCCAGGCTTCTACATGATGCGCCAAGCCCAGCGGGCGGCGGCCTGAGGCGATCGTGAGCCCTAGATTCGACATCAGCGGACTGGATGACGTCATCCATGGCCGGGTGCGGCTGGGGATCGTCGCGTATCTCGCCACCGCCGAAGTGGCCGACTTCACCGAGCTGAAGACCCTGCTGGAGGTCACCCAGGGCAATCTGTCCATCCACCTGCGCAAGTTGGAGGAGGCCGGTTACGTCGCGATCGAAAAGAGCTTCGTCGGCCGCAAGCCTCTGACCCGCGTGCGCCTGACCGAGGCGGGGCGGGCGGCGTTTTCAAACTATCTGAAGTCCATGAGCCAGTTGGTGGAGCAGGCTGGCGGCGGGATCTAGACGCCCAGCTCGGCGCGCAGCTCTTCGGCCGTCAGCCCCGCCGCGCGCAGCTCCCGCAAAGTCTCGGCCTTGTCACGCTTGGCGTAGCGTTTGCCATCCGGACCGACGAGCAGGCCGTGGTGGCGATAGGTCGGGGTGGGCAAGCCCAGCAGCGCTTGCAATAGGCGCTGGATGTGAGCGGCCTCGAAGAGATCCTGGCCTCGGATCACATGAGTGACATCCTGCAGCGCGTCGTCATGGACCACGGCCAGGTTATAAGCGACGCCGACGTCTTTTCGGGCCAGAACGATGTCGCCGGCGGTCTCGGGCCGCGCCTGGACCACGCCCGTCTCGCCGTGCGGGCCGGCGCCCTCCTCGACGAAGGTCAGCCCCTCGAAGCCATGCAGCGCTTCGCGCGCCGCCGCCAGCGACAGCCGCCAGGCAAAGGCCTCGCCGCGCGCCAGGCGTTCAGCCTCTTCGCCGGCCGCCAGCGGCCCGCCGATATAGGGGATGGCCGGCTCATGCGGCGCGCGGCCGATGTCGAGCTCCTTGCGGGTCTTGAAGCAGCGATAGACCAGGCCGCGCTCGCGCAGGGCCTCGATGGCCGCGTGATAGTCGGCCAGATGCTCCGACTGCCGGCGAACGGGCTGTTCCCAGTCCAGGCCCAACCAGGCCAGATCCTCGAAGACAGCCGCGTCGTACTCCGGCCGGCAGCGGGTGGCGTCGATATCCTCGATGCGCAGCAGGAATCGACCGCCCGCATCCCGCGCGGCGCGATGGGCGGTGAGGGCGGAATAGGCGTGGCCGCGATGCAGGTAGCCGGTCGGCGACGGTGCGAACCGAGTGACGAAGGCCACGCTCAGTCCTGGTCGGCGAACTTCGCGAACATGCCCAGGTGCTCGAACACGGCGCGCAGGAAGGCCTCTTCGCCGCCCAGCAGCTCCTTCAAGGGGGCGAATTGCTTGAAGCCGATCATCTCGGCCAGACCATGGCCCGCGCACCAGGCGGCGATCGTGGCCAGCTCCAGGTCGATCTCGGTGACGTGGCCGCCGGCGTTCTCGTTGATGGTGTTGCGCACCTGGCAATAGGCGCCATCGTCCTTCAGCTGGTCGGGCAGGGCGTCCTTGTCGCGCGAGCGGTCGTACATCACCCGGTAGAGCGCCGGGTTGTCACGGGCGAAGCAGACATAGGCGACGCCGAGGTTGGTCATCCGCACCCGCGAATCCTGGGTCGAGGCGCGGGCGGTGGACAGGGCCACATCCAGCTCGTGCCAGCCCTCGTGGGCCACGGCTTCCAGCAGTTCGGCCTTGTCCTTGAAGTGGTGGTAGGGCGCGGCGGGACTAACCCCGGCCTCACGCGCCACGGCCCGCAGCGACAGGGCGGCGGGACCTTCGTTCTCGAGGATCTTGCGCGCGGCGTCGACCAGGGCGCGGCTGAGGTCGCCATGGTGATAGGGGCGGGATTCGGCGGTCGCGGTGCTCATCGGCCTCACTCTAACCACACCTTTCTAAAATTTCATCCGAACGCTGTAAAGATAATCTTGACGTCGTTCAGATTGGTGCTATCTAAGCACTGTCCAGATTGGTTCAGGCGAAAGCCGGCCAGGGCCCATCGGGGGTCAGGACACGAACTGGAGGGACTTCTCATGCAACGCACGCTCAACGCCTTCGAAAACGCCTTCGACCGTCTGGCCGCCGGCTACTTCCTCGTGATCGCCCTGGGCGTCGCCGCCGCTGTCGCCAGCGTGGTGCTGTAGGGATCGATTGCTCGTGACCGGCGGGCCGACTCTTCCGATCCCTCGGAAGTCGCCCGCCGCCGCGTTCGACCGGCTTGAAGCTTTCCGGAAGGGGAGCTAACTGGGCCGAAGACGCGTTAGGCCTTCGACGCCGTTTCATCCGTATGCGTCCCAGGCTTTTCCCCTATGATCCAAAACATCTCCCGGCCATGAGCGTCGCCTTCACCAAAGAGGGCGACAGCGAAGCCTTCGCGGCGGATCTGCCCGATCGCCCGATCTCCACCCATCCCAACATCGTCACGCCCGAGGGCTTAGCCCAGATCGAGGCCGAGCTGGCGTCCGCGCGCGCCGCCTATTCGGCGGCCCAGAGCGCCGGCGGAGCCGCCGACGGCGACCGGACGGCGATGGCCCGCGCCACGCGGGACCTGCGCTACTGGTCGGCGCGCCGAGCCACCGCCCAACTGCTGGAGCGTGACCCGACCAAGACGGTCGTGCAGTTCGGCGATCGGGTGACGTTCGAGCGCGAAGACGGCCGCGTGCAGACCTTCCGCATCGTCGGCGAGGACGAGGCCGATCCGGCCCAGGGGTCTGTCTCCTATGTCGCGCCAATCGCCCGCGCCCTGTTGGGCAAGGTCGTCGGCGACGTCTCGCCAGCCCCGGGCGGCGAGATCGAAATCACCGCCATCGAATAGTTCAGCAAGAAGCGGATTGTCATTCGGCGCACTCTGCCCCACCTGCGGAGCCATGTTCGTTCCGCCCTCCGCCGAAGCCATCTTGGCCGCTCGAAAGCACTTGGCCGCCGTCGATCCGGCCCTGGCGGCGATGGAGGCCGTCACCCCGCCATTCGCATGGCGCGTCGGCATGGGCGGCTTTCCGGGCCTCCTGAAGATGGTCGTGCAGCAGCAGGTGTCCCTGGCCTCGGCCGCGGCTATCTGGGCGCGGGTCGAGGCGGGGCTGCCGGAGATGACCCCACAGGTCGTGATGGGCCACGATGAGGCCTATCTGCTGTCGCTGGGCCTCTCGCGCCCCAAGGCCCGCTATGCCCGCGCCCTGGCCGAGGCGCACGTCACCGGCGCTTGTGATTTCGACGCCTTGCCGGATCTGTCCGACGACGAGGCCGTGGCGGCGCTGACCGCGATCACTGGCATCGGTCGCTGGACCGCCGAGGTCTATCTGATGTTCACACAAGGCCGCCTGGACATGTTCCCGGGCGGCGACGTCGCGCTGCAGGAGGCCATGCGCTGGGCGGACAAGGCCGAGGTCCGGCCGAACGAGAAACAGGCCTACAAGCGCGCCGAGCTTTGGCGGCCCTATCGTGGCGTGGCCGCCCATCTGCTCTGGGCCTGCTACGGCGCCGTCAAACGCCGCGAGATCGCGCCTTTCTGAGTTCTCCCGGCGAGATGTCTTGGTTCTGTCGCCGACTTGGACCATCCTTTCCCTGCGTTCGGGAATGAATGGCGATTCCCTGAATTGCGTAGGAAGGAGGCCCGTCTTCAGTCCTGTCGCGTACCACATCAGCCGAGGCCCCATTAGCTTGGGTATCGGGTGTTCCGACGCCCGCCTCGAAAGGGGGATCTGATGCAGGTCCTCACACGTCCGCCCTCGGGCATGCCAGCCCTGGTGCTCAACGCCGACTTCCGGCCGCTCAGCTACTATCCGCTTTCCCTCTGGCCCTGGCAGGAGGTGATCAAGGCGGTGTTTCTGGACCGTGTCGACGTCGTCGCGACCTATGACCAGGTCGTCCACTCGCCGTCGTTCGAAATGCGCCTGCCCAGCGTCGTGTCGCTGAAGCAGTACGTTCCGCAAGAGCGTCCGCCGGCCTTCACCCGCTTCAATCTGTTCCTGCGCGACGCGTTCAGCTGCCAGTACTGCGGCTCGCCCGAGGACCTGACCTTCGACCACGTGATCCCACGCTCGCGAGGGGGACGGACCACTTGGGAAAACATCGTCACCGCCTGCGCGCCTTGCAATCTCAGCAAGGGCGGCCGCACGCCGCGCGAGGCGGGGATGCAGCCCTTTCACCACGCCCGTCGCCCGTCGATGCACGAGCTGCAGGAGCGCGGTCGCAGGTTCCCGCCGGGGCGGCTGCACGTCAGCTGGCTGGACTATTTGTACTGGGACATCGAGCTGGAGGCCTAGCGGCGCTCGACAGCGAAACGGCCCGGGCTGGCGTTTTGAGGAATGGCATCCCGGGCCGTCGGCTATGAGGCGGAAGGGGATCTGACCGCCAAGCTGACCCTAAAATGCGGCCCTACGGCAAAGGTTCCAGGCTCTCGCGCGAGATATTTCGGCGCCGAGACAAAGTGGGCGACCGGGGCCCGGCGATGCAACCCGAACCTAAGCCGGCGGGTTTTTACATCCGAGGCAAAAAAGCCACGGGAGACATCGCATGACCCGCCAAACCCAGACCGACGGCGACAACCGTCACTTCACCCACGGCACCGCCGCGTCCACGGCCGACATGGCGTCCGAGAGCAAGATCCGGCCGGAAGACAAACACATCGATGCGCCCCATGCCCGCGAGGCCAAACGCCCGCTGCGGGATGGCGAAAAGCACGACCAGTTGGCCGCCAAGGTCGCCAAGTCCGAAAGCCGTCAGGAAGCCTTGCTGGACGAAGGCCTGGAAGAGAGCTTCCCGGGCAGCGACCCGGTCAGCGTCAAGCGCATCACCTGATCAGCGCGCCGGAAATCGATGGGCGGCGCGTTCGGCGAAGCTGACCACGGCGCCTGTTTCTTTCATCGAGACTTCCATCGCCGCCGGCTCGAACGCGGTCGCCTGGCGGCGGCGTCCCCGGCGGCGATCCATGGCGGCGATCTGGGCAAAGGTCAGGTCGCCTTGTTCACGCGCCATCTTGCGCACGGTCTCGATCATGCCGGCGCCATAGACGGTCAGGATTCCCGTGGCGTCGGCCAGCCAATCGGGAATGTTGCCGTCCCGATGCGCGATGATCTGGGCGACTTCGACGGCGGCTCCTAACACCAGGGCCGCGATCATGAGATCGTTGCGACGCATGCGGGGGAACGCCAGAAACGACACCGCCAGCAGGCCGCCGAACGCGATGGCGTGGGCGGCCTTGTCGCTGAGGCCCAAGATCTGTTCGGCGCCCTGGAACGGCCCCAGGGTCAGCACCGCCACCGTCAGGGAGCCGACCAGCAGCGTGAGGCGCGCGGCGGCGACGAAATGGACGGGCTTGAACATGGAACGCGACCTCCGGGGACGTCACCGTCCTAACAGCGAAGGTCGCGCCATTCGGTAAACGGGCAGGGTTAGCGCGCGGTCACTTCTTCTCCGCCTCGGCCTTTTTCTTGGCCTCGGCTTCGGCCTTGGCGGCGTCGTCCTTGGCCTTCTTCCAAGCCTGGAAGTCTTCCAGATACGGCTGGCGACGCAGGACCTTCGAGGCGGGGTCGACGATCACCGGGACGGTGGCGCCCACGGCCACGAGACCCGTTCCGTCGGCCATCGACGCGGTGACGACCTTGTCGCCAACCTTCACCTCGATCGGCATCGGGAACGGTTTGTCCTTGGGCGTCTTCCAGCGCAGCACGAGATCGCCGCCTTCGCGCGCCTGGAGTAACTCCGGCTGCTGGGCCTCGTAGAGATAGACGTCGAAGAACCAGCCGTAGTCCTTGCCGGTCACCTGGTTGACGATCTTGATGAAGTCCTTGGTGCCCAGATAGCGGGGCGTGAAATTGCCCGGCTTGGGATCGTCGCGGCCGTAGACGGCGATGCGGGTGATCCTGAAGAACGCCTCGTCGCCGATCAGCGTCCGCAGGGTGTGCAGGACGTTGGCCGCCTTGAAGTAGATGTCGTTCCCCGGACCGCGGTCGGCGTTGTAGACCTCGTCTTCCTTCAACTGCTTGCCGGAGACGATCGGGAAGCGATTCTTGGTGTCGACCCGCATCTGGTTGAGGCGCGCCATGTACTCCATGTCGCCATGCAGCCATTGCGACATCAGCGGCTGCATGTAGCTGCCGTAGCCCTCATGCAGCCACATGTCGTCGTTGTCGACATCGGTCAGCTGATTGCCGAACCATTCGTGGGCGAACTCGTGCTGCAGCAGCCAGTCAAAGCCGTAGGCCTCCTTGGCGTACTTGTTGCCGTAGGCGTTGATGGTCTGGTGCTCCATGCCCAGGTGCGGGGTCTCGACCACGCCCATCTTCTCGTCGCGGAACGGGTAGGGGCCGATCATCTGTTCGTAGAAGTCCAGCATCGGCGCGAACTCGGCGAACAGGCCCTTGGCCTTGTCGGCATTGCCTTTCAAGTACCAGAACGACATCGGGAAGCTGTCGCCGAAGCGGCTCTTGTAGCTGGCGGTCAGTTCCTCATAGGGGCCGACATCGAGGGCGATGGCGTAGGTGTTGGGGGTCTTGGCCCGCCAGTTGTAGGTGCGCCAGCCGTCCTTCTCGGTCATGCCCAGGAACACGCCGTTGGCGGGCGCGACCAGCGGGGCGGGAACGGTGATGTGCAGGTCGACCAGCTTCGGCTCGCCGGTCGGATAGTCGATGCACGGCCAGAAGATGTCGCAGCCATCGCCCTGGACGGCGGTGGCGATCCAGGGCTCGCCGGTCGGGGCCTTGCTCCAGACGAAGCCGCCGTCCCACGGCGCGCGCTTGGCCTCCAGCGGAACGCCGTCATAGGTCACGACCACGGTGACCTGTTTGCCCTTGGCGATCCTCTTCGGAAGCGTGATCGTCATCCGGCCCTCGGGATTGCTCCAGGCCGAGGGTTTCAGCGCCTTGCCGTCGATGGCCAGCTTGCGGATCGTGAAGACACGGTCGAAGTCCAGGACCAGCTTGTCCAGCGGGGCCTTGGCCGAGAAGGTCAGGGCGGCCTGGCCCTCGATCGCCTTCTTGTCGGGCAGGATCTTGAACGTCAGATCGGCGTGGTCGAAGCCCAGGGCCTGCTGCTCGACGGGCATCGGGCCACCAGTGCTGAGCGACAGGTCGCTGGTCTTGAGCGGCTCGGCGGCCTGGGCCGTGGCCAGGAACCCCGTGGAAAGGGCGAGCAACGACGCCGCGCAGGCGGCGAGGGTACGGAACGACAAGGAGCGACTCCCCCAACACGGTCTTGTTGGGGGGTATCGGTAGGCCCGCGCGAGGCGGCCGCCAAGCTCTGGCGTCAGATCTTCTCGCTGATCTTGATGGCCGCGCGGCAGCCGGCCTGGATCACGGCCGTCAGCAGCGGATAGGCGGTCGCCTCGTGGGCGCCTTCCTCGATGGCGAGGTCGCGATGCGCCAGCTCGTCGTCGCGGAACTGGGTCAGCTCGGCGGCAAGGGCCGGATCGCGGCCCTTCAGCTCCTCGATCTGACCGGCATAGTGCTGCTCGATCACGTTCTCGACCGCCTCGGTGCAGGCGTGGGCGGCTTTGTCGCCCAGCAGAGCGGTGCCGGCGCCGAGCGCGAAGGCCGCGGCGCGCCAGACCGGCGACATCAGGGTCGGACGGACGTTGCGCTCGGTCAGCAGTTCGTTGAAGCGGCTCAGATGGACCTGTTCGTGGCCTTCCATCTCCTGCAGCTGGTTGGCGATGCGCTCGCGGCCGGGGCTGGCGCGCATCACCGCGGCCTGGCCGCGATAGATGTGGACGGCCGCCAGCTCGCCGGCCTGGTCCACACGCAGGATCTCGGCGAGGCGGGCGCGCACGGCGCCCTGGCCGGGACGGGGCGGAACCGGCTTGGTCATCGGAGCGTCTCCGACTTACGCAGGCCCGCCAGGACTGACCAGACGGCCAGCTTCAGCGAAACTAGCGCATTCCAGCCGGCCATCGACAAGCCCAGGAACACCCAGGCGGCCTTGTCGCACATCGGCGGCTTGATCTTCATCGTGCCGTTCAGCATGGCCGACAGGTCGGTCGCGCTGGCGACCCCCGCGCCCGTGCAGGTGGTCGGACCCGGCCACCACTTCCACTCGACGCCGGCATGGAACACGGCCAAGCCCGCGCCATACAGGAAGATCGCGGCCAGCAGCAGGTTGACCGGCGCGCGCAGGCGGCTCGCCAGCGGCGTGTGCTGAAGGCCGAAGCCGACCAGGCCGACCGCTCCGGCGACCCAGTAGACTTCGCGCGCCTTCAGACACAGGTGGCAGGGCGCGAGGTGGCCGAATGTCTCGAAGCCGTGGGCGATGGCCAGCATTAGGGCGCTGGACAGGAACGCGACCAGCGGCCAGTGGCGCGTGACGAGGTCATAGACCCGGCCGATAAACCCCTCGGCCTTGGAATGTTCAGTCGTCGTCATGCGGCGCAAGCTCCACCATGTCCGCCCCCACCGATGAAGTGGCTGGCGGTCAGGCCGATAACAAGGAGCGCGATCAAAATTCCGGCGAACAGCGCCAAGCGACGCTCGACGACCGGCAGCAGCGCCGGCCCGAACTTCTTGATGATGAAGGCCACCAGGAAGAAGCGCGCGGCCCGCGTCACGGCCGAGGCGGCGATGAAGATCGGGAAGCTGAACGCGGCCAGGCCCGAGGCGATGGTCACCAGCTTGTAGGGGATCGGGGTTAGGCCCTTGGCCAGGATTACCCAGACGCCGTATTTGCCATACCAGCACTGGAACTGCTCGAGACCGCCGGCGTGGCCGGTCGCGGCCATCATCCACAGGCCGAAATCGCGCAGGAAGAAGCCGATCGCATAGCCCAGGCAGCCGCCCAGAACCGAGGCGATCGTGCAGATCAGGGCGTAGCGCCAGGCCTTCTCCGGCTTGGCCAGACACATCGGCGCCAGCATCACGTCCGGCGGGATCGGAAAGAACGAGCTCTCGGCGAACGAAACGGCGAACAGGCTCAGCGGAGCGTGACGGGAAGCGGCCAGGCCCATGACCCAGTCGTAGAGGCGACGCAGCATGCGGACTCCGAGGAACGTGTTGCGCGTTGCTAGCAGGGGAGAGCGAGCTTGTCCGCAAGGATGTCGGCGCGCGTCTTCCCGCCCGCGCGCCGAACCACGGCCGCCGCCCGGTCAAGGAAGGCCAGCAGGACCGATCGGAAAAGGGTGGCGAGTCGCCCGGAGTTGGCGTTTCCGCGTTTCGTGGCTATGACCGCCGGCCAAGACATGGGGCCGCGCGGCCCAGACGAAAGCTGAAGACCATGAGCGATACGCCTCCCGACCGCCTGTCCGTCAATCCCGACAGCCCGCACTACAACGCCGATCTGCTGGAGCGCGGCATCGGCATCCGCTTCAAGGGCGTCGAGAAGACCAATGTCGAGGAATACTGCATCAGCGAGCGCTGGGTGCGGGTGGCCGCCGGCAAGACGCTGGATCGCAAGGGCAACCCGATGACCATCAAGCTGCAGGGCGACGTCGAGGCCTATTTCCGCGACACGGCCGAAGCTTAGGGCGCGTGAGCGATTCCGACCTCGAGGCGATGGCGCGCGACGAGCTTTCGCGCGCCGTGACCCTGCGCTGGCAGGACCTGAAGGGGGTCGTCCCGTGGGGTGACACCTTCGAGGGCATCTCACCGGCCGGTCGCTATGTCGAGGTGGAGCGCAACTATATCTGGGCCTCGGAAGAGGGCGGCGACATTCTCTGCGAGGTCACCGTCTATGGCGGGCCGTCGCGCTACGACAGCGGCGCCAAGGTCACGAGCGTCATTTCTCGCCCGTCTTGAGCAGCTTGGCCGTGCATCGATAACGCTGTTGCGTTAACCATGGTCGACGCTATCGACGCGTGGCGTGTGGGGCCAAGGGGGACCGCCGTGTACCAGTCTGAATTTCCGGTCGATCAGCCGGTGCCGGTGTTCGATCCGACCCTGGTGTTCCTGTTGATCCTGGCGGGCCTCGCGATCGCGGCCCTGGCCTTCTTCGCGGGCCGCCTGACCGGTCGCGGCGACAGAGGCGAGAAGCGCGGCGAGGCGCCCAGGATCATCCACGAGGCGGTGAAGGCCAAGTGCGTGTCGGCCAGCAGCGCCCATTCCGGCGAGCTGGTGGTCAAGGCTCAGGACCTGATCGACGAAGTTCGCTTGCGTATCGGCCCGGTGCTGGCGTTCGGCGGTCCGTCGGCCAAGGCCTTCGAACACCTGGCCAAGGCCATGAAAGGCGATCCGCCCGAAGAGAAGAAGGACGACAAGCAAGGCGGCCATGGCGGCCACGGGCATGGCAAGGACCAGGATAAGGCCCACGGCGGCCAAGGCCACGATTCGAATGGCCACGGTGAGTCCAAGGACCACGGCGGCGCCGAGGTCGGCGTCCTGACCCGCAATCTGACGATTCTCGCGCCCCAGACGGTGGTGATCGCCCATCCGCAAAAGCCCGATCCGCACGGCCACGAGGACCACGGCCACAAGGACGAAGCGCCTAAGTCCTTGGATCACAAGGAATACATGCAGCAGCTGCGTCTGGCGGTGGCCGAGTTCTCGGACTTCTGGAACCGTCCCAACTGCCTGCGCGAGATCGAGGACTGCCAGAAGGTCCTGACCGAGACCAAGCCGCTGCCGAAGCTGAAACTGCGAGTTTCGGAGTTCGATTGATCGTCTCCAGATACGTCTGGGGGCATAAGAACGCCGTTCAGGAAGGCGAGACGACTATTCGCTGCCCAAGCGGCGTGCGAAACTGACCGTTCGTTCGAGCGAACTCGTCGAGGCGTTGAGCCAGCGGCGCGGAGCGCTCACACCAAGACAGAGCGCGGGGGCCGCAACGCCAAGGCCCGACAGGCGCGAGACGGACTGGCGAAGGCCGCTCCTCCTTGAAGGCGGCCACGCCTGGGAGGACGAAAGGAAGGGCATGACCGCGACGGTCTCTCCGATCACCCCTGGCGCGTCCGAAGCGCCTGAAACCGGCGTCAGCCTGGCGGACTACGTCCCCTATCGTCTGGCCACCGCTTCGGCGGCGGTCAGCCGGCTGATCGCCCGCGCCTACGAGGATCGTTTCGGCCTGACCATCCCGCAGTGGCGGCTGATGTCGGTGCTGGCCGAGGGCAACCTGACTCCGCACACCGCCGTCACTCGCACGGCCATGGACAAGGTCCGGGTGAGCCGAGCGGCGCAGGAGCTGGTGGTCCGCCGGCTGGTGGCCCGCACCACGGTGCGCTCGGACCGCCGCTCTCACACCCTGGAGCTGACGGCCGCCGGTCGGCGCCTGTACGCCGAGATCGCGCCGCTGGCCCTGGCCTATGAGGCGACCCTGCTGGCGGGCCTGGCCCCCAGCGAGGTGGCGATGTTCAAGCGCTTGCTGGATCACCTCGAACACGCCGCCATTCAGCTGACAGGCGGCGAGACGATCAGTCCTCCCTAGCCTGGTGGACCGCGCGGGCGATCGCGCGCGCCAGGCAATCGGCGGCCGCCGCGCCGATACGGGCGCGAATGACGCCGCGCATGGGGCCGTCGCCTAGCGGCGTCGCACCCGAGGCCAGGGCGAAGACGACATCGCCATCGAACGGGGTGTGCGAGGGGCGCACCGCGCGGGCCATGCCGTCATGGGCCATCATCGCCGTGCGCTGGGCCTCGGCGGTGGTGAGATCGGCGGTGGTCGCGACGACGGCCAAGGTGGTGTTGGCGCCGGCCTTCAGTCGCGCGGCCAGCTTGGAATCATCGGGAATCGGCTCGATTGCGGTCGGCATCGCGCCCGGTCGCCCGCCGCCGAACTCGCCGTCGATCTCGAACGGCCAGGCCCAGAAGGTCTCGCCGTCGGGCATGTAGGGCGAGCCGACCGGATTGGCCGCCACCAGCGCCGCGACGATCAGCCCATCGCCCAGGTCCAGCGATGCCGAGCCCAGGCCGCCTTTGCGCACGCCGGCCATCGCACCGCGACCGGCGCCGACCGAGCCCAGCGCGAAGTCCTCGCCAGCGGCCTCGACAGCCTTCATGCCCAGTTCGCGATAGGGCGGTGATAGTCCCCAGGCCTTGTCGCCGCCATTGCCTAGGTCGTGCAGCGCCGCCGCCGGCACGATCGGAATGGCCGGCGTACCCTCCGCGATCCGCAGACCCACGTCGCGGGCCGACAGCGCCGTCGCCACGCCGTCGGCCGCGCCTAGACCGAACACCGAGCCGCCGGAGAAGCAGATGGCGTGGGCCTTGGAGAAGCTGTTCTCGGGGCGCAGGGTGTCGGTCTCGCGCACCGCCGGTCCGCCGCCACGCACGTCGACGGCGGCCGTCCAGGCCTCGGGGCACAACACGACCGTGACGCCGGTGCGAACCGCCTCGTCCTCCACGCAGCCGACCAACAGGCCAGGGACGTCGGTGATCAGATTGCGAGGGCCAGGCTTGGGCATCGAGAATCTCCGTGTGGACGGATGCTAAACCCGTGGTCGCGAGACTGGAATTCGCCGGCGACGCCTGCTAGGAAGACCACCCTTCGCGCAAGCGAAGCCTGCGGGCGTGGTGAAACTGGTAGACGCGCCGGACTCAAAATCCGGTTCCGAAAGGAGTGTCGGTTCGACCCCGACCGCCCGCACCAACTCTTTCCTCAAGTCGACACCTGGCCTCAAGTCGAGACTTGGCTAGCCAGCCGCGCGCGGGCCAGGTCGATGAATGCCCGCAGCTTCGGGGCCTCGGCCGCGCGGCGCGGGAAGTACAGGAAGAGGCCGGGCTCCTCGATCGCGGTGGCCGGCAGCACCTGACGGACCTGGCCCGAGGCGAGGGCGCGGCGGGCGGTGTGCTCGAACATGTAAGCGATCCCGACGCCGGCGACGGCGAGCTCCAAGGCCGCCAGCGGATCCGTGACCCGCGCCGGGCCGCTGACCGAGATCGAGACGTCGCGGCCCTGATCCAGCAACTCCCAGGCGTAGGCGGCGCCGGAGGCCAGCTGACGGTAACCGATGCAGGCGTGGCTCTGCAGGTCGGCGATGGTCCGGGGCTCGCCGGCGCGGGCCAGATAGGTCGGGGAGGCAACCATGATCACCTTCAGCGGCGGGGTCAGACGGACGGCGACCATGTCCTCGGCGATCATCTCTCCCAGGCGCACGCCCGCATCGTAGCCCTGCGCGACGATATCGATCGAGGCGTCCTCGCTGACGACCTCCACCGTGAGATGCGGATGGCGAATCGCCGAGGCGGCCAGCAGATCGGTCAGCACGATTGGGAAGGCGATCCGCGGGGCGTTGATCTTGAGCGTGCCGGTCACGCGACCGCGCTGGGCCTGGGCGGCCTCGAACGCCTCGCGGATCTGGTCGAGCGCCGGGGCCGTCTGGTCGAGGAACCGCTGGCCGGCCTCGGTCACAGCGACGCTGCGAGTGGTGCGGGCGAAGATCGGCGTCTTCAGGCGCTCCTCGACCATGCGCACGGCGTGGCTGACCGCCGAGGCGCTGAGGTCAAGCTCAGCCGCGGCCGCGGCGAAGCTCTTGCGACGCGCCACGCAGGCGACGACGGGCAGATGAAGCAGGAGGTCGCGATCCATTGTGCGATCATATCGCATAATCTAAGCGATATGATCCCAATTATCGTTCTGATTGTCTCGATGCATCTTTCGAACAACGGCGCTGCGGCGCTCTACGGTTCGAAGGAGAACGGACATGTCTCAGCAAGTGTGGTTCGTCACCGGCGCGTCCAGCGGTTTCGGCGAGGCGTTCGCCCGCTACGCCATCGCCCAGGGGCACAAGGTCGTCGTGACCGCCCGTAGCCTCGACAAGCTGGCCGCCATCGCCGCCAAGGCCCCCGATCAGGTGCTCGCCCAGCCCCTCGACGTCACCAAGGCCGGCGACGCGGAAGCCGCCGTCAAGGCGACGCTAGATCGCTTCGGCCGCATCGACGTACTGATCAACAACGCCGGTTTCGGCGTCGTCGGGGCGGTCGAAGAGACGCCGATGAACGAGCTGCGCGCCCAGATGGAGACCAACTTCTTCGGCGCGGTAGCGGTGATCCAGGCGACCCTGCCCACCTTCCGGGCCCAACGCTCGGGCGCGATCGTCAATATCTCCAGCCTGGGCGGCCAGCTGTCGCTGCCGGGCTTCGGCGCCTACAGCGCCAGCAAGTTCGCGCTGGAGGGGGTCTCCGAGGCCCTGGTCGCCGAGATGGCGCCGTTCGGGGTCAAGGTGCTGATCGTCGAGCCGGGCTCGTTCCGCACCAATCTGGCCGGCGGGGCGATGCGGCACATGCCCGCCCTGGACGCCTATGCCGAGACGGTGGGGGCGACCCGCGACTTCGCCCATGCGATGCACGACAACCAGCCCGGTGATCCGGCCAAGGTCGCCCCGGCCGTCGCCAAGGCCCTGGCGGCCGACGTCACGCCGCTGCGCTTGCAACTGGGCGCGGACGCCGTCGACATGGTCCGAACCCATGCTCAAAAGCTGCTGGCCGACCTGGAGGCCTGGGCCCCGGTCGCCCTGGATACCGCCCTCTAGAGGCGACGGGTCGTCTCGACCCGGTCGATCAGGCCGCGCAGCAAGGCGCGGCCTTTCATCCAGGCCCCGTGGCCGGACTCGACGTTGATGTGGCCGGCGCGACCCAGATCGACGAATTCCGAACCCCAGCCGCGCGCGAAAGCTTCGGCCCGCGCGATCTCGACATAGGGATCGTCGCGGCTGGCCACGACCAGGCTGGGGAAGGGTAGGCGCTGACGGGGAATCGGCGAGAAGCCGACCAGCAGGCGGCCAGCCGGGCCCTCGCGATTGACATCGGCCGGCGCCACCAGCATGGCGCCGCCGACCCCACGTCCGCCCGTCACCTGGGCGAAGTGGGCGACCAGGGCGCAGCCCAGGCTGTGCGCCACCAGGACCGCGCCAGGCCGCTGGCGCACCGTCTCGGCCAGGCTGATCATCCAGTCGCCCAGCAGGGGGCGTTCCCAGTCCTGCTGGTCGACCCGCTCTGCGCGCGGCAACTCACGCTCCCAGTGGCTCTGCCAGTGGTCGGGCCCGGAATTGTAGAGGCCCGGCACGATCAGGATCGGCGGATCGTCACGATCGCGGCGACGGACTTCGGAGAAGAAGGGGGCGGGGGTCATCGTGCTCTCAGGGCGTCAGGCCGTCGAGCCGCAGATAGACCCGGTCCCGCCGCGGCGCTCAATTCATATCAACTGGATAGGAATTCAGAAAAGCTGAGGCGAAACCGGGAATCTAGATCGGAACCTATCCGATCCGATCGCCGCGATGCAGCGGGTCGGGCAGGGGATCGCCGGCCTTCACGAACTGCAGCGACACCGAATTGATGCAGTAGCGCAGCCGCGTCGGGGCCGGGCCGTCCGGGAAGACGTGGCCCTGGTGGCTGTCGCAGCGGGCGCAGCGGGTCTCGATGCGGACCATGCCGTAGGAGTCGTCGCGGATGCCGACCACATGGTCCTCGGCGAACGGGGCGTAGAAGCTGGGCCAGCCGGTGCCGCTTTCGAACTTGGTCTCGTGCTTAAACAACGGCAGGCCGCAGAGACGGCAGGCATAGACGCCCGGGCTCTTCTCGCCTAGCAGGCCGCCGCAGAACGGAGCCTCGGTGCCATGGTGCAGAAGGACGCGCGCCTCTTCGGCCGTCAGGTCGGCCTCCAGGCGTTCGCGTTCGGCTTCCGTCGGCGGCGTGAGGTCGAAACCGACGGTTGAAAGGATGGCTGCGTCTGTCATGAACGCCAATGTAAGCGCTCGCGCGTTGATCCGGTAGTGAACTGGGAGATCCCAATGACCGTCGCCGTCGCCTTTTTGCAGCCGGGCTGGGCCGATTGGGAGGCCGGTGGCGTGCTGGTCCTGCTGCGCGAGCATCTGAAAGTCCAGATCGAGATCGCCACCCCGACCGGCGATCCGGAGACCTCGATCGGCGGCGTGCTGGCCGCGGCGGACTATCGCTTCGACGATCCGGTGCTCAGCGACGCCGACGTCTATATCCTGATCGGCAGCGACGAATGGTCCAAGGGCGAGAACCCGGCGATCACGGCGCTGATCCGCCAGGCCTTCGCCGACGGCAAGATCGTGGCCGGTATTTGCGCCGGCACAACCGCCCTGGCTCACGCCGGATTGTTCGAGGGGCGCAAGCACACCTCGAACGGCAAGGACTGGCTGGAGGGCGTTGTCCCCGGCTACGCCGGCGCGGACCACTATGTCGACAGCGCCAGGGCGGTGACCGACGGCGAGCTGGTCAGCGCCTCGGGCCTGGCCCCGGTGACCTTCGCCGCCGCTGTCGCGCGTCTGGTCGCGCCCGAGGCGGAGGACATGATCGCGGGCTACGAGGCGATGTTCGCCCGCGAGTTCGCGGCTACTTGAGCGCCGCGGCCCCCGCGCGCGCCACCTGGCCGTCCTGGGCGCCGGAGCCGCCCGAGACGCCGATCGCGCCGATGATCTTGCCGTCGACCAGCAGCAGTTCGCCGCCTTCGACCGCCGTCGCGCCGGTGAAGATCGAATTCAGCGTCCCGGCCTTCACCGCCTCCTGGAAGTAGGACGACGGCCGGCGGAAGTTGGCCGCGGTCTGGGCCTTCTTCAGCGCCACCTCGTTCGAGCCGTACTGCGTGCCGTCCATCTTCTGGGACATCACCGGCTGGCCATTGGGCTCCAGCACGACCATGACCATGGTCCAGCCGTTCTTGCGCGCCTCGGCCTCGGCGGCCGCGACCACGGTCTTGGCCTCGGCCAGGGTGACGATGTGGGCCGAGTAGGGCGGCTGCGGCGCCGGCGCCGCGGCCGGAGCCGTCGTCTGGGCCAGGGCCGAACCGCCGGCCATCAGGAGACCAGCAGCGATCAGAGCAAGCGGCTTTCTCATGGCAAGACGACCTCGTCGTTCAGGGCGGTGTTCTGGGGCTGGGTGGAGGCGATGCGGACCCGCAGGCCCGAAGCCTTCGTGCCGGCCGGGATCTTCAGCTTCACGGTAGCGATCTTCGGCGACAAGTCGACCGGCGCCTTGAGGGCCGGAATGGCGGCGCCATCCACCACCTTGCCCGAGGCGTCGACCAGTTCCAGCTTGGCCGCCGTCGCGTCCTGGGCGCCCAGGCTGTGGACCTTGGCGGTGACTGCCGAGCCCTTCACCGAGACATCGCCACGCCCGACGCCGAGATCGGCGCGCTTGGCCGGATCGTCGCCGGCCTTGGTTAGCTTCATGTCGATGACCGTGGTCTGGCGCGGAGCCAGGGTGACCTTGGTCCCCAGGCTGCGTTCGAACGGCAAGGCGCGGGTCTCGCCCGCGCCGTCGATCGCGTCGTCGCCATTGGCGTCGAGGCCCTGGACCAGGCTCCACTGACCAGGCGCGACGTTCCAGCCGGTCATGGTCGCCGTCACCGGCTTGTCGGTGGTGTTGTAGGCGATGACCTTGAAGCCGGTCTTGGTCGCGTCCTTGACCAGCAGCGCCACGTCCGCGCCGTCGGCGTTGTCGAAGCGCCAGGAGACCGTATGGCCCGGCGTCATCTGACTGCGCTTGTTGGCGATGCCGCCCAGGCGCGAGCGTTGCAGGATGTCGGACGGGAGCTCCACGCGGTCCGACCACCAATGGCCTTCGGTGTGCATGTACATGTGCTGGGCGTTGAACTGGATCTCGTCGGCGTAGAGCGCCTCGAGGTATTTCTTGTCGCCGGTCAGGCTCCAGGCCGCGTAGCGCTCCAGGGACCCGCCCTTGGCCGCCAATTTGACGATGGCGTCCTTGTTGGCCTCGCCCAGGTTCATGGCCGTCAGCGCGTTCTCGTTGATGCTGCTGAGCGACTTGATGCCGTTCTTGGCCATCCGCCAGTTGATCGGGGCCAGGTACTTCTTGTCGCCGGTCAGGCGCCAGGCCGCCCAGAACACCTGGAACGGACCGTCCGCGCCGGAGCCCTGCAGCACCGTGCCGCCGCGCTCGGCGTCGCTGCGCCAGTTGATTTCGTTGGGGTAGGAGCCGTCCTTGGCCACGTGGGCCAGATAGCCGTCGGCCAGACCGATGATAAGGCCGCGCGCGGTCGGGTCGTTGTTGTAGTCGCTGATCAGGATCGGCGGATGGGTGACGCCGAACGAATACGGCTTCTGCCACTCCCACGGACCTTCGCGGTAGGAGATCTTGCCGCTGTACCAGTTGGTGTTGAAGTGGACGTGGCCGGCCGGGTTCTTGTCGATCACTCGGGGCAGGGCCTTCACGGTGGTGAACAGCCGCTCGACCGCCAGCGGGTCGCCGTAGCTGACGTACATCGCCTCCGAGTTGGAGTTGATGCCTTCCTCGTAGGCGTGCAGCTCGTCGGTCACGATGGTCGAGAGGCCATCGGTGAACATGCCGTTCCTGTAGACCGCGTCGGTCAGGCGGTTCAGCGAGGCCGTGATCTTGTCTGGCTGGACGCCCATCAAAGCGAGGCCCGGCCACTGCTGCAGCAGGTCGGTGTCGTCGGACAGGCCGCCGCCGAAGTCGCCGAAGTCGACCTGGCGCTCATCGATCCACCAGTCGACGAACTTGGCGACCAGCTTCAGGTCCTCGAGCTGGCGGAAGGCCCACAGCGGCGTGTTGTCAGAGGGCTTGGGCTGGTCGAAGGCCGGCCACCCCTGGCTGCCATAGGTGATGTCGCCCCAGTACTCCCGGCCAATCTGGTTGTCGGGGTCGACGCGTAGCAGGTCGGAGATGTCGGCGTACAGGCGGCGATAGAGGCCCTGGCGCTTGGAGGTGGTGTGTTCCTCGACCAGGAAGGCCCAGTTGTCCTTCACCTGGTTCAGGCGGTCGGCGACGTGCTCGGCCTTGGCCTTGTCACGGTCCTTTAGCACCAGGCGGATCTTGGCGCCGTCCAGGGCCTTGGGGCCGAAGTCCGCGCTATCCGCGGCGATGGTCAGGTACAGGCTGTCGGCGGTGAGGATGCGGTCGCGCATGTCCAGCCAGACGGTGCGCGCCTCGCCGGCCTTCGCCGAAACGCTGACGTCGATCATGTTACGGCCCGGCCAGATCGGATCCTTGACCTGGATGTTCAGCGGGATGGTCGCTCCGGCCGCGCCGGGCAGGGCGGGGATATCGATCGCCACGCCGTCCAGGCCGTCGCGGGCGTTCTCCCAGCCGTAGGCCCAGTTGCGGGCCAGCGGCTTGGCGGCCGGGGCGTCGCCGAAGCCCGATGGAATCAGCACGTGGACGATCGGCAGGCCCCTAGTGGCCGGCGAGCCCGTCAGGTCGGTCGCCGGGCGCGGACGCGTGGGCGCGCCTTCCGGGATCGCCACGACCGTCGCGCGCTCGCCCGCCGGATGCCGGCCGGCGATGTAGGCGTTGAGCTCGGCCAGGTTCAGGTAGTCCGGCGCCACGTCGGCCCGGACCGTGTAGCTCATCTTGAACGCGTCCTTGGGCTCGGCGCCGGCGGTCACGTTATAGGCCCAGATCTCCTGGATCGGGGTTTCCTGGGCGACGTTGGTGAAGGTCAGGACGCCGCCCCTGAGCGGTTGGGCCAAGGTGCTGACGGTGCGTTCCTGATCCTTGGCGCGGGTTCCGACGCTCGCGCCCTTGTCGCCGGCCTTGGCGGACCAGCTGAGATCGCCATAGGCCGGGCCTTGGATCTCGATGCGGTTGATCGGCTCGTCGGGCAGGGCCAGGGTCAGCGCCTTGCCACCGTCGACATAGACGTTCCAGTCCGGCAGTTGGAAATAGTCGTTACGGCCGGGCAGGCGCGAGCGGTTGTAGACGCCGGGCCAGGTGGTCTCCTGGATGCCGTCGGTCCCCTTCCACATCCATTCCTTGAGGTCTTTGACGTCCGCGAATTCGACCTTGCGGATCGTGGTCTGGGCGTCGGTCAGGAGGGGCGGAAGATCCTTGTTCCAACCATAGCGCTGCTTCCAGGCGGCGTGGACGGCCGGATCTTCCAGCGTGGCGATCGGCGCGGCGGCGGCCGGCGCCTCGTTGCGGGCCAGGGCGGCGATCGCGTCGGCGGCCAGCGGGCGGTCGTAGACGCGCAGCTCGTCTAGGTCGCCGCCACGGGTGAAGTTGTAGCGGCTCTGCACCTGGTGCGGCGCGACGACACGGCCGGCGACGCCGAACTGGTCGAGGCCGGCGTCATAGACCGCCTTGCCCTCCGCCTTGGCCGCCAGCTTGCCGTCGACATAGAGCTGGACGCCGGTCGTCTCGTCCCAGGTGAAGGCCAAGTGGGTCCAGGCGTCGGCGGCCGGGTTCTTGTCGACCTTGAACGACACCCGGGTGCGAGCCAGGCCGTTGTCGGTCACGAACGCGTCGAAGCCGTGGCCATTCCAGTCGACGCGCAGGAACGCCATGTCCCAGCTGGAGTGGTCGGCGTAGCCAACGCGGAAGATCACGAACGGGGCGACCCCGACCGGATAGCCCGAGCGCCAGAAGAACGAGAGGGTCCCGCGCTGGGCCTGGATGTTGCCGGGCGCGTTCCACGAGACGACGCCGTCGTCCTCGGCATGGAAGCCCTTGCCGGCCTTGCCGTCGGCGATCGGCGTGACTTTGTCGGCGAAGTTGGGGATCGGGTCGCCCTTGGCGACGTCGGCGACCAGACCCTTGTCGCCGGAAACCTTGAACAACAGCGCCGGCTCGGAAGCCGGAGCCGCGGCGGCCGCGTTGGCCAGGATCAGCGCGCACGCCGACCCAAGGAAAATCGCCTTCATGTGACCCGTCTCCTCCCGATGGCGGACATCGCGGTCCATACTCTTGGTAACCGGTGTCATGCCTGGGTCCTGGTGTAGCGCCGTAAGGGCATGCTTGCAAACCCGTGAAGGCCTGATAGGCCATGCTGCAAAGCACAAAAACAATGGGCGGAAGTTGCCAATGTTCTCCAAGATCCTGATCGCCAACCGGGGCGAGATCGCTGTGCGGGTGATCAAGACCTGCCGCCGGCTGGGGATCAAGACGGTGGTCGTCTATTCGGACGCCGACGCGGGCAGCCTGGCCGTCGAGATGGCCGACGAAACCGTGCATATCGGCGCCTCGCCGGCCGCTCAGTCCTATCTCGTCGCCGACAAGATCATCGCCGCCTGCAAGCGGACGGGCGCGGAGGCCGTGCACCCGGGCTTCGGCTTCCTGTCCGAGAACGCCGGCTTCGCCCAGCGCTGCGCCGACGAGGGGATCGTGTTCATCGGCCCCAACCCCGGCGCGATCTCGGCCATGGGCGACAAGATCGAGAGCAAGAAGTTCGCAGCTGCCGCCGGCGTCTCCTGCGTGCCGGGCCACATCGGCGAGATCGCCGACACGGCCGAGGCGGTGAAGATCTCCGAGGAGATCGGCTATCCGGTGATGATCAAGGCCTCGGCCGGCGGCGGCGGCAAGGGCATCCGCGTGGCCTGGAACCGCAAGGACGTCGAGGAGGGCTTTCCGGCCGTCCGCGCCGAGGCCAAGGCCAGCTTCGGCGACGACCGGATCTTCATCGAGAAGTTCATCGAGAGCCCGCGCCACATCGAGATCCAGGTGCTGGGCGACAAGCACGGCAACGTCGTCCACCTGTTCGAGCGCGAGTGCTCGATCCAGCGCCGCAATCAGAAGGTCATCGAGGAAGCCCCGTCGCCCCTGCTGGACGAGGCCACCCGCCAGGCCATGGGCGCCCAGGCCGTCGCCCTGGCCAAGGCGGTGAACTACGACAGCGCCGGCACGGTCGAGTTCGTCGCCGGCCAGGACAAGAGCTTCTTCTTCCTGGAGATGAACACCCGCCTGCAGGTCGAGCATCCGGTCACCGAGCTGATCACGGGCCTCGATCTCGTCGAGCAGATGATCCGCTCGGCCTACGGGGAGAAGATGGCGTTCGGCCAGGACGATCTGAAGATCAACGGCTGGGCCATCGAGAGCCGCATCTACGCCGAGGACCCGTACCGCAAGTTCCTGCCGTCGATCGGCCGCCTGGTCCGCTACGCCCCGCCGGCCGAGGGACAGCGAGATGGACCCCATGGGGGCTACAAGGTCCGCAACGACGCCGGCGTCCGCGAGGGCGACGAGATCTCGATGTTCTACGACCCTATGATCTCCAAGCTCTGCACCTGGGCGCCGACGCGCATCGCCGCTGTCGACGGCATGGGCCGGGCGCTGGAGGACTTCCATATCGAGGGGCTGGGCCAGAACATCCCGTTCCTCAACGCCGTGATGGACCAGGAGCGGTTCCGCTCGGGCGCCCTGTCGACCAACTACATCAAGGACGAGTTCCCCGACGGCTTCCACGGCACGCAGCCCAGCCCAGAGCAACTGGACATCCTGACCGCCGCCGGCGCGGCGATGCAGCGGGTCTACGCCGCCCGCGCCCGCTCCTACGCCAATGGCCTGGCGGGCGCGCCGCGGACCGAGTGGGTGGTGGCCGTCGGCCACGCCAAGCGTCGCGTGAAGGTGAGCGGCGAGGGCGATGTCTCGGTCGCGCTGCTCGATGAGGGGCGGACGCTGTCCCTGACGGACATCGACTGGCGTCCCGGCAAGCCGGTGTTCAAGGCGGCCCTGGGCGGCAAGGCCTTCACGGTGCAGGTCGCCCCGGCGGCCGAGGGCTTCGACATCCGCCACCGCGCCACCAAGGCGCGGGTGCTGGTCCTGACTCCGCGTAGCGCCGACCTGCACGACAAGCTGCCCGAGAAGCAGGCGGCCGACACCTCGAAGCTGGTGCTGTCGCCGATGCCGGGCCTGGTGGTCTCGATGGACGTCGCCGCCGGCCAGCAGGTCCGCGAGGGCGAGGTCGTTTGCGTGCTCGAGGCCATGAAGATGCAGAACATCATCCGCGCCGAACGGGACGGCGTCGTCAAAGCGGTCAACGCCAAGGGCGGCGATCCGGTCGCGGCCGACGAGGTGCTGGTGGAGTTCGCCTGAAGGCAGGGCTTTGCAGCTAGAGGTGGAGCGTCTAGCTTCACCTCATGGCGCGTAAGCTCAATCTTGCCCTCGAGGACTTCTTCAGCTTTGACGGGCGCTTTCGGCGGCTTGAGTTCTGGATCGCCAATCTTGGTCTGTTGCTCCTTCAGATCGCGACCCAGCTCGTCGTCGGGCCGTTCTTCGGCGAATCGCTGTTCAGGGCGGGGCGGCCATCCTGGTTTCGCTTGGCGCTGAATGTGGCCAGCCTCTGGCCGACGGCGGCGATCCTCATCAAGCGTGGCCATGATCGGAACCGATCGGCGCTCTTCACGAGCGGCCTGTTGCTCGTCATCTATATCTTCCCCGAGGTCGGCCTCGTGATGGTGCGCTTCGGGGTGAACCTGATGAACGACTGGCTCAAGATACCGATGGGCTTGGTCGCGATGTACATGCTCATCGACTATGGCTTCATCGACGGCACACAAGGCCCCAACCGTTACGGGCCCTCGCCCAAGGGGATCGGTGCGCCGACGCTGGACGTGGCCGCGACCTTCGACTGAGGCGGCTCTTTCTCCACCGCGACACAGGCTCTAGATTGCCCGCGTCGGCGCGCGGCCGACTCGATGGGCGCAAGGGCGGGCATGAGCGATCGAAGCGAATGGGCGGAACTGTTCCTGTCGGCGAACGGCAGGCTGTCGCGCACGCCGTTTCTGATCGCCGCCGGTGTCCTGATCGGCGTGGCGGTCGTGTACGAGGCCATCGCCGGCTACACCCTGCACTGGCTGACCGGCTGGCTGGTCTATCCGGCCCTGCTGTTCTCGGGCGCCTGCGTGCTGTCCAAACGACTGCACGACCGCGGCCGCTCAGGCTGGTGGGCGCTACTGATCCTGGCGGCGGTGATCGCGGTGTGGCCGCAGCCCGAACACTTCCTCGACTTCATGTTCTCGCTGGTGCTCGTCTGGGCGATCGTCGAGCTGGGCGTGATGGGCGGCGAGCAGGGCGCCAACCGCTACGGCCCCAATCCGCTGAAGACGGTCTCGATCTAGACCGGCGCGCCAGGCGGGGGCGCGTCCTCGACCGGCCCGAACACCTTCTCGAAGCTGGCCTTCAGCGCCGCGTCGGCCTCGTCCAAGGTCACGGGCAGGCCCAGGTCGACCAGGCTGGTCACGCCATGCTCGGTCTGGCCGCAGGGGACGATGCCGGAGAAGTGGCTAAGATCCGGCTCCACGTTCAGGCTGATGCCGTGGAAGCTGACCCACTTGCGCAGCTTCACCCCGATGGCGGCGATCTTGTCCTCGCGGCTCCAGCCCGGGCCCTTGCGCTCGACCCAGACGCCGACCCGGCCGTCGCGCAGCTCGCCGGTGACGTTGAAGGCGGCCAGGGCGTCGATGATCCAGGCCTCCAGCGCCGCGACGAAGGCGCGCACGTCGCGGCCCCGCCGGGTCAGATCCAGCATGACATAGGCCACGCGCTGTCCGGGGCCGTGATAGGTGAACTGCCCGCCGCGCCCGCTCTCGAACACCGGAAAGCGGTCGGGCTCGATCAGGTCGGCGCCCTTGGCCGAAACGCCGGCCGTGTAGAGCGGCGGATGCTCCAGCAGCCAGATCAGCTCGCCCGCAGTCCCGTCGGCGATGGCGGCCGCGCGGGCCTCCATGGCGGCAACGGCTGCCGGGTAATCCACGTAGTCGGTCGAAACCGCCCACCCCACCGGCGCCGCGTCATCGCGGCCCATGGTCGGAAGCCCAGCATTTTCAGGGTTTAACGGGAGAGCAAGCATACGGCCCTAATCTTGCAATCGAGACGCGGCGACCCGGTCGGTCGTTTGAGTCAGTTCAAGGGTCTTACTTCGTGAGCCAGGTCAACGCCGTCAATGTCGAGATCTCGGTCCTGCTGGGCCGCTCGATCCTGCCTATGCAGCAACTTCTGCGCATGGGCCGCGGCGCGGTGATCCCGCTGGACGCCAAGACCAATGACGAAGTGTGGATCCTGGCCAACAACCATCCGATCGCGCGCGGCGAAATCCAGATCAGCGACGACCGCATCGCCATCCAGGTGACCCGCGCGGCCGACGTCTACGACTACATGGCCGGCGGGACCTAATTCGTCGCAGGCTTGGTTTCGCTCATAGCGAAACTTCCGACTTCCCAAAGCCGATTCAGTTTGCTACCTGCCGCCCCTCACCACGAGCGGTCGTGGCGGAATTGGTAGACGCGCAGCGTTGAGGTCGCTGTATCGCAAGATGTGGAAGTTCGAGTCTTCTCGACCGCACCAGTGTTGAACACAGATTAGAGCGCGCCTGGCGAAATCGGTTTCCGACTCGCGAGGGGCGCTCTAATCGTTTCTGGCCCTGATTTCGCCTCAGGGTCGCTTCATCGGACCCTTTCGCGACGAACCCAGCAGCCTAGAGCTCAGGAGGCCCCCATGACCCGGGACACCGCCGAACTGACCGACGACGCGCTGGACGACATCCCGCTGGCCCAGATCCGGCTGCCGAAATCCGAGACCCCCGAGGAGCTGGAAGATCTCGCCCTCGGCGACGACTACGCCCTCAATCCCGATTATGTCGAGATGGTGGTCGACGCCGCCGACAGCGGCGACACCAAGCGTCTGCGCGAACTGGTCACGGCGCTGGAGCCGGCCGACGTCGCCGACCTGATGGGCTTCCTGACCGCCGACTATCGCGAAGAGATCATCCCGCTGCTCGATCCCGAGGCGCTGGGCGAGATCATCTCGGAGATGGACGAGAACCTCCGCGAGGAGGTGCTGGAGGCCACGCCGTCGGTCACCCTGGCCCGCGCCCTCGAGGAGCTGGACACCGACGACGCCGCCGACGTCATCGACGACCTCGACGACACCAAGCGCTTCCAGGTGCTGGCCGCCATGGGCGAGATCGACCGCGCCGCCATCGAGACGACCCTGTCTTACGAGGACGAGACCGCCGGTCGCCTGATGCAGCGCGAGTTCCTGGCCGCGCCGGAATTCTGGACCGTCGGCCAGACCATCGATCACGTCCGCGAAGCGGGCGACCAGCTGCCCGAGCTGTTCTTCGACGTCTATGTGGTCGATCCCACCTTCAAGCCGGTGGGGGCGATCCCGATCAGCATCCTGCTGCGCAGCCGCCGCGACACGCCGCTGACCGAGCTGATGGAGGCGGTCACCGAAATCGCCGTCGAGATGGACCAGGAAGAGGTCGCCTACATCTTCGACAAGTACCACCTGATCAGCGCCCCGGTGATCGAGCCGGGCGGACGGCTGGTGGGCCAGATCACCGTCGACGACATCGTCGAGGTCATCCGCGACGAGGCCGAGGAGGACATCCTGGCCCTGGCCGGCGTGTCCGACGCCGGCCGCGACGCCTCGGTGGTCGAGATCGTCAAGTCGCGCCTGCCCTGGCTGATGCTGAACCTGGCCACCGCCACCCTGGCGGTTAGCGGCGTGGCGATCTTCCAGGCCGAGATCGCCCAGCTGGTGGCCCTGGCCATTCTGATGCCGATCGTCTCCTCCCTGGGCGGCAATGCCGGCACCCAGACCCTGGCCGTGGCCGTGCGCGCCCTGGCTAGCAAGGAGCTGACCACGGCCAACGCCCGCCGGATCGTCCTGCGCGAGCTTCTGGTCGGCCTGGTCAACGGCCTGTGCCTGGCTCTGGTTATGGGCACGGCGACCTATCTGTTCTTCGGAGCCAAGGACCACCACGGCAAGCTGGCGATCATCGTCGGCGCGGCGCTGATCGCCAACATCTTCACCGCCGCCCTGGGCGGTATCCTAGCGCCGCTGGCCCTGGAGAAGATGGGACGCGACCCGGCGGTGTCGTCATCGATCTTCGTGACCTTCCTGACCGACTTCACCGGCTTCTTCGCGGTGCTGCTGATCGCGGCGCTGCTGCTGCACTGAGGGTTTAAGGGAAACTGGCGCCGACCTTGCGCCGGGACAGGCGAACGCATCCGCGTCTGTCTCAAACTGGGTCAAACTCCGCGATGAAACCGCGCCATCAGGTCACCCGGGCGGCCGTCGATCTCATCAAGAGATTCGAAGGCTACCGTCAGAAGGCCGCGCAGCTCCCCGACGGGCGCTGGACGGTCGGCTATGGCCACACCTTGACCGCTCGCGAGGGCGCCTCCGTCTCGGAAAAGGACGCCGAGGCCCTGTTGCTGTACGACTTGATCTCGGTCGCCCACTCGGTCAACGAGCACACCTATACGCCGCTGAACCAGAACCAGTTCGACGCGCTGGCCTGCTTCGCCTTCAATATCGGCCTCGACAACTTCCTCCGCTCGGGCGTGCTGCGCCGGATCAACGAGGGCTCGCTTCTGCAAGCCGCGTGCGCGATGGAGATGTGGCGCAAGGCCGACTTCGAGGGCGAGCGGATCGTCATCGACGCCCTGGTGCGCCGTCGCTCGGCCGAGAAGACCCTGTTCCTGACGCCCGCCAATGGCGAGTGGGTGCCCGCGCCCAGCCCGGTGCTGCGTCCGAAGGTGGACTACGACGCCAGCTGCGCGATCCCCAAGCAGACACCGATGGCGGTCAACACCCGCACCGAAGGCGACCGGGTCGTCGCCGAGCGCGAGGAAGGCCTGCCGCTGAGCGTGGTTGTCCCGGAAGAGGACGGCCCGACCGCCACCGAACAATCGGCCGCCGCGGTCAGCGCGCGCCTGGAAGCCATCCTGTCCGACGCCCCGCCGGCCGCCCAGAACACCCTCGGGACCACCAAGCCGGTCGCGCGCCAGGATGACCTAGGCCTGCCCGAGCCGCCGGCTCCGGTGCAGCCAGCCGTGACCGAGCCCGCGCCGGTCTTGTTCCAGAATGAGCCGACCACCACGCCCGTCGAGCCGATCGAACCGTCTCCGGCCGCTCCGGTCGAGTTCACGCCGTTCCGCTTGACGCCGCAGCCGGTCGAAGAGGTCGAAAAGCCCACGCCGGTCGAGGCCTTCGCGCCGATCGCCAAGCCGGCCCCCAGCGAGCCGACCCTGTTCGGCGCGCCGGCCGCCGGCTCTTCGGTGTTCAACCTCGGCGGCTTCTCGACCAGCGAAGAGGTGAACCTCGGCGCCATGGACGTGCCGATGGTCGAGTCGGAGCAACCGCGTTTCGGCAACACCAGCCTGCTGATCAGCCTCGGCATTTTGGGCCTGGCCCTGTTTGGCGGCGGTGTGCTGTGGATCCTGACCGTGGCCGCGGGTTCGGACAGCGGGGTCAAGCTGTTCGGCTACGGCGCCAGCATGGTCGGCGCGATCTGTTTCGTGGTCTCGGCCTATCTGCTGCTGCGCCGCCTGGCTGGTCCGGACGTCGCCGACGAGGAATAGTTTCCTTACCTCGCGTAACCTGAGCAAGAACGCCCGCGGGTCTCGATGATCCGCGGGCGTTCGTGCTATGGGAGCAGCCATGACGACAAATTTCGCACCCTCGATGGACTTCGCGCTGGGCGACACGGCCGACGCGATCCGTGAAACCACCGCGCGCTTCGCCGCCGACAAGATCGCGCCGCTGGCGGCCCGGATTGACGAGACCAACGTCTTCCCGCGCGAGCTGTGGGTTCCGATGGGCGATCTTGGCCTGCACGGCATCACGGTCGAGGAGGAGTTCGGCGGCTTGGGTCTCGGCTATCTCGAGCATGTGATCGCCATGGAAGAGGTGTCGCGCGCCTCGGCCTCGGTAGGCCTGAGCTACGGCGCCCACTCGAACCTCTGCGTCAACCAGATCCGCCGCTGGGCCACGCCGGACCAGAAGCAGCGCTACCTGCCCAAGCTGATCAGCGGCGAGCATGTCGGCTCGCTGGCGATGAGCGAGGCTGGTTCGGGCTCGGACGTCGTCTCGATGAAGCTGCGCGCCGAACAGGTCGGCGACCGCTACGTCCTGAACGGGACAAAGTTCTGGATCACCAACGCCCCGCACGCAGACACCCTGGTGGTCTACGCCAAGACGGGCGAGGGGAGCCGCGGCATCACCGCCTTCATCGTCGAGAAGGGCATGAAGGGCTTCAGCGTCTCCAAGAAGCTGGACAAGATGGGCATGCGCGGATCGGACACCGCCGAGCTGGTGTTCGAGGACTGCGAGATCCCCGAAGAGAACATCATGGGCCCGGTCGGCGGCGGCGTCGGCGTGCTGATGAGCGGCCTGGACTACGAGCGCGCCGTGCTGAGCGCGGGTCCCTTGGGCATCATGCAGGCCTGCCTCGACATCGTCCTGCCGTATGTGCGGGACCGCAAGCAGTTCGGCCAGGCGATCGGCTCGTTCCAGCTGATGCAGGGCAAGATCGCCGACATGTACGTGGCCCTGAACTCGGCCCGAGCCTATGTCTACGCGGTGGCGCGAGCCTGCGACGCGGGCAAGACCACCCGCTTCGACGCGGCCGGCGCGATCCTGATGGCCAGCGAGAACGCGGTGAAGGTGTCGCTGGAGGCTATCCAGGCCCTGGGCGGCGCGGGCTACACCAAGGAATGGCCGGTCGAGCGCCTGCTGCGCGACGCCAAGCTGTACGACATCGGCGCCGGCACCAACGAGATCCGCCGCTTCCTGATCGGCCGCGAACTGATCGGGGCTTGATATCAATTGAAAAGGGCCGCCCCGATTGCTCGGGACGGCCCTCCATCGTCGTGGCCGCTTTCGCAGCGCGTGACTTAGAAACCTTTGGAGCTCAACGCCTAGGCGGAGACCTCGATCTTAAGGCTCCAGGTCACGACTTGCGACCGCGGTTGGAGACAATGAGACACTGGTCACCTCCTTTCAGTTGGTTGAACAACACAAGAGGAACATGGGGTCTGACCGCGCGGTTGAAAAGAGGAAACCGTGCGCGACGCGAGGTCGCAGGCGATCAGACCGCCAGGAGGCGTAGGCCAACCAGGATGGCCGCCCAAAGCACCAGGGCCGCGCCAATCGCCAGAGGGCGGTTGAAATTGAAACGACGGATCATCGGAGCCGGCGCCGAAGGGCCGCTCGGGACAAGACGTATATGCGTGGGCATTCCGCGTGAATCCTTCCCTAGTAGTCCCTCTGTCGGAGACCTGACTCAGACCGTATGATGAATCTTCGCCTATGAGAAGAATTCTTCACAAAGGCGCAGGTTGCATCCAGGCGGATTGTCGCGGGGGAGTTCGCATGGCCAGTTGGGACCCGGATGTCTACGCCCTCTATCGCCGCTATCGCGAACGGCCCGCCCTGGATCTGCTGACGGCCATCCCCCGCGACCTCGACCCGCGCGAAATCTGGGATCTGGGCTGCGGACCGGGCGAACAGGCGGCGCTGCTGGCGGCGCGGCATCCTACGGCGCGGGTGAGAGGACTGGATTCCAGCCCCGAGATGCTGGAGCGGGCCAAGGCGCTGCCCGCCCGCGTCGAATGGGTGCTAGGCGACATTGGCGGCTTTTCGCCCGATGCGCCGGCCGACCTGATCTTCACCAACGCGGCCCTGCAATGGGTCGATAATCACGCCGCCCTGATTCCACGCTTGGCCGCGAACCTGACGGCTGGCGGCGTTCTGGCGATCCAGATGCCGGTGGTCGAAGGCCTGGGCTGGCGCGCGACCCTGGCCGAGATCGCCGCCGACGGCCGCTGGGCTCGGCGCTTCACCGGCGTCGAGGGCGTCCGCGACGCCAACGACCCACGCGACTACTACGCCTGGCTGGCCCCGACCTGTCCCGAGATCGACATCTGGACCACGACGTACCTGCACGCCCTGCATGGTCAGGATCCGATCGTCGACTGGACAATGGGCACGACTCTGCGGCCCTATCTCGACGCGTTGCCGGACGATGAGAAAAAGCCGTTCCTCGACGCCTGGCGGGCAAGGTTGGCCAAGGACTATCCGCGCCGCGAAGACGGCGTGACCCTGTTCCCGTTCAAGCGGCTGTTCATCGTCGCGCGGAAGGCGTGAGCCCCGCCCGTCGTTCAGCCAGGCTCGGCCTCCGCCGGAGCTCGGTCACCGAGGCGTGCAATCCCTCCAACGCGAAGCTGGCGGCGACGTAGCCGGCCTTCACGGCGGGATCGAAGGCGCGCCAGTCGCGGATGTCGATGCCTTCGAGCTTCGGGGTGATCAGAACGTCGGTGGCCTCGCGGGCGGCGGCCAGGTCGCGGCCGGTGGTCACCGTCGCCGCGCGCATCAGCAGCGCCACGATCGGCGGGCCCTTGCGCCATTCGCCCGAGGCGATCCACCGCCACAGCGACGGCGGCGCGACGATGTCCTCGGCCGTGATGCTGCGGCCCCGCGTGACATCGACGCCGACGATGGGGCCGAGCTGGAACGAGCGCATCACGTCGGCGGGGAAATTCTTCATCACTGCCCCGTCGACCAGCACTGCCCCGTTCTCGGTGGCCGGGGGCAACACGCCCGGCAGGGAGATCGTCGCCCGCAAAGCGTTTTGCAGATCGCCGGTGCGATGCAGCTGATAGGCGCCCGAGGTCAGGTTCGACGAGACGCAGAAGAACGGCAGCCACAGGTCGCTGATGTCGACCACGCCGAAATGCTCGTCCAACCGAGCCCTGACCTTCTCGCCGCGAGTCATGGCGATCATCGGAAAGGCGATGTCGTCCAGCGGGCTGGAATCGACGAAGGCCTTGTGGATGCGGGTCTCCAGCTCGCCGTCGTCCCACCCCATGGCCAGGCCCGCCGCCACGATCGCGCCCATCGAGGCGCCGCCGACGAAGTCGATCGGGATGCCGCGCTCGCGCATCGCCTGGATCGCGCCGATATGGGCGTAGGCCCGCGCGCCGCCGCCGGAGAGCACCAGCCCCACAGATTGACCGGTCAGCACCCGCGCCAGCCGCTGCAAGTCGGCCAGGCCGTTCTCGCGCAGATGGAATAGCCGCGCCGCCTGGGTGGCCGCCATCCAGGCCTCGGAGCCAACGGGGCGCGAGAGGTTGGCGGACTGCAGCAGTATTAGATCGACCAGGCGCTGGGCCTGCAGCGGGCCGGAGGCGTAGCTCGGGATGCTGGCCGGCGGGGCGCGTTCGCCGCGCCCGACCCGGAACAACCGGTCCACCTGACGGCCGACGACGTGTTTCCAGGCGGTCTCGTCTGCCTCGGCGACATAGAGGACGAAGTCGTGCTCGCGCTCGACATTGCTGAACCACTCGGTCGGGGCCAACAGGGACTCGCCGCCTTCGACGGTGACCGAATAGCCGAGGGTTTCCATGCACCGGGCCAGGCGCTCCACGATCGGCCGGATCGCCGCGCCAGGCTCGACGGCGATGAAGCCGAACACGGAAGGATCGCCGATCGCCGCGTGGGTCTGGGCCTGACGCGCGCGGCGGATCATCAGCCGCGACAGCTCCAGCATCACGGTCGGATCGCCCTCGGCCGCCTCGAAGAAGTCCTCGCGGGGCAGGGACAGCACCTCGCTGTCGCGCAGGGCCACCATATTGGCCGAGTGGGCCGTGCCCCCGACCAGGGCCATCTCGCCAGCCGGTTCGCCGGGGCGGATCACGCCGAGGAACTGCGGCTCTTGGCCTTCCTCGCGGCGGAAGGCGCCCAGGCGCCCGGTCTTCAGGAAATAGAGCTGGTCCGCGTCCTCGCCCGGCTCGAACAGGGTGGCGCCGCCGGGCAGGGAAAACCAGGCGGCCGCTCCGTTCCGCCGCTCGCGGGCGAAGAGGCGCGCTAAGGCCGAGTCGTCGGGCAGGGGCGTTTCCACGGCGCGGACGCTAACCTGATCGGGCAGGCTTGACCACAAGGCGAGCTTGAGGCGCAACTGTTGCTCACGAAGCCGAAATGGAAGAGAACGGTTTTGGCTCTGAATCCTTGGGTTCGGGGTCCAAAAAACTCCGACTTCCTGGGCAGGGTGGAAAAGGCTAAGCGTCGTTCATGCCGAAGTTGAACTCCGTTATCGACGCGTCCGGCGACGCTTTCGCCCGCAACGCGGCCCATAACCGCGCTCTGGCCGAGGAGCTGCGCGCAAAGGTCGCGGCGGCGGCGTTGGGCGGTCCGGAAAGCTCGCGTGAACGCCACGCCGCGCGCGGCAAGCTCTTGCCCCGCCAGCGCGTCGAGCGCCTGCTGGATCCCGGCTCGCCGTTCCTGGAGATCGGCCAGCTGGCCGCCTGCGACCTCTACGACGGCGAGGCGCCGGGCGCGGGTATGATCTGCGGCATTGGCCGGGTGTCCGGCCGCGAGGTGATGATCGTGGCCAACGACGCCACGGTGAAGGGCGGCGCCTATTTCCCGATGACGGTGAAGAAGCATCTGCGGGCTCAGGAGATCGCCGCCCAGAACCGCCTGCCGTGCGTCTATCTGGTCGACAGCGGCGGCGCGAACCTGCCGCACCAGGCCGAGGTCTTCCCCGACCGCGACCACTTCGGCCGCATCTTCTTCAACCAGGCGCGGATGAGCGCGGCGGGCATCCCCCAGATCGCCTGTGTCATGGGCTCGTGCACCGCTGGGGGCGCCTATGTCCCCGCGATGAGCGACGAGACGGTCATCGTCCGCAACCAGGGCACCATCTTCCTGGCCGGTCCGCCGCTGGTGAAGGCCGCCACGGGCGAGGTCATCTCGGCCGAGGAGCTGGGCGGGGCCGAGACCCACGGCCGTCGCTCGGGTGTCGTCGACCACGTGGCCGAGAACGACGAGCACGCGCTGGAGATCGTCCGCTCGATCGTCGCCAATCTAAACACCACCAAGCCGCAGGAACTGGTCATCGCCGACGCCGAGCCGCCGGCCTACGCTCCGGAGGAGCTGTACGGCATCGTCCCGACCGACGTCCGCGCGCCCTACGACGTGCGCGAGGTCATCGCCCGCATCGTCGACGGCAGCCGGTTCGACGAGTTCAAGGCGCTGTACGGCGCGACCCTGGTCTGCGGCTTCGCGCGCATCTGGGGCCAGCCCGTGGCGATCCTGGCCAATAACGGGGTGCTGTTCAGCGAGAGCGCGGTCAAGGGCGCGCACTTCATAGAGCTGGCCTGCAAGCGCAAGATTCCATTGGTGTTTTTGCAGAACATCTCGGGCTTCATGGTCGGCGGCAAGTACGAGGCCGGCGGTATCGCCAAGGACGGCGCCAAGCTGGTCACGGCCGTCGCCTCGGCCGAGGTTCCCAAGTTCACGGTGCTGATCGGCGGCAGCTTCGGGGCCGGCAACTACGGCATGTGCGGCCGGGCCTACAGCCCGCGCTTCCTGTTCACCTGGCCCAACAGCCGTATCTCGGTGATGGGCGGCGAGCAGGCCGCCAGCGTGCTGGCCACCGTCCACCGCGACGCCGCCAAGTGGACGCCCGAGGAGGCCGAGGCCTTCAAGGCGCCGATCCGCCAGCGTTACGAGGACGAGGGCAATCCCTACCACGCGACGGCGCGGCTGTGGGACGACGGCATCATTGATCCGGCTCAAACCCGCGACGTCTTGGGTCTGGCCATCTCGGCTTCGCTGAATGCGCCGATCCCGGAGACGACCTTCGGCGTTTTCCGGATGTAGCGTCACAAAAGGACCCACCCATGACCAACCCGATCGCCGACCCCATCGTCGAGGTGACCGACACCGACGCGATGACTCCGCTGGTCCACATCGACAGCACGCCCGACGGCGCGGTCACCGTGTGGATCAACCGGCCCGACAAGAAGAACGCTTTCAACGCCGAAACCATCGCCGGCTTGCGCGAGGCCTTCGAAACCCTGCACGGGGCCGAAGGCGTGCGGGTCGTGTTCCTGCGCGGCGTGGGTGGCGCGTTCAGCGCCGGCGCCGACCTGGAATGGATGGGCGCGGCCGTCGAGTGGGACGAGGACGACAACCGCCAGGACGCTCTCGACCTGGCGCATATGCTCAAGGCCCTGCACGACATTCCGGCCTTGACCGTCGCGCTGGTCGAAGGCCCGGCTTTCGGCGGCGGCGCGGGTCTGGTGGCCGCCTGCGACCACGCCATCGCGCTGGTCGACGCCAAGTTCTCGTTCTCGGAAGTGAAACTTGGCCTGACCCCGGCGACCATCAGCCCGTACGTCATCCAGGCCCTCGGCCCGCGCACCGCCAAGCTGCTGTTCGCCACCGGCCGGGTGTTCGACGCCGACGACGCTTGGGGCTACGGCCTAGTCGACGAGGTGTTCGAGGATGTCGCCAGCCTGGAAGTCGCCCGCGACGCCCTGATCGAGGAAATGGCGCCGTGCGCGCCCGGCGCCATCGGCGACGCCAAGGCCCTGGTCAACGACTTCGTTGGTCAGAAACTCGACAAGGGCCTGATCGAGGAGAGCGCCAGACGTATCGCCCGTCGCCGTGTGTCGGAAGAGGGACAAGAAGGCGTGCGCGCTTTCCTCGGCCGTCGTAAACCGTCCTGGGCTGAATAAGACTCAACTTCAGGATCGTTTTCAGGGGGCGTGATGACGGCTGCGGATCTGGAAGCAGGGGCGGCGGACTCGGCGGCGAGTTTCATTCGTCCGCGGAAGAAGCCCTTCACCCATCAGGGCGAGCCCTGCAAGAACTGCGGGACGCCTTTGGAAGGCTGGTACTGCTATTCGTGCGGCCAAAACGCCGACACCCATCACCGATCGATCCTGCACCTGATCTGGGAAGCCATCGAGGGGATGTTCCACCTCGATGGTCGCCTGGCCAACACCCTGCCGCTGCTGTTCTTCAGGCCCGGCAAGCTGGCCAAGGACTACATGGAAGGCCGGATCGTGCGGCACGTGCCGCCGTTCCGCACCTTCCTGGTGGCGCTGCTGCTGTTCATCTTCGCGGCCGAGCACGCGATCCACAGCATCAAGCACCTGCAGGAGCAGAAGGAAGAGAAGGAGGCGGCCCAGCTCGCGACGCCGCAGGGCCGCAAGGCCAAGGCCGACGAGATGCGCAAGGAGGCCGTCGAAAATCGCGACGAACGCCTGAAGGACGCCGTCGAGACTCGTGACGAGGACCTCAAGGAAGAGGGCGCCGACAAGGCCAAGATCACGGCGCGCTACGACAAGAAGGTGAGGAAGACCCAGGAGCGCTACGCCGAGACGATCGCCGAGGCGGACGCCCTGGAAAAGAACCCCAACGCCGCCGCCGAAGCTCTGGCCAGGATCAAGGGCAAGAACGACAAGGCCGCCGAACAGATCCGCGGCATCGACTTCAAGGACGGCGCGGACATGGTCCACATGACCACCGACGACGCCACGGGGGAAACCACCACCAACAACGTCCACGTCGTCGCGCCCCAGGATCATGGCGGCAAGCACGTCGGCGGGTGGTTCAAGGAAGGCTTGGCCAAGGCTGTCGAGAACCCCGACTACTACATGGTCGTGATGTTCGGCTGGGCCCACCGCTTGGCGGTGCTGCTGCTGCCGATCATCGGCCTGAGCTTGGCGCTGGTCTATGTGAACAAGCGCCAGTACTTCATCTACGACCACCTGCTGGTGGCCACCAACCTGCTATCGTTCTCGTTCCTGGTGAACGCGATCGGCATGGTGCTGCCGATGTCCGCCTGGCCGACCGCGTTCGGCATCGTGTCGCTGTGGACGCCGATCAACCTCTTCCAGACCCTGCGCGGGGGCTACGGCTCCAGCATCTTCGGGGCCCTGCTCAAGACGTTCGTCGTCTGGACGATCAGCGTGACGTCGTTCGGCGTGCTGCTCACCGCGCTGATGCTCTTCTCCCTTTCCCAGATGTAGGTCTCCGCCTTGCTCTCCTCCGTCCTGATCGCCAATCGCGGCGAGATCGCCCGTCGCATCATCCGCACCGCCCGTGAGCTGGGCGTGCGGACGATCGCCGTCTATTCCGAGGCGGACGCCAACGCCCCGTTCGTGATGGAGGCGGACGCGGCGATCCTGATCGGGCCGGCGCCGGCCAAGGAGAGCTATCTGGATCCGAAGAAGATCCTGGCGGCCGCCAGGCAGATGGGCGCCGAGGCCATCCATCCCGGCTACGGCTTCCTGTCCGAGAACGCCGACTTCGCCCAGAGCGTGATCGACGCGGGGCTGACCTGGATCGGCCCGCCGCCCTCGGCCATCCGCGCCATGGGCCTGAAGGACGCCGCCAAGGCCGTGATGATCAAGGCCGGCGTGCCGACCACGCCTGGCTATCTGGGCGAGGACCAGTCGGCGGAGCGCCTGAGCGCCGAGGCGGGCAAGATCGGCTATCCGGTGCTGATCAAGGCCGTGGCCGGCGGCGGCGGCAAGGGCATGCGCAAGGTCGAGCGGGCCGAGGATTTCGAAGCCGCCCTGGGCTCGTGCCGCCGCGAGGCCGCCGCCAGCTTCGGCGACGACCGGGTGCTGCTGGAGAAGTACGTCACCCGTCCGCGCCATATCGAGGTGCAGGTGTTCGGTGACCAGCACGGCAACGTCGTCCACCTGTTCGAGCGCGATTGCTCGCTGCAGCGCCGCCACCAGAAGGTCATCGAGGAGGCGCCGGCCCCCGGCATGGACGAGGCCACCCGCGCCGCTGTCTGCGCCGCGGCGGTCAAGGCCGCCCAGGCCGTCGGCTATGTCGGGGCCGGCACGGTTGAATTCATCGCCGACGCCAGCGAGGGCCTGCGCGCCGACCGCATCTGGTTCATGGAGATGAACACCCGCCTGCAGGTCGAGCACCCGGTCACCGAGATGGTCACCGGCCAGGATCTGGTCGAGTGGCAGCTGTTGGTGGCGTCCGGCGAGCCGCTGCCGCTGGAGCAGGACGAGATCACGCTGGACGGCTGGGCCATGGAGGCCCGCCTCTACGCCGAGAACCCGGCCACCGGCTTCCTGCCGTCGACCGGCAAGCTGACGCACTTCCGCCTGCCCGAGGGCGACGTCCGTGTCGACAGCGCGGTCGAGGAGGGCGGGGAGGTGACGCCCTACTACGACCCGATGATCGCCAAGCTGATCGCCCACGGTGTCGACCGCGAAGACGCCGCCGCCCGTCTGGCCGAGGCCTGCGGCCTTGTCGAGGTCTGGCCGGTCAAGACCAACGCCGCCTTCCTGGCCAAGTGCGCCAGCCATCCGGACTTCGTCGACGGGGCGGTCGACACCGGCTTCATCGAGGCGCGGCTGGACGAACTGGTCGAGCGCACCTTCAGCGACGCCCCGACCTTGGCCGCGATCGGCCAGCGGCTGGAGAGCTTCGTCGAGGCCGACACGGCGCGCGCCGATCCTTGGGCTAGCGCGCCGTCGCGCCTGCTGGGCTTTCGCATGAACGCCCCGCGGGCGGCCATGGACCTGCCGTTCAACGTCGATGGCCGGCGGACCCCGCTGCGCGTGGCGTTGGTCGAGGGCGCGCCTCTTGGACTTGGGGGCGACGACTGGTCGTGGGACATCACGGTCGAGGACGGCCGGGCCCTGGACGATGTCGAGGTGTTGCCCGGCATCTACGGCAAGGGACCGTTCCATGCCTTCGAGGGCGGTGACGTCCGCGAGTTCGACTTCACGGCCAAGGTCGGCGGGACGGGCGAGGGGGCGGCCTCGGACGGCGCGATCCTGTCGCCCATGCCGGGCAAGATCGTCTCGGTCGCCGTGGAAGCGGGCCAGACGGTGACCAAGGGCCAGACCCTGCTGACCCTGGAAGCCATGAAGATGGAGCACGCCCTGGCCGCGCCGTTCGACGGCGTGGTCGCCGAACTCACGGCCACGGCGGGCGGCCAGGTCAGCGAGGGCGTGGTGCTGGTGAAGCTGGAAGCCAAGGTCGCGGCGTAGCGGGGCGCCTTCCGCCCCCCTAGGCCTCCGCCAGCTTGTAGAACCGCACCGCGTTGTCGTGGAAGATGTCCTGCTTCTGCTGCTCGGTCAGGAACGCGGCGCTTTCGACGCCCTGGACGGCCAGGCCGATGCCATCGGGCCAGAACATGTGGTCCGAGCCGAACATGATCCGCTTGCTGAAGCCGGCGTCGACCAACTGGCGCAGGATATCGTGGAAGGCCGGACGCGGCAGTAGCCAGGCCAGGGCCCCGGTGTCGATGTTGACGTTCGGGTACAGCATCAGGATGGCGATCGTCTGGCCCAGATACGGCCAGCCGCCGTGCATCAGGTTCAGGCGCAGCTTGGGATGCTTATTCAGCGCCTCCTCGACATATTCTGGATTGCCGAGACGCGCCCGCGCCGTGCGGCAGCAGGGATCGAAGGTGGTCCCGCCCGGCATCGATCCGGTGTGCAGCGCCACCGGAATGTCGAACTCCTCGGCCAGCGACAGGTAGGGATCGTATTTCGGGTCGCCCAGCGGCAGGCCGGCATATTGCGAGGTCACCTCGCCCAGCACCTTGATGCTGCCGTCGGCGAACGCCTTGCGCAGCGTCTCGAGCGGCGGCAGCGGCGTATCGTCGGAGCCCCGGACGCCGGCTCCGGCGACGAAGCGCGCCGGATCGCGGTCATGCCAGTCGGTCGCCGCCTTCAGGCGATCGCCGTCGCCGCCGCTGACGATCCCCTTGACCACGTTCCACCGCTTCATCTCGGCGATACAGGCTTCCATGTGCTCGGCGCCGTTACGGATCGGGCTCTTGGCCCCCGTGATCGGATTGACGATGGGGTCGGCGAAGACGGTCGTGGCGGGATAGGCGTGCATGTGCACGTCGATGATCCGGCGCGGCTTGGCGGGGGCGGCGGCCAGTGCGCTGGGCGTGACGGTCGCGGCGACGGCGCCGCCGCTCATCTTCAGGAAATCACGGCGTCCGATAGGCATGTGTTCACTCCGCTGCTCAGCTTGGCGGTTAGAGCAGGCGGCGCGGCGCAGAGAAATGATCTGGGAGGTCATGGCGGGCGAGAAAGTCGGCCCAAAACAGAACCGCCGCTGCGGACGGCCCCCCACAAGGCGTCCGTAACGGCGGTGTCGGGCCCCCTAAAGGTCCGGATCACGCCCCCACAAGAACGCGACCGCCAATCGATAACGCTGTCATGCGGACCGTCGACGACATTCCCCTTCGGGGCGAGCAGGCATGTTGCCTTGGGGCCCCAGCGCGCTATCTAGCCCCCATGGCGTTGCACATCATCAAGCTGGTCGTCGGCTGCGACACGATCGACGATCTCCTGGCCTGGCACAAGGAAGCGGACCGCCCGTGGATCATGCATACGCGCATGACGCCCAAGCGGATCGACGAGGTCCTGGACGGCGGCTCGCTGTATCGGGTGATCAAGGGCCAGGTCCTGTGCCGCCAGAAGATCCTGGCCATCGACACGGTCGGTTCGGGTCCGGCCTCGCGCTGCGAGGTGACGGTGGATCCACCGATCATCCGGGTCGCGCCGCAGCCGCGCCGGGCCTTCCAGGGCTGGCGCTACCTGACACCCGCCGACGCGCCGCCAGACCTGACCGAGGCCGAGGCCGCCGACCTGCCGCCGGACCTCGCGAGGCAACTGCGCGAAATCGGCGCCTGGTGATTTTCGAGCGCGGTTTGGTGACTTTCGAGCGAGTTGTTAGCTAAGTAGCAACCAGAACGAGTGTCATCTTGTCGCAGGGATAGCGGAGGGATGACGATGAAGGCCGGTTACGCCGCCCTAGGTGTGGGCATGCTGTTCGTGGGCATGATCGTGGGACTTTTGATCGCCCTCAAGCCCATAGGCTAAAGCGTGGCAGCCGAAAGTGTGAGCGGTTTCGGCGTCCGCCACGCTCCAAACGTTTGAGATAGAGCCTGTTTATCCGTTTCTGATGTTTCCATCAGAAACGGACAGGCTCTAGCCGACCGACATGTTATCGATTAGCCGCGTCTTGCCAAGCCACGCGGCGATCAGGATCCGGGCCTCGGCGTCGCCGATCGGGCCGGGACCCAGGCGCGACAGGTCGCTGGCCTCGCGCACCTCGACATAGTCCACCGGGCTAAAGCCGGCCGCCTTTAGAGCGGCCGTCGCCTTTTCCTCAGCCTCGTCCACGCGTCCGCCCGCCGCCACGGCCGCGGCCGCCGCCTTCATGGCCGTCGGCAGGGCGACGGCGGCCGCGCGCTCGTCGGCCGACAGATAGGCGTTGCGCGAGGAGAGGGCCAAGCCGTCTTCGGCCCGCGCGGTCGGCGCACCGACGATCTCGATCGGGATATCGAGGTCGCGGGCCATGCGCTTGACCACCTGCAGCTGCTGATAGTCCTTCTCGCCAAACACGGCGACATCGGCTTGCGACTGGATGAAGAGCTTGGCCACCACGGTCGCCACGCCGCCGAAGAACTGCGGCCTGGCCGCGCCCTCGAGGGGCTCCGAGACGCCCGACACCGACACCGCGGTCGAAAAGCCTGGCGCGTACATCTCGGCGCCGTTCGGGGCGAACATCAGGTCGCAGCCGACCGATCCCAGCTTCTCGGCGTCGAGCGCCTCGCCGCGCGGATAGGCGTCGAAGTCCTCGTGCGGCGCGAACTGCTTGGGATTGACGAAGACGGTGGCGATCACGCGGTCGGCCTTCCGCTGGGCCAGGCGGATCAACGACAGGTGGCCCTCGTGCAGGGCGCCCATGGTCGGAACCAGGGCCACGCGCTGGCCGGCGGCCTTCCAGGCGCGCACGTGTTCGCGCATGTCGGCGACGGTGCGGACGATGGTCGGGCTGGTCATCTGGTGGCCTCCAAGCGGACAGGGCGCGCTTATGGCCTTCGCACGCGCGAAGGTCCACCGCGACGCAACGGAAGCTGGGTTGAGCCGGTCAAGCTTCCCCTACCACGAGGCTGCGACAATTAGGCCTGTGGATTGAACCAGTTGACCCCCTGGGGCGCGAGTAACATCGTGTTAACCTTCAGTCCAAGGTCGCGCGAGTCGCGATGCATCAAGGATCGATCACATGGCCGAAACGCGCGTCATCGTCGTCGGCAACGAGAAGGGTGGGGCGGGCAAGTCCACCATCGCCGTCCACCTGGTCACCGCGCTGCTGTACGGCGGCGCCAAGGTCGCGGTCCTGGATCTCGATCTGCGCCAGCGCACGTCGGGCCGGTTCTTCGAGAACCGCCGGGCCTGGCTGGCCAGCAAGAAGCTGGAGCTGCCCGAGCCGCTGTCGCTGAGCCTCAGCGACAACGACCTCGTCCTGGCCGAGAAATCGGAAGACGAACAGGTCGCCGCGTTCGAGGCCGCTTTTGCTAAAGGCCTGGCCGAGTGCGACTTCGTGCTGATCGACACCCCCGGCGGCGACAGCGCCATCACTCGCCTGGCCCACGGCCGCGCGGACCTGGTGGTGACGCCGATGAACGACAGCTTCGTCGACTTCGACATGCTGGGCACCGTCGACCCGGTGAGCCTGGAGCTGACCAAGCCCAGCCTCTATTCGCTGACCGTCTGGGAAGGCCGCAAGCAGCGCGCCCTGTCGGGCCAGCGCCAGGCGATGGACTGGGTGGTGCTGCGCAACCGCCTGGCCACGACCGAGGCCCGCAACCGCAAGCGCCTGGAGGACCGCCTGACGGCGCTGGCCAAGCGCGTCGGCTTCCGCATCGGCCCTGGCCTGCGCGACCGCGTCATCTATCGCGAGCTCTTCCCGTTCGGCCTGACCATCGCCGACCTGTCGCCGCAGGTGCGGCCGGTGCCGGTGTCGCTGCAGCATCTGGCCGCGCGCCAGGAGCTGCGCGCCCTGATGCACAGCCTGGGCCTGGCCGGCTTCTCGGGCGAGACCCTGCTGGCGGCGCAGTAGACGCTCGTCTAAGTTCGTGACGAGGCGGGCGGCCGGGGTGACCTTGCCGCTCGTTCTTTGTCTGGAGTTGCGATGCTCTATCTGCTGCTGGGCGCGGCCATTCTGGTGTTCCTGCTCTGGCCGAAGGGCCGGTCGTTCCTGAACGGCGACGGCTGGCGGGTCGGCGCGGGCGCGGCCTCGATCGCCGCCTTCGCCGGGGCCGCCTACGCCACGATCCGGGGCTCGTGGGGCACCGGCATCGTCCTGGGCGTCATCGGACTGTGGAGCGTCACCGAGGCCCGCCGTCGTCCGATCATCCGCCGCGAGCTGGTCCATCCGCCCAAGTCCGAGCTCAGCCTGGCCGAAGCCCGCGCCATCCTCGGCGTCAGTCCCGAGGCGAGCCTGGCCGAGGTCAAGGCGGCCTATACTCGGCTGATCCAGATGGCCCATCCCGACAAGGGCGGCACCGAGGGCCTGGCGGCCCAGCTCAACGCGGCGCGGGATCGTTTGATCAGGAAGCGTAGCTGAGCTAGGACTGGGGCATGATCAATCGCGAACGCTTCTGGCGCCGCCGCTCGTCGGGCCAAACCTGCTCGGTATGACGCCCTGAACCCGGTTCAGGCGGGCCGTCGCGCATGGCCCACGACGTCATTTCAGTTTCGGACTTCGATCATCTCATGACCACCCAAGACACCGACCGCGCCCAGAATTGGGCCGCGCGTTTCAGCGATCGCATGGCCCGCGTCCGCGCCAGCGAGATCCGCGAACTCCTCAAGCTGTTGGACCAGCCCGACATCCTGTCGTTCGCCGGCGGCATTCCCGATCCCGGCCTGTTCCCGGCCGAGCAGATCCAGGCAGGCTATGACGCCATCCTGGCCGACCCGGTGCTGTCGCGTCAGGCGCTGCAGTATTCGGTCAGCGAAGGCTATCTGCCGCTGCGCCAGTGGATCGCCGAGCGCATGACCCGTGACGGCATGCCGTGCGAGCCGCACAACATCATGCTGACCGCCGGCTCGCAGCAGGCGCTGGACCTGATCGGCAAGCTGTTCCTCAGCAAGGGCGACACGGTGATGGTGGCCCGTCCCACCTATCTGGGCGCGCTGCAGGCCTTCAACGGCTACGAGCCGGACTATCTCGACCTGCCGGAGACCGCCCTGAGCGAGGGCGTCGACGAGGTGGCCCTGATGGCCGGCCGGGCGCCGCGCCCTCTGGGCTATTTCGTCCCTGACTTCGCCAACCCGACCGGCGTCAGCCTGACGGGCGAGGAGCGCGAGGCGTTGTTGGCCCTGGCCGACCGCCTGGACATGACCCTGGTCGAGGACGCGGCCTATCGCGAATTGCGCTTCGCCGGCGATCCGACCCCGACCTTGCTGTCGCTGGACATCGCCCGCTCGGGCGGCGTCGACAATGCGCGGACCCTGTTCCTCGGCACCCTGTCCAAGACCTTGTCGCCCGCTCTGCGCATCGGCTGGGTCTGCGGGCCCAAGGCGGTGATCGAGAAGCTGGTCCTGCTCAAGCAGGGCGCCGATCTGCACGTCTCGACGATCAACCAGATGGTCGCCCACCGCGCCGTCTCGGAAGGCTACGACCAGCACCTGCACCGCCTGCGCGGCGCCTATGGCGGCAAGGCGCGGGTGATGCTGGCGGCCCTGGAGCGCTCCATGCCCGAGGGCGTGACGTGGTCGCATCCGGAAGGCGGCATGTTCGTCTGGATCGACCTCCCGGAAGGCATAGACGGCGCTGCGCTGCTGGCGCGGGCGATCGAGGAGGAGCGCGTGGCCTTCGTTCCGGGCGCGCCGTTCTTCGCCGAGGTCTCGAAGGCCAACGCCATCCGCCTCAGCTACTCGCTGCCGACGGATGCGCAGATCGAAGAGGGCGTGGGACGGATCGCGCGGTTGATCGCGAAGGTGATGGCGGGGCAATAGAGCCTGTCATCCCGGCCGTAGCGCAGCGGAGAACCGGGACCGCCACAAGCTCAGAGCTTCCGGCGGTCCCGGATCGGCGCGCTACGCGCTTGTCCGGGATGACAGTTTTTGGCAAGCCGCTTACCGCGGCGACAGCACCATGCACGGCATGCGCTTGGCCTTCAGGGCCGAGCAGGCGTCGCGGGCGGCTTCCGAGGTCAGGCCCTGGAACTGGGCGCGGAACGTGCCGCCGGCGCCTTCGACCGCGGCTTCCGCGTCGGCGACCGCCTTGGCGAAGCGACCGCGCACCAGCTTCAGCTGATCGTTGGCCAGCGACTTGGACTTGAACGCGCCGACCTGAACGCCCCATTCGCCCTTCGGCTTCTTCGTCGCCTTCTGGGCGGACTTGGCGGCTTCCTGCGCGCCGCGCAGGGTGGGGGAGACCTTCACCGGGGCCGGCGTGCGGGGGTTCTCGGTCAGCACGATCCGCAGGCCGGCCTGGTCGCCGTCGCCTTGCTCGACCGAGGGGCGTTCGACGGGGCCCGAGGGCTCGTCTTCGTAGATATTGGCGGCGATGGTGGTGCGCTCGCCGCGCGACCGGCGCTTCATGACGTCGAAGCCAGTCAGCAGCAGGTCTTCCATGTTGTTGTCGCGCCAGGCGGTCGAAGGGCCGCCCAGGACCACGGCGATCAGGCGGCGACCGTCGCGCACGGCCGAGCCGGCGAGGTTGAAGCCCGAGGCGGTGGTGTAGCCCGTCTTCAGGCCGTCGAAGCCGTCCATGCTGTCCAGCAGGCGGTTGTGGCCCTTGATGTAGTTGCCCCGGAAGTAGAAGCCCTTCACCGAGAAGTAGCTGTAGTATTGCGGGAAGTCGCGCATGGTGGCGCGCGACAGGATGGCCAGGTCGCGGGCCGACGAGATCTGGCGGCTGTCGGGCAGGCCCGAGGCGTTCACGAAGCGGCTGTTGCGCATGCCCAGTTCCTGACCGCGCAGGGTCATCAGGGCGGCGAAGCGCGACTCACTGCCGGCGAGTCGCTCGGCCATGGCCACGGCGACGTCGTTGGCCGACTTCACGGTCATGGCCTTGATGGCTTCGTCGACGCTCAGGCTGTCGCCGGGCGCGAGGCCGATCTTGGTCGGGGCCTGGGCGGCGGCGCGGGGCGACATGACGACGCGGTCGGTCAGCTTCAGGCGGCCCTCGCTCAGCGCCTCGAAGGTGAGGTACAGCGTCATGACCTTGGTCACCGAGGCGGGGTAGCGAGGGCTGTCGGCCCTTTTGTCGTAAAGGACTTCACCCGAATTGGCGTCGATCACGATGGCCGCGTACTTCGGCTCGGAAGCGTTCAGCTGCAGATACGGTATGGCCGCCGAGGCCGCGGTCGGCGCGGCGGCGCCAAACAAGCACGACAGCGCCAGGCCAGCGGCGGCCAGCAGGGAACGGGCGGAGGTAAGCTTGGCGAACATCGAGCAGCGTCCGTCTTGAACTGGGAGCGGTTTCGCACCGCCACACGGGTAACCGTAACATGATGGAAGCCGCCTTTCGCTAAAGTAAACAACTGGTGAGCGATCTTGCCGCAGGCGCGAAAAAATCGTGCGCGTGGTTCCAATGCTGCAGCTTGAGCCGGCTGCCCCTGCGTCATGGTGCGCTGCACAAATTTGTTGACTGCTGCACTGCAACATGGCAAACCCACGTTGTTCCAAGCGCAATGGTCGGTTGCAGCCGATCCATAAGCCCCGCCCTCCGACCCCTCCCCAGGAGACTTCCCATGGCCGCCGCCGAAACCATCAAGACCACCGTCGAGCAGTACACCACCGCCTCGAACCAAGCGTTCAAGGACGGCGTGGAGAAGTCGCTGGCCGCTCTGGCCGAAGCCAACACCCACTCGAAGAAGAACCTGGAAGCCGTCGTCGCTTCGGTGACCGCCGCCACCAAGGGCGCCGAAGCCCTGGGCGCCCAGACCTTCGCCTACTCGAAGAAGGCCGCCGAGGACCAGGTCGCCGCCGCCAAGTCGCTGGCCAGCGCCAAGAGCGTCCAGGAAGCCGTCGAGCTGCAAACCGCCTGGGCCAAGTCGGCCCTCGAAGCCTACATCGCCCAGGTCAGCAAGGCCTCGGAGATCGTCTCGGCCTCGATCAAGGACTCGGTGAAGCCGCTGAACGAACGCGTCAGCGCCGCCGTCGAGAAGTTCCAAGCCGCTCGCTAAGAGCCGCTTCGGGTCGAGGGCGTCCCCAGGGCGCTCTCACGCAAGCCCAGCCTTGAAGGGTCCGGACCGAAAGGTCCGGGCCTTTTTTCTTTTGCGGTTCGAGTAGCCGCGTTAAGCATGCCCCCACTGAAATTCGGTTGGAGCGCGTGCATGTCGAAGGTCGAGGAACGCCTGAGGGCGATGGGCGTCGAGCTGCCGCAGCCGGTGGCGCCGGTGGCCAACTACGTGACCTTCGTCCGCTCCGGAAACCTCGTGCACATCTCCGGCCAGATCTCGCTGGACGCCAATGGCGGCGTCAAGGGCACGGTCGGGGTCGACGTCGACCTGGAGACCGCCCAGAAGGCCGCGCGCATCTGCGGGATCAACCTGCTGGCCCAAATGAAGGCCGCCTGCGACGGCGACCTCGATCGGGTGGTCCGCGTGGTCAAGCTGGGCGGTTTCGTCCAGGCCGGTCCGGACTTCATTGACATCCCCAAGGTCATCAACGGCTGCTCGGACCTGATGGTCGAAGCTCTGGGCGACAAGGGCCGCCACGCCCGCTCGGCGGTCGGCGTCTACAAGCTGCCCCTCGGCTTCGCGGTCGAGGTCGACGCGGTGGTGGAGATCGCCTGATGCGCTCGCGCGAACGCCCCTCGACCGATGTCTTCGGCGAGGCGTGGGAGCGCCTGTTCGACCCGCCGGTGGCCCATAGGGGCCTCTGGAGCCCCGACGGCGCGCCGGAGAATTCCCTGGCCGCCTTCCAGGCCGCCTGCGCCGGCGGCTACGGCATCGAGCTGGACGTCCAGCTGACCGCCGACGGCGAGGCCGTGGTCTTCCACGACGAGCGCCTGGAGCGAATGACGGGGCAGGAGGGGCGCCTGCGCGACCATACCGCCGCCGAGCTTGGGGCCATGGCCCTGAAGGGCACCGACGAGACCATTCCGACCCTGGCCGACACCCTGACCATGATCGGTCATCGCGCCATGGTGTTCATCGAGCTGAAGACGCCGTTCGGCGATGTCGGCCCGCTGGAAAAACGGGTTACCGACGTGCTGGTCGACCACAACGGCCCGACCGCCGTGATCGGCTTCAATCCGTATTCCCACGCCTGGTTCGCGGATCACCATCCGCAGATCCTGCGCGGGCTAGACAGCTACAGCTGGAACGACGACAGCGCCCGCAAGCTCGCTCCGGAGATGCGCAAGTCGTTAGCCGCGCTGGAGCAGGTCGAGATCGCGCGGCCCGATTTCCTGGCCCTGGGCCTGGACATGTTGCCCAGCCCGCGCGCCGACCTATATCGCGCCAAGGGCATGCCGATCGTCGCCTGGACGGTCCGCTCGCCCGACCAGTGGGAAGGCGTGCGCGACCATTGCGACAATCTGATCTTCGAGGGCTTCACGGCGTGACGCCAGACCCGGTGGGGGTCCAGTCGGCGGTGCGGGTCCATCGCGCCATCGCCGAGATCGGCCAGGACGCCTGGGACGCCTGCGCCGTCCACACGGGCGATCCGTTCGTCAGCTACGATTTTCTATCGATCTTGGAAGAGAGCGGCTGCGTCGGGCCGCGCACCGGCTGGGCGCCGCAGCATCTGTCGGTGCTGGACGAGGCCGGGGCGGTGGCCGGGGTCATGCCGCTCTATCTGAAGTCTCACAGCCAGGGTGAATACGTCTTCGACCACGCCTGGGCCGACGCCTACGAGCGGGCGGGCGGGCGCTATTATCCCAAGCTCCAGTGCTCCTCGCCGTTCTCGCCGGTGACCGGCTCGCGGCTGATCCTGAGGCCCGACGTGGATGTCGACGACGGCCGCTCGGCGCTGCTCGGCGGCGCCCTGACCCTGTGCGAGCGGATGGAGGCCTCGTCGCTGCACGTGACCTTCCCGGTGGCGGACGAGTGGCGCTGGATGGGCGAGCGCGGAATGCTGCTGCGGCAGGATCAACAGTATCATTGGGAAAACGCCGGCTACGCGGCCTTCGACGACTTCCTGGCGGCGCTGTCGGCCAATCGCCGCAAGACCATCCGCCGCGAGCGCCGCGACGCCCAGGCCGGTCTGGAGATCGTCGCTCTGACCGGCGAGGCGCTGACCGAGGCGCACTGGGACGCCTTCTTCGCCTTCTACATGGACACAGGCAGCCGCAAGTGGGGGCGGCCCTATCTGAACCGGCGCTTCTTCGCGCTGCTGAACGAGCGCATGGCCGACAAGGTGCTGCTGATCCTGGCTCGGCGGCCGGGCGGGCCCTGGATCGCCGGCGCGTTGAACCTCTTGGGTCGCGACTGTCTCTACGGCCGTCACTGGGGCTGCACCGAGGACGTGCCGTTCCTGCATTTCGAGCTTTGCTACTACCAGGCTATCGAGCACGCGATCCGGTTGGGCCTGCCGCGCGTGGAGGCCGGCGCCCAGGGCCAGCACAAGATCGCCCGCGGCTATCTGCCCAGCGCCGTCTATTCGGCGCACTGGATCGCCGACCCCGCCCTGCGCGAGCCGGTCGCCCGCTATCTCGAGCGCGAGCGCGAGTCGGTGGAGAGCGACATGGCGATGCTGGCCGAGGAATATTCGCCGTTCCGGGAGGAACGATAGCCGGCTAGTGCAGCCGCACTTCCCCGACCTTGTCCTTGTAGTCCCGCTTCGGGTCGCCCCCCAGCATCATGCGCACGCCGGCGAACAGGCTGTTCTCGTTCAGCCAGATCTGGGCGTCGGCCGGTTCGAAGCGCAGCAAACGCAGCTTGGGATCGTCCTTGCCGTCGAACCAGGCGGCAATGAACGGGTTCCAGAGGCGGTTCACCGTCTCGTAGTCGGTGTCGATCCGCAGCCGACCGTCGACCGCCGCGAACAGATGGTGGCCCTTGTCGGCAAAATGGATGAACGCGTCGCGGCCCTCGCCGCTCAGCGAATGGACGAGATCGGTCTCGGCCGAGGTGAAGATCCAGATAGGCCCGGAATGATCGCCCTCGATGATGGCGGTCATCGGCTGGGCCCGGCCGCCGTCGACGTCGGGCAGGCCCAGCATCACGGTGCGGTCGGACTTCAGGGCCTTCCAGAGCTTTTCGGCCAGATCGGCTTCCTTGGACATCGCGGGGTCTCCTTGCTTCACGAAGACCAACGGCGGCGGCGGGCGGGCGTTCCTAGGGTGAAGGTTGGCGTGGGGCCGGGGCGATGTTCGACCCGTTGCGGACATTTCGAGCCGCCCCGTTAGCAGCATTCGTGCAGTCGCGAGCCCGAGGGGCGATGATCTGGATGTTGCGCCCATTCCCTAGTCGCCACCGCCAGCGTCGTCAGGTCGCGCCGCAATTCAAGACGGCCACTCTCGACTTCTTGGTCACGTCGTTTGCTCCGGCGATCCTCCGAAGCTGGCGGCCCACTGGGATCCGCTGTCGCGCGCGAGGAATTTTTCGATGGAGCCCTTGGCGCTCTACCATTCGCCGTTTTTACTGCACCCCGTTCAACCAAGAGGAGAGCGGACGTGAATCCGAAAGACATCGACTTTGCGCAACTCGTGGGGAAGCGAAACCGGGCGAAGAAGGATGAACTGCTCGACCTCGTGCGCGGCAACACGGCCGAGGCGTTGGCGTCGGATGAGGTATGGGGGTTCACGCTGGCGGCGGATGTCGGCGGCGGCTTCGGTTACATGAAGATCAGCTATGGCTGCCTCTTCGACACCGGGCTCAACCTCACCTTCGAAGCCAGGGTAGCGGGCGCTTGTTCGGGTTTGGTCGGAGGGTGGGCCGGCCGCGGCGAAATGAATGTGCCGCCTGAGTCCCTGATCGGCACCGATTCGGACGTCCAACTGATCATCACGCCGTTTGCGCTCGAAACCACCTTCTGGGCCAGGCCGAGCAAATTCCAGGGTGTTTGCGGCGGCGGGGGCTTTGCCATTGCAGGCTGTGCAGGTGGGGGATCGGGGCGCTGGCTAAAGGTGTAAAGGCCGCATTGGAATTGAACCAATCTGGCCCCGATCGAAGACCGTGCCACCCACCAACACGCCGACGCCGTGACGCAACCAATCTATTGTGGCTTGGATCACCTTTCCACCCACCACAGACGCGCTCCCGGATTTCGGCGTTACGACCGTTCCCAGGCCGCCTTCAGCAGCGCCTTGACCTCGTCGTCCACGTCGGCGGGTGAGGCGAGGGCGAGTTTGGCCTTCAGGCGTTCGGACCAGCTTTCGTTCTTCGGTTCGGACAGGCGTGGCGAGGCGTCGGGCGTCAGGGCCAGGCCCAGAGAAACGCCGCCGCCCTTCACGGGCTTGGCCGAGGCGAACTGCACCTTGTTGGAGAAGGCAGTGAAGGCCTTGCGCTGGCCCGTGACCAGGCCGGGGAAGTCGGCGACGGCGGCCTCGATCGCCTCGAGGATCGCGCGCGAGCCCGGGTCGGTCCACAGCGCCGCGCGCAGGGTGTCGGCGTCGTCCCAGCCGCCGGCCTCGGGGAAGGCGACCGACAGGATGTGAGCGCAGCGATTGACGCCCAGGCCGTATTGTTCCTTCAGCCAATCCACGCGGGCCTTGGGCTTGGTCTCCTTGCAGTCGCGGCGGACGATCTCGACCCACTGATCGATAGTCTTGCCGGTGTCGCGCTCCAGGCTGGCCTGGACCGAGGCGAACCACTTCTGCTGGCGTTCGGTGAGGCCTTGGCTCATGCGTGCGCTCCTTGGAAGAAGGTGGTCAATTCGACCAACAGACGGTCGCGGCCCCGCTCGGGCGGAACGGCGCGGCGGGACCATCCTCGTCTCGTCGACATTTGCGCGCGCCTCCCCGTTTGCTACGACCGGTCTCACAGAAGGAGACGGTCATGAGCCTCGACGGACGCTACGACGCGGACAACATCTTCGCCAAGATCATCCGGGGCGAGATCCCCAGCGTGAAGGTGTTCGAGGACGACCGGGTCCTGGCCTTCATGGACGTCTTTCCGCAGTCGCGCGGCCATGCCCTGGTGATCTCCAAGGTCAGCCAGGCCCGCAACCTGCTGGATGTCGAGCCGGAGGTCCTGTCCGAATTGGCCGCCGCCGCCCAGAAGCTGACCCGCGCGGTGGTCGCGGCCCTGAAGCCCGACGGCGTGGTCGTCACCCAGTTCAATGGCGCGCCCGCCGGCCAGACGATCTTCCACCTGCATTTCCACGTCATTCCTCGCTACGAGGGCGTGGCGTTGGGCCGTCACGGCGAGGGCGGCATGGCCGATGTCGAAGCGCTGAAGGATCTGGCGACGAAGATCAGCGCGGCGTTGTAGGGTTCCTTTCTTCGGCGCTTATTCGGCGCGGACGCAGGTTGAGGGAGCTGCATGGGTGAACTCGAACAAGGTCGCGGAGGTCTGCGCCGCCTGATCTACGCCAGCCGGTATGCCGGCGGCGGCGATTTCGGCGAGGTGGTGCGCACGATCGTCAACGCCTCGATCCAGAACAACCGGCTGGTCGATGTCACGGGCTTCCTGCTGGCCGGCGAGGGGCGGTTCCTGCAGTGGCTGGAAGGTCCGAGCGCCGGCGTCGAGGAGACCTTCGCGCGTATCGGCAAGGACCCGCGCCACGACGGCGTGGTGACGATCGCCGATGGTCGCGTGGATCGCCGACGGTTCCGTGACTGGAACATGGCGCAGCACCGCTTGGGCGTTTTGGATCGTCCCCTGCTGTCCGAGATCGGGCTGGAGCATTTCGACCCGACCGGTCTGGACGCCGCGCGCGCCGAACACCTTCTGGTCGAGGTCGGCGAGCGCCATCTGCGCGGCGGCTAGGGGACCAGCTTGATCAGGGCGGTGGAGACGGTCATCAGCACCGTGACACCGCCCAGGATCGCCCAGCCCTGCAGGCGGATCTTCTCGCTGAGATCGGCGCGAAGGCGGCTTTCCATCAGCGCCATATCCGCCCGAACAGAAGCCGTCTCGTTCTTGAGATCAGCTTTCAGTTCGGCCTTGGTCGCCTGTAGCTCCGCGCGGGTCGCCTGAAGCTCGGTCTTGGTCGCCAGATCGCTGATGTCCGGAAGCATGGTGGTCTGCCGCACCAGTTCGACGATCGCCTCGGCCGCGCGCTCGTCCATGCCGGCTTCGCGAAGCCGTTTTGAAGCGTTGAGCGTGTCGAAGGCGATCGCGGTCATGGATACACGCTAGTAGTTTGTTCCCGCTTGGTCCGCATTTTTCGCGGGCGCTCAAACGAAAAGGGCCCGGATCGCTCCGAGCCCTTCGCTAGTCTGTTTCGAGCGCCTATTCGGCCAGCGCCGGTTCGGCTTCGTCGGCCTTGGGGGCCTTCGGATCGCCCGTGCTGTCGATCGAGAACTCGATCTTGCCGTTCTCCAGCAGCACCTTGACGTGGCCGCCGCGGACCAGGCGTCCGAACAGGATGTCGTCGGCCAAGGGCTTCTTGATGTGCTCCTGGATGACCCGGGCCAGCGGGCGGGCGCCGTAGAGCTCGTCGAAGCCGTTCTTGGCGAGCCAGTCAGCCGCGTCGTCGGAGAGCTCGATCGTTATGTTGCGGTCGGCCAGTTGGGCCTCCAGCTGCATGACGAACTTCTGCACGACTTGGCGGATGATCTCCGGCGTCAGCGGCTTGAAGGCCACGACGGCGTCCAGGCGGTTGCGGAACTCCGGCGTGAACAGGCGCTTCAGGGCGGCTTCCTCCTCGCCTTCGATCTTCGAGCGGCCGAAGCCGATCGAATTGCGCTGGGCGTCCGAGGCCCCCGCATTGGTGGTCATGATCAGGACCACGTTGCGGAAGTCGACCTTCTTGCCGTTGCTGTCGGTCAGGGTGCCGTTGTCCATCACCTGCAGCAGGATGTTGTAGACATCCCCGTGCGCCTTCTCGATCTCGTCGAGCAGGACGACGGCGTGCGGGTGCTGATCGACCGCGTCGGTCAGCTGGCCGCCCTGGTCGAAGCCGACATAGCCGGGAGGGGCGCCGATCAGGCGGCTCACGGTATGGCGCTCCATATATTCCGACATGTCGAAGCGCAGCATCTCGATGCCCAGGGTCTGGGCCAGCTGCTTGGCGGCTTCGGTCTTGCCGACGCCGGTCGGGCCGCTGAACAGGTACGAGCCGATCGGCTTGTTCGGTTCGCGCAGACCCGCGCGGGCCAGCTTCATGGCGGCCGACAACTGGCCGAGCGCCTCTTCCTGGCCGAACACCGCGCGCTTCAGGTCGGATTCGAGTTCCTTGAGGGCCTCGGTGTCCGACTTGCTGACCGACTTCGGCGGGATGCGGGCGATCTTGGCGACGACCGTCTCGATCTCCTTGACGCCGATGGTCTTCTTGCGGCGGCTTTCCGGCAGCAGCATCTGGCTGGCGCCCGCTTCGTCGATCACGTCGATCGCCTTGTCGGGCAGCTTGCGGTCGGTGATGTACTTGGCCGACAGCTCCACCGCGACCTTCAGGGCCTCGGCGGTGTACTTCAGCTTGTGGAAGTCCTCGTAGTAGGTCTTCAGGCCCTTGAGGATCTTGATGGTGTCTTCCACCGTCGGTTCGTTCACGTCGATCTTCTGGAAGCGACGGACCAGGGCCCGATCCTTCTCGAAGTGCTGGCGGAACTCCTTGTAGGTGGTCGAGCCCATGCAGCGCAGCGAGCCGGAGGCCAGGGCGGGCTTCAGGAGGTTGGACGCATCCATCGCCCCGCCGCTGGTCGCGCCGGCGCCGATCACGGTGTGGATCTCGTCGATGAACAGCACCGCGTTCGGGTGGTTCTCGAGCTCCTTGACCACCTGCTTGACGCGTTCCTCGAAGTCGCCGCGATAGCGGGTGCCGGCCAGCAGCGCGCCCATGTCGAGCGAGTAGATGGTGGCGCCCTCCAGGACCTCGGGGACCTGGTGTGTGACGATCTTGCGGGCCAGCCCCTCGGCGATGGCGGTCTTGCCGACGCCGGGATCACCCACGAGCAGCGGGTTGTTCTTGGTGCGGCGGCACAGGATCTGGATCGCGCGTTCCACTTCGTTCGCGCGCCCGATCAGCGGGTCGACCTTGCCCTGGCGGGCCTTTTCGTTGAGGTCGACGCAATAGGCCTCGAGGGCCTCGCCGCCGGTCTTGGTGTTAGGCTTTTCGCCGTCGTCCTCGGTCGAGTTCGAGCCGGCGCTGGCGCCCTTGACGCTCTTGGCTTCCGAGGCGCCGGCCTTCTTGGCGATGCCGTGGGCGATGAAGTTCACCGCGTCGTACCGCGTCATGTCCTGCTCCTGCAGGAAGTAGGCGGCGTGGCTTTCGCGTTCGGAGAAGATGGCGACCAGCACATTGGCGCCAGTCACTTCTTCACGGCCCGACGACTGGACGTGGATCACCGCGCGCTGGATCACGCGCTGGAAGCCGGCGGTCGGCTTGGCGTCCTCGTCGTCGTCGACGACCAGCGAGGCCAGTTCGACGTCGAGATAGTTGGCGAGGCTCTTCTTCAGCGCGGTGAGATCCACGTCGCAGGCGCGCATAACGCCGGCGGCGTCCTCGTCATCGGTGAGGGAAAGCAGAAGATGCTCCAGCGTGGCGTACTCGTGCTTGCGCTGGTTGGCGTAAGCGACGGCGCGATGCAGGGACTCTTCCAGGGGGCGCGAAAAAGAGGGCAACGGGGAGGCTCCTCAGTCCTTTTCCATGGTGCACTGTAACGGGTGCTGATGGCGTCGCGCCGAGTCGATGACTTGGGCGACCTTGGTTTCTGCGACTTCGTAAGTGTAGACGCCGCACACCCCCACGCCGTTCTGATGGACGTGGAGCATGATCCGTGTGGCGTCTTCACGCGACTTGTTGAAGAACCGTTCGAGAACGTAGACGACGAACTCCATTGGAGTGTAGTCGTCGTTGAGAATCAGAACTCGATAAAGCGAGGGCTTCTGTGTCTTCGGCTTCACTTCCGTGACGACCGACGACCCAGCGCCGTTGCTTTGTCCGCCTTGCTTCCGCTCGGCCATCGACTTGTTCTCTCCTGGCGAGCAAATCACCCGCCTTCTTGAATTAGATATGGAAACGCGGCGGCATTGGAAGAGGCCGATGCGCCGCTGCGCCGCTTTAGCACAGGGGCGCCTCGGAAAACGGCTTCACGATTGGGAGAGCGAAGACCGCGCGCGAACGGTTCCAGAGCGTGGCGGCCGAAAGTGTGAGCGGTTCGGCGCCTGCCACGCTCTATTTCTAGAGGTTAGAGCCAGTCGCCCCGGGTGGGGCGATTGGCTTGGGGCGAGACGCCCAAATGGTGCGCGGCTGGGTGTCGCGCAAGAGGAGGGTTCGCGGAGGACATCGGCGAATCGCGGGGAGGCTTTTCGGCGAGCCTGGGCGGACGCGACTTGCCCCCTCCGCGCTGTGCGCTCCTCCCCCGGAGGGGAGAGGACGGGCGCGCGCACGTTCCGCCCCTTTGGGGGCGGACGACCCACGGAGCAGGTGGGGGCGCTGCGCTAGCCGCTCGCCACCTAACTTTCCCAAGCCTCAGGGCAGCGCATACTCCAGCGCGTACTGGTGCTTGCCGTCGACGACCGTGATGACCAGTCGGCCGGTGATGCCCTTCAGCGCGCCCGCGCCGGAGTCCGGAACGATGTCGATGACCATGGAGACGTCCTTGCCGTGCATCGATCCGCGATGGACCAGGGCGAAGCTGCCGGCCTTGCCGTCCAGCGTCCCGACCACGCGTTCGGTGGCGACATAGGCCGCCGAGCCGGGAACGTCCGTGCCGACGGTCAGCATCTCGCCCTTGCCGGTAGCCTCCAGCGCGCCGTGATACATCTTGTCCAGCGCGAACCGTCCCAGAGTCGAACCCTCGGCCTTGTCCTGCTCGATCGGCTTGGTGCTGACGTCGAAGGGGCCCTTGGCGTGGCGCATGACGGTCTCCGCGGCGGCGGGAGAGGGAGCAGCTTGGGCGGCCGCCAGCGCCGCCGTCACGACCGCAGGAACGATGATGCGCAGCGCGGGCATGGCGTGTCCTCCCCGAATGTCGAGATGAGAACATAACAAGAACCAACCGTCAACGGCCCTTGAGCGCGCGCCCACTGACCACGGCGGCCGCGCCGAACTTGCCGCGCAGGGCGTCGATGGCCGTCTCGTTCTTCAGGGTCCGGCGCTCGTCGTCGGCGAACATGTCCGAGCCGGCCGTCTCGGCGTCGACGAAGTCGGTCAGGCCCGCGCCGATCAGGCGATAGGACAGGCCCTTCGGCTCGGCGGCCAGCAGTTCGCGCGCCACCTGGAACAGGGTGCGGGCCGTTTGGGTCGGAATGGCCAGGGTGCGGCGGCGGGTGTGGATCTTGAAGTCAGGCGTCCGCAGCTTCAAGGTCGCGACCCGGCCGGCGACGCCCTCCTTACGGGCCTGCTTGGCGACCTTCTCGCAGAGCGGCCAGAGTTCGTCCTCCAGCTCGTCGCGTCTGTGCAGGTCGTCGTTGAAGGTGGTCTCGGAGCTGATCGTCTTGCGCGACTGGTCCGGGTCGACCAGGCGGCTGTCCTGGCCGTGGGCCAGGCGGTGCAGACGCAGGCCGCCCGAGCCCAGGCGATTGGCCAGCAGCTTCAGGTCGGCGGCGGCGATGTCGCCCACGGTCCGCAGGCCGATCTCGGCCAGCGACGCGACCGTGGCCGGTCCAACGCCGGGCAGGATGCTGACCGGCTTGTCCGACAGGAAGGTCTGGGCCTCGGCCGCGCCGATCGCCGAAAAGCCGCGCGGCTTGTCCAGCTCGGAGGCGATCTTGGCCAGGAACTTGTTGGGCGCCAGGCCGATCGAGACGGTCAGGCCGATGTCGTGCTCGATCTCGGCCTGCAGCCGGGCCAGCATGACCGCGGGCGGCGCGCCGTGCAGACGCTCGGTGCCGGTCAGGTCGATCCAGGCCTCGTCCAGGGACAGCGGCTGAATCAGCGGCGTCAGCCGGTCGAGCTTCTCGTGGATGCGCCGGCTCTCTTCCTTGTACTTGGCGAAGTTCGGCTTGATGACCACGGCGTCGGGGCAGAGCTTCAGCGCCTTGTACATCGGCATGGCCGAGCGCGGGCCGCTCATGCGGGCGATGTAGCAGGCGGTGGTCACGACCCCGCGCTTCCCGCCGCCGACGATGACCGGCTTGTCGCGCAGGGACGGGTCGTCGCGCTTCTCCACCGAGGCGTAGAAGGCGTCGCAGTCCAGGTGGGCGATCGAGAGGGTCCCCAGCTCCTCGTGAAAGAGCGTGCGCGGCGAGCGGCAGGACGGGCAGCGCGCGGCCTTGGCCTCGCCCGTCCACCCGCAGTCGCGGCACAGGGACTTCATGGGATTTGCTCTACGCCTCCGGCGGCCACAGCCAGACCGCGCCGCGCACGCCGGAGCTGTCGCCGTGGACGGCCTTCCTCACCGGCGTCTCGAAGATGTCGGAAAATACGTGCGGGGCGATGGCGGCCGGGAGGCGGTCGTACAGCGCCTCGACGTTGGACATGCCGCCGCCCAGGACAATGACGTCGGGGTCGATCAGGTCGCAGACCACGGCCAGGGACCGGCTCAGGCGGTCGACATAGCGATCCAGCGCCGCCAGGGCCGAGGGATCGCCGGCGGCGACCGCCGCCATCGTGGCGTGACCGTCCGGATACCCGGCGTCGCGCGAGAAGCTGGGACCGGCGATCCAGGTCTCCAGGCAGCCCTTGCGGCCGCACCAGCAGTCGGGGCCGGGATACTCGGCCGGGGTGGGCCAGGGCAGGGAGAAGTGGCCCCACTCGCCGGCCACGCCGTTGCGGCCCTCGACGATCCGGCCGTCGGCCACCACCCCGCCGCCGCAGCCGGTGCCCAGGATGGCGGCGAAGACCACGCGCTCACCGGCGCCCGCGCCGTCGGCGGCTTCCGACAGCGCCAGGCAATTGGCGTCATTGGCCAGGCGCACGGGGCGAACCAGGCGCTTTTCAAGGTCCTCGCCAAAGCGCTGGCCGTTCAGATAGACGCTGTTGGCCCCGCGGATCAGGCCGCTCCGGGGCGAGATCGAGCCGGGCAGGCCCACGCCCAGCCGCGCGCAGGTCGCGCCGGCCATGGCCTCGGCGTCGGCCACCAGCTCGGCCACCACCTCCAGCGCCGCTTCATAGCCGCCCGGATTGGGCTTGCGCACCCGCGCGACGAACTCACCCGCCGGGTTGAGGGCCGCCGCCTCGATCTTGGTGCCGCCGAAGTCGATGCCGAACCGGATCATGTGAAAAGGCGCTCCTCTATGGCGGCCTTCAGGGCGGGCCACTCGTCTATGCGGACGTGGCGGTCCGGGGCGCAGGGCGCGAACGGGCGCAGGCGCTCGTCGCTGACCATCTGGAACCGGCCGACACGCGGCGCTTTCTCAGCCACCGATTCGAGCTGCGGCAAAAGGTCGTCGATGAAGACGGCGGGACCCGTGGTGCGGGCCGAAAGCTCGGCCGCCGGCGGGCCCTTGGGGCCGCTGTTAATGATCAGCGGATAGTCGAAGCCGTGGGTTTTCAACCACTTGATCCGCGCCAACCGGCCGTGCTCGGGCGCGTTGGTCAGGATCACGACCTCGGCGCGGGTCGAAAGATCGGCCAGGGCGTCGGCCGCGCCGATCGCGGGAGCCAGATCGTCGGCTCCGTCGCGGAAGAAATCGTCGAACAAGGCCTTGCCCGCGATCAGATCGAGGTGTTCCGTCTCCCCAGGGCGATAAATGTTCTGGAACAACGCGAAACGATCGACCCGCAGCTCGAAGCCATGGCGCGCGATAAAGGCGCCGAAGCCCCGCATGAACTGAGCCAGCACCTCGTCGACATCGACGATGACCAGCGGCGCGGCGGGCGAGATGGCGCAGGCCTGCAGGTCGGAAAAGCGCGGTTCCATGAGCTCTGGTCGGTCTGTCTTAACGCGATTAGCGCGGGCTTAAGGATATTCGTGCCATCAGGTTCTGGAAGACGGCGCGAATCCCTAGGCGTCGCCACGTGACCGTTTGGTCGGGGTAAGGATGACGAAGAAGGTCCTCATCGTGGAGGATAACGAGCTGAACATGAAGCTCTTTCATGATCTGCTCGAAGCCCAGGGTTACGAGACCCTGCAGACCCGCGAGGGTCTGTCGGCGCTGTCCATTGCCCGCGACAACAAGCCCGACCTGATTCTGATGGATATCCAGCTGCCCGAGATCTCGGGGCTGGAAGTCACCAAGTGGCTGAAGGAAGACGACGAGCTGGCGCACATCCCGGTCGTGGCCGTGACCGCCTTCGCCATGAAGGGCGACGAGGAGCGGATCCGGGAGGGCGGCTGCGAGGCCTATATCTCCAAGCCGATCTCGGTGGTCCACTTCCTCGACACCATCAAGCGGCTGCTGGACAAGGTCCCGGTCGCATGAGCGCGCGGATCCTCGTCGTCGACGACATCGAGGCCAATGTCCGCCTGCTCGAGGCCAAGCTGACGGCCGAATACTACGAGGTTTCCTCGGCCATGGACGGCCCGACGGCGCTGACCATGGCCGCGCGCGACCTGCCCGACATCATCCTGCTGGACGTCATGATGCCCGGCATGGACGGCTTCACCGTCTGCCGGAAGCTGAAGGAAGACCCCGCCACCCGCCACATCCCGGTGGTGTTGATCACCGCGCTCGACGGGCGCGGCGACCGCATCCAAGGCCTGGAATCGGGCGCGTCTGACTTCCTGACCAAGCCGATCGACGACGTCATGCTGTTCGCCCGCGTGCGCAGCCTGACCCGCTTCAAGCTGGTCATCGACGAGCTGCGCCAGCGCGAGGCCTCGGGCCGCCGCATCGGGGTGATCGCCGGCGCCGCCGCGCGCCTGGACGGCCTGGGCGGGCGGGTGCTGATCGTCGACGACAACGAACGCCAGGCCCAGCGTCTCGCCGCCGAGCTGGGCGTCGAGCACCGCCCGGTGATCGAGAGCGATCCCGAGAAGGCCAAGATCAGCGCCAGCGGTCCGGTCGACCTGGTCATCGTCAACGCCGTGGCCAAAAGCTTCGACGGCCTGCGCTTCACGGCTTCGCTGCGTTCGGAAGAGCGCACCCGCCAGCTTCCGGTCCTGGCCATGGTCGATCCCGACGATCGCGCCCGCATGGTCAAGGCGCTGGAGATCGGCGTGAACGACATTCTGCCGCGTCCGATCGACCCGCAGGAACTGGCCGCCCGCGTCAAGACCCAGATCCAGCGCAAGCGCTACACCGACTATCTGCGCAACAACCTCGACCACTCGCTGGAGCTGGCGGTCACCGACCAGCTCACCGGCCTGCACAACCGTCGCTACATGACTGGTCAGCTCGACTCCCTGGTCAAGCGCGCCGGCCTGGGCGGCGATCCGGTCTCGGCCCTGCTGATCGACATCGACCACTTCAAGAAGATCAACGACACCTTCGGTCACGACGTCGGCGACGAGGTGCTGCGCGAGTTCGCCCTGCGCCTGGCCTCAAACGTGCGGGCCATCGACCTGCCTTGCCGCTACGGCGGCGAGGAGTTCGTGGTGATCATGCCCGACACCGCCCTGGCCGACGCCCTGCGCATCGCCGAGCGGATCCGCAACCACGTCTCGGGCTCGCCCTTCAAGGTCGCCCAGGGCCGCGAGCTTCTGACGGTCACCATCTCGATCGGCGTCTCGGCCACGGCGGGCGAGGGCGACAGCCCCGAAGCCCTGCTGAAGCGCGCCGATGAAGGCGTCTACCAGGCCAAGGCCTCGGGCCGGAACGCGGTGGTCGGCAAGGCGGCTTAGGCTGCCTCCCTGACGCCCGGCCGCGCTTCATTTCAGCGCTGAAACGCTTCCGTCCTTGCACGGATGAACCGTTCGGGCGAAATCGCTCGGATGAAGAAGATGCTTACTTGCGGCGTCCTCGCCGCCGCCGTCTCGATGAGCTTCGCCGCCCAGGCGTCCACGATCTCGGTGAAGCCGGATCCGAAGCTGGTCGTGGTCATCTCGGTCGACCAGTTCAGCGCCAATCTCTACGCCCAGCATCGCGGCGAGTTCGTCGGCGGCCTGGCGACGCTGAGCCAGGGGATCGTCTATCCGAACGGCTACCAGTCGCACGCCTTCACCGAGACCTGTCCGGGCCACTCGACCCTGCTGACGGGCAAGCATCCCAACAAGACCGGCATCAGCGCCAACGACTGGTACGACCGCGCCACGGGCAAGACGGTCTACTGCCTGGCCGACCCCAGCGTGGTCCTGGCCGACGACCCGAAGGGCAGGGCAGTCAGTCCCGCCAACATGGTGGCCACCACCTACGGCGACTGGCTGAAGGCCGTCTCGCCCAAGAGCCGGGTGTTCGGCGTCTCGGGCAAGGACCGTGGGGCCATCACCATGTCGGGCCACCAGGCCGACGGCCAGTTCTGGTATCAGCCGGGCTTCGGCTTCACGACCTTCGTCCGCGAGGGCCAGACGGCGCAGGAACGCCTGAAGCCGGTCGCCGCCCTCAACGCCAGGCTGGCGGCCGAGCTGAAGGCCCATCCGTTCGTCTGGGATTACGCCAAGGGCCCGCTGGACACCGTCACCGGCGGCGGCTCGGCCAAGCGCTGCAAGGCGCTGGAAGCCGACTACGAGACCGGCGGCCGCAAGTGGCGTTCCGCCCTGCCGATCCCAGTCGCGGCCGACGAGGCCGGCAAGCAGCGCGACCTCTACGCCAGCCCCTATACCGACCAGGTGACCCTGGAACTGGCGCAAAACCTGCGCGAAACCTACGGCCTGGGCGACGGACCGCAGGTCGACGTGCTGACCATCAGCCTGTCGGCCACCGACTTCATCGGTCACCGCTACGGCACGCGCGGCCCGGAGATGTGCGACCAGATCGCCCGCCTCGACGAGCGCCTGGGCGTGTTCCTCAAGAGCCTGGACAAGGTCAAGGGCGGCGTCCTGGTCGTGCTGGCCGCCGACCACGGCGGCGCCGACTTCGCCGAGCGCCTGCATGACGAGGGCTACGGGACCGAGCGGGTGGTCGGCAAGCCGTGGATCGCCAAGCTGAACGCCCAGCTGCGCAAGGACCTGGACCTGTCGTGGGATCCGCTGGTCGCCGACGGCGGCATCGATCAGATCTACGTCGTCGGTCCCGATCGCAAGACGCCCTCGATCACCGATCGCGCCCGCATCGCGGCGGCCGCGCTGGTCCTGATCAACAGCGACCCCGCCGTGGCCGAGGCGGTCGATTCCAACGCCTTGCTGACCATGGAGGCCGCGTCCGTCGACACCTCGCCCGAGGAACTGTCGGTGACCGAGCGCCTGCGCCGCAGCGCCTATCCGGGCCGGGTGGGCGACATTCTGATCGCCTTCAAGCCCGACCGCGTGCCGGCCACGGCGGGGGCGACCTATGTCTCCACCCACGGCAGCCCGTGGGACTACGATCGTCGCGTGCCGATCCTGTTCTGGTGGAAGGGCGCGAGCCCGCACGAGCGCGTCCTGCCGCTGGATACGGTCGACATCGCCCCGACTCTCGCCGCCGTCACCGGGGTCAAGCCGCCCGCGGATATCGACGGGGTCTGCCGGCCGCTGGTCTACGGCCAGCATTGCTAACGACAGTTAGGGCGCCTTTTTAAGCTTCTCGACACTTCTGCCGAGCATCCTTCTGCGCACATCCTATGCGGGAGGGCGTGGCGATGAGATCAAGAGTAGGCGTCAAGCAGCATTCGTTTCCGGCCGGCTTGCTCTTCATGGGGCTTTTGACCTGCGGGATCTTGTTCTGGATGGGCGGCCTGGCCGCCGACCAGCTGTCCGGCGGACTGTCCATCGTCTCGATCCTGGCGGCCTTCGTCGCCGTCTGCGTCGGCCCGGTGCTGATGGTGATCACGGTGCTGTGGGGCGCGTTCGCGTTCTTCCGCTGGCTTCTGATCGGCGGGCGGGAATAGTGAGGCAGATCCTCCCCTCGCGGGGGAGGGTTTCCGATCCGGAATCAAAAACGCCCGGCTATCGCTAGCCGGGCGTCTTGATGTCGTAGCGCGAAAAGCGATCCTACTTGATCTTGCCTTCGCGGAATTCGACGTGCTTGCGGATGACCGGGTCGTACTTCTTCAGCACCATCTTTTCGGTCTTGGTGCGGGCGTTCTTCTTGGTGACGTAGAAGAAGCCGGTGTCCGCCGTCGAATTCAGGCGGATCTTGATGGAAGCCGGTTTGGCCATGGTCGAATCCCTGCGGTGGTCGCGCAGGTTCCCGCGCGTTGGAAATGAGAGGCGCGGAACATACTCATCAATGACTCAAAGTCAATTGCCGGAAGACAGTCGGAGTCAGTTCCCGGGCGCGCACCGCTTGTAGGGAAAGTCCGCCGCGCGGGCCTGGCCGCCGACCGAGCCCTCGATCCGGGCCACCAAGGTGTCCTTGTCGACCAGCCGATAGAGAATCCGCTGCGGAAAGTCGTGCGCCGGGTTCTCGAACGTCACCGAGCCCTCGGCGATCTCCTTCACCGGGAAGGCGGCCTCGGGCTGCCCCGACGGAATCGCCACGTACTGCAGCTTGCCGTCGGCGGCGGGCAGGATGCGCATGAACTCGAACTCGCGCAGCTTGCCGTCGCGGACGCTGCGGCTCATGCCGATCATCGCGCCGCCGGCCGGCGCCAGCCATTGCTCGTCGATCTTGGTGCCGTTCGGCCGGACCAGCGTCCAGCAGCCGCCGATGAAGCCCAGCTTGTCGATCTCGGACGGAACGGCCGCCGGCGGCGTCGCGGCCAGGGCCAAGGCCAGAATGGAACCGATCATGCGAATCTCCTCCCCCGAGGAACTCATCTCGTCAGAGATGGGTCAGATGCCGCTTACCGTTCAGGAAACGCATGAAGGGGGCCGGTCGTCCAGTCTCCGCGAGTCTTTGTCCGACTTCGTGCAGCACGAAGCGGGTGATGTTGGGCAGGTCCAGCGCCATGGCTTCCTGGAAGTCGACCCAGGCGATCTCGTCCAACTCGCCGCAGTCGGGCCGGCGGTCTAGGGAAAGCAGCGCCTCGGCCGGGGCCATGAAGAAGCGGGCGTCGAAGCGGCGCGGGCGATAGGGCGGGGTGATGGCGCGGGCCACGAAGCTGAGCGGCGCAAGGTCGGGCAGGGCGCCCTGGGCCAGGAACGGCCGCCAGGGGCCCGCGCCGGGACGCTCGGGGGCGTCCTTGGCCAGCAGCAGGCCCGTCTCCTCGAACGTCTCGCGGACGGCCGCCAGGGCCAGGGCGCGGGCCAGGCGCGCGGGTCTTGGGTGGCGGGCCTCCTGGGTCAGCCGCGCGGCGACGTCCGGCGACAGTTCGCTGGCGCTGGGGGCGTCGTAGTCGGTCCGGTCGACCCGGCCGCCCGGAAACACCCACTTGTCGGGCATGAAGGCGTGGCCGCCGTTCCTGCGGCCCATCAACAGGCGCGGGGCGGCGCCGTCGGTGCGGACGAGGATCACGGTCGCCGCGTGCTTGGGCTTCAGCGCCGCGCCGGTCTCGCGCACGGCGCCGTCGTTGATCGTGTCGAATTTCGCGTCGATCGGCGGCAGGGTCATGGCGGAAGGTTAGGCCCATTCCGTCGTCTGCATAGGGGGACGCGGCGTCAGCCGTCGCGTGCTTGACCGCTTCGGGCGACGCGTCCCAAGCTCGCGCGCTTTTTGGTGAGGGGCATATGATGATCGGACGGATTTCGACCCTGGCGCTGGTCGCCGGGCTTTCCCTGGGCGCGCCGGGCCTAAACTCACAAGCCTTCGCCGCGCCCGCCGCCAAGGTCGAGGCGGCCGCCAAGGCGGTCCAGCCCAAGGTGGTCGCCTGGCGGCGCGACATCCACGAACACCCCGAACTGGGCAATCAGGAGGTCCGCACCTCGGCCCTGATCGCCAAGGAGCTGAAGGCCCTGGGCTTCGAGGTCCGCGAGAACGTCGGCAAGACCGGCGTGGTCGGGATCCTCAAGGGCGGCAAGTCCGGCAAGGTCGTCGCTTTGCGCGCCGACATGGACGCCCTGCCGGTCGAGGAGAAGACCGGCCTGCCGTTCGCCTCCAAGGTCACGGCGACCTGGGAGGGCCGCACCGTGCCGGTCATGCACGCCTGCGGTCACGACACTCACGTGGCCATGCTGCTGGGAACCGCGACGGTGCTGGCCGGCATGAAGGCCGACATCAAGGGCACGGTGGTGCTGATCTTCCAGCCCGCCGAGGAAGGCCCGCAGGCCGGCGAGGAGGGCGGCGCCAAGCTGATGATCCGGGACGGCGCGCTGGACCAGCCCAAGGTCGACGCGATCTTCGGCGTCCACATCGGCCCGGCCGACGCCCACCTGCTGAACTACCGCGCCGAGGGTTTCTACGCCGGCTCGGACCGCATCACGATCACGGTGAAGGGCAAGCAGACCCACGGCGCGCGTCCCTGGGCCGGCATCGACATGGCCAGCATCGCCGCCGACATCGTCCAGGCCATGAACCAGATCGCCGCCCGCCAGGTCGATGTCGGCGCCTCGCCCTCGGTGGTGACGATCGCCATGATCAACATGGGCATGCGCCAGAACATCATCCCCGAGGACCTGTCGATGCAGGGGACGATGCGGACCTTCTCGCCCGAGCGGAAGGCGCAGCTGGTCGACAAGATCACCAAGGCGGTGACCGCCATCGGCGACCGCTACGGCGCCAAGGCCGAGGTGGCGTTCACCCAACCCTATCCGGTGACCTACAACAATCCCGAACTGTCCAAGTGGGTGAAGGCCAGCTTGCTGAAGGCTTTGCCCGGCAAGGTCGACGACAACGCGCCGCTGGTGACGGGGGCCGAGGACTTCTCGATGTACGCCCAGAAGGTCCCGGCCGTGTTCGTCCAACTGGGCGGGCGCAAGGCCGACGTGCCGGCGGCGACGGCGCCCGCCAACCACTCGCCGTTCTTCGACGTCGACGAGGCGGTGCTGGAGACCGGCGTGAAGGCCGAGGTGTTCATGGCGCTGGATTATCTGGAGCGGAAGTAGAGGTCACTTGCCCCGCCGCGCCTACGGCGCTCCTCCCCCAAAGGGGGAAGACGGATCGCGCTTCTTCCGCCCCTTTCGGGGGCGGACGATCGCGTAGCGATCAGGTGGGGGCCTGCTGAGTCCGCCGTTCAAACCACGGCGTGATCCGCCGCAGCGCCTCCTCGACCTCCGCCGTCGAGACCGCGAAGCTGAAGCGGATGAAGCGGTGGCCCTCGACCGGGTCGAAGTCGACGCCCGGCGCGGTCGCCACGCCGGTGTCGTTCAGCAACTGCTGGCAGAAGCCCAGCGAGTCGTCGGTCAGGTGGCCGATGTCGGCCCAGATATAGAAGGCCCCGTCCGGCGGCGCGATCTTGCGCAGGCCCAGGGCCGGCAGGGCGTCCAGCATCCGCTGGCGATTGGCGCGATAGACCGCGATGTGGCCTTCCAGCTCGTCGAGACAGTCCATCGCCGCCAGGCCGGCGTGCTGGGATAGCGACGGGGCGGTCAGGAACAGGTTGCCGACATAGGCTCGGGCGCGATCCAGATCCTCGCCGAGCGGCGTCAGCAGCCAGCCCAGCCGCCAGCCGGCCATGCTGAAGTACTTGCTGAAGCTGTTGACGATCAGGGCGTCGGGCGCGAACTCCAGCATCGACGGCGTGCGGCCCGTGTAGCTGAGGCCGTGATAGATCTCGTCGCTGATGATGCGGATGTTCCGCTCGCGGCAAACCTTGGCGATCGCCGCCAGCTCCTCGGGCGCGATGATCGTGCCGGTCGGATTGGCCGGGCTGGCGACGATGACGCCGGCCGGAGCGGGATCCAGCGCGGCCAGGTGCGCGGCGGTCAGCTGGAAGCGATCCTCCGGCCCGCAGGCGATCTCGACGGGCGTGAGGTGCAAGGCCTTCAGGCTGTTGCGATAGGCGACATAGCCGGGCCGGGCCAGGGCGATGCGGTCGCCGGGCTGGAACACGCTGGACAGGGCCAGCACCAGGGCCGGCGAAGCCCCGCAGGTCAGAACGATCCGCTCGGGCTCGACGGTGACGCCGTAGAGGGTCTGGTAGCGCTCGGCGATCCGCTGGCGCAGCAGCGGGCTCTCCCAATAGCCCATGGCCTCGGCGTCGAGGATCTCGTGGGCCTTGGCCAGCGCCGTGCTGGGCGCGCCGGTCGAGGGCTGGCCGAACTCCATGTGGATGATCGACCGGCCCTCCTGCTTCAGCTGGTGAGCCAGCCGGCTGATGGCGATGGCGTGGAAGGGTTCGATCTCGGCGCGCATGGCTCTGCTTAGCGAGGTTTGACGCGGCGCGCATCCCGGATGAGAAGGGGCCATGCTTGCTCTGCTTCTCGCCGCCGCCATCGTCCAGACCCCACTGCCGCTGAACATCGGCGGCCGTGTCGCGCCCGCTCCGGGCGGCGCGTACGACTTCGGCTGGCCGGGCGTCTATTTCGAGGGGCGGTTCACCGGGCCGTCGGTCACTGTATCCGTCGATCCCAAGGCGGAGCACCTGGCGATTAGCGTGGACGGCGAGCGTAGGGTTGAACTGAAGTCACCCGACACAACGCGCGTGACGTTCGCTGACCTTAATCCTGGCGAACACACCATCCGCATCGACAAGCTGACCGAAAGCCAGACCGGCTCGGCGCAGTTCGGCGGCTTCTTCGTCGAGCCGGGCAGGGCGCTGCCCGCGCCGTCACGGCCGCGCCACATCGAGTTCATCGGCGACTCGCACACCGTCGGCTACGGCGTCCGCTCGACCAGCCGCGATTGCACCGAGAGCCAAGTCCACGACCTGACCGACACCAGCCAGGCCTTCGGGCCGATCCTGGCGGCGCGCCTGGACGCCGACTATCGGATCGAGGCGTTTTCGGGCCGGGGCGTGGTGCGGAACTACAACGGTATCGCGGCGGGTGAGCCGCTGCCGGTGCTGTTCCCGCGCCTGATCCCGGGTCAGGCCGAGCCACGCGTGACCGCCGATGATCCCTGGAAACCCGAGGTGGTGGTGATCGGCCTCGGCACCAACGACTTCTCGACGCCCCTGCACGCCGGTGAGCCGTGGGCCGACGAGGCGGCGCTGCGCAAGGACTACCGCGACACCTACGTCGCCTTCGTGCAGGGCTTGAAGGTCAGCCGGCCGGGCGCGCGCTTTTTCCTGATCGCCGGCGACACATTCGCCGACGACGTCGCCCAGGTCGCCGACCGCGCCGGCGCGACGGCCGTGCGGATCACCGACATGGACCGCGGGGCGTGCCATTGGCATCCGTCGGCGGCGGATCAGCGGATGATGGCCGATCGGCTGGAGGCGGCGATCACCGCGCCCTAGCGCCGCTTGCCGCGCCGGACGCCCTTGGGCAGGCCGCCGCGCGGTTTCACCGCCGCCTGCCGCCGCGCGCCAAGCCTCGAACGCGGCGCCTTCGGATCGGGCGCGAGCGGCTCGCTGAGCATCTCGAACAGCAGGCCGCCGGTCACCGGCGTGGCCTCGACCAGCTTGACCTCGACGGCCAGGCCCAGCGGCCAGCGCTTGCCCGTCCGCTCGCCGACCAGGGCGTGCATCCGGTCGTCATGGACGAAGAACTCCGCTCCCAAGGTCGAGACCGGCACCAGGCCGTCGGCGCCGGTGTCGGTCAGCTTGATGAACAGGCCAAAGCGCGTGACCCCGGTGATCCGGCCCGCGAAGGTCGCGCCCACCCGGTCGGCCAGGAAGGCGGCGATATAGCGGTCGGTGGCGTCGCGCTCGGCGGCCATGGCCCGCCGTTCGGCGTGGGTGATGACCTCGGCCGTGTCCTTGATCTGGGCGATGTCCTGGTCGGTGAGGCCATCGTCGCCCAGGCCCAGAGCCCGGATCAGGCCCCGGTGGACGATCAAGTCGGCATAGCGGCGGATCGGGCTGGTGAAGTGGGCGTACTTGGCCAGGTTCAGGCCGAAGTGGCCGATGTTCTCGCTGTTGTAGTGAGCCTGCATCTGGGTGCGCAGGACCACCTCGTTGATGATCGCCGCGTTCGGGCTCTCGCGGGTCTCGTCCAGCAGCTTGTTGAACCGCGCGGTCTGCGGGGCCTGGCCCTTGTCCCAGCGGATCTCCATCGTCTGTAGGAAGTCGGCGAGGTTCTGCACCTTCTCCAGGCTGGGCGTGTCGTGCACCCGGTAGATCAGGGGCGAGCGCTTGGCCTCCAGGCTCTCGGCGGCGCAGACATTGGCCTGCACCATCATCTCCTCGATCAGCTTGTGGGCCTCCAGGCTGGCGCGCTTGGTGATCGACAGGATCTCGCCCTCGCGGATGATGATCCGGCGCTCGTCGCTCTCGATGGCCAGGGGAGAGCGGGCGTCGCGGCCGATCTTCATCGTCCGATAGGCCTCCCACAGCGGCCGCAGGATCGGCTCCAGCAGCGGGCCGGTCTTGTCATCGGTCTGGCCGTCGATCGCGGCCTGGGCCTGCTCGTAGGAGAGCTTGGCGGCCGAGCGCATCAGGCCGCGCACGAACTTGTGGCCCTTCTTGCGGCCCGACTTGTCGAACACCATCCGCACCGCCAGCGTGGCGCGGTTCTCGCCCTCGCGCAGCGAGCACAGGCCGTTCGACAGGGTCTCGGGCAGCATGGGCTCGACGCGGTCGGGGAAGTAGACGCTGTTGCCCTTCTCGCGGGCGTCGCGGTCCAGGGCCGAGCCGGGGCGGACATAGGCGGCGACGTCGGCGATGGCCACCCAGACCACCCAGCCGCCGACATTGGTCGCGTCGTCGTCCGGGTGGGCGTAGACGGCGTCGTCGTGGTCGCGGGCGTCCACTGGATCGATGGTCACGAACGGCAGCTGGCGCAGATCCTCGCGGCCCGCCAGGGTCGGCTCGACGGCGGCCTTGGCCTCGCGCTCGGCCTCTTCGGAGAAGCCGGTCGGGATGCCGTGACTGTGGATGGCGATCAGCGAGGCGGCGCGGGGATCGTCCTCGGTCCCGACCACCTCCAGCACCTTGCCGGGCTTGGGGCCGTAGCGGCCGCCATGCGTACCGACCTGGGCGATGACCAGATCGCCGTCCTTCAGGTCGTGGGCGACGCTGGGGTCGAGGATCAGGCTTTCCTTGGACTTCCGGTCCACCGGCTCGACGCGGATTTCCTTCCGCTGCTTGCGGACGACGCCCAGGATCTTGTGGGCGCTCTGGCCCAGCTTCTTGATCAGCTTGGCCTCGAACTCGCCGGTCTCCAGGCGCTCGAAGCGGACCAGCAGCCGGTCGCCCAGGCCCGGCGCGCCGGCGGCGGCCTCGCCCTTGGTCGGGGCCAGGCGGACGTTGGGGACGTCGTCGTCGGACTTGGTCAGCTTCACATAGAGCTCGCCGTCGGCGTCGCGCTCGACCACGTCGGCCACCCCGACCGGGGGCAGGGAGCCGGCCTCGGCGAAACCCTTGCGGCCGCGCTTGGCCAGGGCGCCCTGCGCCTCCAGCTCGCGGATCATCTCGCGCAGGGCTCGACGGTCGGCGCCCTTCAGGCCGAAGTGGCGGGCGATGTCGGCCTTTCCGGTCTCGCCGGCGTCGCGCAGGAACGCCAGCAGCGTCTCGCGGTCCGGCAGCCCGGCGGCGGGCTTCGTTTTGAGAGTCTTAGCCTTGGAAGACTGGGGCGGGCGAATTTTGGCCATGTCCTGCCTTAACCCGTTCGAGGGCCGGATGGCCAAGGGAAACGCGCCAAACAGGGTTGAAGGTTGCCTTGACGTATGGGTTTACACATGTAGTCTCGCATAAAATCTACAATCGTAATCCGGAACGCCCGATGACCTTTCGCACCCTGCTGGCCTGCGCCGCGATCACCGCGACATTGGCTGACCCGGTCTCCGCGCAACAAGCGCCCAGCGCCTACGCCGTCACCAGCCCGAACGGCATCGACGAGGAGGACTTCGTCCAGATCGGCGGGATCAAACAGTGGGTGACGATCCGGGGCGCGGACCGCGCCAATCCGGTGCTGCTGATCGTCGGCGGGACCCAGGTCGACGGGCCGGGCGCGATCCTCAGCCCCTATGTCCGAACCTTCCAACCTTGGGAGAAGGATTTTACCGTCGTTCAATGGGATCCGCGCGGCGCGGGCAAGACCTTCGTGGCTAACGGCGGGACGATTGGACCGGACCTGACGATCGACCGCCTGGTTCAGGATGGTTTGGAGTTGAGCGACGACCTGCGCGCCAGGCTCGGCAAGGCCAGAATCGTGCTGCTGGGCGTCAATTTCGGTTCGACACTGGCGGTCAAGATGGTCCAGGCCAAGCCCGAGCTGTTCAGCGCCTATGTCGCGGCCGGACAGATCACCAAGCCCCGCGCCGAGCGGGAGCAGTTCGGTTATGAACGACTGCTGCGACTGGCGACGGCGGCCAAGGATGAGGCCTCGCTGGCCGATCTGAAGCTGGCCGGACCCGATGTGTGGCGGCAGCCGCGGGATCCGGCCCGCGTGGCGGCCTTCCAGCGGGTGTTCGTCAAGTACCGTCCGCCCGTGCCCGCCAACCCGATGCAGGAAGCTCTGAGCGCGCCGCACTGGACGATGGACGAACTGATGGCCGCCCAGGGCGCGGCGGCGCGAAACGAGCAGGTTCTGGGCAAGGCCTGGGGCGAAGGCTTTGACTACGCTTCGTTAGGCTCGAACCTGAAGGTTCCGGTCTTCGTGATTCAGGGCGAGGAAGCCACGAGCTCGCCCGCGCCGATGGCCAAGGCTTGGCTCGATGGGCTGACGGCGCCGAAGAAGGTGTTCGTCACGATCCCGGGCGCGGGCAATCACGCGTTGGAGACCCATACGGCGGCCTATTTGGACCTGCTGGACCAGTACGTGCGGCCGGTGGCGCTGGCCGCCGACCGGAAGCGCTGAGGTCTAGTACAGATCCTCGATCGACTTCGGCGGCTGGGGCTCGGCCGGCTTGGGCGCGGCTTCGGGCGGCGGCGCGGCGTTCGTGGGGGGAGCCTCGATGATCGGGGCGGTCGGCGGGGCTTCCTGTTCGGCCGTCTCGACCTCGACGGCCTTGGGCTTGGGCTTCTCGACCGGCGGCGGTTCGTAGGCGAGGGCGGGGGCGGCGTCTTTGACCGGCACGCCCGAGACCTCGGCCAGCGGCTGCTTGGACAGCTCGGCCCCGCCGCGATCGATCTTCATCGCGTTGGTCAGGCCCATGGCGAAACCGCCCACGCAGCACAGGATCAGCGCGGACACCACGACGTGCAGGGGCAGGGGACGTTCCAGCGTCGTCATGCTCGAAGTTTACTCCCCTCCCGCCTGCCTGAACAGATTAGGCGTCGTCGTCCCACGGCGCGGCGCCGTCATCCGAAATCGCCTTGGCCTTGGGCGCGGCTTTCTTGGCCGCTGGTTTCTTGGCGGCGGGCTTCTTCGCGGCCGTCTTCTTGGCCGGCGCGTCGGCGCCTTCAGCCTTGGGCGCCTTCGCCGCCGCCTTCTTCGGCGCGGCGGCCTTCTTGGCCGGCTTCTTGCCGCCGCCCTTGGCCGCGCGTTCGGCGATCAGGGCCACCGCCTCGTCCATGGTCAGGGAGGCCGGGTCCTTGCCCTTGGGCACGTTGGCGTTGGTGTCGCCGTGCTTGATGTAGGGGCCGAAGCGCCCCGACAGCACGCGGACCGGCTTGCCGTCCTCGGGGTGATTGCCCAGTTCCGCTAGGGCGGCCGCGGCGGCCCGCTGGGGACGTCCGCCGCCGGCCCGCTTGTCGGCCAGGATGGCGACGGCGCGGTTCAGGCCGACGTCGAAGACCTCGTCCGCGTTCTCGAGATTGGCGTAGGTGCCGTCGTGCAGCACGAACGGCCCGAAGCGTCCCAGGCCCGCCGTGATGACCTTGCCGTCGTCCGGGTGCTTGCCGACTTCGCGCGGCAGCGACAGCAGCCGCAGGGCCTTCTCCAGGTCCATGGCCGAGGCGATCCAGCCCTTGGGCAGGGACGAGCGCTTGGGCTTGTCGCCCTCGGCCGCCAGCTCCTCGACATAGGGTCCGAAGCGGCCGTTCTTCAGCCACACGGCGCGGCCGGTCGCGGGATTGACGCCCAGCTCCTTGTCGGCGCTTTCGGCCTCGCCGTCGCCTTCCGACACGCCCAGCTGGCGGGTGTAGCGGCACTCCGGATAGTTCGAGCAGCCGATGAAGGCGCCGAACTTGCCGGTCTTCAGCGACAGCTGGCCGCTGTGGCAGGTCGGGCAGAGGCGCGGATCGGACCCGTCGCCCTTGTCCGGAAAGATGTGCGGGCCCAGGGCCTCGTTCAGAGCGTCTAGGACATTGGTCGTGCGCAGCTCGGCGATCTCGCCGACGGCGGCGTGGAAGTCCTTCCAGAAGTCGCGAAGGAACTGCTTCCAGTCCAGCTTGCCGTCGGAGACCAGGTCCAACTGCTCTTCCAGGGCGGCGGTGAAGTCGTACTCCACGTAGCGCTTGAAGAACTGCTCCAGGAACGCCGTGACCAGGCGGCCCTTGTCCTCGGGGACGAAGCGCTGCTTCTCCATCTTCACGTATTCGCGGTCGCGCAGCACGGTCAGGACCGAGGCGTAGGTCGACGGACGGCCGATCCCCAGCTCTTCCATCTTCTTGACCAGGCTGGCTTCCGAATAGCGCGGCGGCGGTTCGGTGAAGTGCTGGTCGGCCCGGGCCTCGATGACCTTGGCCGAAGCCCCTTCCTCGATCACCGGCAGACGGGCGCTGTCCTCGTCGCCCTCGTCATCACGGCCTTCCTCGTAGACGGCCAGATAGCCGGGGAACAGCACGACTTGGCCCGTGGCGCGCAGGCCGGTCTGGCCGTCGGCGCTTTCCAGGTCGACGGTGGTGCGCTCGATACGGGCGCTTTCCATCTGGGAGGCGATCATCCGCTTCCAGATCAGCTCGTACAGGCGGCCCAGGTCCGGCTCAAGGCGCAGCGAGCCGGGGTTGCGGCCCAGGCTGGTCGGGCGGATGGCTTCGTGGGCCTCCTGGGCGTTTTTGGCCTTGGCCTTGTAATAGCGCGGGGTCTCGGGGACGTACGGCGCGCCATAGACGCTGCCGATCACGCTGCGAGCCTCGGCGATGCCCTCCGGCTCGACCGACACGCCGTCGGTCCGCATATAGGTGATCAGGCCGACGGTCTCGCCGCCGATGTCGATGCCTTCGTACAGCTTCTGGGCGGCCTGCATGGTGCGCTGGGCCGAGAAGCCCAGCTTGCGGGCGGCTTCCTGCTGCAGGGTCGAGGTGGTGAAGGGCGGAGCGGGCGAGCGCTTGCCAGGCTTCTTCTCGACGGCGGCGACCTTGAACACGGCGTTATTCACCGCGGCCTTGGCGGCCAGGGCCGAAGCCTCGTTGTTCAGGTCGAACTTGGTGAGCTTCTTGCCCTCGTGCTTGACCAGACGAGCCAGGAACGGATCGGCGCCGGCCGAGACGTCGGCGTCGACGGTCCAATATTCCTGGGTCTTGAAGCGCTCGATCTCGATCTCGCGGTCGACGATCAGGCGCAGGCAGACCGACTGCACGCGGCCGGCCGAGCGGCTGCCCGGCAGCTTGCGCCACAGCACCGGCGAAAGGGTGAAGCCGACCAGGTAGTCGAGAGCGCGGCGGGCGAGGTAGGCCTCGACCAGCTCCATGTCGACGTCGCGCGGATTGGCCATGGCCTCCAGCACGGACGTCTTGGTGATGGCGTTGAAGGTGACGCGCTGGACGGCCTTGTCCTTCAGCGCTTTCTTCTTGTTCAGGACTTCCAGCACGTGCCAGCTGATCGCCTCGCCCTCGCGATCCGGGTCGGTGGCCAGGATCAGGCGGTCGGCCTTCTTCAGAGCGTCCACGATGTCGGCGACGCGCTTGGAGGCCTTGGCGTCGACCTCCCAGCTCATGGCGAAGTCGTTGTCGGGCTCCACCGAACCGTCCTTGGACGGCAGGTCACGGATGTGGCCATACGAGGCGAGAACCGTGTAGTCGGACCCGAGGTACTTGTTGATGGTCTTGGCCTTGGCCGGGCTCTCGACGACGACGACGTTCATTCTGACTCTGGGCTGGAAAGCGGATCGCCCTGGAGGCGAGCGCCGGGAAAGTGGGGGCTTGTATGGGGGTCTGTCAACGCGGCCCCCGATAAACAGTCTGGCTTGGGCGCCTGGTAGGCGCTTGTTAAGACCGTCGCGCGACAATGCGAAGGCTAGTTTTGCGACTGTAGTGACCGCTGATGGACATGACCGTCAATCGGATCGCCACCGAGGCCTATGTCTCGCCGATCCAACCGATCAAGGCCGTGACCTCGAACGCCGAACGCGCGGAGATCGCCGATCGGCTGAAGCAGGCCGTGCGCGCCGCCCCGGCCGCCGGCACCGGCCTGCTGGTCGACCTGTCGGTCTGACCCCGAACGTCAAGCGTCACCAATCGCCACGTTCCTGACGCGGGGGCGTGATTTGCAGAGGTCTTGGGTCGGCGCTTCGGCCCGTGGCCTGGTGAGCTGATGGCGCATTGGAGACGACGCGGCGGGAAGGGCGCGGCCTTGGTCGTGAGCATCGGCGCGCATGTCGCCGCCCTGGCCGTGCTGTTCGCCGCCCATGTGACGCCGTCACCGCCCGAACCGCCGTCGATCATGGTCTCGCTGGTCGATCCGCCGCCACCGCCGCCTCCGCCGCCGCCCCCTCCGCCGCCGCCCGCGCCGCACGACGCGCCCAAGTCGCCGGTAAAGGCGCCGACCAAGCCGCCGTCGCCCGAGAAGCCGAAAGCCGCGCCCAAGGCCGCGCCACGTTCACCCCTGCGCGTGACCAAGACGACGCCGCCGAAAAATGTCCCGACCTTCGTGGCCAGCCGCGATCCCGCGCCCAGTCCCGTCATGGGCCTCGGCGAGTCCGAGCTGACGGGCGCGGCGACCGCCGGCTCGGGCAGCGGCGGCGGAGGCGGCGGAGCGGGCTGCGACATGGTCCGCCTGCTGCAGGAGGGGCTGCGCAAGAACCCCCGCGCCCGGGCCTCGCTGCTGCGCGCCCACGGCGCCACGGTCGACGCCGGCCGCGCCCCGCTGGTCTGGAGCGGCGACTGGGCCCGGGTCAGCGGCGAGGAGGGCGACGGCCTCGCCGGCCTGCGCGAGATGATCATGATGGAGGTCGCCTTCGCCCCGGCGGCCTGTCGCGCCGAGCCGATGCGCGGCCTGGTGCTGATCTCCCTGAACGACGGCCCCGGCTCGGCCCGCTTCGCCCTTGGCGGCGGTCGCTGGCGGTGGTCGGACCTGCTGTTCGCCAAGGGCGCGCGGCGAGGCGGCTAGAGCCTTTTCAGCACGTAGAGGCAGCCGGTGGTGACGCCCGTCGCTTCGCGGCGCAGCGGGATCTCCTCGCGCTCGACGACCTGGAACCACGGCGCGGACGTCTTGCGGACGTAGTTGTCGCCATGGGCGTAGCGCGCCGAGGACAGCAGCCGCCAGCCGCGCTCGCCCAGTTCGGTGCTGATCGCCAGCAGGCCGCCGGTCGGCAGCGCTCCGGCGGCGGCGGCGAACACCGGCGCCAGGTCGCCGAAATAGATCAGGACGTCGGCGGCCACGATCAGGTCGAAGCCGCCGGGGTGGTCTTCCATGAACGCGACGGCTTCGGTGTGGACCAGCGTGTCGTGATCGCCGCGCTCGGCGGCCTTGGCCAGCATGGCGGCCGAGAGGTCGACCCCGGTCAGCCGTCCGCCGAAGGACCGCAGATGCGGCGCGGCCAGGCCGGTGCCGCAGCCCAGGTCGAGGATGCGCTCGAACCGTCGGCCCTGACGCGCCACGAGGTCGGACAGCAGCTTGGGGGCGTCGTAGCCCAGCATGTCGACCAGCTGGCGGTCGAACCGTTCGGCGAAGTCGTCAAACAGCGCCTCGACATAGGCCGGCGGCGCGCGATCGATGTCCGGGTCGACCAGCACCCGCAGTTCGTGGGCCCGAACCACGTTCGTCGGATCTCGGGCCTCGAGCCAGGCGCCGAGCGCGCGGGCCGCGTCCAGGCGCTGGAACGCCACCAGGACGCCGAACCCTTCGTTCGCCACCGTCTCCAGCGGCTCGGCCAGCGGACCGGCGATGCGGGCGTAGAGCTCGAGGGCGGCCTCGGCTGGAGCGCGCTCGAGGGCGGCGTAGGCCGCGGCGCGGGCCCAGGTCAGCCGCGCGCCGTCGGGCAGGGGCTCGACCGTGTCGGCGGCCGCGAAGGTCTCGGCGGCGCGGGAAAAGGCTCCGGTCAGGAACAGGGCGTGGGCCAAGCACTGGCGGCGCACCGGCTCGGCGTCCGCCGCCCCGGCGGCCCGAGCCAGCGGCTCGACAGCCTCGGAAAAACGCCGCGCGATCATCAGGTTCAGGCCCAGGCCGAACAGGGCGTCGTCGTGGCCGGGGCTCATGACCAGGACGGCGCGGAAGGCCGCCTCGGCGTCGTCCAGCCGGCCTTCGTCGCCGGCCCGCACGGCGACGGCGAGCATGTTCTCTATGGCCTGAGCATCCATCGGCGCTTCTCCTGGTCGGCGACTCGGAGAGGTTCGCGCGACGACCGCCGGACGTTACACGACGGCGACCAGCCCGCCGTCCAGCAGTTCCGCCCGGCCGGCCAGGCTGAGCTCGATCAAGGCCGCCATCACCGCCGAGGCGGGCGCGCCGGCGGCGCGGACCAGGTCGTTGCGCGATACGGGCGTGGGCGACAGCAGAGCGGCGACGCGTTCGCGCAGGGCGTCGTGGTCGATGTCGGCGGGCGGTTCGGCGGCGTAGGGACGCTCGCGCTCGCGCAGGTGGATCTGGCCCGACAGCGAGCGCAGCACGTCCTCGGCGCCCTCGCAGAGGATCGCGCCCTGGCGGATCAGGTCGTTGGCGCCCTTCGAGCGCGGGTCCAGCGGCGAGCCGGGCACGGCGAAGACGTCGCGGCCCTGCTCGGCGGCCAGGCGCGCGGTGATCAGCGACCCCGACTTCAGCTCGGCCTCGACGACCACGACCCCCAGGGACAGGCCCGAGATGATGCGGTTGCGGCGCGGGAAGTCCTTGGCCTGGGCGCGGCGGTCAGGCGCGCTCTCGGAAACGATGCAGCCCTCGGCGGCCAGGCGGGCGTGCAGCTTGTCGTGCTCGGGCGGATAGACGTCGCCGACCCCACCGCCCAGCACCGCGACGGCGCCGGTGGCCAGCGAGCCCTCGTGCGCCGCGCCGTCGATGCCGCGCGCCATGCCAGAGACCACGACGTGGCCGGCGGCGCCCAGGTCCGTCGCCAGCTGGCGCGCGAAGCGCTGGCCGGCGGCCGAGGCGATGCGAGCGCCGACGATGGCCAGGCAAGGCTCGGAGAGCAGCTCGGCGCGGCCCAGGGCCCAGAGGACAGGCGGCGGCGGATCGAGGGCGGCTAGGCGGGGTGGAAAGTCAGGCTCGCAGCCGCACAGCAGGCGCGCGCCCAGCTTGGCGCCGGCCTCCAGCTCCTGCTCGATCGCTTCGCGGGGCGGCAGGGACAGCGGGACGGCGCGGCCGCCTCGGCGGGACAGGTCCGGCAGGGCGGACAGGGCCCGCTCGGGCGTGCCATAGCGGGCGATCAGATGGTCGAAGGCGACAGGGCCGACCGTCTCGGTGCGCGCCAGGCGCAGCCAGGCGAAGCGCTGGATGTCCGAGAGGCGGCCCGGCGTCACGGCGCGTCGACAACGGGCGGCGGCGCCTCCGCGTCCTTCTTCTTGCCGATCTTGGGCTCTTGGCCCTTCAGCAGGCGGGCGATGTTCTCGCGGTGGCGGATGAAGATCAGCACGGCCATGAACAGGCACAGGCCGACCATCGCATAGGGTTGGTCGAAGGCCAGGGCGAACGGGGCGGCCAGGACGGCGGCGGTCAGGGCCGCCAGCGAGCTGATGCGGAACAGGAACGCCATGGCCAACCAGGTGGCCCCGGCGGCGATTCCCACCGGCCAGGCGGCCGACAGCAGCACGCCGTAGAAGGTGGCCACGCCCTTGCCGCCCTTGAACTTCAGCCAGACGGGGAACAGGTGGCCCAGAAACGCCGCGCCGCCGGCCAGGGCGATGATGGCGGCGTTGTCGTGGGTCAGCCAACGGGCCAGCAGCACCGCGACCGCGCCCTTGCCGGCGTCGCCCAGCAGGGTGATGGCCGCCAGGTCCTTGCGGCCGGAGCGCAGCACGTTGGTCGCGCCGATATTGCCGGAGCCGATCTGCCGGATGTCGCCGGCCCCGCCCAGCCGCGTGGCGATCAGCCCGAACGGGATCGAGCCCAGCAGATAGCCGCCGACGACGGCGATCGCGAGGGTCAAGTAGACGGTGGCGGCGAGATCTTGCACGGTTCGACCCTAAGGCGAGTTGCGCGCGAATTCAACCGCTACGCAAGCGAAAGTTGTGGATTAGGTTTAGTGCAGAGTCGAGGCGGGGGCAAAAAGCGGAGGCGCTACCCCTCCGCCCGGTGCACCACCCGCCCGTCGACCACCGTCATCAGCACCTGGCCCTGCAGGCGGCGCCCGTCGAACGGCGAGTTCTTGGATTTCGACAGGAGCCTGGCGGCGTCGACGATGATCGGCGCGTCGATGTCGCACAGAACCAGGTCGGCCGGAGCGCCCGGCGCGATGCGGCCGCCGCGCAGGCCCAGCAGCGCGGCCGGCGCCAGGGTGACGGCGCGGATTAGGTCGACGAGGGCGATGCGTTCGTCGTGGTACAGGCTCAACAGGGCCGGCAGCAGCGTTTCCAGGCCCACGGCGCCGGGCGCGGCCTCGTCGTACGGCAGGCGCTTGTCCTCGGCCGGGGCCGGGCTGTGCGAGGAGACGACGATGTCGATCAGGCCGCTGGCCAGCGCCTCGATCAGGGCCTGGCGGTCGTCCTCGCCGCGCAGGGGCGGGTTCAGCTTGGCGAAGGTGCGGTAGTCGCCGATGTCCAGCTCGTTGAACGACAGGTGATTGATCGACACCGAGGCGCTGATCCGCAGGCCTTTTTTCTTGGCGCGCTGAAGCGTTTCCAACGCTTGGGCCGAGGTGATCTGGTCGACCAGCAGCTTGCCGCCCGTGGCTTCCAGCAGGGCGACGTCGCGCTCCAGCATGATCCGCTCGGCCATCGGCGAGATCGAGGGCAGGCCCATGCGGCCGGCGAACTCGCCGCCGATCGCCGCGCCGCCCTTGGCCAGCCACGGGTCCATCGGGCGGTGGGCCAGCAGGGTGTCGAAGCCCTTGGCGTAGGTCAGGACGCGCTGCATGACCTTGCTGTCGACGATCGGCTTGCCCGCGTCGGTGATGTAGACACAGCCGGCCTCGCGCATCAGGCCGATCTCGGCCATCTGCTCGCCGGCGAGGCCCTTGGTCGCCGCCCCGGCCACCAGGATCCGGGCGCTGTCGATGTCGCGGGCCCGGCGCAGGATGAAGTCGACGACGCTGGGATCGTCGATGGCCGGGGCCGTGTCGGGCTGGACCACAAACGAGGTGACGCCGCCGGCCGCCGCGGCGCGGGCCGCTGACGCCAGCGTCTCCTTGGTCTCGGCCCCGGGTTCGCCGGTGCGGACGCGCAGATCGATCAGGCCCGGCGCCAGCAGGGCGCCGCCGCAGTCGACGACGCGCACGGCCTTGGAGAGCTTGCCGAACTCGCGGCCCTTGGCGACATCGGCGATGACGCCTTCGGAGACGATGACGCCGCCGGGACCGTCATAACCGCTTTCCGGATCGACCAGACGGGCGTTGACGAGGGCGAGGGGCTGGGCGGCGGTCATTGGTCGGCCTCCAGTCGAGCCGCGAGGCTGGTCAGCACCGCCATCCGGGCGGCGACGCCCATCTCGACCTGGTCCTGGATCAGGCTGACGGCCGGATCGTCGGCGACATCGGAGTCGATCTCGACGCCGCGGTTCATCGGGCCGGGATGCATGACCTTGGCCCCGGGCGCGGCCCGGGCCAGCTTTTCCCGGTCCAGGCCGTAGAAGCGGAAATATTCGCGGGTCGAGGGCACGAACGCCCCCTGCATCCGCTCCAGCTGCAAGCGCAGCATCATGACGACGTCGGCCCCCGCCAGGCCCGCCTTCATGTCGTGGTGGACCGTGACGCCCCAGCGCTCGGCCTGGGACGGCATCAGGGTCGGCGGACCGACCAGGCGCACGCTGGCGCCCAGAGTGTGCAGCAGGGCGACGTTCGAGCGGGCAACCCGGCTGTGCAGCACGTCGCCGCAGATCGCCACGGTCAGGCCGGAGACTCGGCCGAAGGCGCGGCGGATCGACAAGGCGTCCAGCAGGGCCTGGGTCGGGTGCTCGTGCTGGCCGTCGCCGGCGTTGACCACGTGGCCGCTAACCTTCTGGCTGAGCAAGGACGCCGCCCCCGACGAGGCGTGGCGCACGACCAGCAGGTCGGGGCGCATGGCGTTCAGGGTGACGGCGGTGTCGATCAGGGTCTCGCCCTTGGCCACCGACGAGGTCTTGGGATTCATGTTGACGACATCGGCGCCCAGGCGCTTGCCGGCCAGCTCGAACGAGCTCTGGGTGCGGGTGCTGTTCTCGAAGAACAGGTTCATCAGCGTCCGACCGCGCAGGATGTCCAGGCTTTTGGACGTCTGGCGGTTGAAGGCGACGAAGGCCTCGGCCAAGTCCAGCAGATCCGTCGCCTGAGGCGCGTTCAGGTCGCCGGCGGACAGGAAATGGCGTTTGGGAAAGGCGAAGACGCGGGCGCGGATGGCGTCGAGGGCCGCGCGGGCGGGGTCATGGGCTGAAGCCGTCATGAGCCCGCGTCTTAGGCGGCTTTGGCGGGGAAGGGAAGCGCGGTCGACCGAACGCTCGTCGGGATGCGGGTGTTCAATCTTCTCCCCTCGCGGGAGAACGAGGCGTGAGGACGATGTCACTTGCCCCCACCCGACCACGCTCCGCGCGGTCGTCCGCCCCCGGAGGGGGCAGACGGTGATCCTTCTTCCCCCTGCGGGGGAGGAGCGCCGCAGGCGCGGAGGGGGCAAGAGACCGGTCTAAAGCCCCCGCATCCGCTCCAGGGCGCCCTGCAGGATCCACCCCGCCGCCATCTTGTCCACGACCTCGGCCCGTCGCTTGCGGTTCACGTCATGCTCCTCGATCAGCACCCGGGTCACCGCCGCCGTCGACAGGCGCTCGTCCCAGAAGGTGATCGGCAGCTCCGGCTTCAGGCGCAGCAGGTTGCGGGCCAGGGCGCGGTTCGACTGGCAGCGCACGCCTTCGGTGCCGTCCATGTTCATCGGCAGGCCGACCACGATGCCGACCGCGCCGCGGCTGTCCATCAGCTTGAACAGTGCTTCGGCGTCCTGCGTGAACTTGGTCTTTTCGATCAGGGCCAGAGGGCTGGCGACGGTGCGGGTGACGTCCGAGACGGCCACGCCGAGAGTCTTCTCGCCAGGGTCCAGGCCCACGATCGGCGCGTATTCGGGGAGGGCGGCGGCGAAGGCTTCGATGTCGAGAACGGGCATGTCCCTCCATATCAGGCGCCGGCATGCTTGAAACCTCCTCCGGGGACCGCTAACCCACGCTCTCGAATTTCAGGAGATCCCCATGGCCATTGACGCCGCCACGGTGCGGAAGGTCGCCCGGCTCGCCCGCATCGCCGAACCCGAGGAGCGCATCGAGGCCCTGGCCCAGGAGCTCAACGGCATCATGACCTGGATCGAGCAGCTGGCCGAGGTCGACACCGACGGCTGCGAACCACTGACCAGCGTCGTGGCCGCCGGCCTGCCGCTGCGCGACGACGTCGTCACCATGGGCGGCGATCCCGCCCGCGTGACCAGCAACGCGCCCAAGTCGATCAACAACTTCTTCGTCGTGCCGAAGGTCGTGGAATAATGAGCAGCCTGACGAAGCTGACCCTGACGGCCGCCCTGGACGGGCTGGCCAAGCGTGAATTCACCTCGGTCGAACTCACCAAGGCCCACATCGAGGCCGTCGAGGCCGCGCGCGGCCTGAACGCCTACATCCTGGAGACGCCGGACAGGGCGCTGGACATGGCCGCCAAGTCCGACGCCCGCCGGGCGCTGGGCGAGGTCGGCCCGCTGGAAGGCGCGCCGTTGGGGATCAAGGACCTGTTCTGCACCGAGGGCGTGCGGACGACGGCCTGCTCGAAGATCCTCGAGACCTTCATCCCGACCTACGAGTCGACCGTGACCAGCCAGCTGTGGCGTGACGGCGCGGTGATGCTGGGCAAGCTGAACCTCGACCAGTTCGCCATGGGGTCGTCGAACGAGACCAGCTATTTCGGTCCGGTCACCAACCCCTGGCGCTCGGCTGGCTCGAACAAGGCCCTGACGCCGGGCGGTTCGTCCGGCGGTTCGGCCGCGGCGGTCGCGGCGGACCTCTGCCTGGGGGCTACGGCCACCGACACCGGCGGCTCGATCCGCCAGCCCGCCGCCTTCACCGGCACGGTCGGCATCAAGCCGACCTACGGCCGCTGCTCGCGCTGGGGCGTCGTGGCCTTCGCCAGCTCGCTGGACCAGGCCGGCCCGATCGCCAAGACGGTCGAGGACGCGGCGCTGTTGCTGACCTCGATGTCGGGCCATGACCCCAAGGACTCGACCAGCCTCGACGTCGCCGTTCCGGACTTCACCCAGTTCGTCGGCAAGTCGGTCAAGGGCCTGCGGATCGGCATTCCCAAGGAATACCGCGTCGACAACATGCCGGCCGAGATCGAGAAGCTCTGGCAGGACGGGATCGCCTGGCTGAAGGAGGCCGGCTGCGAGATCGTCGACATCAGCCTGCCGCACACCAAGTACGCCCTGCCGGCCTACTATATCGTGGCGCCGGCCGAAGCGTCGTCGAACCTGGCCCGCTACGACGGCATGCGTTACGGCCTGCGCGAGGACGGCGCCAATCTGACCGAGATCTACGAGAACACCCGCGCGTCGGGTTTCGGCGACGAGGTCAAGCGCCGCATCCTGATCGGCACCTATGTGCTGAGCGCCGGCTATTACGACGCCTACTATCTGAAGGCGCTGAAGGTGCGTCGCCGCATCGCCGAGGACTTCGACAACGCTTGGACGCAGTGCGACGCGATCCTGACCCCGACCGCGCCGTCGGCGGCGTTCGGCCTGGGCGAGAACAGCAACGACCCGATCGCCATGTACCTGAACGATGTCTTCACGGTGACGACGAACTTGGCCGGTCTGCCCGGTCTCAGCCTGCCGGCTGGCCTCGACGCCAACGGCCTGCCGCTGGGCCTGCAGATCATCGGCAAGCCCCTCGACGAGGGGACGGTGTTCTCGGTCGCCGGGGCCGTCGAGAAGGCCGCGGGCTTCTCGGCCAAGGCCGAAAAATGGTGGTGATCTAGAAAAAGGGCGGCTCCTCGCGGGGCCGCCCTTCTTCTTGGGATCTCTCTTGGGAGGGAGAGGGGACTACATCGGATTGCTGGGTTCCGGCGTCACCGGCTGCGGCGCGGCGGGCGGCGGGACGACCAGCGGGGCCGGCTGGGCGATCGGGGCGCTCACGGTCGGCGCGGCCGGGACGGTGGCGCTGACGTTGGTCGAGGCGCTCTCGGCGTCGGGCGCGCTTTCACGGACCGGGGCGGCGCGGCGGGCGACCGGGCGAGCCGGGGCGGCGGCGCGCGGCGCGGTCGAACGGGCGGCCGGGGCCGGTGTATTGGAAGCGATCTCGGTCGGCTGCGGGATCGGCGACGGCGTCGCGGCGACATTGGCCGGAACCGGCGTGGCGCGCGGCGCTGGCGACTCGGCGGCGGCGACCTTCAGCGACTGCGGATCGGTCGGGGCTTCGGCGCGGTTGGCGCTCATGCCCCAGATCAAGGCGCCGGCGGCGACGGCCAGGACCGGGACGCCGACCAGAAGCGGCAGGTTGCCGGACGCCTTCTTCTTCGGCGTGCGAGCATAGACTGGCTGGGTCGGAAACAGAGCCGAAGCATTGGGATCAGTCGTCGTGACCGGTTCCGGGGCGTCGAAATTAAGCGTAGGGCGGGCGGTGGTCATTTCTACCTCCGAGGTGAGCTGTTCGGAGAAATGAACGGTGCGATAACTGGGCGGTTCCCGTGCCTCGCAATGGTACGTGTTTTGACGAAGTGTCGCCTTATTTCGCGAAATTGAAGCGAACGGCCCTGCTTGCTGAGAAAAGACCTTCAGCGCGGGACTGGTGATTGGCGACACGAGATGGGCCGCGATCCGCATCCGAAGCTTTTCCGGGCCGGCCGGCTTGATGTAGAGAGACGGCCATGACGCAAGATTCCAAAGTGATCCAAGGCCGCACCGGCCCCTGGGAAATCGTTCTGGGCCTCGAGGTCCACGCCCAGGTGGCCAGCAAGTCGAAACTGTTCTCCGGCGCCGCCGTCGGCTTCGGCGCGGGTCCGAACGAGCAGGTCAGCCTCGTGGACGCGGCCATGCCAGGCATGCTGCCAGTCCTGAACAGGTTTTGCGTCGAGCAGGCGGTGAAGACCGGCCTGGGCCTGAAGGCTCAGATCAACCTGAAGAGCCGCTTCGACCGGAAGAACTATTTCTACCCCGACCTGCCGCAGGGCTATCAGATCAGCCAGTTCGACCAGCCGATCGTCGGCGAGGGCGTCGTCACGGTCGAGCGTGACGACGGCACGACCTTCGACGTCCGCATCGAGCGCCTGCACCTGGAGCAGGACGCCGGCAAGTCGCTGCACGATCAGGATCCGAACGCGACCTATGTCGACCTGAACCGGGCGGGCACGGCGCTGATGGAGATCGTCTCCAAGCCGGACATGAGAACCTCGGAAGAAGCGGCCGCCTACGTCAAAAAGCTGCGCACCATCCTCGTCTATCTGGGCACCTGCGACGGCGACATGGAGAAGGGCAACCTGCGCGCCGACGTCAACGTCTCGGTCTGCCGTCCGGGCGATTACGAGAAGTTCCGCGAGACGGGCAGCTTCAGCCACCTGGGCACGCGTTGCGAGATCAAGAACGTCAACTCGTATCGCTACATCCAGCAGGCCATCGAGTACGAGGCTCGTCGCCAGATCGAGATCCTGGAGGACGGCGGCAAGATCGACCAGGAGACCCGCCTGTTCGATCCGACCAAGGGCGAGACCCGCTCGATGCGCAGCAAGGAAGAAGCGCACGACTATCGCTACTTCCCCGATCCCGACCTGCTGCCGCTGATCCTGGACCCGGCCTGGGTCAAGGACCTGGAAGCGACCCTGCCGGAATTGCCGGACGCCAAGAAGGCGCGCCTGCAGAGCCAGTACGGCCTGTCGGCCTATGACGCCGGCGTGCTGATCATCGAGAGCGACCGCGCCGACTATTTCGAGGCGGCCGCGAAAGGCCGCGACGCCAAGCTGGTCGCCAACTGGGTGACCAACGAGCTGCTGTCGAAGCTGTCGGCCGGCGGCCACGAGATCGCCAGCTCGCCGCTGCCGTCTTCGGACATCGCCCAACTGGTCGAGCTGATCGAGAACGGCACGATCTCGTCGAAGATCGCCAAGGAGGTCTTCGAGCACATGTGGGCTGGCGAGGGTCGCCCCGCCGAGATCGTCGAGAAGCGCGGCCTGGTGCAGATCAACGACACTGGCGCGATCGAGAAGGCCATCGATGATCTGATCGCCGGCAATCCCGACAAGGCCGAGGCCGTGAAGGACAAGCCCCAGGCTCTGGGCTGGTTCGTCGGCCAGGTCATGAAGGCGACCGGCGGCAAGGCCAATCCGGGGACGGTCAACGAGCTTCTCCGCAAGAAGCTCGGCGTCGAATAGGCGCTGGCCTGCATCCGAAATGACGAGGGCCCGCGGCGGAAGCCACGGGCCCTTCTTCGTTGATGCGAACTTGTCTTATTGCGGCTGGGCCGGGGCGGTCGGCTCTTCGGCCGGCTTCTTGTGCTTCTTGTGCTTCTTGGCCGTCTTGTCGTCGGTCGCGGCGGTCTTCTCGTCCGTGGCCGGCGCCGTGGCGGAGGTCGGGGTGCCCGCGCTGTCGGCGGGAGCCGCGGTCTCCGGCGAGGTCTGGGTCGCCGGGGCGGCCTGGGTCGTCGGATCCGAGGCCGGCGGCGTCGTGGTCGTGGCCGGAGCCGTCGACGGCATCGAGGACGGATCGGCCGGGGTGGTCTGCGGCGCCGTCGTCTGGGCCAGGGCCGAGCCGGCGAAGGCGGCGGCGGCCAGTGTGAGCGCGGCGGTGGAGAGGCGCAGGGTCTTCATCGGGGCAGGACCGTGTTGCTGCAGCGTCGGAGTGTGACGCGGGGCGAACGCTGGCCTTGCAATGCGTTCGAAATAGCTTCGCAATCGGGCGCTTAGGCCGCATGCGCGGCTAAGTTGTGGCGCATGTGGCGGTAAAACGGCGCCCCAGGCAAAGCTCAGGACGCCGCTTCACAAGCTCTAGAGCAGTTCAGGTCTAGTTGTTGGCGATGACGTCGAAGATCAGGCCGGTCGCGATGGCGGCCAGGACATAGTCATTGCCGGTGCGGTACCAATAGTAGCCGCGCGGCGGCGGACGCAGGTGATAGCGATAGTAATCGTTCACCACATAGCCGTGCCCGCGATAGTAGCCCGGCAGATAGGCGCCGCGACGCCACGACGTATAGCCGGGGCGGAAGCCCGGACGGCCATAATAGTCGACCGGAGGCGGGCCGTAGGACCAGCGATTGTTGTAATAGTAGCCATTGTGACGGCCGGCATCCCAGCGATCACCGCGGTCCCAGCCGTTGTGGCGGCCGTTGTCCCAGTGGCCGCGGCCATGGTCCCAACCGCGGTCCCGATCCCAATCGCGGCCACGATCCCAGTCACGATCGCGATGCTCCCAGCGACCGCGGTCCTGGGCGGAGGCGTCGGTCGCCGTCAGGGCGATCGGGCCAGCGACGGACGCCACGGCGGCGATGGTCAGCAGCAGACGTTTCATCTCGTCTTCTCCTCGTGGTCGGGCGACCCTTCCGAAGCGCCGCCTAGAAACTTCCCTCGACCTTGAACGCACGATGGGACCTTGCGGCTGAACCCACGCTGAACGGCGCAGTCAGGCATTTCGCATCGGCGCCCTTGGCGCGGCCGAGCGCCGCGACCATGTTCTGGAACAAGCACGATTACAGGGGAGGCGGGCCGATGAGCCGTCCGATCGAACTGCACTACTGGCCCACGCCCAATGGCTGGAAGGTTTCCATCGCCCTGGAAGAGATGGGCCTGCCCTACGAGATGATCCCGGTGAACATCGGGACCGGCGAGCAGTTCAAGCCGGACTTCCTGGCCATCAGCCCCAACAACCGCATGCCCGCCATCGTCGACCCCGAGGGACCGGACGGCCAACCGATCTCGATCTTCGAGTCCGGGGCGATCCTGCAATATCTGGCCCGCAAGACCGGCCAGTTCTATGGCGCGACCGAGCGCGACCGGGTCGACATCGATCAGTGGGTCATGTGGCAGATGGGCGGCCTGGGACCGATGGCCGGCCAGACGCACCATTTCCGCCAGTACGCGTCGGCGATCATCGCCGACCAGCGCCAGATCGCCTACGGCGTCGTTCGCTACACCAACGAGACCCATCGCCTCTACGGCGTGCTGAACAAGCGGCTGGAAGGGCGTGATTTCATCTGCGGCCAATTGTCCATCGCCGATTTCATGAGCTGGCCGTGGGTTGTTCCCTGGAAAAACCAGGGCATCATTTTGGAAGAGTTCCCCAATCTGAGGAGCTGGTTCGAGCGCGTCGGCGCCCGCGAGGCGGTTCAGAAGGGCTTCAAACTCGGCGCGGAATTGCGGTCCGGTGGGCTACAAGCGTCTGGAAAAGCTGCGGAAGAGGCTCGCAGAGTCCTTTTCGGCCAGAGGGCGCGTTAACGCGCTGTATACTGGCGTTTACGCGCAGTAATGACTTTGAATAACTAGTATACTGAGCGCGGCATTCATGATGTCTGCGCGCTTAACTATATGTTCAGTGGCTCTGGACTTTTCTGCTCTCAAGCTCTGATCCGCCAGAACGGCGAGGTGAGCTTGAGAGGAGACTGAGCCATGATGATGATGAATGAACCGCCGGCCATTGTCGCCACGCTGCCGCTGCCCAGCGCCGAGTCCACCGGGGATGAGCTGTTCCGCATGGGCCTGCTGTATTCGACCGGTCAGGGCGGCGCGCCGCTGGACTACGTGTCGGCCCACATGCTGTTCAACCTGGCCGCCATGCGCGGTTCGGTCGAAGCCAAGGTCTATCGCAAGGAGCTGTCGCAAGAGATGGCCAGCGAAGAGGTGGCCGAAGCCCAGCGTCAGGCCCGCGAGTGGCTCGCCCACGGTTGAACCCGGTGCTCCGGGTTCAGCCGCCCTGCGACGAGCGCCTCCCTAGCGGATGTTGCCGTTAATCGCGTAGCTGAAGCTGATCGGCAGCAGGTCGCGGAAGTACTGCTGCATGAAAAGGCCCGTCTCGGCCACGCCGCTACGGGGCACGTAGACGATGTCGAAGCGGCGCAAGGGCACGAGGTCCGCGCCGCCGGGGCTGGTCAGACCCTGTAGAAGGTTGGCCGTCCGCATCATCGCCCGCCCATCGGGGCCGCGACGAATGATCACAACCTGATTGCGCTTGGCGCCGGTGGTGAAGCCGCCGGCCTGGATGACGGCCCGCAAGGCGTCGCCGTCGCCGGCCATGTCGAAGACGCCGGGGTTCTTGACCTCGCCGCCGACGAACACCTTGAGCGGCGTCGTCGACTTTACCGAGACCTGGACCCGCGGCCGCAGCAGCGTGCCGGAATAGGCCTGGTTGATCGAGCTTTGCAGATCCTCGATCGTGCGATCGGCGGCCATCACCGGCGCCGCCAGAGGCAGGGTGATGCGGCCGTCGGGCTGCACCGTCGCGGTCTTGTTCAGTTCCGGCGCCGACGGCACCGTCACCTCGACCTCGTCGCCCGGATAGAACCGATAGGACGGCTCCTCATCGCTCCAGTCGGCGTAACCGATATTAGAGAAATTCGCGGTAGGCCTGGGACCCGGCGTGATCGGCTCGGCGTCGATGTGGCCGCAGGCGGCGACGCCGCCAGCGATCAGGACCACGGCCAAGGCAGCCTTGAGATGGGCCGTCATGAGATGCGTGCGACGTTGCATGCGACAAGTCTTAACAGGAATGGGTAACGAAGCCTTAAGGGCGGCCGCCCCACGGTGCGAGACAGATTGAACCACCCGGATTCGTATGTCGACGAGCGCCTGGACCAGCGTGCCGCACGACTCTCCGCCTCGCATGGCGGCGAGCAGCGGCGGCGCGCGTCCAAAATACGCCCCGACCGACTTCGTCACCCTGCTGTGGCGCGAGCGCTTTCTGATGCTGGGCGTCTTCCTGGTCATCGTGATGCTGGGCGTCGCGTTCTCGATGACGCTGAAGAAGAGCTACACCGCCGAATCCAGCCTCTTTGTCCGCCTGGGCCAAGAATATGTCTATGAACCCCGCGCCGGCGACGCCGGCCGCGGCGCGGTGCCCAATACCGACGAGGTCATCCAGTCCGAAGCCGAGATCCTGGGCAGCGGCGAGCTGCGCGAGCGGGTGATCCGCAAGATCGGCTTCGCCAAGATCTTTCCGAAATACGCGTCCAAATACGCCGGCGCGACGCCCGAGGGTAAGCGCAAGCTGATCGCCGAAGGCCGCGACTCGATCGGCAAGAGCCTGAAGATCGAGACCGCTCCAGACAATTCGATCATCCGCCTGGCCTTCCAGCACCAGGATCCGGAAATGGCCGAGAAGGTGCTGAACACCTTGCTCGAGGAATATCTGGTCTATCGCCGCTCGCTGCTGATCGGCGGCGACAACCGTGTGCTGGGACGGCAGCGCGACATCTTCGCCCAGAAGCTGGGCGAGGCCGACGCGGCCTATCAATCATTCCTGACCACCAACGACATCGGCGACTTCACCGCCCAGAAGACAGCGCTCACCCAGCTTCAGGCCCAGGTCGAGCAGCAGAAGTATTCGGTGGACGCCCAGCTGCAGGACCGCATGGGCCGCCTGTCGGTCGTCGAGGCCGAGCTGGCCCGCACGCCGGCCGAGACCGTTCTCTATCGCGACACCGACATGTCGGCTTCGACCAAGCTGGCCCAGCTGAAGCTGGACCGCGAGGGCCTGTTGGCGCGCTACACCCCCAACGCCGGCCCGGTGCAGGACATCAACGCCCAGATCGCTCAGCTGGAAGCCGGCCTCGCCGCCGGCCGCACCAACGGCGAGGGCGCGCGCCGAAGCGGCCCGAACCCGATCTGGCAGACCCTGGCGACCACCCGCAACGACCTGCGGGCCGAGGTCGCGGCCCTGCAGCAGTCGCAGGCCACCTACGCTCAGCAGATCACCGACGTGAACACCCGCCTTCTGCGCCTGGCCGGCCTGGAGCCGCAGTTCAACGAGCTGTCGCGCGACCGCGACGTGCTGTCCTCGAACGTCCGCGACTTCACGGTCAAGGAACAGCAGGACGAGGCCCAGCGGCAGATGTCGGCCGAGAGCAGCGACAACATCCGTATCGTCCAGCGCGCCGTGGCCCCGTCGACCGGCAAGAGCCTGAAGAAGCCGATCCTGGCGCTGTCGATCCTGTTCGCCGCCTTCACGGCCCTTTGCGCCGGCCTGGTGCGCATGTTCCTGCGTCCCGGCCTGCAAACGCCGGCCTCGGCCTCGCGCACCCTAGGCATGCCCGTGCTGGCCACGGCGGGCGTAAAACGGTGAGCCGTTTCGTCGCCTTTCGCCGACAGGGTTAATGTCGCAAGTTCCGAAGTCCTGAGCGCGCGGCGATTCGGTAAATGGTGGATTTGAACGTCGAGATGACGGAGTTGTGGAGCGCGCTGGGGACCCCCCCGGCCGGCCGTCCGCACGTCATCCAGTTCGTTTCGGCCCGGAGGGGCGAGGGGACCTCGACGGTCGCCCGCGAATTCGCGCGCTTCGCCTCGCGCCGCGCCGGCCGCAAGACCTGGCTGGTCGACCTCGACCTGAACAGCCCCAGCCAGTTCCGCGAGCTGTCGTCCGATCCCAATCGTTTCGGGCCCCTGGGACCGCCCGTCGCCGCCTCGCCGGACGGTTCGGCCTTCTTCACCGTTCAGCCGCCCGCGCCGCGCGCCGAGGGCGGCGTCTGGCCGGACGCCAAGTTCCTGATCGGCCACAGCGTCGGCGGCCCGCGGCTGTGGGTCGCCCGTTTCAACCGCGAGGCCCTGCGCGGGCGCCAGCAGGCCCATGTCATTCCGTCGGCGGATTACTGGCGCGCGCTGCGCAAGCACGCCGAGGTGATCGTCGTCGACAGTCCTTCGATCGACCGCTCCCAGGCCGGCGTCACCGTGGCCCAGCACATGGACCAGACGGTGCTGGTGGTCTCGGCCGACCAGCCCGACGTGCGCCAGCCGGCCGTGCTGCGCGACGCCCTGACCGCCGCCGGCGGCCGGTGCGCGGGCCTGTTCTTCAACAAGGTCTCGGTGCGCACGCCCGCCTTCCTGAAGGCGATCCTGCCGTGACGTGGCGGCCGACGAGGGACGGGGAGCGGCCCGCTCTCCAACCCTCGCTGCTGACCGTCGGCGTGGCGGTGGTCATGCTGCTGATCTACAGCTCCGGCTGGCAGTTGCCGCTGTTCGGCGAGAAGACCGACGAGTCGGCCTCCGGCATCCTGCGCGTGGCCTTCCTGCCGGCCTACGCCCTGGCCTTCCTGTTGATCATCGGCAAGCCGTGGGCCCTGGTCCGGGCCACGATCCGTCAGCCGTTCCTGATCATCCTGATGGGGATCGTGGCCGCCTCGATCTTCTGGTCGATCCAGCCGGACGTCTCGATCCGCCGGGGTTTCGCCGTGGGCTGCACGACGATCTCGGGCTTGGCCCTGGCGTCGCGATTCCGCTGGGCGGAGCTGGCCAATGTGCTCGCCATCGTCTTCGCCGTCCTGATCGTGGCCAGCTATGTCGCCTGCATCGCCGTGCCGTCGATCGGGGTGATGACCGAGCTGTTCCCGGGGGCCTGGCGCGGGCTCTGGATGGAGAAGAACGCGCTGGGCGGCCTTATGGCCATGGCCATCTGCATCCTGGGCGCGGCGTCGCTGCTCACGCCCAGCCGCGCCAAGCTGTGGCTGCCCATGGCGTTCCTCGCCTTCGGCCTGGTGATCATGTCGCAGTCGAAGACCTCGCTGGCCTCGCTGGTGCTGGGCTTGGCGGCGCTAGGGTTCGTGTGGATCGTGCAACGGGGACCAGCCATCGGCGTGGCGGCGACCTGGGCGGGGGTCAGCGGCGCGGGCCTGCTGGCGGCCTTCATCTTCCTGGCCTCGGACGTCTTCTTCCACTTGTTGGGCAAGGACGCCACCTTCACGGGCCGGACCCAGATCTGGACCGCGGCCATGCGCCAGATCGAGGAGCGGCCCTGGCTGGGTTTCGGCTACGCCGCCGTGTGGAGCGACAAGTCGGGCTGGGGGCCGCTGGCCTGGATCGTCCACGACGCCAAGTTCACCCCCCAGCACGCCCACAATTCGTGGATCGAGCAGTGGCTGGGCATGGGCATCATCGGGCTTTGCGCCTGGGCCTTGTTCTATGTGCAGACCATGGCGCTCGCGATCGTCGCGGTGTTCCGCAGCCGAGGCGCCCTGTTGGCGTTCCCGTTCCTGGTCGTCTACAGTCTGGTCAGCCTGACCGAGAGCATCGCGGTGGTCTATAATGACTTCCGCTGGGCCATCTTCGTCGCGCTCGCCGCCAAGCTGGCCTTCTCGGACCAGGCGCAGGACGAGGGTTAGAGCCTTCCCGATAAGTGCGAAGCGGTTATCGGGAAAGAAGGCTCGCCATGATCAAAGCCCGATCCGCCTCGCGCCCTCGGCGACCGTCACGACGTCGAAGCCTTCGGCGACCGCCCGGTCGATCAGACGCTCCAGCGCTCCCGCCGTGCAGCCCCATTGCGAGGGCTGGTCGGCGACGTCGTGCGTATAGAGGATCAGCCAGGCCTTGCGCGCCTTGGCCTTGTCCAGCCAGCCGTTGGCCACCGCCTCGCCGTCCTGGCCCTCGACGCCGACGGCCGGCGCCTGGTTCAGATCGGCGCCGTTGGTGATCAGGCCGTGGTGCAGGGCGCGCAGGGTCTTGAAGCGGCCGGCCAGGGCCGTCTTGGCCGGCGCGCCGACGTCGCCGTAGGGGTAGGCGAAGCTGACCGGCTCGCCCGTGCCCCATTCGGCCAGGATGGCGGCGTTCCGGTCGACATCGGCCAAGGTCGCCGCCCTGGACGACTGGCCGCAGTCCAGATGCGAGAAGGTGTGGCAGGCGATCTCGTGCCCGGCGTCATGCAGGCGGCGCGCGTCCTCGCCCGTCGCGAAGCGGCCCATCGGCCCATCACGACCGGTCAAACCGGCGGCGAAATAGTAGGTGCCGCGCAGGCCGCGCGCTTCCAGCGCCTTGGCGCCGGCGTCGCAGGCGGTGGCCGGGGCGTCGTCGAAGCTGAACGACACCATCGGCCGCTCCAGCGCCACCTTGGCGGGGCGACGATAGGCCAGGCGGATCAGGCGGCGGCGCAGCTTGCCCTTCAGGGTGCGGTCGGGCTCATAGGCGTCGACCTTGTCGAATTCGACCTGCATCAGACGGCCTCGATATAGAGCGACGCGCGATACAGCCGCATCGCGAAGGCGCGAAGGGAAACAGGCGCGGCCTCGGCCAGGGCGATGCGCTTCAGCGTCGGCCGCCATAGGCCGCGCAGCGGGAAGGGCTTCAGGGTCTTGGCGACCTTGTAGCTGGGATAGGTGTTGACGATGTCTCGGTGGCTGGCGACCACACGAGCGAAATTGGCCGCCGACTGCTCATACTTGGCGGCCATGGCCGGCGCAGGATCCAGGCCCAGGTGCGTGGCGGTGTTGTCGATGTGCAGGATCGGGTGCTGGCGCACGACCCGCATGGCCCATTCGACATCCTCCCAGCCCCAGCCGGAGAAGCCTTCGTCGAAGCCGATGGTCTCGAACACGTCGCGGCGGACCAGCAGGTTCGAGGTGAAGACGTGCTTCTCGGGCGCCTTGGCGCGCTCGGGCGCGGGCGTGCAGTCGCTCTTCAGCGCCATGGCCCGGTGCAGGGCGTGTTCCGGGCGTCGCGGGGTCTGGTCCAGGGTGAAGCCGCCAAACGCCACCGGGGCGTCGCTGTCGGCCACGGCGGCCCAGCGCGAGAGGAAGTCCGGCGTGTCGGGCAGCATGTCGCTGTCCAGGAACAGGAAGTGGCCGCCGCGCGCGTGACTGGCCAGGCGGTTGCGACCCTTGGCGCGGCCCTCGTTGCTGGACAGGCGCACGAAACGGGCGGGGACGCGCAGCTTCTCGATCCGCCGGGCGATGCGCTCGGCCAGGGCGTCGTCGCCGCCGCCGTCGTCCAGCACCACGATCTCGGCCTTGGCGCTAGGATCGTCCAAGGCCTTGAGCAGGACGGAGGGATCGTCGCGGAAGGTCGGGATTAGGACCGACAGGCGCGGCTGGGCGCTGGCCCAGGCGGCGTTCTCGATGCGGAGTTCGGTGATGGGCGCGGTCATAGGGCGGGCGCCCTCCGGCGAAGGATCAGGGAAAGCTTGCCGCGCAGGCCGGCGACGTCGAGGCCCAGCACCAGCGCGCCGTAGACCGCCGCGCCGACGCCAGCCTTGAGCGCCAGTTCCAGCACGCCGCCCGGCGAGGGCAAGAACCAGACGCAGGCGGCCATGACCAGGCTGGCGCCGCCGGCCTTGGCCAGGATCTCCCACGGGATCGGCAGCGGGCAGGCCCGGCGGCCCAGCGCCCCGGCGGCGACGGCGCCGAGGCCGTAGCTGAGGGTGGTGGCCCACAGAGCGCCGTCCAGGCCGAGGCGTGGGATCAGCACGAGGTTCAGGATCACATTGGCGATCGCTGGCGCGCTCATGCTGGCGATCAGCAGCGGCGTGCGACGGGCCAGGGTGAAGGCCTGCAGCAGATAGTAGGTGGTCACGCCCGACAGCCAGCCGCTGGCGGCGATCCAGGGCGTCACGTGGCTGGCTCCAGCGCGGAGGCTCTCACCGATCATCAGGTCGGCGAGAGGGCGAGCGACCAGGGCCAGGCCCACGGCGGCGGGCAGGGTTAGCAGCACCATGAAGCCGGCCTGCTCGCGCGCGGCCTCGGTCAGCGCCGATTGGCCGCCGCGTTCCAAGGCGGAGATCAGGGCCGGGGCGCCGGCCATGCCCAACCAGATGAAGACGACGTCCAGCGTGCGGCTGCCTAGCGAGTAACCCGCGTGATAGACGCCGACCGTGGCCTCGTTGAGGAACGCGCCGAGCAGCAGGCGGTCGGTGCTAGCCAGCACCAGGGCCAGGATCAGGGACATCGAGACGGGCAGGCCATAGACGGCATAGGCCTTGGCCAGGCCTTGATCGAACCGCCCGCCGGTCATGTGCTTCAGTTCACGCGGAAGGATCAGCGCCAGGATGATCACCGAGATCAGGCCCGTGCCGAGGCTCGGCGCGGCGCCGCCAAGGCCGGCGAACGCGAAGGCGAGGCCGAGCGCGAAGCCGCCGATGAGGTGAAGGATGGTCAGCAGGGCCGCGCCCGCGACCTCGCCGGCGGCGCGGCGACGCTCCAGGGCCAGTTTGATCAGGCTGCCGGCCAGGATCGAGCCCAGGGCCGCGAACACAGCGCTCTTCAGGGCCGCGTTCAGCGGCAGCAGGGCCACGATGACCCCCACGACCGGGACGGCCACGGCCGCGCCGATCCACAAGCGATAGAGCGTGGCGAAATGGTCGGCGACACGGCCATCCCGGGTTCGAGCGGCCAGGAAGCGGGCCATCGAGGCTTCGGTCCAGGCCAGGACGGCGGTCTGGGTCAGGCTGCCGACCGAGAAGGCCAGGGCGTAGACGCCGTATTGCGCGGGATCCAGCACGCGCGTGAACAGGACGATGGTGAGCAGGCCCACCACGCCCTGGACGATATTGACCGGCAGATAGCCGAGGACGCCGCGCCAGAACATCGCCGGGTCGCCTAGCGCACCGCCGACCGATCCCCCAGCAGGCAGGGGATGGTCATGGCGATAATGTAGAGATCCAGCCAGAACGACTGGCGCTCGATATATTCGACGTCCAGCGCCACGCGCAGGCGGACGCTTTCGGGGGTGTCGACCGGGCCGCGCGAGCCCTTGATGGCGGCCCAGCCGGTCAGGCCGGGCTTCATGCGATGACGGTGGGCGTATTGCGCGACCAGCTTGGCGGACTCGACGCCGCCGGTCTTCATGCCAATGGCGTGAGGGCGAGGACCGACGATCGACATCTCGCCGCGCAGCACGTTGAACAGCTGCGGCAGCTCGTCGAGGCTGGTCTTGCGGATGAACTTGCCGACCTTGGTGACGCGGTCGTCATCGGCGCTGATCTGACGCGCGGCGCTGGCGTCGGCCATCTCGTGGCGCATCGATCGGAACTTCCAGACGAGGATCTCCTCGTTGTTGAACCCGTGGCGACGCTGGCGGAAGAAGATCGGGCCGGGGCTGTCCAGTTTCACGGCCAGGGCGACGATCAGCATGACCGGGCCGGCGACCATCAAGCCCAGGAGCGTCACGACCAGATCCTGGGCGCGCTTGATCCAGGCGTGGCGCGAACTGGCCACGGCGCCGGACAACTCGTTCTCGCCGCCGGCGACGATGCGGGCCAGGGTGGCGTCGTGATCGGCGGGGCCGCCGATGTCGATGAAGAGGTTCAGCGGATTGGGCAGGACGGCCAGCTTGTCGACCAGCTGTCGCACGCGGCCCTGGGCGGTCGAGGCGACGGCGATCACCACGCGGTCCACATAGGGCATGATGCGGTGGTCGAGCAGGGCGCTGGTGTCGCCCAGCACCGGTACGCCCATGATGTTCTCGGGTGCGCGGTCCAGGCGGTCGTCGAACACGCCGAGGACATTGACCTCGCCGGTGCGCATGGCCGCATCGATCAAGCGCTCGGCGGTGGCGGTGGCGCCGACCACGATGATGTTCGGCGTCAGGCTGCCTTGGGCGCGACCGCGGGCGATGAGCGTCCACCAGACGGCGTGCAGCGCGATGACCCCGGTGGCGGCGCTGAGCAGGGTCCACAAGGTCGGGGCGTCGGCGCGGCCGGAGATCAGGATGGCCGATGCGGCGACCAGCAGAGCCGCGCCCAGCGCGAACGTCGCGCGGGCCAGGTGGCGCGGCAGGGTCTGCCGGCGCGGAAAGGCATAAGCGCCCAGGGCGCGCAGGGCGACCAGCGCCGTGACCGCCCACAGGCCGGCCGCCACGGGATGGCCTTCGACCGTTACGCCCACGGCGACGCCGAAGGCGACCAGGGCGTCGACGACGCGGAAAATGCGGGCCAACAAGCGGGCCTCCAACCGGGCCCGGCTCGGAACCAGCTGACCGGGGCGGAACGGGCCCCGCCGCGCCCGCCCGGGATCGCCGCCGCCACTGGCGGAGCGCGGCGAAGCGTCCGTCGAAGAGACGAAAGCCGAGGCGGATTCGGCGTTGGCGATGGGCTGCGTGACGGGATGCATGGCGCTCGACGTTGAGAAAACCGCGTTCAACCTAGCGTCGCCGTCTGAGCGTCACGTTAACACCGGAATTTTCCGACATCCGCCGTTGTCATGTCGAAGCGAACACGCTATCGAACCGCTCCCTCTCAGGAGGAGACGTGGCCGAGAGGCTGAAGGCACCGCTTTGCTAAAGCGGCATACCTCAAAAGGGTATCGAGGGTTCGAATCCCTCCGTCTCCGCCATCCCCTTTTTCATTGCCCTTTGGCCGCATCCGGCGCTCCGCCGAACTGGGCGCGATAGTCGGTGGGACTGACGCCCAGCTGGCGGCGGAAGTGGTGGCGCAGGGTGGCCGGGCTGCCAAAGCCGCTCCGCTGGGCGATGTCCTCGATGGAGAGGTCGGCGGACTCCAGGAGTTCGCGCGCGCTGTCGACCCGCGCGGCCGCCAGCCAGGCTCCTGGGGTCAAGCCCGTGGCGTCCAGAAAGCGGCGGTTGAAGGTGCGTTCGCTCATCGCCGCCAGCTTGGCCAGCTCGTTGATCGTCCAGGGATGATCGAGCCGCTCTCGCATCTGGTCCAGCAGATCCGAAAGTCGAGAGCGCTCGCGCCGCGCGACGGGTCTTTCGACATATTGCCGCTGCCCGCCATTGCGATGGGCGGGCAGAACCAGCCGCCGGGCGACGTGGTTGGCGATCTCCGGGCCGTAGTCCCGGCGGACCAGATGCAGGGACAGATCCAGGCCGGCGGCGCTGCCGGCCGAGGTCAGGATCTCGCCGCTGTCCACATAGAGCACGTCGTGGTCGAAGGTCAGCTCCGGGAAGGCGCTGACCAGCTGATCGGCGTAGCGCCAGTGGGTGGTGACCCGGCGGCCCGCCAGCAGCCCGGTCGCCGCCAGCACGAACACGCCCGAACAGATCGACATCAGCCGCGCGCCGCGCGCATGGGCGCGCCGCAGCGCCTCGACCAGGGCCGGTGGCGGCGCGACATCGGGACCCTTCCATCCTGGCACGATGATCGTGCCGGCGGTCTCCAGGGCGTCCAGGCCCTGGTCGGCCCCGACCCGCAGACCGCCGCAGGCTCGCATGGGGCCTTCGTCGACGGCGCAGGTCACCAGCCGATACCAGTCGGGCCCGAGCTCCGGGCGGGGCAGGCCGAACACCTCGACGGCGATGCCGTACTCGAAGGTGCAAAGGCCGTCATAGACGAGCACCGCGACGAGCGGAGAAGCGGGCGGAGCGGGTCGAGAGGGCTTTGGCATGATGCTGACGATGATGGGCAAATCCGCCACTCGCGGCAAGGCTCGCCAACGCGCATTGAAGCGGCCGTCGATCCAACCGGAGACTTCCATGTCCAACGTCACCGCCGTTCCGGCCGCGCCCTCGGCCGAGGCTCTCAAGCATTTTGAAGACGAGTTCACGTTCGAAACAGATTGCTCGGACGTCCACGCCGCGGCCCAGTCGGGCGGCTTTGATTTCGTCCTTCTCGATGTGCGCAGTCATCAGCTGTACAACGAAGGCCACCTGCCCGGCGCCATCAGCCTGCCGCATGGCAAGATCATCGCCAGCAAGCTGGAGGCCTATCCGCAGGACACTCTGTTCGTGACCTACTGCGCAGGTCCGCACTGCAACGGCGCGGCCCGCGGCGCTGTCCGTCTGGCCAAGCTGGGCCGGCCGGTGAAGATCATGGCCGGCGGCGTGACCGGCTGGCTCGACGAAGGCTACAGCCTGGAACGGGCGCTGGAACCGGCCTAGCCGCTATCCTTGGCCGCGCCTTTCGGGGCGCGGCCATCCCGGCCGGCAGAAGAGGCTCGAAGTCGGCCTCGCGTGCTAAACCGCAAGATCGGTCGAGCGCGTTCCGGCGGCGAGCGACTAACTGGCGCTGCCACGGAAAAAGGGTGACGATGAAGGCGGCGCTTCAAAACTACCAAGCGCGGATGCAGCGCGTGCTGGATCACGTCGACCAGCATCTCGACGATGATCTGGACCTGGAAACGATGAGCCGCGTCGCGGCCTTCTCCAAGTTCCATTTCCATCGGCAGTTCATGGCGACGTTCGGGGTGTCCGTGCATCGCTATGTCCAGCTTGCCCGCCTGAAGCGCGCGTCGCACCGGCTTGCCTCGAAGGATGCGCCGAGCGTCACGGAGATCGCGCTGGAAGCCGGCTACGACGCGCCGGACGCCTTCGCCCGCGCCTTTCGGCGGCGGTTCGGGCAATCGCCCTCATCGTTCCGCCGATCGCCCGACTGGGCGCCGTGGCTTGCGGCCTTCGGGCCTCTGAACAATGCCAGGAGCAAGCTCATGCAGATTATCTACGAACCCGGCGACGTGACGATCCGCGACGTGCCGCCAACCCAGGTGGCGATCATGGAACATCGGGGCGATCGGGCGACCCTGCCCGCCACGATCGAGCGGTTCATCGCCTGGCGCAAGGCCGCCGGTCTGTCGCCCGAGACGAGCCCGACCTTCAATATCTTCCGATCGGAGAGGATTCCCGAAAATCCCGCCGACTACAGCATGGACATCTGCGTCGGGACCGACCAACCGATCGCCCCCAACGACCAGCGGATGAAAGCCGGCGTGATCCCGGGCGGACGCTGCGCGGTGCTGCGCGTCGTCCACGAAACCCACAATCTGGAGCCGGCCGCGCTGTATCTATATCGGGATTGGCTGCCGGCCAGCGGCGAGGAAGCGCGAGATTTCCCGGTCTATTGCCGGAGACATTTCTCGTTCTTCCGGGACGGGCCGGCGCACGAGGTGGTCGTCGAACTATTCCTGCCGCTCAAATAGCGTGGACGGCGATCGGTTAGGGCAGTCCCATGAACCCGAAGCCGATAGCCAGGCCCAGGACGAAGGCGCCGGCGCTGATGAACAGGAAGGTGCGGACTTCGGTACGCAGGTGGTTACGCGTCGACTGGGCCATGGCGTGGCCTCCGGTTGTCCGCGCCTCCCCAGGCGCGTCAAAATCAGTCCCCGATCAAGACGTTAGGCCTGACAGCCGAGAAAGAATGTCAACGATTGTTAAAGCTGCGGCGCAGCTTGGGCGGTCTCGCGCATCCGCGAAGCGGCCGCGATCGTCCGGACGGCGAAGGCGATCACGACGACCAGCGCGCCGTGCACGCTCGGCTGCCACGTCCCGGTCGCCAGCCAGGCCAGGAAACCCATCGATAGCACGAGGACGCCGATCGCCAGGCCGCGCGCCGGCTTCAGCGGGGCCAGGCTGAAAAGACCGATGGCGATCATGGCCAGCGTGTAGTGGACCGTCGTCGGCTACGCCTGTGGCTCTAGAACGGCGGCGTCGACGCGCCCGAGGCCGTCATCGCCGCGCATCGGATGCTCTCGACTGCCGTCGTTTCGGCTCAGGCCATGACAGGCAGTTCGTAGACCCTGGAGGGTACGCCACGCTCGAACAGCTCGGCGCAGATGGCCAGCGCTCGGGTGTAGGCGGTTTCGACGGTGTCGAAGTAGCCGGCGAGACGGCCGTCCTCCGTGACAACCCAGCCTTCGGAAACGTGGGCGATTTCAATACGCTGGCAGTGCGCGGCGTCCGACATGACGACGAGCTCCTCGGACTAGAAAGCGCCCCTGAGCCCGGACGCGTTAACATCCTTAACGCGAACCGGCTCCCCCGCATTGTCAACGATTGTAAACCGTATGCGGAGGTTCGCGCAAGCCGATAGTGACGCCTGGGTTGTATGGCCAAGCTTGGCGCTCAGCCGTTTTCCAGGGCCAGCAGGGCGAAAGTCGCCAGCCAGTGCTCGCCCATATAATCGCCGGACACGTGCGGAACGGCCGCCGCCAGATGGTTCATCGCCGCGTTGATCGCGTGATGCTTGCCCGGGTCGGCTTCGGGCATGGCCCCGGCCAGCAGCCGCCAGCACCACGCGCGCGAAAGATTCAGGCCGTCCAGGTGCGCGATCTTGCCGTCGGTGCGGTCGGCGACCCGGGCGGGCGAGAACAGGGTCGCGGGCTGCTTTTGAGCTAGATCCGGCAGGAAGCGCGGGAACCAGAGTTCGAAGCGCTCGCGCGGCAACAGGCGGCGCATGGCCTCGGCCTCGATCAGGGCCGGCGAGAGAAAGTCGTCGCCCGACGGCTCCCAGGCCTGGCAGGCGGCGTCCTGGCCGTACCAGACCAGGGCCCGGCTCTGCATAAGGTCGAAGAACGCCTGGTCGCCGGTCATCTCGGCGTATTCGTAGGCCAGGGCGAGGGCGAAGGCGGTGTTGTAGTGGGTCCCCGCCCGGACCGGATAGTCGGCGATCGGCAGGAAGGCCTCGAAGCGCGCCTTGAAGGCGGCGGCCAGGGGCGCGTGGACGTCGGCCCACGGACGGTCATGGCGCAGCAGCTCGGCCTGAAGCATCAGGCTCCAGGCCCAGCCGTAGGGACGCTCGAAGCCCCGGCTCTCGGGGCGGGCCAGATAGGCCAGCTCGCCGGCGACCTTGTCGGGGGTGAAGGCGTCGTCGAACACGGCGACGATCGTCTCGGCCTCGGCCATTTCCGGGCGCAGACGCAGCAGGGTGGCCAGCAGCCAGTAGCCGTGCACGCACGAGTGCCAGTCGAAGCTGCCGAAGAAGATCGGGTGCAGATCGCGCGGCGAACGGACGTCGTCCAGTCCGCCCATCACGTGGTCAAGCTTGTTCGGATATTCGCGGGTCAGGTGGCCCAGGGCGATCCTGGCGAAGCGCGAGGCGGTGGAACGGGCCAGGCTCATCGGTGAAAAGCGAGGGCGTTCATCAGCACCACGTTGACGATCAGCATCAGGAGCGCGGTCGGCGCCTGGGCGCGGATCACGGCGTAGCGGTCCTTCAACTGCAGTAGCGCCGCGGGCACAAGGTTGAAATTGGCGGCCAGCGGCGTCAGCAGGGTGCCGCAGAAGCCCGAAAGCATGCCGATGGCGCAGACGACGGCCGGATCGCCGCCGAAGCGGCCGATGACCAGGGGCAGGGCGATGCCGCCGGTCATGACTGGAAAAGCCGCGAAGGCGTTGCCCATCAACACCGTGAAGATGGCCATGCCCAGGCAGTAGGCGGCCACGGCGGCGAAGCGACTGTCGACCGGGGTGATCTGCGCCGCGATCTCGCCGATCGTCTTGCCGACACCGGCGACCGCGAACACCGCGCCCAGGGCCGCCAGCATCTGCGGGAGGAGCGCGGCCCAGCCGACCAGGTCCATCAGCCGCCGGCCTTCCTGCAACGGCGCGGTGGCGGGCTGACGGAACATTAGCTGAGCCAGGATCGCGGCGACAAGGGCCGCGAACGCCAGGGCGATCAAGGTCGCCTGCTTGGGGTCGACCAGCGGCGCACCGTGCAGCGACAGGCGTTTCAAGGTCAGCGAGCCGACCAGCACCAGGACGGGAATGACCAGGGCCGGCACGAACAGGCGCGCGCCGTGGATCGCCGCCAGCGTCTCGCGCTCCTCTGACGGGGTGGTTCTCGGCGCGCCGACGCCCAGCTGGCCGGTCCCGGCGATCAGGGCGAGAGCCAGGGCCAGGATCCCGTTGCCAAGGTCGCCCAGGCGGTCGCCGGCCAGGAAACTGACCGCGAATAGGCCCCAGAATGCGGCGTTGCCGAAGCGCTTGCGATTCTCGCGATCGGCGGCGCTGAGGCCGGCGAAGGCCGCGAACATCAGGCCGGCCAGCAGATAGACGAGCGGCAGGCCGATCATTCCTGGATCTCCGGCTTGGAGAGCTTGCGGTCGAACAGCAGCAGCCGCGCGCCGTGGACCAGGAAGGCGGCGATCGCCGTCGGGATCGCCCAGATCGACACGGCCAGCGGCTCGACCGCGATGCCGCTCTGGTCGAGGAACCCGACGATCAGCAGGACCGAGCCGATCGCCAGGAAGATGTCCTCGCCGAAGAACAGGCCGACATTGTCGGTGGCCGCGCTCATCGCCTTCACGGCCTCGCGACGACGATCGGAGAGCGGCTCGGCGGCGGCCTCGGCCATGGGGGCGAGCAGCGGTCGGACGGTCTGGGCCTGACCGGCGATGTGGGTCAGGCCCAGCGCCGCGCCCAGCTGGCGCAGGGCCAGGTAGGCCAGCAGGATCCGCCCCGGCGTCGCCGCCCGCAGGCCCTGGATCGTCTTGCGCGCCTGTTCCTTGAGGCCGGCGCGCTCCAGAACCCCGATGGCGGGCAGGACCAGCCAGACGACGCTGACATAGCGGTTGGTGTTGAACGCCTTGCCGAACGCGGCCAGCACCTCGATCGGCGAAAGACCGGCCGTGAGCCCCGAGGTTAGGGCGGCGGCGATCACGACCAGCAGCGGATTGAAGCGCAGGGCGAAGCCCAGCACGATCACCGCCACGCCCAGCAAGGTCAGCATCCGCCCCGATTCCCCAAACTCGTGTCGTTCGAAAACACGGTCCGACGCCCCGGCGAGGCTGGCAAGCGGGGAGGGCGTCTTATCGAGCCTCTTGACGGTCAGGCGCCCCGGCGCGACGCTCAACGTAACAATGATAACCTACGGGAGGCCCCCATGGCCGACGGTGCTCTGCCGATTACATCCCTCAAGGGCAAGGTCAGCGACGCGGAGTGGCAGGCGCGGGTCGATCTGGCCGCCCTCTATCGTCTCGTGGCCCTGCACGGCTGGGACGACATGATCTTCACCCACATCTCGGCCCGCGTCCCGGGGCCCGAGCATCACTTCCTGATCAATCCGTACGGCATGTTCTTCGGCGAAATGACCGCCTCGTGTCTGGTCAAGGTCGATCTGGAGGGCAATGTCGTCGACAAGACGCCGTACTACATCAATCCGGCGGGCTTCACGATCCACTCGGCCATCCACGCCGCGCGCGAGGACGCCCATTTCGTCATGCACCTGCACACCGACCAGGGCGTGGCGGTCTCGGCCCATCGCGAAGGCCTGCTGCCGTTGACGCAACACTCACTGATTGTCTTGCCTCAGGTCGCCTATCACGATTATGAAGGCATTGCGCTCAACTTGGACGAGCGAGAGCGGCTGGTGGCCGACCTCGGGTCCAAGAAGCTGATGATGTTGCGCAACCACGGCACCCTGTCCGTGGGCGCCTCGGCGGCGGAGTGCTGGTTGGGGATGTTCTTCCTGGAGCGGGCGTGCACACAGCAGGTGATGGCTCTGTCGATCGGACGCGACAACGTCCTTCTGGCGCCCGACGGCGCGCAGGAGGAGGTGCGCAAGCAGACCGGCATGGGCATGGGACTGATCGGCGGCCTGGCCTGGCCCGGCTGCCTGCGCAAACTGGACCGCGAGTCGCCCGGCTACGCGGACTAGCTGTCTCTTCGAAGGTTTGGAAAGCCGCCGCGGTCCTGGCGATCGCGGCGGCTTTTTCATGTCCAGCGGATCTGGCGCGGGCCGGCGCCTGGCCGATCGAGCCGGGACGCGCCCAGCTCATCGCCAAGTACGAGCGCACGAGCGCCGACCAAGGCTATGACCCGGACGCGGCGCTGGTCGATATCGATCACCGCCGCGACGAGACCCTGTCGGTCTTCGTCGAACGCGGCCTGACCCCGCGCCTGACCCTGCAGGCCAAGGCTGGCGTCACGCGCGGCCACGATCGCTGGGTCGATTATTCCGGACGCGGACCGCTCGAGCTGGGCTTGCGCTGGGCGGTTCGGCGCACCGAACGCTCATCACTTGCCGTTTATCTGGGCGCCGGCGAAGCGGGCGCGGGCCGCAACGCCGGCTACGCCGCGCCCGGGCAAGGAAGCTTGGATCTGGAGGCGCGGGTCCTCTACGGCCGTTCGGGCGTGTGGCGCGGGCGCGAGGTCTATGTCGATCTGGAGGCCGCTAGGCTGAAGCGTCAGGGCTTGGCGGACGAGACGCGGGTCGACGCCACCTTGGGCCTTCGGCCTAGCAAACGCTGGCTCCTGCTGGCCCAGACCTATGCCGGCCAGGCCGATCGCAGTCCTGTGCGCTCGCGCTGGCTGAAGAGCGAAATCTCGGTCGCTCGAGCGTTCGGCGACTGGAGCGTCCAGGCCGGATGGCGCGACACCGTCTCCGGCCGCGAGACCCCCCGTGACCAAGGCGTGGTGCTCGCCTTGTGGCGCAAGCTGTAGCTTGTTTCAAAACTGCAATAGTCGGTCATCCGCCTGTCACTGGACGCCGCTTTAGGCTGCGGTCATATCTCGCCGCACTTGATAGCTTCGCCGAGTCCGCTCGGCGCCCGGAGCGTTTCCTTGATCCGTAGGCACTTCTTCCTCGTGGTGGCCCTGGTCGCCGTTGTCCTGATGCTGGTGGTGGGCGGCCTTAAACTGGCCTTCGCCAACAAGGACGCCAAGGGCGCGGGCGGTGGCGGCCGGGCGACCAACGTCTCGCAGATGGTGGTCGGCGAGCGGCCGTTCACCGACCGCATCGAGGTGCTGGGCGCGGCCAAGGGCCGGCAGTCGGTGACGATCACCTCCAACACCCCCGAACTGATCACGGCGGTTCATTTCACCGACGGCCAAGCCGTCTCGCGCGGCCAGGTTCTGGTCGAGCTGAAGGCCGACCAGGAGAACGCCGGAATCTCGGAGGCCAAGGCGCGCCTGGCCCAGGCCGAGCGCGACTACAACCGCTGGAAGACGCTGGCCGACAAGGGCATCGCCCCCCGCGCCACGGCCGAGCAGTATCTGTCGGCCCTCGAGGTCGCTAAGGCCGCCGTCGGCACGGCCCAGGCCCAGAAGCTGGATCGCGTGCTCCGCGCGCCGTTCGCGGGCCGGGTCGGCATCTCGGACGTGGCGCCGGGCATGCTGATCGCCGCTGGCACCCCGATTGTCAGCCTGGACGACGTCTCGGTGATCCGCGTCGATTTCTCGGTGCCGGACCGCTATCTGCAGACGCTGCGGGTCGGCCTGCCGATCGCCGCGCGGCCCGACGCCCTGCCGGGCGAGACCTTCCAGGGCTACATCGCCCAGATCGACACCCGCATCGACCCCGCCACCCGCGCCATCAAGGCTCGCGCCGAGTTCCCGAACGCCGGCGCCCGCCTGAAGCCGGGCATGCTGGTCAAGGTCGCCATCGACCAGGGCGTGCGCACCGCCGTCGCCGTGCCGGAAGCGGCCGTGCAGTTCGAAGGCAACCAGGCCTCGGTCTTCCGTATCGCCAAGGGGCCGAAGGGCATGATCGCCCGCCGCACCGACGTCGACACCGGCATCACCGCCGACGGCTTCGTCGAGATCCGCTCCGGCCTGAAAAAGGGCGACAAGATCGTCGCCGACGGCCTGAACCGCATCCAGGACGGCGCGCCCGTCGGTGGCGGCAAGGGCGGCAAGGGCGGCGACAAGCCAAGCGGCAAGGGCCAAAAAGGCGGAGACAAGGGCGGCGCCGACCGCAAGGCCGGCTGATGCTGTCCGATCTTTCCGTCCGTCGTCCCGTCTTCGCCGCCGTCGCGGCGATCATTCTCTGCGTGATCGGCCTGGCGGCGTTCTCGTCGCTGCCGATCCGCGAGCTGCCCAGTGTCGATCCCCCCGTGGTCTCGGTCTCGACGGCCTATCGCGGCGCCTCGGCCGAGGTCATCGAAGAGCGCATCACCCAGGTGATCGAGCGCCAGGTGGCTGGCATCCAGGGCATCGATCGCGTCAACAGCAGCAGCCGCGACGGCCGCTCGCAGATCACCATCACCTTCAACCTCGACCGCGATCTGGACGCGGCCGCCAACGACGTGCGCGACGCCGTCAGCCGGGTGACCAGCAACCTGCCGGACCAGGCCGACCCGCCGCAGATCGCCAAGGCCAACGCCGACAGCTCGCCGATCATCGTCCTGAACCTGACCTCGACGACGCTGGACGCGCTGCAGCTGGCCGACTACGCCGACCGCTATCTGGTCGAGCGCATGTCGACGATCGACGGCGTGGCCCAGGCCAATCTGTTCGGCGCCAAGATCTACGCCATGCGGATCTGGCTGGACGCCAACGAGATGGCCGCGCGCGGCATTTCGGTCGATGACGTCGAGAACGCCCTGAACGCCCAGAACCTGGAACTGCCGGCCGGCGCGCTGGAAAGCACCGCCAAGGACTTCACCATCCGCGTGGCCCGCAGCTACGCCAAGCCCGAGGACTTCGCGCGCCTGCCGCTGCGGCCCGCCGACGCCAGTGGTTTCGTGCTGCGCCTGGGCGACGTGGCCCGGATCGAGGAGGGGCCGGACGATCGCCGCAAGCTGTTCCGCGGCAACGGCGTCGACCAGGTCGGCATCGGCCTGACCCGCCAGTCGCAGGCCAACGACGTCGCCATCTCCGAGGCGGTCCGCAAGGAAGTGGACGTCATCAACGAGACCCTGCCGCCGGGCACCAAGATGGTCGTGGCCGTCGACAACTCGGTGTTCACCGCCGAGGCCATCCACGAGGTGTGGATCACCATGGGCATGTCGATCAGCCTCGTGGTGCTGGTTAACTTGATCTTCCTGGGCAGCTGGCGCTCGGCCCTGATCCCCTCGGTCGTCGCGCCGATCTGCATCCTGTCGACCTTCATCATCCTGGCCCCGCTGGGCTTCTCGCTGAACCTTTTGACCTTGCTGGCCCTGGTGCTGGCCGTCGGCCTGGTCGTCGACGACGCCATCGTCGTGGTCGAGAACATCCAGCGCCGCGTGGACGAGGGCGAGCCGGCCCTGGTCGCCGCCGAGCGCGGCACCCGCCAGGTGTTCTTCGCCGTCGTCGCCACCACGATCGTGCTGATCTCGGTGTTCGCGCCGCTGATGTTCCTGCCCGGCTATATCGGCCGCCTGTTCGTCGAGCTGGCCGTGGCCATCGCCGCCGCCGTGGGCTTCTCGGCCCTGCTGGCCCTGTCGCTGTCGCCGATGATGGCTTCCAAGCTGCTGCGCCCCGCTCACGGCGAGGGTTTCATCGCCCGCCGGGTCAACGCGGCCATGGACGCGCTGAAAGCCTCGTACCGCGCCTCGCTGGAGAGCATCCTGGGCGGCTGGTCGGCGGCGATCGCCGGCGGCATGGTCGTGATCCTGGCGGCCTTCGCGGCCCTGCTGTTCGCGGCCCTGCCCAAGGAGCTAGTCCCGCCGGAAGACCGCGGCCGAGTCGACGTCTCGATCACGGCGCCGGAGGGTTCGGGCTTCGACTACACCAAGGCGATCGGCCTGAAGGTCGAGAAAATCATCGGCAAGTATCGCGAGCAGGGTGAGGCCGAGCGCACCATCCTGACCATTCCGCGCTTCGGTCAGAGCCAGTTCAACAGCGGCAACGGCGTCGTCGTCATGAAGCCTTGGGGCGAGCGCAAGAAGACCGCCGACCAGGTCGCCGCCGAGCTGAACAAGGACCTCTCCAAGATCACCGGCGTGCGGGCCATCGCCAGCGTGCGCGGCCCGTTCCAGCGGGGCGGTGGCGGCGGCGGTGGCGGCGGCACCAATGTCGACCTGATCGCCGTCGGCAACGACTACGTCCAGCTGGCCGACTGGCTGAAGCCGATCCTGGCCGAGGCTCAGGACAATCCGGGCTTCTCGCGGCCGCGCCTGGACTATGAGCCGACCTCGCCGCGTCTGTCGGTGCAGATCGACAACGACAAGGCCGCCAGCCTGGGCGTCTCGGCCCAGTCGATCGGCCGCGCGCTGGAGACCATGTTCGGCTCGCGCAAGGCCACGACCTACATCAAGAACGGCCAGGAATACGACGTCATCCTGCAAACCAACCTCGACCAGCGCCGCAGTGTCGAGGACCTGAACCGGCTGAACGTCCGCACCAGCTCCGGCGCCCTGGTGCCGTTATCGACGGTGGTGACGACCCAGTTGCGGGGCGATACGCCGGATCGTCCGCGCGTCGACCGCCTGCGCTCGGTGACCCTGACCACCCAGTTGAACCCCGGCTTCACCGTCGAGGATGCCGTGCGCTTCTTGAAGGACCAAGCCGATCAGCGCCCGACGCCCGGCATCAGCATCAAATGGGGCGGCCAGGCCAAGGACTATCTGGAAGGCTCGGGCGGCATCGCCATCGCCTTCGGCCTGGCCCTGCTGCTGGTGTTCCTGGTGCTGGCGGCCCAGTTCGAGAGCTGGATCCACCCGGCCGTGATCATGCTGACCGTGCCGCTGGCGGCGCTGGGCGGCCTGTTCGGCCTGCTGGTGATGGGCTCGACCATCAACACCTATAGCCAGATCGGCCTCATCATCCTGATCGGCATCGCCACCAAGAACGGCATCCTGATCGTCGAGTTCGCCAACCAGCTACGCGACGAAGGGCTGACCGTGCGGGAGGCGGTGATCGAGGCGGCGGCCCTGCGCCTGCGCCCGATCATCATGACCTCGATCTCGGCAGCCATGGGCGCCTTGCCGCTGATGCTGTGGGCCGGCGCGGGCGCGGGCAGCCGCAAGACGATCGGCTCGGTGATCTTCACCGGCTCGATCTTCGCGACCCTGCTGACGCTGTTTATCGTTCCGGTGTTCTATGACCTGCTGGCGCGCTTCACGAAGTCGCCGGAGTGGACGACGCGCCAGATCGAAGAGTATGAAGCCCAAGAAAAGACGGGCGAGGGGCAAACCTCGCCTGCATAGTGCAGGTGAGGAAGCATGGCTGACGGCTCTCTGACGGCCAAGCGGCAGGAAATAGCTCTGCTGCGCCGTCTCGAGGAACGGATTCTCTGGCTGGCGGCGTGGACGATCCACAACGCCAACCACCTCCGCGAAAGCCGCGACGGCCTGAAGGTCGGTGGCCACCAGGCGTCCAGCGCGTCGATGACCACCCTGATGACGGCGCTTTACATGAAGGCGCTGCGGCCGCAGGACCGGGTGGCGGTCAAGCCGCACGCCAGCCCCGTCTTCCACGCCATCCAGCACCTGTTCGGCCGTCAGAGCCTGGAGAACCTCAAGCGCTTCCGCGCGCTGGGCGGGGCCCAGTCCTACCCCTCGCGCACCAAGGACGTGGACGACGTCGACTTCTCGACCGGCTCGGTCGGCCTGGGCGTGGCCATGACCGCCTTCGCCTCGCTGACCCAGGACTATCTGGCCGCGCGCGGGTCGGTGAAGCCGGAGCGCATGGGGCGGATGATCTCGCTGCTGGGCGACGCCGAGCTGGACGAGGGCAACATCTACGAGGCCCTGATCGAGGCCTGCAAGCACGACATCCGCAACACCTGGTGGATCGTCGACTACAATCGTCAGAGCCTGGACGCGACCACCCAGGACCGGATGTTCACCCGCTATGGCGAGATCTTCGAGGCCGCCGGCTGGACCGTCGAGACGCTGAAGTGGTCCAAGCGCCAGCGCGAGGCCTTCGCCAAGCCGGGCGGCGACAGGCTGCACGACTGGATCGAGACCGCCCCCAACGACCTGTTCGCGGCCCTCAGCTACCAGGGCGGCGCGGCGTGGCGGGAGCGGCTGAACGCCGACCTCGCCGACAGTCCCAAGACCCTGGCCCTGATCGCATCCTACAAGGACGTCGACCTGGCCGAGCTGATGACCGAACTGGGCGGCCACTGTCTGGAGACGCTGCTGGAAGCGTTTGAGAAAGCGGGGCAGGACGACCGGCCGCGTTTCTTCATCGCCTATACGGTCAAGGGCCTGCGGCTGCCGTTCCAGGGCCATAAGGACAACCACGCCGGCCTGATGACCCCGGCCCAGATCGCCGAGCTGCGCGAGCGCTTGGGCGTCGTCGAGGGCGAGGAGTGGGATCCGCTGTCGGGCCTGTCGGCGGCCGAGCGCACGGCGCTGAAGGGTCTGATCGCCCGCGCGCCCTTCGCCGCCGAGGTCGAGCGCCAGCACGTCGCCCCGACCATCCCGACCCCGACCGCCGACGACCTGCTGGCCGCCGTCGTCGGGGGCAAGAACGACGGCGAGCAGTCGACCCAGGCCGCCTTCGGCAAGGTGATGTTCGAGATCGCCGCCCGGAAGGACGAATTCGCTGGCCGCGTCGTCACCACCTCGCCGGACGTGACGGTGTCGACCAACCTCGGCGGCTTCGTGAACCGGCGGGGCGTGTTCCAGCGCCGCGCCCACGAGGACGTCTTCAAGCGCCGGCGCATCCCTTCGGCCCAGGTGTGGTCCAAGGCCGAGACCGGTCAGCACGTCGAGCTGGGCATCGCCGAGAACAACCTGTTCATCGCCCTGGCGGCGCTGGGCCTGACCGCACCGCTGTTCGGCGAGCGATTGTTCCCGGTCGGCACGCTCTATGACCCGTTCATCGCCCGCGGTCTCGATGCGCTGAACTACGCCTGCTACCAGGACGCCCGCTTCCTGCTGGTCGCCACGCCTTCGGGCCTGACGCTGGCTCCCGAAGGGGGCGCGCACCAGTCGATCAACGCCGCCGTCATCGGCATGGCCCAGCCGGGCCTGGACACCTACGAGCCGGCCTTCGCCGACGAGACGGCGGTGCTGATGGCCCACGCCTTCGACCGCATCCAGGCCAAGGACGGCGCCTCGACCTATCTGCGCCTGTCCACCCGGGTGATCGCCCAGCCCGAGCGGACTGACGACGCCTGGCGCCGAGGCGTGGTCGAGGGGGCCTATTGGCTGAAGCCGCCCGCGCCGGGTGCGAAGCTGGCGGTCGTCTACAGCGGCGCCCTGGCCCCCGAGGCCCTGGCCGCGTTCGAAGCCCTGGCCGAGGACATGCCCGAGGCGGGGCTGCTGGCCGTGACCTCGGCCGACGTCCTGCACCGCGACTGGACCGCCGCCGGTCGGGCGCGCTGGACAGGGGAGGGCGCGCGCGCCTCGACCATCGAGACGCTTCTCGCCCCGCTGGATCGCGACGCCGGCCTCGTCACCCTGACCGATGGCGCGCCCCTGGCTCTGTCGTGGCTGGGCTCGGTGCGCGGCCAGCGCGTGCGGGCCCTGGGCCTGGAGGTGTTCGGCCAGTCCGGCGACCTGCCGGATCTCTACGGCAAGTACCGCCTGGACGCTGAGGCCGTGCTGGACGCCTGCGCGGACCTGCTGGCCTAGAACCCGCCCACGATCGTCATCCCGCTCAGCAGTCCGTCGCGGAAGTGATAGGTCAGGGTCGCGCGGGTGTCGGTCCAGATGTGGCCGTCCGGACTCTCGACCGAGTACTGGGCCTCGACCGTCAGGACGTCCGCGCCTTCCTCCAGCACGCGGATCAGCTCGATGTTCGGCACGATGGTCGCGAAGATGTGGGCGAACTGGGCCATCGCGGCTTCGCGGCCGACGAACGGCGGGCCGCTCTCCAGCGTGTCGGGCCAGATCACCTCGGGATGCAGTCTGGCGCGTATGCCCGCCAGATCGCGGGCGTTGAAAGCCGCGAACGCTTTCTCCAGCACGGCTTGCAGCCTGCTCATGGCGCTGTTCCGTCTCGGCCGCCCTCGTCGACGACTTGTTCGACGATCAGCCCCCGCTCCAGACGATACCAGACGGTGATCTCGCCGTCCTGCCAGAGCCCGCCGCCGGGCCCCCGGGTCACCACGCGCAGATGGGCCCGCAGACGGTCATCGGGCTCGCGCGCCAGCTCGATCGCTTTGATTTCCAGCCGGACGGACCCGAGCAACTGGGTGAAATGGGCGCGGACGCCGTCCAGACCGTCGATCACGCCGCCTTCCAGGTTGTCGGTGAAGCGCGCGGCGGGGGCGTAGCAGGAAACGATCGCGTCGAGGTCACGGGCGTTGATGGCCGCGTACAGCTTAGCGATCCGATCCTCGTCGGGCGTCATGGGCCTGGATCCGAGTCCCCCTTGTCGAGGATATCCATGCGCCAGAACAGGCCGCCGCGGAGCGTGTAACAATGCCGCACGCACATGTCCGACCACAGCTGACCGGAGCGGTTCCAGACCACCTGGTTGGCGTCGACCACGACGCGGCCGTCGTCCGTGACATGGATCTCGACGGGCGTAATCTCCACACGGATCGACGCATCGTTGTAGGTCCAGTAGTCGCGCACCGCCTCGGGGCTGGTCAGCAGGCCGCCGCGCGTCAGGTCGGGCCATTCCAGGTCGGGCGTGACCAGGGCCCGGAACGCCTCGAAGTCGCGCCTTTGGTTGGCGTCGTAGAGACGCTGGACCAGCGCCTCGATCTCGGGCGGGGCCGGGCGCACGGCTACGGAGCCGGCTTGTAGCCCGTCTCCACCTTCAGATAGGCGATCAGATCGACGCGGTCCTTGGGGTCGTGCAGGCCGGCGAAGGTCATCTTGGTGCCGGGCAGGAACTCGCGCGGGCTAGTCAACCACTTGTCCAGGTGTTCGGCGTCCCAGGTGAAGCCGGCGGCCTTCACCGCGTCGGAATAGGCGTAGCCCGCCTTCGACCCGGCCTTGCGGCCGAACACGCCGTAGAGGTTGGGACCCGTCAGGTCCGGACCGCCCTCGGTAATGGTGTGGCACGAGCGGCAGAGGGCGAACTTGCTCTGGCCGTTCGACAGGTCGCCGGTGTTGTACGGGGCGGGGAGGGCCGCCAGGGCCGCGGCCTTCTGCGCGTCGGTGGGGGCCGCGGCGGCGGCGGGCGCGTCCGCCGGGGCCGAGGCCGGCGCCTCGCCGGAGCCGCCGCCATCCTTTGAACACGCCGAAGCGATAACGCAGAGAGCGGCCAGGGCGGCCAGGTTCGACGTGCGCATGATAGTCCCCGACTGACGTTTCGCCGCACGGTCTGCGACGGCGCGACGCATTCCAAACCCTTATAAAATCAGGGTCCCCAGCTTGTCACGGAACAATGTTCCTTAAGAGGCTCCCAAGCGGAGCCCTGCGACAATTGTCGGTATCTACGTGATTCTTCTGGCGAAAAGTGAAATCGCAAACCGTGGGTCTGCACATAACCATTTGACGGTCGTTAACCATAAATCTTACCCCTTTCTCCACGGAGCGGGCTGGCTCCGGGCTGGGCTGGGAAACAAGATCATGGACTGGAGCGAAGAACGCACCGCGACGCTGAAGAAGCTGTGGCTCGAGGGCCTCAGCGCCAGCCAGGTGGCCCGTCAGCTGGGCGGCGTCAGCCGCAGCGCGGTGATCGGCAAGGTGCATCGTCTGGGCATCACCGTCCGCGAAACTCCCGTCCGCCAGCGCGTCACCACGGTGCGCTCGCCGTCGCGGATCCCCGCGCGTCGCCCGACCCGCGAAACCACCGCGGCCCCCCACGTCGCCCCGCGCTTCGAGCGCACCGAGGAGGACCTGCTGCCGACCTCGGGCATCCTGGGCCTGGGCGCCCATTCGTGCCGCTGGCCGATCGGCCATCCCGAGAACGACGACTTCGGCTTCTGCGGCCGTCCCAAGACCAGCGCCCGCGGTTCGTACTGCGAGCAGCACAGCCAGGGCGCCTTCCGTCGTCTGGCCGGCGGCAAGGCGGTCGAGACCTGGGCCCTGCAAGGCCTGAAGGAGCGGGTCCAGCCCAGCCTGGCCTAAAGCATCCTTCGAGCCTCTTCCGAACGCCTTCACAACCTCTTCGAGATCACCGAGCAAAACCCATGAACATGGTCCTGATCGAGAACGCCGCCGGCAGCAGCCAAGTGATCACCATCATCGAGGAGTTCGCCGGCCATTCGGTGTCGCGCGACCTCAACCCCGGGGACCACGCCAAGATCCCCGTCACCCAGTTCAAGTCGATCACCGTGCGTGAAACCTATCCCGACGACTGGTTGACCCGCGGCCGCAACCGCAATCGCGCCACGGCCGACGCGTAGGGCTCAGCTCCGCGATCGTCATGATCGCGAACGGAAGAATCGCCCGAAACCTCGCCGAGCGCGTTCAAAATTCCCGTATAAATTGAAACAGATGACCCCGCGAAGCCTTTCGCGGGGTTTTTCGTTTCCGTAGCGGACACCGCAGATTGCGTGGCCGTTAACCTTATGACACACAGATCGCCGTTTTGTGGGGGCGGAACAGATTATGGGTGAGGGGGACAAGCGCGCCGACGTGGTCGACGACCACGCGCTGCCGCTACCGAGCTATCTGAGTTACTTGCTTTATCAGACCGAGCAGCATCGGCGCGCGATGGCGGCCGACCTGTTGGGCCGGCACGGTCTGACCTTCGCCAAGTGGGTGGCGATGATTTCGCTGCGCCGGTTCGGCGACCTGTCGATGACCCGGCTGGCCAAGCTGGCCGCCACCGATCGCACGACGCTGACCCGCTCGATCGACAGCCTGATCGCCGACGGCCTGGTGGCCCGCGAGGCCTCGGCCAGCGACCGCCGCATCGTCGTCGTCTGCCTGACCGACGCCGGCCGCGCGCTGCTGGAAAAGATCCGCGCCGAGATCCGGCCGCTGAACCGCGACATCTGCTCGAACCTGACCACGGAAGAGCAGGCGGCCATGACCCGCTACCTGCAAAAAATGCTGACCGGCCTGATCGTCGAGCCGGACTGGAAGCAGGACGTCATCGCGTTCTCGACGCCGGCGCCGCCGGAGACGGCGTAAGCGCGTCAGAACGCCCCCTCCGTCACGTCGCCTATCGGCGCCGCGCCACCTCCCCCGTTTCACGGGTGAGGAGGGAGGTCGCGTCATCCTCCCCCGCATGCGGGGGAGGTGGATCGCCGCGGATACGCGGCGAGACGGAGGGGGCGCTTGTCTCAATCCTCGCCGCGAGGCTTGCCGCGCATCGACTTGACCCCCGACCGCCGCGTCTTCCCCTCCAGCCGCTTGAGCTTGCTGGAATAGGTCGGCTTGGTCGCCTTGCGGGGCTTGGGCTTTTCGGTGGCGCGGCGGATCAGGTCCACGAGGCGCTCCTGGGCGTCCTGGCGGTTCATCTCCTGCGAGCGCGAGCCCTGCGCGAACAGGATCAGCACGCCGTCCTGAGTCAGGCGGCTGCCGGCCAGGGTTTCGAGCCGCGCCTTGACGTCCTCGGGCAGGGCGGGAGAGTTGCGCACGTCGAACCGCAGCTCGATGGCCGTCGAGGTCTTGTTGACGTGCTGGCCGCCGGGGCCCGAGGCGCGCGTGGCCTTCCAGACCAGCTCGTCCTCGTCGATCCGCAGCCAGGACGTGATCTCGATCATCTTGGGCCCGCGCGCTTGGCCTTGACCACCAACTGGTCCAGCGCCTGCAGGAAGCGCGAGCGGTCGGCGTTGGCGAACGCCGCGGGACCCTTGGTGACCTCGCCCATCGAACGCAGGTGCTCGCCGATCGAGCGCGAGGCCAGGGCCGAGCCGATCATGTCGGCCGAGAACACCCGGCCGTTCGGCGCCACGGCCGCGCCGCCGGCCTTCAACACCCGGTCGGCCAGCGGGATGTCGTTGGTCACCACCACGTCGCCGGGGCCGCAGCGTTCGGCGATCCAGTCGTCGGCGATATCGGGACCGGCGTCGACCACCACCTGCTCGATCACCGGCGTCAGCGGCACGCGGATCCAGCTGTTGGACACCACGAAGGTCTTGAACCCATGGCGGGCGGCGACCTTGTAGCACTCGTCCTTCACGGGACAGGCGTCGGCGTCGATGAAGAGGATGGCGGCCATCGCCCTGATCTCGGAAATGAGAATGGTGCCGGCTGCAGGAATCGAACCCGCGACCTTCGGTTTACAAAACCGCTGCACTACCGCTGTGCTAAGCCGGCATGGACCCGAAGGCCCGAGGTCAGGGCTTATGCCGTTTGCCAGCGCGGACGGCAAGGGCGGCTACAGATCGAACCGCACCCCCTGGGCCAGCGGCAGGGCGCCGGAATAGTTCACGGTCGCCGTCTGCCGGCGCATGTACTGCTTCCAGCTGTCGGAGCCGCTCTCGCGGCCGCCGCCGGTCTCCTTCTCGCCGCCGAACGCGCCGCCGATCTCGGCGCCCGAGGGGCCGATATTGACGTTGGCGATGCCGCAGTCGCTGCCGGCGGCCGACAGAAAGCCCTCGGCCTCGCGGACGTCGTTGGTCATCACGCAGGAGGACAGGCCCTGCGGGACGTCGTTCTGGATCGCCACCGCCTCGTCGAAGTCCGTATACGGAACGACGTGCAGCAGCGGCGCGAAGGTTTCGCGCTGCATGCACGGCGCGGGGGCCGGCAGGCGAGCCAGGGCGGGGCGGACGTAGTAGGCGGCCGGATGCTCGTCGATCAGCAGCCGCTCGCCGCCGCTGACGGTCCCGCCCTCGGCCCGGACCTGGTTCATGGCCTCGACGAAGGCCTCGTAGGCGGCCCGGTCGATCAGCGGACCCAGCAGGGTCTTGGGGTCACGCGGATCGCCGATCGGCAGCCGCTGGAAGGCGGTCTCGACGGCGTCGGCGACCTTGTCGACCAGGCTCTCGTGGACGATCAGCCGGCGCAGGCTGGTGCAGCGCTGGCCCGCGGTGCCGGCGGCCGAGAAGACGATGGCGCGCAAGGTCAGCGACAGGTCGGCCGACGGCGTGACGATCATGGCGTTGTTGCCGCCCAGTTCCAGGATCGAGCGGCCGAAGCGCTCGGCGACCAGCGGCGCGACGGCCTTGCCCATCCGGGTCGAACCGGTGGCGCTGACCAGGGCGATGCGCGGATCGCGGGCCAGGCGCTCGCCCGCGTCGCGGCCGCCCTGGACGACGCTGCACAGGCCCTCCGGCGCGTCGTCGAACCGGGCCAGGGCGCGCCGCAGGATCGCATGGGTGGCGAGCGCGGTGAGCGGCGTCTTCTCGGACGGCTTCCAGATCACCGGATCGCCGCAGACCAAAGCCAGGCACGCGTTCCAGGCCCAGACGGCCACGGGGAAGTTGAAGGCGCTGATCACCGCCACCGGGCCCAGCGGGTGCCAGGTCTCGCGCATGGCGTGGCCGGGGCGTTCCGAGGCGATGGTCAGGCCGTGCAACTGGCGGGAGAGGCCGACGGCGAAGTCGCAGATGTCGATCATCTCCTGGACCTCGCCGGCCGCCTCGGAGGCGATCTTGCCGGCCTCCAGGGTGACCAGGGCGGCCAGGTCGGGCTTGGCGGCGCGCAGTTCCTCGCCGAACAGCCTAACCAGGTCGCCCCGGCGCGGGGCGGGGACGATCCGCCAGGCCGCGAAGGCGTGACAAGCGGCCGAGACCTTGGCGCCGATCTCGCGGGCGTCGTCCTGCGGGACGTGGGTCAGCACCGCGCCGTCGATCGGGCTACGGACGGGGAGCCCGCCATCAGCGGGAAGCGCGGGGACGCCGAGCTTGGCCAGCAGCGCGCGGGCTTCGGCGGCGGGGGACGGGAAAGCCTGGGTCATACGGTGAGCACACGCCGAGGCCGGGACAGGGTCAACCCCTCGGCGTTGCATGGCATACAACGACCGGCTAGGGACGGGCCAAGACAGGAGACCCCCATGACCCAGGCGACGATTATCGACGGCAAGGCCTTCGCGGCCGATCTGCGGGCCAAGGTCGCTCAGGAGGTCGCCACCCTGAAGGCCGAGCACGGGATCACGCCCGGCCTGGCCGTGGTGTTGGTCGGCGAGGACCCGGCCAGCCAGGTCTATGTCCGCAGCAAGGGGCAGCAGACCCAGGAAGCGGGCATGTATTCCGAGACCCACCGCCTGCCGGCCGAGACCTCGCAGGACGAGCTGCTGGCCTTGGTCGCCAAGCTGAACGCCGATCCGAAGATCCACGGCGTGCTGGTCCAGTTCCCCGTGCCGCCGCACATCAGCCAGGCGGACGTCGTGGCCGCCCTGTCGCCCGACAAGGACGTCGACGGCCTGACCGTGACCAACGCCGGCCGCCTGGCCAGCGGCCTGCCAGCTCTGACGCCCTGCACGCCGCTGGGCTGCATGCTGCTGCTGAAAGACGTGGTCGGCGACCTCTCGGGCAAGAATGCCGTCGTCATCGGCCGCTCGAACCTGATGGGAAAGCCGATGGCCCAGCTGTTGCTGGCGGCCGACTGCACCGTGACCATCGCCCATTCGCGCAGCCAGGACCTGCCGTCGATCGTCCGCCAGGCCGACATCATCGTGGCCGCCGTCGGCCGTGCCGAGATGGTCAAGGCCGACTGGGTCAAGCCGGGCGCGGTGGTCATCGACGTCGGCATCACCCGCTTCCCGGCCCGCGATCCGGCAGCCGCGGCGGCGGGCAAGACCCGGCTTGTCGGCGACGTGGCCTTCGACGAGGTTAAGGCCGTGGCCGGCGCGATCACGCCAGTGCCGGGGGGAGTCGGACCGATGACCATCGCTTGCCTGCTGGCCAATACGCTGACGGCCGCCAAGCGCCTGTCGGGGATCGCTTGATGGCTCCTCTAGGTGGAAGAATGGGGGCGCTCGTCTTCGTCGCGGCCGCCCTGATCCTGTCCGCCTGCGGGGCCAAGCCGCCGCCGCCGCCGACGCCGGAGCAGGCCCTGGCGCTGCGCCCGGCCGACGCGCGGCTGTCGGCCCTGTACGAAACCTCGTGCCACGCCTGCCACGCCGTTCCGGGTACGGGCGCGCCGCTGGTCCACGACCGCGCCGCCTGGGATCCGCGCTGGAAGCAGGGCGAGCCGGTCCTGCTGGATCACGCGATCCAGGGCTTCAACGCCATGCCGGCCACCGGCCAATGCGCGACTTGCACCCCGGCCGATTTCCGAGCCCTGATAAGGTTCATGGCGGGGCGCGAAGACTCCGCGAAGTAAGGCGAGGGGCGACATGATCTCCAGGCGCGGGGCCCTGATCGCGGGCGGAACCGGAGCGGCGGTGGTCGCCGGCGGCGCGGGCGCGGCCTATGTGGTCGCCACCGGAGACAAGCCCGAACCGCCGTCGCCGGCCTCGGTCGATCCGCGGGGCAAGCTGCTCTGGCGCAACTGGTCGGGCGTGCAGCACGCCTATCCCGCCGCCCGCCTGGCTCCCAAGGACGAGGGCGAGCTGGCCACGGCGCTCAAGGTCGCCCAGGCCCCGATCCGCCCGGTGGGCGCGGGCCACTCGTTCACCGCCCTGGCTCCGACCGACGGGACCTTGATGTCGCTGGACGCCATGGCCGGCCTCGTGGGCTGGGACGGCGACGAGGCCATCGTCCGCAGCGGCACGCGGCTGGGCGCCCTAGGCCCGCTCCTCGCCGAGAAGGGCCGGGCGCTGCCGAACCTGCCGGACATCAACAAGCAGTCGCTGGGCGGGGCGCTGGGCACCGCCACCCATGGCACGGGCCAGACGATCCGCGCTCTGCACGGCGACGTCACGGCGCTGCGCCTGGTCACGCCGCAAGGCAAGGTCATCGACGCCGACGCAACGAGGCATCCCGAGATCTTCCAAGCCGCCCGCGTCTCGCTGGGGTCGCTGGGGGTGATCACCCAGGTGAAGATCCGGACCAGCGCCAACCGCCGCCTGCGCCGCCGCGTCTGGCTGGAGCCGCTCGAGGAGGCGCTGGCCAAGGCCGACCAGCGCTGGGCCCAGCATCGCAATTTCGAGTTCTACGCCGTGCCGTTCACCGGACTGGCGGCCAATATCAGCCACGACGAGACCGACGACCCGGCCCTGGCGCGCGGCCCCGACCAGGATACCGAGTTCCTCGAGGCGCTACGGGGCCTGCGCAACCTGCTGGGCTTCGCCACGCCGCTACGCAAGGCGGCCGCCAAGGCCCTGTTGTCGAGCGCCAAGCCCGAGACCGCCGTCGACGAAGGCTGGAAGCTGCTGTCGACCGAGCGCCCGGTGCGCTTCAACGAGATGGAGTTCCATCTGCCGGTCGAGAACCAGCTGAAGGCTCTGGCCGAAGTCGTTCGCGTCATCGAGAAGGAGCGTCCCGACGTCTTCTTCCCGATCGAGGCGCGGCGCATCGCGCCGGACGACGCCTGGCTGTCGCCGTTCCAGGGCGGGCCGCGCGGTTCGGTGGCGGTGCACGCCTACTACCGTGACGACTTCAGTTTTCTGTACGCGCTGATCGAGCCGATCTTCCGCCGCTACGACGGCCGGCCGCACTGGGGCAAACTGCACACGCTGAACGGCGCGCAGCTGGCGGCGATCTATCCGCGCTGGAAGGACTTCCTGGCCGTGCGCCAGGACCTGGATCCGGAAGGCCGGATGCTGAACCCGTACCTGAAGGGCCTGTTCGGCCTGACCTAGCCGCTCTAGGCGGCCGAGCTCAGATAGTCGGCGACGCGGGCTTCCAGCTCGGTCACCAGGGCCTTGCCCACCGGGTGAGTGTCGACCTTGATGTCGTCGCGGACGCAGGCCTTGATCGCGTCGATATGCGCATCGACCAGGAACATCGGCGCCGACAGGCGCGTCTCCGGCTCGTCGATCAGCTTGCACAGCGAAGCCGACAGGCGGGTGATCAGCGGAAACTCGTAGGTGGCGCCAAGGCCCTTCAGGTCATGGGCGCGCAGATACAGGGTCTCGACCGTCTGAGCGGTCAGGCCTTCCGAGCGCACCGCCTGGCGGGCGGCTTCCAGCTTGACGATCTCGTCGTTGAGCCATTGGGAGAAGTTGCCGGACAGGCTCTTGAGAGCCGCCTCGGCCTTGGCGATCGCGGCCATGTCGATGCCGCCGCGTCCACCCACCTTGAGCTTGAGCATATTCGGCACCTGGATCACCTCGGCGGTGGTCTTATTCGTCACGGGTTCGCCTCCCCGGCGGCGGATAGTTGAACACCGCTAACATAGCAGGCGTTAACATTGGATGAGACCAGGGTTTCTATGCGACCCAACGTCTCAGGTGTCCCAGGAGGTCTTCAAGTCAGGCGGAGAATTGTTCGGCCAGAACTCTTTCTTCAAGGCTGCGGCCCGCATCGAAAAGCATGGACAGCGAGGTCGCGCGATCCTCGGAGATATGGACCTCCAGCACGTCGCGGACCTCGAAATTGTCGGCCACGGCGCTGACCGGGCGCTTGTCGGCCTCCAGGATTTCGAAGGTCACGCGGGCCGACTGCGGCAGCAGGGCGCCCCGCCAGCGGCGGGGGCGAAAGGCGGAGATGGGCGTCAGGGCCAGCACCCGGCCGTCGATCGGAATGATCGGGCCGTGGGCGGAGAGGTTGTAGGCCGTCGAGCCGGCGGGCGTGGCCAGCAGGGCGCCGTCGCAGACCAGCTCGCCCATCCGCACCTTGCCGTCGATCGAGATGCGCAGCTTGGCGGTCTGGCGGGTCTGGCGCAGCAGCGAGACCTCGTTGATCGCCAGGGCTCGATGCTGGGTCCGGCGCGAATCGATGGCGACCATGGCCAGCGGATGGATGACGGCGCGCTCGGCGGCGTTGATCCGCTCCAGCAGGCCGTCCTCGCTGTACTCGTTCATCAGGAAGCCGACCGAGCCGCGGTTCATGCCGTAGATCGGGGTCTGGCTGGCGATCGCCTCGTGTAGCGTCTCCAGCATGAAGCCGTCGCCGCCAAGGGCGACGATCGCCTGGGCGTTCTCCTCGCCGACATCGCCATAGCGAGCGGTCAGGCGTTCGCGCGCTTCCTGGGCTTCGGGCCGATCGCTGGCCTTGAAGGACAGCCGAGTCACGAAGGGTTGCGCTTGGTACATGGGGCCAAGAGGCGGGAAGCCCGGCCGCTTGTCAAACCGGTGGTCAGGCGGAGCCGACGGCCTGCCGGAACGCCATGCCGGCGATGTCGGGCGTGAAGGGCCCGAAGGCGCTGGCGGCGCGCCGCACGCCTTCCTCGCCGCCGCCCGGACGGCCGCCGTTCAGCTGGCGGACATGCTCCAGGATGGTCGGGAAGACGCTGCGGTCGATGCCGACGGCCGAGCAGGCCAGGGCCAGCAGTTCGGGGCGGCCGCTGTCGATGGCGCGGCGGATCTGGGCGGCCTCGAACTTGCCGAGGCGCGCCAGGGCCATGACGAACAGCTGCAGGCGGCCTTCGCGCAGCACGCGCAGCAGGTAGCCGGGCCGCAGCTGGCCGGCGGAGTCGAGCTTCTCGATCAGCGAGCGCTCCATCTCCTCGCGGTCCTCATCGAGTTCTACCGGGCCGATCTCGTTGTCGGAGTCGCCGCGATGCGAGGCGCGCAGAGCCTCGTCGACGGCGGCCTGCATCTTGACTGGATCCAGGCTGAAGCGGCTGGTCAGGGTGTCGCGCAGCGTACGGCCGACCAGCAGGTAGAGCTGTTCCGCCAGATCGCTGGAAAGCTTGGGGTGGCGGGCCAGCGGCGAGCGCAGGGCGACCACTTCGCGCGAGCGATCCACCAGCCGGCTCATGGCCGTGGGCGAGATGTCGGCGGTGTCGTTCGAGGCCAGGGCGGTCAGTACGGCCGGTTCGTCCCGCTCGATGATCGCCTCGACGACCGCCGCCTGCAGCCTCGGCCGGCGGGCGATCTCGATCTGGTGCTCCAGCGTGGCCTGGACCAGCAGGCGGATCAGGTCGTGATCCTGCAGCACCGGGCTGCGGGCGATGATCGGACGCGCGATCTCGATTTCGTCCAGCGCCATGATGTTGATCAGGGCCGACGGGGCCCAGTCGGCGTCGGCCAGGCGTTCGGACAGCCGATGACGGATGTCGCGCTCGGCCTCGACCACCAGGGTCATGAAGATCGAATTCAGCAGGGCCTGGATATCGGGATGGGTCGGCTCGCCGCTGGCCTGGCCGGCCTCGCAGAGATCGATGATGCCGGTGAGCAGGCGTTCACGATCACCGGCCTCGCGACTGCGTGCCAGCTTCATGAGCGAAGCGATTTCGATGGCTTGGATGACCAGCCTCCTCGAATCCAGAAGACCCGATAAGGATGACCTTGCGGCCCCCAAATGAAAACATGCTTAAACAGGCCAAGAACGCCGACGCCCCCTAACCGCGTCGAGATGTCGCAAGCTTGAGCGGAGGACACGTGAGCCAAGACCTGATCCTGGCCCTGGACCAGGGCACGACCAGCACCCGGGCCATCCTGTTCGACCGCGCCGGCCAGCCCCTTTCGGAGGCCTCGCGGCCGCTGCGCCAGAGCTATCCGGCCGATGGCTGGGTCGAGCATGACGCCGAGGAGATCTACGCCGCCTGCGTGGCGGTGCTGCGTGAGGCGGTCGAGAGTTCGGGCCGCGCGGCCGACGTCGCCGCGATCGGCATCACCAACCAGCGCGAGACGGTGGTGATTTGGGACCGCAGGACCGGCCGGCCGATCCATCCGGCGGTTGTCTGGCAGGACCGCCGCACGGCCGAGGTCTGCGCCAGGCTCAAGGCCGAGGGGCATGAGCCGCGCGTCACCGAGGTCACCGGCCTGCTGCTGGATCCCTATTTCTCGGGGACCAAGATCGCCTGGATTCTCGACAAGGTCCCCGGCGCCAGAGCGCGAGCCGAGGCGGGCGAGCTGTTGGTCGGCACTATGGATACCTGGGTGATCTGGCGGCTGACGGGTGGGGCGGTCCATGCGACCGACGCCACCAACGCCTCGCGCACCCTGCTGTTCGACATCGCGGCGCAAGCCTGGTCGGCCGAGATGCTGGATCTGTTCAACGTGCCCGGCGCTCTGCTGCCCAAGGTGCTGGACTGCGTCGACGACTATGGCGCGGCCGACGCCAAGATCCTGGGCCGAGAGGTCCCGATCCGGGGCGTGGCCGGAGACCAGCAGGCGGCGCTGATGGGGCAGGGGTGCGTGGCCCCCGGGCAGATGAAGGCCACCTACGGCACCGGCTGCTTCATGCTGGTCAATACGGGCGAGACGCGTCCGGTGTCGCGCTCGCGCTTGCTGACCACGGTGGCGGCCCGGGTGAACGGCAAGACGACCTACGCCCTGGAAGGCTCGATCTTCGTCGCCGGCGCCGCGATTCAGTGGCTGGGCGAGGGGCTGGGCATCACCGGTGGCCCGCGCGCCGCCGAGGCCCTGGCGCGGGCGGCCAAGCCCGATCACGGCGTCGTCGTCGTGCCGGCCTTCACGGGCCTTGGCGCGCCCTGGTGGGACGCCGAGGCGCGCGGCGGGATTTTCGGCCTGACCCGCGACGCCGGCCTGCCCGAGATCGCGGCGGCCACCTTCGACTCCTGCGCTCTGCAGAGCCGCGACCTGATCGAGGCCATGCGGGCCGACGCGCCCTCGGCGTTCGGCGAGGCGGCGCAGATGCGCATCGACGGCGGCATGTCCAAGAGCGCCTGGTTCTCGCAGCGCTTGGCCGACCTGACGGGCGTCCCGGTGCGGCGGGCCAGCTATCAGGAAATGACCGCCCTGGGCGCGGCCCTGTTCGCCGGGGTCGGCGCGGGGCTCTACGCCTCGGTCGAGGCGGCCGCCGAGGTCAGTCCCGCCGCCGAGACCCTGGCGCCGGGCCTGAAGGCGCATGAGCGCGAAGCGGCCTATGCCCGGTGGCTCGATGCGGTGCCCAGGGTGAGACTTTAGTCGATGGCCGGTTGTGACGACATCGCTGTCATGATTTCTAGCGTCTGACAAAAATCAGAAGCGGAGATCCGCCATGACGACCCGCCGCGCTGCCTTGGGCGCCGTGCTCGGCGCGGGCGCCGCCTTGATCGCCGGAGGACGATCGATGACCGCTGAGGCCGCCGCGCCCGCCTATCCGCATATCGGCCGGATCCGCCGCCTGTCGCCCGAGCTGGACGAGGTCATCGCGCCGGACGCGGTGATCGAGCAGCTGGCCGACGGCATGATCTGGTCCGAAGGGCCGGTTTGGATCCGCGATCAGCATTGCCTGCTGTTCTCCGACGTGCCCGGCAACACGATGTACCGGTGGAGCGAGAGGGACGGGAAGACCGTCTTCCTCAAGCCGTCCGGCTATGACGGCCCGCCGACCACGGCCTTCCGCGAGCCGGGCGTCAACGGCATGACCCTGGACCCGGCTGGCGAGGTGGTGATCTGCGACCACGGCAACCGCGCGGTCTCGAGGCTGGACCGGTCCACGAAAAAGAAGACGGTCATCGTCGACCGCTTCCAGGGCAAGCGCTTCAACAGCCCCAACGACGTGATCGCAGGCCGGCGCGGCGCGCTGAAGGGCGCGCTGTATTTCACCGACCCGCCCTACGGCCTGGAAGGCCTGGACGCCTCGCCGATCAAGGAGCTGGCGTTCAACGGCGTCTATCTGCGCCGGCCGAACGGCGAGGTCGTGGTGGTCGACGACAAGCTGACCTTCCCGAATGGCCTGGCGCTGTCGCCTGACGAGAAGCGCCTCTATGTCGCCGTCTCGGATCCGAAGGGGCCGGTGATCATGGCCTACGACCTGGGCTCCGACGGTCTGCCGACGAGCCGCGAGGTGTTCTTCGATGCGATGGAACTGCAGACCGCCGGCGGACCAGGCTTGCCGGACGGCATGCGGGTCGACGCTCGGGGACGGCTGTTCGCCACCGGCCCCGGCGGCGTGCTGATCCTGACGCCCGAGGCCAAGCTGCTGGGCGTGATCGAGACGGGCTTCGCGACCGCCAACTGCACGTTCGGCGAGGACGGCAAGACCCTGTTCCTGACTTCAAATCACGTCCTGGCGCGGCTGCGCACCAGGACCTCGGGCGCTGTCTGGTAGGAGATTGTCATGAGCGAGATCAGCAAACGCGCGTTCCTGGCGGCCGGCCTCGCGGCCGGCGTGACGGCCCTGCCGTTGGGCGCCCGCGCCGCCGAGCCGGGCCGCAAGCTCGGCTACGCGATCCTGGGCCTGGGCTACTACGCCACCAAGATCATCATGCCGCGCTTCGCCGAGTGCGAGCACTCGAAGCTCGTGGCCCTGGTCAGCGGCACGCCGGAGAAGCTGAAGACCTTCGGCGAGCAATACGGAATCCCGGAAAGCCACCGCTACAGCTACGAGACCTTCGACAGGATCGCCGACAATCCCGACGTCGACATCGTCTATGTGGTGACGCCCAACAGCCTGCACCGCACCTTCACCGAACGAGCGGCCAAGGCCGGCAAGCACGTGATGTGCGAGAAGCCGATGGCCACCACGGCGGCCGACTGCGAGGCGATGATCGCGGCCTGCAAAAAGGCCGGGCGCAAGCTGATGATCGGCTATCGCAGCCGTTTCCAGGCCCACAATATCGAGGCGATCAAGCTGATCCGCGACGGCGCGCTGGGCCCGGTGCGGACGGTGGTGGCCGACCACGGCTTCACGATCGGCGATCCCAAGCAGTGGCGGCTGAACAAGGCCCTGGCCGGCGGCGGCAGCCTGATGGACATCGGCATCTACAGCCTGAACGCCACCCGCTACCTGACCGGCGAGGAGCCGGTGGCCGTCAACGCCATGACGTCCACCGACCGGTCCGACCCGCGCTTCAAGGAGGTGGAGGACATCATCAGCTTCCAGCTGCTGTTCCCGTCGGGCGCGACGGCCAATTGCTATTCGGCCTACAGCGCCAACTTCAATCGCTATCGGGTCACGGGCCCCAAGGGCTTCGTCGAGATCGATCCGGCGACCAGCTACCAGGGCCAGGCGATGCGGGCCGCGCTGGGCGGGCCGCCCACGCCGCGCGAGCCGGCGCCGCAGCCGAAGAACCAGTTCTCCGCCCAGCTGGACCACCTGTCCGAATGCATCCTGACCGGCCGCGAGCCGCTGGTGTCAGGCGAGGAGGGGCTGAAGGACCTGCGCCTGATCGAGGCCATCTATCGCGCGGCGAGGGAAGGGCGGACGGTGAAGCTGTGAGGGCGCTGGCCCTCGCCGCCGTCTTGCTCGCGCCGGGCCTAGCCTACGGCCAGCAGCAGACTCCGTTGTGGCCGAACGGCGCGCCGGGCTTCGAAAGCCGCAAGGCCATTCCCGAGCAGGCCGCCGACTACTGGCTCAAGAGCGTCAACAATCCCTCGGTCACGGCCTATCTGCCGCCCAAGGACGTCGCCAACGGCGCGGCCCTGGTCGTGCTGCCGGGCGGCGGCCACCGGATCCTGGTGATCCACTCGGAAGGCGACGACGTCGCCAAGGTGTTGAACCCCAAGGGCGTGGCGGTCTTCGTCGTGAAGTATCGGCTGTTCCGCGAGGAGGGCTCGCCTTACACGATCGACCATGCTCGCCAGGACGCCGTGCGGGCGGTGCGCTATGTGCGCGGCCACGCCGCCGAGTTCGGGATCGACCCCAAGCGGATCGGTCTGATGGGCTTCTCGGCCGGCGGCGAGCTGGTGAACCTCGAGGTCTATCAGGGCGGCGCCAAGGATCCGCGGATCGACGCGATCGACGACGTCAGCGCCCGGCCGGACTTCCAGGTGCTGGTCTATCCCGGCCCCCTGGGCGCGCCCGACAAGGTTCCATCGGATACGCCGCCGGCCTTCATGATCGCCGCGAACGACGACGAATGCTGCTCGGCGCCGCTTGCCGACCTGCTGCCCAAGTTCCGCGCCGCCAAGGTCCCGGTCGAGCTGCACCTGTTCCAGGCCGGCGGCCACGCCTTCAACATGGGCCTGCGCAAGGAGCAGGCCTCGCTGAAGAGCTGGCCGAACCTGCTGGTCAACTGGCTGAGCGACAACGGCTGGATGAAGGCGCGGTGAGGCTCGTTTCAGACCGCACCTCATGTGTCATCCCGGCCGAAGCGAAGCGTAGAGCCGGGACCCAGGGGCCGCCGCACTGCGCTTGGCCCCTGGGTCCCGGATAGCCTCTGCGAGGCTTCCGGGATGACACTGGGGGTGGATGATCCGGAGCTTGACCGAAACTCGACCCTACGGCGTCTGGTCCAGATACGCCTTCACCCGGGCGAACAGGTCCTCGAACATCGGCGTCGTCAGGCGGCCGGTGTTCGTGTTCAGCCGCGAGCAGTGATAGCTGTTGAAGATCCGGTAGGGCCCGGCCTGGAACTCCGAGCCGTGGCCCGGGATGCCCGCCGAGGCCTTCAGGCCCAGGGCCTTGAGCATGTTGCGCCGGGAGACGTCGCCCAGGGTGACGATGGCCTTCAGGTTCGGGAACATCTCCAGCCGCGCCGTCAGGAACGGGCGGCAGTTGTTCTCCTCCGAGGTCTCGGGCTTGTTGCCGGGCGGCGCGCAGCGGACCGCGTTGGTCACCGCCGCGCCGACCAGCTTCAGGGAGTCGTCGGGGCGGGCTTCGAACTTGCCGGTGGCGAAGCCGAACTTGATCAGGGTCTCGTAGAGCAGCGTCCCGGCATAATCGCCGGTGAACGGCCGGCCGGTGCGGTTGGCGCCCTTGCGGCCGGGGGCCAGGCCCACGACCAGCAGCCGCGCGTCCTTGTCACCGAACGAGGGGGCGGGGCCGTTAAACCAGTCCGGATAGAGCGCCTGGTTCTCGCGGCGATAGGCCACTAGGCGCGGGCACAGCGGGCAGTCGCGCGGCGGTTCGGCGGGGTTGGGAACCACCTCACCGGCGATGTTGGAGACCTGGCTCATCTCAATACTCGTCGTCGGCTTCGCGTTCGGCGGGGGTGCGGTTGTCCGACACCGGGCGGGGCTGAACGCGCTGCGGACGGCCGATGATGCCGCCCAGGTCGGCGAGGTCGACGAAGTTGTCGGCCTGGCGGCGCAGGTCGTCGCTGGTCATCGGCGGCTGACTCTTCATGGTCGAGACCACGGTGACGCGGCGGCCCTTGCGCTGGACGGCTTCGACCAGAGCGCGGAAGTCGCCGTCGCCGGAGAATAGCACCAGGTGGTCGGCGGTCTCGGCCATCTGCAGCATGTCGACGGCGATCTCGATGTCCATGTCGCCGCGCCAGCGCTTGCGGCCCTGGCTGTCGGTGAACTCGCGGGCCGGCTTGGTCACCAGGGTGAAGCCGTTGTAGTCCAGCCAGTCGACCAGCGGCCGGATCGGCGAATAGTCGTCGTTCTCGGCGATGGCGGTGTAATAATAGGCCCGGATCAGGACGCCGCGCTTTTTGAACTCGTCGAGCAGCTTGCGGTAGTCGATGTCGAAGCCCAGAGCCCGGGCGGCGGAATAGAGATTGGCCCCGTCGATGAACAGGGCGATGCGGTCGGTCGGATAGAAGGTCACGGTAATCCCTTGAAAAATCAGGTCGCTCAAAATGACTTGGACGAGGCCGTTATCGTGGCGCTCGGCTGCAATATGGCCGGAGCCTATACGAGTCGCGAGGCCTTGTTGGAAGCCGCCCTGGCCGCGCTGCCGGACGAGGGCATGGCGCTGGTCACGCGCTCGACCTGGTGGACGTCGGCGGCCTGGCCCGACCCGTCCGGTCCCGACTATCTGAACGGCGTGGCCATCGTGCGGACCGACCTGCCGCCGGTCGAGACGTTGAAAGCCTTGCATCGGGTCGAGGAACGCTTCGGTCGGGCTAGGGGCGAGGCCAACGCGCCGCGCACCCTGGACCTCGATCTCGTGGCTCACGGCCGGACGGTGCTTGAGGACGACGTCTGGGTGCCGCACCCGCGCGCCCACGAGCGCCTGTTCGTGATGGGCCCGCTGGTCGAGCTGGCCTCGGCCTGGATCCATCCGGTCAGCGGCGAGCCCGCCTTTCGTCTGGCGGCCATGGCCACCGTGGGGCGTGACGCGCGCTCCATTGCCAAAGTTTAATCCCCGAACGGAGCGCGCGGCGCCCATAGTCCGGCCAAATTTCCGCATCAAGCGCTCCGGCCAGAGGGGCGCTTCCAGGATTGGCCCGATGAACCTGACCCGCTCGCTGCTCGCCTGCGCCGCCGTCTGCGCGCTGCTGACCGCCGCTCCCGCCGCCTTCGCTCAGACCCAAACGGGGCCCAACAGTGGCGTCGACCTGGCCTCGATCGACAAGACGATCAAGCCGGGCGACGACTTCTGGACCTACGCCAACAACGAATGGATCAAGGCCCACCCAATCCCCGCCGACCGCAGCCGCTACGGCAAGAGCGCGGTGATGACCGAGGAAGCCAGCAAGCGCACGGTCGACCTGATCCAGGACGCCGCCAAGGGCGGGACCGGCGACGGCAAGAAGGTCGGCGACTACTACGCAAGCTACATGGACGAGGCGGCCATCGAGGCCAAGGGCCTGGCGCCGCTGAAGACGGATCTGGCCCGCATCGCCGCCATCAAGGACAAGAAGCAGCTGGCGACCGTGCTGGGCGGCAACATCCGCGCCGACGTCGACGCCCTGAATTCCACGGACTTCTATACCGACAACGTGCTGGGCCTGTGGGTCTCGCCGGCGTTCGACGACACCAGCAAGTACGCGCCGTTCCTGCTGCAGGGCGGCTTAGGAATGCCGGATCGCGAGTACTACGTTTCCGACAAAGCCTCGATGGTCGAGGCTCGGACCAAGTACCTGGCTCACGTCGAGAAGATCCTGACCCTGGGCGGGATCGCCGACCCGGCGGGTAAGGCCAAGGCGATCATGGCGCTGGAGACCCAGTTGGCCCAGGCCTCGGGCACGCGCGCCGACAGCGCCGACGTGCAAAAGGCCAACAACAGCTGGACCCCGGCCGACTTCACGGCCAAGGCCCCGGGCCTGGACTGGACCGCGTTCTTCGCCGCCGCCAAGCTGTCGGGCCAGCCGCGCTTCATCGTCTGGCATCCAACCATGGTCACCGGCCTGGGCAAGGCCGTGGCCGGCGTCTCGCTGGAGACCTGGAAGGACTATCTGACCTTCCACCTGCTGGACCACTACAGCAACGTGATGCCCAAGGCGTTCGTCGACGAGCGCTTCGCCTTCTACGGTCAGGCGCTGCAGGGCACGCCGGCCCTGTCGCCGCGCTGGAAGCGGGCCGTGGGCTCGACCAACGCCGTCCTGGGCGAGGCGGTCGGCAAGCTCTACGCCGACAAGTACTTCTCGGCCGAGGCCAAGGCCGAGGTCACGGCCATGGTCGACAACATGAAGGCCGCCTTCGAGAAGCGCATCGACGGCCTGGACTGGATGGACCCGACCACCAAGGCCGAGGCTCGCAAGAAGGTCGCCGTGCTGAAGGTGGGCGTCGGCTATCCGGACACCTGGCGCGACTATTCCGGCTATGCGGTGGTGCGCGGCGACGCCCTGGGCAATGTCCGGCGTTCGGAGGCGTTCGACTACGCCACCGCCCTGGCCAAGCTGGGCAAGCCGGTCGATCGCGGCGAGTGGGTGATGACGCCGCAGACGGTCAACGCCGTGAACCTACCGATCCTGAACGCTCTGAACTTCCCGGCCGCCATCCTGGCCCCGCCGAACTTCGACCTGAACAGCGACGCGGCCGCCAACTACGGCGCGACCGGCGCCACGATCGGCCACGAGATCAGTCACAGCTTCGACGACCAGGGCGCGCAGTTCGACAGTCAAGGGCGCCTGCGCAACTGGTGGACCCCGGCCGACTTCGACCACTTCCAGAAGGCCGGCGCCGCGCTCGCGGACCAGTTCGACGCCTACAAGCCGTTCCCGGACTTGGCGGTGAACGGCAAGCAGACGCTGAGCGAGAACATCGCCGACGTCGCCGGCCTGGGCGCGGCGCTGGACGCCTATCACGCCTCGCTGGGCGGCAAGCCGGCGCCGGTGATCGACGGCATGACCGGCGACCAGCGCTTCTTCCTGGCCTACGCCCAGAGCTGGCTCGGCTATTCGCGGCCGGCGGCGCTGCGCCAGCAGCTGATCACCGACGGCCACGCGCCGGACCAGTACCGCGCCTTCACGGTGCGGAACCTGGATGACTGGTACGCGGCCTTTGGCGTGAAGCCGGGGGACTCGATGTACTTGCCGCCGGAGAAGCGGGTGAAGGTGTGGTAGGCGCTGAATGAGCAGGGCGGCGGTATTCAACTCGCCGATTTTCCTAACCCCCGTCATTCCCGCCCTTGTGGCGGGAACCCCTTTGTCCGCCGCAGGTGCAGTAGGGGCAAGCCGCCGGCGGCTTGCTTGCATCGCACGTATCAGCTGAACCAGGGGTTCCCGCCACAAGGGCGGGAATGACGGATGTTTGGTGGGCTGGCTGATGTCCGTCCCAGCTCCGCCCTGGACATTGACCCGCGAACACGGCATAAGCGCCCCCTCGCGAAAGCTGGGACTCCACTCCTGCGGCGTTGCGTAACGCCGCCCGGAGCCCTATTTTGCGATTGCTACGGCTCTCAGCCCGAGGAATTCCATGGCCCGCGTCACCGTCGAAGATTGCGTCGAGAAGGTTCCGAACCGCTTCTCGCTGGTCCTGCTGTCGGCGCACCGCGCTCGCGGCATCTCGGCCGGCGCGGCCCTGATGGTCGATCGCGACAACGACAAGAACCCCGTCGTCGCCCTGCGTGAGATCGCCGACGACGTGATCGACCACGAGGCCCTGAAGGAACACCTTATCAGCACGCTGCAGCGCGTCGATGAGCACACCGAAGCCGAGGAAGAGGCCGAGACCCTGGCCCTGCTGGCTGATCCGAGCCACATGCAGATGAGCGAACTGGAACTGGTTCGCGCGCTGCAGAGCGACCGCGACGGTGGTCAGGAGGAGCGGTACTGAGCCCCGAAGGCGCAGACCCTCTGACCCTCGAAGCGGCCCCAAACACCGCTACGTCTGAACGCGCGCCCGACTTTCCCGCTTCTGGGGGGGACTCGGGCGCGTCTTCGTCTCCGGCCCCGGCCGTCGAGACCCCGGCTCCGAAGCCGCGCAAGTTCCTTCGCCAGTACGAACTGATCGAGCGGGTCCACGCCTACGACCCGACCGCCGACGAGGCGCTGCTGAACCGCGCCTACGTCTACGCCATGCGCATGCACGGCTCGCAGACCCGGGCCAGCGGCGACCCGTACTACGCCCACCCGATCGAGGTGGCTGGCATCCTCACCGAGTACCGGCTGGACACCGCGACCATCGTCACGGCCCTGCTGCACGACGTGATCGAGGACACCCCGGTCACCAAGGAAGAGATCGCCAAGCTGTTCGGCGACGAGATCGGCGAACTGGTCGAGGGCGTCACCAAGCTCAGCAAGCTCGAGCTTCAGGCCGAGCACATGCGCCAGGCCGAGAACCTGCGCAAATTCATCCTGGCCATCTCCAAGGACGTCCGCGTCCTGCTGGTCAAGCTGGCCGACCGTCTGCACAACATGCGGACGCTGCATTTCATCAAGAACCAGGCCAAGCGCGAGCGGATCGCCCGCGAGACGCGCGACATCTACGCGCCGCTGGCCCGCAACATCGGCTGCCACAGGATCTGCGTCGAGCTGGAGGAGCTGTCGTTCCAGCACACCAATCCGGTGGCTCGCGACGCGATCATGCGCCGCCTGGACTCGCTGCGCGAGGAGCAGGGCGGGGCGGTGGCCTTGGTCAGCCAGGAAATCGCCGCGCGGCTGGAAGCCTCGAACCTGCCGGCCCGCGTCTTCGGTCGCGAAAAGTCGCCATATTCGATCTGGCGCAAGCTGCAGCGCAAATCGATCGGCTTCTCGCAGATGTCGGACATCTACGCCTTCCGCGTGATCGTCGACAGCGAGGAGGACTGCTACCGCGCCCTGGGCGTCGTGCACCGGGCCTGGTCCAGCGTGCCCGATCGCTTCAAGGACTACATCTCGACGCCGAAGCGGAACAACTACCGCTCGCTGCACACCACGGTCGTGGGGCCGCGCGGCATGCGCATCGAGATGCAGATCCGCACCGAGAACATGGACCGGGTCAACGAAGAGGGCGTCGCCGCCCACTTCCGCTACAAGGACGCCTCCTACGGCCTCGACCTGGAAGGCATGGAGGCGGCCGGCGGTCGCGATCCGCTGGCCAACCTGCGCCAGCTGGTCCAGGTGCTGGAGCACGGCGGCGACAGCGAAGAGCTGGTCGAGCACGCCAAGCTTGAGATGTTCCTCGACCAGGTGTTCGTCTTCACGCCCAAGGGCAAGCTGGTCAGCCTGCCGCGCGGGGCCATGCCGCTAGACTTCGCCTATGCCGTCCACACCAGCGTCGGCGACACCTGCATCGGCGTGAAGATCAACGGCGAGCTGAAGCCGCTGCGGACCCCGCTGGTCAATGGCGACGTCGTCGAGGTGGTGCGTGGCTCCAAGCCCGTGGTGCCGCCGGACTGGCGCTCGCTGACCGTGACAGGCCGCGCCCGTTCGGCCATCCGCCGTCACATCCGCCAGACCGAGAAGGAAGAGTTCCTGCGCTTGGGCCGGGCCTCGCTGGAGCAGGTCTTCGAGCGGGCCGGCAAGAAGCTCAAGGACGTCTCCCTGCGGCCGATCCTGGAACGTTTCGCGCTGGAGAGCGACGAGGCGCTGTTCGACGCGGTCGGTCGCGGGCGCGTCTCGCCCAGCCAGGTGCTGGAAACCGCCTATCCGGGCATGAAGGACTCCGAGCGCGAGGCGGCCACGGCGCGCCGCAAGATCGAGGGCGGCAAGGGCGCGACGCTGTATGTGCGCGGTGGCGGGCTGACGCCGGGCGTCTCCCTGCACTTCGCCCACTGCTGCAGCCCGGTGCCCGGCGACCGCATCGTCGGCATCTTGCGCGAGGACGGAGAGGGCCTGGACGTCCACACGATCGACTGCCCGCGCCTGGCCGAGTTCGAGGACCGCGAAGAGCTGTGGCGCGACCTGAACTGGACGCCCGAGGCCGAACGCTCGACCATCTCGCTGACCCGCCTGCACGCCACGATCCAGAACGCGCCCGGCGTGCTGGGCCTGGTCTGCACGATCATCGGCGAGGCCGGCGGCAACATCGTCAACCTGCGCATGCACCACCGGCAGAGCGACTTCTTCGACACCGACATCGATGTCGAGGTCCGCGACGCCAAGCACCTGACCAACATCTCGGCCGCCCTGCGGGCGTGTCCGTCGGTCGAGACGGTGGACCGGACACGAGGCTAGGCCTTAGGAACACCCGCCAGCGGCGGACGCTTAGTCTTCATCCCTGTCTCAACGAGCGGAGCATGAAGATGCAAGGCGAACAGAAGGTCGACCGCTGGGGCGGTCCCGGCGCCAGCCACGAGAACCGCGACAAGCCCCGGCCGGATCCGGTGGTGAAGGACCGCGACGATCCCGACCACGGCGGCCAGCACGCCCGCAAGTCGGGCGGCGGCGGCGAGCGCGACGTCCATCACGGCCATGATCCCCACGCCAAGCGGTCGTTCCAGGCCAACGACGAGGAACGCCGCCACGACTGAGGCGCCTAGGACAGCCCTTTCAGCGCCGCCACCGCGTCCCGAGTCGATGCCGTCAGCGGCGCGGGCAGGGCGTCCAGGGCGAACCAGCCCCATTCGTGGAGCGCGTGGGTTTCCTGGATCGCCGGCTCGCCCTCGAAGCTTTCGATGGCATAGGTGATCGCCACCCAGTGATAGTCCTCGGCCACCATGTCGGTGACCGCCAGCACACGGCCGGCCTTGATGACGATGCCGAGCTCCTCGTGAATCTCGCGCTCGGCGCAGGTCCGCGCCGCCTCGCCCCAGTCGAGCTTCCCGCCGGGCACGCCCCAGTGGTCGGCCTCGGGGTTCTTGACCCGCTTGACCAGCAGCAGGCGGCCCTGGTCGTCGAGGATGGCCGCGCCGCAGCCGACGCGGGGGCGTTTGATGTCTTCGGTCATGACGCGCGGTAGAGCCCAAAAGTCCGCCCCAATGCAAGGTTCGCACAAGCCGGCGTTTGAAGACTCAGGCTCCTGCTCTATATCCAGCGCTCATGACCAATGACGACGTCCTCGACGAATTCCGCGCCGCCGGAGCCCTGCGCGAAGGCCACTTCGTGCTGTCTTCCGGCCTGCACAGCCCGGTCTTCCTGCAGAAGAACCTGGTGTTCATGCGTCCCGAGCGCTGCGAGCGGCTCTGCAAGGCCTTGGCCGAGAAGATCATCGCCCAGGTCGGCCAGGTCGACGTCGCCGTGTCGCCCGCCGTCGGCGGCATCATTCCCGGCTACGAGACCGCCCGTCACCTCAACGTCCCGTCGATCTATGTCGAGCGCGAGGGCGGGGCCTTCAAGTTCCGTCGCGGCTTCCACCTGGAGCCTGGCCAGAAGGTCGTGATGGTCGAGGACATCGTCACCACCGGCCTGTCGTCGCGCGAGTGCATCGAGTCGATCAAGGCCGCCGGCGGCGACGTCGTGGCCGCCGCCTGCATCGTCGACCGCTCGGGCGGCAAGGTCGATGTCGGCGTGCCGCTGATCTCGCTGTGCAGCCTGGAGGTCCCGGCCTATCCCGCCGACGCCCTGCCGCCGGAGCTGGCCGCGATCCCGATCGAGGACCCGGGTTCTCGCCGCCTGAAAGGCTGAGCCATGCTGCGTCTTGGCGTCAATATCGACCACGTGGCCACGATCCGGAACGCGCGCGGCTCCTCGTATCCCGAGCCCGTCCGCGCGGCCGAGCTGGCCCTGGCCGCCGGCGCCGACGGCATCACCGCCCACCTGCGCGAGGACCGTCGCCACATCAGCGACGCCGACATCGCAGTGCTGACCGACCTCTGCCACAAGCGCGGCAAGCCGCTGAATTTCGAGATGGCGGTCACAGACGAGATGGTCGGCATCGCCCTGGGGGCCAAGCCGCACGCCGCCTGCCTGGTCCCTGAACGCCGGGAAGAAGTGACCACCGAAGGCGGCCTCGATGTCGTGAAGGGCCAGAACCGCATCGCCGACGCCACGGCTCGCCTGCGCACCGTCGGCGCGCGGGTGTCGCTGTTCATCGAGGCCGATCCCGACCAGATTCGCGCCTCGGCCGCGGCTGGGGCTCAAGTCATCGAGCTGCACACCGGCGCCTATTGCGACGCCGCCCGCGAGGGCCATGTCGACCGCGCCGAGGCCATCCTCGAGCGCCTGAAGGCCGGCGCGGCCCTGGCCGCCGATCTCGGCCTCGAGGTCCACGCGGGCCACGGCATCGACTACGCCACCGTCAAGCCGATCGCCGCCATCCCGCAGATCGCCGAGCTCAATATCGGCCACTTCCTGATCGGCGAGGCGATCTTCGTGGGCCTGCCGCAGGCCATCCAGCGGATGCGGCTCCTGATGGACGCGGCCCGGCTCGAGGCGGCCGCGTGATCATCGGGATCGGCTCGGACCTGTGCGACATCCGCCGGATCGAGAAGTCTCTCGAACGGTTCGGCGACCGGTTCACCCACAAGGTCTTCACCGAGATCGAGCGCAAGCGGTCCGAGCGCAAGCCCGACCGCGCCTCCAGCTACGCCAAGCGTTTCGCGGCCAAGGAGGCCTGCTCCAAGGCCCTGGGCACCGGGCTGAAGCGCGGCGTGCACTTGGCCGGCATGGGCGTGGTCAACCTGCCGTCGGGCAAGCCGACCATGGCCCTGACCGGCGGCGCGCTGGAGCGCCTGAAGGCGATGACGCCGGACGGCATGGAGGCGGTGATCCACCTGTCCCTGACCGACGATCACCCCTACGCCCAGGCGTTCGTGATCATCGAGGCCTTGCCCAAGGTCTGAGGACCTGTCCAACCTTCGCCGCAAAGCCAAGCTAACGCGCCGCACTTGCTCCAGTAGCCAAGCCCGTCTAGCAAAGCCGAACCGGTTCGCCGGCCATCCATCTTCGAAGAGCTCCGCGCCCGCATGACCGACGCCGCCGACGACCTCACGCCGCCCGAAGAGAAGGGCGCCGTCGCCGAGTTCATCGAGATCATCAAGACCGTCGCCTACGCCCTGGGCATCGCCCTGGTGCTGCGGGTCCTGCTGTTCCAGCCCTTCACGATCCCGTCGGCCTCGATGGAGCCCAACCTCTATCAGGGCGACTACATCATCGTGTCGAAGTTCAGCTACGGCTGGAGCAAGCACTCGATCCCGTTCAGCCCGCCGATCATCAAGGGCCGGATCCTGGGACACGCGCCCACTCGCGGCGACATCATCGTGTTCAAGCTGCCGCGCGACAATCGCACCGACTACATCAAGCGCCTGATCGGCCTGCCGGGCGACAAGATCCAGATCCGCGGCGGTCAGGTCTACATCAACGGCAAGGCTCTGCCGCGCAAGGAACAGGCCCCGGCCCTGGTCGACACCGGCTATGGCTTCACCCAGCAGGTCCAGCGCTTCCAGGAGACCAATCCGGAAGGCCGCCAGTACAACACCCAGGACTTCGGCCCCGACAGCCGCGGCGACAACACCGGCGTCTACACCGTGCCGGCCGGCTGCTATTTCTTCATGGGCGACAACCGCGACAACTCGGCCGATAGCCGCTTCGACCCGGGCGTCTCGCCGTTCAAGGCGAGCGCCTGCAAGTGGGACTACGAGCTGGACCAATATATCGGCGATGAGGTTGGGGTCGGCTTCGTGCCCGCCGAGAACCTGGTCGGCCGCGCCCAGATCATCCTGTTGTCTTGGAATGCCGAGGCCAGCCTGTTCAAGCCGTGGACCTGGTTCCTGAACGCCCGTCCCAGCCGCTTCTTCCACGTGCTGAAGTGATCGCCGGACATGGATAGACGGGTCGCCGCCGTCGGCGACCTGGAGCGCCGGATCGGCCATCGGTTCAACGACCGCGAACTGCTCGAACGCGCCCTGACGCACGCCAGCGTCGGGGACGGGGCCAAGAAGGTCCGCGACAACGAGGTGCTGGAGTTCATCGGCGATCGTGTCCTGGGCCTGCTGGCCGCCGAGGCCCTGGCCCAGCGGTTCCCCAAGGCCAAGGAAGGCGAGCTGGCCCCGCGCCTCAACGCCCTGGTCAGCCGCGAGACCTGCGCCCGCGTCGCTCGCCTGGCCGAGCTGGGGCCGGCTCTGCGGCTGTCGGCCTCGTCCAGCAAGATCGGCGGCCGCGAGACCGACTCGATCCTGGCCGGCGCCACCGAGGCCCTGATGGCCGCCCTCTATCACGACGGCGGTCTCGACACGGCGCGCCAGGTGTTCCTGACCCTGTGGGCCGAGGAGTTCGACCGCGCCGGCGAGGGCAAGCCGCGCGACCCCAAGACCGCGCTGCAGGAATGGGCCCAGGGCCAGGGCCGGCCGCTGCCGACCTACCGCGTCCTGGACCGTTCGGGACCCGACCACGCCCCGGTCTTCACCGTCGAAGTCGCCGTTAAGGGCGTCGACCCCGCCATCGCCAAGGGCAAGTCCCGGCAGGAAGCCGAGAAGGCCGCGGCCAAGGCGCTGCTGGAGCGCGAAGGGGCGGAGTAGGGGACTTTGATCCTTCCACTCCTGCGCGCGCGCGTATCTCTGAGCAAGGCCGGCGGGATCCGCGCACCCGTCTGGATACGCTGATGGCGACCGAAGCGCCGTGGCGCTGCGAAGGGGGAGACACTCAATGGGACTCGACCCTATCCAGACGGCCCAGCGCGGCGAGAACCTCGGTGAGCGGCACGGGGGTTGGCGTCCCCAGGAGCCATCTTTGAGCCGGTCGGTCTTCCACCGCGCTCGCGTCGGAGGCCCAAGCCGCGAGGATCTCGCGCTTGGCCGCCAGGTCGAGGTCGCGATCCTTGAGAACCTCGAGCGGATGTAGGAAGCCGACCGCGGGCCGTAGAGGCCTTGGACGAGCCGGTTCTGGCGAAGATGAATGGGGCCGCATGGCTAACGCCTCACGCCACGGCGGGTAGCGCGGTTTCGACCCGATCGCCCATGCGGTCGGCGCCGATCATCGAACTATAGGTTGGAGTGAAGTCAAACGCGGTGCTCATTTCCATCTTCTCGCAAGCAAGTTGGACACGAGGGGCGACGCCAAGGCGAACGCCCGACACCGGACCCTTTCGGCGCCCGGCAAGCATGGGATGAGTTAGGTCCTCGCCGGATGACGTCAAGAGGCTGACCCTCCTCGTGGTCGCGCCACGACGAAGGGTCAGGACGGCCTTGGTTCGCGTTCATGGGCGAGACGAGGGCGCCAACGGCTTGGCGTCGAACCGGTCACGGATCGCCCTGTTGAAGTATTGGCCCTTGGCGAAGGCCAGTCGCAGGCCGTCGGCGACGCCGGCCGGAACGTCCTGATAGGCGTAGGCGCGTCCGCTGACGAATGTGATGGTCAGGACCTGGCGCTGGCTGTCATAGGCGAAGGTCTTGATCACCGACGAGGGCATCTTCAGGCCTTCTGGCGGTCACCCCGGTCGCCTTGGCCAGGGCCGGCGTCATGCTTGGCGTGCTGGCGCCGGTCGGCGGCCAGCGACTTGCCGACATCAACCTGCTCGGAAAACCGGCCGTGGTCGTCGCGGCGGGCGTAGCGCTTGTCGCCGGACGTGGGTTCGATGAGTTCGCGTTTGGACATGGCGGTAAGTCCTCCTTCGCCAAGACGAATCCGCGACTCGGCCAAACCGTTCCCGTCGCGGCTCCGAGGCATGGATGGGGGAACGCCGAGCGGGAAATGGTGGTTGTGGTGGCAAGGAGACCGCCCATGTCCCGCGAGCCTTTCGATCAGCCCAGCCAGGTCGACCCCGTCGAGGGCGAGGTCGCCATGCGCGGTCCCGGCGCGACGGGGGTTTCCATGACGCCGGAGGCGGCGCGCCAGACGGGGGCGCGTCTGCGTGACGCCGCCGATCGCGCCGAGCAGGGCCACGTCGAAACCATCGACCCCGACGACGCGAGCGCTGTCGAGCGCTGGGCCAAGCGCTTGGGGGTCGACGCCGAAGCGATCCGCAACACCGTCCTGGCCGTGGGCGGCGACAGCGAGGCGGTGGCGCTGCGGCTGCGGTCGGCCCGCGGCGCGGCCGACTAGGCCTCCGCGCCCGTCGCCGCCTGCGAGGCCACCCCGGCCGGCGCGGCCATCAAATGAAGCCCTCATTTTTCGCGTCGGTTGGGCCTTAGCGCCCACGCGCCTGGGGTTTTTGGGCCCCTCCGCCCTTGAGCCGGGTCGTCGACATTGGAACGCTGGATGAAGGGCTCCGTTTTCGCAACTCCCCGCCGTCGAGGCGACCAATGCAATCAGGAGGAAGCGGCATGGACACCCTGCAAACACCGCCGCCTCGCCGAGTTTTTGTCCGGAGCAGCAGTATGTTCGGTGGCGAACGCCTTTCCCGTTTGGGCGCCTTTAATCCGCAGTTTCCTGACGCCGACGCCCTCCACAAGGGGCTGGCGCACTGGAACCATCGCCGTCTTTCTCCCCAGGCGCCCACGCCCGATTGGCGCGAGGACATCGTCGAGGAAGGCTGGATGCGGCGGCTGGAAGGCGAGTTCATCGAAGCCTTCCGCGGTCACGTCGCTCCACTGGTCGACAACGTTCCGCAAGAGGCCGAGGCCTTCGTGGCTTGGTTCGAAGCCTTGAAGGATCACGGTCCTGGCCAATGGGATCCTTTGTTCGATTGGCTGGAAGGCGCGGCGTCGCTGGAGGATCTGAAATGGTTCCTGACCCAGGAGGCGGCCGGCGAGGCCGGCTTCGATGACTTGGTGGCGCTGACCCAGGTCAAGATTCCCGACCGCGCCAAGCTCGAACTGGCCCGCAACTACTGGGACGAGATGGGACGAGGTCACGCCAAGGGCATGCATGGCCCGATGCTGTCGCGGACGACCGCGACCCTGGGCCTTGCGCCGACGATCGACACGACGCTGTGGCAGTCCCTGTGCCTGGCCAACACCATGACCGCCTTCGCCACGACCCGGCGTTATGCCTGGCACTCCATTGGCGCGCTGGGCGTGGTCGAGCTGACCGCGCCCACCCGGGTCTCGTGCGTCGACGCGGGCCTCAAGCGCGTCGGCGTCTCGCCCGAGGCCCGTAAATATTTCGCGCTGCACGCCCACCTCGACGTCGAACATTCCAAGGCTTGGAACGCGGAGGCCTTGATCCCCCTGGTGGCGGAGGATCCCACCCGGGCGCGCTTCATCGCCGAGGGCGCGCTGATGCGCCTGATCTGCGGCGAGCAGTGCTTCGACACCTACCGAGCCCACCTTTGGGCTCACACTCACCCGCTCGTCTACGCCGCGGAGTAAGCCTCATGGCCAGCGTATTTGAGGTTCTTCCCTATGACGGCGGCTGGTGCGTGAAGATCGCCGACACCGGGGAAGTGTTGTTCTTTTCGGCCCGTCGGCGCGCGATCGCCGAAGCCGAGGCCTTGGCGCGCGCCTGGCCTTGTGCGGCGACGGTCCGGGTCCGCCCGCGCCGGGCCACCGTGGTCGAAGCCTGGACGCCCGCGGCGAGCGACTTTGCCTATCCCTTGGGAGTTCCGGCATGACCGCTCGCGCGCATAGCCTTTTCCTGGCGGGCCGGTCGCTCCAACCGCCCTCGCGGGACGAGACCACGCACTTTTCGATCGCGCCGACCGGGCAGGGCGCTTGGCTTTGGCGCACCTTCGCGCCGTATGGCCAGCTTCGCGCGCAAGGCTTGGCCCCGACCCGCAAACAGGCCGCGGCCCTGGTCATCCGCGACATTCTTCTGGCGCGTTGTGAGATCGCTGGCGCCGAGGTCTCCCAAGTCTCCGCGAAGGCGGCCTGAACCATGCGCGTGCTCGAAGTCGCGACCTATCGCGGTCCCCATCTCTACGCCTCTCGTCCGATGGTGCGGATCCAACTTGATCTTGGCCCGCTCGAAGCCTGGCCGACCAACCGGATCCAGGGCTTCACCGATCGCCTGTTGGCCGCCTTGCCGGGCCTGGAGGCGCACGGCTGCTCTTACAAGACCCATGGCGGTCTGGTCCTGCGCATGCGCGAAGGCACCTGGCTTGGCCATGTCATCGAGCATGTGGCCCTGGAGCTGCAGAAACTGGCGGGCGTGGCTCTGGGCCGGGGCAAGACCCGGTCGGTCAAGGGCAGGCCCGGGGTCTATAATGTTCTCTATGCCTACGAAGGCGAGGACCTGGGCCGCGCCGCTGGCCGAGCGGCCATCGAGCTGGTTCATAGCCTGTTGCCTCGCGAGCTGCAGGGCCTCGAGGGTCTGGCGACGATCGCGCCATCGCTCACCGATCTCGCGCCGCCCTTGTTCGATCTGAAGCGCACGCTGGAACGCTTGCAGGCGATCGCCCGCCGTGAAGCACTAGGGCCCACCACGCGGTCGTTGACCAACGAGGCGCGCCGGCGCGGCATCCCGGTCCAACGCCTGAACGACCAAAGTCTCGTCCAGCTGGGATGGGGCGCCCGGCGCAAACTGATCCGCGCCAGCATTACGGGCCAGACGAGCCTGATCGCCGTCGAGACCGCGGGCGACAAGGCGCTGACCAAGAGTCTGTTGGCGGCGGCCGGCGTGCCGGTTCCCCGCGGCGCGGTCGTGCGCACGCTGGACGAGGCCATGGCTCACGCCGAGTGGATCAAGGGGCCGGTGGTGCTCAAGCCGCTGGACGGCAATCACGGCCGGGGCGTCAGCGTTGGCCTCGTGACACCCGAGCAGATCGCCTGGGGCTTCGAGCAGGCCCTCAAGCATGGGCGGCGGGTGATTGTCGAAGAACAATATTTTGGACGTGACTATCGCATCCTCGTGGTCGGCGGCCAGGTCGTGGCCGTGGCCGAGCGGGCGCCGGCGCAGGTGACGGGGGATGGCCAGAGCACCGTCGCCCAGCTGATCGAGGTGGTGAACCGCGATCCGCGTCGGGGCGCGGGGCATGAACAGGTCATGACCCGTATCGTCATCGACGATCAGGTCCGGGAAATGCTGGCTCGGGCCCAGCTGTCGCTGGAGTCGATCCCCGCGCCCGGCGCGGTGGTCACCCTGCGCGCCACCGCCAACCTCTCGACCGGCGGCACGGCGATCGACCGCACTGACGTCATCCATCCCGACAACGCCGCCATCGCTCGCCGCGCCGCGCTCACGGTGGGTCTGGACGTGGCCGGCATCGACTTTATGGCCCCCGACATCACCCGCTCGGTCCGAGAAACCGGCGGCGGCATTGTCGAGGTCAACGCCGCGCCGGGGTTCCGCATGCATCTGGAGCCGTCCGAGGGCCAGTCGCGCGACGTGGCCAAGGCCGTGATCGCCGAACTCTTCCCACCGGGAGCGCGCAGCCGCATTCCCATCGTCGCGGTCACGGGCACCAACGGCAAGTCGACCGTCGTGCGCATGGTCGCCCGCATCGCCCGACAGATGGGCAAGACCGTGGGCCTGACCAACACCACCGGCGTCTACATCAATGACGAACGCATCCTGGAGGCCGACGCCAGCGGGCCCAAGAGCGCGCGGATGGTGTTGCGCGATCCGACCGTCGAGGTCGCGGTTCTGGAGACCGCTCGCGGGGGGATGCTGCGCGAGGGCCTGGCCTTCGATCGTTGCGATGTCGGCATCGTGCTCAACGTTACGGCCGATCATCTTGGCCTCAAGGGGATCGACACCTTGGAGGACCTAGCCGCCGTCAAGTCGATCGTCACCGAGGCGGTGTCGCGACGCGGCGTCAGCGTGCTCAACGCCGACGATCCGCTGACCCTGCGCATGGCCCGCCACGCCGGCGGACGGATTGGCTATTTCACCCTGCGCGGCGGCTTCGAGATGAGCCCGTTCCTGCAGAAGCACGTCGCCCAAGGCGGCCTGCTGGCCGCCCTGGAGCCGTCTATCCATGGCGGAGAGCTGGTCCTTTACGACAAGGGTGAGCGCTGGCCGCTGATGCACGCCAACGAACTTCCCTCGACCTTGAACGGCCTGGCTCGGTTCAACATCGCCAACGCCTTGGCCGCGATCCTCGCCGGCCATGGCCTGGGGGCCAGCCCCACGGTCATGGCGGCGGCTCTGGGCGCCTTCACGTCCTCCCACGCCGAAAACCCGGGACGGTTCAATGTCCATGACGGCCATGGCTTTCGGGTCATCGTCGACTACGCCCACAACCCGGGCGCCATGCGCGCGATGGGCGAGCTCGTCGCCCAGCTGCGCCCGAACGTCAATCGCGTCATCGGCGTGGTCAGCATCCCGGGCGACCGCCGCGACGAAGACATCCAGGAAATGGGCGCCATCGCCGCGGAGATGTTCGACGACCTGATTTTCCGCGAACGTCCAGACGGCCGCGGCCGGCCCGCGGGTTCGGTGCTGTCCCTGCTCACGGAGGGCGCGCTCGGGGCCGGCTTCCTGAGCGAGCGCATCCACCGCATCCTCAGCGAGACGCGCTCGGTCGAGGCGGCTCTGCGCATGGCCCGGACCGGCGATCTGGTGCTGATCTTCCCCACCGCCGTCGACGCGGTCTGGAAGCAGGTGACCGCGTTCGAGCCCGCCGCGACGGCCTCGTCTATCACGGCCGCGGAGCCAGGCCTTGCCCATGTCTGAGCCCTCGCGACGGGACCGATGGGCGATCATCGTCCATGGCGGGGCCAAGGACATTCCTCCGGGCCAGGAGCAGATCCACCGCGACGGCTGCCTGGCCGCGCTCGGGGCGGGCCAAGCCGTCCTGGAGGCCGGAGGCCGCGCGCTCGACGCCGTCGTGGCCGCCGTGCGGGCCCTGGAGGACGACCCCACCTTCAACGCCGGCCGCGGCGCGGTGCGCAACGCCCGGGGGGAGGTCGAGCTCGACGCGGCGATCATGGATGGCCAGACCCTGGCCGTCGGCGGCGTGGCCGCAGTCAAGACCTTGCGCCACCCGATCTCGGTGGCCGCGGCCATGTTGCCCGAGGTTCCGGTGTTGCTGGTCGGGGAGGGGGCCGAGGCCTTCGCCCGCGCCCACGGTGGCGAATTCTGCGCGCCCGCCGATCTTCTGGCCGCCGGCCCCGACGATCGCGGCTGTGACACGGTCGGGTGTGTCGCCCTGGACCGACACGGCAATATCGCGGCGGGGACCTCGACGGGCGGCTTGAGCGGCTGCCATCCTGGCCGGGTCGGCGACAGCCCGCTGCCGGGCTGCGGTCTCTATGCCGACAACGCCGTCGGTGGGGTGTCGCTTTCGGGCGACGGCGAAAGCTTGATCCGCACCACCCTAGCCGCCCGTCTGATGCAAGGGCTGGAAACCCTGCCGCCGGGCCCGGCGATCGAGACGGCCCTGAGCCACCTCGCGCGCGTCGGCGGCGAGGCCGGGCTGATCGTGATCGACGCGGCCGGCCGCATCGACTGGGACCACACGAGCGCTCAGTTCGCGGTCGCCCACGCCAGCGCTTCCCAGCCGGCCCGAGCCTTCGTCAACCGGGCCGAAGACGCCCGAAAGGACCTTGCATGACCAATACCGCCGCCGAGGGCCCGCTGATCATCATCGGGGGCCATGAGGATAAGGAAGGCGAGATGGTCATCCTCAAGGCCGTCGCCGAACGCCTGGAAGGCGGTCGCTTGGTCTTGGCGACCATCGCTTCGCACGAGCCCGACGGCTACTTCGAAACCTACCAGAAGGCGTTCGCCGCGCTGGGCGTCACCGATCTGGTCGAACTCTACATCGAGGATCGCGCCGAAACCCACGCCGCCGAAAAGCTCGCCCTGCTCGACGCCGCCGCCGGCGTGTTCTTTTCGGGCGGCGACCAGCTTCGGATCAGCAGCCAGATCGGAGACACGCCCATCGAGGCGCGGATCCGCGAGATCTGGCGCGGCGGCGGCGTGCTGGCCGGCACCTCGGCGGGCGCGTCGGTCATGAGCGACACCATGATGGTGCGCGGCTCCAGCGCCGAAACCCACCGGATCGGCGACCTTCAGATGGCGCCGGGCCTGGGTCTGGTGCGCGACACGATCATCGACCAGCACTTCGCCGAGCGCGGCCGGATCGGGAGGCTGCTGGGGGCGGTGGCTCAGAGCCCGCGTGTGCTCGGGGTCGGGATCGACGAGGACACCGCCATCATCCTGCAGAACCACGCCTTCGAGGTGATCGGCAGCGGCGCGGTCTATGTGGTCGACGCCGAAGGCGTCAGCGCTTCCAACATCGCCGAAGCGCGGGCCGAGCGCGCCCTGTCGATCTTCGACGTGCGCCTGCATGTCCTGGCCAGCGGCGACGGGCTGAACCTGAAAACGCGCCGCCCGCTGGGCCAGCCCGCCGTGGTCGGCTAGGCCAGGCGCTGGACCACCGCGCCAACAGCGGCGATCCGCTCGACGTCGCTATAGGCTCCGCGCCGCAGCTCGCCGGCGAAGATGTCTGGATCGAGCTCTTCGTAGGTCAGTCGGTAGGCCCGGCCCGCCAGCAGCCCTTCCAGCGCCAGGCGCAGGGCGTCGGCTCCGCCGTCGAGGATGGCGCTGCCCGTGTAGAGCACGAACTTGCCGCCTGGCGTCAGCCGCTCGAGCGCCTGCGCCGCCCAGTCGAGCGCCACGCGCGCGCCGTGCAAATCGCCGCCGTCCTTGTAGGTCCGCCCCGACGCCCCCGCGATGTAGGGCGGGTTGGCGACGATCAGGTCGTAGGGGCCCGGCAGATCGGCCATGCCGTGGCTCCGACGGGTCTGGGCGATCACGCCGGCATGGGCCGCGTTCACCGCCGCGAGCTCCAGGGCCGCGGCGTTGACATCGCCCAGCTCCAATCGCGCCTCGGGATGAAGCCGCGCCGCGACCAGCCCACCCACCCCGGCGCCGCACCCGATCTCGGCGATCGAGCCGACGCTGTCGCCCCGGGTCGATGCCTGGATGAGCCGCGCGAAGCGATACGAATCCGGCCCAAGGAAGACCGCGTCGCTCGCCGTGGCGGGGAAGGCCGAGTGCAGGAACAGCATTCCAGCCAGGCGCGAAACCCGCAGGCGGCTTCGGCGCTGGCCGTTGTCGCGCATCAGAAGGTTCGCCTGCTCGAGCAGGAGAAGCAGATGGGGGTCGATCGCGTCCGCGGCGACCGCTTGGCTCCAGCCAAGCAGCGCCCGAAGCGGCGCGCCTTGGGACAACCGCTTCTCGTGCGCCCGGCGCGCCACCGACGGCGTCGGGGTGACGAAGTCGTATCCATGAGCGTCTAGCCAGGCCAGGACCGCCCGCAGCGCCACTGGTCTTGGCGGCGGATCCTGCAGCCAGATCGCGACGGGGTCGCTCCTCATTTGATGCGCCTTTCCGTCCAACCCGCTGACCCCAGACACAACGACCAGGCCCGTGACGCCGGCCCTAAAGAGCAAGCCGCCCATGAGCGGCGGCCCGCGGCGCCGGACAATAAGCCCAAGCGGCGCAATGGGTTCCAAGCCACTTCGCCAAGCCTTGCCTCGCGATCCGACGCGGAGGGCTTGGCGGTGAGCCGCTCAAACGGGCTCGCGGATCAGTCGCAGATAGGTTGGGTCGAACTGGCCCAGGGCGGCCAGCGCCTCCCAATCGCCGATCGTGACCTGGCCAGCCTTCCAGAGCAGGAGCCCCCGACGACGCAGCTCCATCAGGACCCGGTTCACGTGGACCTGGGTCAAGCCAAGGACGTCGCCAAGGTCGGCCTGCGTCATCGGCAGGGCGAAGCCTGAATCGGTCGCCAAGCCAGCGGCCTCCAGCCGCCGGTAGAGTTCGCACATCAGGTGGGCCAAGCGGCTCGCGGCGTCTTGTTGGCCCATGGTCACCAGCCATTGGCGATGGATCGCTCCGTCGACCACGGTTTCCAGCCAGAGCAGGCGCGTCAGATGTGGGTGCTCTTCGGTGAGGCGGCGCAAATCCTCGTGGGTGGCTGGTGCGATCATGCAATCGGCCAAGGCCAGGACACCGTGATCCATCTGCCGCATCAGCAGGCTGTGCAGGTCGACGAAATCGCCAGCGACATTGATCTCGGTCAGTTGGCGTCCGCCGTTCGACGTCAGGCTGAAGCGCGCGCACAGCCCACTGACCAGGAAGGTGCTGAACCCAGGACGGTCGCCAGGCTCGATCAGCAGCTTGCCGGCCGGCACGGTGCGGGCGGGCCCCAGAAGGGCCGCGAGCGCCTGACGCTCCTGCGGCGTGACGACGTCACGGCGCGCCATCTTCTCGATCAGCGGCGCTATGGCGGACGATGCGGACATGTTCTGCAGGGACCGACCGTCCCTCTCCTCTGAGGCGTTCGCCCGACCTCGAAGATCGGCGCTTGATAACCTAGATCAACGCGCATCCGCCCAGTTGGACCTAGGGTCTCGTCACACCTGGAGGTTTTGTTGCCCGATCCTCTCATCTTCGTCGGCGTCGCCGACGAGCGTAGGACCTTTGTCGATTTCGGCGCCGAGATCGGCGACCCGCGCGAACGCGCCCACGGCTTGCTCGACGAGCATCGCAGCTGCGATCGCATCGAGATCTGGCGCGAGGAGCGCTGCATCGCCGTGGTTTCGCGTCAACGTTCGGGACCGACGGCTTGAATCGTCTTTTGATCGCCAGTCTCGACCGGTTCGGCCCCTTGCGTGAGAGCGTTCGCGAGCGGTTGTCCGGGTGCAGCCTAAGCACCGAAACCTTCGAGTCGGGCGCGCTGATCGTCGGACGCGGCGAACGATCGCATCTGCGGCTGCTGGCGCGCGGCTTGGCCGTCAAGCAGACGGTGCTCGGCGATGGCGCTCGCCAGATCTTCGGCCTGGCCACGCCCGGCGACTTGATCGATCTTGGCGGCCTCTTCGCCGGTTTGGATTTCGAGGTGCGCGCGCTGGGCGCTTGCGAGGTGCGCAAGACCACCCCTGGCGAACTGAAAGCGATGGTCCAGGACCACCCCGGTTTTCTGGCGGCGGTCTGCCGCGCGGTGCTTACCGAGGCGCGCGCCCAGCGCAACTGGATGGTCAGCCTTGGCCGGCGCTCGGCGCTGTCGCGGACCGCGAACCTGCTTTGCGAGGTCTACTGGCGGCAAAAGACCCTGGCCTTGGCCGAGGACGGGCATTGCGCCTTGCCAGCCGTGCAGAGCGACCTCGCCGACGCCTTGGGGCTGTCGGTCGTCCACATCCACCGGGTGCTGAGGGTCCTGCGCGACGACGGCCTGGCGCGGTTGCGCAACGGCGTCCTGCAAATCCAAGACTGGGATCGACTGGCCGCGCTCGGCGACTTCGAGCCGGCGGTGTTCGCCCCCCAGAGCGAAATAGCCGATCACGGCCCAAGGACGCCGACGCACGCGCCTGGCGATGAGCGGCGGGGATCAATTGATTGATCGCACCGCCGCGCTGGAACGCTCATCGCCGAGGCGGCTTGGATTTATGCGGGCCGGCCGGGCTGACCACGACCGGCGCTTGCACGGCAGGGCGATCGGCCAGCGATAGGCCGGATGGAATTGGGCCCGCCGCCATCGGCCGCTCGCGATCGAGGATCCGCATCTGATGCCCTTGCCATTTCACTGTCTCGGTTGCGCGCGGGGGCCGTGCGCGGGTGGGGTTGTCCCGCCCGCTAACCGAAAGGCCGGCTCGAAGGGTGAGCTTGATGGCCAAGCCGTCCGCGCCCTCGGCCCCTGTCTCCGATCAGCGTCCGTTCATCTGGCCTGGCCGAGTGTGGGGCCATGAGCCGCTATCGGTTTGACATCGACAACGACGGCGCCGCGACGACCGAAATCGTCGAGGCGGCGGACGACAACGCCGCGACACGGCAAGCATTGCTGTTGGTCTCCGAGATCATTCGCGACCAAGGCCTCTCGCGGGGCGACGCCATAGCCGTGCGGCTGACCGTGCGCGACGAGACTGGCCGGACCGTCTGGAGCGGCTCGGCCGCGGGCGGCTAGGCGACGGAACCGGGTCCTGGCTTTGGCGCTTTCGAAGCCCATGAGAGGGTACCGCCCGTCATGAGCTTCGCCGCGAGCGCCAGACCTTTGACCCGATATTTTCCAGAGATCATCGAGCGCCTGCGATCGCTGCCAGAGCGCCCACCGGAATTCCTCGCCTTGGGGGAGGGAGAGGGATTCACGGGGATTGAGCGCGCTACATCCCCGGCGTTCGCGATATCGAACGTAGAGAAATCAACGACTTCTCACTTTTATGCGCTTCTGAATGATCCGCGTTCAAACCCGCTGCACAATCATAGCTGTCCCCGTCGCAAGGGGAGGGCGCTTGGATCCGGCCCAAAGCGGCGACGGGGATAGGTTGAGCGGGGCCGCTGGCGGTTCCCGGCGAGCTGGCCAGGTCGTGCGGCTTACTCTTTAGGAGCGCGCACGAATGGCAGGACCGTCCGGGGTCAAGCCGACAGCGGAGCGACAGGGCGGTGATCGTACAAGCCGCCTATCGTGGATCGTCGGGGTCGAGACGGAGTAGCCGATCGACTTGGTCCACGCCCGTCCGGGGGTAACGGAGGCCCGAGCAGACAACGCTCACGCCCGCCGTCCTCACGGCAAAGAACAGCCTGGCGGAGCGGTCGTCCGAGCCGAAACACACAAATCCATACGGTCTCCGTGTTCGCCCGGCCGCTCCGTCGCCTCCCCACACACCTTCAGCGGTCAGGCCGCGTGAAGCGGAGACGCCGTGCGCCCCCTCTGTCTCGTCGCGTATTCGCGCCGATCCACCTCCCCCGCTTCGCAGGGGAGGAGGGCGGCTTCTTCCTCACCCGTGAAACGGGGGAGGTGGCGCGCGGCGACGCCGTGCGACGGAGGGGGCGCTCAATCGGTTCGTCGGCGCCCATCAGCCAAGGATCGCGAAAGTCCGCCATCGGTGCTACACGCACGCGCAATGACTGACACCACCTCCCAAAACACTCGCGCGGGTTTCGCCGCCATCATCGGCGCGCCGAACGCCGGCAAGTCCACCCTGGTCAACCGCATGGTCGGGGCCAAGGTCTCGATCGTCACCCAGAAGGTTCAGACCACCCGCTTCCCCGTGCGCGGCGTCGCCATCGAGGGCGACACCCAGATCGTGCTTGTCGACACCCCCGGGATCTTCAGCCCGCGCCGGCGCCTAGATCGCGCGATGGTCCGCTCGGCCTGGGCCGGCTCCGAAGACGCCGAGGCCACCGTCCACCTGGTCGACGTGCAGGCCGAACTGGCCAGCCGCGCCGATAAGGCGACGCCCGGCGAATTCCGCTCGGCCCAGGACGTCCAGACCATCATCGAGGGCCTGAAGGCCGCGGGCCGCAAGGTCATCCTGGCGCTGAACAAGATCGACGGCGTCAAGCGCGACACTCTGCTGGCGGTCGCCCACGACTTCTTCGAGACCGGCGTCTATTCGGACGTCTTCATGATCAGCGCCTCGACCGGCGCGGGGGTCGAGGACCTGACCGCCAAGCTGGTCTCGCTGATGCCGCAGGGCCCGTGGCTCTATCCGGAAGACCAGACCGCCGACCTGCCGGCCCGCCTGCTGGCCGCCGAGATCACCCGCGAGAAGGTCTATCTGCGCGTCCACGAAGAGCTGCCCTATGCCGCCATGGTCGAGACCACGGCCTTCGAGGAGCGCAAGGACGGCTCGGTGCGCATCGAGCAGACCATCCTGGTCGAGCGCGAGGGCCAGCGGGTCATCGTGATCGGCAAGGGCGGCCAGACCTTGAAATGGATCGGCCAAGCCTCACGTGAGGAGCTGTGCGAGATCCTCGATCGCAAGGTCCACCTGTTCCTTCACGTGAAGGTCAAGGAGAACTGGGCCGAGGAGCGGGGTCTCTTCAGCGATATCGGATTGGACTTCGATGTTTGACGCCCACCTAGGCGAAGAGAGCGCGGCCGCCGCGGTCGATCTGGACGCCTATTTCAAGCGCATCGGCTACGACGGTCCTCGGGACCCCACGCTGGCGACGCTGCGCGCCATCGCCCAGAAGCATCCGGACGCCATTCCGTTCGAGAACATGGACGTCCTGCTGGGGCGTGGGATCAGCCTGGTCCCGGCCGACATCGACGCCAAGCTGATCGGCGCCGGACGGGGCGGCTATTGCTACGAGCAGAACGGCCTGCTGAAGCGCGTGCTGGAGACCCTGGGCTTCCAGGTCGAGGGCCTGATGGCCCGCGTGAAGTGGATGCTGCCCGAGGAGGCCGCGCCGCGTCCGCGCTCGCACCAGGTGCTGGGCGTTCAGTTGGAGGGTGAGACCTGGCTGGTCGACGCCGGCTTCGGCGGCTGCGTGCTGACCGCGCCGCTACGCCTGTTCTCGGACGAGATCCAGGACAGCCCGAATGGCAAGTTCCGGATCGTCGATACGCAGACCAACGGCGTCCCTGAACGTCAGGTCCAGGCCGACCTCTCCGGCCGCTGGGCGGCGCTGTATCAGGTGTCGAAGGGCGCGTGGGCCGAGATCGACTACGAACAGGCCAACTATTTCACCTACACCCATCCCAGCTCGCACTTCACCTGGAGCCTGACGGTCGGGCGCACGACGCCGACCGCCCGCTACGCCCTGAAGAACAACCGCTTCACCCATCGCGACGTCACCGGCGCCGTGGTCGAGCAGCGCGACCTTTCGGCCGCCGAGCTGGAGGCGACCCTGCGCGACGTGATCGGCCTGCCGGTCGAGACCGACTGGAAGCCGGTGCTGGAGCAGGTCGTGGCCTGGGGAACGCCCGCTTGAGCCTGGAGTGGGAGGACGAAGCCTACGTCCTCTCGGCCCGCTCGCACGGCGAGACGGGGGCGATCGTCGAATTGCTGACCCAGGATCGCGGCAAGTTCGTCGCCCACGTGGCCGGCGCGGCGTCGCGGCGGATGAAGCCGTTCCTGCAGCCCGGCGCGCGGGTCATCGCCCGCTATCGCGCCCGGATTTCGGAACAGCTGGGCGCGGCCACCCTGGAGCCGATGGGCGAGGGGCCTTCGTCGCTGTTCGACGACCGCCTGGCCCTGGCCGGTCTCTCGGCCGCAGCCTCGGTCGCCGCCGCCGCGCTGCCGGAACGCGAGGCGCATCCCGGGGCCTTCCATGCGCTGGAAGCCCTGATCCGCGTGCTGGAGATTCCCGATATCTGGCCGGCGGTCTATGTCCGCTACGAGGCGGGGCTGCTGCAGGAGCTGGGTTTCGGCCTGGACCTCTCCAAGTGCGCGGCCACCGGCAGCTTCGACGACCTCGTCTATGTCAGCCCGCGCACCGGTCGCGCCGTGAGCCGCGACGCCGGTCGGCCGTATCACGACAAGCTGCTGCCGCTGCCCCCGTTCATGCTGTCCTCCCAGGGCGGCCTGGCCGAGGGCGACGTGAAGGCGGGTCTCGACATCACCGGCCACTTCCTCGAGCAGTTCGTGTTCGGCCCGCTGAACAAGCCGCTGCCGCCGGCCCGGGTCTGGCTGCTGGATCGCCTGACCGAAGGGGGACGGCTTTAAGAACCGTCACAAAGCGGCGCTATCGCCGGACTCTCGTTTCGGAGCCCGCCATGTCCGTCCTCGACCGCTACGCCCTCGGCCGCCGCCGCCTGCTGACCGCCTTCGGCGCCTCGGCCATCACCGCGCTGGCGATCCCGCTGGACAGCGGCAAGGCCCTGGCCCAGGCGGTGTTCGCGACCTACCCGTTCCAGCTGGGCGTGGCCTCGGGCGATCCGGCCCCGGACGGCTTCGTGATCTGGACCCGCCTGGCCCCCGAGCCGTTCGAGATCGGCTACGGCATGCCGATGGCCCCGGTGGCGGTCGACTGGGAGGTCTCCGACACGGCGAGCATGCGCAACATCGTCGCCAAGGGCACGACGATCGCCCCGCCGGAACTGGGCCACGCCGTGCACGTCGAGGTCTCCGGCCTGCAGCCGAACCGCGACTACTGGTATCGCTTCACCGCCGGCAAGGAGCGCAGCCTGACCGGCCGGGCGCGCACCACCCCCGCGCTGGGCGTGGCGCTGGATCGCGTCCGCTTCGCCGTCGCCGGCTGCCAGAGCTACGAGGCGGGCTACTACACGGCCTATCGCCGCCTCGCCGAGGACAATCCCGACTTCGTGTTCTGCTATGGCGACTACATCTACGAGGGCCGGGGCAATCGGACTTCCAACGGCGCCAACGGCCCGGTCGAGAACGTCCGCCAGCACTTCGGGTCCGAGATCTACGCGCTGGACGACTACCGCCGCCGCTACGCCCAGTACAAGATGGACACCGACCTGCAGGCCGCCCACGCCGCCGCGCCGTGGTTCGTGGTCTGGGACGACCACGAGACCGACAACAACTGGGTCGGCGACATCGACCAGGACGGCACCGATCCGAAGCTGTTCAACCTGCGCCGGCAGGCCGCCGTCCAGGCCTATTACGAGAACATGCCGCTGCGCGCCTCGAGCTTCCCGGTCGGGACCAGCTTGCAGATCTATCGCCGCGCCGCCTACGGCCAGCTCCTGAACCTCAACCTGCTGGACACCCGCCAGTTCCGCACCGACCAGCCCTGCAACGACAAGCAGACCTGGTGCGACGCCATTGTCTCTCCCAAGGCCGAGGTCGTCGGCCAGGTGCAGGAGAAGTGGCTGATGGACGGCCTGACCGGCTCGAAGGCGACCTGGAACGTCCTGGCCCAGCAGGTCATGATGATGGATCTGGACCGCGATCCGGGTCCCGGCGTGGTGGTCAATCCCGACAGCTGGGCCGGCTACCGCATCCCGCGCGGTCGGCTGCTGCAGAAGATCAAGGACGCCAAGGTCGGTAACGTCGTGGTCCTGACCGGCGACGAGCACCAGAACTTCGCCGGCGAACTCTATGTCGACGGCGCCAAGCACGAGGGCGCGCCGATCGCCTCGGAGTTCGTGATCACCTCGATCACCTCGGGCGGCGACGGCGTCGACCAGCGCGACGACTTCGCCAAGATCCAGGCGGCCAATCCGATCCTGAAATTCAACAACGACCAGCGCGGCTACGCCATCTGCGACGTGACGCCCAAGGCCTTCGTCACCGAGTTCAAGGTGCTGGACGCGGTCACCCGCAAGGACGGCAAGCTGTCGACCCGCGCGAAATGGGCGCTGGAGGCTGGAAAACCGGGGATCGTTCAGGCTTAAACCGTCGAATCGGACGGGGGAGTTCTGCTAGGGTCGGTACCCGGAGTAACGAATCCCCTCGATGAACAAGCCTGTCCTTCCTCCCGGCGGTCCCGACGACGGCGATCGCATCCTCGACGAGCCGCTGACGGAAGCCCTGTCGCGGCGCTATCTGGCCTATGCGCTCTCGACCATCGGCTCGCGGGCCCTGCCCGACGTGCGCGATGGCCTGAAGCCGGTGCACCGTCGCGTGCTGTACGCGATGAGCAACATGCGCCTGAACCCCGACGCCGCGGCGCGCAAGTGCGCCAAGGTGGTCGGCGAGGTCATGGGTAACTTCCACCCGCACGGCGACCAGTCGATCTACGACGCCCTGGTCCGCCTGGCCCAGGACTTCGCCCAGCGCATCCCGCTGGTCGAGGGGCAGGGGAACTTCGGCAATATCGACGGCGATAACGCCGCGGCCATGCGCTACACCGAGTGCAAGATGACGGAGGCGGCGACGCTTCTGCTGGACGGTATCGACGAGGACGCGGTCGACTTCCGGCCGACCTATGACGGCCAGGACGAGGAGCCGGTGGTCCTGCCGTCGGGCTTCCCGAACCTGCTGGCCAACGGCTCGTCGGGCATCGCGGTCGGCATGGCCACCTCGATCCCGCCGCACAACGCCGCCGAGCTGATCGACGCCTGCCAGCTGCTGCTGAGCAATCCGGACGCGACGACCGAAGACCTGCTGGAGAAGGTGCCGGGTCCAGACTTTCCGACCGGCGGCGTCATCGTCGAGGGGCGCGCTTCGCTGCTGGAGACCTACGAGACCGGTCGCGGCGGCGTGCGCATCCGCGCCAAGTGGGAGAAGGAAGACACCGGTCGCGGCACGTACCAGATCGTCGTCACCGAGATCCCGTACCAGGTGAAGAAGTCCGACCTGGTCGAGCAGCTGGCCGACCTGATCGATAGCAAGAAGGCCGCCCTGCTGGGCGACGTCCGTGACGAGAGCGCCGAGGACATCCGCCTGGTCCTCGAGCCGAAGTCCAAGAACGTCGAACCCGAAGTGCTGATGGAGAGCCTGTTCAAGCTCTCGGCGCTGGAGAGCCGCTTCCCGGTCAACATCAACGTGCTGGACGCGCGGGGCACGCCGGGCGTCATGGGCATCAAGCAGGCCCTGCTGGCCTTCCTCGCCCATCGCCGCGAGGTGCTGACCCGCCGGGCCCGCCACCGCCTGGCCAAGATCGAAGCCCGTCTGCACATCCTGGACGGCCTGTTGATCGCCTATCTGAACCTCGACGAGGTCATTCGGATCGTCCGCTACGAGGACAAGCCGAAGGAAAAGCTGATCGAGGCCTTCGCCCTTTCGGACATCCAGGCCGACGCGATCCTCAACACCCGCCTGCGCCAACTGGCCAAGTTGGAGGAGATGGAGATCCGTCGCGAGCACGCCGAGCTGGTCGAAGAGCGCGACGGCATCCTGGCCATGCTGGCCAGCGACGCCAAGCAGTGGAAGCTGGTCGGGGCGGGCCTGGCGGCGGTCCGCGCGACGCTCTTGAAGATTAAGCATCCGCTGGACAAGGCGGGTCGCGAGACGGGCGTCATCGGCCGTTCGATCTTCGCCGACGCCCCGGTCGTCGACGCCGACGCCGCGATCGAGGCGATGATCGTCCGCGAGCCGATCACGATCATCCTGTCCGAGCGGGGCTGGATCCGCGCCGCCAAGGGCAAGGTCGATGATCCCTCCGAGCTGAAGTTCAAGGAAGGCGACAAGCTGGGCTTCCTGGTCCCGGCCGAGACCACCGACAAGCTGCTGATCTTCTCCAGCGACGGTCGCTTCTTCACTTTGGGCTGCGACAAGCTTCCGAGCGCGCGGGGCCACGGCGAGCCGGTGCGCATGATGATCGAGCTGGACGACAAGGTGAAGATTATCGACGTCTTCCCGTTCAAGGCCGGCCGCAAACGCATTCTTGCCTCGAAACTGGGCTACGGCTTCCTGATGCCTGAGGAAGAAGCGCTCGCGAACCGCAAGGCCGGCAAGCAGGTCCTGAACGTCGACGCCGCCGGCGCGGCCTTCTGCCTGGAAGCCGTCGGCGACCAGATGGCCGTGATCGGCGACAACGGCAAGATCTTGATCTTCCCGCTGGAGGAGCTGCCGGAAATGCCGCGCGGCAAGGGCGTCAAGCTGCAGGCCTATCGCGAGGGCGGCCTGCGTGACGGCCTGTCGTTCAACGCCGAGAGCGGAGCCTACTGGATCGACACCGCCGGGCGTCGCCGCGACTGGGCGGAGTGGCGCGAGTGGGTCGGCCGCCGCGCCGGCGCGGGCAAGCTGGCGCCGAAGGGCTTCGCCACCAACAAGCGGTTCCGGCCCAAATGACGGGGGCCAAATGACTGGGGGACGGCTGCGTCGCCGCGCGCTGAGCCTGCTGGCCGGCGTCTTCGGCTTCGCGGCCATCGCCGCGACCCCGGCCCTGGCCTTGCCGAGGGCCAAGCCCGAGGACGCCGGCTTCAGCGCCGAGCGCCTCAAGAAGCTCGACGAGCACATGCAGGCGATGGTCGACCACGGCCAGGTCGCCGGCGGCGTCACCCTGCTGGCCCGGCATGGCCGCGTCGTCCACGCCAAAGCCTTTGGCCGAAGGGCCCTGGGCGCCGATCCAATGCCGATCGACGCTATCTTCCGCATCCGGTCCGAGACCAAGCCGGTCACCGGCGTGGCCATGATGATCCTGTACGAGCAGGGCCTCTGGAAGCTGGACGATCCGATCAGCCAGTATGTGCCGGAATTCGCCAACCTGCGCATCGCCACCGGCGTCGACGCGGCCGGCCAGCCGATCTTGGCGCCGGTCTCGCGTCCGCCGACCATGCGCGAGCTGATGACCCACACCGCCGGCTTCGCCTATGGCCTGGCCGATGATCCCAACAGCCCGGCCGACCAGGCCTATTATCGCGCCGGCGTGCTGCAGTCGGCCTCGCTGAACGACCTGGTCCAGAAGGTCTCGGGCCTGCCGCTGTTCGCCGAACCTGGCCAGCTGTGGCGCTACAGCGTGGCGGCCGACATCCAGGGCTACATCGTCGAGAAGCTGTCGGGCGAGAGCCTGCCAGTGTTCATGGAAGAGCACATCTTCGCGCCGCTCGGGATGAAGGACACGGCCTTCTACGTGCCCGAGCAGAAGCAGCCCAGGCTGGCGGCGCTCTATGACGCCGATCCCGCGACCGGCCAGCTGGTTCCGGCCGTGGAGGGCGCCTGGCGCGATGTCGGCAAACCGCCCGCCGCGCCGCTGGGCGGCGGCGGGCTGGTCTCCACCGCCGGCGATTTCGCCCGCTTCGCCCAAATGATCCTCAACAAGGGCGAGCTGAACCACATCCGGATCCTCAAGCCCGAGTCCGTGGCCCTAATGACCCAGAACCACCTGCCGCCGGGCTTCGTGGTCACGACTAATGGCACGGCCGGCGTCCTGAAGCCGGGACCCAAGCCGTTCCCGTTCGCCGCCGGCATGGGCTACGGCCTCGACATGGCCGTGGCCGTCGATCCCGCCGCCTCGGGCGCGCCGGTGGGGGCGGGGACCGTCAGCTGGGGCGGCAGCGCCGGCACCTGGTTCTGGATCGATCCGGTCAACGACCTGTTCTTCGTCGGCATGATCCAGCGTTTGGGCGGCGTTGGGCCTGGCCTCGACGCCCAGTCGCGAACCTTGGTCTACCAGGCCCTTGAGCGGCCACCGCTGACGGCGCCGGGACAGCAGCTGGCCAAGCCACCGACGGTGAAGGTGGCGGCGCGCTAAAAAGGGAAAGCTCCCCCCGCTTGGCGAGGGGAGCTCCGTCACGATCCTAGAAGGGCTGAAGTTCTAGGCCGCGAACAGGATGTCGGCGACCTCGGTGGCCTTGCCGACGGTGAGGCCGGTGACGCCGGCCAGCTTGATCAGGCCATCGCCCGCGTCGAGCCCGGCCGTTGCGTTGTTGTGGAAGATGTAGGTGTCGTTCCCCCACTCGAAGACCGTGTTGCTGTTGGCGGCGGTCAGGCCGGCATAGGCCGTCAGGGCGTCGTCGAAGGTGGCGGTGGCGATGAAGAAGATCTGCTTCTTCTCGCCGGGACCAGCCACGCCCGCGAAGCTCAGCAGGTCGAAGCCTTTCTGGAAGTCCTCGATCACCGCGATGTCGGTGGCCTTGCCGTTCGTCAGGTGCAGGCCCGCGAACGAACCGATGTCGACATCGTCGTGGCCGGCGCCGGTGATGACGCGGCCGTCCAGCTTCTCGAGGAAGATCGTGTCGTTGCCGGTCCCGGTGTCGATCAGGCCGCGCATGACGCCGTTGTCGACGACGACGATGTCGTTGCCGGCGGCGGTGCGGATATGGCGATTGGCGTCGAGACCGCCCTGATCGCCGACCACCGGCTTGATCACGTCGTTGCCGTCGCTCGCCAGGACGTGGGTGTTGTCGTCGGGCTCCTGGTTGAACGCGTCGACGTTCCAGTCATGGGAAAAGCGCGCCGTCTCGCCCGGCAGGCCCGGATCGGCGCCGCCGCCCGGCGCGTGGTCGCCGCCCTTGCCATAGACCGAAAGGAACGTGGACAGCGGCGAGACCTGGCCGTCCACGCCGACATCGGCGAGGTAGGCGCGCATGGCCTCGACATAGGGGCCCTGGCCGCTCTTGACCGCCTCGGCCATCAGCCAGCCGACCATGGCCGCCCGGGTGCCGATGCCGAAGGAGCCGTCGCCACCGATTTCCTCGAAATAGGCCAGGCGAGCGTAGGTCCCGCCGTGGCCGTCCGGCACCGGGGCGCTGAAGAAGGCGAGGGTTTCGTCCAAGGACTTCTCGACGCCGAATAGCTTCTGATAGGTCTTCTGGAAGGTATTGATCGGCGAACCGTTCTCGCCATACGCGGCGACGAAAGCGTCGTGGCCTTCACCATACTTGATCAGGTTCGTCGCGAAATTGATGTAGCGATTTTCGAGGTTGAAGCCGGCGTAGTAGGCGCTGTTCAGGTTGTTCGGATTACTGCCGGTCGCCGAGACCAGATAGTCGAGGCCGGCGGTCCCGAGCGTGATGTCGGCCAGGAACCCATAAGACATCACCGCCACCTCGGTGGTCGCCTTGGCGCTGTCCTGGATCCAGCTCACGGCGCTGGCATAGGTCCAGACGTCTCCGGCTATCTGCCCGCCGCGCGCGATGTCGATGCCTTGCGCCATCAGGGTCAGCTGCGACCAGGCGTTGGCGGGGAGGTCCGAATTGGCCGGCAGCCGATGAACGTTGCGGTAGATCGAAACTAGATTGTCGATCGTGGCCATGGCGCTGTCACCCTGTATTTCGTAATCGCTCGTGCAGTAAAAAATATACATGAACGCCGTTCGATCAACCCTCTCTTTCATGAAAAAAACGTCACGGTGGAGGATGCGTGGAGACACGCGCGCCGGTCGTTCGAAAAAGCGGGTTTCAACGTACGGAGCCCCGCTCTAAGGTCGCCTCAAACATCTGTTCGGGAGGGCGTCTTGGCGTTTCGCAAACTGGTCGCGGCGGCGTTGGCCGCGACGCTGTTCGGCAGCGGTTCTTCCGCGGTCCTGGCCGCGCCCAAGCCGGCCATTGTCGCGGCGCCCGAAAGCGTCGGCTTTTCCGCCGAAGGCCTAAAGAAGCTCGACGCCCACATGCAGGGCTTGGTCGACACTGGTCATCTACCGGGCGTCACCACCATGCTGGTCCGCCACGGCAAGGTCGTGAACTTCGAGGCCCACGGCAAGAAGGGCTTCGATGGCCCGCCGATGACCATGGACACGATCTTCCGCGTCTATTCCCAGACCAAGCCCGTGACCGGCGTGGCCATGATGATCCTCTTCGAGGAGGGCAGGTGGAAGCTGGACGATCCGGTCAGCAAGTACGTGCCGGAGTTCGCGTCCCTGCGCGTCTTCAAGGGCGTCAACGCCGACGGCTCGTTTGACACGGTCCCGGCCGATCGCCCACCGACCATGCGCGAGCTGATGAGCCATTCGGGCGGCTTCGCCTATGGCCTGGTTCCCGACAATCCTGTCGACAAGGCCTATGTCGACACCGGCGTGCTGGCGGCCAAGTCGAGCCAGGATTTCGTTCAAAAGGTCGCCGCCCTGCCGCTGGTGGCCCAGCCGGGGACACGCTGGAAGTACAGCGTCTCGGTCGATATCCAGGGGCTGATTATCGAGAAGCTGACCGGCATGTCGCTGGGCGACTTCATGCAGAAGCGCATCTTCGCGCCGCTGAAGATGACCGACACCGGCTTCTGGCTACCGGCCGAGAAGGCTGATCGGCTGGCCTCGCTCTACGTCTGGAGCCCGCGCGTCAAGAAACTGGTCCCGGCCGAGGGCTTCATGGTGCTGGATATCACCAAGCCGCCGGCGGTGCCCTCGGGCGGCGGCGGGCTGGTCTCGACCAACGCCGACTACGCCCGCTTCGCCCAGATGCTGCTGAACGGCGGCGAGCTGGAGGGCAAACGGATCCTGAAGCCCGAGACGATCAAGCTGATGCGCACCAACATGCTCAGCGACGCGATCATGAATTCCGACGTTCCGCCGTTCAACGCGGCGCGGGGGCGGGGCTTCGGCCTGGACTTCGCGGTGGTGCTGGACAGCACCAAGGCTGGTCCGCAGGGCGAGGGGACCTATAGCTGGGGCGGCGCGGCCGGCACCTGGTTCTGGATCGACCCCAAGAACGATCTCTTCTTCCTGGGCATGATCCACATCCTCAATAAAGACGGCGATCCGGCGATCGCGCATATCGATCAGGACAGCGCCAAGCTCGTCTACGACGCGCTGATCGATCCAAAGAAATAGCTTTCCCAACCAAGACAAGAACTTCAGGGAGAAACACGATGAAGGCCGCCGTCTATTACGAGACCGGGGCGCCGGACGTCCTCCGCTATGAGGACGTCGCCGATCCTGCCGCGCATCCGCAGGGCGTGGTGATCCGGGTCGAGGCGGTCAGCATCGAGGGCGGCGACACCCTCAATCGCGGCGGCGGCCAGATGGCGGGCTGTCCGCACATCGTCGGCTACCAGGCCGCCGGCGAGATTGTCGAAGTCGGCGCCGAGGTCACGCACCTGAAGGTCGGCCAGAAGGTCGTCACCGTGAACGCCTTCGGCTCGCACGCCGAACTGCGCGCCGTGCCGGCCCGCAACGCCTGGCCGATCCCGGATGGCTTCGACATCCTCAAAGCCTCGGCCATACCGGTGCCGTTCGGCACGGCCCACGAGTGCCTGTTCGGCGCGGGGCGCCTGAAGGCCGGCGAGACTGTCCTGGTCCAGGCCGGGGCAGGGGCCGTCGGCATCGCCGCCATCCAGCTGGCCAAGCAGGCCGGCGCCACGGTGCTGGCCTCGGCCTCCAGCGACGAACGGCTAGAGCGCCTAAAGGCGTTCGGCATGGATCACGGGATCAATTACAGCCGCGACGACCTCGTCGAGCAGGTGATGAAGCTGACCGGCGGCAAGGGCGTGGATCTGGTGGTCGACCCGGTCGGCGGCGCGACCCTGGCCGGCAGCCTCGGCGCGCTGGGCTATCGCGGCCGCGTTTCGTTGGTCGGCAATGCCGGGCGCGAGCCAATGAAGGTCGACGTCAGCTCGCTGATGGGCGGCAATCGCTCGCTGACCGGCGTATTTCTCGGTGCGGAGATCATGACCGATCGGGTCCACGACCTGATCCAGGAGATGATCGATCGCGCCGCCAGAGGCGAGTTAGAAGTCGTGATCGACAAGACCTTCCCACTGTCCGAGGCCGCGGCCGCCCACGCCTATATCGAGAGCCGCCAGGCCGTCGGCCGGGTGCTGCTGATCCCATGAACCGCGTCCTGGCCCATACGGGCGCCAAGTATCCGATCATCCAGGCTCCGATGGGCTGGATCGCCCGCTATCCGCTGGCCAGCGCCGTCTCGCGAGCCGGCGGCTTGGGGATCATCGAGACGTCCTCGGGCGAGACCGAAAATTGCAAGGCCGAGATCACCAAGATGGCGGCCAGCGGCCTGCCATTCGGCGTGAACCTGCCGATCCTGTTCCTGCGCGACGACGCCATGCTGCGGTTCGTCTGCGAGAGCGGGGTGAAGTTCGTCACCACCTCGGCCGGCAGCCCTGCCAAGTTCGTCGGGCCGTTGAAGGACGCCGGCATTGTCGTCTACCACGCCGTGCCGACGGTCGATGCGGCTGTAAAGTGCGTTGAGGCGGGCGTCGACGGCCTGGTGGTCGAGGGCGCGGAAGGCGGCGGCTTCAAGAACCCCGAAGAGGTCTCGACGCTCGTCCTGCTGCAGGCGATCCGGGCTCGCGTCGATGTGCCATTGGTCGCCGCAGGCGGTATCTGCGATGGGCGCGGCATGGCCGCCGCATTCGCGCTGGGCGCCGAGGCGATCCAGATGGGCACCCGCTTCGTCAGCTCGGCCGAGAGCCCGGTGCACGAGAACTACAAGGCCGCGATCACCGGTTCGAAGGAGACCGGCACCTGGGTGCTGAACAAGAAGGCCAGCCCCTGCATCCGCGCCCTGAAGTCCGAACGCACCAAGGAAATTCATGATGCCGGCGTCATGCCGTTCGACGTTCTGAAGAACATCCTCGACGTCTATTTCGGCGGCGATATGGAAGCCGCGCCCGCGCTGGCGGGCCAGACCGCCGGCCTGATCGACGAGGTCAAGTCCGCCCAGCGGATCATCGACGAGACCATCGCCCAGTTCCACGACATCACCGGACGCCTCGGCGCCCTGGCCGCCGCGCGCGGCTTTTAGGAGACTTCCATGCAAAACCTGTTCTCGCTCGAAGGGCGCGTGGCCCTGGTCACCGGCGGCTCGCGCGGTATCGGCGCGATGATCGCCAAGGGCTTCCTCGTCTATGGCGCCAAGCGCGTCTACATCACCGCGCGCAAGTCCGCGGCCTGTGACGCGGCCGCGGAGGCGCTGTCCGAGTACGGCGAGTGCGTCTCCCTGCCGGGCGACATCTCGACCATGGACGGCATCCAGGGCCTGGCCGATCGGATCAAGGCGCGGGAGGAAAAGCTCGACATCCTGGTCAACAACGCCGGCGCGGCCTGGGGCGCGACCTTCGACGAGTTCCCGGAGGCCGGCTGGGACAAGACGGTCGACCTCAACATGAAGACGCCGTTCTTCCTGACCCAGGCCCTGATCGGTCAGCTGCGCGCGGCGGCCAAGGATCGGGTAGCCAAGGTGATCAACATCGCCTCGATCGACGGCCAGTCGGTGACCAAGGACGAAACCTATCCCTACGGCGCGTCCAAGGCGGGCCTGTTGCACATGACCAAGCGCATGGCCCTACGCCTGGCGGCCGACAACATCGCCGTCAGCTGCATCGCCCCCGGCGCCTTCGCCTCGGACATGAACAAGGTCGCCCGCGATCATGCCGATGCGGTCGCCAAGGCGATCCCGGCCGGTCGTATCGGCGAGGACGAGGACATGGCCGGCGCGGCCATCTATCTGGCTTCGCGGGCGGGGGACTATGTGATGGGCTCGGCCGTCACGGTGGATGGCGGGGTCAGCTTCGCGCGCTGAGGTGAGGCTAGCCCAGATCCTCGATCTCGGCCGGCTCGGCGTCGCTCATCGGCAGGTCGCAGCCGTCCTTGGCGCCGCCGCGCATGCTGGGGGGGCGGGCGCCGCGCTCGCGGGCCGACATCAGCGACCAGCCGCCGGGCTTGAGGATCTCCAGCGGCGAGAAGCGCGCCTTGTACGCCATCTTCTCGCTGCCCGGCACCCAGTAGCCGAGATAGACATAGGGCTGGTTGCTCTGCTGGGCCTGGACGATGTGGTCCAGAATGATGAAAGAACCGAGGCTGCGCTTGATCAGGTCGGGGTTGTAGAAGCTGTAGACGAGCGATAGCCCGTCAGCGAGGACGTCGACCAGAACGCAAGCGATCAGGTCGCCCGGGCCGCGATCCTGCGATTTCGTGCGGTATTCGATCAGGTGCGTGCGGACCGCCGTGTCCTCGACCATGGCCACATAGTCGGGCCAGGTCATCTCGGCCATGCCGCCGTCGGCGTGGCGGGCCAGCAGATAGCGGCGCAGCAGCTCGAACTGCTCCAGCGTGGCCTCGGCCTCGACCAGATGGCGTTTGAGATCGTCGTTGCGGTTCAGGACCTTCCGCTCTGAACGCGACAGAACATAGTCGGCGGCCGGCGCGCGGGCCGACTGGCAGGCGCGGCAAGTTTCGCAAGCCGGACGGTAGGCGATGTTCTGCGAGCGGCGGAAGCCGACCTGAGTCAGGCTATCATTGACGGTGGGCCCATCGGACAGGGGGAGGTGAGCGAACACCTTCCGTTCCTCGCGTCCGGGCAAGTACGGGCATGGCGTGGGCGCCGTCAGAAAGAACCGAAGCTGTCGCGTCGGAAAATGCTGCGTCACGTTAGCCCTCGCCCCTTTCAGCTCATTGTCTGCCCTGAACGGGATTAGGGGCCATAGCGTTCAGTTGCGCAAGCTTAACGGAGCGCTCTCGCGGCTAACGGTCACAGGCCGCCCTACAAGCCGTCAGGTAGAACAGGCTTTTCACGCAACAGGATAATCGAAATCCGGCGATTGCCCGCCAGCGTCGGGTCGTCCGCGTACAGGGGCTCGGAATTGGCCTTGCCTGACACCTGATAAATCCGGTCGTCGTCGACGCCGGCGGCGCGCAGGATCTGGCGAGAGGCGTCGGCGCGCTCGGCCGAGAGGGCCCAGTCGCCGTCCTGCTTCTTGCCGTAGGCGTTGGCGCTGGTGTGACCCGAGATGGTCACGCGGTTGGGCAGCTGAGTGATCACCTTGGCCACGGCGCGCAGCAGGATTCTGGCGCGATCGTTCGGGGCCTTGGAATTCTCCTGGAACATCGCTCGGCCTTCCTGGTCGACCAGCTGGATCCGCAGGCCCTCCGGGGTCTGGTCGATCAGGATCTGCTTCGACAGCTCGGCCAGTTCAGGCATCTCTTGCAGCGATTGGCGCAGCGACTGGGCGGCCGAGGCGAAGCTGTCCTGCTCCTTCTTGGCTAGGGCGTCGCGCAAGGCTTGCTCGCTGGCCGAGTCGAGGCTGGCGGTATTGGTGCTCTGGCCGTCCTTGTTGACGCTGTCAGGCGCTTCGGGGGCCATCTGCTGGATCACCGACATCTTGCCGTCGGCCTTGGCGCCGTCGTCGCCCAGCGAGGTGCCGCCCAGGATGCCGCCCGAGCCACTGGTGGTCGATGAGATCGAGGCCGGCGCGAAATAGTCGGCGATGCCTTGCTTCTGCTCGGGGCTGGTCGTGTTCAGCAGCCACATCAGCAGGAAGAAGGCCATCATCGCGGTCACGAAGTCGGCATAGGCGACCTTCCAGGCGCCGCCGTGGTGACCATGGCCGCCGCCCTTCTTGACCTTCTTGATGATGATCGGCTGTTCGCCGCTGACGGCCATCGCGCTTAAGCCTGTTTAACCTTACCGCCGCAACCTGCCCAAAGGTCGTTAAGATGGGGTTGCCGAAGGCCGCGTCGGGCGCGTAATCCCGGGCTTCCTTTTGCGGGAGTTGCGGCATGAAGACGGCGTTTATCGGCCTGGGCGTGATGGGCTTTCCGATGGCGGGCCACTTGAAGGCCGCGGGCCATGAGGTCGCCGTCTACAATCGCAGCCCCGAAAAAGCGCGTCGCTGGGCCGAAAAGCACGGCGGCCAGGCCTTCGAGACCATCGCCGAGGCGGTGGCCGGCGCCGAGGTCGTGCTGCTCTGCGTCGGCAATGACGACGACGTCCGCGACGTCGTGGCGCAGGCCTTGCCGGCGCTCGCGGAGGGGGCGGTGGTCGTCGACCACACCACCACCTCGGCCACGGTCGCTCGTGAAATGGCCGCGCTGCTGGCCAAGAGCGGCCGCGCCTTCGTCGACGCGCCGGTCTCCGGCGGTCAGGCCGGCGCCGAGAACGGCCAGCTGACCATCATGGCCGGCGGCGACCAGGCCGCCTATGACCGCGTGCTGCCGGTAATCGAGGTCTACGCCAAGGCTGTCCGTCGCATGGGCGAGGTCGGGTCGGGCCAGCTGACCAAGATGTGCAACCAGATCGCCATCGCCGGCGTCGTCCAGGGCGTGGCCGAGGCGCTGCACTTCGCCAAGCGCGCCGGGCTGCCGACCGACGATGTGCTGGCGGCCATCTCCAAGGGTTCGGCCCAGTCGTGGCAGATGGAGAACCGTTGGCCGACCATGGCGTGCGGCGAGTTCGAGTTCGGCTTCGCGGTCGACTGGATGCGCAAGGACCTGGGCATCGCGCTGGAAGAAGCCGCCCGCAACGGCGCCAAGCTGCAGAGCACGGCCCAGATCGACCAATTCTACGCCGAAGTTCAGGCCATGGGCGGCAATCGCTGGGATACGTCCAGCCTAGTGGCGCGATTGGAGAAGTAATCTGGCGCGGCGAAGCGCGGCTAAAGCCGATTTACGCGCGCGCGCTGGCCCAGATGACAGGCGCTGGGGCGCGGAGTGCGCTTGAACGTCTGGCGATCCACGGATGCTAGGCCGAACGGAACACCGTAGCCGGCCGTCCACTCGAAATTGTCGAGCAGCGACCAGTAGAGATAGCTGTGCACGGGAATGGCGTCGTCCAGGCATTGGCCCAGGCCGTCGAGCGCGGCGTCGATGAAGGCGATGCGGCGCGCATCATCGTTGGTCGCCACGCCGTTCTCGGTGACGTAGATCGGCTTGCCGATCGCCGCATGAGCCCAGCGGATCGTGTTGGCCAGGGCCTGGGGATAGAATTCGTAGCCCGAGAGGGTCAGTTCCGCGCCCGGCGGCGGCGGCTTCATGCCGTGCGCGTCGAACACGAACCGGGTGTAAGTCTGGACGCCGAAGAAGTCGGCATGGCTTCGCGCGACCTCGACCCAGTCGCCATAGAGCTTGCGCTGATAGAGCGTGACCAGGGCCGGATCGTCCGACTGGATGTCCTGAGTGGTCAAGGTCAGGCCCACGGGCAGGTCGGGCCGCGCGGCCTTGATCGCGTCATACGCCCGGCGATGAGCCTCCTGCATGATCGGTGTGGCGATGGCCGGATCGGCATAGGCTAGGCGCGAGAACCGCGGCGAGGCCGTGGCCTTGGCCGCGGCGGCGACCGCCGCCTTGACCGCAGGCAGTGCGGCCTGGAACCCCGGCATCAGGTCGACCAGCAGCCGGATATTGGCCTCGTTGAAGGTCGTGACGGCGTGCATCAGCCCGCCCAGGCGTTCGATTACCTTGCGGCAGAAACGGGCGAATAGGGCCGGGGCGTCGGCCGCCTCGAAGCCGCCGCGCTGGGCGAACCACAGGGGCGTCGTGAAATGGTTCAGGGTCACGATCGGCTTGAGCCCGCGCGCGCGGCAGGCCTCGAGCACGCGGGCGTAGTGGTCGAGTTCGGCGTTGGAGAAGAAGCCTTCGCTGGGCTCGATCCGCGCCCATTCGACGCCCAGGCGATAGCAATTAAGGCCCAGGCCGGCGGCGATCGCGAAGTCCTCGGCATAGCGATGATAGCTGTCGACGGCGTCGCCGGAGCGCTCCTTGAACATGCTGGGCTTGAGGTTCTCCATCAGCCAGGCGTCGCTGTTGGTGTTGCCGCCCTCGCTCTGATGGGCCGAGATCGCTACGCCCCACAGAAAGCCCTTCGGCGCCGGCCGCCGGACCCTGGCGGCATGAGCGGTCGAAGGCAGGGCCAGCGCGGCGGCGCCGATCAGAAGGTCTCGCCGTGCGATGTCCATGGTTTTGGCCTCAAAGAATGGCGGGCGACGCAGGGGCCGCCCGCCAGGCGCGAGGTAGGAACTAGAACGCCTTCTTGACGCCGATCTCGATGGTCCGACCCAGCGGGTTACCGGTCCACGGGTCGTAGCCGAACTCTTCCTGGGCCGGCGGCGGATCGCGGTCGAAGATGTTGGCCACCGTCGCGGTGATCGCCATGTCGCCGTCCAAAGTAAGGCGGTAGGTGAAGTCGGTGGTCACCCAGTTCTTGCCGTCCTCGCCATACTGGACGCCCACGCGCTCGTCCCGGACGGCCGAGACGAAGTTGACGCCGAGGCGGAAGTTCTGGCGGCCCAGGCCGTAGTTGACGCCCAGGTTGGCGCGCCACTTGGGGGCCGCCTGCGCGAAGGTCGCGAAGTTCAGCGTGCCTAGGCGGTCATCGCCGGTCGAGATGGTCACGCCGTCCAGCGTGGTGGGACCGGTCTTCAGCTCGGTCACCCGGGTGGCGGTGACATTGACGTCCAGATCGCCTGGGCCCAACGGCAGACCGTAACGGGCTTGGATGTCGAAGCCCTTGGTCGTCTGGCCGGGCCCGTTGCCATAGCGCGTGGACACCGCCGAGAAGCTTCCGACGCCGCTCATGCCGACCGCGCAGCCGGCGTTGAAGCTGATGCGGGCCAGCAGGGGCTGCTTGGACACGTCGCAGGTAGTGATCGTGCCGCCCGCGCCGTTGAACACCAGGCTGGCGATCTGGTTGGGGTCGGCGACCTGGCCGATCTGGTCCTTCGTACGGATGTCGAAATAGTCGACGATCAGGCGGAAGCTGTGGTCGTCGGCCAGGCCCCGGCTTTGCCAGATCGCCCCGAGATTGGCGGTCTTGGCGGTCTCGGGCTTGAGGTCGGCGTCGGTGATGAACTGGGCCGCCAGCCAGTTGCTGGCCGCCACGGTGTAGGTGCGCGCGGCCACGGTGATCGCGCCCGGCGTCACGCCCAGCGGCGGGGTCTGATAGTTGGTGCCGTACGAGCCGCGCAGCGTCAGCGGGCCCCAGACATTCCACTTGCCCGAGACCTTGTAGACCGTCGCGCCGAGGTCGTTGGAGAACTTCTCCTTACGGGCGGCCAACTGGATGTCGACGTTGGAGAACAGCGGCACCTGCAGCTCGCCAAACAGCGAGTACTGGCTTTGATCGGCCTGAGCCGGGATGGTCGGCGCGAACAGGACGAAAGGCCCCGGCGCGTCGGGCGTGCAGCCCCGGAAGTTCGGGTCGGTGGTCGGCAGGGGATTGGCCGGGAGGTTCGGCGAGCCCGGGCCGTTGGCGCTGGTCGTACCGGCCGGCCATTCGCACTGGACCGTGCCGTTGTTGAACGGGCTGGAGACGATCTGGCGGCTCTCGAACGAGCGGTACTGGGCGCCCAGCGCCCAGCCGACTTCCCCGCCGGGCAGCCTGAGCCCGGACGTTCCATTGAACACCAGATCGGCGGTGAAGTTGTTGGACTTGGTCTCGACCGCGCGCGGGTCGAACATCCAGAGGGAGAGATCCTCGGGGTTCTCGTGGCCGGCGATATAGTTGGGATTGGCCAGGCCGCGCACCGGCTGGCCCTTGAAGGAGGTCGAGAACGGGTTCCACCACTGGCAGCCGTTCTTGCCGGCGGCGGCCGGGTTCTGGGTGCCGAAGCGGGTCGGATCCAGGTCGACGGCCTTGCAGTTGGGGCCGCCAAAGCCGTTCAGGGCTTCTTCCAGGCGATAGCCGATGGTGTCGGCATGGGTGTTGTAGTTGTAGGCGTCGTTATAGGTCAGGGCGAAGTCGTAGCCGACCTTGCGGGCGAACGGCGCGAGATCTCCGAGATCGCCGGTAATGCCCGCCGAGACGCGCCAGACCTTGTTGTCGATCTTGTCGGCCACGCCGAAGCCGTCGCCGCCCGAATAGTACGGATTGCCGCCGTGGCCGAACAGTCGGTAGGTGATCGGGGTGAAGCCCGAGGCGCCGACGATGCCGTGGGCGGCGGCGAACTCGGCCGCGAACGGGTTGGCGATCGGCACGTAGAACTGGTTGACGGCGCCCGTGGTCAAGGCCGGGCCGCGTGACACCGGCTGGGCGGGCGAGCCCATCACCTGCGGCAGGGTCACACGGCCGTACGAGGCGTCCATGTGGAACTTCATGCTGTCGGTGACCTGCGCCTTCAGCTGGGCGTAGAGTCGATAGGTGTCCTGGTTCTCCACCAGCCGGTAGTAGGGGATGTAGTTGTAAGCGCAGGTGAAGGCGTTGTCGTAGCGGCCGCCGACCGCGGCGCAGCTGGCCGGCGTGAAGTCCGAGACGATGCCGCCGAGGTTTGCGCCCCACTCGCCGACGTCCGTGGCGGTGGGCGTGGCGGGCAGGGGGCCGCGCGGCTGCCAGCCCGTCAGGTTGGTCAGGGTCGACCACGGGGCGGCATTGTAGCCGGTTCCGGGCGTCAGCGAGGCCTTGGTGAAGTCGCGCTCCAGGGTGTTCAGGCGCGAGCGGTGCTCGTACTCGGCCGAGACCAGCAGGTTGACCCGGTCCTCGCCGATACCGCCCATCACGCCGACCGAATAGTCGCCGTGCGAGCCTCGGATGTGCTTGTACTGAGCTTGGGCTTGCAGACCGACATAGTGGTCGAGGGTGATGAAGTTGACGACCCCGCCGGTGGCGTCGGCGCCGTAGATCACCGCCGCGCCATCCTTGAGGATCTCGGTCCTCGCCAGGGCGATCGAAGGCACATTGGCGGTGTTCTGGTTCATTCGCCGGCCGTTCAGCAGCACCAGCGTCTTGTCCGCGCCGAGGCCGCGCAGATTGTAGTTCACCGAGCCGACCAGGGCCGGACCGCCGAAATAGTACGACTCGCCCGTCGTCGGGCCCGAGATCGTCAGGCTCTTGGCGAACTCCAGCGCCGTCGGCGAGCCCTGCTTTTCCAGATCCTGTTGCGAATAAACCTCCACGGGGAGAGCGGCGTCGAGCGCCGAGCCCCGGATGTTGGAGCCGGTGACGACGATCTCCTCGACCTGGGTCGACGAGTCCGAAGGCTTTTGAGCGTCCTGCGCCCATGCCGGCGACGCGAGGCCGGCGAACCCAATCAGAAGCGCGGCGCCCGATACGCCCATAAGCCCGACTTTCATGTAGCGAACCCTCCCGTTGAATGAGTCTCTTAACGCTCATTCTCACAAGAGTGAGTGTTGTAGCATCGCCTTGGCGGCGTCAATGATCATTGTTCGGCGATGTGGTCGTAGGCTTCGGGCGGAACAGGCGCCGCTATGGGAACGATTGACAGAAGCGCGCCGCGCCCCGACTACCCGGCGTGTCGGAAAGACCAGGAGGACGGTTTGGCGGAGGATGCTTCGGCGAAGGCGGAGGTCGGGGCGCGACGGCGCACCAAGGCCGAACAGCGCGCCCAGAGCCTCGAGCAGATTCTGGACGCGGCCGAGTACCTGTTCTCGCAGAACGGCCTCTACGGCGTGACCCTGCGCGATGTCGCGGTGCGCGTCGGCATCCACACGACGCTGCTGAACTACTACTTCAAGGACAAGACCAACCTGTTCGAGGCGGTGTTCGCGCGCCGGGCCGGCGTGACGGCCGGACGGCGGATGGTGGCGCTGGAGCAGTACGAGCAGTCGGCGGGCGGCAAACCCACGGTGGAGGGCGCGCTGCACGCCTTTCTCGATACCGACCTCGATCTCTACTACGAGGGCGGCGAGCACTGGATGAACTACGCCGCCTTTTGCGCCCGGGTGAGCAATACGCCCGAAGGCGCGGCCTTGATGGACGAGCACTTCGACCCGGTGGTCCTGAAGCTGGTCGGCATCCTCAAACAGGCCCTGCCGAACTACGCCGACGAGGAGATCTTCTGGGGCTACCATTTCGTCAGCGGCGCGCTGATGAACACCCTGGCGCGAACCGGCCGGATCGACCGGCTGTCCAGTGGTCTTTGCCACTCCGACGACTTCCCGGCGGTCAAGAAACGGATCGCCCGCTTCATGGCCGCGGGCTTCATCGCGCTGAAGGCGTGAAGCCCGCGAACCCTCAGATCTTCTCGGCCCGGGCGAAAATCCTGGCCAACCACAGGAAGAGCCCGATCGCGATCGCGTAGAACGGGACCAGAGCGTAGAGGGCCATCTGCAACGAGTTGTGCGGATGACTAGCCCGGAAGACATCGCTGGCCGCCCCGACAAAGGTCGGGCCAAGACCCAGGCCGATGAAGTTCATGACCAGCAGCAGGAGGGCGCCGGACATCACCCGCTGCTCGGGCCTCACCTCCTCTTGAACCAGCGCCACCGACGAGGACAGGTAGAAGTAGTTCAGGAAGGTCGGGCCGATCAGGAAGACCAGGGCCAAAGGCCAGGTCGGGGCCCAGACGAAGCCGAGATAGAACGGCACGGCTAGCGTCAATGAGACCGCGGGGACCAGGGCGTAGGCGACCTTGGACCTGCGGGTGTAGCGATCGATCACCCGCCCAGAGACGAAGATACCGGCGCTCATGCCGATGCCGACCACCAGGGCGTACCAGACCGCGATCTGGCTCAACACCATGCCCTTCTCGCGCATCAGGAATAGGGTGGTGAAGTTGCCCAGACCGTAGGTCACGAACTGGGTCGCGCCGCTGCCCAGGGCCGCGAGCACCAGGGTTGGGCGGGAGAAGAACATCTTGAACGTCGACCAGAAACCGGCCTTCTGCATCGGGGCCTCTGCCGTCGCGCCGTCCAAGCCGCCGCGCCGAGGCTCCTTCACCATCAGCGGCAGGATGGCCGCGGCGAGCACGCCGACCGCGCCTAGCGCCACAAAGGCGTAACGCCAGTTGAAGGCCGCCGCGATCGTCGCGCCGAACGCGATGCCCAGCGCCGCCCCTACCGGCGGGCCCAGATTGTAGATCCCCAGGGCCGTGCCGCGCCGCCCGGACGGGAAATAGTCCGAGATGATCGCGTAGGAGGGCGGCACGCCGCCCGCCTCGCCGAACCCGACCGTCATCCGCGAAAAGGCGAACTGCCCGTAATTTCGGGATAGACCGCAGGCGATCGTCGCCGCGCTCCAGATCCCGCAGGCGATGGACAGCACCGCGACGCGGTTGGTGCGATCGGCCAGCCAGCCGACCGGGATGGCGATGAAGCAATAGAACATCGCGAAATAGAGGCCGCCGATCAGGCCGAGTTGACTGTCGGTGACGTGAAGGCTGTCCTGGATCGGCTTAGCCAGGATCGACATCAGCTGCCGGTCTAGGAAGTTTAGCACATAGACGAACCAGAGCATCGCCAGGACTAGCCAGGCGCGGCTTCCGACCGGGCCTGGGCGCGGGTCGGCGGACGGGGCGAGGGCGGGGGACTGGGCGCTCATCGGCCGGCCATCCGGGCGGCGTCGGGTCTCGTCTGGGCGCGCGGACGGGTCCGCGGCGGCGTCGCACGCGTGGTCAAAGGTTTCCTCCCAGCTGCCGTTCTTGGAGCTTGGCTTGGTTTGAGCATGCGCCTAATTCGGAAAGGTCGTCAACATTCACGCGCGAGAGAGTGAATGTTGACAGGGGGCGGGATCGGCTGCACCGTGCCCGGACAACGTCGACGGGAAACGATCGGCGCTCGTTCGGGGAGAACGTCATGAAGGCTGGTCTTTTCGCGTCGGCCTGCGCCGTCGCCATAATCACGTTTTCAACACCGGTCTTGGCCCAGACGGCCGACGCCGAAGGTCAGATCAAGGGCGAGCGCAAGGACGCCGAGCTGGTAGGAGAAGTTGTCGTCACCGCCACCCGTCGTCCGGAAAAGCTGCAGGACGTGCCGCTCAGCGTCACCGCCTTCGACCAGAAGGAGCTGACCGCAAAGGGCATCGTCGGCTACGAGGGCCTGGCTCGCCAGACGCCCGGCGTGGTGCTGAACCGGGCCACCGCCAACTTCAACAACTTCACCGCCCGGGGCGTGGCCACCAACGGCTATGGCGCCAATCTGCAGAGCACGGTGGCGGTCTATATCGACGAGCTGCCGATCTCGACGATCGGCAATACCACGGTGCTGGACCCCAACCTGTTCGACGTCGAGCGGGTCGAGTTCCTGCGCGGCCCGCAGGGGACGCTGTTCGGCTCGGGCTCCCTATCGGGCGCGCTGCGCATCCTGACCAAGGCCCCGAACCTCTCCAGCCGCGAGGCCGCCACGCTGGTCGACATCGGCCTGACCGGCTCGGACTCGCTGCGTCAGCGCTACAACGCCATGGTCAACCTGCCGATCATCGAGGACAAGCTCGCCCTCCGGGTAGTCGGCTTTTACCGGCGCGAGGAAGGCTATCTCGATAACCTCGGGACCAAGATCCACAACGCCAACACCCTGGTCGACTGGGGCGGCCGCGCCAACCTGCTCTATAAGCCGAGCGACCGGCTATCGGTGAAGCTGCAGTTCTCGTACGAGAATAGCAACCCGAAGGACTCGTCGCTGATCAATCCGGCTTTGGGGCGCAACAAGCGCGTTTCGGACCGGCCCGACCTGTTCGTCGGCGAGCTGCGCAGCCACAACGCCACGATCGACTATCAATTCGACGGCGCGCACCTGACCAGCTCGTCAACCTATTCCAAGTTCGATCAGAAGTTCTTCGTCGACCTGGCCGGCACGTTCGGCGGCGCCATCGCCTTCGCGCTCGACGCCAAAGGCTATCAGAAGACGTTCGTGGAGGAGGCGCGTCTGGCGTCCGATCCGGGCGGCAAGGTCGACTGGGTGATCGGCGGTTTCTATCTCGATCGCCGCCTGGACGTGGACTACTTCTACCGGTCGAACCCGGCGTTCCTGATCTCGCACGGCATCACGGGCCTGCCGGACGAGTATTATCAGCGCCAATACACGCACTTCAATTCGCACGAGAAGGCGGCTTTCGGCCAGCTGACCTACCACCTCAGCGACAAGGTCTGGGCGACCGGCGGCATGCGCTATGGCCGGGTCGATTCCCAAGGTTTCACCGAGGGCGGCTACAACAGCGCCTACCTGACCAACGCCCTGTTCGGCATCCGCGGACCGCTGACTATCGTGCCGATCGCGCCTGCCACGGGCGTCAAGGCCAAGGGCAGCAAGCCATCCTTCAAGGTCAGCCTGTCCTACAAGCCCTCGCCGGCTCTAACGACCTACGCCACGGTGTCGACCGGCTTTCGCACCCCGGTGGTCAACGCTTTCGCCGGGCGGCCCAGCGCGGTCAATCCCAGCGACCTGATCATCCCAAACGGCGCCTCGTCCGATGACCTGACCAACTACGAGGTCGGGGCCAAGGGGCGGTGGCTGAACGGCGTGGTCTCGGCCAACATCGCCCTCTACCTGATCGACTGGAGCAACATCCAGGTCCAGGCCAACCGCGTGTCCGACAGCGTGCAGTTCGCCACCAATATCGGCGCGGCGCGCAGCAAGGGCGTCGAGTTCGAGATCCTGACCTTTCCCGCCAAGGGCCTCAGCATCGGCCTTAACGGGTCTCTGAACGAGGCCAAGGTGACGCAGCTGACGCCGGCCGAGGCGGCGATCTCCGGCGCGCTTCCCGGATCGCGTCTGGCCTCGCCCAAGGTGCAGGGCGCCCTTTTCGCCAACTACGGCTGGGACCTGACGCCGAAGGCCAAGGCCAACCTGTCGGTCGTGCTGCAGCATGTCGGCTCGTATCCGGGGTCGTTCCCGCGCGTGCCCGGCCAGCCGACGGTGACCAGCCCGACCTACGCGTTCACGGACTCGTACAACAACGTCAACGCCACTTTCGCCGTCGCCATGGGCCAGACAACGATTGGCGCCTATGTCGAAAACCTGTTCGACGACCACTCGGTGACCTACGTCCACCCGGAGGCCTTCCTCGCCAACCGGTTCGCCACCATGCGCCCGCGCACGGCCGGCGTGCGCCTCGGCTATGAATTCTAAGGGGAAGCCGATGAGCCAGTTTCTCAACGGCCTTCTCGGATCGTTCTTCGCCATGGCCTTCGCGGTCTTGGCGATCGCGCCGGCGGCGCGGGCCGGCCAGCCCGTCGTCCACGCGCCGGCCGGCGCGCTTCGCGGCGTCGAGCAAGACGGCCTGCGGGTGTTCAAGGGCGCGCCCTACGCCGCCGCGCCGGTCGGCGACAAGCGCTGGAAGCCGCCGCTCGAGGTTCCGGCCTGGACAGGTGTTCGCGACGCGCTCGACTTCGGCCCGCCCTGCTATCAACCCAAACCCCGCGCCGGCAGCATCTACGCCTCGGTCCTCAAGCCGATGAGCGAGGACTGCCTGTCACTGAATGTCTGGGCCCCGGACAAGGCCAAGAAGGCTCCGGTCTTCGTCTGGATCCACGGCGGCTCGCTGATCGGCGGCTCCAGCAGCGAAAGTATGTACGACGGCGCGGCCATGGCCCGGCGGAGCGGCCTGGTCGTGGTCACGATCAACTACCGCCTCGGCGTGCTGGGCTACATGGCCCATCCCGAGCTCAGCGCGGAGTCGCCGGACCGCGTCTCGGGCAACTACGGCCTGCTCGACCAGATCGCGGCCCTGCGCTGGGTCCAGAAGAACATCGCCGCCTTCGGGGGCGATCCAGCCAATGTCACGGTCGCCGGGGAGTCGGCCGGGGCCTTGAGCGTCATGTACCTAATGGCTTCTCCGCGGGCCAGAGGGCTGTTCCAGAGGGCCATCGCCCAGAGCGCCTATATGGTCTCGACGCCCGACCTGCGCGAGCCAAGGTTCGGCCACGTCCCGGCCGAGGCCATGGGCGCGGCGACCGCGGCCAAGCTGGGCGCCAAGAGCCTGGCCGAGTTGCGGGCCATGGACGCCGAGGCGATCACGACCGCGGCCCTGCTGGCCGGCTTCCAGACCTTCGGCGCGGTCGACGGCAAGATCCTGCCGCGCCAGTTGGTCGACACGTTCGATCGCGGCGAGCAGGCCCGCGTGCCGATCCTGGCCGGCTTCAACAGCGGCGAGATCCGCTCGCTGCGCATCCTGGCACCGCCGCCGCCCGCCGACGCGGCGACCTACGAGAAGGAAATCCGGGCGCGCTATGGCGACCTCGCCGACGATTTCCTGAAGCTCTACCCGTCGAGCGATGTGCCCGAGAGCGTGCTGCTGACGACTCGCGACGCGCTCTACGGCTGGACGGCCGAACGGCTGGTCGCCAAGCAGACGGCCGTCGGCGCGGCGAGCTACCTCTACCTGTTCGACCATGGCTATCCGGCGGCCGACGCGGCGGGGCTGCACGGCTTCCACGCTAGCGAGCTGCCGTACGTGTTCGGCACGCCGGACAAGACGCCGCCGGCCTGGCCGAAGAGCCCGGACACGCCCGCCGAGGCCAAGCTGTCGGCGGCGATGATCGATTACTGGACGTCCTTCGCCCGCAACGGCGCGCCCAAGGCGGCCGGCCAACCGGTCTGGAAGCCCTACGGAACCGAGCGAGCCTACCTTACCTTCGCCGACGCGCCCCAGCCGGGCGTCCACCTGCGGCCGGGCATGTACGAGCTGAACGAGGCCGTCATGTGCCGCCGCCGTGCGCGCGGCGACACCCCTTGGAACTGGAACGTCGGTGTCGTCTCGCCGCCGCTTCCCGCCGGAGTTTCTCAGTGCCGATAGTTGACGGTGAGATGCAGGCCTTCGCCCTGACGCTCGACAAGTTTCTGGATCACGCCGCCAAGTGGCGACCCAATGGCCAGGTGGTCACCGCCCGGGAGGGCGGCGGCGCGGACCGCATCGGCTACGCGGACCTGCGAGACCGGGCCCTGCGCGTCTCGTCCGTGCTCGAGGGCCTCGGGGTGGAGAAGGGCGATCGCGTCGCCACCCTGGCCTGGAACAGCCAGGCCCACGTCGAGGTCTGGTTCGCGATCATGGGCATGGGCGCGGTGTGCCACACGCTGAATCCGCGCCTGACGGCCGAACAACTGGTGGCGATGGTCGTTCAGTCCGAGGCCAAGGTGCTGGTCGCTTCGGCCGATCTCGCGCCGATGGCGCGCGAGATCCTGGCGCGCGCGCCCGGTATCGCGCGGCTGCTGGTCATTGACGCCGCTGCCCCAGCCGAAGATCTGCTGGAGCCGTTGATCGCCTCCACGCGGCCGGACGCGATCTGGGGCGATTTCGCCGAGACCGCACCGTGCGGCCTGTGCTTCACCTCGGGCACCACCGGCGCGCCCAAGGGCGTCACCTATACCCACCGCTCCAGCTACCTGCACACGCTGCGGATCCTGCAGGCCGACGTGATGGCGATCTCGGGCGGCGACGCCGTCCTCGCGGTAGTGCCGATGTTCCACGCCAACGCCTGGGGGCTGCCGTTCGCGGCGCCGGCCGTCGGCGCCAAGCTGGTCCTGCCGGGCCGCCAAACCGACGGCGCCAGCCTGGCCCGCCTGATTGCCGCCGAGGCGGTCACGGTCGGGGTCGGGGTGCCCACCGTCTGGCTGGGCCTGGTCGAGCACCTCGAAGCGACCGGAGCGGATTTGCCGTCGCTGAAGCGCATCATCGTCGGCGGCGCGCCGATGGCCCCTGCCTTGATGGAGCGCATCGAGACGCGGCTGGGCGTCACGGTGCAGACCAGCTGGGGCATGACCGAGCTGTCGCCCTCCGGCACGGTGGCGCCGCTCGGCGACCCGTCCCGCGCGGCGTTGTCGGGCCGTCCGGCCGTGGGCGTGGATCTGTTGCTGACCGACGCCGACGGGCTGGCGCTCCCTGAGCAGCGTGAGGTCGAGGGCCACCTGCGGGTGCGCGGGGCGGCGGTGATCCAGCGCTATTTCGGCCACGACACGCCGGCGACCGACGCCGACGGCTGGTTCCCGACCGGCGACCTCGCGCGCATCGACGCCGACGGCAATCTGATGATCACGGGGCGGGCCAAGGACCTGATCAAGTCCGGCGGCGAGTGGATCAATCCTGCTGAGATCGAGGCCGTGGTCGGGGCTCTGCCCGAAGTGTCCCTGGCCGCCGTGATTGGCCGCTCCGACGCCAAATGGGGTGAACGGCCGATCCTGCTAGTCGAGACGCAAGGCGAGGTCAGCGACGAGGCGCTGCTGGCGCCGTTGCGCGGGCGCGTGGCGTCCTGGTGGATCCCCGACGCCGTCTACCGGCTGGCGCGCATGCCTCTGGCGTCGACCGGCAAGATCGACAAAATTCGGCTGAGAACGGAGTACGGCGGCGGCTGACGGGTCGTCCGTCCACAGCATCAGCCCCTATCGCAACGGAAGTCCGCTTCGTGTCCCAAGACGCCAAACCTCGTCGCACCACCAAGGCCGAACAGCGCGCCGAGATGATGGAGCAGATCCTCGACGCGGCCGAATATCTGTTCTCCAAGCACGGGCTGTATGGGGTCACGCTCAAGGACGTGGCCAAGCGGGTGGGCGTGCACCACACGCTGATGAACTACTACTTCGACGACAAGAAGACCCTGTTCGACGCGGTGTTCGCCCGCCGGGCGGTGGTCACCAGCGAGCGTCGGATGCGGGCGCTGGATGACTACGACAAGGCCACGGATGGCAAGCCCACGGTGGAGGGGGCCTTGCGCGCGTTCCTCGACACCGACCTTGACCTCTATATTGAGGGCGGGGAGGGGTGGAAGAACTACGCCGCCCTCGGCGCCCAGGTCGCCAATGCGCCGGAATGGGGCGCGGCCCTGATGGACGAACACTTCGACCCGGTGGTGCTGCGTCTGATCGCAATCCTGAAAAAGGCGCTGCCGGACTGCTCGGAGGCCGACATCTTCTGGGGCTATCACTTCGTCACCGGCGCCTTGATGCTGACCCTGGCCCGCACGGGTCGGATCGACAAGCTGTCGGGCGGGGTCTGCAAGTCCGACGACTTCTCCGCCGTGAAGGATCGCATGGCCACCTTCATGGCCGGCGGCTTCCTGTCGGTGTGCGGGCGCGCCCAAGCGAGCGAGGCCTAGGGTTGAACCCCTTGCGCGGATAGGTCTGCCAAAGATACTCACTAAGCGAATAGTGAATTAACGAGCGAGCCTGGGCTCGCGGTGGTCGAGGGAAGGAAAGAGCGGATGTTGCTGGATGGACGCGTCGCGATCGTCACCGGGGCTGGCGGCGGACTGGGCCGGGCCCATGCGCTGTATCTGGCGAGCCAGGGCGCCAAGGTGGTCGTCAACGACCTGGACCGAGGCGCGGCCGAACGCGTCGCCGCCGAGATCGCGACCGCTGGCGGTCAGGCGATCGGCGTCGCGGCCTCGGTCACCGACGAGGCCGCCGTCGGGGCGATGGTCGCCCAGGTCATGGACCGGTGGGGACGGATCGACATCCTGGTCAGCAACGCCGGCATCCTGCGCGACAAGAGCTTCGCCAAGATGAGCCTGGACGACTTCCGCCTGGTCGTCGACGTCCACCTGATGGGCGCGGCGGTCTGCGCCAAGGCGGTCTGGGAGATCATGCGCGAGCAGCGCTACGGCCGCATCGTGATGACCACCTCGTCGTCGGGCCTCTACGGCAATTTCGGCCAGGCCAACTACGGCGCGGCCAAGATGGCCCTGGTCGGCCTGATGCAGACCCTGGCCATCGAGGGCGAGAAGTATGGCGTGCGAGTCAACTGCCTGGCCCCGACGGCGGCGACGGGCATGACCGAGGGCGTGCTGTCCGAGGAGAGCCTGCGGCGCCTGGCCCCCGGCCTGGTCAGCCCCGGCCTGCTGGCCCTGGTCGCCGACGAAGCGCCGACCCGGACGATCCTGTGTGCGGGCGCCGGTCACTTCGCCGTCGCCAACATCACCCTGACCGACGGCCGCTATATCGGTGGCGGGCCAGACGCGGGCGAGCAGGTGATCCGCCAATGGGACGGCGTCACCGACCGCGGCGGCGAGATCGTTCCGGCCTATGGCTTCACCCAGGCCGAGCGCGAGCTGGCCAGCGCCGGCCTCGTCGCCAAGGTCGCGGCGGCCCAATCCGTGACCGAGAGGGCGTAATGCGCGAGGCCGTCATCGTCTCCACGGCGCGCACGCCGATCGGCCGCGCCTATCGCGGCGCCTTCAACGACACGCCCTCGCCGACCTTGGCGGCTCACGCCCTGACCCACGCGGTCGCGCGGGCGGGGATCGCGCCGGACGAGATCGAGGACTGCATCCTCGGCTGCTCCCTGCCGCAGGGCTACCAGCAGACCATTGGACGCATGGCCGCCCTGCGCGCCGGGTTCCCGGTCGCCGTGCCGGGCATGACCATCGATCGCCAGTGCTCGTCGGGCCTGATGACCATCGCCACGGCCGCCAAGCAAATCATCGTCGACCGCATGGACGTGATCGTCGCCGGCGGCGTGGAGTCGATCTCGCTGGTCCAGACCTCGCAGTTGCGGGTCGATCAGGATCCGGGGCTCGTGGCGCTGCATCCCGACGCCTACATGCCGATGCTCGACACCGCCGAGACGGTCGCCGCGCGCTACGGGATCACCCGTGAGGCCTGCGACCTCTACAGCCTGGCCTCGCAGTACCGCGCCGCGGCCGCGCAAGAGACCGGGCGCTTCGCCGCCGAAATCGCGCCGATGACCGCGACCATGAAGGTCGTCGACAAGGCCACCCAGGCGGTGTCGTTCCGCAAGGTGACCTTGGAGCGCGACGAGGGCGTTCGGCCCGAAACCACCCTGGAGGGTCTCGCCGCCCTGAAGGCCGTGCGGCCCGGCGGTGTCGTCACCGCCGGCAACGCCAGCCAGCTGTCGGACGGCGCCTCCGCCTGCGTGATGATGGAGGCGCGTCTGGCCGAAAGGCGCGGCCTCGAACCATTGGGCCGCTATGTCGGCATGGCCGTCGCCGGGACCAAGCCCGACGAGATGGGCATCGGTCCGGTCTTCGCCATTCCGCGTCTGCTGGAGCGCTTCGACCTCGGACTCGATGACATTGGCCTCTGGGAGCTAAACGAGGCCTTCGCCTGTCAGGTCCTCTATTGCCGCGATAACCTTGGCATTCCGGACGCGTTGCTGAACGTCAACGGCGGCGCCATCGCGATGGGCCATCCCTATGGCATGTCGGGCGCGCGGCTCGTCGGTCACGCGCTCCTGGAAGGCAAGCGCCGAGGCGCCAAGCATGTCGTCGTCACCATGTGCGTCGGCGGCGGCATGGGCGCGGCCGGCCTGTTCGAGGTCCTGTGATGCGCTGGTGGCTCGCGGTCTTGGCCTTGATGGCCGCGCACGGCGCGGCGCTGGCGCGGGTTCCCGACCCGGCTGTTCAGCATGCGGACTATACCGATCCGGCGCTCTGGCTATGTCGGCCGGACCTCGCGGACAATCGCTGCGAGGTCGATCTCGACGCAACGGTGATCGCGCCCAGCGGCCGCATGACGGTCGAGCGCTACGTCCCGGCCAAGGACCCGAAGATCGACTGCTTTTTTGTTTACCCCACCGTCTCGAATGATCCGGGCTGGATCTCCGACTTCGAGGCCAATGCCGACGAATGGGACAACATCCGGCTGCAGTTCGCCCGCTTTGGCTCGGTCTGTCGGCAATTCGCGCCACTCTATCGTCAAGGCACGCTGCGACGACTGCGCTATCCGGCCGGTGGTCGCAGGCCCGTCGGCGACCCGCCGCCACCCGGCGTCGGGGGCTACGCGGACGTGGTCGACGCCTGGAACTGGTACATGGCTCACGAGAACGAGGGCAGGGGTGTCGTGCTGATCGGCCACAGCCAGGGCGCGGTCATGCTGACCAAGCTGATCGCCGAGGAGATCGAGGGCAAACCGGTCCAGAAACAACTGGTCTCGGCCCTGCTGATGGGCGGACTGGTCATGGTCCCGCCGGGGCAGGACGTCGGCGGATCCTTCAAGTCGACCCCGCTGTGCCGCGCCGCGAGCCAGGTCGACTGCGTGATCACCTATGTCACCTTTCGCGACCGGCTGCCGCCGCCGGCCAACGCGCGCTTCGGCAAGGCGCGCGACGGCCTGAGGGCGGCCTGTGTCAATCCGGCCAGCTTGGCGGGCGGCAAGGGCGAACCGGAGTCCTATTTCCTGACCAAGGGCTTCCTGAATGGCTCCGGCGGAGACATCCAGCCCGAGTGGGTCCGCCCCGCGCGGCCGATTGGCACGTTCTTCGTCAAGACGCCGGGCCTGGTTACGACCGAATGCATTCAGGCCGGCGACTTCAACTACCTGGCTTTGCACCTGAACGCGGTTCCTGCCGATCCGCGCACCGACGAACTGGGCGGCCAGATCATACGGCGCACGGGTGTCGACCTGTCCTGGGGTCTGCATCTGCTCGACGTCGACCACTCGATCGGCACGCTGATCCGCATCGTCCAAAAGCAGGGCCAGGCCTATCTCGTCCGACCGCCAAAGGTCTGATCGCCGGCCAATCGTATCGCCACCGGCCGCGGCGACGATCGCGAAAGGTGGACGGCTTGATTTTGATCCGATCGTGTCGAGCCAATCAAAGCCAAGGCGCGCCGGCGTTTAGCCGGACGGCCAGCCAGTCGGTGAACGCGCGCGTCTTGCTGGGCAGGCCTTGGCGCGAAGGCATGACGATGTAGATGGCGCCCTCGTCGGCCATTGACCAGTCTTCCAGGATCGGAACCAGGCTGCCGGCCTGCAGTTGGCGGCCCACAAGCCAGTCGTTGGCGTAGACCACGCCAAGGCCGCGAACGCCCGCGGCCACCAGCGCTTCGGCGTCGTCACAGGTCAGGGGGCCGTCGACCGGCACGATCCATTGTCCGCCATCGGGGCGCAAGAACTCCCATTGGTTGGGATTGGGTTTGCCCGTGAAGATCAGGCAAGCGTGGCGCTCCAAATCGTCGGGCGAGGCGGGGATTCCCGCCCGGGCCAGATAGGAGGGCGCTGCGCAGAGCATCCGCCGTCGCGACGCGATCTTTCGGGCGATCAGCCGAGAGTCGGCCAAGGCGCCCAGCCGCACGGCCGCGTCGAACCCTTCGCCGATCAGGTCGACGAAACGATTGGTGTATTCGGCCTCCACCCGGATGCGCGGATGCTGCTCGAGGAATTCGGCGATCAACGGCGCCAGCCACATGCGTCCAAAGCTCGCCGGTAGCGACAAACGCAAGCGCCCTTGCGGATCGCCGTGGGCGATTTCGGCCGCTTCGCTGTTGGCTTCCTCCAGCGCTTCGAGCAAAGGCCGCACCCGGCCAAGATAGGCCGTTCCGGCTTCGGTGAGCGCCACCTGCCGGGTGGTCCGTTCGGCCAGGCGAACCCCGAGACGCGCCTCCAGCGCCTGGACCCGCCGCGAGACGATCGTCGGATCCCGGCCAAGGCGCGCCGCGGCGGCGGCGAAAGACCCCGCTTCGGCCAGGGCCACGAAGGCGGCGATCTCCGCCACGTCCAAATCGTAGGATTGCTGCATAATTCGCATTTATAACCTGCGTTATTCGGCCATTAAAGGCGTGATTGCAGTTCCCTAGTTTGGGCGTCTCGACGTTTCGAGGGAGCTTTGCAATGCATGTCATCGAACTGGCCCGTCCCGACACCAAGGCCTTCCAGCGAGTGGTCAGGCCCGATCCCGCCGCGCCCGGCGACCGCCAGGTGCTGGTGCGCATGCGAGCGGCCAGCCTCAACTTCATCGACGTGGCCGTGGTCCGCGGCCACTATCCGGCCGCCAGCTATCCTAATATTCCAGTCGCTGATGGCGCGGGCGAAGTCGTCGAGGTCGGCGCCGGCGTAACCCATCTCAAGGCTGGCGATCGCGTCGCCATTCACCCGAAAGCCATCTGGGTCGGCGGGCGTCCCACGCGCGAGCGCGCGCACATCATGCGGGGCGTCACGGTTCCCGGCTCCTTGACCGAATACCAGCTGGTCGATGCGGCGACGGCGGTGAGGGCGCCCGATCACCTGACTTGGGCCGAGATCGCCGCCCTGCCGATCACCTTCACCACGGGCTGGAGCAGCCTGAAAATGGCCGACATCAACGCCGGCGCGACCATCGTGGTGCTCGGCACGGGCGGCGCCTCGCTTTCGACCTTGCAACTGGCCAAGGCCCAGGGCGCGCGGGTGATCGTCACCTCCTCGTCCGACGACAAGATCGAGCGGGCCAAGGCTCTGGGCGCCGACGCGGGCGTCAACTATCGCACCACGCCGGACTGGCATGAACGGGTGCTCGACCTGACCGACGGCGTCGGCGCGGACCTAGTGTTCGAGGCCGCGGGAACCGATACCTTCCCCCGGTCGATCAAGTCGGTTCGCCAGGGCGGCACGGTGTTCACCATCGGGTTTCGCACCGGCGGGGTCGCCGAGCTGGATCTGATGGCGGTGATCGTCAACGGCCTGCGCATCATCGGGACCAATACCGGCTCGGCGGACGACCTGCGCGAGGCCGTACGGGCGGTGGCGTCGACGGGCCTGCGACCGGTCATCGCCCAGACCTATGGCCTCGATCAGATCGAAGCCGCCTACGAGGCCTTCGCCAAGGGCGAGGCGTTCGGCAAGACGGTGTTCGACATCGCCTGGTGACTAAAGGCGGCGACGCCTTGGCCTCAAGATCAGCGGATCGTGACGATCCGCGGCCAAGGGCGTCGTCGCCCGGCGATCATCTGCATGGCGATCAGCGCGTCCTTGTGAAGCCGCGAGACCTCGACAACGCCGCGGGCCGGCCGATGCTCGCCGAACGCGGCGGCCAAGGCCGCGTCGACCAGCGCCCAGTTGTCCATGTCGGTCACCTGGATCGACACGCTGACGACGCACGTCAAATCGCTGCCCGCGACGTGCAAGATCGCCTGGCAATTGGCGATCACCTGCCGGGTTTGGGCCGCGATCCCCTGCGGGATCGCGTTGGTCGTCGGCGCGGTCGGTAATTGATTGGACAGATAGACCATGTCGCCGGTGACCACGGCCTGGCTGTAGTGACCATTGGGCGACGGCGCGGACGACGTGCTCAAGACCTTCACATCGCAACCTCGATTTCGGTGCGAAAGATCGCGACCGCCTCGCCAGCCACCCGCACGCGGTAGCGTTCAGCCACCCGCCGCACCTCGACCAGGATCGTTCCGGGCCGGCCGACCGCATGGCCTTGCCCGACCTTGAATTGCGCGGGCCGGTCGGCGGTCAGCGCCAGCAGGCCATGGTGGGCAAGATAGGCGCCCAGCGGCCCGGCCGCGTTGCCGGTGACCGGGTCCTCGGCGATGCCGATGGCCGGAGCGAACATGCGCCCATAAGCTCTGACGGCCTCGCCAGGATCGGCCAGGGCGAACGGGTAAAACCCGTTGCTGCCGATACGCGCCGACAGCCGGGCCAGCGCCTGCAGGTCCGGGCTCAGGTCCTGCAGGGCCTGGACCGAGGATAGCGGAACGATCACCTTGCTGTGGCCGGTGGAGACCACGCTGATCGGCGCGAAATCGGCCAGCGCCAACGGCGGCGCGCCCAAGGCGGAATAGACCTCGTCGCGAAGCGCGTGCGGCAACGGCGGGTCGAACGTGGCCAGCGCCTGCGTCATCCAGATGCGCGTGACGCCGTCCGTTCGATCGATCTCGACCGGCAGCACGCCCGCGCCGGTTTTCTGGCGCACGATGCCGTCGGGCGCGCCTTCCATCGCCCGCACCCAGTGACTGGCGATCGTGGCGTGTCCGCAGATCGGCACCTCGGTGGTCGGCGTGAAGAACCGGACGGTCATGTCGTGATCCTCGCCGGCCTCGGGAAAGACAAAGGCGGTCTCCGAGACGTTCATCTCCCGGGCGATGGCCTGCATCGCCGCTTCGGAAAGCCCACGCGCATCGGGCACGACGCCGGCCGGATTGCCAGTGAAGGGCGCGTTGGTGAAGGCGTCGATTTGGTAGAGGCGATAAGCGGGCATGAGATCCTCTCCGACTTGCCCGCCAGTTTAGCTTTGCAACGAACAGGTGAGTATGCTCGACATTGGCCAATCAGTTATGCGTATGACACATAGCTGAATTCATCTTTCGGGCTTGGCTATGGCTCTGATCGCTTCCGATCTCGAACTCTTTTTCGCCGTCGCCGCGAGCGGCGGATTCTCGGCGGCCGGGCGCCGCGTGGGCCTGTCGCCGTCAGCGACGGCGCGGCGCATCGAGGCTTTCGAGCAGCGGCTCGGCGCGCGGCTTTTCAAACGATCGACCCGTGGCTTGGGCCTGACCGAGGCGGGCCGGGTGCTGGCCGAGCAGGGCGGCGACCTGGCTGCGCGGGCCGCGGCTTTGGAGGCGCGCTTGGGCGAGGCCGAACAGCGCCCGACCGGTCTGCTGCGTGTGAGCGCCTCGCACGGCTTTGGCCGGCGCTATGTGGCCCCGCATCTGGGCGCGTTTCGTCAGGCCTTTCCGGATGTTCGCGTCGATCTGCGGCTCGAGGACCAGTTCGTCGACCTGATCGAAGAGGGCGTTGATCTGGCGGTGCGGATTGGACGACTGCCCGACAGCACGTTGCGGGTGCAGACCTTGGGGCCGGCGCGGCGGGTGCTGTGCGCCAGTCCCGACTACCTGACCCGCCGCGGCGCGCCCGCCAGGCCGATCGATCTCGAGGCGCACGACTGCATCGTCGTCGGTCAGGGCGTCGGCGGCCAGGCGGCTTGGCGGTTTTCGGGGGGGCGGTTTTGGCCGTCGTCGCCCGCCATTGTCGTCAGCACACCCGAGGCGGCGGTCGCCGCCGCGCTCGGCGGCGGGGGTCTCGCGCACACGCCCAACTGGCTCACGGCCGACCACCTGGCGCGCGGCGAACTCGTCGCCGTGATGGCCGACTTGGCCGCGCCGGCCGAGCCTGGACACGGCGTCCACCTAGTTTGGCCCGAGCGCCCGCCCGCCAAGACGACGGCGTTCGTCAATTTTCTCAAAGGCCGGTTGTCTGGCGTCTTTGCCTAGGCGCTAGCCAAGTTTCGTCGCGGCCTAGTATCGCTCGCCACTTATCGGGATCCGCTTGACGCTTGCGCCGAGCGGCGGCCATCAAGCCGTCGTTTCGGCGATCCAGCACCCAGGGCGGGGCGCGACGCGAACAGGGAGTCCCGAACGGTCGCCGCCATCGCAGCGTACCCAGCGTCGTTCGGATGAAGCCAGTCACCCTTCTGGAACTCTGAGCGCATGCGTTGGGGATCGGTCGGGTCCGCGAGCGCGCGGTTGAAATCGACCATGGCGTCGAATATCGCCCCAGACCTTATTGCGCTGTTGACGCGCTCGACGGCGGCAAGGCCGGCTTCCGTCTGATTGGCCGTGCCCTTGTAAGGGGCCAGCGTGCCGCCAATGACACGAACACCGTGCGCATGCGCCCGCACCACAAGCTGGCGATAGCCTTCCAGCAGTTGCTCGGCCAGCGCCTCGCTGTCGAAGGTTTTCGTCTCGGCGGCGCGGATGTCATTGATGCCTTCGGAGAAGATGATGTCTGTCAGGCCCGGGATCGCGAAGACATCTCGATCGAGCCGCATGAGCAAGCCGGGCGAGCCCCCGTCCGAGAGGACCTTGTTTCCGCTGATACCCGCGTTCGCGACAATGACCTCGCAGCGCTTGCCGTGGAAGTGGCGGGCGATGCGGCTTGGCCAGTTGTTGTGAGGCGTCGAGCCCGAGCCTTCGGTGATCGAGTCGCCGAGCGCAACGACGACGTGACGGCAGAACGCCTTGGGCGCCGGGGTCTCGACAGCCGAAACGATCGCCGCGCCTCGCACGGTTTTGAGGTCAGTTCCGGGGGTATCGTCGCCTTGGGCCACGCGCACCGCCGCACGGTGGGCGGCGGGCTCCGCTCGACCAGGGTAATGGACGATGATCGCGACATCGCTGAACGCTGGGAGCGATACGTCGACGAAGTCGGTGTATCGGGCCAGCCCGGGTTCGAGCGTGACGCCGTCTGCACCACCGAACTTCGCCAACCTTGGCTCGCCGAGCGTTCCATCCGCGTGAATGACGCGAAGCTCGACCTTGCCGACTGTAACGCGTGAGGTCCCAAGTTCATTGGTCAGGCGCAGAGCGACACGGGTCGTTGGCGCTTGAATGCGGATGTCCTGTCTCACCGACTGTGCGTCGTAGGCGAGCACGTCGCCGTCTTTGGCGGTGGCGGGTCTGAATGTCGGGGAAGAAATCCAAACCGGGATGACCGGGTCGATCTTTGCTTGGGCCGCGCCTGCCCACATCAGCAACGCGGCGGCGACGATAGCCGTCTTCATCGACCCTCCCGAGGACGCTCCGAGCGTCTAAATGTCGTTAGTTAATTTATATGGAGATGTAGAATTCAGATATGAAATTATCCGTTAGCCGGCATGTCAGTCAACCGCCGACAGCGCCACTGCTGTTGCGCAGTGACGTGGCTACGCCTGAACCTGCCGGCGCGCCGCAGTCTTGCCTTGAAGATTCTGAACACGAAAGTCCCGAGGGTGGGTCCTGAGTAATTTATAAATGAAACTAAAATTGACATGCGAACATCTTGAGTGCATCAGGGTTGCAACGGTTTAGAAAAAGAGGGGGCGCACCAAGCTGGGTCTCGCCAGTTCAACGGCGTTCGTCAGCATTGCTTCCCTTGCAACGCGGGCGCGGCGGGCAGGCAGGGCCAGACATCGTCGGCCATCGCTTGGAGGCGCGCGCCGCGACCTCGATCCGGCCGCCCCCGCCGCACCCATCCCCATTCGATGACAAAGACGAGACAAGCTATGAGATGGATGCGGGCAATCGTCTTGGCCTTTGGCATTGCGATGGGCGCGCAAGCCAACGCCGCCGAACAGGCGCATCCAGCGCATGGAAGCCCTCAGGAAAAGCCCATGCGGCTTTGGTACCGGAGCCCGGCGGCAGACAGTGTCCAGGGATGGCTGGACCAGTCCTTGCCGCTTGGAAACGGCTATTTCGGCGTAAATGTTTTCGGCGGCGTCGCTCGTGAGCGACTACAGGTCACCGAAAATAGCTTGGTCGATACGCCCGCCAACGGCATCGGAGGACTCAACAATTTCGCGGAGGTGGCGCTAGAGTTCCCGCACGCGACGCCACAGGATTACAGCCGCGATCTCGACCTCAACACCGCCACGGCCCATGTCCGCTACAGCCACGACGGTGTGACGTTCACACGCGAGTATTTCACCAGCTATCCCGACCGGGTGATGGTGATCCGCCTGGCGGCCTCTCGGCCCGGGGCTCTGGACTTCACGCTCCGCCCTCGGGCGCCTTACCTGGCGCCGTTCCGTCGCACCGAAGACGATCGTCGCGGCAAGCATGCCACGGCCTCGGCGCGGGGCGATCTGATCACCCTGAGCGGCGTGATGGACTACTATGGGATCAAGTTCGAGGCGCAGTTCAAAGTCATCCCGCAGGGGGGCGTCCTTAACGCCAACAACGACGGGGGCGAAGGGAGCATCTCCGTGCACCGTGCCGACAGCGCCGTTATCCTGATGGCGCTGGGGACCAACTATCGCCTGGACCCCCAAGTCTTTTCGGAAAAAGATCCCCTGGCCAAGCTGAAGGGTTTTCCCGATCCCCACCAGCAGGTGAGCGCGACCCTAAACGCCGCCGCCCGTCGCCCGTTCGGGGTTTTGAAAGCGCGACATCTCGCCGACTACGGCGCGCTTTACGGTCGGGCGGCGTTTGACTTGGGCGGGCCTACGCCCTCGCTGCCGACCGACCAGGTGCTGGATGCGGCCAGGAAGGGTGAGTCCGAACCCTACTTGGAAGAGCTCGGCTTCCAACTTGGCCGCTATCTCTTGATTTCGTCCTCGCGGAAGGGGGCGCTACCCCCCAACTTGCAAGGGGTCTGGAACGTCTACCAGGATGCGCCGTGGTCATCGGGATACTGGCACAATGTGAACCAGCAGATGAACTACTGGCCCGCGTTCGTGAATAACCTGCCGGAACTTTTCGACAGCTACATCGACTTCTACAAGGCCTATCTGCCCGCCCACCGGGCGCGGGCCACCGAGTACCTGAAGGCGTATCACCCCACCGGCCTATCGGCCGATGGCGACGATGGCTGGGCGCTTGGCAATTCCATGCGACCGTTGGAGCCGAGCGGAAAGGTCGCGCATTCGGGCTTCGGTACGGGCCCCTGGACGACCATGCTGTTCTGGGATCGGTACGATTTCACGCGCGACAAGACGCTGTTGCGCGAGGTCGTCTACCCGGCGATGCGCGGTCAGGCCAATTTTCTCTCCCGCTTCCTGACCGAGAAGGACGGCAAGTTTCTCGCCGCGCCGTCGTCATCTCCAGAGAACGCCGCGAGCCTGCAGTCAGTCGGTACGACGTTCGACCAGCAGATGATTTTCGAGAACTACCGCGACACGGTTGCGGCGGCGGGCCTGCTGGGCGTCAGCAACGATCCGGTGATCGCCAGGATCAACGCTCAAAAGGACAAGCTCGACCCAATTCGGATCGGGGCGTCCGGCCAGATCAAGGAATATCAGGAGGAAACGACCTACGGTTCGATCGGAGACCCCAAGCACCGACATATCTCGCAATTGCTTGGCGTCTATCCTGGCCGTCTGATCACCAGCGACACCCCCGCCTGGCGAGACGCGGCCAAGGTTTCGCTTCGAGGCCGCGGATCCGTTGGCGGAACCGGCTGGGCGCAGGCCGAGCGGATGCTCACATGGGCCCGTCTCGGGGATGGCGACACCGCCTACTATTTCTACCGGTACTGGCTGACCCATCACGCCATGTCCAACCTGTGGAACAATCACCGGGACTCCCTGACGACGAAACTGTTCCAGGTCGATGGAAACTTCGGCGTCAGCGCGGGCGTGGGAGAGATGCTGCTCCAGAGCGCGGACGGCGTGATTGCGCCTCTGGCGGCCTTGCCGAGCTCCTGGCGTGAAGGCCACTACCGTGGCCTGCTGGCCCGCGGGGCCTTTGAAGTTTCCGCCGACTGGTCCAACGGCCATGCTGATCGGTTTGAAATCCTTTCCAAGGTCGGCGGCCCCCTGACGCTCCGCTATCCTGGGATAGCCCTGGCGAAAATTCGCACGGCGAAGGGGGCGAGCGTCTCGGTTCGTCCCGATGCACGCGGCGATGTGAGCTTCGACACCGCGCCAGGCGTGACCTACGTCGTGACATCGATCCCGCCGGCAAGCGTCTCGCCGCTCACCGAAGATTTGAAAATCGCCGCCGATCGGTACGAAACCGTTTTGCTAAGCTGGCGCGCCGACCCCCGGTTTAAAGCCTACGCCGTCGAGCGGGCGGTGGGCGACGCCCCGGCCTACGAGCAGATCGCCAACGGTCTCTCCCAATCGCAGTACGTGGATGAAGACGCCACGGTCGGCGCCGTTCAACACCTTCGCTATCGGGTCATCGGCGTCACAGCCGCCGGAGAGAGGGTGGCTAGTGAAGGCATTTTCCGAAACCGACCTGAGCGCGACGCCGTCGGCCGCCTTCGACCCGTCGATGATCTCCCTTACCGACCCGAGGGGGCGCGCTGACCGGAGCGTCGATAGAGCCCCGCAACCGCCCAGCGCTATCGATCGGGCGGGAGCTCCGCGTTCATCCGGCTCCAACGCGGACCCACGCCCGCGGCCTGGAACCCCCGTCCCCAATGCTTATGTAGGGTTGATTCGTATGTAACCATAAGTTGTCCACAACTTTTTGCCGAACATGGCGATCGAGCGCTAGTCAGGCCTTTTTGGAACGTGCATCGGTTCCTTGCTCAACCGGGGCGAGACGTCCCAAGCGCGGGGATACAGGTCATGTACGTCAAGACTTTCGGCTCGGGTGACGACGTCTATGTCGGCGACGAAGGCGCTCCCGACAATGTCGACGTGGTCTATGGCGGCGCTGGCGTCGATCAGATCTCCGGAGGGCTCGACGCCGACATTCTGCACGGCGACGAGGGCGATGATCTCCTGAACGGCGGCGTGGGCGACGACATCCTCGATGGCGGGGAAGGCGACGACACGGCGGTGTTCTCCGGCGCGGCGGGTGACTACGTCTGGAGCGGTGATCGGATCTCCGCGACGATCACCGGTCCCGACGGGACCGACACCCTGGTCAACGTCGAACGCTTGCGGTTCGGCGCGACGGTCATCGACCTGCCGGCGCCAAACGCAGCCCCGGGCCCGCTGACCGATAGCGACGCCGCGGCCAACACCGTCGCAGAAGACGCGGCGAACGGGACCGCCGTCGTCGGTCTCGCGCTGAGCGCTGTCGATCCGGACGTGGGCCAGGTCCTGACCTACAGCCTGCTGGATGACGCGGGCGGACGCTTTGCCATCGACCCCGCGACCGGCGTCGTCACCGTGGCCGACGCTTCCAAGCTTAGCTTCGAAACCGCGACATCGCATCAGATCACGGTGCAAGTCAGCGATGGGACCGCGACTTCGTCGGCCAACTTCACCATCGAGGTGACCAACGCCGCGCCGACCACGCCGCTAGACGCCGATACGGCGGTCAACGCCGTCTCGGAAGGGGCCGCCGATGGGGCGACGGTTGGGGTCACGGCCTCGGCGACGGATCCGAAGACCGGGGCAGTAACCTATAGCCTCGCCGATGACGCGGGCGGCCGTTTCGCGATCGATCCGGTGACAGGCGTCGTCACTGTGGCCGACGCCACCAAGCTGAACTTCGAGACTGCGCCCTCGCATCAGATCACCATCCTGGCCACCGATGGCCAAGGCGCGTTCAGCAGCCAGAACTTCACCATCGCCGTGACCAACGTCGCGAACGGTGCGCCGACCGACGGCGACGGCGCTGCCAACACCGTCTCCGAAGGCGCGGTGAATGGCGCGGTGGTCGCGGGCTTGGCGATCGGCGCCGCCGACGTAAACGGCGGTCCGCTGGTCTACAGTCTGCTGGACAACGCTGGAGGCCGCTTCGCCATCGACGCCGCGACCGGCGTCGTCACCGTGGCCAATGCCAACCTGCTGAACTTCGAGACGGCGACCTCGCACGTCATTGTCGTCCAGGCTAGCAGTGGAACCGAGAGCGCTAGCGCCAGCTTCACGATCGACGTCACCAACGCCGCTCCGGCGGCTCCCTCCGACATCAACGGGGCGGCCAACCGGGTGTCGGAGCACGCCACGAACGGGACCGTGGTCGCCGGCTTGACCCTAACCGCCCCAGATCCGCACGGCGGGACGGTCACCTATAGCCTGACCGATGACGCGGGAGGCCGCTTCGCCATCGACGCCGCGACCGGCGTCGTCACCGTGGCCAACGCCAGCCTGCTGGACGCCGACACGCAAGGCAGCCACACCCTCACGGTGCGGGCCAGCGACGGAGCCCTGACCAGCAGCAGCAACATCACCGTCACCCTGATCGACGAGATCGATAGCTACTGGACCGGCACCGCGGGCGCCGACGGCTTTACCGTGCCCGATGTTCAGGATTGGCAGCTTACCGGGCTGGACGGCAACGACACCCTGACCGGTGGTGTCGGCGACGACATCCTCATTGGCGGCTCGGGCAACAACACCCTGTCCGGCGGCGCTGGCAACGACACCTTCCTGATTGGCCCCTCGGGCGGCAATGACATCTTCGATGGCGGCGCGGGCACGGACACGATCAAATTCACCGCTAGCAACGTCATCGTCACCGTCAGGTCGATCGCGGGGATGGAGGTCATCGACAGCGGAAGCTTCACCAATGTCGGCTTCCAGGGAACCGACCGCAACGACGTCTGGGATTTCAGCGGCATGGCGGGCATCGGCACGATGAGCGTCTATGCCGGCCTGGGCAACGACACCATCAACGGCACCCAGGGAAACGACATCCTTCGAGGCCAGGACGGGAACGACGTCCTCTACGGCAACAACGGCGACGATATCTTCGAAGGCGGCGTCGGCGACGACGCCCTGATCGGCGGCAACGGGAACGACCTCTTCCTAGTCGGCGAATACACGGGGCAGGACGGCTACGACGGCGGCGCCGGGTTCGACGAGATCCGAGCCTACCAGAACAACGCCACCATCTTCCTGTCGTCGCTCGCCAATGTCGAAAAGATCAGTTCGGGCGGCTTCGCCGGCGCCTGGATCGGCGTCCAATACCTGCTCACCGTCATCAATTGGGATTTCACCAACGTTCAGCTCCAGGGGATCGGGTACATCTCCGGCGGCAACCAGGGCGACACCATCATCGGCAGCGCCGGCAACGACACGATCGTCGGCAACGGCGGCCCCGACACGCTCAAGGGCGGGGCGGGCGACGACACCTTCGTCTATGGCGGATCCGATGGGACCAACTACCGCTTCGACACCGTCGATGGCGGGGCGGGGTGGGACAAGCTGGTCGCCAATGGCGCCGGCGCCACGATCGAATTGGGCGCGATGACCAGCGTCGAGGAGCTCTCCACCGGCGGCTTCGCCAATGTCGCGCTCGTTATGTCGACCGCTAACGACACGCTCGACCTGCGGACCATGACCGTGACCGGAAAGTTCGCCGTGTTCGCCCTCAACGGCGGCGACGACACCTTCTATGGAACTGCCGGAGCCGATTTCGTCGATGGCGGGGCCGGCAATGACTTCATCGACACGGGCGATGGCGACGACATCATCCAGCTGAGCTTCGGCGCCGGTTGGGACGACATCCGAGGGGGCGCCGGCTACGACAAGATCATCGCGCCCGGTGGGGGCGCCGTATGGGTGCCCTTCAACTTCCAGGGAATCGAGGAGGTCGTGGGCAGCGTCTCGGGCAATACCCAGATCCACGGAACCTCCGGCGATGACATGATCGATCTTCGCGGGGTCAAGCTCACCCAGATTCAATACATCACCGGCGAGCTCGGCAACGACACGATCCACGGGACGTACGACAACGACGTGATCATGGGCACGGGCGGCCTGGACACCATCTATGGCGAGTCCGGCGACGACCGGATCTATTTCACCGCCTACGGCGACACGGACGCGGTCGATGGCGGCTCCGGCTACGACACCTTGGCGGCCTGGTCGCAGGGCGTGATCATCGCCGTCAGTTCGATGACCAACATCGAGGCCATCGACGGCGCGGGTAACGCCAATGTCGGCGTCGCCTTCACCGACGGAAATGACAACTTCAACCTGACGAACATCGCGGTCACCGGGGTCGCCTATATCGACCTGAAGGCCGGCGATGACATCTTCGTCGGGTCGGCCAGCGCCGACCGCATCGTCGGGGGCCTGGGTTCCGACACCATGACAGGCGGGGCCGGGGCCGACGTCTTCGACTTCAACGACGCGACCGAAGGCAACTGGGACGTGATCACTGACTTCGTCAGCGGCGTGGACAGGATCGATCTGTCGACGATCGACGCCTCGCCGGCCAACTCGCAAGGCAACCACGCCTTCGTGTTCCTTGGCACGGGGGATTTCACGCACGCCACGGGCCAGGTTCGCTATGCCGTCACCTCGGACGGAGTCGTGTTCTCGGGCGACGTGAACGGCGACGGCGTCGCCGACTTCAACGTCACCATGCTCGGCGTGTCCTCGCTCACCGCGGCGGACTTCGTCCTCTAGCCACCGTCCGGCCCGGTCCGGCGACCTTTTTGAAACCGAAGGTCGCCGGACCGGTCTCGACGCCGATCAACCGGCGAACGTGAAATGGCCCGCGTTCTGCCGCCCAACTTCACGGCCGCGGACGTCAGCCACCGAGGAGGGCGCTCTTCCTTTAAGCCTTGGCCAACGTGCTGGCCGTCTTGCCGTCATACTGACCGCCGAAGCGAGTTTTCAGGTGGGCCATGATCGTTCCGACATTGGCGTCGGGGTTCTTGGTTCGAAAGTCGTTGATGGCTTCGCGCAGTTCCGATTCCGTCATCTGCCTTGGACCGTACGAGGACAGGATCGCCAATTCCGTCTCAGCCGCCTTGGCTCGCTCGTCCACCTTCGACACATCGCCACCGGCTTCGGTCAGACGCGCGCGCTCGGTTGCGAGATTTTCCAACGTCAGCTTTGTGTTCTTCAAGAACTTCGCGACGGTTGCGACAACCTTTTCGTCAGTGATTTCCGTCACGCCGCGCTTGAATTCTTCGGTCGTGATCTGTGTAGATTCGCCGATCAATGTGGTGAGCAGGTCGGCCTTCAGGCGGTCGTTCAGCTTGCGCGCCGCCAGTTGGTCAGCTTTGAGTTCGTCGAGCAAAGCCATGTCGTCGTCCTTTCGGTTCACTCTATTCGGTAGCGCCGTCGCGGGTTGCGACCACAGCTCTCAAGAGCACGGTCGGGGCGTAAGTCGCGAGAGGGGCCGGGCTAAATACCCGCCCCGTCGGTGCAACGATCTCACGTCTCTCGGATAAGACAGGGAGCGCATCAAACCCATTCCGATGCTTGCCCCGTTGCGCGACGAGGTCGCGCCAGTGAGCCCCGGCATCTCCGCACATCATCCTGCGTTGGGCGAGTTGAAAGATAAGCGTCTAACGTCGTGTGCGCAAAAAGGGGCGCCTGGGCGACGGCAAGCGCCGCCCAGGTCTGAGCGCGGTGTGCGACGCCGGTCTCGGGATCGCAGCCAGGATAGGCGTGGCGCACGCATGGCGCGCGCCTGTCTCGCCAGTTGCTTGCGCGGCGAGGGACGAGAACCCGGACTAGTAACGGAAGCGCAGGGCCATGAAGTATTGGGGGCCGCTCTCGCTGACCTCGGTGATCGAGTCCTCGCCGGCCTTGTACATGATGTCCCGAGCGCCGGTGACGTTCAGGGCCTGCAGCTTCAGTTGCAGGTTCTTGGTGAGATCGTAGTTGGCCGACAGGTTGAGGATGCCCGAGCCGCGGACGTTGCGATTGGTGCCGCTGTTGGGTTTGGAATAGTCCGTCCGGTAGCGGTAGGACGCCCGCAGCTGGAGCTTCTTGCCCTCCCAGAACACCGAACCATTGACGTTGTTCTTGGAAAGGCCCCGCAGATTGGCGGGCTGGACGTAGGGCGCGACCGTCGAGGGGTCCGGGAAGGCAAAGTCGGCGTGGGCATAGTTGTAGCCGATGGTGGCGCCAAGCCCGTCGAAGGGCTTGGGCAGCATGCTGAAGATGTAGCTTCCGGTTGCCTCGAAGCCGTAGAGATGTCGCGTGGTTGGGTCATTGGCTGGCGCGACGGCGTTGAAGGTCACCAGTTGTCCATTGGCGATGATCGAGGTGGTGAAGGGCTGCACCGCATCGAACGAGGCGTTCTTGATCCACTTGTAATAGGTCGCGAACGACAGGGCGCTTTCCGGCGTCAGGTAAAACTCGAGCGAGCTGTCGAGATTCCACGCCGCCAGCGGTTTGAGCTTTGGATTACCGGTATTGGAGTTGGCCAGGGCCGCCTGGACCGTCGTGGCCGTGGCGTCGACGACCGGCGTAATGCCGACGTTGAAGTCCTCGATGCCGGAGCGTGAGATCGCGCGCGAGGCCCCAAACCGCAGGCGGGTCTTGTCGGTGAGGTCGAAGTTCACGTTCAGGCTAGGCAGCCAGTAGTGGTACTTGCCCTCGCCCTTCATGGTCGAGATCGTCCCCGGAATCGACGTCACGGTGGCGATTGAACCGGCGACCGATGGCGTCACCAGGACCTCGGATCGGAAGCCCGTCGACTCGGCTTTTGTCTCGACGTAGCGCAAGCCCATGTTGCCGCTGACGGGCACGCCGTTCAGTTCGGACCGGAACTGGCCCATCACATAGGCCGAAGCGATCTTCTCCTTGACGTTGATGTCTTCGGGACCGCGGCTATCGGCGAGCAGCGGATTCGTGTCGCGACCGGTATAGGCGCGGAACAGGCAGCTGTTGTCGAACTGCGCCCACGACCGAATGTTGGTCGAGGACTTGTCCATGAAGCGGGTCGTGGCAAACGGGGCCCGGCAATTGGTGTTGGCCTGAGCGACGATCTGGGCGGCGGTCAGGCCATCGCGGGCGATCGGAATGCTGACGTCGCTATTGTTGTTGGCGTCGTTCTTGCGGGTGTGGACGGAGTAGCGGAAGCCGCCGCTCAAGGTGTGGAAGAAGCCCCCGCCCAGGTCATATTTGCCGTCGAGACGAACAGCGCTGATGGCGTCCTTTCGGTCGGTGATCAGGCGGTAGCGGGCGTAGTTGGTGTTAGCCGCCGGGGTCGCGATCAGGAAGTTGGCCGGGTCATTGAGGTCAAAGCCGACGAAGGTGACGTCCGGGACCACATCGTTCGCGCCGTCGAGCGTGTAGACCACGCGGCGCCCGGAACGCATGTTGGTGGCCTTTTGCAGCTCGGTACGATGCGACCTCGAATAGGAGAGGTCGCTGCTGAGGGTCAGGCGATCGCCCTGCCAGGTCGTGGCCAAACCGCCGCCGACATATTCCTCCTCGCGCAGGCGGTCTTCACGCTGGACCTCCAGGTTCGAGTTGCCCGTATATTTTATCAGCGCGCCGTCGCTGTAGCCGTTGTTCTGCCCGCCGATGATCAGAGGCGTAACGCCGCGAGCCGCTTCTGTAATGGCGAGCTGGTTGCGGTTTTCCAGGCTCGAGCGCTTGGAGTACTGGCCGTCCAGCACGAAATCGAGGCTCTTGGTCGGCTGCCATTGCAGGGCGCCGATGACGCCGTCGCGAATCTCGCTTGTGTTGATCTGGCGGAAGGTCCGCGAGGTGGTGGCGAAATAGAGGGGGCTGTCGGTCGTCCCGGCTTGGTTGGCCGCCGACAGGGTCGAGCGAACCGCGCAGTTGAAGCTCGTGCCCGCCGCCGTCTGGGCCGCGGCGGTTCCGGTGATCAGGGTCGCGTCCAGGGCCGAGGTCGAGCAGGGAATAAAGGCCGAGTTCGTTGAGTAGTAATCTTCGGGCTGCGCTTGGTCCTGGTGCTGGTAGCCGATCGAAGCGCCAATGCGGCCGATCTTGGTGTCCCAACGATTGGTGGCCGAGACGTTGTAGCGATATCCCAGCCCGTCGCGACCCCGCACGGCGTCGTCCTTGGGCGAATACATCTCGCGGAACTCAGCCTGGATGCGCGGCTTGGCTTCCAGCGGGCGGATCGATCGCAGATTGATGACGCCAGCGATGCCGCCTTCAGCCATGTCGGCCTGTTGAGTCTTGTAGACCAGGACGCCGTTGATCAGCTCCGAGGGGAATTGCTGGAACGCCACCGAGCGATCGGGGCCGGCGGTCGACACCTCGCGGCCATTGAAGGTGGAGAAGCTGAGCGTTGGGCCCAGGCCGCGCACGGAAAGCTCGTTGGCGTTGCCCTTGAAGCGGTCGGCGGTGACGCCGGTGATCCGCTCTAGCGTGTCTCCGACCGAATTGTCGGGCAGATTACCGATCTCGTCGTTGACGATGGCGTCGACGATCGTCTCGGTGTTGCGCTTGGTGGCGATGGAGTTGCGCTGGGTGGCGCGGATGCCCGTGACAACCAATTCGTCGACCTGAGCGCTCGGCGACTCGCTCGGAGCGGGCTGGTGTGTCGCTTGCGCTGTAACAACGGCGGGCGCGAAGGCGATAGCCGCGGTGGCCAAGAGCGCGGCGCGACGGCCTCGCGAAGACTGCAGGCTCATTTTCCCCCCTTTGGGTTGGCGGCGAACCCTCTTTGGGGCCCTCTAACAAACCAAGGTTAGGCCAATAATGACACCGGTGACAAGACTGGCATGACCAAATTTGCGAAATTGATTAGGCCATTTGTCGTGCGAGCGTGGCGGAATTTGCGCTCAAACGCCTTCGGCGCTACGGGATTGCCGTCGTTCAACCATGTTGGCGGCTTAAGTACGATAAAAATCCCGCTTAGGCTGTTTTTTCGGTGGGATTTGGTATGACAAATTTAGCGAGCTGGCCAGAAGTGGCGTGGCCAAAACCGATCTAGATCTGCGCGAGCGGGATCGTCTTCAGCCGCCGGGCGCCGGCGCCCCACGCACTGCCTCTTGCTTCTACCCGAACAGCGGCACGGGCCCTCTGCCGCCGCCGTTCCAGTTGGCCCAGTTGGGGAAGACGTAGGGCAGGTCGGCGGGGCTGACGCCGTACC
>NZ_JBEPMI010000006.1:0-499101 GCF_040545685.1 Caulobacter sp. 1776
CAATCAACAACACCCTGACGCGGGGTGGAGCAGCCCGGTAGCTCGTCAGGCTCATAACCTGAAGGTCACAGGTTCAAATCCTGTCCCCGCACCCAGGATTTTCCAACATTTCTTGATGCTGTCGGCTCATGACCCTGTCATGAGCGCGGCGATCGGCTTCGCGCGCCTTAAGGGCCGCTCGCGGGGATTCCGCGCCTTATTCATGCGGCGGCTTACGCGCTTCCTCGTCCAGAACCCTGCATCGCATCCCGTTTCGCGCGCCAAATTCCAGCGACCTTAACGGGAGTGAAACCGCCGGAGTCGCTCACTCCCAGGATGGGTGGGCGCGGGCGGCTTTTCAATCTGCAGATATTGCGGTTCGCGGCCGCGCTCCTGGTCGTTCACGCCCATGCCGTCGATCTGGCTGAACGTCTCGGCGCGAGTCCGCCGCATCTGGGCGTGGCAGCGCTGGAGAATTTCGGCGCGGCGGGCGTGGATATCTTCTTCGTCATCAGCGGCTTCATCATCACGCGCACGGCCGGGCGCGCGAGCTCGGCGGCGGCGTTCGCGTGGAACCGCCTGTGGCGGGTCGCGCCGCTCTACTATGTGGCGTCGATCCCCTGGATCGTCATCAAGTCATGGGTCGGCGTCCTGACGGCGCCGATCCTGATCGCCTCGTTCGCCTTCTGGCTGGCGGCTGGCCCCGAGCCCGTAGCGCCGGCCCTGGATGTCGGCTGGACGCTGTGCTTCGAGATGCTGTTCTACGCCGCCGTCGCGCTGATCATCGCCCGAGGCCGGAGCCGAGCCAGTCTGGTGATCGCCCTGTCGGGCTATGCCGCCTGCTGGATCGCGGGACGGCACACCGGCTTGGCGACCTTCAAGGTCCTCGGAAATCCCATCATCCTGGAGTTCTTGATGGGCGCGGCGGCGGCGTGGCTGACCCCGCGTTTGAACCGTGGGGCGGGCGCGGCCTTGCTTTGCCTTGGCCTCGCGGGGTTTGTCGCCGGAATCGCGCTGGGCTTCGGCCCCATTTCCGAATTCAGCGACGTTCTCGCCGGCGGCGATGTCGCGGCGCGACGGGTGCTGATCTGGGGACTGCCGGCGGGGCTGGTCGTCATGGGCGCGATCGCCCTTGAGCCGCCGAGCCCGCCAGGTCTGGTCCGCCGCGGCCTGGCCCGGATGGGCGACGCATCCTACGCCCTCTATCTTTCGCATCCGCTGGCCCTGTACGTGGTCCGCCTCTGTCTTGGCGCAGCGCCGGAGCTGTCGGGCGATCTCCTCGTGCTGACCGTCCTGGCCGTCTGTCCAGGGCTTGGCCTCGCCGTCCATCACTGGATCGAGCGGCCGTTGCTGGCGTGCCGCCCGGGTCGTTCGAAGCCCGCCAGATATGGCCCAAGCGCCCAGGTCGCCTGACGAAGCGGGCTCCGCAGTCTCACCAGAACGGCTTGGCGTCGACCAGATCCTTCAGCGCCTCGCGAGCGGCGTCCAGCAGGTCGCTCTCGTCGCCGGCCAGCACGACGCGGGCAGCGGCCTGCGCGAGGGCTTGGTCGCCATGCGCGATCGTCGTGACCAGGTCCTGGCGGACGCTGCGGTCGTTGAGCGCGCCCAGCGTGTCCTGCACCGCCTTCGTGGCTTCGACGAAGTGCTCGGCGCGCTTGGGGTGCTCCGGAAACAGCGCGCCGAGGTCCTCGGCCGCGTAACGCAACGTCTTACCCTTCAGGCGGAGCCGATGGCGCCGGTGCGCGTCGAGCGCGTCGAAGCGCTTGGCGCCCTTCCGGACCTGCTCGCGGCGATGATCGAGCACCTCGGCGGCATAGGCGTCCGCGCGTCCGTCGCGGAGCTTGGCGAGGGCGGGATCGGTCGTCCATGCGCCGGCCTCCAGCCAGGCGGCCGCCTCCAATAGAACGTCGCGGGCGGCAGGGCTCTCGAGCGCCGCCTCCATCCGCAGATAGGCGTTGGCCCGGGCCGCTTTCAGGGCGCGTTCGAAGTCGTCGCGGCCGGCGAAGGCCGCGCCGGCGGCCGCCTTGGCCCAGACGTCGCCGACGAAGACGTCGAGGTCGCGAGCGGCGTCGAACTCGCCGGCCAGCCAGTCCAGCGCCGCGTCGAGGTTCCGCGCCGCCTGATCCTGGGCCAGGGGCTTGAAGATCTTCAGCAAGGCCCGCAGCCGGCGGGTGGCGACCCGCGCCTGGTGAACGCCGTCTGGCTCGGGCCGACCGCGCAGCGCTTCCAGGACGGCGCAGAGATGGGCGAGGGCGGCGTGGCCGAGGGTCTGCAGCGCCTCGCCGACGCTAGCGCCGGAATCCAGCGCCGCCGCCCGCCGCCGAGGCGGAACGAGCTCGGCGCCGGCGGCTAGCTCGTAGCCGCGCTCGGCCTTGCTGATCAGCGACAGTCGCAACGGCACGCGCCGCGCCAGCTGGCGGGCCAGGTCGAACAGGGCGCGGGGCTCGCCCGACTTCAGTTCCAGCTCCAGCTCGCAGACCGGCGCGCGCCGATCGGCGGCGCTGAGTTCGCCGCGATCCAGAGCCGCCTCGATCACCGCTTCGCCGATCTGGACGAGCCGGACGATGCGCTCGACGCGGGTGGTGAAGACCGGGGCCAGGGTCTCGCCGACCAGCATGGCGGCGGCCGGCGTCCGGGCTAGGGCGTCGCGGTCGGGACCCGGTCCGGCGATCGCCTCCTCCCATTCGCCGCGCGAGAATACCCCGCCGGCCGAGGCCGACTTGAGAGTCTGTTTGCGCCCGCCTTCGCCGTCGCGGACGCGCAGGCCGAAGCCGGCCCGGCGCAGGGCGTGGTCGGGGGTGTCGAAATAGGTGGCGTCCAGCTGGCGCACCGCGCCCTCGCCCTTCAACTGGGCCAGCGCCAGGGCCGCCGCCTCGGGCGGGATCAGGAATTTCAGCTCGATCTCGCGATCCATGACCCGAGCAACTCCCGTCGGAGCCTTCGGCTCCTTCAAAAAAGGCCACTAGCCCTATGACGCCTACCCGGTGTCTTGCCAAGCGTCATGAGCGGGTTCAAACGTGCGCGCCATGAGCAAGATCAACGCTTCCCCCCGCCTCCATGAGCCTCGCCACGACTGGACCCTCGGCGAGGTGGAGGCCCTGTTCGAACGCCCCTTCATGGAGCTGGTGTTCGAAGCCGCGACCGTCCACCGCGCCTGGTTCGATCCATCCGAGATGCAGCTGTCGCAGCTGCTGTCGGTCAAGACCGGCGGCTGCGCCGAGAACTGCGGCTATTGCAGCCAGTCGGCCCACTTCAAGACCGGCCTGAAGGCCGAGAAACTGATGGACGCCGACGTCGTCATCGCCAAGGCCCGCGAAGCCCGCGACGGCGGCGCCCAGCGCTTCTGCATGGGCGCGGCCTGGCGCGAGCTGAAGGACCGCGACCTGCCCAAGCTGGCCGCCATGATCGGCGGCGTGAAGGCTCTGGGCCTGGAGACCTGCGCCACGCTGGGCATGCTGACCGCCGAGCAGGCTCAGCAGCTGAAGGACGCCGGCCTCGACTACTACAACCACAACCTCGACACCGGCCCCGACTACTATGCCGACGTGGTCACCACGCGCACCTATCAGGAGCGCCTCGACACCCTGGCCCACGTCCGCGACGCCGGCATGAGCACCTGCTGCGGCGGCATCGTCGGCATGGGCGAGCAGCGCCGCGACCGCGCCGGCCTGCTGCACCAGCTGGCCACCCTGCCGGCCCATCCGGACAGCCTGCCGATCAATGGCCTGGTGCCGGTCAGCGGCACGCCGCTGGGCGACAAGATCCTTTCGGAAGGCCGCGAGATCGACTCCATCGAGTTCGTCCGCACCATCGCCGTCGCCCGCATCGTCTGCCCGAAGTCGATGGTCCGTCTGTCGGCCGGCCGCGAGGGCATGAGCCGCGAGCTGCAGGCTTTGTGCTTCCTGGCCGGCGCCAACTCGATCTTCGTCGGCGGCAAGCTGCTGACCACCCCGCTGCCGGGCCAGGACGAGGACAGCCGCCTGTTCCAGGACCTGGACCTGCGGCCGATGGGACAGGGCGCGGTTCAAGCCGAGGCCGTGGCGGCGGAATAGAACGACCGCTGCTCTTCCAGATCTAGGACCTCGGATTCAGCAGGATATCGCGGCGCTGCGCCTCGAGCTCGCGTCGCGTTTCAGCGGCCGCCGCCAGATATTCCGCCAAGACCTCGGGCGGATAGTCGCGCGTCATGGCGCGCATGTCGTGTTCGGCCTCGTCGAGGATCGTCATCGTCTTGGCGATCAGAGCGAGCCAAATGTCGTCGCTTTTCCGCAGGCGACGCTTGCGGCTGCGCCCCTTGCCAAACATACGCTCGTGACGGGCGCGGATCAGGGATTGGGTCATTCGGTTTCTCCTGTGACGAGACGCACGACGTCTCCGCTTCACGCGGCCTGACCGCTGAAGTGTGGGGAGGCGACGGAGCGGCCGGGCGAACCCGGAGACCGTGGGTTTGTTTTACGTTTCGGCTCGGACGACCGCTCCGCCAGGTTGTTCTTGCCCGTGAGGACGGCGGGCGTGAGCGTTGTCTGCTCGGGCCTCCGTTACCCCCGGACGGGCGTGGACCAAGTCGATCGGCTACATCCGTCTCGACCCCGACGATCCACGATAGGCGGCTTGTACGATCACCGCCCTGTCGCTCCGCGGTCGGCTTGGTCCCGGACGATCCGATCACCCGTGTGCGCTCCTAAAGAGTAAGCCACACGACCTGACTTGACCGCTCGGGAACCGCCAGCGGCCCCGCTCAACCTATCCCCGTCGCCGCTTTGGGCCGGATCCAAGCGCCCTCCCCTTGCGACGGGGACGGGATTGATTGTGCAACGGGTTTGAACGCGGATCATTCAGAAGCGCGTAAAAGTGAGAAGTCGTTGATTTCGTGGGGTTCGATCTCGCGAACGCCGGGGATACAGCCCGCTCAATCCCCGTACTTGCCCCCTCCGCGCCTGCGGCGCTCCTCCGCCGGAGGGGGAAGAAGGTCATCCTTCCGCCCCCTCCGGGGGCGGACGATCACGCGGAGCGTGGTCAGGTGGGGGCCAGCGGCGTTGGCCGGGGAGAGCGGGTTCAGGAGGCCAAAGCCTCGGATCTCCGGCCAGCAATGAAACCCCTCACCCTCCCACCGCTGCGCGGCGGGGCCCGTCGCGGGGGGCTGCCTCCAAGAGATGTAAGGACGACACCGAAGGAAGGTCGGTTTTTGACCAACCCCATGGAGGCGGTCCGCACCTTGAGAAACGTCCGGGGCCCCCGAAGCAGCGCTTCAAACCGCTCCTGCCATCCCTGTCATTTCGCGGCGGGAAGTTTGATCCCCAGCAGGACCAGCCGATCGCCGGTGATCCCGAACCAGTGCGGGACGCCCGCGGGCACCAGGATGACGTCGCCCGGGCCGAGCGGCCGTGTCACGCCGCCCTCGATGCGGCTGCCTTCGACCAGATTGGCGTTGCTGACTTTCGCGTCGGCCATGGCGCCGCCCGAAATGAGCGTGCCGGAGCCTTCCAGCACGATCGCGTATTCGGCTTGGGCCGGATGAACGGCGGGACGACCCGGTTTCTTCCAGATTTCGATCGCCGCCACGTTGGCGCCATCGCGGACCAGCGGGCGCCACATGAACCCTTGATCGGGTTTCATGGCGGCCAGCATCTCGCGCAGCTGAGCCTGGACATCCGCGCCGCGGGCGAAACCGGTCGGATCGGCCGCTTGAGCGGGGCTCGTCTGCGCGGACGCGGCGCCTGACGCGGTAAGCAGCAGCGCCGTCGCACAGATCGTGAAGGCTCTAGCGATTGTCTTCAAAACGGCTCTCCCTAGGTCGTGAACCCACAAATGCGCACGATCGCTTCCGCTTCGCTAGCGGCGCCTGGCGCGAGATTCCGGGCTTGCCGTTCGAATATACCTGACTAAAGTCAGGTAATGTCCAGCCACGGCCTCGCCCAGATCCGCAGCTTCAACCGCTTGGTCACGCAGCGCATCGGCGTGCTGCAGGCCAACTACCTCGACCAGGGGCGGCCGTTCGGCGAGGCGCGGGTGATGTTCGAGATCGGGCGGGAGGGCGCGGACGTCGCGGACCTGCGCCGGCGGCTGGAACTGGATTCCGGCTATCTGAGCCGGCTGCTGCGGGCGCTGGAACGGCAGGGGCTGGTCGTCGTCGAGGCGTCCGCCGCCGACCGCCGAGCCCGGGTGGCGCGGCTCACCCCACGGGGGCGGATCGAGGTCGAGGCCTATGACGTCCAGTCGGACCGGCTAGCCCAGTCGCTGATCGATCCGTTGGACGCGGCCCAACGCCGGCGGCTGATCGCGGCCATGGGCGAGGTGGAACGGCTGCTGCGCGCCTCGGCCGTCGTGGTCGAGGTCGCGCCGCCCGGCTCGGCCGACGCGCGCTGGTGTCTGGCGCGCTACTTCGCCGAATTGGCCGAGCGGTTCGATGCCGGCTACGACCCCGCCCAGGCCGCGCCGGCCCCGGAAGATCAGTTCGCGCCGCCGAAGGGCTGGTTCGTGGTCGCCCGGCTGGAGGGGCGGCCGGTGGCCTGCGGGGCGCTCAAGCGCGTCGACGCCGAGACCGGCGAGATCAAGCGGCTATGGACCGACCCGGCCTCGCGCGGCCTGGGCCTGGGCCGCAAGGTGTTGCTGACCCTGGAAGAGCTGGGACGGGCGGCGGGTTTGCGGCGCGTGCGGCTCGACAGCAACGGCGCCCTGACCGAGGCGATCGGCCTCTACGCCAAGGCCGGCTACGACCCGGTGGCGCGGTTCAACGACGACCCCTACGCGCAGATGTGGTTCGCCAAGACGCTGGACTGAGACTCAGCGGCGGGGACGAGGCCCGGCTACCGTTCCTCGTCGAACCGGTTGGCCACCAGTTCGCACAGCGCTTCGACGGCGGGAATCGCCTCGGGCCCCTCGGCGCTGATGTCGATGGTCGAGCCGATGCCGGCGGCCAGCATCATCAGGCCCATGATCGAGCGCGCGTCGACCGACGAGCCGTCGCGGCTGACCGTCACCTCGGCGTCGAAACCAGACGCCACCTTCACGAATTTCGCCGAGGCCCGGGCGTGCAATCCCCGCTCGTTGACGATCTCGACCGTTCGTGAAGCCATGCCCGTTACTTTTCTCCGGCGAGCACGTAGGAGGCCACGGAGATGTACTTGCGTCCAGCCTCCTGGGCGTGGGCGACGCAGGCCTGCAGGCTCTCGCGCTGGCGCACGCTGGCCAGCTTGATCAGCATCGGCAGGTTCAGGCCGGCGATGACCTCGGCCTTGGTCTGCTCCATGACCGAGATGGCCAGGTTGCTGGGCGTGCCGCCGAACATGTCGGTCAGCAGGATGACGCCGTCGCCGCTCTCGTCGACGGCGGCGCAGGCCTTCAGAATGTCCGAACGGCGACGTTCCATGTCGTCTTCGGGACCGATGCAGATCGCCTTCACGGCGGCCTGCGGGCCCACGACATGCTCCATGGCGGAGACGAATTCTTCCGCCAGACGCCCGTGCGTCACGATCACGAGCCCGATCATGCCTGATATCTCAAACGGGATCCCCAATACCCCGCCGCGACCGGGAGAGTGTCGCGCGGGCGGCCTTGATACGCCCGTTAGGAAGCGACTCCAAGAGACTGCATCATGCGTCTGATTTTCACGGGCGCGGCGGGTTCTCGCGGCCACAGGTCGAAAACCGGAACGGAAATGTCGAGGATGGTCTCGGCGCGTGGATCGGGCAGGCGCTCGACCGCCTCGGGCCGCTCGACGCAGCGGATGACCAGGGCGATCGGCGCGAACGGCAGGGCGCAGGCGGCGACCACGCCCAGGCCGCGCACCTCGATCAGGCCGGCCAGGGCCTCGGGAGCCTTGCCCCACAGCCGGCCGCCCGAGGCGAACACCACGGTTCGGTCGTCGGCGACCAGGCGGAAGCCGGTCTCGAGGGCGCGCAGGGCCAGGTCGCTCTTGCCGATCCCGGACGGACCCTCGATCAGGGCGCCGCGCCAGACTCCGTCCTCGCGCAGGGCGATCAGGCCGGCGTGTCTAATCTCGGAGCTGGTCATGCGTGGGCGTCCGGCAGGTCGACGATGAAGCGCGCGCCGATCACCGCCCCGTCACTGGCCTTGCGGTTCTCGGCCCGAATCACGCCGCCGTGCGCCTCGACGATCTGGCGGGCGATCGACAGGCCCAGGCCCGAATTGCTCCCGAACGCCCGGCCCTTGGGGCGCGAGGTGTAGAACCGCTCGAAGATGGTCTCGAGATTGTCGGGCGGTATGCCCGGGCCGTCGTCCTCGACCGTGGCGATCAGCCGACCGCGGGCGCGGGCCAGGTGGATCCGCACCTCGCCTCCGGCCGGGCTGAACGAGCGGGCGTTGTCGATCAGGTTGCGGAACACCTGGCCGATCGGCGTCTCGCGGGCCAGGATCACGGCCGGATGGGCCGGATCGGCGACGCGCAGGCTGACGCGGACGCTGCCCGGGGCCTCGCCGGGGCGCAGCTGGGCCTCGTAGAGGCCGACCACCTCGGTCAGCAGGCGGCCTAGGTCCAGCGCCTTAGGATGCTCGCGCGACAGCTCGGCGTCCAGGCGCGAGGCGTTCGAGATGTCGGTCACCAGGCGGTCCAGGCGGTTGACGTCCTGCTGCAGGATGGCCAGCAGCCGCGCCCGGGCGGCGGGCTCGCTGACGATGTCCAGGGTCTCGATGGCCGAGCGGATCGAGGTCAGCGGGTTCTTGATCTCGTGGGCCACGTCGGCGGCGAACCGCTCGATCGCGTCCATCCGTTCGGACAGCGAATGGGTCATGTCCTCGAGCGAGCGCGACAGGTCGCCCAGCTCGTCGGAGCGGCGCGCCAGGTCGGGCAGGGAGATGGCCCGCGCCCCTTGCAGGCGGACATGGTCGGCGGCCCGCGCCAGACGCTGGACCGGCACGGCGATCAGGCGGTGCAGCAGCACGCTGGAGATCAGGATCGCGGTCATGGCCACGACGATGAACGGCAGCAGGGCCTTGCGCTCGGCCGAGATGATCTCGTCGACGTCGCCAGCCTCCAGGGTCAGGACGCCCAGCACGGCGCGGACGTGCTGGATCGGGATCGAGACCGACACCACCCGCTCGCCGTCCTCGGACATGCGGGTGCCGGCCACCGCGCGGCCCTTCATCGCCTGGGCGATCTCGTTGGCCAGGGCCCGGCGAGCCCGCTCGGCGCGAGCCTCCTCGCGGGGCGTCTTGCGCGGCGTGGCGTCCTTTTCCCCGGGCTTGCGGGCGGGGGGCAGCACCTTCCAGTCGACGCGGTCGGCGACCACGAACGAGTCGGCCAGCGTCTTGCCCTGGGCGTCGAACAGCCGGGCCCGCTGGTTGCGCGGAATGAACAGCACCTGCAGCAGCTGGCTGGCCACATAGGGATCGAGCGCGGGCTCGGGATCGCCCACCGTCGCCAGCTGGTCGACGACCTTGGCGATCAGCTCGCCCTGGGTGGTCAGGCTGTCGATCCGGGCGTTGACCAGGCCGCTGCGCAGCTCGTTCAGCACGAGGGCCCCGACGATCACGATCGTCAGGGCCAGCACGTTCAGGATGACGATCAGCCGCCCCAGCCGCGACCCGCGCGGCCAGCGCAGGCGTCGCCAGAACGGAGGGCGATCAGGATTCGCGGTAACGATAGCCAACGCCGTACAGGGTCTCGATGGAGTCGAATTCCGGGTCGACCTGACGGAACTTCTTGCGCATCCGCTTGATGTGGCTGTCGATCGTGCGGTCGTCGACATAGACCTGATCGTCGTAGGCGGCGTCCATCAGGTTGTCGCGGCTCTTCACGAAACCTGGGCGCTGGGCCAGGGCCTGCAGCAGCAGGAACTCGGTGACGGTCAAGCGCACGGGCTTGCCATCCCACAGACTGTCGTGGCGCGCCGGGTCGAGGGTGAGCTTGCCGCGCTTCATGACCTTGGAGCCCGCCGCCGCGGCGGCCGAGCCGGCCATCGGCGCCAGGTCCTCGTCGTCCGGACGGGCGCGGCGCAGCACGGCCTTCACCCGCTCCAGCAGCAGGCGCTGGCTGAACGGCTTGTGCATGTAGTCGTCGGCGCCGAGGTTGAAGCCGAGGATCTCGTCGATCTCGTCGTCCTTGGACGTCAGCATGATCACCGGGATCTCGGACGTCTGGCGCAGGCGGCGCAGCACTTCCATGCCGTCCATGCGCGGCATCTTCACGTCGAGAATGACGAGATCCGGCGGGCTGGCCTCGACGGCCTCGAGGCCCGAGGCCCCGTCGTAATAGGCCTTCACCGCATGGCCGTGGCTTTCCAGCGCCAGCGAGACCGAGGCGACGATGTTCTCGTCATCGTCAATGAGCGTGATGGCGGCCATCTATTCGATCTTATCCTTCGCCTTCGTGGTCGTTGATCTTATCGATCGACCGACCCAGCTTCAACGCGTGGCGCGGCAAAGCTTTCCCGTTGCTTCTCCGCGCGCTTTGCGGCTCCAGGAAGGCGCCAATGGGGCGCCTCGGCCCCGAACGTATCAGAACCCCGCCGTCGCGCGCCGCCTCAACCTCACCTTAAGGTCTTGGATCCCATAATCCACGCTCCTGAGGCGGGTTGGGCATGAGCCAAGTCCATTACGAGCTTTTTGTCCGGCGGAAAGCCGGCGCGCAGTGGACGCTCGAGATCGCCACGGAGAACCGCGCGCATGCGTTGCAGGTGGCCGAGGACGTTCTGACCCAGAACCGCGCCGTCGCCGTACGCGTCAGCAAGGAAACCCTCGACGCCTCGACTGGCGAATACAAGTCGATCGCCATCTTCACCAAGGGGATGGTCGACGGCGGCAAGCCCAAGAAGGAGGTCGAGGAGCGCGATCCGCTCTGCGTCCAGCCGGCCGACCTCTATACCGCCCACGCCCGCGACCGCATCGGCCGCCTGCTGGAAGGCTTCCTGGCCCGCCACAAGGCCACGCCGTTCGAACTGCTGCACCGCCCGGACCTCGTCGAGCAGCTCGAGGCGTCCGGCACCGACCTGCAGCACGCGCTGCAGAAGATCGCCATTCCGGAAGCCGAGGCGCGCGGCCAGACCGTGCACGAGGTCATCCGCCACTTCCAGGGCCTGGTCGAGCGCACCGTCGCCAATTTGATGAAGGCCTTCAAGAAGGGGGCCCTGCCGGATCTCGACAAGGAAGGCTTCGCCAAGGCCGCCGAGCGCCTGGTCGCCGATCCCGACCGCCATTTCCTGCTGGGCGCCGGGGTCGCGGCCTCGATCGCCCCGGCCACCAGCTGGTCGGACAAGATCGCCCGCCTGCTGGACCTGGCCGACGCCGCGCCGGAAGAGCCGCGCGCGCGCGCCGCCGCCCTGGCCGCCATCGAACAACCCCTGGCCGAGATCATCGGTTCGCGGGCCGGCATGGCCGACCTGCTGCTGGACAACAAGGACGATCTGGGCTCGACCCTTGCAGCCATGACCCGCATGACCGGCGGCTCGGCCGTCGAGGCGCTGATCCGGATCGAAGCCAACGTGCGCGGCGTCATGCCGGAGCTGTCCGGCGTCGCTCGCCGCCTGGGCGACTGGTTGTGCGGCGACGATTTCCCGTCGGTGCGCAAGGCCATCGCCGAACGCGTTCTGACCGAGCTGAACGGCGTGCGCCGCCTCAAGCCCGCCGACGCCGAGGCCGAAATCGAATATCTGCGCGCCCTGGCCATGAGCCTGACAGCCGCCGCCGGCCGCATCCTGCAGGCCGAGGACATCCAGGTCGCGTTCACCACCCGCTCGAAGACCCTGCTGAACGGCGACTTCATCGAGTCGCTGCTGGGCCGAGACCGCTCGTCCCACGAAGAGATCAAGATGCTGATCCGCCTGGCCGAGAACGTCATGGGCGCGGTCAACAAGCGCAACGCCGCCCGCTGGCTGAACGCCAATATCAGCGCCATGCGCTTCGAGAAGGAGCTGCGCCAGGGCCCGGATTCGCCGGTCGCCAAGCTCAGCCAGCTGGCCAGCCTGCAGCGCTCGGTGACCCGCTCGGGCCTGGTGCGCGAGGACTACGAGCCGCTGTGCACCAAGCTCGGCGACATCGGGGCGCTGATCGAGGCCGACTCGCGCCTGCTGACCATGCTGGTCCGCGCGCCCGCGCCGCTGCCCCACCGCCTGCAACTCCTGGCCAAGCTGGCCATGGGCGAGGCCGGCCCGACCGGTCCGGTCGCCGACAAGGCCCGGGTCGAGGCGCTGAAACTGGCGCGCGACCCCAGTTCGCGCGAACAGCTGGCCGGGTCGCCGCAAACCATGGACCTGATCAAGAGCCTGGTCGGCCAGGCGGCCTAGCGAACGGCCCTCAGCTCGGCATCCCGTCGAACTGCGGCAGGTCCAGCGGCCTGTTCCAGCTCAGTCGGCGGCTGTTGAACATCTCCAGTTTCGGCGCGACCAGATCGGGGCGGTCCAGGCTGCCCAGCTGGACGAAGACCGTGCCGGGGAAGCTTTCGAGATTGCTGGTGAATACCCGCGCCCCGCACTCCGGACAGAAGTTCCGATCCAGCCCCTTGCCGGAATTGGCCACGTAGTGGAACGCCTTCGGCGCCCCGCTGATCAGGCTGAAGTCGTCCGCCGGCACGGCGAAGAAGGTCGCCATCTCGCCGCCCGAGGCGCGCTTGCAGTCATTGCAATGGCAGTTGGCGACGAAGGTCGGGTCAGTGTCGAAGGCGAACTTGACGGCGCCGCAGGCGCATTGGGCCGTGTACTTCTTCGGCATGTCTTCTCCTTTCGGGTCGTGGGGAAAGCCAGAGGTCACGCAAGGGAACAGCCCGGCGATCTTCCATCGCCAGCCGCGTCACGCAAGCGGCGCGCGCTCCGGCGCTTGAGCTCCCCGCCCATTTCGCCCATCTTCCCCGCACCAACCTCTCTTGTGTGGTTCATGTCCGAGATTGTGCGCGAGGTCCGGGCCTAACAGGCTCCGAACCTCGGTTCGAAAGTCGATAGGCCCGCTCCGCCCGCGTCTTCCGCTGGCCGGAATTCGCGATCGTACGCCTCGATCTTTCGGACACTCCCTTGAACATTTCCAAACCGCAGCAAAGGACGCTGCACGCGCTGGCCCAGGGCGGCCGCATCGAACTCGAACGCGACGAGAAGGGCCGGATCACCTCGGCCGATTGCATCACTCGCGACGGCTGGGCGCTGACCGACTGCACGGTGGGCGTCTTCCAGGCGTTGAAGCGCAAGCGGCTGATCGCCAGCCAGGACGGCGGCCCCTACCGGATCACCCGGCTGGGCCTGGGCAACCTCCGCGCCCAGCTCGACAACCGGGTGGGGGCCAAGGCGTGGTAGCGCCCTAACCTGTCATCCCGGGCGTAGCGCAGCGTAGACCCGGGACCGCGACGAACTCAGAGCTTCCGGCGGTCCCGGCTCGGCGCGCTGCGCGCTTGGCCGGGATGACAGCCTTTATTGCAGCTTGAAGAACAGCACGCGCGCGGCGCCGTAGTCGCGCGCGTCGATCTGTTCGAAGCCTTCGAACACCGGGTCGACCTCGCCCCGGCCGCGCTCGAACATCAGGATCGCGCCGGGGGCCAGCCAGCCGTGCGCGCGCAGCTCGGCGACCGCCTTCTCGCCCAGGCCCTTGGCGTAGGGCGGGTCCAGGAAGGCGAGGTCGAACGGCGCGCCGGCGCTGGCCGGGCGGGGGCCGAGGTCGGTGGCGTCGCGGCGGTGGACGCGGGTGACGCCGAACAGATGCATGGCGTCGATGTTCTCGCGGATCGCGCCGCGCGCGGCGTCGTCGGTCTCGACGAACAGGCAGAAGGCCGCGCCGCGCGACAGGGCTTCCAGGCCCAGGGCGCCCGAGCCGGCGAAGACATCGATCACTCGCGCGCCATGCAGCTCTGGCGCCCAGGCGGCGTGTTCGAGGATGTTGAACACCGCCTGGCGGGCGCGGTCCGAGGTGGGCCGGGTGGCCTCGCCCGGCGGGGCGACAATGGCCTTGCCGCGATACTGGCCCGAGACGATGCGCATCAGGCGGCGGCCTCCGGTGTGACTTCAGGCGTCTTGATCCGCCGTCCCAGGAACGACAGGCCCGCCATCAGCGGGATAAACAGCAGGGCGAAGATCGGCTTGGCCATGCTGAGGAAGGTCAAGGTGCACATCAGCCCCGGCAACAGGGCCACGCGCAGCAGGACGAACAGCTTCTCGGCCGTCGGCATCGTTTCGGTCAGGCCGCCGACGAAGGCGGCGTAGGTCCACAGCACGCCCATGGACACGCCGATCAGCGCCACCTGCGAAACATAGACCACCAAAGCCTTGCCGTGCTGTTCCCATAGGAGTTCCGTGCCCAGCGGCAGCAGGCCGATCAGGGCCAGCACCAGGAAGTTCAGCACGTCCAGCGCTCCGTCGGCATTGACCAGGCGGCCGTAGACCCGGCGATGGCTGATCCAGCACACACCGATCACCGCGAAGCTGACGGCATAGGCGATCAGCTTGCTGTTCATCTGGGCGAACAGGTCGCCGATGGTGGTCCAGTGATGCGGCGGATGAATCTCGATGGCCAGCAGGGTGATGGCGATGGCGAACACCGCGTCCGAGAACAGGATCAGTCGATGCAGGTGCCCCGCGCCGGTATCGCCCTTGCCCAAATCCTTGTCGCTCATGCTGCCCCCTTACAACCGGTAACCGGATGTGTGCCGTCCTCCGCGCGCGGCGGCAAGCGCGTGCTTTACAAGATCGCGACCCTTCCTTCTTAGTCGCGCCGAAGGGAAGAGGCGATCGGACGATGCGCATGGCGTGGTTGCGAGGGGGCGAGGTCCTGGAGGCGGTGAGAGGCTCGCGCTTTCTGGCCGACCTGTCGCCGTACGATCGCGATCCTTGGCGTAGCGTGTTCGCCGCGCCTGTCGGGGTTTTGGCTGGAGCCGTGGGCGCTTTGTTGGGCGGCTGCGCGGCGATCCTGACCGCGATGCTGATCGTCGGGGGGCTGGACGGGGCGCCGGCCGCCCTCGAACTGGTCAAAACCCTGTTCGACACCAAGCTGGTCGAGCCCACCGCGCGGCAGCAGCTGTTCATCCTGGGCGTGCTCGCCGGATTGAACCTGGGCGCGGCGATCGGCTTCGTATTCGCCGCCGGAGGCATCCATCACCGCCGCCTGCTCGGTTACGTCAACCGTGGCCAGCCGGTGCGATGGCGGCTGATGTTGGGCGGGTTGATCCTGGCCGGCCTGGCCATGACCGCCGTGGTCGGCGTCGCCGCTCTGATGGGCCAGCCGTTCGATCCGCCGCTGTGGAAGGTGTCGCCGAATCTGGTCGGCCGCTCATTCTACGCCTTGATGGCGATCGGCCTGCTGATCCTGGCGGCGGCCGCCGAGGAGCTGGTGTTCCGGGGTTGGCTGCTGAAACAGAGCGCGGCCTATATCCGCGATCCCCTGACGCTGATGGTCCTGAACGGCCTCCTGTTCGCCGCCCTCCACCTCGACTTCAATCTCGACGCCTTCCTGGTGCGCGCCGCCATGGGCGCGGGCCTGACCTGGATGACCTTGCGCCTGAGCGGGATCGAGCTGGGCGTCGGCGCTCACGCGGCCAACAACGCCGTGATCATCCTGCTGATCCGGCCGATGACCACCCAGCCGGACGCGCCGCACGAGTTCAAGGCCGGATTGATCGCCAGCGCCCTGGTCGTGCTGACGGGCTTTATCGGCGTGGCGGAACTGTCGGTCCGCTGGCCCGCCCTGCGCCGCTGGACCGGCGTCCAGGCGCCGGCGGCGGCTTAGCGTTTGGGGCCGCCGCGCGGGGCCGGACGCCCCGACGGCTTGCCCGGCTTCTCTGCGACACGCCGCGCCGCGCCCTCGGCCGGGCGCGATTTCACACCCTCAGCCGGACGAGATTTCACGCCCTCCGCCGGGCGGGCTGGCGGCCTGCCGCGCGCGACCGGCTTGCGGTCGTCGATGAACTTGGTCTCGATCGACTTGGGCGCACGCTTGGGCTTGGGCTGGGCGAAGCCCTTGCTGGCCCCCTTGGCCGGAGCGTGGGGCGAGACCTTCTTCTTCGGCTTGGCCCAACCGGCCTTGTAGACCGGCTTCTCGGGTTTTTCGGGGGCGTCGGACTTGATGATGTCGCGGTCGGCGCGCGGCACGCCGCGGCGCTGCAGGTCGCCGCCGCCCGCCGTGCCGGGGGCCTTCACGGCGTTGGCGATCCCGCCGAACTTCGGGCGGTCGCCCGTCGGCATGTTCTCTTCGGAAATAATGCCTTCCATCAGCTCGCGGATCACCCGGGGGCCGACCTCCTCGATCTGGCCGGCGGCCAGCGTCCCGAGGGCGAACGGGCCGTAGGACAGGCGGATTAGGCGGTTGACCTTCAGGCCCAGCGCTTCCAGCACCTTGCGGACCTCGCGGTTCTTGCCTTCCGACAGGCTGACCGTGATCCAGACGTTCTTGCCGCCGCCGGCCTTTTCGTGGGCCTTGTCCAGCTTGGCCTCGATCGCGCCGTACTTGACGCCCTCGACGGTGATCCCGTCCTTCAGGGTGTCCAGCTTGGCCTGGGTGGTGTCGCCGAAGGCGCGGGCGCGGTAGCGGCGGACCCAGGCGTTGCTGGGCGTCTCCAGGACGCGCGACAGCTCGCCGTCGTTGGTCAGCAGCAGCAGACCCTCGGAGTTCAGGTCGAGGCGGCCGACCGAGATCAGGCGCGGCAGCTCCTTGGGCAGCGACTGGAACACCGTCGGCCGGCCCTTAGGGTCGTTGTGGGTGGTCATCAGCCCGGTGGGCTTGTGGTAGCGGAAGATCCGGGTCGGTTCGCGCTCGGCCACCAGCTGGCCGTCGACCGTCAAGAAATCGCCGGGCTGGACCTTGACCGCCGGGGTCGTCAGCACCTTCCCGTTGATCGCCACGCGGCCGGCCTCGATCAGCCGCTCGACCTCGCGCCGCGAGGCCACGCCGGCCCGCGCCAGGGCCTTGGCGACACGTTCGCCGGGGCCGCCGTCGAGATCGCCGTCTTGACCGTCCAGTTCAGGCTCGTACAGGGGATCGTGGGGTTTGGTCATTTTAAGCGTCCTTCTTGGGCTGGGCGCATCTCACGATGGGCGATTAGAGGCTGAATGCGCACCGTTCTTCCTGAGGATCAAGACCGCCACATGATGCGCCTGGCCCTCGGCGCCGCCCGCGCGGCGGCCGAGGCCGGCGAGACGCCCGTCGGCGCGGTGGTCCTGGACCCGAGGACGGGCGAGGTGATCGCCACCGCCGGCAACGGCCCGATCGCCGCCCATGACCCGACCGCCCACGCCGAGATCGCGGCGATGCGCGCCGCGGCGGCCAGGCTCGAGAACTACCGGCTGACGGATCTGACCCTGGTGGTGACCCTGGAGCCCTGCGCCATGTGCGCCGGGGCGATCAGCCACGCGCGGATCGGCCGGGTGGTGTTCGGCGCGGAAGATCCCAAGAGCGGGGCGGTGGTCCATGGTCCGCGGTTCTTCGCCCAGCCCACCTGCCACTGGCGGCCGGAAGTCACCGGCGGCGTGCTGGCCGAGGAGAGCGCCGATCTGCTGCGGGGATTTTTCCGCGCCCGCCGCAAGAAGCCTAGCTCAGAAGCGCCGAACCCAGCATGACCTTGGAGCCGGGCTTGCCCAGCACCTGGTCGGCGGCCTTCTGCAGTTCGCGGGCGACGTAGTCGATGTCCGGCGCCGCCCCGCCGCGCAGGCCGGCGGCGTAGATCATCAGCACCTGGGCGAAGGCGGCCCGCAGGCGCGGGGTCGAGGCCTGGGCGCGCTTCATCAGTTCGGGGTCGCGGACCTCCAGGCCCGTCTCCACGGTCATCACCCCCCGGCGGCCGTCGCGGCGCAGGACGATCGCGTTGATCGGATCCATGGCGAAATAGGTCGGCGGCGCCTTGTTCTCCTCGCCGCCGCCATGCCCGGCCAGGGCGGTCGTCGGGAGGACCAGGGGACCGCCGGCCAGGGCGGCGATCAGGGCGAGCGGCAGGAGGCGATGACGGCGCATGACCCTTGCTACCGCAGCGTGGTTGACGTCCTCTTTACGTCTGCGGGCGCAGTAACAGGCGTTAACCACGATTCGTCGCCAGGTCCCGTTGGGCCGGCGGTCGTCGCAGGAGGCAGACCTTGGGCCGTTTTTCCCCCAAATCCCTCGATCTGAACGGCAAGGTGATCCTGGTCACCGGCGGCACGGGTTCATTCGGCCGCCGATTCATCGAGACCGTGCTGCGCCGCTACGACCCGCGAAAGGTCATCGTCTATTCCCGCGACGAATTGAAGCAGAGCGACATGCAGATCGAGCTGCGCGAGCAGTTCGACGAGAAGACCGTCGCCAAGACTCGCTTCTTCCTCGGCGACGTCCGCGACCGCGAGCGCCTGACCCTGGCCCTGCGTGGGGTCGACATCGTCATCCACGCCGCGGCCCTGAAGCAGGTGCCGGCGGCCGAGTACAATCCGTCCGAATGCATCCACACCAACGTGCTGGGCGCCGAGAACGTGGTCTGGGCCAGCCTGACCAACCATGTGAAGCAGGTCGTGGCCCTGTCGACCGACAAGGCCTGCAACCCGACCAATCTCTATGGCGCGACCAAGCTGGCCTCGGACAAGACCTTCGTGGCCGCCAACAACCTGTCGGGCGACATCGGCACCCGGTTCTGCGTCGTGCGCTACGGCAATGTGGTGGGCTCGCGCGGCAGCGTCGTGCCGCTGTATCGCCGCCTGCTGAGCCAGGGCGCGACCGAGCTGCCGGTCACCGACCCGCGCATGACCCGCTTCTGGATCACCCTGAACGAAGGCGTCGACTTCGTGCTGTCGTCCCTGACCATGATGCGCGGCGGCGAAATCTTCGTGCCGAAGATCCCGTCGATGGCCATGCCCGACCTGGTCAAGGCCATGTCGCCGGACGCCGGCATGAAGGTGATCGGCATCCGCCCCGGCGAGAAGCTGCACGAGATCATGATCAGCGCCGACGACTCGCGCTCGACCGTCGAGTTCGAGGACCGTTTCGCCATCGAGCCCAACTTCGCCGAGTTCGGCCGCGAACCCTACAGCGCGGCCGACGGGGCCAAGCCGGTCGCCGAGGACTTCTCGTACAGCAGCGACAACAACCACGACTGGCTCTCGCCGCAGGGCCTGTTGGACATGCTGGAGGAAAAGGCCGCGCGATGAGCGGCTTTCTCCCCTACGGCCGCCAGACGATCGAGGACGACGACATCGCCGCCGTGACCGAGGCGCTGCGCGGCGATTTCCTCACGACCGGCCCGACCGTCGAGGCGTTCGAGACCGCTTTCGCCGCGAAAGTCGGCGCGGCGCACGCCATCGCCGTCTCGAACGGTACGGCCACGCTGCATCTGGCGATGCTGGCGCTGGGGATCGGCGAAGGCGACGTCTGCGTCGCCCCCTCGGTCACCTTCCTGGCCACCGCCAACTGCGCCCGCTATGTCGGCGCCGAGGTGGTGTTCGCCGACGTCGATCCCGACAGTGGCCTTATGACCCCCGACACCCTGGCTCGCGCCTTGAACGGCGCCCGCGACAAGCGGGTCAAGGCCGTGCTGCCCGTGCACCTGCGCGGCGACGTCTGCGACCTGCCGGCCCTGAAGGCCATGGCTAGCGCCTCGGGCGCGGTCTTGGTGGAGGACGCCCCGCACGCCCTGGGCTCGGTCGGAACCTTCGATGGCGTCGCCCACCCCGTCGGCGATGGCGCCTATTCCAGCTTCGCCAGCTTCTCGTTCCACCCGGTCAAGACCCTAGCCACCGGCGAGGGCGGCATGCTGACCACCAACGACGCCGAGCTCGCGGCCAAGGCCCGCCTGCTGCGCTCGCATGGCATGGTCCGCCAGCCCGGCGGCGATCCCTGGTGGTACGAGATGCCCGAGCTGGGCTTCAACTATCGCATCCCGGACGTGCTCTGCGCCCTGGGCCTGTCGCAGCTGAACAAGCTGGATCGTTTCGTCGCTCGCCGCCGCCAGCTGACGGCGCTGTACGCCAAGCTGCTGGCCGAACGCGCGCCAAGGGCGCGGCTGGCCGCCAGCCCCACGTACTCCAATCCCGCCCTGCATCTGCTGACCGTGCTGATCGATTTCGAGGCCGAAGGCCTGTCGCGCCGCACCGTGGTCGAGAGCCTGAAGGCGCAGGGGATCGGGACCCAGGTCCACTACATCCCGGTCCACCGGCAACCCTATTATGTGAACCGCCAGGGCCTGGCCGACCTGCCCGGCGCCGACGCCTGGTACGCCCGCTGCCTGACCCTGCCGCTCTATCCGGCCATGACCGACGGTGACGTCGAGCGGGTGGTGAACGCGCTGGCGGGGATTCTCGGCTAGGCGAAGGTTCGACAGCGCCTCCCGGGCGAAACCAACCCCGTCGCCTTCCTAGGCCTTGTGCCTAGGATCCATGGTTGGACTTGGCGCAGTTTGGACGGCGCTTTCCGTGAGCGTGGTCGCCCACCCGTAGCCATTCCCGGCAAGCGGACGCATGGGTCCTAGGCACAAGGCCTAGGAAGGCGAACGTGTGGAGGCGAGGTTAGTGTTGGCCGCCCCTATGCCAGCGCGCTGATCTGCGTGATCGGCTGGATGTCGGTGAAGCGCGCCAAGTCAGCCCGCACCTCCAGCCCGCGCGGGCCGCTGCGCGAAGCTCGCAGCGCCTCGGCGTCGCGGAAGATCAGGTTGGCGATCACCACATAGGGCGCGGCCCCGCCGTCGCCGGCGGTCAGGCCGCGCAGGACCTGCACGCTCTCCAGGCCGGTCGGCCCGAAGACCTCCTTCACCAACGGGATATGGACCGCGTCGTAATAGGCATGGTCGAACTTCGCGCCGTCGTGGGCGGGATAAAGGACGGTCAACACGGCCATGGCGAACTCTCGGAAAGGATCGGAACGGCGCCTGGACAGCGCCGCCGGGATTGGCGTGAAGCGCTTTAGTCGTCCTCGGACGAGGCCAAGGCGATATCGACCATGATCTCGCCCGAGATCGCTTCCAGGGCCGCCTGGACAGCGTCGGCGTGAAGACCGCCGGGCAGCCGCAGCCGCGCCTCGATGTGGAACAGCGGCGCGCCGGAATGGGGCTCGGTGCTGAGCCGGGTGTCGAACGCCTCGATATTGGCGCCGATGCCGCTCAAGGCGCTGGTCACCTGATGCACGATGCCCGGCTGGTCCTGGCCGACCACGCTGAAGCGGACCGCCTCGCCCGGGGCGCCGTTTCCCTCGATCGCGGGGGCGATGCGCACCTCCAGGCCCTGGGCGTCCACCTCGGCGACGGCCGCCCGCAGCCGCTCGACGTCATCGGCGCCCAACTCGACCAGCACCGAGCCGACATAGAGCCCGCCCAACTGGCTGAGATGGCTCTCCAGCCAGTTGCCGCCGGCCGAAAACACGGCGCGCGCCAGCGCCTGGGTCAGGCCGGGCCGGTCGCTGCCGACGACGCTCAGGATCAGGGTGGCCATGGGGAACTCTCACGTGGGGCGCCGAACGAGCCACGCGCGCCGGGTTCAGTCAATGCGCGGGAGCCGTCAACCCGCTTCCACCTCGGTTAATCACTTTCGGAAATCATTAACCGCGATCCTTGGGAGTTCCTTAGTTCGCACCTGCGAGAACGCGTTCATCAAATGGGTTCGCCAAACAAGGAACGGGTGGGCATGAAATTCTCGATCGCGATCGCCGCGGGTATCGCCGGCAGCTTCTTCGTCGCTCAGGCCGCGTCGGCCGCCGGCGGTTTCGAAGACCAAATGGGCCGCTGCCTGCAGCAGTTCGCCAACACCCGCGACGCCGCTCAGGTGATGCTGGAATGCAATGCCGACGCCGGCAAGCTGTCGGACTGCAAGGTCGTCGACAACAGCGCCGCTGGTAAGGGCTTCGACAAGGCCGCCATGTGCATCGCCGAAAAGCTGCCGATGGGCGCCAAGACCGGTTCGGTGAAGGTTCCCTTCCGCTTCCCGGGCGGCGCGTAAGTCTTACGCGTCTGCTTTTCGAAGCAAGGCCCCGCCGGTTCGCCGGCGGGGCCTTTCGCGTTTCAGGACTCAGAGCAGCGTTTGCTGGGCCGGCTCGGTCGCCGGCGGCGAGCCGAGGTCTCCCCGGCGGCGCAGCTCGGTCTCGGCGCTGAAGCGGATGTTAACGTCGCGGTCCTGAGCCAGCGCCTTCAGAGCGTCGAGGCCCAGGCGATCCCAGGCCTTGCCGCGGTCGACGCCGGCGGGCACGCGCGGCAGCAGGCCGGGCTCGCGGCTCCAGGCCAGCAGCTGTTCCAGCGACGCTTGGTTTAGCATGTCGCGCAGATGGTGGGCGGTGACATAGGCGTCGGGCAGCGCGCGGTGGGCCGGCAGGCCGAGGTCGCGGACCAGGCCCTCGGGGTTGCGCTGATAGCGCAGCATCTGGTTCGAGAAGCCGGACAGCGACGGCCACAGTCGCAAGGCGCATTTCCACGTGCAGATCCACGCCGCGCCGCTCGAGAGTTTCGGCGTGCAATAGCGCTGCTCGAACGCCGCGCGATGGGCGGCCAGGGCCTGGACGCCGGCCTCGGGCTTCAGGACACCCGGCGCGACATCCTTCCAGAACGGCGCGCCGGCGACGTCGGCGTCGATGATGTGATGGACGGCCATGGTTTCCGGCGAGATCGGCCGCCCGGGATTGACCAGCAGCGCGCCGCGTGTCTCGTCGACCCGCCAGCGACCGTCGACGCCCAGCGTCACGTCCTGCCAGCCGATCTCGCAGACGTCATGCGGACCGGAGCCGGCGGTCTCGAGGTCGATGACGCGGACGCGGAGTTGGGGCATGGGTCGGATAATGGTCGCCGGCGGCCGGTGATCCAAGCCGCTGGCCCTACTTCTTCGGCTTGGCCGGGGTGGTCTGGGTCACCTTCACCGGCGCGCCCTGCTGCTTGGCGTCGGCGACCAGGCCCGCGCAGTCGGCGTCCTTGGCCTCGCCGGTGGTCACGAAGGGCAGGAGGGCGGCCAGCGGGTTAATGATCGAGCCGAGGGCCGCGGCGATGCCGCCCTGGCCGACGGCCTTGCTGGGGTCCAGGCCGATTTTTGGGGCCATGAACGGGCCCTTGATGGTGATCGGGATGAACAGCCGCACCAGGCGCGGCTTCTTGCTGTCGCCCTCGATGCGGAAATCCATCCGCTCGGTCTCGAGATTGATCGTGCCCCGGCCGCGCGCCAACACCACGCCCGTGTCGGCCACGAGATGATTGGTGGTCATCACCCCGTTCTTGACGTCGAAATCGGCGACGGCGCAGCGGACGGGCGTCTCCTTGTCGCTCTTCGAGAGCAGCAGGATCAGCCCCTTCGAGGCGTTGACGCCCAGCAGCTCGGCGAAGGCCTGGCGGATCTCGCCGCGCGGCGCGACCACGGTCATCGAACCGTCAGCGCTGGCGGCGGCGCGATGGACGCTGTTGCCGACGCCCGACAGCTTGGCGCGGGCCATCACCGGCCCCTCGATCGCCCGCTTGCCATCGCTCATGATCGGGATGAAGTCCTCGAGACGGGCGTTGGTCAGGCGCAGGTCGACGTCGGTGCGCGGGATCTTGGGACGCGCATCCAGCCGCACCTTTCCCTTGAGGTCGCCGCGCGAGAAGGTGAAGGCGATCGGGTCCAGGGTCAGCACGCCCTTGTCCAGGGCCAGTTCCATCGACACCTTGCGCAGCGGCAGGTTCGGGGCGTTCACCGTCTCGGCGCGGTAGCTGACCTTGGCGTCCATGGCCCGGACGCGGTCGACCTGCAAGGTGGCGTCGGGCAGCAGGCGCTGGGTCGCGTCGCGTTGGGCGGCCTCGACCTGCTGGCCGGCCGAGGCGGTCTCGCCGCGACCGGTGGCCGGGGCGGCGCCGACCAGGCTGCCCAGGTCGTCGAAATCCAGGCGGCGCGAGCGCAGGTCGGCTTCCAGATAAGGCCGTTCGCGGCCGGTCAGCACGAACAGGTCGCCCCGGATGTCGCTGTCGCCGACGCGACCCGACAGCTTTTCGAAGTCGTAGCGCAGGCCCTTGCGAACCAGATGGCCCGAGACCCGATAGGGCGGGGTGTTGGGCAAGGTCAGGCCGGTCAGGTCGTGCAGACGGTTGAGGTCGGCGCCCGAGACGGTCAGCTGGGTCTCCAGCCGGCCCAGGTCGAACGGCTTGTTGACTTGGCCCTCGGCGGTGATGCGGGTCGAGCCGGCGCGGATCTCGGCGTCGAACGGATAGGGCCGGTCCGGCGAGATGTTCAGCAGCGGCCCGCCGGTCACCTGGGCCAGGAAGTCGGCCTTGTTCAGGCTGCCCTTGCCCTCCAGAACGAAACGGCCGCCGCGCTCGCCGGCCCGCTCCTGGGCGTCGACCGTGCCGACGAACAGCGCGTCGCGCTGGCGGTCGTCGACGCGCAGCTGGCCGTCATGGATCACGAAGCGCTGGATGGCCGGCAGCTTCAACGGCTTGTCGCTGGTTCGCGCGCCGAAGGTCCAGTTGGCCTTGCCGTCCTTGGCGCGCAGCAGCCGCACGTCGGGCTTGTCGATCGCCAGGAAGGGCAGGATCATCTGGCCGCGCAGCAGCGGCAGGATCTTGATCTGGATGGCGATCCGCTGGATCCGGGCCATCGGCGCGGGATCGGGATCGATCGTCCTGGCCCAGGCCGGCTGGCCGACCCGGACGCCATAGGCCTCGACCTTGGGCGCGAACGACCACGGATGGACCCGTAGGTCACCGGTGATCGCCACCTCGCGCTGCAATTGAGCCGAGGCGTAGCGTCCGATCGGCCCGCGCAGCCAGTTCCAGTCGAAGATGACCAGGAACGCCACGACGGCCGCGACCAGCGCCAGGGCCGAGCCGATGCCGATCAGGGCGCGACGCGACGGCCTCTGGAATGGCTTCCGAGGCGGTTTCGGGTCGAGGATGGCGTCGGCGGTCGACAGGATCGTGGCTCCGGTTGATCCCTCGTAACGCGCGAGGCCGGCAATCCTGTTCCAACGAGGCCGGTTCCAACGAGGCCGGTTCCAACGAGGCCTGTTCCAATTTGGCGCTAAGCTAGGCCCCCGGCCTAGTAGACCAGACCGATACTGCTGACGGCCGCGGCGGCCACCACGAAGACGGCGATGGCCACGAGTTCATAGAGTTTGAAGAGCGGTCGGCTCGGCGTGCGCATGATGATAGTTCCCCCGTCCCATTTTGGCGCGTGTCCACGCGTCCGGCGCAAGGGCGGCGCCACCCGGATTGAGTTAAGGCGTCTTTCCGGGCCAGACCAGGTAACCGGCTTCGTCGCGGCCCGCGGCGACGTAGTCGTAGGCGTAGGACGGCGGATAGCTGTCGACCGGGCCCCCACGACCCTGGTCATAGCCGCTGTCGTACGCGCGGACGTGTTCGTGTTCGTAGTCGTCGGCCCGCCGCTCGTAGAATGCCTGGTCGTGTCGGCGTTCGCCGTAGCGATCACTATAGCCGTGACCGACGTCGGAATTGTAACGCGGCGGCGGTCCTCCAAGCAGTTCCGGGCCGCGCGTCTCGACCTCGAGCCGATTGCGGCCATAACCCCATTGGTCGTGGCCGGCCCAGCCGTGATCCGGATCGCACTCGACCCGGTCCCAGCGATAGGCGCCGCCGGGACCGGTCACCCGTCGCGTCACGCAGTCGCCGGGGCCGGAATTGGCCGGCAGCAGCTCCGGATCCAGCGGCAGGCCGCCTTGCCGCGCTCCGGCGACGACCGGCGCGGCCGCGAGGCTCGCGGCGACGATGACGAGGGCGGGAAGCAGGCGAAAAACGGACATGGGCGGCTCCAGGACGGTTAACAAATCACTAACGGCGCGGAGTCGGTCGTCGTTTCACCTCTCACGCGAGCGTAGCCATGGACTTTCGCGCCCCATTGGCGCTTCCCCCGCGCGCGCCGCGCGGCTACCGTCGGATCAAACAAGCGTTTGATGGGGCGGCCATGGCGATCGAGGCGGTGATCTGGGACTTTGGCGGGGTGTTCACGACCTCGCCGTTCGAGGCGTTCCGCCGCTACGAGACCGAACGCGGCCTGCCGGACAACTTCATCCGAACGGTCAACGCCACCAACCCGGACACCAACGCCTGGGCCCGGTTCGAGCGGGCCGAGATCGACGCCCCGGCCTTCGACGTCCTGTTCTTGGAAGAGGCGACGCGGCTGGGCCACGCCGTGCGCGGGGCCGAGGTGCTGCCGCTGCTATACGGTGATCTTCGGCCCAAGGTGCTGGACGCGCTGAAGGCCTGCAAGGCGCGCTTCAAGGTCGGCTGCATCACCAACAACGTCCCCACCGGTCACGGGCCCGGCATGGCCCAGAGCGCCGAAAAGGCCTTGGCGGTGGGCGAGATCATGGGCCTGTTCGACGCGGTGATCGAAAGCTCCAAGGCTGGAGTCCGCAAGCCCGACCCGCGTATCTACCGGATGATGTGCGAGCTGCTGGGCGTCGCGCCGGAGGCCTGCGTCTATCTCGACGACCTGGGGGTCAACTGCAAGCCGGCGGCGGCCCTGGGGATGAGGGCGATCAAGGTCGCGACCGAGGCGCAATTGCTGGCCGACCTTGCCGAAGCGACCGGATTGGCGTTCTGAGGGGGAAAGTTCTTCCGGAGGATCTCATGTCCCGCCCCAAGATCGGCGCCGCCGCCGCGATCGCCCAGCTGACCGGCTGGAGCGTCGCGCCGGACCACAAGGACGCGATCGCCAAAACCTTCAAGTTCGCCGACTTCAATGAGGCGTTCGGCTTCATGACCCGCGTGGCGATCATGGCCGACAAGCTCGACCACCACCCCGAATGGTTCAACGTCTACAACCGCGTCGAGGTGCTGCTGACCACGCACGACGCCGATGGGGTGACGGAACTGGATGTGACGCTGGCCAAGTTCATGGATGGGGCGGCGATGAAATGATCTCTCCTCCCCATTAGGGGGAGGTGGATCGCCGCGAATACGCGGCGAGACGGAGGGGGTCCGCGAAGCGGTTGTGCGCTGGCAACCGCACAGGGCCCCTCCACCGGCGTTCGCCGGTCCCCCTCCCCCAGAGGGGGAGGAGAGATTTCGGCTTCCCCTTGCTCCTCGCACGGTTCAAACTATCGTTTGAATTATAAGCGGGAGGACGCCGACAATGGCGCAGAGCACGGGCCGGGTCGCCGGCAAGAAGGCCTTCATCACGGGCGGGGCCCAGGGACTCGGCGCGGCGGCGGGGCGGATGCTGGCCAGCCAGGGCGCCAAGGTCGCCCTGGCCGACATCAACCTGGCCGGCGCGCGAGCCGTGGCCGACGAGATCAACGCCGCGCACGGGGCGGGCACGGCCTTCGCCTTCCAGCTGGACGTCACCCAGGAAGACCAGTGGATCGAGGTGCTGGAAAAGGCGTCCGAAGCCATGGGCGGCCTTTCGGTGCTGGTCAACAACGCCGGCATCGGCGGCGACGGCCCGATCGAGAGCCTCGACTTCGGGCTCTGGAAGAAGGTGATGTCGGTCAATGTCGACTCGGTGTTCCTGGGGGCCAAGCACGCCCTGACCCACATGCGGGCCCACCAGCCCGGCTCGATCATCAACCTCTCCTCGATCGCCGGCCTGATCGCCAACGGCAATTCGCCGGCCTACAACGCCAGCAAGGCGGCGGTCTGGCTGCTGAGCAAGAACATCGCGCTGTACTGCGCCAAGATGAAGCTCGACATCCGCTCGAACTCGATCCACCCGACCTTCATCGACACCCCGATCCTGGACGGCTTTTCGGCGCGGTTCGGCAAGGAGGAGGCCTTCGCCAAACTGGCGCGCCAAGTGCCGCTGGGCCGCATCGGCGAGCCGAACGACATCGCCAACGCCGTGCTCTACCTGGCCAGCGACGAGAGCAAGTTCATGACCGGCGCCGAGATCAAGGTCGACGGCGGCATCTCGGCGATGTGACCTGAAAAGCTGTCATCCCGGCCAAGCGCGCCAGCGCGCCGAGCCGGGACCGCGGCGTGCGCCGGCGTTTCCGGCGGTCCCGGATCGGCCATCGGGCCGTCCGGGATGATACTCATAGGCTACCGCGGCGCGCGCTTCGCCAGGATCCGCTGCAGCGTGCGGCGGTGCATGTTCAGCCGGCGCGCCGTTTCCGACACGTTGTGGCCGCACATCTCGTAGACGCGCTGGATGTGCTCCCACCGCACGCGGTCGGCGCTCATCGGGTTTTCCGGCGGGGTCGGGGCGGCGTCCTTGGCGGCCAGCAGGGCGCGGGCCACGTCGTCGGCGTCGGCGGGCTTGGAGAGGTAGTCGACCACCCCCGCCTTCACCGCCGCCACGGCCGTGGCGATGTTGCCGTAGCCGGTCAGCATGATGACCTTGGCGTCGGGCCGCGCGTCGCGCACGGCCTCGACCACCTTCAGGCCCGAACCGTCCTCGAGGCGCATGTCCAGCACCGCGTGGGCCGGAGCCGCGCCGCGCAGAATGGTCAGCGCCTCGGCGACGGAAGCGGCCAGCGTCACCTCGAACCCGCGCTGCTCCAGCGCGCGTCCGAGCCGGGTCCGCAGGGGTCCGTCGTCGTCCAGCAGCAGCAGTGTCTTGTCCGGCAGCGCCGCAACCAGCTCGCCAATATCCGCCATGAAGTCAGCCCCTCCCCGGGCCAATACTCAGCAGGCCAATAACAACCTATACTTTCGTGCTTGCGGACAAGACTCAAGCCCCCTCTTGCGCGCGTAAAAAATCAGACTCCCGTATAGCCGGGCGCTTCGAGCGCCGGCCGAGGCCAGCGCGCCGAAACGACCGCGCCGCCGCGACGTCCATTACGGAAATCCACGGTCGCGCCAGTTCGTTCCAGCAGCGTCTTGGCGATGAAGAAACCCAGGCCCATGCCGATATGGCCGGTGCGCGACCCTTCCGCCCCGGGACGGGTGGTCACGTAGGGCTCGCCCAGCTTGGCCAGCACCTCGGGCGAGAAGCCGGGACCGTCGTCGCGGGCCTCGATGACCACGTAACGGGCGTCGAAGCGGGCGATGACGATCACCTCGCTACGCGCGAAATCGACGGCGTTCTCGACGATCGAGGTCATGGCGTGGATGATCTCGGGCCGACGCCAGATGTCGGGCGCGGTTTCCCCCGAAGGCCCGTTGACCACGGCCTCGACGCGGATGCCGTGCACCATGTGCGGCTCGATCACGTCCTGGACCAGCTGCACCAGGCTCATGCGCTCGTGTACGGCGTCCTGGGCCTCGGGCATTTCGGTCAGGCGCTGCAGGATCTCGCGGCAGCGGGCGGCCTGGCCGATCAGCAGTTCGGCGTCCTCGCGGACCTCCTCGCTGGTGGCGTTGCGGGCCATCTCGCGCGAGACGACCGAGATGGTGGCCAGCGGCGTGCCCAGTTCGTGGGCCGCGGCGGCGGCCAGGGCCCCCAGGGCCGATAGACGCTGCTCGCGGGCCAGCACCGTCTCGGTGACGTTCAGGGCCAGCTCCATCCGCGCCGACTCGCTGGCCGCCTGCCAAGCGTAGGCGGCGGTGATGACGATGCCGAAGATCCGGGCGGTGACGATCGTCCACAACATCAGGGGACTGGGATCGGTCGGCGCCGGCGCGCCGGCCAGGGTCGGCAGCGGCATGTGGAACAGGGCCAGCATCACCGACGAGAAGATGGCCAGCAGCCCCAGCGCCAAGGCGAAGCGCGCCGGCAGGGTGGCGGCCGCCAGGGTGACGGGGGCGATCAGCAGCAGCGAGAACGGATTCAGCGCCCCGCCGGTCAGGTACAGCAAACCCGAGAGCTGCAGGATGTCGAAGGCGATCTGGGCGGTGGCCTCGCCGTCGCGCGCCAGGCGCTGACCGCTCGAGGCCAGGCCCAGCAGCACGTTCAGCCAGGCCGACAGCGCGATCAGGGTGAAGCACAGCGCCCACGGGACGCGCAACTTCAGCGCCAGGCCGGCGATCAGCAGCACGGCGACCTGGCCGACCACCGAGAGCCACCGTTGGGCGAGCAGGGTGCGAACCCTTAAGCGTCCACGGCGAAGCCCAGGCGCGGTCCAGGACCAGGCGTCGTCTTGCGCCGGTTCTTCGCCCGGCTTATCGAGCCCCATATGACGTTGGTCGTCGGGCGCTCTCGCGAACGAAACGTCAGCCATGTCCGCAAGATTGTCCATATTCTCGCGCCTGGCGAGAGTAAAACAACGGGCGGCCGCAAAAGGACGAAATGCACATGCCGCGTCACCGCCTTGTCCTGATCCTAGCCTGCCTCGTCGGCCTCGCGGTTACGGCGGGGCTGGCGTGGCGCGCCGGCGTGTTCAAGTCCGAGCCGCCGGCCGCGGTCGGCGGACCGTTCCAGCTGGTCGACCAGAACAACGCTCCAGCTACCGAGAAGGTCCTGAAGGGCAAGTGGAGCGCGGTGTTCTTCGGTTTCACCTATTGCCCCGACGTCTGCCCCGGCACGCTGCAGGCCCTGTCGGCGGCCACCGACCAGCTGGGTCCCAAGGCCAAGGATCTGCAAATCGTCTTCATCTCGATCGACCCGGCCCGCGACACGCCCCAGCAGATGAAGACCTATCTGTCGGCCGACTACATCCCGAAGTCGACGATCGGCCTGACCGGGACGCAGGAGCAGGTCGCGGCCGCGGCCAAGGCCTACAAGGTCTATTACGCCAAGGTCGGCGACGGTCCCGGCTACACCATGGACCACTCGACGGCGATCTACCTGATGGACCCCAAGGGCCGCTTCAGGACGGTGATCCCCTACAATCTGCCGCCCGACGAGATCGCCCGCCGGGTCAAGGACGCCATGCGCGAGGGGTGAGGCCGGTCGCGGCCGCTAGGCGCTCACCCCCCGCAAGATCTTCGCCATCGGCTTGCCCTTGGCCAGTTCATCGACGAGCTTGTCGAGATAGCGGATCTCGCGCATCAGCGGGTCGGCGACCTCCTCGACACGGACGCCGCAAACCACGCCCTTGATCTCGGCGCGAGCGGGGTTCAGGGCTGGCGCCTGGGCGAAGAAGGTCTCGAAGTCGGTGTTCTCGGCGAGGCGCGCCTGGAAGGCTTCCGGCGTGAAGCCGGTCAGCCAGAGGATGATCTCGTCGACCTCGGCCCTGGTGCGGCCCTTTCTCTCGGCCTTGGCGACGTAAAGCGGATAAACGCTGGCGAAGCTGGTCGTGTAGAGCCGGTGGGTCATCGCGATCGATCCGCTGGGGGTCGGCGTTCACCGTTAGCACCCCTCACCCCGACCGCGAAGGTGGGGAGCCGTACCAGCCCACTCTACGGCGACGCTGTGACGCGCCGCAAAAAGTCGTGAAAGAGTGGACTTTCTTAGGCTTCGACGTGTTATGTTGCGTTGCAACATCGCGAGTGCGCCATGCTCTACGCTCTTCATGAGGCGGCTTACTACGCCTCGACCCCCATGCGCCAAATGGCGCTGGCGGCCCGGAACTTCTGGGGATCGCCGCTGAACCCGGCGGCGGATACGGCCGTGGGCCGGCGGATGCATGCCGGCGCGGACCTGTTCGCCAACATCACCCGGCGTTACGGCAAGCCGCGCTGGAACATCGACACGATCAAGGTCGGACAGGTCGACGTCCGCGTGCGCCCGACCGTCGTCTGGGAAAGCCCGTGGGCGCGTCTGGTGCAGTTCGACCGCGACATGGCCGACATGCGCCGAGCCGGCAAGTTCTCGTTGGACCCCGCCGTGCTGATCGTCGCGCCTCTTTCGGGTCACTACGCGACCTTGCTGCGCGGCACCGTCGAGGCGTTCTTGCCCGACCACGCCGTGTTCATCGTCGATTGGGTCAACGCCCGCGACGTCTCGGTGCTCGAAGGCCGTTTCGACTTCCACGACTATATCGACCACATCGTCCAGATGCTGTCGGTGCTGGGGCCGCGCCCGAACGTGGTGGCCGTCTGCCAGCCGGGGCCGCCGGTCCTGGCCGCCGCGGCCCTGATGGCCGAGCAGAACCATCCGTCGCGCCCGGCCAGCATGACGTTCATGGGCTCGCCGATCGACGCGCGCCTGTCGCCGACCGTCACCAATCAGCTGGCCGAGGAAAAGCCGTTCACCTGGTTCCAGTCGAACATGATCTACACCGTGCCGCCGCCCTATCCGGGCGCGGGCCGGCGCGTCTATCCGGGCTTCGTCCAGCTGGCCAGCTTCATGAGCATGAACGCCGAACGCCACCAGGAGGCCCACCGCCGCTACTTCAACGACCTGGTGAAGGGTGACGGCGACAGCGCCGACAAGCATCTGGAGTTCTACGACGAATATCTGTCGGTCCTGGACCTGACCGAGGAATTCTATCTCCAGACCATCGACATCGTCTTCCAGCAGTACCTGCTGCCCAAGGGCGAGCTGATGCATCGGGGGACGCGAGTGAAGCCCGAGGCGATCACCGACATCGGCCTGATGACGGTCGAGGGCGAGAATGACGACATTTCCGGCATCGGCCAGACTCAGGCCGCCCACGGCCTCTGCTCGAGCCTGCCCGACGACCTGAAGCTGGACTATGTGCAGCCCAATGTCGGCCACTACGGCGTGTTCAACGGCCGTCGGTTCCGCGAGGAGATCTATCCGCGCGTGCGGGCCTTCATCCGCAAATGCGACCCGAACTTCGCGGAAGAAGCTTAGCGCGAGTCCGGCTTGCGGCCGGGGCCGGCGCACCCGATCTTAGGGCTTGATGTTCGCGCGCTCGGCCCAACGTTTTTCTGACGGTGATCGACTGGAGATCGGCGGCTGGCCGGTCCGCCTGCGGGTGGACGGCCGGGCGCGCCGGGTGTCGCTGCGCGTCGACCGGGCCAAGTCCGAGATCGTCGCCCTGGCCCCCACGCCCCGACGCCTGAACGAGGCCGTGGCCTTCGCCCAGGAGAAATCCGGCTGGATCGCCAAGCAGCTGGCGGCCCTGCCCGAACGGATGAGCCTGGCGCCCGGCGGGACCTTGCGCCTGTACGGCCAGCCCTATCGCCTGGAGGTGGGGGCCGGCCGGGCTCGCATAGACGGCGACCGCATCGTCGCGCCCGACGACGCCAACTGGGGCCTGAAGGTGATCCGCCTGGCCAAGCGCGAGGCCTTGACCGTGCTGACCGAGCGCACCGCCGTCCACGCCGCCGCCCTCGAGCGGCCGATGCCGTCGGTGGCGATCGCCGATCCGAAGGCGCGCTGGGGCTCATGCCGGCCGGCCACGCCCCGCGCCGCGGCGGCGATCCGCTACAGCTGGCGGCTGATCCTGGCCCCGCCGGCGGTGGCGGACTACGTCGTCGCCCACGAATGCGCCCACCTGATCGAAGCCAATCACGGCCCACGCTTCTGGGCGCTGTGCCGGCAGCTGGTCGGCGATCCGGCCCCCCATCGCGCGTGGCTGCGCGCCCACGCGGCGGAGCTGCACGCGATCGGAGCCTAGGGCAGCCTCAATAGGGCAGCTGATCCGCCGGCGGCGGAGCGCTGGCGGGGGTTTCCGCGGCCGGCCCTTCCGGGGCCGGGGTCGGGTTCACCAGGTCGCCGATCGGATCGGCGGGATCGATCGGCGGCGGTTCCGCCACGCCGCCGGGGATGGGGGTGGCCTTCAGGCGCGGCAGGGCGGCGGCCATGAAGGTGCGCCAGACCTCGGCCGGGGCGCCGCCGCCGGTGACCCGCTTCATCGGCGTATTGTCGTCCTTGCCGGTCCAGACGGCCGCGACGAAGCCACCCGTGTAGCCGACGAACCAGGCGTCCTTGTAGTCGCTGGTGGTGCCGGTCTTGCCGGCGATATCGTAGCCGGCGACCTTGGCGCGCGTGCCGGTGCCGCTGGCGACGACCTGGCGCATCATCTGGTTCATGTACTGCAGGGCGGGCGAGCCGATCACGGCCGAGCGGGCCTGCTTCTCGACGCCGTGGTCGTAGAGGACCTTGCCGCTGGCGGTGCGAATGCGCTCGATGCCGTAGCCCTTGGCCAGGAAGCCGCCGTTCGAGAACGGGGCGTAGGCCTGGGCCATCTCCATCGGCGAGACCTCGACCGCGCCCAGGGCCATCGACGGGTCCAGCTGGATCTTGCTGGTGATGCCGAGGCGACGGGCCGTGGCGGCGACGTTGCTGGTGCCGACCTCGTTGGCCAGGCGCGCGGCGACCGTGTTGATCGACTGGGCCAGGGCCGTCTGCAGGGTCATCGGGCCCAGATACTTGTTGGTGTAGTTCTTCGGCTCCCAGTTGCCGATCTTCACGGGCTCATCGACGACCATGACCGACGGGTTGCGGCCTTGCTCCATGGCGGTCAGGTAGACGAACGGCTTGAAGGCCGAGCCGGCCTGGCGGCGAGCGGTGGTGGCGCGGTCGAACTGGCTGTCGGCGTAGTCGGCGCCGCCGACATAGGCGCGGATGCGGCCTTCGCCGTCGATCGCCACCAGGGCCGCCTGCTGCACGCCCTGGGCCCCGTGGCCCTCGACACCCAGCTTGACGGCGCGTTCGGCCGAGACCTGGATCGGCAGGTCCAGCGTGGTCTCGACGACCAGATCCTCGGTCGGTTCGCCGACCAGCGAGCGGACCTGGGCGTCGATATAGTCGGTGAAGTACTGGGCGCGCTGGTTGGCCAGGGTGGCCGAGACCTGCACCGGGGTGCGGAACGCCTCGTCGCGCTGGTCGGCGGTGATGGCCTTGATGCGCACCATCTCGTCGAGGACGATCGTGGCGCGGCGGGCGGCGCGCTCCTTGGCCGAGACCGGTGAATAGCGGGCCGGGCCCTTCATCATGCCAGCCAGCAGGGCGGCCTCGCCGATCGTCAGCTGGTCGGCCGGCTTGTTGAAATAGCGCTGCGAGGCGGCCTCGATGCCATAGGCGCCGGCGCCGAAATAGACCCGGTTCAGATAGAGGGCCAGGATCTGCTTCTTGGAGAACTTCATCTCCAGCCAGACCGCCAGGATCAGCTCCTGGGCCTTGCGGCGATAGTTCTGGGCCGGGCTCAGGAACAGGTTGCGGGCCAACTGCTGGGTGATGGTCGAGCCGCCGCGCTGGGGACCGTCATGGGTGGCGTTCCACGCCAGCGACCGCATGATGCCCCAGGGGTTGAAGCCGAAGTGGTGGTAGAACTGGCGGTCCTCGATCGCCACGAAGGCGGCCGGCACGTATTTCGGCAGGGCGTCGATGTCGACCGGCGGCGCGTACTGGCTGCCGCGCACCGCCAGCAGGGCGCCCGAGCGGTCCAGATAGTTGATCGAAGGCTGGCGCTTGACGTCGTAGAGCTTGGACGTGTCGGGCAGGTCGCTGGCGAACACCGCGAAGAAGGCGACGACGAAGATCAGGCCCCAGACGCCCAGGACCGTGCCCCAATAGACCAGGGCCTGGAGCGGGGTGCGCTGCGGCTTGGCCGCTCTGTTCCCGCCGAAGGGTCCGTTCGCCATGGTCGTCCTGTCTTAAAGATGGCCGTCAGGGGCGCGTGAAAGCGCGCACGCGCGCGCGTTCCGTTTAGCCGAAGCCCACAGAACGCGCGACAAGATTGACGAGGTATGAACGCGGCCGATTTCAGGCGGCCGGGTCGTCCCGCCGTGGAGGGATTCCAGAAACCGCCGTGCCTCCAATCCCGTCTTGGCGGGCCGCCCCCGGGCCGCCATAACAGCCCCGTGTACGTTCCTCCCGAATCCCCAGCCCTGAACCACGCGCGCGACGTCCTGCGGCGCACGTTCGGCCACGCCGACTTCCGGGGCCTGCAGGCCGGGGTGATCAGCGAGCTGCTGGACGGGCGCAGCGCCATGGCCGTGCTGCCGACCGGCGGCGGCAAGAGCCTGTGCTACCAGATCCCGTCGCTGATCCGCCCCGGCCTGGGCCTGGTGATCTCGCCGCTGATCGCCCTGATGGCCGACCAGGTCCAGGGCCTGCGCCAGGCGGGCGTGGCGGCCGAGCGGCTGGACAGCAACGTCTCGCTGGACGAGCGTTCGGACATCTGGCGGCGTATCGACGCCGGCGAGGTGGACATGCTCTACCTGTCGCCCGAAGGCCTGATGCAGCCGTGGATGCTGGACCGCCTCTCCCGCACGCCGCTGGCCCTGGTCGCCGTCGACGAGGCCCACTGCGTCAGCCAGTGGGGCCACGACTTCCGGCCCGAATACCGGATGATGGGCCGGCTGGCGGAGCTGTTCCCCGACGTCCCGCGCCTGGCGGTCACGGCCACGGCCGACGCCCGCACCCGCGACGACATTCGCGCCGAGCTGCGCCTGCAGGGCGCGGCCGAATTCGTCGACAGCTTCGCCCGTCCCGAGCTGGCCCTCTCGGCCGAGCGCAAGCGCGGCAAGGGTCACGACCGCGTGGTCGAGCTGGTGCTGGAGCGCCCCGGCCGGGCCGGCGTCGTCTATGCCGGCAGCCGCGACTCCACCGAGAAGCTGGCCGAGAAGCTGATCGCCGAGGGCGTCCCGGCCCTGGCCTATCACGCCGGGCTCGACAAGGCCGTCCGCGCCCGCCGGCTGGAGGATTTCCTGGAGGCCGACGCCGCAGTGATGGTGGCGACGATCGCGTTCGGCATGGGCGTCGACAAGCCCGACGTGCGCTTCGTGATCCACGCCGACCCGCCGGCCGCCATCGAAGCCTATTGGCAGGAGGTCGGCCGCGCCGGCCGCGACGGCCAGCCGGCCGAGGGCATCACCCTCTACGGTTCGGCCGACATGGCCTGGGCCGGGCGGCGGATCGAGACCAAGGACGCGCCCGACGAGGTCAAGCAGGCGCAGAACCGCAAGCTGCGCCAGTTCTACGCGATGCTGGAAGGCGTCACCTGCCGCGCCGCCGCCGTCCGCCGCTATTTCGGCGAGGAGGGCGTGGCCCGCTGCGGCGTGTGCGACGTCTGCGTCTCGCCGCCGACCGGGATCGACGCCACCGAGGCGGCCCAGAAGGCCCTGTCGGCCGTCCACCGCATGGGCGGCCGTTTCGGGCGCGGGCGGCTGATCGAGCACCTGCTGGGCAAGACCAAGGACGTCACGCCCCAGGAAGCCCAGCTGCCGACCTTCGGCATCGGCCGCGAGTTTAGCCAGCCGGTCTGGCGCGACCTGTTCGACACCCTGATCTTCGAGGGCCTGCTGCGCGAGGATCCCAACGACGGCCGGCCGCTGATCGGCCTGGGCGACGTCGAGGGCGTGCGCCAGGTCTATCGCGGCGAGCGGCGGGTCGCCCTGCGTCAGATGGCCGAGACGCCCGAGACCGGCCGCGCCGCGGGGGCCCGAAAGCGCCGCGAGGGCCGCGCTCTGACCATTCCCGCCGAGAACCAGGTGCTGTTCGAGGCTCTGCGATCGTGGCGCAAGGAGCAGGCGCAGCTTCAGCACGTGCCGCCCTATGTCATCTTCCACGACGCCACCCTGGCCGAGATCGCCGCCGCGCGGCCGGCAGGTCTGGCGGCCTTGGGCAAGGCCGGCGGCGTCGGCCAGGGCAAGCTCGATCGCTATGGCGAGGCGGTTTTGAAGGTGGTGCGGGAGAACTAAACGGCCGCGGATGAGTTGGTACCGGGTCAAGCCGAGGAGCCTCCCCCATGACCGACATCAGCAGCTTCACTCCCTCCGACCCCCAGGCCGCCACCGACGGCGTCAAGTCCGTGGCCGCCGAGAAGACCAAGCAAGCCAAGGAAGCGGTCAGCAAGGCCGTGAAGTCCGCCCGCGAGACCGCCACCGAAGTGGCCCAGCAGACCCGCACCTTCGCGACCGAGAAGGCCAAAGCAGCCAGCGAAAAGGCCAAGGTCGGCGCCGCCTGGACCGCGGAAAAGGCCAAGGTCGCGCATCACGCCGCCGAGGAGCATCCGCTGGGCGTCGCCGTCGGCGCCTTCGCGATCGGCCTTGGCGTCGGCTTCCTGATCGCCCGCAATCTCGACTAGTAAATAACTGGATTAGCTAGATATTCAGGCGCTCGGCTTGCACGCCCGCGGCCCGCAAGGCCGCGAGGCGCGCGAACGCCAGTGTCAGCGCCTTGCGTCGCGCCGGCGCCAGAGGGGTGAGCGGCGCCTCGCGCACGACCGCGCCGCCGAAGCCGTCGGCGACGACCAGGCCCGGCTCGTCCGGCAAGACGCCCTCTGGGAAGTGCGGCGCGACGGCGAAGTAGAAGGCGTCGCAATAGGGCGCGTATTCGCCCCACTTCCGGTCGACCCGGAAGTCCTCCAGCCCTGACTTCACCTCGACGATTAGTACGTCGCCCTTGGGGCCCAGCGCCATCAGGTCGGCCCGCCGCCCGTTGGGCAGGGTCACCTCGGCCAGCGGCGCGTAGCCCAGATCGACAAGCAGCCGCGCGGCGCCCCGCGTCACGGCCAGGGTGGTCTCCGGTCGGGAGGGCTGCAGCTGGATGATCACGTCCATCGGGGCGATCATGTTCCAGCTTTGTTCGCGAAACAAGAGGGCGGCGACGGCGACGGCTCCGCGAGATCGGCCTCCCAAGCCGAACGGTGTCTGGAATGGTCGCGCAACTTCCGAGCGCCATTCCGACGTTCGGGCCGGATCTCCGAGCGTGCCGAGCCAGGCCTCTCAGGCGGACTCGGCCCGCCTATGTCGCGGGCTCGAGCCGCTTTTTGCGAGGAACTTCCCGTTAGGGCGCCGGCTGCTTCGTCGGACGCAGCAGGCTCACGTCATAGCCCAGCGCCCTGGCCCGGGCCGTCAGGGCCGCGCGGTCGGCCTGGGTCGGAACCTGGCGCGACAGTAGCCACAGATACCGCCCCGAGCCCTCGCCGACGATCGACCAGCTGTAGTCGTCGGCGTGGTCCAAGACCCAGTAGTCGCCGAAGAACGGACCGAAGAAGCTGACCTTGAGCTTGGCGTTGGTCGAGGCGTCGGCGACCTTGGCCTTGCCCTCGCTGACCTTGACCGGACCATCGACGGCGCCCTGGCGGCAGGTGTTGACCACCCGGATCAGACCGTCCGGACGCTGGGAATATTCGGCGGTGACACCTTCGCAGCCTTTTTCGAACCGCATGTCGTAGCGGGCGACCTCGTACCAGCGACCGACGTAGCGATCGAGGTCGACGGCCTTGGCCGGCTGGGGCGGGTTGGGATTGCCGACAGGGCCGGCGACGCAGGCGGTCAGGGCCAGTGCGGCGAACGTGGCGAGCAGTGGCTTCATGCGGGCGGATGCTCCGGATATTCCAGCTTCTGGTAGCCCAACGCCTTCACCCGTTCGATCGCGACGGCCTTGGTCGAGGCGGGCATGTCGGGCTTGCGCGCGATCAGCCAGACGAAGTTGCCGCCCGGCGTGCCCATGATCGCCCAGCTGTGGTCGTTGGCGCAGTCCAGCACCCAGTACTCCTGCTTCCTCAGTCCGCCCAGGAAACTCATGGTGAAGCGGGTGTTCTGGCTGCCGTCGATGATCTTGCCGGTGGTGGTGAAGACCTTCGCCTCGCCCATCGGCGAGCCCCGGTGGCAGACCTGGCGGACCTTGAAATTACTCCCCTCGGCGGTGAAGTCCGTGGTCGGGGCTTCGCAGTTGCGCTGCCCCGCGTTGGGCGTGCGGGCGATCTCGTACCAGCGGCCGGAATAGAAGTCGGCCGGGACCGGCTTGGCGGGCGGCTTGGCGGCGGCCCAGGCGACGCCCAGGCCGGCCCCCGCGGCCAGGACGCTGGCCAGAACGACGACGGCGGTGGTCTTGATCGGGCGCATAGGGCCACCTTGCTACAGGTTGGCCGAAACGCGAACCGCCCCGCCGGGTTCCAGCGGGGCGGCCGATAGTGTGGAACGCGTGGCTTATTCGGCCGCGATATTGATCGCGCCGAACGTCTTGCTTACTCGGCCGCGATCTCGATCGCGGCCGTGGGGCGGTTCTTGAAATTGATGGCCTGCAGGTGGCGGATGCCCTCCTCGGCGATGTCGTCGCCGACCATCCGGTCGCCCTCGGCCTTCAGCTCGTCGATGTCGACGTACATGGCGTAGAAGGCGCGGGTGCGGTCGGTGATGATGCCGGCGTTGAGCAGCGTCTTGACCAGCACCCGGAAGATGTTGGTCTGCTCCTTCATGTTCTCCCGACGCAGGTCGTCGGTCATGATCTTCCCGTACTCCTCGACCACCTTGTCCGGATCCAGGCCGAACTCGCGGTAGAGGTCCAGCTGCTGATGCGGCGAGACCAGGTTGAACAGCAGGGTCTGGAAGCAGTGCGCCGCCCAGTCCTCGATGATCGCGTGCTCCTCGGGGGTCAGCTTGGGCACGGTGCGGTCGGCCCAGATCTTCCCGAACTTGTGGTGGAAGGCCTCGTCGGTCATCACCAGCTGCAGCAGCTTCTTGCCGACCGGGTCGTTGATCTTGTTGAAGAAGGTGGCGAAGGCGCCCATGGCCAGGCCTTCGACCAGCATCTGCATGCCGATGATCTTCTTGTAGACCTCGGGCGCGCCGATGATCTCGACCAGCAGGGTCTTCAGGGCCGGGCCGCATTCGACCGGCTTGCCCCAGCGGGCTTTGATATACTTGGCGAAGGCCGTGACGTGGCGGGCTTCTTCGCGGGTCTGGTTGGCGGCGTATTCCTGCGCGCCCTGGTCCTTCAGCACGTGGCACAGGCTGGCCGACAGGTTCAGCGCGCCCTGCTCGCCATGCAGGATCGACGAGAAGCTGCGCAGCACCGACTGGTTGATGAAGCGGATGCGCTGCTTGGGGTCGCTCAGGTGATCGGAGACGTAGTCGGTCGACAGGGCGATCACGAGATCCTCGGGCACCAGGGCCTGGTTCTCCATGTCGAACGGCACGTCGAAGTCGATATAGGCCTTGTCCAGCGGATCCCAGAAGTGGTCGTGGGTCGCGGAAATGATCTTGTCGAAGGCGCTGGAGCGGGCGCCGTAGCGGTCGAGTTCGAGCATCGACTCGAAGTCGTCCGGCGCGACCGCGTCGTACATGGCGTCCTTGGTGATGTTCCGGTCTTTGGTGACTTGGTCGGTCATGTCGGCGCTCCCTATCGGCCGGTGACGTCCATCGGCCGGGGCGTCTTGCGCGTTCCTCCGGCTATCTGAACACTGTCAACTCAAGTAGGCGGAGCGGTCAAATGAAAAGTGACGGCAGCGTCAGGTTTGCGCTGGCGCTCGGTCTGGAGGCGGAATGAAGATTTTCGTGCTGACGGGGGCCGGGATTTCCGCCGAGAGCGGCCTGGGCACGTTCCGCGACAAGGACGGCGTGTGGACGAAGTACGACCTCGCCGAGGTCGCCACGCCGGAGGGGTTCGCGAAGGATCCGGCCAAGGTCCGCGCGTTCTACAACGCCCGCCGCGCCAACCTGGCCGGCGCCGCGCCGAACGCGGCCCACTTCGCCCTGGCCCGACTGGCGGTCGAGCTGGCGGCGCGCGGCGACGACCTCTTCCTTTGCACCCAGAATGTCGACGACCTGCACGAGAAGGCGGGTTCAAAGCGCGTGATCCACATGCACGGCGAGCTGGCCGTGACCCGCTGCGCCCATTGCCAGGCCCTGCGGCCCGATGTCGGCCCGCTGATCGCCGAGACCGCGTGCGAGGCCTGCGGCCGCACCGGCGGGGCGCGACCGCACGTCGTCTGGTTCGGCGAAACGCCGCTGTTCATGGACGAGATCGAGGACGCGTTGTCCGAAGCCGACCTCTTCGTCGCGATCGGCACTTCGGGCTCGGTCTATCCGGCCGCCGGCTTCGTCGCCGAAGCGCGGGCGATGGGAATCGCCACCTGCGAGATCAATCTAGAGCCCTCGGCCAACGCCTATGTGTTCGACGAAAAGCTCTATGGCCCGGCGGGCGAGGTCGTGCCGGCTTGGGTGGAACGCGTGCTGGCCGCCCTCTAGGCCGGGCTCGCCACGCCCTGTTCGCACCAGCCCAAGGGGCGCGGGGTCTTGTCGAAATAGAAGCGGCGAACCTCGTCCAGCCGGAAACCGGCCGCTTCGATGGCTGCGGTGACGGGGCGGGTCAGATGGCAGCCGCCGGCGATCCGCTTCCAGACCGGCTCGATCCGGCGCTGCCAGCGCGACACGCTGGCGTCGGGCGACAGGCCGTGCTCGCAGAACAGGAACCGGCCGCCGGGCTTCAGCACCCGCCGCGCCTCGGACAGCACGGCCGACGGCGTATGGACCGAGCACAGAGTGAAGGTGCACAGGACAGTGTCGAAGCTGGCGGCGTCGAACGGCAGGTTCTCGGCCTCGCCCGCCTTGATCTCGACCGCCAAGCCCTCGGGACGCGGGGCGGCCTCGGCGATGGCCCGCAGCTCGGGGTGCGGATCGACGCCGGTCACGCTGATCGCCCTGGCAGGATCGTAGAAGGCCAGGTTCAGGCCGCCGCCGACGCCCAGCTCCAGCACCCGGCCCTCGGCGCGAGGCACGAGCTTCTCGCGCTGCTCGCGGAACGCCGGCGCGCCACAGGCGCAGCACAGCAGCTTGGGCAGGATGTTGCGCTCGTACCAAGACGCCATGGCGGATCTCCCTCGACCGCCAGCAGGCCGGGCGGAGGGCGCGCGGTCAAGGCCGGCTCCTGTCAGATCTGGCAGCAATGAGGTTTATTCGGAAACGACCAGCCGCCGGAGCCGTCGATGCCCAAAACCCTGAAACCGCCCGCCGAGGAAGCCGAAGGGGCCTGCGCCTGCGGGGCGGTGCGGATCGCGATCGGCGTGCCGGCGCGGTGGGCGTTCCACGACCACTCGGCGCAGGCCCGCCGCGCCCAGGGCTGCGCCTATGTCACCTATGTTGGCAGCTATCGCAGCCGCTTCCGGTTCCTGGACGGCGAAGAGGTTGTCACCCGCTACGAGCACGAAGGCACGACCCGCGGCTTCTGCGCCCGCTGCGGGACGCCGCTGTTCATGGAGCGAAAGCGGGCGGCGACCATGATCAACCTGCCGCGCGCCCTGTTCACCACCCGCACCGGTCGCGAGGCGCGCTATCACACCTCGCTCGATCAAGCGCCCGACTGGGCCTATGCCGGCGGCAAGCTGGTCCCGCTGAAGGGCTATCCCGGCGTGATGTGGGAGCGGCCGAAGCCGAAGAAGAAGCGGGCCGCGATCGACGACTTCCTCTAGCGCCCCTCCAGCGCCGCCAGCACCGCCGGCTGCACGCGGGCTAGTTCCACCAGCCGCTCGACCAGCGCCTCGCGGCTGTCTAGAGCCAAGCCGTCGCGCAGGCGGGCCATGCGGTCCCGGACCTTGGCGAGGTCGCCGGCGTTGGCGGCGGTCACCACGGCCGCCTGGTGCTTGCAGGCTCCGAACTTCTCGAAGCCGGGGCAAGTGCACGAGCCCTCGCCGGCCGGGGCGCGCAGCTCCACGACATAGAGGTCGCCGACGCTGCCGGTGACGTGGGCGGTCACCTTCTCGTCCTCGATCGAAACCAGGTCGACGTCGCCCTTCTCGGCCATGGCCGCGCCGCTCTCGAACCAGCGCTCGTCCATCCGCTCACGCCAGGCTTCGGTGTCGAACAAGGTCATGCGTCGTCCTCGATGCGGTGGATGTCGTCGTCCGACAGGCCGAAATGGTGGCCGATCTCGTGGACCAGCACGTGGGCGATCAGGTCGCCGAGGCTGACATCGCCGCGCTCGGCCCATTCGTCGAGGATCGGGCGGCGGTACAGGAACACTCGCGACGGCTCGGTCCCGTAGTCCAGCACCGAGCGGCGGCCCAGATCGACGCCCTGATAGAGGCCGGTCAGCTCGAACGGGTCCTCGATCCCCAGGCTGTCCAGCACCTCCTCGGACGGGAAGTCGTCGACCCGGATCACCACCTCGCCGGACAGGGCGCGGAAGTCGGCCGGCAGGGCGTCGAAGGCCTGTTTGGCCAGGACGGCGAAGTCGTCGAGCGACGGGGCGAGGCGGTCGGACCAGGTCATGACCCTCCAAATAGAGCGATTGGAGGCGGGCGCCATCCGGCCTTTCGGGGAAATAGCGACAGAGCGCCTCACGTGGCCCTGATCGCGCTCTGGTCATGGCCGGACTAATCTGGGATTCTGATTCGACGACCCGCTGGGGTAAGCGACGCGCCTGATGACTTCGTATGACCTGATCCTCGCGGCGGCGGCCGGCGCGGTTTGTCTCGCCATTTGCGTCACGCTGTGGTCGCTGGGCCAGCGCCGGAGCTTCGAGGCCCGCATCGCCGCGCTCAAGGCGCGCCTCGCTCAGCAAGCGGGCGGGGCGTCCGGCGTCCAGGCGTGGGCCGAGGCCTTCGACACCGCCGTGATCGAGGTCGAGGGCGGCCAGGCCGGCCTGGTCTCGGGCGTCGAGAGCCTGGCGGCTTGCGCCCAGGCCCTGGGCGTCGCGGCCGAGGTCAACGCGGTGGTCGCCGCGCTGGGCCAGGCCGACCCCGATCACGCGCAGAAACTCACCGCCCTGTTCGAACGCGGCGACGCGTGCGTCTTCGAGACCCGCGGCCCGAACGGCTCGGTGTCGGTCGAGGGCCGCGCGGCCGGGGCGCTGGCCTGGCTGCGGATGTCCGCCGTCACCGGCGAAGACTCCGGCCTGCCGTCGGCGGCCCGTTTCGCGGCTCTTATCGACAGCGTCGTCGAGCCGGCCTGGGTGGCCGGGGCCGACGGCCAGGCGGTCTGGGGCAATGAGGCCTTCATCCGCGCCGTCGGGGCGACCGCGTCCACGGCCGCGGCCCTGGCCGGCAAGAGCTTCGACCGCGCCGCCGACGCCCTGGTCGTCGAGGCGGCGGAGACGGGTGAGCGCCGCGAGGCCCTGCGCTGGATCAATCTGGAAGGCCGCCGCCGGGCGTTCCGCCTGTCGGCCCAGCCGCTGGACGGCGGCGGGGTAGGCGTGTTCTGCGCCGACGTCACCGAGATCGAGGACGTCCGCGACGCCTTCAGGAAGCACGTCGAGGCCCACGACGAGACGCTGAACCACATCGCCGAGGCGGTGGCGATCTTCAGCCAGACGCGGCGCCTGTCGTATCACAATACCGCCTTCGCCGAACTGTGGGGCCTGGAGCGGGCCTGGCTGGACGAGCGGCCGACCCACGGCGAGGTGCTGGACCGCCTGCGCCAGCGCCGCCGCCTGCCCGAGACCATCGACTATGCCGGCTGGAAGGCGGCCGAGTTGGCCCGCTACGAGGACCTGAGCCCGCAGGCCGACGACCTCTGGCACCTGCCCGACGGCCGGACCTTGAAGGTCGTGCGCCAGCCCCACCCGCTGGGCGGCATGCTGCTGATCTATTCCGACATCACCGGCGAGCTGAAGCTGAAGGCCCAGTACAACGCCCTGATCCAAGTGCAGCAGGCCACGCTGGACAAGCTGAACGACGCCGTCGCCGTGTTCGGCTCGGACGGCCGTCTGCGCCTGCACAACGAGGCGTTCGAAACCTTCTGGAACGTCTCGCCCCATACCCTGGAAGCGGCCGGCGACTTCGAGGGCGTGGTCGAGCTGTGCGTGCCGCGCCTCCACGACCTGGCCTTCTGGCGTGAGCTGAAGGGGCGGGTGGCTGATCCCGATCCGCAGATGCGCGCCCCGACCTCGGGCGAGGTCCGGACCTCCGACGACCGCATCGTCGTCTATCAGAGCCGGCCGCTGCCCGACGGCGCGACCCTGATCGCCTTCGCCGACGTCACCGACACCCGCGACCTGCAGAGCGCGCTCGCGGATCGTTCGGCGGCCCTGGCCGAGGCCGAGCGGCTGAAGCGCGACTTCGTCGGCAACGTCAGTTACGAGCTGCGCACGCCGCTGACGACGATCATCGGCTATTCCGAACTGCTGGAGCGGGCCGACGGCATCTCCGAGCGCGGCCGCAACCACGTGGCCGCCGTCCGCGCCGCGGCGACCCAGCTGGCGCGCTCGATCGACGACGTGCTGGACATGGCCCAGATCGACGCCGGCGAGATGGCGCTGGAGATCGAGGACATCCGGGTCGCCGACCTGCTGCTGAACGCCCAGGAGCGCGCTCTGAAGGACGCCCAACTGGGCGCGGTGACCCTGGCCGTCGAGTGCGAGGAAGATGTCGGCCTGATCCGCGGCGACGGCAAGCGCCTGGCCCAGACCCTGGACCACCTGGTCGAGAACGCCTTGCGCCAGACCCCGCCCGGCGGCCGCGTCACCCTGCAGGCCCGCCGCGCCCTGGGCGAGGTGCGCCTGGACGTCTCCGACACCGGCCGGGGCGTGCCGTTCCACGTCCAGGCCCACATCTTCGACCGCTTCGTCGGCCGCGACCGGGGCGGTCCTGGCCTGGGCCTGGCCCTGGTCAAGGCGCTGGTCGAGCTGCACGGCGGCTGGGTGGCGCTGGAAAGCGAGCCGGGCGCCGGCTCGACCTTCACTTGCCACCTGCCCGAGACCCAGCAGCCCGGCGCGATGCAGCCGGAGTTGGGATTCTAGGATGCTCCGGCCGGTCGCGGTTCTCGTCGCCGCGCTGCTGGCGATCGCCGCGCCGGCTCGGGCCGATGTGGTCTATGGCGACTGGTGGGTCACCTGCGACAACGTTCGGGCCTGCACGGGCTATGGCTTCCCGTCGGGCGATCAGTATGGCGTCGTCCTGCGCCTGCGCCGCGAGGCCCAAGCCGACGCGGCCGCCGAACTGGACCTGAACATCTCGGCCGATTTGGCCAAGGGGGTCTCCGGGCCGCTGGCCCTGGCGGTGGACGGCGAGATCGTGGCGCGTACCCAGCCGCCCGAGGGCGCGGAAGACGACGATCGCGGCTGGCGAATTTCCGAGGCCCAGACGCCGGCCCTGCTGGCGGCGATCGTGCGCGGTAAGGCCCTGGAGGCGAAGGCGGGCGAGCGGACGGTCGTCACCATATCGCTGGCCGGCGCCTCGGCCGCCCTACGCTGGATCGACGACCGCCAGAAGCGGGCCGGCGGGGTCACCGCGCTTGTCGCCAGAGGGCCAGCCCCGGCCTCGGCCGTGCCCGCGCCGCCTCTGGCGCCGGTGATCCGCGCCGCCAAGCCGGTGAGCCAGGCCGGCCTGGCCGATACGCCGCCCGCCGCCGTGAGGGCGCGGATCAAGGCGCTCGACTGTCAGGTCGATACGCCGGAGATCCCGACCGCGTACCGGCTGTCGCGCGGCGTGGTGCTGTGGGTCGTCCCCTGCTGGGTCGGCGCCTATCAGATCGCCTCGGCCCTGGTGCTGACCGACGAACGGGGCGGCCATGTCCGCCTAGCCGACCTTGGCGGCAAAGGCGACGCCAACGCGCGCGCCATGGCGACCAACGCCGTTTACGACACCGCCGCCCAGAAGCTCTATGCCTACGCCAAGGCCCGGGGCGTGGCCGACTGCGGCGAGTCGACGACCCACGCCTGGACCGGCAAGGGTTTCGTCCTGGTCGAGCGCAGCGAGCTACAGATCTGTCGGGGACTGCCGCGGGACTTCTGGGTCACGATGTTCCGCGCCCGCTAGGGCATCGGACATAAAGATATCTTTATGCGTTAATTGCTCGGAAGGGCTCGGCCCTGTATAAGCCGGCCCCAAGACAATTCATTTTCACGACACACCGACCGCAGGAGCCGACCGTGGCCGACTACATCGTCAAGGACATCTCGCTCGCCGATTACGGCCGCAAGGAAATCGCCATCGCCGAGACCGAGATGCCGGGCCTGATGGCCACGCGCGCCGAATACGGTCCGCAACAGATCCTCAAGGGCGCCCGCATCGCCGGCAGCCTGCACATGACCATCCAGACCGCCGTGCTGATCGAGACGCTGACGGCGCTGGGCGCCGAGGTCCGCTGGGCCTCGTGCAACATCTTCTCGACCCAGGACCACGCCGCGGCCGCCATCGCCGCCGCCAACATCCCGGTCTTCGCCTTCAAGGGCGAGAACCTGGTCGAGTACTGGGAATACGCCCACAAGATCTTCGAGTGGCACGATGGCGGCTATCCGAACCTGATCCTGGACGACGGCGGCGACGCCACCCTGCTCTGCGTGCTGGGCCCGAAGGCCGAGAAGGATCCCTCGATCCTGAACAATCCGCAGAACGAGGAAGAAGAAGCCCTCTACGCGGTGATGAAGAAGTACCTGGCCGAGAAGCCGGGCTTCTACTCGGCCATCCGCGCGGCCATCACGGGCGTCTCGGAAGAGACCACCACGGGCGTCCACCGCCTGTACCAGATGGCCCAGAAGGGCGAACTGCCGTTCCCGGCCATCAACGTCAACGACAGCGTCACCAAGTCGAAGTTCGACAACCTCTATGGCTGCCGGGAATCGCTGGTCGACGCGATCCGTCGCGGCACCGACGTCATGCTGTCGGGTAAGGTCGCGGTGGTCTGCGGCTACGGCGACGTGGGCAAGGGCTCGGCCGCCTCGCTGCGCCAAGGCGGCGCCCGCGTGATCGTCACCGAGGTCGACCCGATCTGCGCCTTGCAGGCGGCGATGGAAGGCTACGAGGTCCAGACCCTGAACGACGTCGCCGACAAGGCCGACATCTTCGTGACGGCGACGGGCAACAAGGACGTCATCACCGTCGAAGACATGCGGAAGATGAAAAACAACGCCATCGTCTGCAACATCGGCCACTTCGACTCCGAAATTCAGATCGCCGGCCTGCGCAACTTCAAGTGGGACGAGATCAAGCCGCAGGTCCACCACGTGGAATTCCCGGACGGCAAGAAGCTGATCGTGCTGTCGGAAGGCCGCCTGGTGAACCTGGGCAACGCCACGGGCCACCCCTCGTTCGTGATGTCGGCCTCGTTCACCAACCAGACCCTGGCCCAGATCGAGCTGTGGACCAACAAGGCCAAGTACGAGAACCAGGTCTACACCCTGCCCAAGCACCTGGACGAAAAGGTCGCCTTCCTGCACCTGGAAAAGCTGGGCGCGAAGCTGACCACCCTGCGCAAGGACCAGGCCGACTACATCGGCGTGCCGGAAGCCGGCCCGTTCAAGCCGGACCACTACCGCTACTAGGTTCCTGTCGGCCGCGTCGCTATAAAGAGCGACGTTTCCGTTACGGAATTGTCTGATTTTTCAAAGGAAAGGCCCGCCGGCGACGGTGGGCCTTTCTCTTTTCGGCTCCCTCGCGAAACCGCCCTATTCAAGTCCGCAATGCTCGGCTAATCGCTTTGCCATGCCGTTAGCCTTGATCATCTCCAGCCACGTCGCCGGCAGCCAGGTGGGCGCGACGGCCCAAGCCACCGCCCTGGCGCAGTTCCGCATCGACTCGATGGTCGTGCCGACCGTGCTGTACGGCCGCCATCCCGGCTGGGGCCTGCCCGGCGGCGCGCCCGTGCCGATCGAGGTGTTCGAGGGCATGCTGGACGGCATCGAGGCCAACGGCCTGTTCGGCCTGGTCGACCTGGTCATCACCGGCTACTTCGCCACCGCCGCCCAGGTCCGGGCCGCCGCGCGGGTGATCGACGCCGTGCGCGAGAGTCCCCGCCAGGGCGCGGCCACGCGCAAGCCCGTCGTCATCGTCGATCCGACCATGGGCGACGCCGGCAAGGGCCTCTACATCCCGGCCGACACCGCGGAGGCGATCATCGCCGACCTGATCCCCCGCGCCGACGTCGTGGCCTGCAATTCCTGGGAGCTGCAAAAGCTGACCGGGACAGACGCCCGCGATCCGGTCTCGGCCATGAAGGCCGCCCGCCTGCTGGGCAAGACGACCCTGGTTTCGTCGGTCCAGCGCGGGGCCGAGATCGGCGCCGTGCTCGCCGACAAGAAGGAAGCCTGGCTGGCCGCCCACGCCAAGTCCGAGCGTTCGCCCAACGGCACCGGCGACCTGCTGACCGCGCTCTACGCCGCCTCGATCCTGGAAGGGCAAACCTTCTCGTACGGCCTGGCCCGCGCCGTCGGCGGCGTCGCCGAGACGGTCACGGCCGCCAACATCTGGAACGCGCCGGAGCTGCCGATCGTGGCCATGGGCGCGCGGATCAAGCAGACCTCGCCGACCGTGCGCATCGAGCGGCTTGCTTAGGGGAGCGCTTGGTCTAGCCATGACGGACATCACCGGCCTCTGCCCCGACCGCTTCGCCCGCGTCCGCGAGGCGTTCGAGGCGAACTTCGAAAACAACGGCGAACTGGGCGCCCGCTTCGCCTTCGCCATCGACGGCGAGATCGTCGTCGACCTGATGGGCGGCTTCGCCGATCGCAAGCGCGAGGTCGCGTTCGGCCCCGACACCCTGACGGCCCTGTTCTCGACCACCAAGGCCGTGGCGGCCCTGCTGGTCGCGCGGCTGGTGGACGAGGGCCGGCTGGCCTACGACCAGCCCGTCGCCGACGTTTGGCCCGAATTCGCCCAGGCCGGCAAGCAGGCGGTCACGGTCGAGCAGGCTCTGTCGCACCAGGCGGGGCTGTCCGGCTTCCCGGACGAGACCGACCCCGCCATCTGGTTCGACTGGGACGCCACCTGCGCCAAGCTGGCGGCCATGGCCCCTCTGTTCCCGATCGGCTCGGCCAGCGGCTACCACCCTCTGACCTTCGGCTACATCGCCGGCGAGATCTTCCGCCGCGTCGACGGCCGGACCATGGGAACGGCGCTGCGCGAGGATATCGCCAGGCCCCTGGGCCTGGATATCTGGATCGGCCTGCCCGACAGCGAGCACGGCCGCGTCGCCGAGCTGATGCGCCCGACCGCCCTGCCAGCGTTCGGCGAGATCAACGCCGCGGTGAAGGCCGCCTTCATGACCCCGTGGGCCTCGCCGGGCGGCAAGGGCGCGGCCGAATGGCGGCGGGTCGAGATTCCCTCGGCCAACGGCCACGCCACCGCCTCGGCCCTGGCCCGGCTGATGGGCGCCCTGGCCAGCGGCGGCGGCCTGGACGGCCGTTCGCTGATCACCCCGGCCGGGATCAAGGCCGCCACGACCCAGCGCATCGTCGGCCAGGATCTGGTCCTGCCCTATGTGATCAGCTGGGGCGCGGGCTTCATGCGCAATGAACCGAACATGTTCTACGGTCCGACCGCCGAGGCGTTCGGCCACTCCGGCTGGGGCGGTTCGTGCGCGTTCGCAGATCCGACGCGCGGCGTGTCGGGCTCGTACGTGATGAACAAGCAGGGCAACGCGTTGATCGGCGACCCGCGCGCCGTGCGCCTGATCGAGGCGGCTTACGCCTCGATGTAGAATTGAAGAAGGGGGCGGGAATGAAGGCTTCGGGTCTCTCGGTTTTCATCGCCGCCCTGGCTGTCGCCGGCGCCGCCCACGCTCAAGACCGGGACTTCTGCGCCGATCGGCCGGGCAAGGGCTCGCCGCCGTGCGTCCTGGACGCCGGACGCTTCCAGGCCGAGACCGGGATCGACGCCGCGTTCAGCCGCGGCGGCGGGAGTTCCGTCGACGACGTCTCGTATGGTGGGCTAGAGCTGCGTCTGGGCCTGACCTCGACGGTCGAGGGGCAGTTGACCTGGACGGCGCGCGAGCGGGTGAGAACCAAGGCCGGCGGCGCGACCTCGACGGTCTCCGGCGCCGGCGACCTGGGGCTCGCCCTGCGGTGGTCGTTGAAGAATCCGACCGGCGACGGCCTGTCGGTCGCCGTTCAGCCGTTCGTCATCGCCCCGACCGGCGCGAACGGCATCGGCGACGACGCTTGGCAGGGCGGGGTGATCGCGCCCGTCGCGATCCCGCTGAACGCCGACTGGTCGTTGAGCCTCGCCCCCGAATTGGACGCACGGCCGAACGCCAGCGGCGCGGGCCGCCACGCCGGCTACGCCCTGGCCGGTGGGGTCGGCCGCGCGGTCGGACTGGTGAACCTGGGCGCGGAGCTATGGGTCGATGTCGACGACGATCCCTCGGGCCGGGTCACCCAGGCCAGCTTCGACCTGACCGCGGCTTGGACGCCCAGGAGTCTGCGCGACGTGCAGTTCGACGCCTCGGCCTATGTCGGGCTCAATCGTCGGACGCCGGACCTGGAGCTGGTTCTTGGCGTGGCGCATCGGTTTTAGGGTCTGGGGTTCTGATCGTCGCCAGGCCGACGAGACCGGCGACCACCGCCGCCACGGCGCTGATCCCCATCACCCACGGATAGCCCGCGCCGCCGGGCGCGAAATAGACCAGACCCAGCACCGCCACGGCCAGTAGGCCGGCGACCCGAGCGACGGCGTTGTTGATCCCGGAGGCGACGCCGGAATGGCTCGAGGGCACGGCCGCCATCACGGTGCTGGTCAGCGGCGCGACGCTGATCGTCATGCCCAGGGCCAGGACCAGCAGTCCCGGCAGGACGCCGGTCCAGAAGCCGCTACCGAGCCATGGCGCGCCCAGCAGGGCGAAGCCGATTCCGGCGACGATCGGGCCGCCGGTCAGCATGGCCCGCGCCCCGACCTTGTTGGCGACGCGGCCGGCGACGCCGGAGAGTGTCCCCATCACCGCCGAGATCGGCAGCAGGGTCGCGCCGGCCTTGGCGGCGCTGTAACCGTGATGCGCGATCAGCTCGTAGGGCAGGAAGAACATCGCCCCGGTCAGGCCGAAATACAGCGCCAGGGTCAGCAGGTTGGCGCCGCTGAACGTGGTCGAGCGATACAGCGATAGCGGCATCATCGGATGCTTCTCGCGGCCCTGCAGCACGACAAAGCCGAACAGGATCGCCGCGCCGGCGACCAAGGCGGTCCAGACGGCGGGACTCTGCCAGCCGCGCGCCCCCGCCGCCGTCAGGCCCCAGGTCAAGGCGCCCAGGCCCAGGGCGGCCAGCACCGCGCCGCGCCAGTCCAGGTGATCGACGTCGGGATCCTTGCTCTCGGGCACGGCCTTCAAGGTCAGCCAGACGGTGGCGGCGGCGATCGGCAGGTTGATCAGGAAGATGGCGCGCCACGACACCGCGTCGACCAGCCAGCCGCCCAGCACCGGCCCGAACGCGCCGGTCACCGCGCCGAACCCGGCCCAGGCCCCGATCATCGGCCCGCGCGCCTTCTCGTCGAACGACGCGCCCAGGATGGCCAGGCTGGCGGGCACCACGAAGGCGGCGGCGATGCCCTGCAGGGCGCGGGCGGCGATCAGCAGGGCGATGGTCGGGGCGAGCGCGCAGGCCAGGGACGCGGTGGCGAACACCGTCACCCCCAGGGCGAACACCTTGCGCCGGCCGAACCGGTCGCCGGCCGAGCCGCCGATCAACACCAGCGAGCCCAGCAGCAGAAGGTAGGCGTTGACGATCCACTGGATCTCTTCGGGCCGCGCGCGCAGCGCCTCGCGGATGGCGGGCAGGGCGACATTGACGACCGAGCCGTCGATGAAGGCCAGGCTGGAGCCCAGCACCGTGGCCGCCAGGATCAGCCGGCCGCGCGCGGGCGAGATCGTCTCGTCGGGGGAAGTCGGCGCTTTGGTCATGGCGGGACGATGGCCCGGCGCGGCGCGGCTGCCTAGAGCGCTTCGGCCAGGAGCCGGGCCAGCCGCTCCTCTTGCCGCGTCAGCATCGAGCGACCCTTGTTGACCTTCAGCGGCGCCGCCTGGCCGGTGGTCAGATACGCGACGCCGCGTCCGGTCATCGGATCGACCCAGAGGCCGGAGGTCAGGCCATAGGCGTCGCCGGCGTGGCCGATCCAGCCGGCGCAGCCATCGAAGATGTTATCGCCGGACCCGCCTGTCAGGGTCTGTGCGCCCAGGCCATAGGCGGCGATCAGGCCGCCATAGCCCTCGCCATTCGGACGCCTGGGATCGAAGCGCCAGCTCGGCGTGGTCATGGCGGCGAAGGTCGCGGGCTTCAGGATCGGCGCGCCCTTGGCCAACAGGACGCGGCCGATGACCGCCAGGTCCAGGACCGAGGCGCGCAGCCCGCCCTGCGGGCCGAAAACGAAGCCGTTCTCGCCGGGGCGGTAGCTGTCGAGACTCCGGCTGGCCGCTTCGGGCGCGATGCGGACGGCCGGTTTCGGCGCGGGCGGAACGGCGGCGTCCAGCTGGGCGATCCAGGGGCCCTCGGGGTCCCATGGGCCGTCGTCGGACGGGGCCTTGCGATAGAGAACGGCGCGGCGATCGCGGACAGCCTGGGGAACCCCGCTCCAATTGTAGCCGCACGACAGGCCCAGGGGCGCGAACACGACCCGGGCCATGAACCGGTCGAACCGCTCGCCGCTGATGGCTTCGATCAACTGGGCGACGAGGGCGTAGTTGACGTCGGCATAGGCGAACCAGTCGCCGGGCGGCTCGCTGGCCGGCCCGAACCAGGCGCCATCGTCCCACTGGACGCCGCCGGGCGTCAGGGCCGCGCTCAGCGGGCGGCCGAAGGCGACGGGATAGCTGGGCCCGTTGCGCAGGCCGCTGGTATGGGACAGCAGCCGCTGGGGCGTGATCGGCGCCCGTGGGAAGCGCGGATGGCGCAAGACAAAGCCCAGAATCTCGCCGGCGTCGTCGTCCAGTCCGACCTTGCCGCCCTCGACCAGGGTCATGAAGCCCATCGACGCGACCAGCTTCGAGATCGAGGCGATGCGCGCCGGCGAGGCGGCGCTCATGGCGCGGCCGGTCGCGATGTCGGCCTGGCCGCGCGCGACCTGGACCCGCGGACCGCGTCGATCGAACGCGGCGCCGGCCAGGGCCGGCAGGGCCGCGCTCGGGTTGCCGTCTCCGCCGACTAGCGCGCCATAGGGATCGGGCGTGGCGCCGCCCAAGGCGAACGCGGCGCCGGCGGCGAGGACGGAGCGTCGGGTCGTCATGCGACGACCCTAGCGCCTTAAGTCGCGGGCGCCAGCACTCGCGTCTTCTTCCACGCGCCATAGGCGAAGGCCGCGACGCCCAGCCAGATGAACACGAACGACAGGGCCCGCAGCGGCGTGAACGGCTCGCCGAACGCCACGCCCAGCAGGAACTGCAAGGTCGGGGCGATGAACTGCAGGAAGCCGACGGCCGACAGCGGCAGGCGACGGGCCGACCAGGCGAACAGGGCCAAGGGAACCACGGTGGCGGGCCCCGCCAGGGCCAGCAGCCCGGTGACCCCGGCGCCGGCCCCGAAGTGACCTTGGCCGCTCATCTGCAGGTGCAGTACGTAGAACAGGCCGGGCAGGGCCAGGAAGGCGCATTCGACGAACAGGCCCGTCTGGGCGTCGGCCTTGACCTGCTTGCGCAGGATGCCGTAGGCGCAGAACGTCAGGGCCAGGCCCAGCGAGACGATCGGCAGATGCCCCAGGGCGATGGTCTGGATGGCCACGCCGACCACGGCGAAGCCGATCGCGACCTTGCCCTCGGTCGACATCCGCTCGCGGAACAGCAGCGCCCCGGCCGCCATGTTCATCAACGGATTGATGTAGTAGCCGAGGCTGGCCTCGATCACGTGGCCGGCGTTGACGGCGAAGACGTAGATCGTCCAGTTGCTGAAGATCGCCAGGGTCGACAGCGCCAGGATCCCGACGGTCTTGGGCTGGCGCAGCACCGTCGCGACCTGGCCGCCCTGCTTGGCGATCAAGACGAGGCCGGCCGCCCACAGCACCGACCACAGCGAACGGTGGGCGATCATCTCCCAGGAGGTGACGCCCAGGTTCGACAGCAGGTGGAAATACAGCGGCAGAAAGCCCCACAGCGCGTAGCAACCGATGCCGGCGGCGTAGGCGGAGCGACTCTCGGTCGAGGGACTGGGCGGCATTGTCCAAACCTTTCGGGCGGGTTCTCGCAGATAGGAAGCCCGCCGTCCGCCCGCATCTTGCGGGAAGCTGGAAACTTGGCCGTTTCCGAGGTCTAGACCAGTGGTGGATTGACCTGCCGAAAGCCGCCTTCCCGCCAGTAGGGGTAGTAGGGATAGGCCGGCGTGACCGCGCTGGCGGCGTCCAGCCGCGCGACCTGGTCGGCGGTCAGGCTCCAGCCGACCGCGCCGAGGTTCTGGCGCAGCTGGTCCTCAGTCCGCGCGCCGATGATGACGCTGGAGACGGTCGGGCGCCGCAGCAGCCAGTTGATGGCGACCTGCGGGACGGTCTTCTCGGTCTCGGCGGCGACCTCCTCGAGGGCTTCGACGACGCGGTAGAGCCGCTCCTGGTCCACGGGCGGACCGAAGTCGGCGGTCTCGTGCAGGCGGCTGGTCTGCGGCGGCGGCTGGCCGCGGCGGATCTTGCCGGTCAGGCGGCCCCAGCCCAGCGGACTCCAGACCATGGCCCCGACGCCTTGGTCCGCGCCCAGCGGCATCAGCTCCCACTCGTAGTCGCGGCCGACCAGCGAATAGTAGGCCTGGTGGGCGACATAGCGCGGCCAGCCGTGGCGATCGGCGGCGGCCAGGGACTTCATCAGCTCCCAGCCGGCGAAGTTGGACGCGCCGACATAGAGCACCTTGCCGGCCCGGACCAGGTCGTCCAGCGCGGCCAGGGTCTCCTCGACCGGCGTCGTCCCGTCGAAGGCGTGCAGTTGCAGCAGGTCGATGCGGTCGGTCCTCAGGCGCTTCAGGGCGGCTTCGACGCCCCGCGCGAGCCGGTGACGCGCGGCGCCGGCGTCCAGTGGGCCATCGCCCATCGGAAGGCCCAGTTTGGTCGAGATCAATGCCTGGTCGCGGCGGCCTTCCAGCGCGGCGCCCAGGATCTCTTCCGACGCGCCGTTCGAATAGACGTCGGCGGTGTCGAACAGGGTCAGGCCGGCGTCGAGCGCGATGTCGATCATCCGCCGGGCGCCGGCGACGTCGGTGTCGCCCCAGGCGCTGAACAGCGGGCCCTGGCCGCCGAACGTGCCGGCGCCGAAGCTCAGGGCGGGGACCTTCAGGCCGGAGCGGCCCAGCGTGCGATATTCCATGGATGTGCTCCGTGATCAGGCGAGGGCGAGACGCGCGCGGCGCTCGAGGGAGAGGCTGAGGATTGCCAGGGCCAGGGCCGACAGCGGCACGGCGGCGGCGATCAGGGGCACGGCCGACAGGCCCGGGCCGTGGGCGATCACCGCCCCGCCCAGCCAGGCGCCGAACGCGTTGCCGAGGTTGAAGGCGGCGATGTTCAGGCTGGACGCCAGGCCCTGGCCCGCGCCGCCGGCCTGGCTCAGCACCCGCATCTGCAGCGGCGAGACGGTGGCGAAGGCGGCCGCGCCCAGCAGGAAGGCGGCGACCACGGCTCCGACCTGACTGTGGAACGCGAAGGCCGAGGCGCCCATGACCAGGGTCAGCAGCACCAGGGTCCCGACCAGGGCCGCGTTCAGCCCCTTGTCGGCCCAACGGCCGCCCGCCAGGTTGCCGGCCACCAGGCCCGCGCCGAACACCAGCAGGATCGGCGAGACCGCTTCCTTCGAGAAGCCGGCCAGTTGGGTCAGGATCGGCTGGATATAGGTGAAGACCGCGAACACGCCGCCGAAGCCCAGAACGGTCATGGCCAGGCCCAGCTGCACCTGCGGGCGGGCCAGGACGGCGAACTCCTCGCGCAGCGGGGCGGGCTGGATCTTGTCGTGGTCGCGGGGGACCAGGGCGGCCAGCACCGCGAAGGCCAGCAGGCCCACGCCCGCCACGGCCCAGAACGCCGCCCGCCAGCCGAACGCCAGGCCCAGCCAGGCGCCGAACGGCACCCCCAGCAGCGTGGCCAGGGTCAGGCCGGTGAACATGATCGAGATGGCCGAAGCCTTGCGCTCGGGCGTGACGAGGGAGACGGCGACCAGCGCGCCGACCCCGAAGAAGGTTCCGTGAGCCAGGGCCGTGACCAGCCGTGCGCCCATCAGGACCGCATAGGTCGGGGCGATGGCGGCCAGGACGTTGCCGAGCGTGAAGATCGCCATCAGCACCAGCAGGGTCGTCTTCCTCGGAAGCCGGCGGGTGGCCAGGGTCAGGATCGGCGCGCCGACGAAGACGCCCAGGGCGTAGCCGGTCATCAAGAGGCCGGCGGTGGGGATCGAGACGCCGAGGTCGGCGGCGACCTGCATCAGCAGGCCCATGATGATGAATTCGGTGACGCCGATGCCGAAGGCGCCGACGGTCAGGGCATAGAGGGCGAGGGGCATGGCGGCCTCCGTTGAAGCGTGCGGACCGACAGATGGCGTCGCGCGGTTCGATGAATTAGATTGCGGCCAGGAACTTCACTTGTGATCTGAGGGCATCATGGCGCGGGCGGACGTCAACCGGTCGGGGGAGATGGAGGTCTTCGCCCGCGTGGTGGAGGAGGGCGGCTTCACGGCCGCCGCCAAGGCCCTGTCGATGACGCCGTCGGCGGTCAGCAAGCTGGTGGCGCGGCTGGAGGCCCGGCTCGGCTCGCGGCTGGTCAATCGCTCGACCCGCAAGCTGCAGCTGACCGCCGAGGGCCTGACCTTCCACGAACGGGCCTTGCGGGTGCTGGCCGATCTGGACGAGGCCGAGCGCGCGGTCAGCGCCTGCGCCGTGCCGCGCGGCCGGCTGCGGATCAATTCCAACGTGCCGTTCGGCCTGCATCATCTTCTGCCCCTGGTTCCGCGGTTCATGGACCTGAACCCGCAGGTGCAGGTCGATGTCACCCTGACGGACCAGGTGATCGATCTCTTGGACGAACGTGCGGAGCTGGCGATCCGCGTCGGGCCCTTGCGGCCCTCCCAGCTGGTGGCCAGGAAGCTGGGCGACAGCCGCATGGCCCTGGTCGCCTCGCCGGGCTACCTGGCCCGGCGCGGGACGCCGGCCCATCCGGACGACCTGGCCGCCCATGATTTGGTGGTCTTCAACTTCGCCCGTCACTGCGACGAGTGGCCGTTCATGATCGACGGCGCGCGGGTCTGCTATCCCGCCCACGGCCGGGCCATGGTCGGCGACGGCGAGAGCGCGGCGCGTCTGGCCATGGCCGGCCAGGGGATCACCCGGCTGTCGATCTTCCACATCGCCGACGATATCGTGGCGGGCCGGCTGGTCCCGGTGCTGGAGGATTTCAACGCCGGCGACCTGGAGACGATCAGCGCCGTCTATGTCGGCCACGCCGGGCCGCTGCCGGCGCGGGTGCGGGCGTTCATCGACTTCCTGGCGGCGGAGGTGGATGTGGACTGGCCGATGGGGCGAGAGCCCACTTCAAAACGCAAATAGGCGTGTCATCCCGGCCGCAGCGAAGCGGAGAGCCGGGACCGCAGAAAGCTCCGAGCTTGCCGCGGTCCCGGCTCGGCGCGCTACGCGCTTGGCCGGGATGACAGGTTTTAGCGGTCCAGCATCACCTCGGCGATCTGCACCGCGTTCAGCGCCGCGCCCTTGCGCAGGTTGTCGCCGACCACGAACAGGGCCAGGCCGTGCTCGACGGTCGGATCGGGCCGCAGGCGGCCGACGAACACCGGATCCTGGCCCGTCGCGGCCAGCGGGTTGGGAACCTCGTCCAGCACCACGCCCGGCGCGGTGGCCAAGAGGGCGGTGGCCTCGGCCACCGAGATCGGACGCTCGAACTCGGCGTTGATCGACAGCGAGTGGCCGGTGAACACCGGCACGCGCACGCAGGTGCCGCTGACCGGCAGGCCGGGGATCTCGAGGATCTTGCGGCTCTCGTCGCGCAGCTTGACCTCCTCCTCGGTGTAGCCGTCCTCGACCACGCGGTAGTTCAGCGGCACGACATTGTAGGCCAGGGGAACCGCCCACTTGACCGGCGCGGGCAGGGGCGCGGCGTCCGGCGAGCGGGCCAGGCCCTCCAGATCGCCGTCCAGGCCGGCGTTCAGCTGGCTGGCCAGCACCTGGATGCCCGCGACCCCGGCGCCCGAGGCGGCCTGGTAGGTGCTGACGGTCAGGCGCTTCAGGCCCGCGCGGTCGTGCAGGGGCTTCAGCACCGGCATGGCGGCCATGGTCGTGCAGTTGGGATTGGCGACGATGCCCTTGGGGATGTTGGCCAGGGCGTGCGGATTGACCTCGGCCACCACCAGCGGGACGTCGGGGTCGCCGCGCCAGGCCGAGGAGTTGTCGATCACGATCGCGCCCGCCGCCGCCGCGCGCGGGGCCAGCTCCAGCGACGTGCCGCCCCCGGCCGAGAAGAACACGATGTCCAGGCCGGCGAAGTCGGCGGTGGAGGCGTCCTCGACCACGACCTCGGCGCCCTTGAAGTCGACCTTGGTCCCGGCCGAGCGGGCCGAGGCGAACAGGCGCAGCTCGGTCAGCGGGAAGTCCCGCTCGGCCAGCAGCTCGCGCATCATGCCGCCGACGAGGCCGGTGGCGCCGACGACGCCGACGCGGGGCGGGTTGGATCGGGAAAACTTGAAGCTCACGGGTCTACGTCTCCTCAAAAGTGCGGAGGCGCGGGAGCTGAAGGTCTCTGAGTGTGAGAGCCGCCCCGCGCATCGGCGGGGCTGGTGGGATGCTCGCTAGTTCGCGCACGCACCCGACCACGCCCCGCCGAGGCGGGTCGTTTTCGGGGTAATAATCGTGGTGGCGCGGAACGTCATCGCCGGGGCTTCTAGCGGGGAAGCGGCGCCGCGTAAAGATGGACGGACTCATCTGGGCGCCGATGGCTTCCGCCTCGGAAAGAATTGCGGCCGAATGTCGGGACGCGCCTGGGTCATTCGTCCTGGGGACATCAAGCGGCTGGAGACCCGAAAATGACCCCGACCATCACCGCCTTCAAAGCCTCCCCCGACCGCGGCCGGGGCCTCGCGCGCGACATGCAGGTTCGCTGGGCGCTCGAAGAGCTCGGCGTTCCCTACGACGTGCGGCTGGTGACCTTTCCCGAGATGAAGGCGCCCGCGCACCTGGCGCTCCAGCCCTTCGGCCAGATCCCCACCTACGAAGACGGCGACCTGGCCCTGTTCGAGTCGGGCGCCATCGTGCTGCACCTGGCCGAACGCCATCCGGGCCTGTTGCCGGCCGATCCGGACGCCCGGGCCCGCGCGATCGCCTGGATGTTCGCCGCCCACGCCACGATGCAGCCGCCGATCGTCGAGCACGGCATGGCCTCGATGTTCGAACGCGACAAGCCCTGGTTCGCCGACCGTCTCGCGGGCCTCGAACAGGCGGTCCGCACACGGCTGAGCCAACTCTCCGACCGCCTGGGCGACGCCGACTGGCTGGACGGCGACTTCAGCGCCGGCGATCTGCTGATGGTCGGCGTGCTGCGCCGGCTGGGCAGCTCCGGCCTGCTGGAAGACTATCCGAACCTGGCGGCCTATGTCGCGCGGGCGGAGGCGCGTCCGGCCTTCCAACGCGCCTATGACGATCAGGCGGCGGTGTTCGCGGCGGCGCAGGCGGGGTGAGACTGCCTTAGCTCCGTCATCCCGAGTTTGAGTGAAGATCCATCTTCAGGATGGAGCCTTCCTTACATCTCACGGCGAGACGATCGCAGGGCTGATCAGGTCACTCAAGGACGGCTTCGCCGCCGCGCAGCGGCCGCTCGGAGAGCGGTCCTTGACTGACCTGATCAGCCCTGCACGCTGCAGCCTCCAAGAGATGAAAGGATCGCACCGACCTGCGAGGTCGGGTGGCGGCTAACTCCTTGGAGTGCAGTGTTACTTGATAGCGGATGGCAATCATGTGCGAGCATTGAATGAATGAGCCCGGCTAACAAAATGCACCGCGAGCGCCCTAAGAAAAAATCTAATAGGTCGTGGCACCTGTATTGGGTGGAGTCAGACGGATTCGAAGACTGCTTTGTGGTCGCTCGAAATTCCCGGAGCGCATGTAGCGTAGAAATCCACATGAATGGATTTTATCCGGATGAGGTCGTTGCGACGAGAATTTGCAAAATACCAGATGGTATTGGTCGGTATTATTTGCGGAATAATCCCGACAGAAAATGGCCTGGATATGTTTATGGAAAGTATTTATTTGAAAAATTAGGTGCAAAATTTAGAGTAATTGACAAAACTGCGGAGATGTTAATCGAAGATTTTGTGTATGAAGTCGATGATTTTTACCCATGCGGTATAACGAGAGTTCGGCGCATCGGCATGGCTGCGGTTGCCGCGTTGAGGTCGGACCCCCTTCTTTCGGGCATGGAGTATGAAGATGAGGATATTTGGGACGGTGGAACTCAGCACATCATAACAATGCTCGGTATGTGCTTGGCGATGTGTCAGCTTATAGAATTTTACATATCAAACTCATTCATTCTAGGATTGTCCAGGAGGCAAAAAGAAAAATACGAAACAATAAATGATTTAAAGATGGGGTGGAGGCGAAAAACTCTAGGAAATATGATAAAAAGTATAGAGGAGGCTTGGGTAATAGAGCCTCTTTTAAGGGATAACATTGATCTATTTTTGAAGAATAGAAACTTGCTCGTCCATGGAATCACGACTGAGCCGCGATACGACATTCGGACGCGATGGGGGCAGGAAGAATTGGTTGCTTTTTTGAGCTTCTTTGACGTTCACGGGCGCATACTGAAGAAGGCTTTTAGATCAAGCTACTATGCGAGTGTGATGTTTGGCATTGAGAATCTCAGTGAAGGTAAAAAAATTCCCAAAGGAGCGTTCACTCGAAAGTACAGGGATGAAGCGGGGCTTTTTGTAATTTTCTTTGAGCCAAAATATGATTGCATGTGAGGTGTTCTGATATTGGGTGTGTGTAATCGCCTGCCAGTAATATGGTCGTGTGGGAAGATCGTGTCGAGGCGCTCAAGTGATTTCCCTCACCCCTGCTGCCCCAGCCGCTCCCACCCGTCAAAGAACGGGAACCGCCGCGCCCAGAACTCGGCCAGCCTCGGATCGGCGTCCACCCGCTTGACCACCTCGGCCATCCGCGGCGCGGCCTCGTAGAACCGCACGCGTCTCGGCCCCCAGCGGCTGAGAACGGTGACGTAGAGGTCCAGCACCGTCAGCGTGTCGCCCAGCAGGTACCGCCCCGGCGAAACCTGGCTCTCCATCATCGCCCAGCAGTCGACGATCCGCTCGGCCGTCGCCGCCTTGATCCTGGCCTGGACCTCCGGATCATCGCCGCCCAGCCGCGCGGGCTCGTCGCGCACCCAGAACAGCGAATAGATCGAGGCCGGGAGGAAGGTCATCCAGCGCAGGAACTGAGCCCGCTCGGGCGCGTCGAGGGCGGGGGAGAGCTTCGCTTCCGGATGGCGGTCGGCCAGCCAGATCAGGATGGCCGCGCTCTCGGTGATCGTCTCGCCTTCGGGGGTGATCAAGGCCGGGATCTGCCTCAGCGGATTGACCGTCGCGACCTTGGCCTGCTGCGCCTCGCCTTCCCAGGTCGGCGCCTCGATCACCTCATAGGGCAGGCCGATCAAGGACATAGCGGCCTCGACGGGTACGCCGCCCGAGCCCAGGGCGCTGAAAATCCGGTACGAATTCATGGTCAAGCTTCCTGACTTATCCACACGCACTCACAACATCTTGTGTGGCTGCGACACCGGAACCACTAGATGAACCCGAAGGCTTTGGTAGGGTGAGACTACCTTATCGCCGCCTCACGATTCTCGCCTCCAGGGTTCGCCATGTCCGCCAAGCTGATCGCCACGCCCGGCCTCCTGACCCCGTCCGGCGCCTACAAGCCGTTCCGCTATCCGTGGGCCTACGACTTCTGGAAGAAGCAGCAGCAGGTCCACTGGATGCCCGAGGAGGTGCCGCTGGGCGAGGACCTCAAGGACTGGGCCGTCAAGCTGAACGACAAGGAACGGAACCTGCTGACGCAGATCTTCCGCTTCTTCACCCAGTCGGACATCGAAGTGGCCGACAACTACATGGAGCGCTACGGCCGGGTGTTCAAACCGACCGAAGTGAAGATGATGCTGTCGTCGTTCGCCAATATGGAGACCATCCATATCGCGGCCTACGCGCTGCTTCTGGAAACCATCGGCATGCCGGAGAGCGAATTCGGCGCGTTCATGGAATACCAGGCCATGCGCGACAAGCATGACTACATGCAGAAGTTCGGCGTCGAGACCAACGCCGACATCGCCCGCACCCTGGCCATGTTCGGCGGCTTCACCGAAGGCCTGCAGCTGTTCGCCTCGTTCGCGATGCTGATGAACTTCCCGCGCTTCAACAAGATGAAGGGCATGGGCCAGATCGTGTCGTGGTCGATCCGCGACGAGAGCCTGCACTGCGAAGGCATCATCAAGCTGTACCACGCCTTCAACAAGGAGACGGGCGCGGTGACCAAGGCCGTGGCCGACGATATCGTCGACTGCTGCAAGACCGTGGTCGGCATGGAGGACAACTTCATCGACCTGGCCTTCGAGGCCGGCGAGATCCAGGGCATGACCCCGGACGACATCAAGCAGTACATCCGCTTCATCGCCGACTGGCGCCTGCGCCAGCTGCAGCTGCCGGAAGTGTACGGCATCAAGGAAAACCCGCTGCCCTGGCTGCAGTCGCTGCTGTCGGGCGTCGAGCACGCCAACTTCTTCGAGGCCCGGGCGACCGAATACTCCAAGGCCGCGACCAAGGGCCAATGGCACGGCGCCGAGGGCGTGTGGTCCAGCTTCGACACCATGCTGAGCAAGCGCGGCGAGAACCTGCCGGCGGAATAGGGCGCGTCTTCAAGGGGCGTAGGTGAAGGGCGGGGCCGCGAGGTCCCGCCCTTCGTCGTTTCGGCCGTCCAGGCGCGGTCCCGAAAGCCTGACCGTCGCCTTGGTGCGGCCCCGCTTCGGACACAGCGCGAAGCGCAGTCTCGCAGCCTGAGGTTGGGGGCGGTGGGATGGCGATCTCGCGACGAGCGCGGCTGGGACTGATCGCGGGGCTGTCGCTGGCGCTGCACGCGGCTGTGCTGATCTGGTTGGCCTGGCCCCAGGCGCCGAACCTGTACGCGAACGGTCCTGACCTCTCGTTGATGTCCGTCGAGTTGATGAGGCCCGCCAGGCCGGAACGGCCTTCGCGGTCGAGTTTGGCCAGACGGGCGACGACGCGCCCCGAGGCTGCGTCACCGCCAGAGGCGGCCGCCTACGCGCCTCGACCGGCCGCACCCGTTCCCGAGGGTGTCGCGACAATCCCCGCGCCGCCGGCGGTCGCGCCGGGCGGTTTGCAGGCGGCGCTGCGCGCCGGCGTCGGCTGCGCGCGGGCGGCGTCCCGGTCGCGGGAGGAGCGCGAAGCCTGCGAGGAGCGCTTCGGGCGCTTGGACGCCACGACGCCCAGCTACGACGCGCCGATGGATCCGGGCAAGCGGGCCTATTACGACGCGGTCGCCGCGGCGGGCCCGTCGGGGCGAACCTACGGCGATCCGAAACCTGGGGGCGCCCAGCCGGATGGCGACTATTTCCGCGTCCTCAACTGCTCGATCAAGTTCGGCGGCGGGCGCAAGTCCAAGGATCGGCAAGGAGAGGTGCGGCTGAGCCGGACACCGTGCTCGATCCCCCTCCAGGGCAGCTTCTTCACGCCCGAGGCCAGTGTGCGAAAGCGCTAGAAGCCGTCGCGAACGCGTTCTAGGACAGGCGCAAATCTGTCGGGAGCTTCAGCATGACCAGCATCGCGGTGATTGGCCCGGGCGCCGTGGGCGGCACGGTGGCCGCCTGGCTGGCCCAGAACCCCGACCACGCGGTGACGGCCTGCGTCCGCACGCCGTTCGAGACCTTGGCGGTCGAAACGCCAGAAGGCCCGATCACCGCCAGCCCGCGCGTGGCGACCTCGCCCGAGGGCCTGGAGGCCGTCGATTGGGTGCTGGTGGCGACCAAGACCTATGACAGCGACGGGACCATGGCTTGGCTGGCCGCGCTGGTCGGGCCGGGGACCCGCGTCGCCATCCTGCGCAACGGCGTCGAGCACACCGTCCCGTTCGAGGGCAAGGTCGCGGCCGAGGCCCTGGTCCCGGCGGTGGTCGACATTCCGGCCGAGCGCTCGGCGCCAGGGCGGGTGCTGCAGCGGCTGAACGGCTGGATCAAGGTTCCGGCGGGCGCGGCCGGCGAGGCGTTCGCGGCCCTGTTCGCCCACACTCCGATCGACCTGCTGGTCGTCGACGATTTCACGACCCAGGCCTGGAAGAAGCTGGCCCTGAACTGCGCCGGGGCGGTCAACGCCTTGGTGCTGAAGACCGCCATCGTCGCCCACGACGAGGGCGCGGCGGAGGTCATGCGGACGCTGGTCCGCGAGTGCGTGGCGGTGGGCCGGGCCGAGGGCGCGGACCTCTCCGACGACCTGCCCGACCAGGTGATCGCGGGCTATCGGGCCCAGGTTCCCGAGTCGATGAACTCGCTGCACGCCGACCGCGCCGCCGGCCGGCCGATGGAGCTGGACGCCCGCAACGGCGTCATCGTCCGTAAGGGCGCGGCGCACGGGATCGCGACGCCGGCCAATGCGATGATCGTCGCCCTGCTGAACGCCGCGGCCAGTTAGGGCTGATACTTCTTCGGGATCGCCTTGATCTCGTCCGGAGTCAGCTTGGTGATGGTCTTGGCGCGGATCGGTATGGCGAAGCCCATGTCGTCCGCGACCCGCAGATCCAGGTCCAGCGGATGGCAGATGCTGTCGGGACCGCGCACCACCGAGACCAGATGCGTGCCCGGCCAGGTCAGCTGGTTGGAGCCGTAGGCCAGGTCGACGCGATAGACGTCGCGGCCACGCACCTTCATGTACAGGGTGTTCTTGTCGGGGGCGGTCCAGCCCCGCCAGTCGGACAGGTAGAAGCACTGCCGGGCGGGCTTGATGGCCTTGGAAGCCGTCGCGGCCTGGGCGTCGCCCTGGGCCGAAGCGCCGCTGGCGGCTAGGCTCGCCAGGGCCAGCGCGATCAGCCCGGCGCGCGCGATGATCTTGCTCATGACGTCGTCGTCCTAAAAAGCCCCTCGTATCAAGAGATTGGGCCTCTTCCGGAGCTTGTCAAGTTTTTACTGTACATTTGAAACTGTACACGAAAAAGCCCGCCTCCGGGTGGGAGGCGGGCTGTCTCGAAGGCGTTATGCGGTAAGGGCTCAGGCCCCTCTTTAGGCTTGAGGGGCGGGCTCGGGCTCGATCGGGTCGAGCTCGCCTTCCCACTTAGCGACCACGGCGGCGGCGACGCTGTTGCCGACGACGTTGGTGGCGCTGCGGCCCATGTCCAGCAGGTGGTCGACGCCCAGGACCAGCGCGATCCAGGCTTCCGGCAGGCCGAAATAGGTCAGGGTGGCCATGATCACCACCAGCGAGGCGCGGGGGACGCCGGCCATGCCCTTGGAGGTCACCATCAGCAGCAGCAGCATCGAGGCCTGCTGCTCGAAGGTAAGGTGGACGCCGTGCACCGCCGTGATGAACAGGGTGGCGAACGTGCAATACATCATCGAGCCGTCGAGGTTGAACGAATAGCCCAGCGGCAGGACGAAGCTGACGATCTTGCGGCGCACGCCCACGGTCGGCAGGCCGTCCAGCAGGCGCGGATAGGCCGCCTCGGAGCTGGCGGTCGAGAAGGCCAGAAGAACCGGGGTGCGGATGAAGCCGAACAGCTTCAGAGTCCGCTTGCCCAGGAAGGCAAAGGCGGCCAGGAACAGCAGCAGCCACAGCACGCCCAGGCCGGCGTAGAACGAGCCGATGAAGCGCGCGTAGACGCCCAGGATCGACAGGCCTTCCTTGGCGACGGTGTTGACCAGGGCGCCGAAGATGGCCAGCGGGGCCAGCGCCATCACGAAGCCGGTGACCTTCAGCATGATCGAGGCCGCCTGCTCGGTGACCTGCAGGACGGCCGGGGCCTTGTCGTCCAGGGTGGCGACAGCCGTGCCGACGAAGATCGAAAAGACGACGATTTGCAGGATCTCGTTCTTCGACATCGCCTCGAACAGCGAGGCCGGGATCAGGTGGTCGATGAAGCTCTTCACCGTGAAGGCGCCGGCGGCCGACGGCGGCGCGCCGGCTTCGGCCACTTCCTTCAGCACCACGCCGTGGGCGGGGTCCAGCAGGTGGAACATGCCGATGCCGATCAGCAGCGACAGGATCGAGGCGGTCAGGAACCAGCCGATGGCCTTGACGCCGACGCGTCCGACGGCGGCGGCGTCCTCCATGTGGGCGATGCCAGCCACCAGGGTGGTGAAGACCAGCGGCGCGATGATCATCTTGATCAGCCGCAGGAAAATATAGGGCAGCAGCGAGGCCAGCTCGGCGGCCTTCTTGGCCTGATCCGCGTCGAGGTACTGGTTGCACCCCCAGCCGACCGCGACGCCCAGCACCATGGCCGCGACGATCAAAAAGGCGAAGCGTTTGTTCATGTATCCCCCTGGCGCCGCGGATGTGGCGTCGACGGCCTGTTTTGGTTCTTCGAAGTACGATGGAATGACGCGCGGGGACGCCCGCGCCGCTATCCGCTCGTTCCTTGAGCATTTCAGCCCTTGTGGCCGACGAACGCGGGTTCGTCCATGCCCTTGCGACGTTCGGCGCGGCTTGGCGCGCGCCAAGCCGGATAAACAGGCTCAGCCTGCGGCGAAGGAGGGCCGTCCGGCGGGCGGCCTCGCTAAGTAATAAATCATTCTCTTTTTGACGGACCGACGTCTCGCCAATGTCGCGAAACGCCGCTATAAGGACCCATGTCAAACCAAGAAAAAGCAATCGCCGTCGTCGAACGGCTCAATGACGAATACGAGCGCGCCGTGGGCGCCCTCCGGACCGCCCTGAAGGCCTATCTGGAACATGGAACGCGTCCCGACCCGCAACAGCGGTTCGACGGGACCTTCGCCTATCCCGAGCTGCGCCTGACCTACGATCCCGAGGCCCTGCCGCCCAAGCTGGCCCGCTCCTACGCCCGCGTCAGCCGCCCCGGCGTCTATTCGACCACCGTAACCAAGCCGGCCCAGTTCCGCGACTATCTGGTCGAGCAGTTGACCCTGCTGATGGACGACTTCGAGGTCGAGATCGAGGTCGAGAGCTCGCGCCAGGAAATCCCGTACCCCTACGTGCTGGACGCCACGATCGACCTGAACCAGGCCGACGTGCGCAGCGAGGACATCGCCCGCTTCTTCCCGACGACCGACCTGGCCTTCATCGGCGACGAGATCGCCGACGGGGTCTGGAACCCGGCCCTGGAGGAGACGCGCCCGCTGTCGCTGTTCGACGGCCTGCGCACCGACTTCTCGCTGGCCCGCCTGAAGCATTACACAGGCGCCCCGGCCGAGGACGTGCAGCAGTTCATCCTGTTCACGAACTACCACCGCTATGTCGATGAGTTCGTCCGCTGGGGCATCGACCAACTGAAGGCGCCCGACAGCCCCTATACGGCCCTGTCGTGCTCGGGCGGCCTGACCATCACCGCCAACACGGCCAATCCGGAACTGGCGGTGGCGGAGTCGACCTGGCGCAAGCACCAGATGCCGGCCTACCACCTGATGGCGCCGGGCGGCTCGGGCGTGACGCTGGTCAATATCGGCGTCGGCCCGTCCAACGCCAAGACGATCTGCGATCACCTGGCCGTTCTTCGTCCGCAAGCCTGGCTGATGATCGGCCACTGCGGGGGGTTGCGCGACACCCAGACCATCGGCGACTACGTCCTGGCCCACGCCTATCTGCGCGACGACCACGTGCTGGACGCGGTGCTGCCGCCGGAAATCCCGGTGCCGTCGATCGCCGAGGTCCAGCGCGCCCTCTACGACGCGTCCAAGGCGATCAGCGGCGACAGCGGCGATCAGCTGAAGCGCCGCCTGCGCACCGGCACCGTCGTCACCACCGACGACCGCAACTGGGAACTGCGCCACAGCCTCTCGGCCCTGCGCTTCAACCAGAGTCGGGCCGTGGCCATCGACATGGAGTCGGCGACGATTTCGGCCCAGGGCTATCGCTTCCGGGTGCCGTACGGGACGCTGCTGTGCGTGTCGGACAAGCCGCTGCACGGCGAGATCAAGCTGCCCGGCCAGGCCAACGCCTTCTACGAGCGGGCGATCAGCCAGCATCTGCAGATCGGCATCATGGCCTGCAAGCTGCTGCACGCCGAAGGCCCGAACCTGCACTCGCGCAAGCTCCGGGCGTTCGACGAGCCGCCGTTTAGGTGATCCATCGGCAAGCGCCGCTGGCCCCCACCTGACCTGCGCCGCAGGTCGTCCGCCCCCGGAGGGGGCGGATGGTGACTCCTCTTCCCCCTTCGGGGGAGGAGGGCCGCAGGCCCGGAGGGGGCAAGTGGCTTAGCCTTCCTCCGCCCAGCTCTTGATCAGCTGGTGCGCGATGGCCAGGGGCGGGGGCATGAACAGCCCGTCCAGCTCGCCCTTCAGCAGCTGGGCGGCTTCTTCCTTGGTGAACCAGCGCACCTCTTCCAGCTCGGTCTGGTCCGGCGCGGCCTCGGCGCTGTCGACGTCGGCCATCAGGCCCATCATCAGCGAGGATGGCCACGGCCAGGGCTGGCTGGAGTGGTAGCGAACGGCGGTGGCGTTCAGGCCCGCCTCCTCCTTCAGTTCGCGGGCGCAGGCCTCCTCGATGGTCTCGCCGGGCTCGAGGAAGCCGGCCAGGGCCGAGAACATCCCGGCCGGCCAAGCCGCCTGACGACCCAGCAGACACTTGCCGTCGTGAACGGCCAGCATGATCACCACGGGATCGGTGCGCGGGAAGTGCTCGGCCTCGCAGGACGGGCAGACGCGCTTCCAGCCGCCGTCGGCGACCTCGCTCTTCTGGCCGCAGGTGCTGCACCAGCGATGGCGGCGGCGCCATTCGAACATCGACTTGGCGGTGGCCAGGATGCCGGCGTCGGCAGGCGGCATGGTCGCGGCCACGCCGCGCAACTCCTCGAACCGGCCCAAACCCTGTAGCGGACCCTCGGCCGGATCGGCCGCGCCCTCGATGTCGACGGCGAAGACCGCGATGTCCTTCCACAGGCCCAGGAACAGCAGCTTCTCGCTGCTCCCGGCCAGGTCCTGGGCCATGTCGGCGCGCAGATAGGCGATTTGGACGCCGGTCGGCTGGCCGTCTTCGTCCAGGATGTCCTCGACCAGCGGCTTGCCGTTCCACAGCGCCACGGCCAGGGATTCGGCGTCGGCCAGTTTTTCGGCCAGCCAGGACTCGTCGCCGCGTCGCTCGCTGGCGCGGTTCAAGGGGTTGCCGGCGAAGGTGTTGGTGATGATCGACAGAGGCATGGCGACTCTCTAGCGCGGGTATGATCGCTCGTCACGACGTCGCACGCGCGTCTTGCGCCTTGCATCCGCCGCGATGAGTCGCGATATAGGCCTCGGAGACCGGCGCGGACGGAGTCCTCGCCAACCTGGTCAGGGCCGAGAGGCAGCAGCCACAACGAGATCAGCTTTGGGTCGCTGTCCGGTCTCCACCTTCCCCTTCCCCTTCCCCTTCCCCTTCCCCTAAAATCTGTCAGCAGATGGTCGGTCCGTTCGGGCCGGGCCTTTTGCCGCGCGCTCCGGGCCACTACACTCGTCCCATGGCCGACCACGACGACCTCTCGACCGATTCCGCGCCGCCGTGGGACGAACCGCCCGCCGAGGACCTGCCCGAGCGCGACGAGAACACCGCCGACATCTTCGGCGACGCGCCCGCGCCCGCGCCCGCGCCCGCGCCGGCGGTCGACGCGTCGCGCCCCGTGGTCGAGTCTCCGCCCGAGAACGAAAAGGGCGACGCCTATACGGTGCTGGCGCGGAAATACCGCCCGCGCACCTTCGAGGACCTGATTGGCCAGGAGGCCATGGTCCGCACCCTGGCCAACGCCTTCTCGACCGGCCGCATCGCCCACGCCTTCATGCTCACGGGCGTCCGCGGGGTCGGCAAGACCACGACCGCCCGCCTGCTGGCCCGCGCCCTCAACTACGAGACCGACACCGTCAAGGGCCCCTCGGTGGACCTGACCACCGAGGGCTACCACTGCCGCGCCATCATCGAGGGCCGGCACATGGACGTGCTGGAGCTGGACGCCGCCTCGCGCACCAAGGTCGACGAGATGCGTGAGCTGCTGGACGGGGTGCGTTACGCCCCGGTCGAAGCGCGCTACAAGGTCTACATCATCGACGAAGTGCACATGCTGTCGACGGCGGCGTTCAACGCCCTGCTGAAGACGCTGGAAGAGCCGCCGCCGCACGCCAAGTTCATCTTCGCCACCACCGAGATCCGAAAAGTTCCGGTGACCATCCTGTCGCGCACCCAGCGCTTCGACCTGCGCCGGGTCGAGCCCGACGTGCTGGTCAAGCACTTCGATCGAATCGCGGCCAAGGAGGGCGCGCGGATCGAGATGGACGCCCTGGCGCTGATCGCCCGCGCGGCCGAGGGTTCGGTGCGCGACGGCCTCTCGCTGCTGGACCAGGCCATCGTCCAGACCGATCGCGGTCAGACGGTCACCTCGACGGTCGTCCGCGACATGCTGGGCCTGGCCGATCGCGGCCAGACCATCGCCCTGTTCGAACACGTCATGGCCGGCAAGACCAAGGACGCCCTGGAGGGCTTCCGGGCCCTGTGGGGCTTCGGCGCCGATCCGGCGGTGGTGATGCTCGACGTCCTCGACCACTGCCACGGCGCGGCGGTGTCCAAGGCTCTTGGACCCGACGCCCTGTCGATGCCCAAGGAACAGGCCGCGCGCCTGGCCGCGATCGGGGCCCACACCTCGGCCGGCACGCTGTCGCGCCTGTGGCAGATGCTGCTGAAGGCCCACGACGAGGTGCGCCGCGCGCCCGACGCCATGGCCGCGGCTGAGATGGCCCTGATCCGCCTGTGCTACGCCGCCGACCTGCCCGGTCCCGAGGAGGCGCTGAAGGCCCTGCGCGACGGCGCCCCGATCGGTGGCGGCGGTCCGGGCGGCGGTGTCTCGATGGGCGGCGGGGCGTCCGGCGGCGGGGTCTCGGCCCAGGCCGTCAGCATGGCCGCACCGGCCGGCCAGGCCATGCCGGTACTGGCCTCGTTCGACGACGTGCTGAAGCTGATCGCCGAGAAGCGCGACATCGGCCTGCGCCTGGACGTCGAGCAATATGTCCGCCCGATCAGCTTCCGGCCCGGCGCCATCACCTTCGAGGCCGCTCCCGGCGCGCCCGGCAATCTGGCCGGCCGCCTGGTCCGCGCGCTGAAGGAATGGACCGGCCAGCCCTGGCTCGTGGCCGCCGAGGGCGGCGGCGGCGCCGAGAGCATGATGGAGCGCCAGAAGCGCGAGGAGCGCGAGGCCCTGGCCGAGATCAAGCTGGATCCGTTCGTGGCCTCGGTGCTGTCGGCCTTCCCCGGCGCCGAGATCGTCGAGATCCGCAAGCTCCTCACCCCCGAGGCGCCGCCTCTGGAGCCGGACGAGGAAGAGGGGTAACGCGGAATTCTCCCTTCCCCCTTTGATGGGGGAAGGGTTGGGGATGGGGGTGACAGCGTTTCCGGACGGAGCTCGTATCCGCCGCCGCATCACCCCCACCCCTACCCCTCCCCCATCGAGGGGGAGGGAGGTTCAAGTTGGAGACTGGACATGAAAGACCTCGGCGGCCTGATGAAGCAGGCCCAGGCCATGCAACAGAAGCTGGCGGACGCGCAGGCGCGCCTGGCCGAGAGCACCGTCGAGGGGACCTCGGGCGGCGGCATGGTCACGGTCGTACTGAGGGGCACGGGCGAGCTGGCCAAGGTGACGCTGGACGAGAGCCTGATCGAGCCGGGCGAGGGCGAGGTGATCGCCGACCTGGTCGTCGCCGCCCACGCCGACGCCAAGAAGAAGCTCGACGCCAAGCAGGCCCAGCTGATGCAGGAGGCCGCCGGTCCGATGGCGGGCCTGATGGGCGGCATGCCCGGGATGAAGTTCTAGAGCCCACCGCTTCCGTTGGAAGCGGCTCTTAAGGAAAACAATGGCCGCCTCCGCCGGACCCGAGATCGAGCGCCTGATCGCCCTGCTGTCCAAGCTGCCGGGACTGGGACCGCGTTCGGGCCGGCGCGCGGCCCTGGCCCTGCTGAAAAAGCGCGACACCCTGCTGGCGCCGTTGGCCCTGGCCATGGCCGAGGCCCAGGCCAAGGTCCGCGCCTGCGGGGTCTGCGGCTCGCTGGACGTCACCGATCCGTGCGCCATCTGCTCGGACGCGACCCGCGACCCGCGCCTGATCTGCGTGGTCGAGGAGGTCGGTTCCGTCTGGGCCATGGAGCGCGGCGGCGCGTTCAAGGGGCGCTACCACGTGCTGGGCGGGCTGCTGTCGGCGCTGGACGGCGTCGGGCCCGAGGCCCTGCGGATCGGCGAGCTGGTCTCGCGGGTCGGCGATGGTCCAGATGGGGGCGCGGTGACGGAGGTGATCCTGGCCCTGCCGGCCACGGTCGACGGCCAGACGACCGCCCACTACATCGCCGACCGCCTGGCCGGGACCAATGTCCCGGTGACCATGCTGGCGCGCGGCGTGCCGGTCGGCGGCGACCTCGACTGGCTGGACGACGGCACCATCGCCCAGGCCCTGCGCGCTCGGCGCCCGGCCTGAGGGATTTCGCGGGGACAGAGTCGGAAACCGGCTGACAGCGCCGTTTTCCCGCGCCAAGCTCCGCCCAATCGCGCTCGACGGGTTGTCGGCGCGTGAGTGGAGGGACACAAGTTATGAGCACGCCCGAAGACAAGGCCCCCGAGGCCGAGACCGAAGCCCCGCACGTCGCCAAGGTCGGCGTGGTGGACAAGGGTCACAACGTCACCAGCTTCAACGACGAGCCGATCAACGGCCTGATCGCCGACCTCGCGGACGGCGACGCGTAAACGGCGCCGCGGCCGGGCGCCTCGCCCGGCCGCCTTCCGCTCCGGGCCGACTCCGGCTAAGAACGGAGCATGAACTTTTCCGACCCTTTTTTGATCCTGGCCGTCGTCTTCGCCCTGGCCGCCGCCGCCTGCGCCCTGTGGGCGCTCGCCTCGCAGCGCCGGGCGGCCAGGGCCGAGGCGCAAGCCTGGCAGTTGAACGAGCGCGTGGCTCAGGCCGAGGAGCGCTCGCGCCTGCTCGAGGACCAGACCGCCACCCAGATCGAGCTGATCCGCGCCCAGGCCGCCCAGAGCGCCAACGCCGTGGCCGAGCAGCTGATCAAGCGCGCCGACGAGAACGCCAAGAGCCGGGACCAGCTGACCCAGGCCCGCCTGGAGGCCCAGCTGAAGCCCGTGGCCGAGACCCTGGCCAAGTTCGAGGCCCAGGTCACCGCCGTCGAGAAGGCTCGGGCCGAGGAGTCCGGCGGCCTCAAGGCCCAGATCGCCGCCCTGCTGGAGGCCTCGACCGCCACCCAGGCCGAGGCCCGCAAGCTGTCGGCCGCCCTGCGCCGCGGGGCCGGGGTGCAAGGCCGCTGGGGCGAGCAGACACTCCGTAACGTGCTCGAGGCCGCGGGCCTCAACAGCCGCTTCGACTTCCAGGAGCAGTTCAGCGTCGACAGCGAGGAGGGCCGTCGCCGGCCCGACGTCAAGGTCACCCTGCCAGGCGGCGGCGTGTTCGTGATCGACGCCAAATGCTCGCTGAATGCCTTCCTGGAATCGCAGGAGGCCGCCGACGAAGGGCTGCGCGAGGCCGCCATGGTTCGCCACGCCGCCAGTGTCCGCAGCCACATGCAGAGCCTGTCGTCCAAGGCCTATTGGGACCAGTTCGCCGGCGAGGGCTCGCCGGACTTCGTGGCCATGTTCGTGCCGGGCGACGGCTTCCTGGCCGCCGCCCTGGACCGCCTGCCCGAGCTGATGGCCGAGGCCATGGACCGTCGGGTGGTGCTGGTGACGCCGACCACGCTGTTCGCGCTCTGCAAGGCCGTGGCCTATGGCTGGCGGGCCGAGGATCAGGCCAAGAACGCCGCCCGCATCGTCGAGGTCGGTCGCGAACTCTACAAGCGCGTCTCGGTGATGGGCGCCCACGCCGGGGCCATGGGCAAGGCGCTGGAGAGCGCCGTGGGCAAGTACAATCAGTTCGTCGGCTCGCTGGAGAGCCAGGTCTTGACCCAGGCCCGCCGCTTCGAGGAGCTGTCGGTCGACCACGAGGGCAAGGAGATCGCCGAGCCCGCGCCCGTGGAACAGGCGGTTCGCCCGCTCACCAAGTTGGGAACGGTCCAGCCCGCGGTGGGACAATCTCCCACCTTGACGCTCGGAAATGAGACGCCTACCTGACCAACATCATGGCTATCCGTCGCATCCTCACCGTCGATAACGCCGCCGACCTGGCGACGCTGAAGAAGATCTCCACCCCGGTGGAGACCGTCACCGACGACCTGCGCGTGCTGATGGATGACATGCTGGAGACCATGTACGACGCGCCGGGGATCGGCCTGGCCGCCGTCCAGGTCGGCGAGCCCGTGCGGATCATCGTCATGGACCTGGCCCGCGAGGGCGAGGAGCCGGCGCCGCGCTACTTCGTCAATCCCGAGATCCTGTCGACCTCGGAAGAGGTGCTGGGCTACGAGGAAGGCTGCCTGTCGGTGCCGGAATATTTCGATGAGGTCGAGCGCCCGTCGAAGGTCACCGTCCGCTACATGAACTACCAGGGCGAGACCGTCGTCGAGGAGGCCGAGGGCCTGTTCGCCGTCTGCATCCAGCACGAGATGGACCACCTGGAAGGCGTGCTGTTCATCGACCACCTGTCGCGCCTGCGCCGCGACCGCGCCATGGCCAAGGTGAAGAAGGCGCGCCGGGCGGCCTAAGCCCGCCGCGCCTCTGGCTTCGCCCCGTTTTCTAGGCGACCCGCGCCCGTTCTTCGCTTCGTTCTCGCACCATCGTCTCCGCCAGCGCGCTGACGCTCGCCTCGGCTTCGCACAGCGAGGCCGCCAACCGCTCATCGGCGAATTCGTCGTATTCGACCGCCACCGTGCGTAGATCGGTTATCCCTAGATAGGCCAACGGTTTGGCCAGGCTGGGCGTGACCAGCTCGAGGTCGGCGATCCGCCCGCCGGCGTCGTAGCCGTGGTCGCCGCGCGCGGTCAGGACGACCAGGGTCTTGCCCTGGCCGGCCAGCAGCGGCCAGTACGGCTCGCCCTCGCGCGACCGGTCGAAGCCGAAGGTCAGGCCGACGCGGGCGACGTTGTCGATCCAGGCCTTGAGCTGAGCCGGCGGGCCGAAATTGTACATCGGGGCGCCAATGACGATGACGTCGGCGGTCTTCAGCTCGGCGACCAGGGCGTCGCTCTCGGCGAGCGCCGCGCGCATCCAGGGCTCGCGGGCTTCCGGCGCGGTGAAGGCCGCGTGGATCCAGTCGCCGGTCACCGGTCGGGGCGGTCGGACGCCGACGTCGCGATAGAGGACCTCGTCGTCGGGCCGTAGCGCGCGCCAGTGCTGGACAAAGCGATGGGTCAGCCGGCGCGTGTGCGAGCCATGAGCGGCCTCGCCGGACCGTCCCGAACGCGCGCTGGCGTCGATCTGAAGAACCGTGGTCATGAGCCTCTCCAAGGTTGATGTGAAATCATCTGGGGCGACGTTTTGCGCGCGTGACGGCGCGCTGACGAACGCGTAATCGTCAGGCTATGGATGAGATCAACTCATTTACGCGCCGTCGTCTGCCGTTAGGCGCTCTTCGGGCCTTCGAGGCCGCGGCGCGGCTGGAAAGCTTCCGCCTGGCGGCCGACGAGCTGGGCGTGACGCCAACGGCGATCAGCCACCGCATCAGGGAGCTGGAAGAGACGCTGGGCCTGAAGCTGTTCGAGCGCCACGTCCGCCGTGTCGCCCTGACCCCGTCCGGGCGACGGCTGTTCCCGGTGCTCCGCGACGGCTTCGACGCGTTCGCCGAGGCGCTGCGAACCCTGAGGCCCGACGACGGCGGCAAGACGGTCACGCTCTCGGTCCTGGTGGCGTTCGCGGCCCACCTGCTGCTGCCGCGCATGGCGGACTTTCGAAAGGCGCATCCCGACCTGCAGCTGCGGCTGCATGCCTCGGACGATCCGGTGGACCTGCGCTCGGGCGCGGCGGACCTGGCGATCCGCTACGGCTACGGACCTTTCCCGGGCCTGGTCGCCGAGCCCCTGTTCGTCGAAAGCTTCGCGCCAGTCTGCAGTCCCAAGCTAGCCTTGGCCTCGCCGGGCGACTTGCGGGACCAGCCCCTGCTGCACGCCGAGTGGCGCCATCCCGCCGCCGACACCCCGACCTGGGCGCGCTGGGCGCAGGTGAGCGGTCTCGCGGACCTGGACACCACGCCGCGCCTGACCTTCACCGACGACAGCCAGGCCATCCAGGCGGCGGTGGCCGGCCTGGGCGTGGCCATGGCCAGCCTGAGCCTGGTGCGCGCCGAACTGGCCTCGGGCCTGCTGATCCAGCCGTTCGAGACGGTGATCCAGGGGCGGCCCTATCATCTACTGCGCCTTCCCACGGCTTCGCCGGCCGTCATCGCGGTCCACGACTGGCTGCTGGCCGAGCTGAAGGCCTAGCGCTTGCGGCCTTGATCCGTCTCGTACGGCGTTCCGTCGCGGTGGCGATAGACGCCTTCGCCCTCGCGCAGGATCAGGTCGAGGTCGGGATAGTCGCAGCCGTCCTCGTCCGGCTTGCGCGAGCCGATCTCCAGCAGCAGGGCGTCGCGGTCCGAGCGGTTCTGGAAGTGGTGGCCGTTGGCGACGCCCGCCTTGAAGCCCGCGCAGTCGCCAGCCCGCATCACCGTTTCACCCTCATTCTCGACCAGCACCACCTCGCCCTCGACCACCCAGGTGAACTCGTCCTCGGCCGTGTGCCAGTGGCGCTGGCTGGACCAGGCGCCGGGCGGCAGGCGCAGCAGATTGACCCCGAACTGGTCGAGGCCGGCGGCGTCGCCCAGCTTGGTGCGGTGGCGGTTCAGGCACGGCGTGTCGAACGGCGCGGGATAGGCCGTGCCGAGACGGGTCGGGGCCGTGGTCAGGTCGATCTTGGGCAAGGGCGTCTCCTCCGCGAGCGCAGTTAAGCACGCCCGCCGCCCGTCTCAATGGGACTCTAACCGACCCGCTGCACCTTGGCGTTCCGCTTCCACTCCGGACGGGTCATGCCCACGAAGTTCGAGCCCGGGTCGGCGCCGTTGCGGACCAGCAGGTCGCGCAGGGTCTTGGCCGACTCGATCGCCGCCAGGCCTTCGCGGGTGAAGGCCGCCAGCCGATTGGCCGGATCGCCCCAGATGTTTCGGGACAGCAGGGGATTGGTCAGGGCCTGGGAGAAGGCGTCGATGGCCACCATGCGCAGGATCAGCGGCGGCAGCGGCGCGTTGGCGGCGGTGTCCTCGGCGAACAGGCCGACATAGAACTCCACCTTGTCGACATGGCCGTACAGCGTGCGCAGCTTGTCCGCGACGCCGGGCCGGGTGCTGATCTCCTCGAAGGTCGTGACCGGCTTCATGCCGTTGGCCGCGCGATAGGCGTTGTAGGGCGCGATCTGGTTCAGGCGGGCCTGGTTGATCGCCCGCGCCTCGACATCCTGCAGATAGTCGGCGGTGTTGCCGGCCCCCAGCAGGGCGGCTGGCTGAGCGCTCATCCAGACGTAGGCGCTGGCCAGGCCGTGGCGGGTCAGCTGGTCGCCGGCGAAGCGCAGGGTGGCGGTCTTGGTCGGCTGGCCGGCCCAGGTGATGTCCTCGGAGACCAGCGAGTGCCAACGATAGAGCAGGCTGAACTCGGCGGTGATCCAGTTGGGCTTGTTCCAGGGCCGCTTCCAGGCGTCGGTCGGGTCGGCCAGCAGGCGGATGCGCGAGGGCGAGATGTGGTTGATGTACTCCTCGACCACGAGCTTGATGTAGAGGACGATCACCACGTTGCGGGCGGTCTCGAACACCCGGTCGTCGTCCCAGTCGGCGTGGGCCGCGGCGATCACGCCGGCCAGCCGGTTGTGCTCGCGCAGGAACAGGGTCCCCATCATCATCGTGCCTACCGAGGAATTGGCCCGGTCGCCGCCCAGGGCGAACAGCTGGCGCTTGATCGCTAGCGGCGTGTCGTTGTCGACGCCCAGTGGCGGGTCCAGCGCCACGAACTCGGCCAGCAGGCCGCCCTCGGCGTCGTAGAGGGCGGGCGGATACTCCTCGCCGTTGATCGTCTGCGACTTCAGCCGGCCGCGCTGGCTCGGCGACCTCAGGCGCAGGGCGTTGGTCTGGGCCTCGGTGCGGCCGTAGAGGGTGCAGAGGTCGATCTCGTGGTTCGAGGTGGTGCGGCGGCGATCCTCGCGGTCGTTGAACACCATGGTCCGGATGAAGCCGTCGGTCAGGTACTGGGCGAAGGCCGGGAACAGCATGGTCGACTTGGCGCAAGAGATCTGCGGCCTCCCGGCCGGACGCGCGAACACCGCGGTGGTCATCTGCGCGTCGGGCAGCGGGCCGGGGTCCTTCGCCGGCAGTTGCCGGGCGCTGTAGGTGCGGTCGGTCAACGCCGCCCAGCTGATGTACGGGGTCTTGGTGCTCCAGGGATGCGGGCGCGGCCGGGTCTCGCTGACGATCCCGTTGATCAATAGGCCGTTGACCAGGCGATGGAAGGCGGGCCAGCGCTCGGTCAGCCAGGCGACGACCGGCTCCAGCGCGGCGATGATCCAGGCCAGCATGTCCAAGCCTCCCCGTGGCGATTGAAATCGTCCATAGCACAGCTCTGACGGGAATTCTCAACCGATCGGTTTGCGTCGCTCCGGTCGGCGGCCTAAAGGCAGGGCCATGACCACCCCGATCCTCGCCGCTATCGACCCGGTAGACCTCGCCCAGGCCCTGATCCGCCGACCCTCGGTGACGCCGGCCGACGCGGGGGCGATGGATACGCTGCAGCGCCAGCTGGAAGGCCTCGGGTTCACCTGCCGCCGGATGAAGTTCGGCGAGATCGAGAACCTCTACGCCCGGCGTGGGACGGCGCGGCCGAACCTCTGCTTCGCCGGCCATACCGACGTGGTGCCGGTGGGTGATGACGCGGCCTGGACCGCCGGCCCGTTCGAGGCCGAGATCAAGGACGGGGTGCTGTACGGTCGCGGCGCGGTCGACATGAAGAGCGCCATCGCCGCCTTCGTCGCCGCCGTGTCGAAGGTCCCCGAGCACGCCGGCTCGATCAGTTTTCTGATCACCGGCGACGAGGAGGGTGTGGCCGAGGACGGCACCGTCAAGGTCGTCCAGGCCCTGGCCGCCGAGGGCGAGGTCATCGACCACTGCATCGTCGGCGAGCCGACCTCGGCCAATCTGCTGGGCGACATGGTCAAGATCGGCCGGCGCGGCAGCATCAACGCCTGGATCGCCGTCGACGGCAAACAGGGTCACGTGGCCTATCCGCACCGGGCGGCCAACCCGATCCCGGTGCTGGTCGACATCCTCTCGCGCCTGCAGAGCCGGGTGCTGGACGAGGGCTATACCGGCTTCCAGCCGTCGAACCTGGAGGTGACCACGGTCGACGTCGGCAACGCCGCCACCAACGTCATTCCCGCCTCGGCCAAGGCGCGGGTGAACATCCGCTTCAACCCGGCCCATCAGGGCCGGGACCTGGCCGCCTGGATCGAACGGGAGTGCCGCGAGGCCGCCGAAGGCTTCTCCGGCCGGGTCGAGGCGCTGTGCAAGATCAGCGGCGAGGCCTTCCTGACCGAGCCGGGCGCCTTCACCGACGTGATCGTGGCCGCCGTCGGCGACGCCACCGGCCGCGCGCCGGAGCTGTCCACCACCGGCGGCACCAGCGACGCCCGCTTCATCCGCAGCCTTTGCCCGGTGGTCGAGTTCGGCCTGGTCGGCTCGACCATGCATCAGGTCGACGAGCGGGTTCCGGTCGAGGAGATCCGTCAGCTGGCGGGCGCCTACGAGGCCCTGATCAACCGCTATTTCGCGGCCTTCGCGTAGGGGGCGGGCGTCGGCATGAAGGCGCTCTCGATCCCCGACGTGCTGGCCGAGGTGGCGGTGCTGGTGAAGCCGCACTTCGGCAAGGGCCGCCCGGCCGACTACATTCCGGAACTGGCGACCGTACCGGGAAACAAGTTCGGCATGGCCGTGCGCACGGTCGACGGCGGCGAACACGTGATCGGCGACGCCGACGAGGGTTTCTCGGTCCAGAGCATCACCAAGGTCTTCGCCCTGGGCCTGGCCCTGAACCGGCTGGGCGACGAGACCTGGACCCGCGTCGGCAAGGAGCCCTCGGGCACACCCTTCAACCACCTGTCCCTGCTGGAGGCCGAGCAGGGCGTGCCGCGCAACCCGTTCATCAACGCCGGGGCTTTGGCGGTCACCGACGTCTTGATGGACGTCACCCGCGATCCGGCGGCCCTGGTCCGCGACTTCGCCGGCTTCCTCTGCGACGAGCGGCTGGAGATCGACCCGACGGTGGCGGCCTCGGAGTTGGCCCACGCCTGGCAGAACCGCGCCATCGCCAACTTGATGCGCGGCAAGGGCACGATCCATCACGAGCCCGAGGCGGTGGTCGCCGCCTATTGCCGCCAGTGCGCCTTGACCATGAGCTGCCGCCAGCTGGCCCGCGCCTTCCTGCCCCTGGCGGCCGGCGGCTTCTCGCCGGTGGCGCAGGAGACGGTGTTCCCCGAGCGCCTGACCCGACGCCTGAACGCCCTGCTGCTGACCTGCGGGATCTATGACAGCGTCGGCAGCTTCGCCTACCGCGTCGGCCTGCCCGCCAAGAGCGGCGTGGGCGGCGGCATCGTCGCGGTGATTCCGGGCAAGGCGACCGTCGCGGTCTGGTCGCCGGAGCTGGACCGCTTTGGAACGTCCGTGGTCGGAACGGCGGCGCTGGAGGCGTTCAGCCAGATCACCAACTGTTCGGTGCTCTAGCTTCGAACCGGCCGGATTCCGAGGCGTTGATCGCGTCCAACGTTCAGGAGCGCGACATGGGTATCTTTAGCGACATCATGGGCAAGATCTTCGGGCACAAGCCCAAGGCGGCCCCGACGACCACGGCGCCGCAGCCAGCGCCGGCTCCGACGCCCGCTACCGCGGCCGCCGTCGCGCCCCAGCCTCCGCCGCAGACCGTCGATGTCACGGCCGTGCTCGATGACCTGGCGGCCGACAACCCACAGAAGCTGGACTGGCGCCACTCGATCGTCGACCTGATGAAGCTGGTCGGCATGGAAAGCAGCCTGGCCGAGCGCAAGGAACTGGCCGACGAGCTAGGATACACGGGTGACAAGGGCGACAGCGCCGCGATGAACATCTGGCTGCACAAGCAGGTGATCACGAAGCTGTCGGAGAACGGCGGCAAGGTCCCGGCGGACCTGATGGACTAGGCGAGCCTAGCGCTAGTCCCCGTACCCGACCCCAACCAGATACAGCCCATCGGCCGGCGCGACCGGCCCACATTCGCGACGGTCCTTGGCCTCGAGCGCGGCCTTCACGTCGTCCGGGGTCCAGCGGCCCGCCCCGACCTCGACCAGGGTGCCGGTCATCGAGCGCACCTGGCGATGCAGGAAGCTGCGCGCCTCGAAGTCGAGGTGGATCTCCTCGCCGACCTGGCGCACGCGGGCGACGTCGAGCGTCTTCACCGGGCTCTTGGCTTGGCAGTGCATGTCGCGGAAGGTCGTGAAGTCGTGCAGGCCGACCAGATGCTGGGCGGCCGCGTGCATGGCCTCGGCATCCAGCTCTTTCTTCATGTGCCAGACCCGGCCCCTGTCCAGGGCCGGCGGGGCGCGGCGATTGAGGATCCTGTAGAGGTAGCGGCGCTCGTTGGCCGAGAAACGGGCGTGCCAGTCGCCCTCGGCGATCTCGGCCGACAGGATCGACACCGCCTCGCGCGTCAGATGGGCGTTGAGGGCGTTGAACACGGTCTGGGCCGGCCAGTCGCGCTCGAGGTCGACATGAACCACCTGGCCGGTGGCGTGGACGCCGGTGTCGGTGCGGCCGGCGGCGGCGATGCGCACGTCCTGGCCGCTGAAGGCCTTCACCGCCGCCTCGATCGCGCCCTGCACGGACGGCAGCACGGCCTGGGCCTGGAAGCCGCTATAGGGCCGGCCGTCATACTCGACGAGGAGGCGATAGCGAGGCATCAGGCCAACGTCGTCCCGGCCGGAATCGGGAAGCCGCGCGTGAAGACGTCGGCGTCCTGGACGCCCTTGCCCTCGCGCTGGGCCTTCAGCAGGCGCACGGCGCCGTCCCCGCAGGCGATCAGCAAGGTGTCGTCCAGAACTTCGCCCGGCGCGCCGTCATGATCTTCCAGCCGCGACAGCAAGGCCTTCACCCGGACGGGGCCCTTCTCGGATGGCGCCTCGAACCAGGCGCCGGGGAAGGGCGACAGGCCACGGATGTGGGCGTCGACCTCGGCGGCCGGACGGGTCCAGTCGATGCGGGCCTCAGCCGACTTGATCTTCTTGGCGTAGGTCACGCCGTCCTCGGCCTGGGGCGTCTCGCGGGCGCCGCCACGCTCGATGGCGGCCAGGGAGACGGGCAGTAGGCGCGCGCCAACGGCGGCCAGCTTGTCGTGCAGGGTGCCGGCGGTCTCCAGCCGGTCGATCCGCACCTGCTCGGACATCAGGATCGGCCCCTCGTCGAGGCCTTCGCTCATCCGCATGACCTGGACGCCGGTGACCGCGTCGCCGGCCATGATGGCCCGCTGGATCGGGGCCGCGCCGCGCCAGCGGGGCAGCAGCGAGGCGTGCAGGTTGAAGCAGCCGTATCGCGGGGCGTCCAGCACAGCCTTGACCAGGATCTGGCCGAACGCGACCACGACGGCGGCGTCGAGGTCCAGGGCCTGAAAGGCCGCGATCTCTTCCGGCGTCTTCATCGAGACCGGCGTGCGGATCGGCAGGCCCAGGCCCTCGGCGAAGGCGTGGACCGGCGAGGGCTTCAAGTCCTGGCCGCGGCCGCGCGGGGCGGGCGGCTGGGAATAGACACAGGCGATCTCGTGGCCCGAGGCGACGAGCTCGGCGAGGCAGGCGACGGCGAAATCGGGAGTGCCGAGGAAGGCGATGCGCATGGCGGGGGTTTAGCGGTCTTGGGAAGTTCGGAAAAGCCGAACTCGGAACCTTGGCCTTGACGCTTCGTTATCCAGCCGACTTATCAAGGAGCACGACCATGCGTTCCATCCCGTTCATCGCCAGCTGCGCCGTGGCGCTGGCCCTAGCCGCCTGCTCGCAGCAGCACGCCACCGAGGTCAAGGAAGGCGCCAAGGCGGCCGCCTCCGACATCAAGGACGCGGCCCACACCATCGCCAACGATCCGGACGTCAAGGAAGCCGGCACGGCGATCAAGGAAAGCACGAAGGAGACCGCCGGCGAACTGAAGGAAGCCGCCGGCGAGGCCACCGACAAGGCTCAGGAGCTCGGCGAAAAGGCCGGCGACAAGGCCAAGGAGGCCGGCGCTGACCTGAAGCAGGACGCCAAGAAGGGCGCGGCCGAGAGCAAGAAACAGCTGAACGAGGCGACGAAGTAGCGCGGGCTACCGCTGGAGTTGACTTGATGGACGAGATAGGCGATACGTATGTCGACGGTTCCCTATTTGTTCTATTGACGTCAAGAGTCGTGAGGATTCAACTCCGATTCGGAGATTGATCGTGCCCGGCACCCCAGTTCAGTTTGACCGAGAGAAGTTCAAGGAGGCGATCCTCCTATTGACTTCGTACTGTCCTTCCGAAGAGCTTGGAAACGTCAAGCTCCACAAGATGCTTTACTTTGCCGATATGATGACTTTCCTCGAAGAGGGAAGGCCGCTGACTGGTGTAGACTATTTAAAGCAAAAGTTCGGGCCCACGGCTCGTCATCTGACCTCGGCGGTTGAAGAACTGGCTCGTGAAGGCCGCTTATCAGTGCGAGAGGCCGAGTATCATGGCTTCTATAAGAAGGACTATGTGCCCACGGCGCCTTTCGCGCCAGCACGTCTGTCTCCGCACGAACAGCAGCTCCTGCGAGAGGTGGCTGATTTCGTGAGGGGTAAAACCGCCAAGCAAATCAGCGAGATCAGCCATAACGCCGCTTGGGATGCAGCAGAGCTAGGGGAGGTCATCCCCTATTTCACCGCGCTTCAGTTGGTGCCTGTCGAAGTCACGGACGCCGATAGAACATGGGCTTTAGAAACGGCAAAAGCTCATGCGGGTGCGCGACCCTTCTGACCGGCCGCCGTTTTCGATCAGCCATTCCGAGCTCTTCGAAAAAGCGGTTTTTGCCTTGCAGGGACAGTTCCCCTTCATCGATGAAGGGGTTCAGAATCTTGAATGGATGCTAAGGCGATCACCTTTCGGAAATGAAAAATGTCCCGCCTTTGAAGGGCGGAACATTTTCATCGCCGTTTCTCCAAGAACCTCGCGAGCGCCGAGTTTCCGAGTGCTCTACGAAGTCCACGAACGACGTGTCTTTCTCTGGCACCTATCGGTGCGAGATTCCTAATCCCGCAGCAGGTCGTTGATGCTCGTCTTCGACCGCGTCTGGGCGTCGACCGTCTTGACGATCACGGCGCAGTAGAGGCTGGGGCCGCCGTTCGGGTCCGGCAGGGCGCCGGGCACCACGACGCTATAGGGCGGCACCTTGCCGACATGGACCTGGCCGGTCTTGCGATCGACGATCTTGGTCGAGGCGCTGATGAACACGCCCATCGACAGGACCGCGCCCTCGCCGACGATCACGCCCTCGACGACTTCCGAGCGGGCGCCGATGAAACAGTTGTCCTCGATGATGGTCGGATTGGCCTGTAGCGGCTCGAGCACGCCGCCGATGCCGACGCCGCCCGACAGGTGGACGTTCTTGCCGATCTGGGCGCACGAGCCGACCGTCACCCAGGTGTCGACCATCGTGCCTTCGTCGACATAGCCGCCGATGTTCACGAACGACGGCATCAGGATGACGTTCTTGCCGATGTGGGCGCCACGGCGGACGATGGCCCCGGGCACCGCGCGGAAGCCGCCGGCCTCGAACTGCGGGGCGTCCCAGCCGTCGAACTTGTTGGCCACCTTGTCCCACCACGGGCCGACGCCGCCACCGAGCGAGCCGGCGCGCATGACGGTGTTGGGGTTCAGGCGGAACGACAGCAGCACGGCCTTCTTCAGCCACTGATGGGTGGTCCACTCGCCGTCGATCTTCTCGGAGACGCGGGCCTTGCCGCTGTCGAGCAGCAGCAGCGCCTCTTCCACCGCCGTGCGAACCGGGCCGGTGGTGGCGGCCGAGACGTCGGCGCGGGCTTCCCAGGCGGCTTCGATCTCGGTTCGCAGATCTGAAAGGCTCACGGCGGCGGTCATTGCGGGCTTCCTTGCAGGCGGGCCGAGTTCAGGAACCCGGGCAGGTCGTTGGTGCGGAAATGGACGTGTTCGGAGGTCGAGGCCGCCGCGTGCGGCCCGACGAGAATGGTGGTCATGCCCAGGCGCGCGGCTGGGACCAGGTTCTTCTCGCTATCCTCGAAGAAAGTGGTCATCGGCGGGTCGATGGCGTGCAGCTTGCAGATCTTGTCGAAGGTCGCCAGCGCCGGCTTGGGCAGGTAGTCGGCCGTTTCGATCGCGAACACCTCGGTGAACAGGTCGCGCAGGTTCAGGTGCGTCAGCACCCGCTCGGCGTGACCCAGCGAACCGTTGGTGAAGATCAGCCGCCGACCGGGCAGGCGGGCGATCGCCGCGCGCAAGGCCTCGTCCGGAACCAGACGATCCATCGAGACGTCGTGCACCTCGTCCAGGAACGCCTGGGGCTCGATCCCGTGGTTGGCCATCAGGCCGGCCAGGGTGGTGCCGTGTTCCTGGAAATAACTGTGCTGCAGCGCTCGGGCCTCGTCGCGGGGCAAGCCGGTCTCGCGCGCCACGAAGTCGGTCATCTTGGCCTCGATCAGACCCATGAACTCGCTTTCCAGCGGGTAGAGGGTGTTGTCGAGGTCGAACAGCCAGGTGTCGACGTGAGAAAGGTCAGCGCTCATCGGGAGATGAGCGTGCCCGCGCCGTGTTCGCTGAACAGCTCGACCAGCATGGCGTGCGGACGGCGGCCGTCCAGGATGACCACGGCCTCGACACCCGATTCCACCGCGTGGATGGCGTTCTCCAGCTTGGGGATCATGCCGCCGCTGGCCACGCCGCTGGCGATCAGGCCGCGGGCTTCGTCGATGGTCATCTGGCGGATCAGCTGGCCGTCGCCGTCCAGCACGCCGGCGATGTCGGTCAGCATCAGCATCCGCTTGGCCTTCAAGGCGCCCGCGAGCGCGCCCGCCACGGTGTCGGCGTTGATGTTGTAGGTCTGGCCCTCGGTCGAGACGCCGATCGGGGCGATGACCGGGATGTAGTCGGTTTCCGAGGTCAGCAGGGCCTGGATGATATGCGGGTCGATCTTGGTCGGCTCGCCCACGAAGCCCAGGTCGACGACCTGCTCGATATTGCTGTCGGGGTCCTTCTTGGTCCGGGTCACCTTCTCGGCGGTGATCATCCGAGCGTCCTTGCCGGAGAGGCCCACGCCGCGCACGTCGGCTTCCGCGCCGGCCAGCGTGATCCAGTTGGCGATTTCCTTGTTGATCGCGCCCGACAGGACCATCTCGGCCACTTCCATGGTGGCTTCGTCGGTGACGCGCAGGCCGTCCACGAAGGTCGACTTGACGCCCGCCTTGTCCAGCATGCGGCTGATCTGCGGGCCGCCGCCGTGCACGACCACCGGATGGACGCCCAAGAGCTTCAGCAGCACCGCGTCAGCGGCGAACACCTTGGCCACCTCTTCCTGGCCCATGGCGTGGCCGCCGTATTTGATCACGACCGTCTCACGGTCGTAGATCTGGATGTAGGGCAGGGCCTCGGCCAGGGTCTTGGCGGTGGCCCAGCCCGCTTCCTCGGCGGCGTCGTTCAAGGCGGCTGTTCCTCAACAGAATTAGGCGGCGCCTCGATAGCGGACCCCGTCCCCCCTGTCACCTAAAAGGGTCAGCCAGCGCCCCGGTCGAGGCGCCACTTCAGAACCAGGACCGCGCCGGACATCAGCAGGCAGGCGATGTTGGACGCCACCACCGGCCAGGCGCGGATCAGCAGGCCGTAGACGATCCAGCACGAAAAGCCGGTGACGGTGACGACATAGGTTCGCAGCGAGACGGACGAGGCGTCCTGCTCCTTCCAGATCTTGACGATCTGCGGGGCGAAGCTGGTGATCGACAGCAGGGCGGCGGCGGTTCCGATCACCGCAGCGACCGGCGGGACGGCCATCAGGCGATCCCCATCAAGCGATCTTGGGAAAGATGTCGTTCAGGCCCCAGAGCTCGGCATAGGCTGGAGCCAGGGTCAGGCCCACCGGAACCGGGCCGGGAACGTGACCCTCCTGCAGGCAATGGGTCAGGTAGGACAGGGCGGTTCTCACGCCGTGCTCGGAATAGGGCTTGCCGATCACGCCGCACGCGCCGGCGAAGTCGTCGGGCAGGCGCTTGACGTTGGCGGTCATGAACAGCGCCACGCCGCCGCAATCCTGCGAGATCTTGCGGGCCACCTCGACGCCGGTCGGACCGTCGCTGAGATGGACGTCGACCAGGGCGAGGTCGGGGTGGAGCTTTTCGGCGAGGTCGACGGCTTCGTCCGAGCTCATGGCGCAGCCGAGAGAATGGCAACCCACCTCCTCGACCAGATATTCGAGTTCGATCGCGAGGAGCATCTCATCCTCCACGATCAGAACCTCGAGGGCGCGCCCACTCATACCGAAAACTCTACCTTTCTAGTGCGAACCGTTCACAGGCAGCAGAACGACTACGCGAGTGCCAGGTTCCGCGTCGGTGGTCTCCCACTTGGCCTTCAACTGCTGGCAGAGCAGCTGAACAATGGTGAGACCGAAACCCGACGCGTTAGTGTCCTTGTCTAGTCCAACGCCGTTGTCGGTGATTTCGATCCGGAACTCGCCGTCATGGCGAGTGACGCTGACCAGAATCCGCCCGCCGTGACCTTCCGGGAAGCCGTGCCGCAGGGCGTTGGTCAGCAATTCGCTGACCACCAGGGCGAACGGCGCGGCCTTGGCGGCCGGGATGTCGACCCGCTCCAGGTCCAGTTGCACCGCGATATCGTCGCGCATGGCCGAGCCCATCAGATCGGCCACCATGTCGCGGATGAAGGCCGAGACGTCGAAGCGCTCGACATCCTCGCTCTGGAACAGGCGGCGATGGACCGTGGCGATGGCGTTGACCCGGCCCAGCATGCCCTTCAGCGAGGCCTTCAGCGTGGGATCGGTCACCCGCCGGTTCTGCAGCAGCAATAGGCTGGAGATGAGCTGCAGGTTGTTCTTCACCCGGTGGTCCACCTCGTGAAGCAGGGCGGTCTTCTGCTCGAGCGCCAGGGTCAGGGCGTGGGTGCGATCCTCGATCAGCTGCTCCAGGTCGTCGCGGCGCTGCTGGCTCCGCGTCTCGGCGGTCCGCTCGTCGGCGGGGTCGAGCTGGGCGAAGAAATAGACGACCTCGCAGGCGTCGTTGCGCACGGGCGAGAAAGACAGGACGTTCCAGAAGGTCGAGCCGTCCTTGCGGTAGTTCAGCAGTTCGACCGTGATGTCCTGGCCGGCGGCCACGGCCTCGTGCAGGGCCTGCACCGCCCGGGGATCGGTGTCGGGGCCCTGCAGAAAGCGGCAATTGCGGCCGATGACCTCATCGCGGTCATAGCCGGTCAGCTTCAGGAAGGCGTCGTTGGCGAAGATGATCGGATTGTCGGCCTGGGCGGCGTCGGTGACCAGCATCGCCATGCGTGTGGCGCGGATCGCGGCGGCGAAAGGGTCGTCGACCCCGTGACCGGCGGCCAGTCGGTCGCCGGCGCGTCGTGATTCCGAATAGTCATCCATGCCTATGGCCAAGCTCCCACCACCCCGTGGACGCTCAACGTACCCGATGATGTCGGGTTCCCAACACAGCTGAGTTGCGGACATGGAAAACGGCGGGAGCCCGGCTGGGACTCCCGCCGCAGAACGCGACGCGCCAGAGAGATGGCCGTTACCGCGGCGGCCGCGTTGTCTTCAGGATCCGCTCGGACTTCCCGGAACGGGCGGACCCCGGAAGCGCGTCATTTCGGCTGATAGATCTTGTCGAACAGGCCGCCGTCGGCGAAGTGCGTGGCCTGGGCCTTCTTCCAGCCGCCGAAGGTGTCGTCGATCGTCACCAGTGGGATCTGCTTGAAGCTGGAGGCGTATTTGGCCGCCACCTGCGCGTTGCGCGGACGGTAGTGGTTCTTGGCGATCAGCTCCTGGGCCAGCGGGCTGTACAGGAAGTTCAGATAGCCCTCGGCGACGGTGCGGGTCTTGTGGCGGTCGACGTTCTTGTCGACCAGGGCCACCGGCGGCTCGGCCAGGATCGACAGCGACGGATAGACGATGTCGAACTTGCCCGGCAGCTCCTCCTGGGCGAGGTAGGCTTCGTTCTCCCAGGCCAGCAGCACATCGCCCAGACCGCGCTGAGTGAAGCTGGTGGTGGCCCCGCGAGCGCCGGTGTCCAGCACGGGGACGTGCTCGAACAGGGTCTTCACATAGGCCTCGGCCTTGGCGGGGTTGCCGCCCGGCTGCTTCAGAGCCCAGGCCCAGGCGGCCAGATAGTTCCAGCGCGCCCCGCCCGAGGTCTTCGGATTGGGGGTGATCACGTCGATGCCCGGCTTCACCAGGTCACCCCAGTCCTTGATCTTCCACGGGTTGCCCTTGCGGACCAGGAACACGATCGTCGAGGTGTAGGGCGTGGAGTTCTGCGGCAGGCGCGACTGCCAGTTGGCCGGCAGCAGCTTGGCCCGGGCGGCGATCTCGTCGATGTCGTAGGCCAGGGCCAGGGTGACGACGTCGGCCTGCAGGCCGTCGATCACCGAGCGGGCCTGCTTGCCCGAACCGCCGTGGCTCTGGTTGATCACCAGGGTCTGACCGACCTTTTCCTTCCAGTACTTGGCGTAGGCGGCGTTGACGTCCTTGTAGAGCTCCCGCGTCGGGTCGTAGCTGACGTTGAGCAGGGTGATGGTCTTGCCGGCCTGGGCATGGGCCGCCCCCGCCATCAGGGTCGGAACGCTCAGGGCCGCGGCGCCGGCGCCTGCGCCGGCCAGCAGGCCACGGCGGGTCGGAGCCTTGATGATGTCGCTCATGGGACGATCCTTTCTGGAGGGTCTTTTCAAAGCGGCGCGTCGGGCGCGCGGCGGTCTTGGACATGTAGGGAGCCGCCCGGTCCTTGGCTTCGGCTTCGGACCGGGCGGCGCCGGAAACTAGAACGCGAACTGACTGCGGAAGTTGACGGCCTGATAGCTCTGGCTCAGCGGCAGCAGGCCGCCGGCCGGGTCCTTGCGATCGATGTCGACGTCCAGATAGTCGATCGAGAACTTGGTCACCGAATTGGGGAACCAGTTCAGGCCGACCGTCCAGATCGTCTGCTCGCCGCCACGCACGCGATCGCCGGCCACGGCCGCGTTCTCGTGGTGGTTAAGGTCCAGAACCGAGTAGCGGCCGGCCAGTTCCCAGGCGCCCCATTTACGGGCCTTGGGATCGAACGGATGGGCGATGGCCGGGGCGTCGAACGCGAAGTTGTTGGCGTTGTACTTGCGGGCCTCGCCGGTCAGCACCCAGCCGCCTTCGACGTACCAGCCGGTGAACTTGGGATCGCTGACCCCGGCGGCCGGGTTGCGACGATCGATCTTGTAGTCGAAGTACTCGCCCTGGATCAGCAGGTTCTTCTTCTGGGCGGCCAGTTCCAGGCCGTAGTGGCGGGCGCCTTCGGCGTCGATGGCGCCGGTCGTGACTAGTTGCTGGCCGTCGACGCGCAGTTCCGGACGGTCCTGCAAGGTGACGTTATAGGCGCCGGTCAGGGCCGCGCTCTGGGCCGGGGTGGCCACGATGCTCGCGTTGGCGCCGACGTGGACCAGCCAGTCCTGGCCCTTGGCCGGAATGAAGGCGAAGCGGCCGAGATAGCCCAGCTGCTCGTCGAAGGTCTGGCCGTCGCCGGCCTTGGCGCCCGTGACCGCGGCCGACAGCAGCCAGCGCTCGCGGACGACCTGGCCCTGCAGCGCGATGCGCCGATCGGCGCCGGCCAGGCTGCGCGCGGCTTCGGCCGAGGATGGACGTTCGGGGAACAGCGAGCCGTTGGTCGAGGCCGCGTCCTCCAGGCCGAGGTTCGGGGCGTAGGCGCCGACCCGGATCTTGAACGGGGCGTAGTTGTACTGGACGAACAGCTCCTGCAGCTGGCCGGCGCCGTCCGTGCCCGCGCCGCCGAAGTCCAGCAGGATCGAGTAGTCGAAGTTCTTGGCGAACTTGCCATCGACGCCCAGGCGGGCGCGGCGGAAGTTGGTGCCGTTGTTCAGGTCGCGGGCGTTGCCGATCACGGCCGGCAGGCCCTTGTCCTGGTAGTATTGGGCGGCGTCCAGCTGCATCACGCCGTGCAGCGTCGCGCTGTAGGCCCCGTCGCCCGAGGCGATGGTCGGCTTGGCGCCGGCGATGCTGACGGTGGTGGCGCTCTGGGTGGCGCGGACATCCTTGAAGCTGGCGGCCGTGGCGGCCTTCAGGTCATTGACCTGCTGCTGCAGGGCGTTGAGCTGGGCTTCCAGCGCGGCGATGCGCGCGGCGGCCTCTTCAGGCGAACTCGCGGTCTGGGCCGAGGCGGCCCCGGCCGTGGCCAGCAGGGAGACGCCGGCGATCAGCACGGCGCGGAAGGCGGTCTTGGTCTTGATCATGTTTAGTCCCCTCTCGGCGCCGCTGTGCGGGGCCGACCTGCCGAGCTAGGGAAAACGATTATTCCTAGCTCCGAAATAGAGATTAGGGAAACCGGCCTTGAGTTTTTCTGGAGGCGCGGCGAAATGTCGCGAAAAACGCAGCGAAACTTCCATCAAATCAGACGCTTAAACGATTAAAGATCCGTGCACGGAAAAGGCCGCCCCGGTTTCCCGAGGCGGCCTTCGTATTTCCAGCGCTAACCGAAGGGGCTTTGGCCCCTAGAACATCGCGCGGCCCGCCAGGCGCAGATTGTAGCGCTTCTGCTTCTTGGCGGCTTCGACGCCGCCTTCAATGGCCAGGTACGACATCGGGGTGCCGGCCCGCAGGGCGAAGCCGGCGGTCAGGGCGCCGTCCTTGTCGTCCATCGCGGCCAGGGTGAACGGATTGCCGTTCTTGAAGCGGGCGACCGTATCGCCGACCGAGCCGGCCAGGGTCTGGCGGTAGCCGACCCGCACTTCGGGGCGCCACCAGACGTTCTTGCCGAAATCCGCGCCGAACACCACGCCGAGCTCGCCGCTGAGATTGTTGGAGGTGCGCTTGTCGACGGTCAGGTCGAAGCCGTCGCCGCCGCCCTTCTCCGCGCGCTTGCCTTCCCGCAGCCAGACATAGTCCAGGCGACCTTCGGGACGGGCGAAGAAGCGGCCGAACTTTTGCTCGTAGGCGACGCCGGCATAGGCGTTGGCGGTGAGCCCCTTCCAGTCGGCGGTGTTCTTCAGGAGCAGGTCGGCCACGCCGTCGCCGTTGCTGTCCGGCGCGATGAAGCGGCGATCGCCCTTGAAGAAGCCGTAGCCCAGGCCGCCGCCGGTGTTGAAGCGCCAGCCGCCGGCCGAACGACGCCAGTACGCGCCTGTCTGGACGAACGAGGCGGTGGTCTGCTCGCCGACCTTGGCGACGGTGTCGTGTTCCTCGACGCTGACATAGGCCAGGGTCAGGCCCAGGGCGCCGCCCGCGTCGCCCATGGCCTCATAGCCGGCCACGAAGCCGAAGGCCTGAGTGTCCGAACCCAGCGTCTGGTCGGTGTCGCGGCGGGTCAGGGAGTTGATCTCCTGCACCCACACGCTGTCGGGGCCGTAGCGATCGCCCGGGTCGGGGCGCATCATCGTGGCGGCCGAGACCTGCTGGTTGACCGACTGCAGGGCCGCGAACAGGCCCTCGCCCTGGTCGGGCAGCATCTGGTCGTAGAGGTCGCGGAAGCCGTCGCGGGTGTTCTGGCCCAGGAAGTTCGCGGCCAGGGTGGTGTCCGCCCCCAGCGCCGCGAACACCGCGTCATAGGCCGAGGTCTCGGACTTGTTGAAGCCGATCTCGGCGGCCGAGCGGCGACGGACGTCGATATAGACGTTGTTGGCGTCGGCGCGGCTGGTGGCCACGTACAGGTAGGGCGACTCGGCCAGCAGACCGTTGCCGATCGTGCCGACATTGATGTTGCCGCCCTGGATCACCGTGAAGGTGGTCGGCTGCTTGACCAGGTTGGCCAGGCGGATGCCCAGCTCGGCGCCGGTCGCGATGTTGGTGGCGCCGGAGACCACCAGCTTAGTGTTCGCGCCGGCCGCCGGGTCGGCCGAGAACAGCAGCTTGGCCTTGCTGCCGAGCGTCAGGCTGGAGACGTTGATCGTGTCGGTGTTGACGATGCCCAGGCTGCCGTTGGCCACGGCGATGTCGAGCTTGCCGTCGCTGTCGGACAGCTTGCCCAGGGCCACGGCGCCGCCGTCGATCGACAGCCGATCCTGGCCCGCGCCGAACGACATCGCGCCCAGCAGGCTGCCGCTCCAGAGGTTCAGGGTGTCATTGCCGCCGCCGAACAGCACGTCGCCGATGGTGCTGGGCGCCACGGTGGTGGCGCTGCTGTCGGCGCTGGTGACGGTGTCGGTCGAGGGATAGGTGGTGGTCGAGGTGAAGTCGACCGGGCCCGACTGGGTGTAGGTCACGCCCGAATTGTTGGCCCGCAGGTCCAGGGCGATCGTCTGGCCGGTGGCCGTGACCGTCGCGGCGGTCCCGTCGCTCTTGAAGGTGGGCGCGGCCAGGGTGGCGCGGATCGTGCCGGTGTTGGTGATGGTCTTCAGCGTGCCGGCCTGGTCGAGGATCGCCACGGCGTCGCCGGTCTCGCCGGTGCGCTGGGCGCTGATCCCGCCGATGTTGCGGATGCTGGTGTTGGTCGAGCCCGCGTCAAGCACGATGCCGCGCGCGCTCGCGGTGACGCCGGACGCCGCGTAGGACGAGGCGCTGGAGACGATCGTGCCGCGGTTCAGGATCTCGCCCACGACCGCGCCGGAGTTCAGGATCAGGCCGGTGGCGTTGGCTTCATAGGTCGTGGCCGTGATCTGGCCGTCATTGCGCAGGCCGCCCGTCAGCGTCGTCGTGCGGCCGCCGCCGCCGCCGATCGAAACGCCCGTGGCGGAGACGCCATTATAGACGCCGCTGGCGCCGATCGTGCCCTTGGCGACCAGGCCGTAGGCGTTGTCCGCCGTTCCGACCGCGCCCAGGGTGACGTCCTGGCTGGCCGAGCCGATCTGCAGGGCCGGCGCCGAGCCGTAGACGCTGATGCTGGACGAGCCACTGGTGCTGGACGTGATCGTCGTGTTGGTGGTGACGCCGTCCGCGCCGATCTTGGTCGAGTAGTTGACGCCTTGCAGCAGCATCCCGCCGGTCACGTCGCCGGCGATGCGCACGGCCGGGCCGCCTTGCAGCAGGTCGTCGGCGTCCAGCTTCTTCAGCGCGTCGACCGTGGTCGGGCGCGCGGTATAGCGATAGCCGGTGGCGCTGGTCGCGCCTTGCAGGACCAGGGCGCCGTTGACGTTCGCGTCGACGGCCTGGGCGACGGCGCCCAGGCCCTGGACGTTGATCGCGCCGCCCATGGTCACCTTGCCGGTGACCGGCGCGGCGATCCGTACGCCATAGGCGTTGTCGCCGGTGACGCTGATGTTTCCCAGATTGGTGACGTTGCCGATCACGGGGCCTTCCAGCAGGATCCCCGCCGAATTGTTGCCCTCGATGCTGATCGCGCCGGCCGCCTCGTTGACGATGTCGCCGGTGAACGTCCCGGCGTTGGTCAGGCGGACGCCGATTCGGTTCGAGCCCTGGGCGAACACGCCGTCCAGGTCGCCGTCCGAGTCGGTGTCGGTGGCCGTGTAGTCCTCGAGCAGCGAGATCGTGCCCGTATTGCTCAGCGAGCCCGTCCGGCCGCCGATGATCAGCACGCCGACGCCGTCGCTGACGCCCGTCGTGCCGATGGTCCCCAGATTGGTGACCTTGTTGTTGCTGTCGATCGTGACGATCGCGCCCGACGTGGTCGGCTTGATCGAGCCGTCGGCGGTGATGCGGATGTCGTCCGCCGCCGTCCCCGTCGCGGTGCTGGTCGCGATCGGCGTCGTGCGCGCGGTGGAGACCGAGGTTTCCGCCGAGGCGGCGAAACCCATGGCCAAGAGAGGAGCGGCCGCGACCGTCGCGACCAGGACCTTGCGCTGCATTACGAACGACACCTCGATAGAAACCCCGGGCACTTAATTCCGGTCACGATGCGGCGAAAATGCGGTGAGTTCCGCTCGCGACACGTACTAAGGCGTCAACCGTCTATCGCATGGCTTGGCGGGGCGCCATATCTGGTTCGACGAATCGCCTCTCGCTTAAATCGGTGAGCCTCCCCATGCCGCTGGCGAACACGCCCCCGGACGGAACCGAAAGCCATGGCGCGCGCGCATTCTGGCCTTCCATGATCGGACCGGGCGTCATTCTGGGCCTGGCGGTCGTGGGCATGGCGCAGCCGGGGCCGGCCGTGGTGGCGGCCCTGGCGACCGGCGGCGCGGGCTGGTGGCTGTCGCGACGCCTGGCCCGGCCGGTCGAGCGGCCCGTCGCCGGCTTGGCCCCGGTCGCCGCCGTCGAGGACGTCCCGCCGTTCGCCGCGATCCTGGACCGCCTGCCCGATCCCCTGATGGTGATCGCCGCCGAGGAGGCCGACGACCTGACGGGCCGTCGTTTCCTGTTCGCCAACGCCGCCGCGCGCGAGCTGTTCAAGATCCAGCACCAGGGCGCGCTGCTGGTCACCGCCGTGCGCAATCCGCGCGTGCTGGAGGCGGTGGACGAGGCGCTGTTCGGCGGCGTCGAGGGCGTGGTCGAGTTCGAGACCGGCGGCGCCCAGGGCCGGGCCTGGCTGGCCCACGCCCGGCCGCTGAAGGATGCGCCCGGCCGCTCGCGGCTGGCTCTGCTGGCTCTGCGCGACGAAACCGACGCCCGGCGCAGCGAACGCACGCGCGCCGACTTCCTGGCCAACGCCAGCCATGAACTGCGCACGCCGCTGGCCTCGCTGTCGGGCTTCATCGAGACCCTGCGCGGCCACGCCAAGGACGATCCGGGCGCGCGCGACCGGTTTCTGGGGATCATGCTGGCCCAGGCCGAGCGGATGTCGCGCCTGATCGACGACCTGATGAGCCTGTCGCGCATCGAGCTGAACGAGCACATCGCGCCGCTGGGCCGCGTGGACCTGGCCATGGCCGCCGTCGATGTGATCGACGCCCTGGCGCCCCAGGCCCGCGAGAAGTCCGTCGGCTTCGATCCCGTCCTGCCGCCGCGCGGCGGCGCGGTGGTCGACGGCGATCGCGACCAGATCATCCAGGTGATCCAGAACCTGATCGACAACGCCATCAAATATACCCCCAAGGGCGGGGTGGTGCGGGTCGAGATCTTCCCCGGCCTGTCCGCCGAGGCGGCCGGCGCGCCGCGCGACGCCGCCGCCGCGCGGATGTCGCTGCTGACGCCCGATCACGACACCGCCGAGCGCTACGCCGTCCTGCGGGTCACCGACCGCGGTCCCGGCCTGGCGCGCGAGCACCTGCCGCGTCTGACCGAGCGCTTCTATCGCGTCGAGGGTCAGAAGAGCGGCGAGCGGTCCGGCACCGGTCTGGGCCTGGCCATCGTCAAGCACATCATGAACCGCCACCGGGGCGGGCTGACGGTCGAGAGCGTCCAGGGCGAAGGCGCCACATTCGGCGTCTATCTGCCGATGGCCAAGGCCGGCGGCGAACCCGTCTCGCCGCCGCCGATCGTGGCCGAGGCCTGATTTTTTCAAAGGTTTCGGCGGCGCTCTGGGCGCTGTCGTCAAACTGTCATCAATCCGTCGCATAAGCACAGCGCCGGCCCGGCATAGATCGGGGCGGGGGAGGGCGCGCGATCCTGCGGCGCCTTCGACAACCTTCGCGCAAGATTAGCCTCACGCATGCTGACCTGGCTCTCGCTCCTTGTCCTGGCGCTGTTCTCCGGCGCGGCCTTCGTGGCCGGCCGCCGTCGCGCCGTGGCCGCCACCGGAGGCCGCAAGCGCGTCCTCCACTCCCTGCCGGACTACTACGGGACCTACGCGGCCCTATGGGCAGGCGTGCCGGCCGCGCTGCTGCTGCTGCTGGGCGCCATGTTCGGCGGTCGCCTCGAGGATACGATCCTGCAGTCCACGCGTCCGGCGGCCGTCCAGGCCCTGGAGCCGGACCGTCAGGCCGTGTTCTACAGCGACGCCCACGCGATCGCCGCCGGGCAGGCGCCCAGCGAAGTGACCTATGAAGGCGACATCAAGGTCGCCCTGGACGCCAAGGTGGCCGAGGCCAAGCGCGTCGGGACCTGGCTGAACGTCGGCATGCTGGCCGCCGCCGCGGTGCTGGCCCTGGCCGGGTTCCTGCTGGCCTTCCCGCGCATCTCCACTGAATTCCGCGCCCGCAACCGGGTCGAGGGCTGGATCGGCATCCTGCTGATCGGCTGCTCGGTCGCGGCCGTGCTGACCACCCTGGGCATCGTGCTGTCGCTGGTCTGGGAAAGCTGGCGCTTCTTCCAGAGCGTCAATCCCATCTCGTTCCTGTTCGGGACCGAGTGGAGCCCGCAGATCGCCATGCGCGCCGACCAGGTCGCCTCGGCGGGCGCTTTCGGGGCCGTGCCGCTGTTCGCCGGCACCTTCCTGATCATGCTGATCGCCATGCTGGTCGCCGCGCCGGTCGGCCTCTACTCGGCGATCTATCTCTCGGAATACGCCAATCGCACCGTGCGCGGCGTGGTCAAGCCGCTGCTGGAGATTCTGGCCGGCGTGCCGACCGTGGTCTACGGCTTCTTCGCCGCCTTGACCGTGGGGCCGATCTTCCGCGCCGGCTTCAACGCCTTGGGCGCGGCCCTGCCCGCCGGTCCGATCGCCACCTATCTGATGGAAGTCCAGAACCAGATGGCCCTGGTGGCCGGGGTGGTGATGGGGATCATGCTGATCCCGTTCGTCTCCTCGCTGTCGGACGACATCATCAACGCGGTGCCGCAATCGCTGCGCGATGGCAGCTACGCGATGGGCGCCACCAAGTCGGAGACGGTCAAGAAAGTCGTTCTGCCGGCCGCCCTGCCGGGCATCATGGCCGCCATGCTGCTGGCCGTGTCCCGCGCCGTCGGCGAGACCATGATCGTGACCATGGCCGCCGGCCTGCAGGCCAAGATGACCGTCAACCCGCTGGACACCGTCACCACCGTGACCGTCCAGATCGTCACCCTGCTGACAGGCGACCAGGAGTTCGACAGCCCCAAGACCCTGTCCGCCTTCGGCCTGGGCCTGACCCTGTTCGTCGTGACCCTCTGCCTGAACATCATCGCCCTGCGGATCGTCCAGAAGTACCGGGAACAATATGACTGACGCGACCTTCGGCGCGGCCGCCCCGCGCTCCGCCGCCGCGACGGCGATGCAAGCCCGGCTGAAGAAGCGTCACGCCGCCGAGCGGACCTTCAAAGCCCAAGGCCTGGCCGCGATCATCGTGGCCCTGGTGTTCCTGGTCGTGCTGGTCGGCCGGATCGTCAGCCAAGGCTACACGACCTTCGAAGCCCACACGCTCAGCGTGCCGGTCTATCTGAACCCGGACCGCATCGACACGTCCGACCTCACCGGCGTCAACTACGACTACATCGTCGCCGAGGCGGTGATGAAGAAGCTGGGCGTGCAGGACGACGACCTGGGCACCGTCTCGACCAAGGTCCAGGATCTGGTGTCGCGCGACTTCGGCTTCCAGCTGCTGAACAAGATCAAGGCCGACAAGTCGCTGATCGGCAAGACGATCACCGTCTCCGGCTCGCTGAAGGCCGACGCCGATCTCTACTTCAAGGGCGAGATCAAGCGCTCGACCGCCGAGGGCGACCGCAAGCTGGACAACCAGCAGCTCGACTGGCTGGACCAGCTGAAGAAGTCGGGCGCGATCAAGTCGGGCTTCAACTTCGCCTTCTTCACCAATTCAGACTCGACCGAGCCCGAACAGGCCGGCGTGCTGGGCGCGGTGGTCGGCTCGGCCATGATGCTGATCATCACCGCCCTGATCGCCGTGCCGGTCGGCGTGATGGCCGCGACCTATCTGGAAGAGTTCGCTCCGAAGAACCGCTGGACGGACATCATCGAGGTCAACATCAACAACCTCGCGGCCGTGCCGTCGATCGTCTACGGCCTGCTGGGCCTGGCTTTGTTCATCAACTGGCTGAACGTGCCGCGGTCCTCGCCGCTGGTCGGCGGTCTGGTGCTGGCCTTGATGGCCCTGCCGACCGTGATCATCGCCACCCGCTCGGCCCTCAAGGCCGTGCCGCCCTCGATCCGCGAGGCGGCCCTGGGCGTCGGCGCGAGCAAGACCCAGACCGTCTTCCACCACGTGCTGCCGCTGGCCATGCCCGGCGTGATGACCGGCGCCATCCTGTCGTTGGCCCACGCCCTGGGCGAGACCGCGCCGCTGCTGATGATCGGCATGGTCTCGTTCGTGCCCGGCGTGCCGGAAGGCTTCACCGGCGCGGCCACCGTGCTGCCGGTCCAGGTGTTCATCTGGGAGAACGCTTCCGAGCGGGCCTTCCATGAGCGCACGGCCGCCGCCATCATCGTTCTTCTCGTCTTCATGATCGTCATGAACGCCGCGGCCGTGATCCTGCGCCGCCGCTTCGAGCGCCGCTGGTGAGACCCCCCATGACCCAGATCCTGAACCCTCTCGCTTCGCCCCTTCTGAAGGGACACGCCATGGCCGTCCAAAGCCCAGACGACACCGCCCACACGCCGATGATCCACACCACCGTGCCGCACGCCCACGCCGCCGCTCCGGTCGGCGAGCCCAAGATCAAGGCGCGCGACGTCAAGGTGTTCTACGGCGAGAAACAGGCGCTGTTCGACGTCAACATCGACATCCCCGCCAAGTCGGTCACCGCCTTCATCGGCCCGTCGGGCTGCGGCAAGTCGACCTTCCTGCGCTGCATCAACCGCATGAACGACACCATCCCCTCGGCGCGCGTCGACGGCGTGATCGAGATCGACGGTTCGGACGTCAACGCCAAGAGCGTCGACCCGGTGGTGCTGCGCTCGCGCGTCGGCATGGTGTTCCAGAAGCCGAACCCCTTCCCGAAGACGATCTTCGAGAACGTCGCCTACGGTCCGCGCATCCACGGCCTGGCCTCGTCCAAGGCAGAGCTGGAAGCCGTCGTCGAGAGCAGCCTGAAGAAGGCGGGGCTCTGGAACGAGGTGGCCGACCGCCTGCACCAGCCGGGCACCGGCCTCTCGGGCGGCCAGCAGCAGCGCCTGGTGATCGCCCGCGCGATCGCGGTGTCGCCGGAAGTGATCCTGATGGACGAGCCCTGCTCGGCGCTCGACCCGATCGCCACCGCCAAGATCGAGGAGCTGATCGACGAGCTGCGCACCCAGTTCTGCATCGTGATCGTCACCCACTCGATGGCCCAGGCCGCTCGCGTCTCGCAACGCACCGCCTTCTTCCACCTCGGCAAGCTGGTCGAGAGCGGCCCGACCGAGGAGATGTTCACCAATCCTCGCGACAGCCGCACCCAAGACTACATCACCGGCCGCTTCGGCTAACGAGAAGCGGGAGGAACACGAGATGACCGAACACACCGTCAAATCCTACGGCGAAGAGTTGGCCCACCTCACGGCCGAGGTCACCCGCATGGGCGGTCTCGCCGAGTCGCAAGTCGCCGACTGCATCGCCGCCATCGCCCGCCGCGACGGGCCGCTGGCTCAGGTCGTCGTCGCCGGCGACGAGCGCCTCGACACGCTGCAGGCCGAGATCGAGCGCAAGGCGTTCCGCCTGATCGCCCTGCGCCAACCGATGGCCGTCGACCTTCGCCACGCCGTCGCCGCCCTGAAGATCTCGATGAGCCTCGAGCGCTGCGGCGACATGGCCAAGAACATCGCCAAGCGGGCGCTGATCCTGACCGAAGCCGACCCGATGACGGCCCTGACCCGCTCGATCGAGCGCATGGGCCGTCTGGTGCAGAGCCGCCTGAAGGACGTCCTGGACGCCTACACCACCAAGGATCTGCAGCGCGCCATCGGCGTGTGGAGCCGCGACGAGGAAGTCGACGAGCACTACAATTCGATCTTTCGCGAACTGCTGACCTACATGATGGGCGATCCGCGCACGATCAACGCCTGCGCTCATCTGCTGTTCGTGGCCAAGAACCTCGAGCGGATCGGGGATCACGCCACCAACATCGCCGAGATCATCCACTTCGAGCTGACTGGCGACGAACTGATCTCCCAACGTCCCAAGCTCGACGTCGTGTCGCAGTAATCCAAGAGGCGCCTAGAAGTGACTCCCTACGTTCTGGTGGTGGAAGACGAAGACGCCCTGGCCACCCTGCTGCACTACAACCTCGACAAGGAAGGCTACCGCGTCGGCGTGGCCGGAGATGGCGAGGAAGCCCTGATCATGGCCAACGAGCGGGCCCCGGATCTGGTCATCCTCGACTGGATGCTGCCCAAGGTCTCGGGCATCGAGGTCTGCCGCCGCCTGCGTGGTCGGGCCGAGACCCGCAACGTGCCGATCATCATGCTGACGGCGCGCGGCGAGGAGACGGACCGGATCCGCGGCCTCGACACCGGGGCCGACGACTATGTGGTCAAGCCGTTCTCGATGGTCGAGCTGACCGCCCGCGTCCGCGCGGTGCTGCGTCGCATCCGCCCGGGCCTGGCCGACGACCGCATCACGGTCGGCGACATCATCATCGACCGGGTCGCCCACCGCGTGAAGCGCAGCGGCAAGGAGATCCACCTGGGCCCGACCGAGTTCCGCCTGCTGGACTATCTGATGCAGCATCCGGGCCGGGTGTTCAGCCGCGAACAGCTGTTGGACGCCGTCTGGGGCTCGGACGTCTATGTCGAGGCCCGCACCGTCGACGTCCACATCGGCCGGCTGCGCAAGGCGCTGAACGGCGCGACGGACGGCGACCCGATCCGCACCGTCCGCTCGGCCGGCTACTCTCTGGACCTGGACGCGGCCTGAGGAAACGGGTCGCCACGCAGGGCCCTTCTTTTCCACGAGGACTCAAGCGCGCGCCGCCGGCGCGCGCTTTTGCGTTTTTGAGACTTCACTTGATGGTGGTGAGACAGAATGTCGCTATCCTAGCGGTTGCTAAATTTACCACCCATTAAGCGTGCCAGACGAGGCTCTCGATAGTATTCGTCGTGGTCTTCGGTCAAGGTATTGCTCATGTGACCGGGTCAGCGACGGTATTCGTACGTAGAAATACGTACGATCTCGAGCAGTCGACGATTGTCCGTGCAGGATTTGGTGCCGTCACCGAATTTTCCCAGGTAATCGCCGCCTTGTTCGCGATGCCTCGGGGGTTAATCGTCGTGTTCCGGCAAGGCGCGAGCGGACCTCCTTCCGTCGTTACTTCATTCCTCGTCCAGGGCCGAACGCGGGCCGGAGCCTTCCCATGCGCATGACGATCAAGCTCAAACTCGCCCTGACCTTCGGGGCGCTTATCCTGATGATGGCCGCCGCCACCCTGTTTGGCGTAAGCCAGCTCGGGACGTTGAACACCGGTCAGAAGGCGATGGTCAGCGGGCCAGTGGCCCAGTTGCAGCGGAGCCAGGGCCTTGGCATGGCGCTGCTGCAGCTAATCCGCGCCCAGAAGAACATGGCGCTGGCCGACGACGCCGAGGAGCTGAAAAGCCAGAACGCCAAGGCCGACGCCAGCAAGGAAAAGATCGCCACGCTGCTGGAAGCCGGCCTTGCCCATGCCTCCGCCGAGGGCAAGCCGAAATGGGAGGCCCTGACCCGCGACTGGGCGCTGTTCGCCGAGAGCGACGAAGCCATGCGCCGCGACCTGTTGGCCGGCCGTCGCGAGCAGGCGATCGAACAGATGCGCACCAGCCAGCGCCAGGTGACCAACCGCATCACCGCCACGGTGGACGACCTGGTGGATGTGCAGGAGCGTCGCATGGTCGCCGCGGAGGCGACCAGCGACCGCGCCTACGCCGCCTCGCGCAACACGCTGATCGCGGTGATCGTCGTCTCGATGCTGCTGGCCGCCGCCGCCGCCGTCTGGATCGCGCGCACCATCGCCCAGGGCTTCGCCAAGGTCGGCGGCCTGGCCGAGGCCGTGGCGCTCGGCGACCTGGACCAGAACGTCACCGTCAAGACCAATGACGAGATCAAGGATCTGGTCGAGACGGTCAACCGCATGACCGCCAATCTGCGCGCCACGGCGGCCCTGGCCGACCAGGTGGCGGCCGGTGACCTGACGGTCGAGATCAAGCCGTTGTCGGACAAGGACGTCTTGGGTCAGTCCTTGAGGGGCATGGTCGTCAATCTGCGCGCGACGGCCAATGTGGCCGACAGTGTCGCCGACGGCGATCTGACGGTCCAGGCCAAGCCGCTGTCGGACAAGGACGTGATGGGCTTGGCGCTCGAGCGGATGATCGACCGCCTGCGCGGCGTGGTCTCCGACGCGATCTCGGCGTCGGAAAACGTCTCGGCCGGTAGCCAGGAACTGTCGTCGGCCTCGGAGCAGGTCAGTCAGGGCGCCACCGAACAGGCCTCGTCGGCCGAAGAGGCCTCGGCCTCGATGGAACAGATGGCCGCCAACATCAAGCAGAACGCCGACAACGCCGCCCAGACCGAGACGATCGCGCGCCAGTCGGCGGTCGACGCGGAAACCTCGGGCCGGGCCGTGGCCAAGGCCGTCGACGCGATGCAGACGATCGCCGAGAGAATCACCATCGTCCAGGAAATCGCCCGCCAGACCGACCTGCTGGCCCTGAACGCCGCTGTCGAAGCCGCCCGGGCCGGCGAGCACGGCCGCGGCTTCGCCGTCGTCGCCTCGGAAGTGCGCAAGCTGGCTGAGCGCAGCCAAACCGCCGCCGCCGAGATCAGCGCGGTGTCGTCCGACACGGTCAAGGCCGCCCAGTCGGCCGGCGACATGCTGACCAGCCTGGTGCCGAATATCCGCCGCACCGCCGAGCTGGTGGCCGAAATCAGCGCCGCCTGTCGCGAACAAGATATCGGGGCTTCGCAGATCAACGAGGCCATTCAGCAGCTCGACAAGGTCACCCAGCAGAACGCCTCGGCCTCCGAGGAGATGTCGGCGACGTCCGAGGAGCTGGCCGCCCAAGCCACCGAACTCCAGGCGTCGATCGCGTTCTTTAGTATCGCGGACGATGGGCGCGGGCCGGCACGCAAGGCTCGGCCGGCCGCCGCCAAGCGTCCGGCCGCCGGGGCGATCAATCGCAAAGCCCCAGCCCGCGCCGTCGCCGCCCAGCAGGCCCGCGCCAATGGTTTCGCCCTGGACTTGAGCCGCGGCGGCCCGGACGCCGACGACGCCGACTTCCGCGAATATGCCTGACGCGGCGGCGGGGCGGCGCGTATCCGGTCTTGACCGGTCCCGCCGCCCACGCCACACCCCGCGCTCATGGAAAAGCTGACCATCCTCCTCGTCGGGTCCGGCGGGCGCGAGCACGCCCTGGCCTGGAAGATCGCCCAGTCGCCGCTGTGCGGCCGTCTCGTGGCCGCCCCGGGCAATCCCGGCATCGAAGCCGTCGCCGAGCTGCGCAACGTCAAGGTCACCGACGCCGACGGCCTGGTCACCCTGGCCCAGGAGATCGGCGCGGATCTGGTCGTGGTCGGCCCGGAATCGGCGCTGGAGGTCGGCCTCGCCGACAAGCTGGCCGAGGTCGGCGTCCCCTGCTTCGGCGGCAGCCAGCGCGCCGCCCAGCTGGAGACTTCCAAGGCCTTCACCAAGGACTTTTGCCAGCGTCACGGCCTGCCGACGGCGGCCTATGGCGTGTTCGAGGACGCGGCTTCGGCCGGGGCCTTCCTCGACACCTTGGAGGCCCCCTTCGTGATCAAGGCCGACGGCCTGGCGGCCGGCAAGGGCGTGGTGATCGCCGCGACGCGGGCCGAGGCCGCCGCCGCCGTGGTCGACATGCTGGGCGGCCGCTTCGGCTCGGCTGGCGCGCGGGTGGTGATCGAGGAGTTCATGCACGGCGAGGAGGCTTCGCTGTTCGCCCTTTCCGACGGCAAGACCGCCATGCTGTTCGGCGCGGCCCAGGACCACAAGCGCGCCTATGACGGCGACGAGGGCCCCAACACCGGCGGCATGGGCACCTATTCGCCGCCGCCGGTCCTGACGGAGGCCCTGATCGACCAGGCCTGGCGCGAGCTGATCGTCCCGACCGTCGAGGGCATGGCCGCCGAGGGCAATCCCTATGTCGGCGTACTCTATGCTGGGCTCATGTTGACGAAAGCCGGTCCGAAGCTCGTGGAATACAACGCCCGCTTCGGCGATCCCGAATGCCAGACCCTGATGCTGCGCCTGGACAGCGACATCGTCCCGATCCTGCTGGCGGCGGCCAAGGGTGAGCTGGCCTCGGTCGCGCCGCCGAAGTGGCGCGAGGAGGCGGCGATCTGCGTGGTGCTGGCCGCCGAGGGCTATCCCGACGCGCCCAAGACCGGCGGCCTGATCCAGGACGCCGACGCCGATTTCGGCGGCGAGGCGGTGGTCTTCCACGCCGGTACGACCCGCGACGCGGCGGGGAACCTGCGCGCGGCGGGCGGCCGGGTGCTGAACGTCTGCGCTCTGGGCGCGACCCTGCACGAAGCCCGCGACGTCGCCTATGCGGCGCTGGGGACGATCAGCCTGGAAGGCGGTTTCTACCGCACCGACATCGGCTGGCGGGCGCTGCAGTCGCGCTAAATCCCTGTCATCCCGGAAGCCTCGCAGAGGCTATCCGGGACCGCCGAAAGCACCGCGCTTGTCGTGGTCCCGGCTCTCCCCTGCGCTATGGCCGGGATGACAAGGTGTGACCTATGCGCGGTGGGCGATCTCCACCAGGATGTCGCCCGGCGCGGTGACGTAGAAGCTGAATGCCCCGCGCTGGATCGAGGCCTCGCCGACCGCGACGCCGCCTTCGGTCATGCGCCGATGCAGGTCGCTGACCGCCGCTTCGCTCTCCAGATGAAAGCCGATGTGAAACGGGTAGGGCCAGCTCTGGGCGCCCTGGCTCTGTAGCCGGCTGAGGACCAGAACCAGGCCGGCGCCGTCGCGCAGGATCGAAAGGCCGTTCTGGCCCAAGGTCCGCTCGTGGGTGAAGCCCAGCCAGGTTTCGAAGAAGTCCCGCGTCGCGGCGACGTCAGGAACGGGCAGGTCGAGGTGGTTCAGGCGCATGGCGCTCTCCTTGATGAGGGGCGCGGCGCACGAAAGGCTTCGAGACATCGACAGGATCCACGCGCGCCGAGCCAACGGCGCGGAATTGCGCCGCCGTCTCGTCGCGGGTCCCTGCCCGGAGGCGGGGTACAGGTTCTCCGCGATGCGGAGCGACCGGGCTTACCTAGGTTGGTTCCGGTCCTTGGCCCTTTTTCGACGCCGCCGTTGTAGCGGGTTGCCTCCGGTGCGTCTCCCTCTAAACTCCCGGTTCAAACAAGCGTTGGGGAGAAGCGCCATGGCCGAAGCCGCCGAACAGTCCGCCCAGGACCTGAACTCGGGCACCAAGCCGGTCGACCCGCGCCACGCGATCGACGAAGGCAAACTGGCCGCCTGGCTGGAGGCCAATGTCGAAGGCTATGCGGGGCCGCTGGAGGTGCGCCAGTTCAAGGGCGGCCAGTCGAACCCGACCTACCAGCTGGTCACGCCGGCCAAGAAGTACGTCCTGCGCCGCAAGCCGCCGGGTAAGCTGCTGCCGTCCGCCCACGCCGTCGACCGCGAGTTCAAGGTGATCTCGGGTTTGAACAAGGCTGGCTTCCCGGTCGCCAAGGCCTACGCCCTGTGCATGGACGAAGAGGTCATCGGCACCATCTTCTACGTGATGGACAATGTCGAAGGCCGGATCCTGTGGGACGGGACCCTGCCCGACTACGCGCCGGCCGAACGCCGGGCGATCTACGAGGCCGAGATCGACACCCTGGCGGCGCTGCACAATGTCGACTACGCGGCCGTGGGCCTGGCCGACTATGGCAAGCCCGGGAACTATTTCGCCCGCCAGATCGACCGCTGGACCAAGCAGTACAAGGCCAGCGAGACCAAGCCGATCGCCGAGATGGACCTCTTGATCGACTGGCTGGCCAAGACCGTGCCGGCCGACGACCAGACCTCGATCGTCCATGGCGACTACCGCCTCGACAACATGATCCTGCACGCCACCGAACCGCGCGTGGTCGCGGTGCTGGACTGGGAGCTGTCGACCCTGGGCAACCCGCTGGCCGACTTCAGCTATTTCCTGATGAACTGGGTGATGCCGTCCGACCAGCGCGGGGGGCTCGCCGAGATCAAGGACCTGGAGGCCTATGGCGTGCCGACCATCCCGCAGGCGGTCGCGCGCTACTGCAAGGCCACCGGCCGCGACGGCCTGCCCGAGCTGGACTGGTATTTCAGCTACAACCTCTTCAGACTGGCCGGCATCTGCCAGGGCATCGTCGGCCGCGTCCGTGACGGCACCGCCGCCAGCGCCCATGCGCAGCTGATGGAGGCGCGCGTGCCGGTCCTGGCCAAGGGAGCCTGGGCGTTCGCGCAGAAGGCGGGGGCGTAGGAAACGACATGCGGAAACTGCTGTCGGGCGTCTGCGCCCTGGCGATCGCCGGGGCGCTCTGCGGCGCGGCGCGCGCCGAGACGGTGTTCGTCCAGGCCGGCCGGCTGCTGGCCGATCCCGCCACCGGCAAGGTCGAGACCGCCAAGACCCTGGTGCTGGAGAACGGCAAGGTCGCGCGCATCGTCGACGGCTATGTCGCCGAGCCGGGCGGGACGGTCGTCGACCTGAAGGACAGTTTCGTCCTGCCGGGCCTGATCGACAGCCACGTCCATCTGACCCACGAGCAGAATCCGAACGGCCGGTTGCAGGCGGTGACCCGTTCGTCCGCCGACGAGGCGCTGGTCGGGGCGGGGTTCGCCCGCAAGACCCTGATGGCCGGCTTCACGACGGTCGCGGACCTCGGGGCCGACAACAAGGCGATCTTCGCCCTCCGTGACGGGATCAAGCGCGGCGACGTGCCGGGCCCGCGGATCATCGCCGCCGGCTCGGCCGTGTCGGTCCACGGCGGCCACGGCGACGTCAACGGCTACAGCGAGGAGGTCATGCACGTGCTGCGGCCGACCTCGGTGTGCTCGGGTCCGGACGACTGCCGCCGCGCCGTGCGCGAGCAGGTCTGGCTGGGCGCCGACATCATCAAGATCACCGCGACCGGCGGGGTGCTGTCCAACACCGCCGCCGGCCTGAACCAGCAGTTCTCGGACGGTGAGCTGCAGGCGATCGTCGAAACCGCCCACCGCATGGGCCGCAAGGTCACCGCCCACGCTCACGGCGTCGACGGCATCAACAGCTTCCTGAAGGCCGGCGGCGATTCGATCGAGCACGGCACCTATCTGGACGCCGACAGCATCGCCCTGTTCAAGAAGAACGGCGCCTATCTGATCCCGACCCTGATGGCCGGCGACTTCGTCTATCGGGTGGCTTCGGGTCCGAACAACTTCCTGACCCCGGCCCAGACCGCCAAGGCGCTGGAGGCCGGACCGAAGATGCTGGCCATGGCCCGGCGCGCCCACGACGGCGGGGTCAAGATCGCCTTCGGCACCGACACGGGCGTCTCGGCCCACGGCGACAACGCCGGCGAGTTCGCCCTGTTGGTCAAGGCGGGGCTGACGCCGCTGGAGGCCATCCAGGCGGCCACGGTCAACGCGGCCGATCACTTCTCGCTGTCGGCCGAGATCGGCAGCCTGGCGGCCGGCAAGTCGGCGGACCTGATCGCGGTGAAGGGGGATCCGCTGAAGGACGTCACCGAGCTGCAGCGCGTGACGTCGGTGATCAAGGGCGGGGTGGTTTATAAGTAGGAATCTTCCGCCCCCTCCGCGCTTCGCGCTCCTCCCCCGAAGGGGGAAGAAGGTCACGGCCTACAGCCCGATCCCCATCAGCAGCGCTTCCACCGCCGCCTCGTCCTCGAACCTGGCCCGCACCGGCCAGGGTGTGACCTTCTCGCGCCAGGCCGGCGGCAGGCGCACCCAGTCTTTCTCGGTCGTGACCAGACCCGCGTCATAGACCTTGGCCCGCTCGGCCAGCATCTTCAGCGTCGCCTCGTCGTACTGGCCATGGTCGGGGAAGGGCGCGAAGTCGACCAACTGACAGCCGGCGGCGGTCAGGGCCTTCTCGACCTTCCAGGGCTTGCCGATGCCGGCGAAGCCGACCTGCGGCCCCTTCGGCACGGGGGCGGCGGCCTCCAGCCGGGCGACCAGCACCGGCATGTCGCCGAACTGGACCAGCAGGTCGAAGTCTGGCTGCTCCACGTCGACCGGCAGCAGCACGATCACGGCGTCGGCGCGCGACAGCCCGACCTTCAGCGGCTCGCGCATCGGACCGGCGGGGAACACCCGGCCGTCGCCGAACGGCCACTCGCCGCCGCGGGTCTCGCCGTCGACCACGACCAGGGACAGGGCCTTGCGGACGGTCGGGTTCTGATGGCCGTCGTCCATGACGATGGCCTGGGCCCCGGCCCGGGCGGCGGCGCGGGCGCCGGCGACGCGGTCGGCCGCGATCCACATCGGGAAGTCCTGGGCCAGCATCAGCGGCTCGTCGCCGACGTCGGCGGCCGTGTGGCGGGCGGTGTCGACCTGGACCGGCCCCTTAAGCTTGCCGCCATAGCCGCGCGACAGGCCGTGAGCGACGACGCCGCGCTTGGTCAGGGTCAGCAGCAACTCGCGGACGATCGGGGTCTTGCCCGCCCCGCCCATGGTGACGTTGCCGACGCAGATCACCGGCGCGCCGACGATCGCGGGCGTGGTCCGGGCGAGGCGGCGGCGGGTGACGTCGGCCCAGAGCCACGAGATTGGGGTCAGCAGGGCGCGGGTCAGCGGAGCGGGACCGCCGGTCTTCACGTACCACCAGCGCGGCGTGCCGAGTTTCATGGGACCAGCTCGAGGATGCGGGACAGGCCCACGCGGGCCTCGGCGTCGCGGATGTCGACAAAACTACGGGCGCGGGCCGCGCGGACCTTGGCCCCGATGGGATCGGCGAGGTCGGCGGCGAGCGCGTCGCGGAGCGCGGCGGGCGTGGTCATGGCGACGCCTCCGACCGCTTGCAGCCCGGCGAAGGCCGAGGCCCAGTTGTCGACGAATGGGCCGCTGATGACCGGGCAATCCAGCCGCGCGGCCTCCAGCGGGTTGTGGCCGCCGATGTCGGGGACCAGGCTGCCAGCGATCAGCGACGTCGCGGCCAGCCGGAACCACAGGCCCATCTCGCCCAGAGTGTCGGCGACGATCACGTCGGCCGGCTGGCGCGGCGCCCGGCTGCGGAGGACGGCGGACAGGCCGCGCGCCTGGGCCAGCGCGACGATAGCCGGGCCGCGCTCGACGTGGCGCGGGGCCAGCACCACCGGCGGACGGTTGGGCGGGGCGGCGATGGCGTCCAGGACGATCTCGTCCTCGCCGGGATGGGTGCTGGCGATCAGCAACGGCGGACGCGCGAAGCGAGCGCGTTCGACGGCCAGGGCGGCCGCGTCCACCGGTAGCGGCGCGGCGCCGAACTTCAGGTCCGCCTCGCCACAAACCTTGCCGCCTAAGGCCTCGAAGCGGTCGTGGGCGCGGGCGTCCTGGGCCAGGATCAGGTCGAAACCGGAGAGCAGCCGCCGCGCGGCGTCGGGGCGCTTGCTCCAACTCTTGAAGCTGCGGTCCGACAGCTTGGCCGAGACCAGGGCCAGGCGCGTCCCGGCGGCCTTGGCCTCCAGCAGCAGGTTCGGCCACAGTTCGCTCTCGACGAAGACGGCCAGGCTGGGCTTCCAGCGGGCGATGAAGCGCCGCGCCGCGCCGGGCGCGTCGACCGGCACGTACTGGTGGATCGCGCCCGCCGGCAGGCGCCTGGCCAGCAGGGTGGCCGAGGCGGTGGTGCCCGAGGTGACCAGCACCGTGACCTCCGGTCGTTCCGCGCGCAGGCGCTCGACCAGCGGCAGGATCGACAGGCTCTCGCCGACGCTGGCCCCATGGAGCCAGACCAGCGGGCCGTCCGGACGGGCGGTCGGGGCCTTGGCCAGCCGTTCGGCCAGGCGGGTCGGGTCTTCCTTGCCCTTGCGGGCGCGGCCGGCCAGCAGGACTGGAACGATGGGCTCGAGCAGCCCCGTGGCGGCCCGGTAGAGGCCGAGCGACAGGGTCACACCGCGCCCCTAGACGACATCGGCCGGGGCCAGGCGGCAGCCGTGGGCGCCGCCGCTGGTTTCGACCTGGATGGTCACGTGGCCGATGTTGAACCTGCTGGCCAGCTGGCCGCAGGTCTCGTGCAGGAAGGCGTCATGGTCGGCGCCCAGGGCGCGGACGACGTGGGCGGTCAGGGCCGTCTCGGTGGTGCTCATCGCCCAGATGTGCAGGTCGTGGACCTCGGTGACGCCGGGACGATGCGCCAGCCACTCGCGGACCTTGCCGGTGTCGATGCCGCGCGGGGCGGCGTCCAGGGCCATGTCCAGCGAGTCGCGCAGCAGGCCCCAGGTGCCCAGCACGATGACGGCGACGATGGCCAGGCTGACCATCGGGTCCAGCCACAACCAGCCGGTCAGCGCCATGGCCAGGGCGGCCAGCACCACGCCGGCCGAGACGGCGGCGTCGGCGGCCATGTGCAGGAAGGCGCCCCGGACGTTCAGGTCGTCCTTGGAGCCGCGCATGAACATCAGGGCCGTGGCGGTGTTGATGGCGATGCCGATGGCCGCGACGATCATCACCGGGCCGGCCTGGATCGGCTCGGGCGTGGCGAAGCGGCGGACGGCCTCCCAGGCGATGGCGCCGACGGCGATCAGCAGCAGGGCGGCGTTGGCCAACGAGGCCAGGATGGTGCCCTTGCGCAGGCCGTAGGTGCGGCGGGCGCTGGGCGCGCGCTTGGCCAGCACGGCCGCGCCCCAGGCCATCAGCAGGCCCAGCACGTCCGACAGGTTGTGGCCGGCGTCGGCCAGCAGGGCCAGGGAGTGGGTGATCAGGCCGGCGCCGGTCTCGACCAGCACGAAGCCCAGGTTCAGCGCCACCCCGATCGCGAAGGCGCGGCCGAAGTCCTTGGGCGCGTGGCTGTGCCCGTGATGTCCGTGATGGTGGTGATGGCCATGCGCATGACCATGATCGTGGTGATCATGATCGTGATGGTCGTGCGAATGTCCGTGATCGTGCGGCATGGGTCCTACATCCCACCAAGGGCGGGGCGGATCAATGTTCGGGTGTCGTTTCGCCGACCATCGCCTCGGCGCGGCGAGACACGGCGCTGAGGCGCGCGGCCCACTGGGCCGGCAGCGCATCGACATCGTCGCCGCGCGCCACGCGGCCTGGACTGTCCCAGACCATGGCGGCGCGGGCGAACGGCAGCGGCACGATGGTGCGGTCCCAGCTGTTCAGCCGGATACAGGGCTGCATGGCGATGCCGACGAACAGCACCGGCGCGCCGGTCATGCGGGCCAGGGTCACGACGCCCTTCTCCATATGCTCGGCGGGGCCGCGGGGGCCATCGGGGGTCACGGCCATGGCGTTGCCCTGGCGCAGCCACTGGACCATGTCGCGCAAGGCCTGCTCGCCGCCCTTGTTCTTGGCCGGGTCGGTCTTCTTGGCGGACGAGCCGCGCACGGCCGGGAAGCCGATCTTGTCCATCACCCGGGCGATGAACTCGCCGTCGGTGGACTGCGAGATCAGGGCGTGGATCCGGGGCTTGTCGGGACCTTGCGGCCAGCAGGTGGGAGCGACCGGCACGCGCGAGTGCCAGAAGCACAGGATCGCGCCGCGGCCGTCGCGAAGGCTTTCGGCCCAGACCTGCTCGGCGATCGCCTGGCCCTCGCGGGTCCAGCGCAGCGTCCGATAGGTCAGGCGCAGATAGCCGGCCAGTAGCGAGGTCATGGCGCTCATGACCCAGGGCGAACGCAGAGGCCTCAAGCGGACGTCTCCCCGATTTCGCTTGGGGGCGCATGGTCCAGGTCCTGGGCCTTGGCCAGGCGCGCGTAGAGGCCGCCGGCGCGGACCAGTTCGGCGTGGGTCCCGGTCTCGACCACGCGGCCCTTGTCGATCACGTAGATGCGGTCGGCATTCTTCACCGTCGACAGGCGGTGGGCGATCAGGATGGTGGCGCGGCCGGCCATCAGCCGCTCCAGCGCGGCCTGGACCTGGGCCTCGCTCTCGGTGTCGAGGGCGCTGGTGGCCTCGTCCAGCAGCAGGATGGGGGCGTCCTTCAGGAAGGCGCGGGCGATGGCGATACGCTGGCGCTGGCCGCCCGACAGGCGGGCCCCGGCCTCGCCGACGGCGGTGTCATAGCCTTCGGGCAATTCCAGGATGAAGTCGTGGGCGGCGGCCTGGCGGGCGGCGGCCTCGATCTCCAACTGGCTGGCGCCGGGGCGGGCATAGGCGATGTTGGCGCGGATGCTGTCGTCGAACAGGAACGGCTCTTGGGTGACCAGGGCGATGCGATCGCGCAGGGAGGCCAGGGTCACCGACCGCACGTCGTGGCCGTCGATGGTCACCGCCCCGGCCGTCACGTCGTAGAACCGCGGGATCAGGTTCAGGATCGAGCTCTTGCCGCCGCCCGAGGGGCCGACCAGGGCGACGGTCTCGCCCTTGCGGGCCTGGATCGAGACATCCGACAGGGCGGGGATGTCCGCGCCATACGAGAAGGTGACGTGGTCCAGGGCGATGGCGCTGTCGCCGGCCGGCAGGGCCTTGGCGTCGGCGGGGTCGACGATGGTCGGCGCGACGTCCAGTGCCTCGAACAGCCGGCGAGCGGCGGTCAGGCCTTCGCTGAACACGGTCTGCAGATTGGCGACCTGGCGCAGGGACTGGGCGGCGATGCCCAGCAGGATCACGAAGCTCAGGAAGCCACCGGCGGTGATCGGCGGCAGGGTGAACGGACCGACGACGACGGCGCCGCTGATGGCGCGCCAGCCGGCATAGGCGAAGACCGCGGCGATGACGAGCTGCGAGAACAGTTCGGTGGCCGGCGCGGCCATGGCGCGCGCGTTGCTGCCCTTGATCAGATGGCGCTGGCGACGCTCGACCACGGCGGCGACGCGACCTTCCTCGTAGGCCTCGCGGTTCTCCATCTTGACGATCTTGACCCCGTCCAGGCTCTCCATGATCGCCGTGGAGAGATTGGAGGTCTCGCCCATCGCGCCCTTGGCGGCCTTGGTGGTGCGGCGGGAGAAGTTGCGGATGATGCCGCTGACGGCAGGGACGATGATCAGCACGCCGGCCGCCAGGATCGGGTCGCTGTGCAGCAGGGCCCACAGGGTGATGACGACAGTCAGGCCCTCGCGGACGTAGTTGATGATCCCGGTCGTCGCGGCCTCGCGGATCAGGCCCGCGTCGTACAGCACCGAGGCGACATAGGAGCCCGAGTGCGCGCCGCGCAGCCGCGCCAAGTCCGCGCGGATCAGGCGGCCGAACAGGCGGGTCTGCATGTCCCCGACGACGCCGTTGCCGATGCGGTTGATCAGGCTGGCCTGGATGACCTGGAACACCCCGCGCGCCACCGCCAGGCCGGCGATGGTCAAGGGCACCCAGATCAAGGCGCCGGGCTGGGGCTTGGCGATCAGCTGGTCGACGGCGGGCTGAACGTATTCGCCCAGCAGGACCGTCAGGCGCGCGACGATCACCGCGCTGACCATCGAGACCAGGAAGCCCTTCCAGCGCGGCTTCAGGAACTCGCGCCACATCCGACCCATCAGGGCGCGGTTCGAGGGCTGATTGTCCGGCGAGGTCATGCGGGAGGGGTCGGATTTCAACGCGAGGCTGTCAAGGACGCGAGAGACGCACTGCCGAGGAAAAGCGACGCCATGAGGGCCGCTTTTGCCTTTCGAGGCCGATGCCCCTACTTAGGCGGCGAATTCCCGAAGGACCCCGCCTTGGCCAAGTTCGACCTCACCACGCCCTGGGGCCGGTTCAAGACCTATCTCCACTATCTGTGGAACGACCACGCCTATCTGCGCCTGGGGTTCTCGAACGCCCACTGGATCAGCCCCGAGCTGGTCCGCGCCAACCAGCCTTGGCCGTTCCAGCTGGCCTGGTGGAAGAAGCAGGGCATCAAGACGATCGTGAACCTGCGCGGCGGCTTCGACGGCAGCTTCTACGCGCTGGAGAAGGACGCCTGCGAGCGCCTGGGCCTCAACTTCGTCGACTTCACCATCACCTCGCGCGAGGTCCCGATCCGCGAGCGGGTGCGGGGGGCCAAAGAGCTGTTCGAGACCATCGAATATCCGGCCCTGATGCACTGCAAATCGGGCGCGGACCGGGCGGGGATCATGAGCGTCTTCTACGCCCACTACCGCCTGGGCCTGCCGATCCGCGAGGCGATGCAGCAGCTGTCGCCGCGTTATCTGCACATCAAGCACGGCAATACCGGCGTGCTGGACTACGTGTTCGAGCAGTACCTGGAAGTCGGCGAGCCCAAGGGGCTGACGTTCAGCGAGTGGGTCGAGAGCGACGACTACGATCCGGTCGCGATGAAGAAGACCTTTCGGGCCGGGATGCTGGGGAAGGTGCTGACGGACAGGATCTTGCGGCGGGAGTAGCGGCTCACTCGCCCCGGGGACGGACGACCGCGAAGCGGTCAGGTGGGGGCCAGTGGCCCGGCCCCCTTCAAGCCTCAGCCGACGCTCGGATCCAGCAGCTTGTGCGCATGGATGATGAAGTAGCGCGCGTGGGCGTTGTCCACGGTGGCCTGGGCCTTGGCCTTCCAGGCCTTGTGGGCTTCGTCGTAGTTCGGGTAGGCGCCGACGAATTCGACCTTCGAGAGGTCGCGGAATTCGATGCCGGCGACGTCCTTCAGCTCACCGCCGACGACGAGATGGAGAAGCTGCTTTTCAGCCATTTGGAGCAAGTTCCTGCGAGGAATTATGATTATGGCAGCTCGATATGCCCGACGCGTGACAGGATCAATGGCGCAAGCGCCTGATTGGCGCAAACCAGGCTCGGAACCAGCGGAACGGGGCGATTATAGGCGAATTGTCGCCCCTTGTGGTCGCTGAGCATCGCGCCGGCCCGGCGGCAGATCAGGTCGGCGGCGGCGACGTCCCACTCGCTCTTGGGCGACAGGGCCACGGCGGCGTCGAAGGTCCCGGCGGCCACCAGGCACATGCGGTAGGCGATCGAGTTGCGGCTCTCGATCCGCATCTGCGGCCAGGGTTCGCGCCAGGCCGGGTGAGCGAACATCTTGGCGTCGCCCAGCATGGCCGCGCCCAGCAGCTGGTCGGTGGCGCTGGGCTCGATGATCGCGCCGTTCAGGGTGGCCGGGCCGTCGCGTGTGGCGGCGTAGGTCTCGTTCAGCGCCGGGGCATGGACGACGCCGGCGATCGGCTGGCCGTTCTCGACCACGGCGATCGAGACCGCGAACCACGGCTTGTTCTTCATGAAGGCGGCCGTGCCGTCGATCGGGTCGACGACGAACTGGCGGGTCGTGGTCAGGCGGGCCGGATCGTCGGCCGTCTCTTCCGACAGCCAGCCATAGTCCGGGCGTTCGGCCTTCAGCTCGGTCCTCAGCAGGGTGTCGACGGCGAGATCGGCGTCGGTGACGGGCGAGCCGCCTTCCTTGGACCAGATCTTCAGGCCGCTTTCGCGGGCCGAGAGCGCCAGCTCGCCGGCTTCCTTGGCGGCCTGAAGGATCAGCTCCAGGTCGTTCATTTGCCCGCGATCGCCAGGGCGTCGACCAGCAGCGAGGGACTGTTGCTGGCGCCCCGGAACTCGAGGTCCGAGCCAGGAACCAGGCGGGCGTAGATGTCGATCAGGTTGCCAGCCACGGTGATTTCGGTGACTGGACCGGTGCTCTCGCCGTTCTCGAACCAGTAGCCCGAACAGCCCACCGACCAGTCGCCGGTGTTGCCGTTCAGCGACGGGCCGAACATCGAGGTGACGACGAGGCCGGTCCCCGCGTCCTTCATCAGGCCCTGCAGGTCCTTGGCGCCCGGCTGGAGCGTCAGATTGTGGGTCGAGACGCCGGAGGGGCCCGCGAGGCCGCGCGAGGCGTGGCCGGTGGTGGTCAGGCCTAATTGCCTGGCCGAGCTGGTGTTGAGCAGCCAGGTGGTCAGCACGCCGTCGTCGATCAGGGCGCGGGCTTCCGTCGCCACGCCCTCGTCGTCGAACGGGGCCGAGCCCAGGCCGCGCACCCGGTGCGGATCTTCCACCAGGCGAACGCCGCGGGCGAAGATCGGCTGGCCCAGCTTGTCCTTCAGGAACGAGGTGCCACGGGCGATCGACGGACCCGACATCGCGCCCAGCAGCGGGCCGATCAGGCTCATGGCCAGGCGGTTCTCGAAGATCACCGGGGCGGTGGTCGAGGCGATCTTGCGCGGATTGAGGCGCGCAACCGCCAGGCGGCCGGCTTCCATGCCGATGTCGCCGGCGGCGGGCAGGTCGCCGAAGTGGCGGGTCGAGCGGCCTTCGCCGCCGCGCTCCATGCCCGCGCCTTCGCCGGCGATGGCCGAGGCCGAGATCGAATGGGCCGTGGCCGCGTGGGTTCCGTGGAAGCCGTCGCTGGTCACCAGCGACCACCGCGACGACGACCAGCTGGCCGAACCGCCATCCGAATTGGTCACGCCCTTGACCGCGCGGGCGTGTTCCTCGGCCATCCGGCCCTGGGTCTCCAGGGTCTCGGCCGTGGGCTCGTAGGGGTCGATCAGGTCGAGTTCGGGAAACGGGCCCTTGGCCAGGCGATCCTTGGGCGCGAGGCTGGCATAGGGATCTTCCGGCGCCAGGCGGGCCATGGCGACGGCGCGCTCGACCAGTTTGGCGCGGGCCTCGGCCGAGACGTCCGAGCCGGAGACCGTGGCGCTGCGATTGCCGATGAAGACCCGCAGGCCGAGGTCTCGGGCCTCCTCGCGCTCGACCTCTTCCAGCGCGCCCAAGCGGACGCCGACGGAGAGGGATTGGCGTTCGGCGAAGACAGCTTCGGCCGCGTCGGCCCCGGCCTTGCGCGCGGCGGCGACCACGTCATGCAACAGATTATCGTCCATGCGGTCTTATGGACGAGGGGCCCCGGCGGGGGCAAGCGGCGGCGCAACTTCTATTGTCTTCCCGGCCCTAGCGCAGCGGAGAGCCGGGACGGCCGGAAATGTCAGCGCTTGCCATGGTCCCGGCTCGGCGCGCTTCGCGCTTGGCCGGGATGACAGGTTTTGAAGGTCAGCCGATCGCCGACACCAGCAAGGCCACGCCCGCGAAGATGTAGGCCAGCCAGGTGCAGACCATGCCGACCGACCGGGCGATCGAGGCTCCGCCGCTGTTGGAGAGGCCGACGCCGTGGATCACGCGGCCGGCGAACAGGATGAAGCCGACCACGTGGATGGCTAGCGGCGAGGCGCCGGCCACGGCCAGGACGGCCAGCGCGGCGATGCCGGTCGGGACATATTCCGTGGCGTTGCCGAAGGCGCGGATGGCGCGGGCCAGTTCCGGGATGCCTTCGTCGCCCAAGGCCACCTTGTGCTTCTGGCGCAGACGCACGACCAGCAGCGACAGGATCAGCAGCAGGAACAGGTGAAGGCCGGCCCACAGCGCGGCGGCGTGGCCGGAAGCGATCGTATCCATGAAATCAAGACCCTAGTGCACTGACCGCTCGCCCCCGAACGGAGGGGCCATATGAGGCCTTCCGTCCGGGGTCGGCAAGTCGACCCTCCTATCGCGCGATTTCGCGGGCGATCGGATAGAGCAAGTAGTGGTCGTCATAGAAGGGCGTGCGTTCGTAGAACCAGGCCAGGCGCGCGTCCGGATCGGCGGCGAATTTCGGTTCGGCCGCCAGCTTGGCCTCGAACGCAGCCTTCAGCGCCGGATCAGCCGTCAGCATCGCCTCGGCCAGCGGGGCGATGGCGTAGGACTCGATATATTCGACCCGGCTCAGCACCTCGGGGACCATGCCCCAGGCGAAGACGCTCTCGCTGGACTGTGGCTCCAGCAGCAGGACCACCAGGTCGCCCAGCGGCTGGTCGGTGGGGACGCGGACCGAGCCTTTGGGGAAGGTCCAGTCGCGGGTCTCGGTGGTGACCTGGTCGACACTGATCTGGACGTGGCCTTCGTTGGCGACGGTCGCCAGCTTGGGATCGACCAAGCGGATCATCTCGACCTTGATGGTCGTGTCCCGGTCGAGGGTCTCCAGCCTCACGCCGTGCAGCTTCAGCCGCTCGATCAGGTCGGCGCGGTAGCTGGGTGCGTAGTAGGCGACCGGGCGCTTCAAGGTCAGGGTCGGGTGCGAGCCGTAGAATGGCGTCCGCCAGATCTCGGGATCGGGCTCGCCCAACCAGCGCACCTCCTTCCGGCCGGAGGCGGGGCTGTCATAGTATTCGTACTTGATGCCCTTGAAGGCGCGCGTGTAGCTCGGCTTGTCGTCCGACACGAAATTGACCGGGATCTCGGCGGGGCGCAGGGCGCGGTCGGCGGCGATGGCGGCGCGCAAGGTCTCGCCTTTGTCGGCCAGCAGCTTCAGGGCCGTCTCGATGAAGACGTAGGTCCCGAGCACGCGCTGGGCGTGGGGCTTCAGGCTATGGTTCTCGATCAGGATGGTCGGGACATGGGCCGCGGCGCCCCAGCCGTTCGAGAAGCGCTCGCCCAGGCCGCCGTCGTTGAACCCGGCCTTGGGGTTCTGGTCGTCGATGCCGAACACCAGCTCGCCCGGGATGTGGCCCTCGGCCTCCAGGCTCTGGTTCATGACGGGCTTGAGCTCCGTGTCCAGCCACCGAGCGATGGCCGGCGAGCGGCACCAGACGCCGTTCTCGCCGTTGAAGCCGTAGGTGACGTCGTACTGGTAGTCCAAGCCGTCGGTCACGTGGACGTCGACATAGAGATCGGCCCTGTACTTGGCCTGCAGGCGCTTGAGCGCCTGCATCTCCGGCTGGTCCAGCTTCATGAAGTCGCGATTGAGGTTCTGGTTGGTCGCCGTGTTGCGCCAGCCCTGGATGCGCGGCCCGCGCTGGTTGGGCCGCGAATAGGCGCTGGCCCGTTCGTGTCCGTCGACCGACAGGATCGGGATCAGGACCAGGTTGACCTTGTCCAGCAGGCCATCCTTACCGTGAAACGCCATGTCCCGCAGCAGCATCATGCCGGCGTCCTTGCCGTCGATCTCGCCGGGGTGGATGCCGCACTGGACCAGCAGTAGCGGCTTGCCGGGATCCAGCGTGTCGCCGTCCTTGCTGGCGATCACCGCGAAGATCGCCCGGCCCTGCGGCGAGACGCCGAAGTCCTCGACGCGGACCAGCTTGGACGCGTTGTCCAGCCTGTCGAACCAGGCGCGGGTGTCGGCGTAGGTCGGCGAGAAGTCGTGGTCGGCGTCGGCCTCGAACGGCGTCACCCACGGATCGGACTTGTCGCGGAGCAGGGCCTGGCTGGCGCCCTGCCAGTGCGGGGCGGGCGGCAGGAAGGGCTGATCCCATGGGGCCTTGGGCGAGGGAGTCTGGGCCATGACGGGCGCTCCGGAAACAAACAGGGCGCTGTCGTCGCCCCTCCGCGCGGCCCTGGCAAGGGGGCGCTCTAGAAGACGAGCAGGACCAGGACGTAGACGATGTTCAGAGTGGCCAGCATGACCAGCTCGGTGATCCGGTTGCGGACCAGAATCAGCACCGCGACCAGGGCGTAGAACACCAGGTTCATGACGCCCGAGAAGCCCATCCAGCGTCCAGCGACCATCTCGGCCGGGCCCTTAATCAGCGACTGGACCAGCTCGAAGCCCAGCAGGTTGGCGGCCAGCAGGCCGCCGGCCATGTAGTGCTTGTGGTCGCGGAACCAGGCGTCGAGATCGGCGCCATCTTGCAGCTCTTCCGGGACGGCCAGGGACGCGATCACATAATAGGCGCCGGCCGCCGACAGGCAGGCCAGCACCAGGCGAAGGCTGATGTCGGCCACCCCCAGATTGCGCCACCCGCTGGTCACGGCGCTGGCCATGTCGAACAGCAGAAGCAGCATCAGCAGAGGCGTGAGCCAGCCGATGCGGATGGTCTTGCGATGGGCGATCAGGCGCGCGGCGCCGGCCAGCACCTTGGCGAAGGACAACGCCAGCAGGACCCCGTAGCAGGCGAAGAAGATCTCGATCGCGTCCATCAGGCCCCCAACGACTCAGACGACGCTACTTCCAGATCGGCGTCCCGTCTCCCGGCAATCCCAGGCGCGCCCACTTCTCGCTGACGGCGTCGACCACCGATTGGTCCATGCGGATCTCCTCGCCCCATTCGCGCTTGGTCTCGGGCGGCCACTTGTCGGTGGCGTCCAGGCCGATCTTGGAGCCCAGGCCGCTCTCGGGGCTGGCGAAGTCGAGATAGTCGATCGGGGTGTGCTCGATCACCGTGATGTCCCGAGCTGGATCCATCTTGGTGCTGATCGCCCACATCACGTCCTTCCAGTCGCGGGCGTTGATGTCGTGGTCCACGACGATCACCCACTTGGTGTACATGAACTGGCGCAGATAGCTCCAGACGCCCAGCATCACGCGCTTGGCGTGGCCGGGATAGGCCTTCTTCATCGAGACCACGGCGATGCGATAGCTGCAGCCCTCGGGCGGCAGCCAGAAGTCGACGATCTCGGGGAACTGCTGGCGGATCAGCGGAATGAACACCTCGTTCAGCGCCTCGCCCAGCACCGAGGGCTCGTCCGGCGGCCGGCCGGTGAAGGTGGTCAGGTAGATCGGGTCCTTGCGCATGGTGATCGCCGTCACCTGGAAGACCGGGAACTTCTCGACGCTGTTGTAATAGCCGGTGTGGTCGCCGTACGGACCCTCGTCCTCGTATTCGTCCAGCAGCACATGGCCCTCGATGACGATCTCGGCGTGGGCCGGGACCATCAGCGGCACCGTCTTGGCCGGGACGAGGTCGACCTTGGCCCCACGCAGCAGGCCGGCGAACTGGTATTCCGACAGGGTGTCGGGCACCGGCGTCACGGCGGCCAGGATCGTGCCGGGATCGGCGCCGAGCACGGCGCAGGCGGGCAGGGGGTCCTTGTTCCCCGCCTTCTTGTGGCGGGCGTAGTGCTGGGCCCCGCCGCGATGGGCCAGCCAGCGCATGATGCAGCGATCCTTGGAGAGCACCTGCATGCGGTAGATGCCGAGGTTGAAGTCGTCCTCGCGATCCTTGCCCGGGCCCTTGGTGACGACCAGCGGCCAGGTGATCAGCGGCGCGGGTTCGCCCGGCCAGCAGGTCTGGACCGGCAGCGTCGTGAGGTCGATCTGGTCGCCGGTCAGGACCACTTCCTGCACTGGGGCCTTCTTCACCGTTCCGGGGCGCATGCTCATGACCGTCTTGGCCAGGGGCAGCATGTCGAGGGCGTCCTTCAGCCCCTTGGGCGGCTGGGGCTGGCGCAGAAAGGCCAAGAGCTCGCCGACCTCGCGCAGCTCGCCCGCCGTCTCGCGCGGCTCGCCGCCCAGGGTCACGCCCATGGCCACGCGCTTGACCGTGCCGAATAGGTTGGCCAAGGCCGGCATCGACGAGCGCGAGCCGTCGGGCAGCAGGACATGCTCGAACAGCACCGCCGGCCCGCCCGTGGCCAGCAGGCGCGTCTGGATCTCGGTCATCTCCAGCACGCTGGACACCGGCTCCTTGACCCTAACGAGCTCGCCCTTGGCCTCCAGGACGTCGATGAATTCGCGGAGGGAACGGTAGGCCATGGGGACTCCTGGGAACGCGCGGAACCTAGACCGGGCGATGGGAGAACTGAATCAGAAACTGTCATCCCGGGCGGAGCGTAGCGGAGACCCGGGACCGCCACGAACGCAGCGCTTCCGGCGGTCCCGGATCGGCGCGCTACGCGCTTGTCCGGGATGACAGATTCTAGGCGCTGACCGCCAGGTCGTCGGCGTGGATCATTGGGCCTTCGGTGAAGCCCAGCTCGGCCTCGATGGCGTCGGAGCGCAGGCCGGCGATGCGGTGGGCGTCGGCGCTGTCGTAGCGGACGATGCCACGCGCGACCTCGCGGCCGGTCTCGTCGCGGACCCGAACGGCGTCGCCCTTGTCGAACGGGCCCTCGATCGCGCGGACGCCCGCGGCCAGCAGGCTCTTGCCCGAGACCAGCGCCTTGGCGGCTCCGGCGTCGATCGTCACCCAGCCCTGCGGAGCCAGCGACCCGGCGATCCAGGCCTTGTAGGCGGCGGCGGGCGAGGCGCCCGCCTCGATCAGGGTGGCCTTCTCGCCGGCGGCGATGGCGGCCAGGGGATGGGGACGCGAGCCCAGGGTGATCAGGGTGGCGCAGCCGGCGGCGCGGGCGATGCGGGCGGCGGCGATCTTGGTGGCCATGCCGCCGGTGCCGACCCCGGCCGCGGTATTGGCGCCTTCGGCCATGCCGGCGATTTCGGGGGTGATCTCCGACACCAGCGGGATGTGGGCCGCGCCGGGGTTTCTGCGCGGGTCGGCGGTGTAAAGGCCGTCGATGTCGGAGAGCAGCACCAGCAGGTCGGCGCCGGCCATCTGGGCCACGCGGGCGGCCAGGCGATCGTTGTCGCCGTAGCGGATCTCCTCGGTCACCACCGTGTCGTTCTCGTTGACCACCGGGACCACGCCCAGGCCCATCAGGGTCTCGGTGGTGGCGCGGGCGTTCAGCCAGCGCCGGCGGGTCTCGGTGTCGTCGCGGGTCAGCAGGATCTGAGCGACGCCGATGTCGTGCGGCGCGAAGGCCTGCTCCCAGGCGTGCATCAGCAGGCTCTGGCCGGCGGCGGCGGCGGCCTGCTTCTCCGGCAGGGTGATCTTGCGGCCGGCCAAGCCCAGCCGGCGGCGTCCCAGCGCGACCGCGCCGGACGAGACGACCAGCACCTGCTTGCCGGCCGCGCGCAGGGCGGCGGCGTCGGCGCAGAAGGCGTCCAGCCAAGCGCGATTGGCCGCGCCCGTCTCGGCGTCGACCAGCAGGGCCGAGCCGACCTTGAAGACGATGCGCCGCGCCGCCTCGAATGCGCCCTTGCTTCCCCCGAGCGAGCCTTGGCTCACGGCGTCCAGCCCCCGGGGGTCTCGTCGACGTGGTCCTCGTCGTCCGCGATCTCGTCCTCGAGGTCGCCGCGGCGGATGCGCACCTGCCGATAGGCGGCGCGCAGCAGCTCGGTGACGCCCTGGCCGGACACGCCGGAGACCAGGCGCGGCTTGACGCCGGCGACCGCTTCCAGCGCGGCGACCTTCTCGGCGAGGGTCTCCTCGTCGAGGGCGTCGATCTTATTCAGGGCCAGGATCTCCGCCTTGTCGGCCAGCTCCTCGCCATAGGCCTCCAGCTCGCCCCGGATCGTCTCGTAGGCGCCGGCGATGTCGTCCTGGGTGGCGTCGATCAGGTGGATCAGGGTGGCCGAACGCTCGACGTGGCCCAGGAACCGCGTGCCGAGACCGGCGCCTTCCGACGCGCCCTCGATCAGGCCGGGGATGTCGGCCAGCACGAACCGTTCGCTGGATGACAGGTCGACCACGCCCAGGTTCGGGGTCAGGGTCGTGAACGGATAGTCGGCGATTTTCGGCTTGGCGGCGCTGGCGGCGGCCAGGAAGGTGGATTTGCCCGCGTTGGGCAGGCCGACCAGACCGACGTCGGCAATCAGCTTCAGTCGCAGCCAGATCCAGCGCTCCTCGCCCTCCTGGCCGGGATTGGCGTATTTCGGCGCCTGGTTGACCGGACCCTTGAAGTGCAGATTGCCCCAGCCGCCGTTGCCGCCCTTGGCCAGCAGCAGGCGCGCGCCCACGTGGTCGAGGTCGGCGATCAGGGTTTCCTTGTCCTCCTCGAGGACCTCGGTGCCCACCGGAACCTTCAGCAGCACGTCGTCGCCCGCCGCGCCGTGACGCGCCCGGCCCATGCCGTGCACGCCCGTGCCGGCCTTGAAGTGCTGCTGGTAACGATAATCGATCAGGGTGTTGAGGCCTTCGACGGCCTCGATCCACACGTCGCCGCCGCGACCGCCGTCGCCGCCGTCGGGGCCGCCGTACTCGATGTACTTTTCGCGGCGGAACGACACCGATCCGCCGCCGCCGTTACCGGAGCGGATGTAGATCTTGCATTGGTCCAAGAATTTCATGGCGCTCTTTAGTCCCAAGGCGTCCCGCGCGTCGAGCCAAAAGGCCCCTAGAGCCCCGCGGAGCGGGTGGATCATCCGCTCCGCGGGGCTTTGATTTCAAGATCGCGGACGCGCCGCGGCGCGCCCGGGGTGCTGTGACGCTTGGTCACTGGGGATGTCGCGAAAAAGCGTGGCTGACGCCCGCGATCGTGACGAAGTGTTAAAACACATAGTGCGACAAAGTGTCTTGGCAGCAAAACCGTCGTTTCTTCTACGGCGGAGCGGGAGGCTGACCTTGGGCACGGTAGATGAAGGCGGAGCGATGCTGGGGAAGGATCTGCGCGATTTGTCGACGCAGGATCTTCACCGTAAGTATAGCGCCGAGGCGTCCGCCCACCGCAATATCTTGATCAGCCGGGGGACCGGCATCGCGCCGCAGTGGCGCGAGTTCAAGACCTTCCTCGCCGAGGTCGGCGTCAAGCCGTCGGCGGAGCACAACCTCGTGCTGGTGAATCGCTACGAGCGCACCTACGGCCCGGGCCGAGCCCGCTGGATGACCCCCGAAGAGCAGGCCGCCCACGAAATCGAATTCGATCGCCTCCGCGCCGAGAAGCAGCGCGAAGAGCAGCTGCTGATGCACAAGACGGCGGCCGCCAAGCGCGCCAGCACGCCGGGCGCGCCGTCGTTCGGCCAGTGGACGCCGATGGCCGGCAAACAGGTGGCCTATACCGACGTCGCCAAGAAGTTGGCTATTCCGGTGGTGGCGCTGTCCAAGGCCATGCCGGCGGGCACCAGCGCCGACGAGCTGGTCAAGCGTTCGGGGACCGCCAACGAATTGATCAACGAGAACGCCACGTGGCTGCCGCCGGACCCGGTGCGCAAGCAGGGGTTCTTCGAGGCCTACCGCATCTGGCACCTGCAGGTGCAGCCGCAGTTCGCCCGCGCCGCCACCCCGACGTTCCTGTTCCTCTACATCGCCTTGCCGGTCATGAAGCAGTGCCGCGACGAGCTGATGGACCTGGACCTGTGGAATCCGCTGGGCCAGCGGGCCATGGCCGCTCGTGACGGCCACTTGTCCTGGAAGAAATACACGGAGTTCATGCCGCGGGCCCAGGTGGCGCTGATGGAAATTCCCATCTACGCGACCTATTCGTTGCTGTCGGACCTCGACGCCCTGTGCGAGCGGATCACTGTCGCCGAGAAGCGTTTCCGCGAAGGTCCCCAGAAGGTGATCCACACCCACCGCGCGGCTTAGAGAGAGAAGTTGTCATCCCGGCCGCAGCGAAGCGGAAAGCCGGGATCGCAACAGACTCGGCGCTTCCGGTGGTCCTGGCTCGGCGCGCTTCGCGCTTGGCCGGGATGACAGTTTTTACGCCAGCCACACCATCATCCGCGTCGCGGCCGGTTCGCCGCGCGCGATCGACGGCTTGTGCTCGACGACCCCGGTATAGAGAAAGCCGGCCTTGACCAGCACCCGGCCCGAGGCGGCGTTGTCGGCGAAGTGGCCGGCGGTGACATAGCGCTTCTTCCAAGCGCCGCGGGCCCAGTCCAGCGCGCCCTTGGCGGCTTCGGTGGCGTAGCCGCGACCCCAGTAGGGACGGCCGATCCAATAGCCCATCTCGACCCCGCCCTCCGGCGGCGTGAACAGGCCGACGACGCCGATCAGACCCTCGCCGACCAACTCGATGGCGAAGGTGTTGTCGCGCGAGCGGTCCTGGGTCCCGCAGCGAGCCACGAAGTCCTCGGCGTGATCGCGAGTGTAGGGCGAGGGCATGCGGGTGGTCATGCGCGCGACGTCGTGATCGACGCAGAAGGCCGCCACGCGCTCGACATCGGCCTTGGCCGGCGCGCGCAGCGTCAAGCGCTGGGTCTCGATGACGGGTCTTTCAATGACGCACATCGGCGCCTCCCAGAGTTCCTCCGGTCCTCCTTGAAGCGGGACCGTGACGCCGCCATGGCGAAGTCTGTTTCAAAAGGCGGCGAGACAAAACAAAAGCGGGGAGCCCGGCGTTCCGGACTCCCCGCTAGAGATCGTCTGTCCGGATCGTCTTCTTGGCAGAAGCACGACCCGAAGAAACTCTGGTTCGTGCTTACTCGGCCGGTTGAGCGGCCGGGGTCACCGTCACATAGGTGCGGTTTTGCTTCTTGGTCACGAAGCCCACCGCGCCTTGAACGAGCGCGAAGAGGGTGTGGTCCTTGCCGATGCCGACATTGGCGCCCGGATAGAACTTCGTGCCGCGTTGACGCACGAGGATGTTGCCGGCGAGAACCTTCTCGCCGCCGAACTTCTTCACGCCAAGGCGCTTCGACTCTGAGTCGCGACCGTTGCTGGACGAGCCGCCTGATTTCTTGTGAGCCATCTTGCTCTCCTAAATCCTAGATGACGAAGCCGATTAGGCTTCGCCGTCTTCCTTGGCGGCGGCCTTCTTCGGCGCGGCCTTTTTCTTCGGGGCTTCAGCGACAGCGTCGGCGTGCTCGACGACGGCGGCTTCAACCTTCGGGCTGGCCTTCGAAGCCTTCTTCACGACCGGGGTCGCTTCGACGGCGGCCGGGATCGTCGCAGGAACGGCGGCGTCGCCGAGGCCACGGGCGCGGGCGTTCAGGATGACCTTCGGGGTCAGGTCGATCGCGCCGTCCCACTTGGCTTCCAGGCCAGCGCCGACGACCGACGTGACGCGCACGACGGACTCGAGCTGACGATGGCCGCGGGTGCGGCGATAGCCCTGGCGACGGATCTTCTTGAAGATCTTCACCTTCTCGCCCTTGCGGGTTTCGAGCAGGGTGCCGGAGACGACAGCGCCGTCCACGGTGGGGGCGCCGACCGTCACGGCCTCGCCTTCGCCAAGCATCAGGACTTCACCGAAGGCCACGGCAGCGCCGGGTTCACCTTCGAGCTTTTCGACAACCAGCAGGTCGCCGGCTTGAACCCGGTACTGCTTGCCGCCGGTTTTGATCACCGCGTACATAGGTTTAGCGCCTTAAAAACGTGCGTTCGCAAAATAGGGAACGCCCGCTCGGAAACCCGGCGGGCGAAGAGGGCGCGACTTATACAGCGCAAAGGCTGGGAGTCAACGGCGTCCGGGCGGATTCCCGCACCGATCGGGGCCAATGTGCTGTCGATGCAATAAGCCTCTGGCCTGTTACTTTATAACACGCTATAGCCATCCCGTGAACCCGACGCTTCTCGCCCCCATCGCCGTCACCGGCTTTACGGTCGCCTTCCTGCACGCGGCCCTGCCGACGCACTGGCTGCCGTTCGTGCTGGTCGGGCGCGGTCAGCATTGGTCGGCGGGCAAGACCCTGGGCGTCACCTTCCTGGCGGGCCTGGGCCACGTGGCCTTCACGATCCTGCTGGGCCTGATCCTGGTCGGCGCGGGCCTGGCCGTGCAGCCGAGGATGGGCGACCTGTTCGGCTGGGCGGTCGGGGCCCTGATGATGGGCCTCGGACTCTTCTATCTATGGCGCGGCCGCCACGACCACGGCGAGGCCGAGGTCTCGACCCGCCGCTACGCCTCGGACCGGACGGCGATCATCGCCCTGGTGGTGCTGCTGACCCTGTCGCCCTGCGAGGCCTTCCTGCCGATCTATCTGGCGGGGGTGAAGCACGGCTGGACGGGCTTCGCGGCGCTCAGCGCCGTGCTGATGGCCGCCACGGCCGCCGGCATGCTGCTGTTCACCACCCTCAGCCTGGCCGGCGTCAAGCACCTGGGGCTGGAGAAGATCGCCCGCTACGAATCGACGATCCTGGGCGTCGCCCTGATCGCCATGGGCGTCGGCGTCGCGTTTCTCGAACTCTGACGGTCCCCCGCTTTTGTTTGAGTGACCGAGCGCCTAAATAGCGCCCATGACCCAAGCCTCCTCCGTTTCCGGCAAGATCCCCGTCACCGTGCTGACCGGCTATCTCGGCGCCGGCAAGACCACGCTGCTCAACCGCATCCTCACCGAGGAGCACGGCAAGCGCTACGCCGTGATCGTCAACGAGTTCGGCGAGGTCGGCATCGACAACGACCTGGTGGTCGGGGCCGACGAGGAAGTGTTCGAGATGAACAACGGCTGCGTCTGCTGCACGGTGCGCGGCGACCTGATCCGGGTTCTTCAGGGCCTGATGAAGCGCAAGGGCGGCTTCGACGCCATCATCGTCGAGACCACGGGCCTCGCCGATCCGGGCCCGGTGGCCCAGACCTTCTTCGTCGACGACGACGTCAAGGCGCGCACGGCCCTCGATTCGGTCACCGCCGTGGTCGACGCCAAGCACATCATGCTGCGTCTGGGCGACAGCAAGGAAGCCGTCGAACAGATCGCTTTCGCCGACCAGATCGTGCTGAACAAGACCGACCTCGTCTCGGAGGACGATCTGCGCCACGTCGAGGCTCGCATCCGCCGCATCAACCCGCTGGCCCCGATCCATCGCGCCCAGCGCTCCAACGTTCCGCTGGACGCCATCCTGGGCAAGCATAGCTTCGACCTGGAGCGGATCACCGACCTGGAGCCGGATTTCCTGAATCCCGCCCACGGCGAGCCGGGCCACGTACACGACGAGCACTGCGGTCACGACCATCATCATCACCACCACCATGACCACGACCATGTGCATGACGAGCACTGCGGCCATGACCACCACGATCACGACCATGGGGCCGCCAGCGCCATCCACGACGACGGCGTGAAGGGGATCTCCCTGACCCTGGACAAGCCCGTCGACGGCCAGAAGATCACCGCCTGGCTCAACGACCTGCTAGCCAAGCGCGGTCCGGACATCCTGCGCGCCAAGGGCATCATCGACGTGAAGGGCGAGGACAAGCGCCTTGTCTTCCAGGCCGTGCACATGATCCTGGAAGGCGACTTCCAGCGTGAATGGACCGACAAGGACAAGCGCTACAGCCGCATGGTGTTCATCGGCCGCGATCTGGACGAGGCCGAGCTGCGCAAGGGCTTCGAGGCGACGGCGGCTTAAAGACCCACCGCCCGGCCAAACAAATAGCCCCGGAGCCTGAGCTCCGGGGCTTTCGTATTCTAGGATATCATCGAGGTCCGATCAGTGGATGTCCTCGTTGACGATCCCGACCTTGGTCCAGCCGTTGTGGTGGACCTCGTTGATCACGCCCATGAAGGTCTCGTACGGCACGTCGGCCTGAGCGCTGATCATCACCCGCTGGTCGCCACGCGATCCGGTCTGGCCATCGGCCTTGAAGCGAGCGCTGAGATCGCCAGCCAGCCTATCCAGCCGGGTCGCCCGGCCGGCCAGGAACAGCGCGCCTGAGGTCTGGATCGCGATGGCCATCGGCTTGCCTGGCGGAACGTCTTTCGACGCGGGCGGCAGATCGAGCCTGATCGATGTCACGGCCGTGGGCACGGCGACCATGAAGATCACCAGCAGCACCATCAGGATGTCCACGAAGGGCGTGACATTGATGTCCGCGTTTTGGCGCACCGCGTAGCGCCCGCCGCCGCCCGAGAGTTTCGCCGCCATGGTCCGCTTCCTTTCCCGCTGAAAAGTTACAAGCGTAGTCTGATCTCTTTTCTACAGTTGTAAAGTCTGGAGTCGGAGGCACGAAAAAGGGGCCCGGCGTCGCCGCCGGGCCCCTGATGTCTTGGCTGTCGCCGAGGACGATCCTTAGTGGATGTCTTCGTTGATCAGGCCGACCTTGTACCAGCCCGCGGTCTGCAGCTGGTTCAGCACGCCCATGAAGTCGGCGTACAGCACGTCGGCGTCGGCGCGGATCATGACGCGCTGATCGTCCTTCGGGCCGGCTTGGCCGGTGGCGGTGAACTTGGCGTTCAGGTCGCCTTCCAGGTTGTCCAGGCTGGTCTGCTTGTCGGCGATGAAGATCGCGCCCGACTTCTGGATCGAGATGAAGACCGGTTCCTTCGGCTTCTCCTGCGTCGGGTTCGGCACCGCCGGCGGCAGGTCGATCTTGATGGAGGTCACGGCCATCGGCACGGCGACCATGAAGATGATCAGCAGCACCAACAGAATGTCCACGAAGGGCGTGACGTTGATTTCGGAATTCTGGCCCAGCGAATAACGGCCACCGCCGCCGCCAGCAAGTTTAGCCGCCATAGCCTGACTGTCTCCCAGAAGGTCGCGCCGCTCGGGGCGCGCCTGAAATGTCGTTACCTCGCCACGTCTGGCGCAGACGGGCGCGGAAGTAAAGCCCGACGACGCGCCGCGATGGCAACCCCTTTTCGAGTCTTTTTTGCCGAACGCCGTTCGAACGAGCAGCTTGTGGCCCGTGGCCTCGCGTGAGGCGCGAAACGCGCGCGCGGGCCGAGCTTTCTGAAAGAGTCTGGTCGTCGCGGCCCTCCTGGCCCCGGAGCCCCCTGGGCTCCGATTCTAAAAGTTAGAGCGTGGCGGCCGCCAAAACCGCTTACACTTTTGGCTGCCACGCTCTATCTCGCGCGCATGATCTTTTCTTTCGACGCCTTCGTCACCGACGCCCTGTTCGACCGCTCCGGCCGCGCCATGTTCGCCCTGGGCGACGGCACCGTTCGTCTGCAGACCGAGGACGGATTCATCACGGTCGAGGCCCATGACGGCGCCGTCCTGGCCGCCGCGGCGCATCCCAGCGGCGCCGGGATCGTCACGGGCGGCGACGACGGTCGGGTGGCCTGGAGCCGAATCGAGGGCGGCGAGGTGGTCGCCACCGTGATCGCCGAGGTGAAGGGCCGATGGATCGAGCACGTGGCCGCCAGCGCCGCCTCGGGCTTGATCGCCTTCACGGCCGGCAAGGAGGTGCATGTCCGCGACGTGGCCGACCCGGCCTTCGCCCGCACCTTCTCGCACGAGAAGACCGTGTCGGGTCTGGCTTTCGAGCCCAAGGGCCGTCGCCTGGCCTCGGCCACCTACGGCGGCGCCCAACTGTGGTACGCGCGGATCGCCGACCAGAAGCCGACCCCGCTGAAATGGGCCGGCAGCCATATCGCCGTGACCTTCAGCCCCGACGGCAAGTTCCTGATCTCGTCGATGCAGGAGAACCAGCTGCACGGCTGGCGGCTGTCGGACAGCAAGGACATGCGGATGGGCGGCTATCCGTCCAAGATCAAGAGCCTGGCCTTCTTCGACAAAGGCAATCTGCTGGTCACCGCCGGCGCCAATGGCGCGGTCATCTGGCCCTTCGCCGGCGCCAACGGCCCGATGGGCAAGGAGGCCGCCGAGATCGGCTTCTCCCGCGATTCGATGGTGGTGCGGGTGGCCGGCGTCGACGTCCAGCCCGTGTGTTTCGCGGGCCAGGACAACGGCAAGATCTGGGCCGCCCACATGCGCAACGGCCGCATCGAGACCCTGAAGGCCGAGAAGGGCGCCCCGATCAGCGCCCTGACCGCCAGCGCCGACGGCAAGCGGCTGGCCTGGGGCGACGAGAGCGGCGAGGCGGGCGTCGTGGCCATCCCGGACCTCAGCGGGCCGCGCGAGTTCGCGGGGTAATTTTCATTCCGATCTTCCCGGCGAAAGCCGGGACCCAGATGGAAGGGCTCGGAGGTGTTCGCCAAGGACGCCGCGCCTATTCCAATCAGCCTCGGCGCCACGGGATCTGGGGCCCGGCTTTCGCCGGGGGAGAGCGGAATAGAGGAGGTTAGAACCCCTTCAGTTCGCCCCACGCCTCGAACGGGTCGCGGCGCGAGCGCCAGAGGTTCACCGGCGCGGCCTCGTCGCGATAGCCGAGCGCCATGCCGGAGAACAGCATGTGGCCCTCGGGCAGGCCGACGTGGGCGTCGACCACTTGGTTGTAGTGCGACCAGAACTCCTGCGGGCAGGTGTCCAGGCCCCGCTCGACGGCCAGCAGCATGAAGGTCTGCATGAACATGCCGACGTCGCTCCACTGCGGCGGGCCGCAGCGGCGGTCGATCGAGAAGAACAGCTGCACCGGCGCGCCGAAGCCCTGACCGTTGGTCGAGAACCATTGCTGGCGAGCCAGCTTGTCCTCGCGCGGGATGTTCAGCGACGCGTACATGTCCTCGCCGACCTGGAACCGGCGGCTGCGCAGCGGCTCCCACAGATTGGGCGGATAGACGGCGTATTCGGTCTCGTCCGGCGAGGCGACCCGCTGGAGCATGGTCGCCTTCAGCGCCTTCAAGGGCTCGCCGGCCACGGCCTGGACCCGCCAAGGCTGCAGATTGCCGCCGGACGGGGCGCGAGAGGCGGCCTCGAGGAGTTCACGCACCACGGCGCCGTCCACGGGATCGGGCTTGAAGGCGCGCACCGACATGCGGCGGTTGACGGCGTCGATCACGTCCATCGAAGGCTCCCTTAACCCCGCGACTCTATCCCACGCGACAGGGGCGGTTCGTCTGGTTAGCATCCGTCCGCTGCGTCAAGACAAGGGATGTCTGGGCGGCGTCTGCAGCTGGGGGGAAACGTTTCGTGCGGCGGCTTTTGCGTAACATCGCGCTGGCTCTGTTCATCGTGCTGGTGGCCGGACCGGTGGTGACCGTGATCCTCTATCGCTTCATCCCGCCGCCGGTGACGCCGCTGATGGTGATCCGCGCCGTGGAGGGGCGGGGCCTGGATCATCGCTGGAGACCGATCGACAAGGTCGCTCCGGCCCTGCCGCGCGCCCTGATCGCGGCCGAGGACGCCAAGTTCTGCGACCATCGCGGCTTCGACTTCGATGCCTTGCAGAAGGCCTACGCCAATAACGAGTCGGGCCGGAAGATCCGCGGCGGCTCCACCATCAGCCAGCAGACCGCCAAGAACGTCTTCCTGTGGCCGGGGCGCTCCTATGTCCGCAAGGGGCTCGAGGCCTGGTTCACGGTGTTGATCGAGACCTTCTGGGGCAAGAAGCGGATCATGGAAGTCTATCTGAACTCCATCGAATACGGCCCGGGCATCTACGGCGCCGAGGCCGCCGCCCAGCGGTATTTCGGGGTCGGGGCCGACCGCCTGAGCCCGGCCCAGGCCTCGCGCCTGGCCGCGATCCTGCCCAGCCCGCTGAAGTGGAAGGTGATCAAGCCTGGCCGCTACGTGGCCAAGCGCAGCAAGAAGATCGGCAGGGCCTCGGGTGCAGTGCGCCGCGGCGGCCTGGCCGAGTGCGTCAGCTAGAGCGGAGAAATGCGATGCGGGTAGCGCCGGGGCCCACGCTCGAGACCGAACGGCTGATCCTGCGACCGCCGGCCGACGTCGATCTGGACGGCTGGGCCGAGATGATGGCCGACCCGGTCGCCGCCCGCTTCATCGGCGGTCAGCAGCCGCGGTCGGTGGCCTGGCGGTTCATGGCGGCCATGGCCGGGTCGTGGTCGCTGAGAGGGTTCGGCATGTTCTCGGTGATCGAGAAGTCGAGCGGTCGCTGGCTGGGTCGCATCGGCCCCTGGAAGCCGGAAGACTGGCCGGGGACCGAGGTCGGCTGGGGGCTGCATCCAGCCGCCTGGGGCCAGGGCTATGCGGTCGAGGCGGCCGAGGCGACGATCGACTGGGCCTTCGATCATCTGGGATGGACCGAGGTGGTCCACTGCATCGATCCGGAGAACGCCCCCTCGATCAAGGTCGCCCAGCGCCTCGGCTCGACCAATGGCGGCAGGACTCAATTGCCGCCGCCCTACGAGGCGACGGTCATCGATCTGTGGGGCCAGACGGTGGCGCAATGGCGGGCGCGGTCCGGTCGCTAGTTCGTCCGGCTTCGTCGAAATTCACGAGCGGACCCAATAGTCCCGAGTCCTGATTTCGGACGTGGCCCAGAGTTGGTCACCGCTTTCCGAAGGAAGTCGTCATGGACCCGTCCGCCACGCCGACCCTGGGCCTGACCGCCCGGATCATCAGCGCCTATGTCTCGTCCAACGCCCTCGAACGCGCGGACCTGCCCAGGCTGATCCGCACGGTCCATGAGGTGCTGGATGGCGCGGCGCGCGGACCCGACGCCTCGGTCGCCGCACCGGCCAAGCCGACCCTAGGCGCGATCCGCCGCAGCGTCCGCCCCGAGGCGCTGGTCAGCTTCCTGGACGGGCGGCCTTACAAGACGCTGAAACGCCACCTGCATCGCCACGGCCTGACCGAGGCGGACTATCGCGCGCGCTTCGGCCTGCCCGACGACTATCCGATGACCGCGCCGGAATATCGCGACCGGCGCAGCGCCATGGCCAAGGCGTCGGGCCTGGGCCATGCGCGACGGACCGCGATCTAGCCTCGCGGGCCGAGGAAGGCGAAAAGCCCGCCCTGCGGATCCTTGGCGTTGACCGCGAAGGCGCCGCCGGGCACCTCGATCGGACCCATCAGAACCTCGCCGCCCTGGGTCTTCACCCGTTCGATGGCTGAATCGACGCCCTCGACGCCGAAATAATAGAGCCAGTAGGGGCCCGGCGCAGGCTGGTGGTTGCTGAACATGCCGCCGAACGCGCCGTCGGGCCCGCCGAAGGTCTGGTAGACGCCCATCTCTCCCATCGGCATGGCGTCGTACTTCACCCAGCCGAACAGGCTCGCATAGAAGGCGAAGGCCTTCTCCCAGTCGGCCGCGTGCAGCTCCGACCAGCCCAGAGAACCGGGCGACATCGGCGCGGGGCGCGGCGGGGCCTCGCTCAGCGACCCCTTGAACACGATGAACATCGCGCCCTGCGGATCGGCGACCACGGCGAAGCGGCCGACATCGGGAATGTCCTGCGGCGGCTTGTGAACGACGCCGCCGGCGGCCTCGACCTTCTTGGCATAGGCGTCCACGTCGTCGACACCGACATAGCCCAGCCAGCCTGGCGGGACGCCCTGCATCTCCAGCATGCCGCCGACGGGGATCTCGCCTGCCTTGAAGATCGTATAGGGTCCGGCGGGGCCGGACGACATCTCGGAGGACCAGCCGACCACCGCCTTGTAGAAGTCCCCGGCCGCCTTGGTGTCGGTGGTGACGAGCTCGAACCAGACGAAGTCGTTGGCCATGCGGGCCTCCTTTGATGGGGATGCGAGAGCGCCGCCCGGCGCGGGCAGCGTCTCGACGAAAGCGCTCCAGGATCGGATCATGCTGACGGGATCAGGCCGCCGCCCCGCTGCAACAGGCGGCCTTGGGCGCGTCCTCGTACTCGTCATGGCGACGGACGAAGCCCATCGTGCCGTCCTCGTTGCGGCCCAGGGGCGCGCGGTCCAGGATCATCAGCGTACCGAGCAGTTCCTCGGCCCCTCGGGCATAGGTGGAATAGGTGTGGAACACCTGGCCGTCGGCGTCGCGGTAGAAGGCCGACAATCCCGGCAGCTCGTCATTGCCCTGCGACGCGGGAAGAGTGGTGAAGTTGTAGTCGATCGTCTCGCCGGCCAGGTCCTGGGGCGAGAACGAGACGTGGAAGTCGCGATTGAAATCGCTCTCGAACGACGACACCCACGGAAAGCGCCAGCCCATGCGACGCTTGTAGGCTTCGATCTTGGCCAGCGGGGCGCGCGCGACGGCGACCAGGGTGACGTCGTGGTGGTTCAGGTGGGGCAGGGTTCCGTCCAGGTGATCGGCCATGAACGAGCAGCCCGGGCAGCCCGCCTCCCAGTCCGGCCCCAGCATGAAGTGGTAGATCATCAGCTGGCTGCGACCGTCGAACAGCTCGGCCAAGGTCTTCTTCCCGGCCGGGGTGTCGAAGACGTAGTCCTTGTCCAGCTTCACCCAGGGGAGGGCCATGCGCTCGGCGTTCAGGGCGTCGCGCGCGCGGGTGTGGGCCTTTTCCTTGACCAGCAGGGCGCGGCGCGCCTCCAGCCAGTCCTCGCGGGAAACCACGGCGTGCTTTTCTGGGGCATGCGACATTACGTCCTCCGTAAGCTGAACAACTTCGGCTTGACTTTTTACGTTGATATCAACCTACATGGGCCATGTCAAAGGCGGCCGTGATTCTTCAGGAAAGCATTCCTTTCGAAACGACATTGCACGTCCGGGACACCTGCCTGTGCCTGCACGTCCAGCGCGCCGCCCGGGCCCTGGCCAGACGCTTCGACGACGCCCTGCGGCCGGTGGGGCTGACCAACGGCCAGTTCTCGCTGCTGATGTCGCTGAACCGGCCCCAGCCGGCGGGGCTGGGCGGGGTCGCCAATCTGCTGGCCATGGACCGCACTACTCTGACGGCGGCCCTGAAGCCGTTGGAGCGACGCGGCCTGCTGACCGTCGCGCCCGACCCCAAGGACAAGCGGGCGCGGGTGCTGAGCCTGACCGACGCGGGGCGGGCGGTGCTGGTCCAGGCCACGCCGATCTGGACGCGCGAGCACGGCAAGCTCGACGCGGAACTGGATGGCGGGAGCGAAGCGCTCCGAACGGGACTGCGGAAGATCGCCTAGAGGCCGACCTTCGCGAGATAGGCTTCCACCGCCGCCTCATCGCCCGTCTTTCCCACCGTCGCGACATAGCCGTCCGGGCGCACCAGCACGAACCCGGTCGGCGGCAGGCCGTAGGCGTCGGCGAACCAGCCGTTCGCGTCGACCAGATCGGCGACGATCAGCCCCGGCCGCGGCGCGATGGCGGTCTTGGCGCCCAGCAGCGTCCAGTGCGGGCCGGCCAGAACCTCGAACACCCGCGCCGCCTTGTCGTCGCGATCGCGACAGGGGGCGTCGGGCGCGCGATCGCCGGGCGCGACCTTGGCCGCCACGCCCAGGTCCAGCGACAACGGCGAGTCCGGATAGCCGAGGTCCAGCTGGCGCGCCTCGCGGCCGCGCTTCAGGTCGCCCTTGGCCAGCAGGCGGGTCGACAGGCCCAGCACCTCGCCGGCGATCGGGCGGCGCTCGGCCTCGTAGGTGTCGATCAGGGCCTCGGGCGCGCCGGCCAGGACGGCGGCCAGCTTCCAGCCCAGATTGTAGGCGTCCTGCAGGCTGGTGTTCAGCCCCTGGCCGCCGGTCGGCGGATGCACATGGGCGGCGTCGCCGGCCAGCAGCACCCGCCCGACCCGATAGCGCTCGGCCAGCCGCGCATTGACCCCGAAGGTCGAGGCCCAGAGGACCTCGGTGACCACGATGTCGTCGCGACCGGTCCGCTGGCGGGTGAGGGCGTCCAGCGCCACGAGCGAGACATCCGCCGTGTCCGGCGCATGGCCCTGCAGCTGAAAGAGATCGGTTCCGGCCAGGGGGCAGAACGAGATCCTCTGGCCGTCTGGTCCGGTGAAGTTGTGCCAGACGTCGCGCGCCAGGCCTATCAGCCTCACATCGGCGACCAGGCCCCGGCCGGGCTTGGTCTCGCCGGGGAAGTCGACGCCCAGCGCGGGGCGCACGAAGCTGCGGCCGCCATCGGCGCCGATCATCCAGCGGGCCCGGATCGTCTGGCCTGAGTCCAGGGTCGCGGTGACGCCCTCGGCGTCCTGGACGAAGCCGGCCAGGGCGGTCCCAAAGCGCGGCGCGTGGCCGAGGACGGCCAGCCGATCGCGCAGCGCCCGCTCGGTCAGGAACTGCGGCGACATCAGCGGGCGAGCCCAGGGCTCGGCCGGGGTCGGCTGGGCGTCCTCGCCGAGTTGGGTGTCGGTGAAGGTCTGGCCCGCATAGGCCCGGATGGTCGGATAGGGCGCGGCGCCGGCGGCCAGCAGGCCGTCCAGCACGCCGAGGTCCTCGAAGACCTCGACGCTGCGGGGCTGGATCCCCTTGCCGCGCGAGCCGTGGAACGGACCGTCGGCCTTGTCGATCAGCATGAAGTCGACGCCCCGGCGGGCCAGGTCGATCGCCAGGGTCAGGCCGGCCGCGCCGGCTCCGCAGATCAGGACATCTGTCGTCAGGGCGTAGGTCATCCGCATCTCCATTCGTGTGCATAAGGCACGCATATCGCGTGCAAAAGGCACATAAATCGTGACCTGGACAGCGTCAACGGGAAATGTGCAAAATGCACACATGGATTCTGATCTACGCGACATTCACCTGGCGATGATGGACCTCGCGGGGTTCCTCAACCGGCCTCAGGCCGACGACATGCTGATCCGGGAAGCGGGGGTCGCGCTGGACAGAGCGCTGTTCCCGCTGCTGGTCCGCATCGAGCGTAAGGGGCCGATCGGCGTGGTCGACTTGGCCGACGCGGCCGGCCGCGACCATTCGGTGGTCAGCCGCCAGGTCGCCAAGCTGGAAAGCCTGGGCCTGGTCGAGCGGCGGCCGGGCGCCGACAAGCGCGTGCGCGAGGCGGTGGTCACCGACAAAGGCCGCGAGCTCACCGACGCCCTGGACGCCGCGCGTCAGCGGCTGGTGGGGCCGATGCTGGACAAGTGGAGCACTTGGGACCGCCAGGAACTCGCGCGGCTCTTGCGAAAGTTCGTGGACGAGGCGAACGCGGCGCTGAAGGCTTAGTCCACCGCCAGGATCACGTCCGGCGCCGCGATCCGCGCCTCGACCGACGCGCCGACCGGCAAGTTCCAGCCCGCGTCGTCCGGTTTCAGCGTCGTCACCAAGGTCTTGCCGGCCGAGAGGGCGATCGTCACCTCGGCCGAGGTTTCGCCGGCCTCGCGGTCGACGATCGCGCCGGCCAGGCGGTTGTCGCTGTCGCTTCCGACGGCGCTTTCGCCCAGGCGGACGAAGCTCGACTTGATCAGAGCGATCGCCGGGCGACCAGGGGCCAGACCCAAGTCCTCGACGCTGCGACGGGTGATCGACGCGCGCAGCGACAGGTCCCTGCCCAGCGCCAGGGTCACGGTCGCCGTGACGCCGTCGCCCTCGATGAGGGACACCACGCCGCGGAGGGCGTTGCGGGCGCTGGTGCGCAGACCGAGGCTCCAGAGCAGTTCGGCGTCGCCGGACAGGTCGGCCTCCAGCCGCGCGAACGCCGCCCCGACCTCGCGCTCGGCGGCGCGGAAGGCGCGGATCACGGCTTGGCCGCGCGGCGTGACCTGGGCAGCGCCACCGGACTTGCCGCCCGGCGCGGCGCTGACCAGCGGCGCGTCGAACAAGTTGTTCAGCGCCTGGACCCCGTCCCAGGCGCCCTTGTACGAAAGGCCGGTCTGCTTGGCGGCGGCGCTGATCGAACCCAGGCGGGCGACGGCTTCCAGCAGGGTGATGCGCTCCAGTCCCACGCGGGCCAGGCCCTCGCGCTTGAGGATCAGGGACGCGCTGAAGTCCGTTTCGCTGCTCACTGGCCGGGTCTCGATTTCATCGTTATGTAGTCTAACTGCATAACCGCCACGCCGCCCAGGATTACCAGATGATCGCCCGTCGTCCGATGCTGATCGCCGCCCTGTCCGGCGTTCTATCGCTGATGTTGGGCGGGACCGTCTTGGCTGGCGAGACCAAGGTCGCCGTCGCCGCCAACTTCACCGAAGCGGCCAAGGCGATCGCGGCGAAGTTCAAGGCCAAGACCGGCCATGACGCGATCCTGAGCTTCGGCTCCTCCGGCCAAGTCTACACCCAGATCGCCAACGGCGCGCCGTACGAGGTCTTCCTGTCGGCCGATGTCGAGCGGCCGCGGAAGGCCGAAGCCGAGGGCCTGGCCGTGGCGGGCTCGCGCTTCACCTACGCCACGGGCCGGTTGGTGCTGTTCAGCAAGACGCCAGGCTTGGTCGACGGGAAGGGCAAGGTGCTTGCGACGGGCAAGTTCGCGAAGCTGTCGATCGCCGACCCCAAGGTCGCGCCCTACGGCCAGGCGGCGGTCGAGACCCTGACCGGGCTGAAGCTCTACGAGGCGTTGGAGCCGAAGATCGTCACGGGCGCGTCGATCACCCAGACCTATCAGTATGTCCAGACCGGCGCGGCCGAGCTGGGCTTCGTGGCCCTGTCGCAGGTGGTGAACGCGCCGGGCGGCTCACGCTGGCTCGTGCCGGCGTCCGACCACACCCCGATCGAGCAGCAGGCGGTGCTGTTGAAGACCGGCGAAAATAGCGAGGCGGCCAAGGCCTTCCTGAAGTTCCTGAAGGGTGGCGAGGCCAAGGCGATCATCAAGCGTTACGGCTACGAGGCCCGCTAGGGATGACCGAAGTTCTGTGGCTGACGGCCAAGCTGGCGGGGATCACCACGATCCTGCTGCTGGTCCTGGCCACGCCGCTGGCCTGGTGGCTGGCGCGCGGGCGCTCGGCCCTGCGGACACCGGTGACGGCGCTGGTCGCTCTGCCGATCGTGCTGCCGCCGACGGTGCTGGGCTTCTATCTGTTGATCGCCCTAGGGCCCAGGAGCCCGCTGATGATCCTGCTGCACCCGTTCGGGGTGCGGACCCTGGCCTTCACGTTCGAGGGGCTGGTGATCGGCTCGTTGATCTATTCGCTGCCGTTCGCCGTGCAGCCGCTGCGCAACGCGTTCCTGGCCATCGGCGACGAGCCGCTAGAGGCGGCGTCCTGCCTGGGCGCGTCGCGCTGGCAGAGCTTCTGGCGGGTGGCCCTGCCGCTGTCGCTGCCGGGCTATGTCGCCGCCGCCATCCTGACCTTCGCCCACACGGTTGGCGAATTCGGAGTGGTGATGATGCTGGGCGGCAATATCCCCGGCGAAACCACGGTGCTGTCGACCGAGATCTACCGCCTGGTCGAGGGCCTGGAGTGGGGGCAGGCGCACCGCCTGTCGCTGCTGCTGCTAGCCTTCGCCTTCGTGGTGCTGTTCGTCCTGCTGGCTCTGGAGGCCCGTTCGAAGATCCTGCTCCGAACCCGAACCTAAGGCGCCTTTAGGCGGCTAGCAGCCGCCGTCCAGGTGAAAGCGGATCAGCGCCCGGGCCGAGCGGGCCACGGCGCGAACCGGGCCGGCGGCGCCCAGGGTGACGCGGGCGCTCGACGAGCCTTCCATCAGCAGCATCAGGGCGTCGGCCAGATCTTCGTCCTTGGCGCCGGCGCGCAGGGTCAGGTCGAGAAGCCGACGGTACAGCTCCTTCTTGTAGTTGACCGAGACCACCTGGGCCGGATGGTTCTCCTCGTGCAGCTCGATGGCGGCGTTCGACAGCGGGCAGCCGTGGACGTCCTTGTTGCAGGCCTTGGTCTCGAAGGCGTCGAAGATCGCCTCCAGCTGAGCGCGCGGATCGGTGCAGCAACAGGACGTGACCTCTTCCCACCAGGCCCAGTACTCCCGCTCCTGCTCGCGCAGCACCTCGGCGACCAGTTCGTCCTTGGACGGGAAGTTCCGATAGAGCGTCATCTTGGTGGCGTCGGCCTCGGACGCGATGGTCTCGACGCCGACCGCGCGGATGCCGTGCTGATAGAACAGCTCGCGGGCGGTCTCGAAGATCCGGTCCCGCGCGGGGCGCTTGGACGCGGGCGCGCACACCGTCGCTTCCATGTCGCCCCCGACAGCGTCCCCAGAATTTCTTGTCGCCATTTTGGCAGTGCTCTCCTTGACGTGGGAGTTACCGGTCAGTATCTCTCCGGCATGGAGGGATGATACCGAACGGTCTCGTCACATCCTAAATCGTCCTTCCGGTCGCCCGGGTCAAGTAACAGCCCCTGCGACATTTAACCCTTTAACCCCAAAAACGGAGCGCGCGCCAATGCCCCCTCAAGCGAACGACATCGCCACCGCGCCCCAGGCCAAGCCGGCCAGGGTTTGCTGGGCCTCATAAAATCTCGGACCGGTTCCAATCGGCGCTGGATCGGACAATCGACCGTCCGCGCCCTGGGCCAGACCTGGTCCTCAAGCACTCAGCGGTCCGCCCGTCGGCCCGTCTGGGAATGACAAGAAACAGTTCCTCCCCCTTCCGCTTCACCATCCTGCAGGGTCCTCCCCCCATGCGTATTCAACCCGTCATCACGTCCTTCGCCGGCCTCGCCGCCGTCGCCGTGCTGGCTGCCTGCTCGGCCCAAGCCAAGCAGGAAGCCGCCGCCCCGCCGCCAGCCCAGGTCACCGTCGCCGACGTGGCCTTCAAGTCGCTCCGTCAGTGGGACGACTTCACCGGCCGCCTCGAGCCGATCGACACCGTCGAGATCCGCCCGCGCGTGTCGGGCTATATCGACGGCGCCCGCTTCGCCGAGGGCGCGCGCGTCTCCAAGGGCCAGGTGCTCTTCCAGATCGACCCGCGCCCGTACCAGGCCGAGGCCAACCGCGCCCAGGCCGAGGTGGCCCGCGCCAAGGCCCAGCTGGACCTGGCCGTGGTCAATCGCGAGCGCGGCCGTCGCCTGATCGAGCAGAACGCTCTGGCCCAGAGCGAATTCGACCGCCTCTCCGCCGAGGAAAAGGCGGCGCAAGCCAATCTGTCGGCGGCTCAGGCGGCCTATCAGACCGCCCGCTTGAACCTGGAATGGACCCGCGTGACCTCGCCGATCGACGGCCGGGTCTCCAAGGCCATCATCACCCGCGGCAATTTGGTCACCCAGTCGTCCCTGCTGACGACCGTGGTGTCCGACACCCCGATCTACGCCGAATTCAACGCCGACGAGCAGACCTTCCTGAAGTACGCCTCGGCGGAACGCGGCAAGGGCAGCCCGGTCTATATGGGCCTGATGACCGAGGACGGTTATCCGCACGAGGGCAAGCTGGCCTTCATCGACAACGCCCTGGACGCCAAGAGCGGCACGATCAACGGTCGGGCGATCTTCGCCAACGCCGACGGCCGCTTCACCCCGGGCTTGTTCGCGCGGATCCGCATGGTCAGCGCCGAGACCCAGACCGTGGCCCTGGCCCCCGACCGCGCCATCGCGACCGACCTGGGCAAGCGCTACGTCGTGGTCGTCAACAGCGCCAACAAGGCCGAGTACCGCCCGGTCGAGATCGGGCCGCTGGCCGGCAACCTACGGATCATCCGCCAGGGCCTGAAGCCCGGCGACCGGGTGATCGTCGGCGGCCTTCAGAAGGTCAAGCCGGGCGACACCGTCGCGCCGGTCAAGGTCAAGACGGACCTGGCCGACCTCTCGCAGCTGGAGGCCGGCGGCCGCCAGATCGCCGAGGCCGGCCGGGCCGCCGGTCAGAACTAAGCGTAACTGAAGCGTACGCCCGGCTCGCGACTGAGCCGGGCGTCTTTTTCAGGGTTCGCGGGGGTTCTCGTCGCTCGCCGGATGGCGGGGAGAGACCACTCGCGCCCGACGCGTACCCCTTTCAGCTCCTCCCCGGATGCCTGTCATGAATTTCTCGAAGTTCTTCGTGAACCGACCGCGCTTCGCGGCCGTGCTCTCCATCATCATCTTCATCGCCGGCATCGTATCGCTCCCGCGCCTGCCGATCAGCGAATATCCCGAGGTCGTGCCGCCCACCGTGGTGGTGCGCGCGGCCTATCCCGGCGCCAACCCGTCCGTCATCGGCGAGACGGTGGCCGCGCCGCTGGAACAGGCCATCAACGGCGTCGAAGGGATGATCTACCAGTCATCCCAGTCGGCGTCCGACGGGGCGATGATCCTGACCGTCACCTTCGCGCTCGGCACCGACCTGGATAAGGCCCAGGTGCAGGTGCAGAACCGGGTGGCCCAGGCCCTGCCCAAACTGCCGCAGGAGGTCCAGCGCATCGGTGTGACGACCAACAAGGCCTCGCCCGACCTGACCCTGGTCGTGCACATGATCTCGCCGAACAACCGCTACGACATGCTGTATCTCAGCAACTACGCGCAGCTGAACGTCCGCGATCGCCTCAAGCGGATCGACGGCGTCGGCGACGTGCAGATCTTCGGCGCGGGCGCGTATTCGATGCGCGTGTGGCTGGATCCGGAAAAGCTGGCGGCCCTGTCGATGACCGCCGGCGACGTCGTCCGCGCCCTGCGCGAACAGAACGTCCAGGTCGCCGCCGGTCAGCTGGGCGCGCCGCCCAACGCCGGTTCTGGCGCCGAATTCCAGCTGTCGGTCAACGCCCCCGGCCGCCTGACCGACGAGGAGCAGTTCCGCGACGTGATCGTCCGCTCGGGCGAGGACGGCCAGATCACCCGCCTGGGCGACGTGGCCCGCGTGGAGCTGGGCGCCGACAACTACGCCCTGCGCTCTCTGCTCGACAACAAGTCCGCCGTCGCCGTGCCGGTCTTCCAGCGCCCCGGCTCGAACGCCCTGCAGATGGCGGCCGAGGTCAAGAAGACCATGAAGGAGCTCAAGAAGGAGTTCCCCGAAGGCGTCGACTACGAGATCATCTACGACACCACGGCCTTCGTGCAGGAAAGCATCGACTCGGTGGTCCACACCCTGATCGAAGCGATCATCCTGGTCGTGCTGGTGGTGGTGCTGTTCCTGCAGGGCTGGCGCGCCTCGGTGATTCCGCTGATCGCCGTGCCCGTCTCGCTGGTCGGCACCTTCGCGATCCTGCTGATGCTGGGCTTCGGCCTCAACGCCCTGACGCTGTTCGGCCTGGTGCTGGCCATCGGCATCGTCGTCGACGACGCCATCGTCGTGGTCGAGAACGTCGAGCGCAACATCACCAACGGCCTGGAGCCCGCCGCGGCGACGCGGAAGGCCATGACCGAGGTGACCGGGCCGATCATCTCCACGGCCCTGGTGCTGTGCGCGGTGTTCATCCCGACCGCCTTCATCAGCGGTCTGTCGGGCCAGTTCTATCGTCAGTTCGCCTTGACCATCGCCATCTCGACGGTGATCTCGGCCATCAACTCCCTGACCCTGTCGCCGGCCCTGGCCGCGGTGCTGCTCCGGTCGCATGACGCGCCCAAGGACCGTTTCCAGAAGCTGATCGACGCGTCGCTGAGCTGGCTGTTCAACCCGTTCAACCGCTTCTTCGCCAAGGCCTCGAACGGCTATGTCGGCGGCGTCGCCAAGACCTTGGGCCGCTCCACCGCCGCCCTGGCGCTGTATGGCGGCCTGCTGATCCTGACGGTGTTCGCCTTCGCCCGCACGCCGGGCGGCTTCGTGCCCCAGCAGGACAAGGCCTATGTGGTCGCCGTCGTGCAACTGCCCGACGCGGCCTCGCTGGACCGCACCGAGGCGGTGATCCGCCAGATGGGCGACATCGCCATGAAGGTGCCGGGCATCAAGCACTCGGTGGCCTTCCCGGGCCTGTCGGCCAACGGCTTCATCAACGCCCCGAACGCCGGCGCCGTGTTCTTCCCGCTCGACGACTTCAAGAACCGTCGCGGCGAGGCTCTGTCGGCCAACGCCATCGTCGGCACGCTGAACCAGAAGTTCGCCGGCATCCCCGACGCCCAGATCGCGGTCTTCCCGCCGCCGTCCGTGCAGGGCCTGGGCACCATCGGCGGCTTCCGGATGCAGATCGTCGACAAGGCGGGCATGGGCTCGGACGAGCTGTACAAGGCCACTCAGAACGTCATCGCCAAGGCCCAGAAGGACCCGGCCCTGGCGGGGATCTTCTCCAGCTATCAAGTCAGCGTGCCGAAGATCCAGGCCGACATCGACCGCGAGAAGGCCCGGGCTCAGGGCGTGTCCCTGACCGACCTGTTCGAAACGATGCAGGTCTATCTGGGCTCGCTGTACGTCAACGACTTCAACCGCTTCGGCCACACCTACCAGGTCAACGTCCAGGCCGATCAGAGCTTCCGCCTGCAGCCCGAGCAGATGCTGCGCCTGCAGACCCGCAACGGTCAGGGCCAGATGATCCCGCTGGGCGCGTTCGTCAGCTTCAAGGAAGCCACCGGTCCCGACCGCGAGAGCCACTACAACGGCCTGCTGACCGCCGAGATCAACGGCGGCCCGGCGCCGGGCTACTCGACCGGCCAGGCCCAGAAGGCGCTGGAGGACATCGTCAAGTCCGAGCTGCCCAACGGCATGGGCTACGAGTGGACCGAGCTGACCTACCAGCAGATCCTGGCGGGCAACACGGCGATCTACATCTTCCCGCTCTGCGTGCTGCTGGCCTTCCTGGTGCTGGTCGCCCAGTACGAGAGCTGGAGCCTGCCGCTGGTCGTCATCCTGATCGTGCCGATGACCCTGCTGTCGGCCCTGGCCGGGGTAATGCTGACCAAGGGCGACAACAACATCTTCACCCAGATTGGCCTGATCGTGCTGGTGGGGCTGGCGTGTAAGAACGCCATCCTGATCGTGGAGTTCGCCAAGGAGCGCGAGGAGCACGGCGATAGCCCGCTCCAAGCGGTCCTGGAAGCCTGCCGCCTGCGTCTGCGTCCGATCCTGATGACCTCGATCGCCTTCATCATGGGGGTCTACCCCCTGGTGGTGTCGCACGGGGCCGGGGCCGAGATGCGCCGCGCCATGGGCGTGGCGGTGTTCTCGGGGATGCTAGGCGTGACCGTCTTCGGCCTGATCCTGACCCCCGTCTTCTACTACGTCATCCGTCGCTTCACGGCCCACAAGGCCGCGAGCAAGGCGGCCCTGACCTCGCCCGTGGAGGCGCACTGATGTTCGATAAAGACCTGTCATCCCGGGCGAAGCGCAGCGCAGACCCGGGACCTCAACAAGCGCCGGCGTATCCGGCGGTCCCGGCTCTCCGCGCTTCGCGCTCCGGCCGGGATGACAACTGGGGTAAGGCGCTCCGCGTTCTCTTGGTCGCCGGCATCTCGCTCTCGGCCGCCGCCTGCGCGGTGGGGCCGAACTACAAGGCGCCGGCGACTCCGCCGGCGGCCTTCCAGAACGCCGACCCGGCCGTCTTCACCGCCGCCAATCCCGAGGCGGAGTGGTGGAAGGCATTCGGCGATCCGGTGCTCGATCAACTGGTCGGCCGGGCCTTCGCGGCTAATCTGGACCTGAAGATCGCCGTCGCTCGCGTCGCCGAGGCCAGGGCCCTGTTCACCGAACAGAAGCTCGACCTGCTGCCGCACGTCACGGCCGACGGGACCTACGTCAAGAGCGACCAGCAGCAGCCCGGCTCGAACGGGCAGCGCGTCGAGAGCCAGACCTACCAGGCCGGCTTCGACGCCGGCTGGGAGATCGATCTGTTCGGCCGCGTCCGGCGCGGCGTCGAGGCGGCCGGGGCCGAGGCCGGCGCGGCCCAGGCCGAGCTGCGCGACGCCCAGGTCACGGTCGCGGCGGAAGTCGCTCGCAATTACCTCGAACTGCGCGGCGCCCAGGCCCGCCTGAAGGTCGCCAATCGCAACCTCGAGACCCAGCGCGAGACCCTGCGCTTGACCAAGGTGCGGTTCGACGCCGGGGCGGGCAGCCCGATCGACGTGGCCAGCGCTCAGGCTCGCCTGAACGCCACCGAGGCGGCGATCCCGGGCCTGATCACGGCCGAGAAGCGCGCCAACTACCGCCTGGCCGTGCTGACCGGCCAACGGCCCGGCGCGCTGGACGCCCTGCTGGTTCCACGCGACACGGACACTCGGCCGCTGGTCACCGCCCTGCCGATCGGCGAGGCCGGCGACCTTCTGCGTCGTCGCCCCGACGTGCAGGCGGCCGAGCGCCGCCTGGCCGCCCAGACGGCGCAGGTCGGGGTGGCCACGGCCGACCTCTTCCCGCGCGTCTCGGTGACCGGCTTCATCGGCTTCCTGTCGGGGACCTCGGCCGGCTTCGGCAACGGCGCCAGCAAGGCCTGGTCGGTGGCCCCCAGCGTCAGCTGGCCGGCCCTGGACCTGGGCAGCGCCCACGCCCGCCTGCGCGCGGCGCGGGCTCGCGACGACGCGGCCCTGGCCAACTACGACCAGACGGTGCTGCGCGCGCTGGAGGATCTGGAGAACGCCCTGGTCTCCTATCGCCAGCAGCAGGCCCAGCTAAAGAGCCTGAGCGACCAGGCCGCCGCCTCGCGCCGCGCGGCCGAGCTGGCTCGGATCCAGTACAAGGAAGGCGGCATCGACTTCCTCGTCCTGCTCGACGCCGAACGCACCCTGCTGGCCGCGGAGGACGCTCTCAGCGTCGCCGAAACCGGCGTGAACACCGACGTCGTGGCGATCTACAAGGCGCTGGGCGGCGGTTGGAAGGCTTGATCCGCAAGGACCCGGCCGCCCCTGGCGGCCGGGTCCGCGAACTATTTTCACGGCCACGCTTGCGCTATACAGCAAATTCAATACTCATGGGGACGTTCGATTTCCGGAGGTTGAGTTATGGCCACGCTTCAAGTTCTAGGCGCCGCGTATGCCGACGTCATGCGCATTACGTTCTCGAACATTCCCAGCGCCGATCTGGCAAAGCTGCAGACGCTGGCCCAGCAGGTTGACGCGTCGACTCTCAGCCTGACGGACGCGCGGGTCGAGATCGGCAAGATGGCGTACGCCTCGACCTCAGTCGCCAACCTGGCCTACGCCTTCTTCACGGGCGTGACGCCGCGAATGGGCGGCCTCGACTACTTGGTCTCGCCGACCGGCGAGAATCCCAACAACCTGAACTCGGCGGCCTATACGACCTATACGGCCGAGAACCGCTACATCAATTTCGCGATCAACCTGGGCAAGGCGGGCGAGGGCGCGGCGCGCTTCGCGGCGGCCTATGGGGCGCTGGACCTGACGGCGGCGGCGACCAAGGCCTATACGGAAATCTTCGGCTTCGCGCCGGCGGCCGGCAAGATCGACGCGATCCTCAACGACCAGGTGCCCAATGGCCTCGGCGGCTTCTACGCTCGCGCCCAGTACTTCGCCGCCTATGGCCAGGACGGCCTGAACGGGCAGGGCACCAAGGCGGCGATGGTCGGCTGGCTGATGAACGAGGCCGTCAAGGCGGACCTGGGCGTCTACGCCAAGGCCAATGACGCGTTCCTGGCCGATCTCGCCAACGACGGTCAGGCCGCGTTCAACATCGACCTCCTGGGCGTCTATGGCCAGCAGCCGACGTTCTCGACCGGCGCCACGATCACGGTGACCTCCAGCCAGAGCGTGAGCCCCGACGCGGCGACACCCGACCTGCGGTCCACGGCCAACAACGACACGGTGACCGGGACCGACAGCAACGCGTCCCAGACCATCGCCACCGTCGGCGGCCACGACACCATCACCTTCTCGGGCGCGGTCGGCGGCTATGTCGATGGCGGCGACGGCAACGACACCATCACCGTGGGCCAGCTGAACGCCTCGGTCGCCGTTCTGGGCGGCGCGCCCAACGGCACGATCAACGGCGGGGCCGGCAACGACCTGATCACCATCGGCAAGGTCATCAACGGCGCGATCATCGATGGCGGCGCGGGCAACGACACCGTGGTGATGGGCGCCGACTCCGACCTGTTCGACAAGACCAAGGTCACCAATGTCGAGCACCTGGTGCTCGAGAACTTCAAGCTGTCGTTCACGGTCCCCGCGGGCACGTTCATCGCCCCCCTCGTCGCCACGGGCTATACCGGCCTGAAGGACATCACCCTGCGCTCGGCCGACTCCGTGAGGATCGACGACCTCGCCGATGGCGTGGCGCTGAAGATGGACGGGATCAGCGGCGGCACGCTCACGGCCAACTACCACCTGGGCCTCGTGTTCTCCGGCATGTCCTCGACGGAGGTCGGCGCCAAGTCGGTGCACGCCTATCTGAACGGCGTGACCAGCAGCAACGCCACGCCGGCCAAGCTGCTGGTCACCGGCAACGAAGGCCCGTTGTACCTGCATGTGCAGAGCGACAGCGTTCTGGACACGATCCGCTCGGGCAAGAGCGCCAGCGTCGGGGTCACGGACTATTCGTCGGTGGTGATCACCGGGACGGGCCGCCTGACCGCGGCGTTCGACGCCTACAACGTGGACGCCTCGGGTTCGGCCGGGGTGACCGCCACGCGCATCGGCGTCGCGTACACGTCCATCGCGCAGACGATCATCCTGTCCAGCGAGAGCGATCGGGTCAGCGCCGATTTCCGCGGCTACGCCAAGCAGACCTTCACGCTGGGCGGCGGGGCCGACACCCTCTCGATCTATCAGGACGGCTTGTCCGCCCCGCGGTTCGCCAACCTGATGATCGAGAACGGCAAGGCGACGATGTTCGCCACGGTCACCGATTTCGCCAAGAGCGTGGACCACGTGAATCTCGGCGTCGAGATCCCGGCCGTCGTCACCGGCCTGAGCGCCGGTTCGGCCACGACCCTGGAGCAGGCGCTGATCAACGTCTCGAGCCAGGTGGCGGCCAACGCCACGGCGGTCTTCGAGTACGGCGGCGACACCTTCATCTACCACCAGGACGCCACGGTCGGGGTCAATACCGGCGACGGCCTGATCCGGCTGGTCGGGGTCACGGGACTGACGGTCGGCACGGGCGCCGGTAGCGCGGACATCCACTACGGCTGACGACCGAACCCAGTTCTCAGAACCAGCCCGCCGCGCGCAGAGCCTTGGCGTAGGCGCGGCTGACGGGCGCCTCGATGTCGCCCTTGATCCGCAGGGTCGCTCGGCCGTCGCCGCGCCGGGCGTCCTCGACCGCCGCCTTGGCCACCCACCACGAGCGGTGGGTCTGGGCGCCCTCGATGCCCTCCAGTTCGGCCACGGCGTCTGACAGCCGCATCAGGATCAGGTCCTGGCCGCGCGAGGTGTGCAGGCGCAGATAGTGGTCCTCGGCCTCGACGGCATAAAGCTCGGCGCCGCGCAGCTTGGCCGGCAGGCGATCCAGGAAGCGAGGCTCGGGGGCGCCGACCGGAGCGGCGTGGGTCTCGACCGGCTGGCGCTGGACCAGGAAGTTCAGGGCCGTCATCGCCACGGTGACGATGAACACGGGCCCCAGATACAGCGACAGGGCGGCCAGGCGCACGTCGCCGTGGAACGTCAGCTCGCTGACCAGCCAGACGACCGCCGTGAAGGGCAGGGTGACGCCCACCACGGTCAGGGCGCCGTACAGCCACGGCCGCGCGTCGGCCCGACCTTCTCGCCCGATGAAATGGCTGACCGCCGTGCCGACGATCGCCCCGGCCAGGCACAGGCCCGTCCAGTAGGCGAGGCGCGGAACCACCGGGACCGCATTGGTGCCGAACGCGCCAATCAGGGCCAGGAACACCCCGGCCACCGCCGACACCGCGAACCCCCGCAAGCTCTCCTTGGCGGTCATCGCCGTTCGCGAAGCGTGAACGGCGTCGGCCAGCCGTTCGCGAAACGAAGCCGGCGACTGGCGCAACGACGATTGAGATGCGGACACGCCCACTCCACCAAGGTTTTCGACGGCGAGGCGATCCACCGCCCCGCCCCGAACCGGAGTGAAGCAAGATGGCCGCGCAAGGCAAGTCAATCTCGCAAGACCGCTGGATCGCTCTCCGCAACGCCGTGTTTGGCGTCGGGGCCGCGATGCTGATCGTGGCGGTCGCCTCGCCGAAGCTGCTGACCAGCGTCGCCAGCTATGCCGACCGCATCCATTTCCAGCCTCACGCGCCGGACGTCTCGCGGATCGTCGAGGCCCCGCCGGTCATCCAGCTGCACCTGGCCTCGGCCCTGACCGCGCTCGCCATCGGCGTTGCGCTGATGATGCGGGTGAAGGGCACGGCGATGCACAAGCTGCTGGGTTGGACGTGGGTGCTGGCCATGGGCTCGACGGCGGTCAGCTCGCTGTTCATCCGTGAACTGAACCACGGCGCCTTCAGCTTCATCCATCTGCTGTCGGGCTGGACGATCGTCGGCTTGCCCGGCGCCGTCTACGCCATCAAGCGCGGCAAGGTCGCGACCCATCGCCGGGCCATGACCGGCATGTTCGTCGGCGGCCTGCTGCTGGCCGGCCTGTTCGCCTTCATCCCCGGTCGCCTGCTCTGGACCGTGTTCCTGGGCTGACCCCCTTCAACCTCATCGACAAAGGACCTCGCCATGATCCCGTTCAAGACGCTCATCTCCCCTCTGGCCCTCGCCCTGGCCGCCGCCGCCGCGTTCATCGCGCCCGCCGCCCACGCCCAGGACGCGTTCGGCGACCTGACCCTGACCTTCCCGGCCCTGGCCTCGACGTCGGGCAAGATAATGATCGCCGTCTATGGCAGCCCGCAGGGCTGGAGCTCCGGCAAGCCGGTCCGCGTCGCCATGGCCTCGGCCGCCGACGCCGCGCCCGCCGCTAAAATCGTCGCCCTACCGCCGGGGACCTACGCCGTCCGCGCGTTCCAGGACGTCGACGAGAACGGCAAGATGGGCGTGAACCCGTTCGGCCTGCCGGTCGAGCCGTACGGCTTCTCGCGCGACGCCCAGCCGAACATGGGCCCGCCGGCCTTCGACGCCGCCGCCTTCGCGGTGAAGGCCGGCGCCAACGCCCAAGCCATCCACCTGAAATAGGGAGAGGGATCATGAACCGGCGCGATATCCTGCGCGGCGCGGCCCTGTTGGGCGGGGCCTCCCTGCTGACCCCCGAGGCGGTCTGGGCCGCCGCGGCCAACGACTGGACCCTGGGCTTGGCCGACGTCGAGACCGACCTCGCGCCGACCGCCATGACCCGGCTGCACGGCCGCGCGCCGGCCGACCTGACGGGGACGCTGTTCCGCAACGGCCCGGCCAAGTTCCGCCGGCCAGGCGGCTCGGTCGGCCACTGGTTCGACGGCGATGGCATGGTGCGCAAGTTCCAGATCGCCGACGGCCAGGCGCGGATCTCCGCTCGCTTCGTCGACACCGTGAAGCGCCGCAACGACGCCGCGGCCAAAGCCGTGATCACCCCCGGCTTCGGCACGGTCGCCGGCAAGGGCTCGGTGATCACCGGCCCCGACGACGCCAACGCCGCCAACACCTCGGTGCTGATGGCCGGCGGCGAGCTGTGGGCCCTGTGGGAGGGCGGTTCGCCCACCGCTCTGGATCCCGTCACCCTGGAGACCCGCGGCGTCAAGACCCTGCGCCCGGACCTGAAGGGCATGCCCTTCCTGGCCCATCCGCGTGTCCAGCCCGACGGGACGATCTGGAACATCGGGCTGGGCGGCAAACAGGCGGTGGTCTGGAAGCTGGCGCCCGACGGGTCGCTGCTGAAGGCCGAAATGATCAAGCTGCCGCGCGGCAGTTACATGCACGACTTCACCGCCACCGCGCGTCACCTGGTGCTGGTGCTGCAGCCCTGGCTGCAGGAGCGGTTCGTGATGCCGTTTTCGACCTCGATGGTCTGGAAGCCGGAACTGGGAACCCAGGTGCTGGTGCTGGACAAGGACGATCTCAGCAAGCAGCGGGTCTTCGAGTTGCCGCCGTTCTTCTTCTTCCACCTGGGCGACGCCTGGGAGGAGTCCGACGGGACCATCCGCTTCGACGCCTGCGTCGACGAGGATCCGTCGGGCACGGCCGCCAACGGCGGGGCCATCCTGCGCGGCGAGCGGGTGCGCGCCGCGCCGCCGCGCCGAGCCCTGATCACCCTGCGCGCCGACGGCAAGGGCGAGTTCGCCAAGGAGACCATCAGCGCCGAGTTCCCGCGCTCGGATCCGCGTTGCGCCGGCCAGGCGCGTCGGTATTCCGTTCATGTCACCAATGAGCGGCCCGACCGGCCGTTGTTCCAGGGCGTGGCGGTGCGCGACTGGAAGCGCGACAGCGATCAGGTCTTCGACTTCGGTCCGCGCCACCTGGTCGAGGAGATGGTCTTCGTCCCGCGCCCCGGTTCATCCGAGGAGCTGGACGGCTGGCTGGTCGGCGCGACGGTCAATCTGGACGCCAAGGCCACCGAGCTGCATGTGTTCGACGCGCGCCACGTCCAGCAAGGTCCGATCGCCGCCTGGCGGGCCCCGGTGGCCCTGCCGGTGACCTTTCACGGCGTCTTTGTCGGCGCCTGACGTCACGGTGATCCTTGCCAGCCCCGCCGGGTTGCGCCTATCCGAGGACGGAGCGCAACCACGGCGGGGCCGTTCCATGACCGCAGCCAAGCCCTCGTCCCGCTCTGGAGCCCGTTCCAGCGGGCGGGGCCGTCCGTCCAAGGCCAAGGGCCTGGACCTGAAGGAAACCATCCTCGACGCGGCCGAGGGCCTGTTCGCGCGCCACGGCTTCTATGGCGTGACGACCCGCCAGGTGGCGGCCGAGGCCGGCGTCGACACCGCCCTGATTCACTACTATTTCGGAGCCAAGCGCGAGCTGTTCGACGCGGTGTTCCTGCGCCGGGCCGAGATCCTGAACCAGGCCCGCGAGGCCTCGATGGACGCTTATCTGAAGGCCCATGACCCCCAAGGCCAAGAGGGGGCGACCATGACCGTCGAGGGCGTGATCGAGGCCTTCATCGATCCGCTGCTGCGCATCTCCCAGGACGGCGGTCCCGGCTGGAAGAGCTATTTCGCCCTGGTGGCCCAGGTGAACAACACCCCGGCCTGGGGCGGCGAGACCATGGCCCGGTTCTTCGACCCCGTGGTCCATCGCCTGGTCGAGACCCTGAAGACCGTCCGTCCCGAAGCTGAGTATCGCGACCTCTACTGGTGCTATCAGTTCCTGACCGGATCGATGATGCTGGCCCTGTCCGAGACCGGACGGATCGACTCGCTGTCGGAAGGCGAGTGCCATTCCAGCGATCTGGAGGCGGTCCGCGCGCGCCTGTTCGCCTACTGCGCGGCCGGCTTCGACGCCGTGATCGCCAAGGGCTCTTCCTTGCGCTGATCCTCCGCCCTCGATCCATTTTCATCACTTGATGAAAAAAGGACTGGCGCGCGGCGCCGGTTCAGGTGATGGTGGTCGCAATTCGCTGTTCGATGAATTGGCGAAACTCCCGAGCACGCGTCCGCGCAAGACGGATCCGGCCCGGGACGGGCGGAACGCAAGGGAGGGGAAACCCATGACTTCGATGTGGAAGGCCGCGCTGCTGGCTGGCGCGGCGTGGAGCACGATCGCGGGCGTAGCGTCGGCGCAGCAGGCTCCGGCGGCGGACAATTCGGCTTCGGTGGACGCGGTGGTCGTCACCGCTCGTCGCCGCGAGGAAAACCTCAAGGACGTCCCGGTGGCCGTCTCGGCCTTCTCGGCCGCCAAGCTGGAGCAGCAGGGCGGCACGGACATCACCATCCTGCAGCAGACCACCCCGAACATCACGGTGCAGACCGCCCGGGGCTCGAACTCGACCCTGATCAGCTACATCCGCGGCGTGGGCCAGCAGGATCCGCTTTGGGGCTACGAGCCCGGCGTCGGCCTCTATGTCGACGACGTCTACATCTACCGTCCGCAAGGCGCGGTGCTGGACATCTTCGACATCGAGCGCATCGAAGTGCTGCGCGGTCCGCAGGGCACGCTCTACGGCCGCAACACCATCGGCGGCGCGATCAAGTACGTGACCAAGCGCCTCGGCGACGAAGCCGCCGCCAAGGCCAAGGTGACCTACGGCAGCTACAATCAGACGGACGTGCTGGTCTCGGCCCAGACGCCCGTCGGCGACACCGGCCTGTCGATCGGCGGCGCCTACGCTCTCTACAAGCGCGACGGCTACGGCTCGAACCTGACCACCGGCGCCGACCAGTACGACAAGGACGTCCACGCCTATCGCCTGAGCGCCGAGTACAAGCCGACCGAGGACCTGTTCTTCCGCCTGGCCTACGACCGCGTCGAGGACAACTCCAATCCCCGCCACGGCCACCGCGAACTGCCGGCGCTGGTCGGCGGCTATCAGGTGCTGGACGTCTATGACACCCAGGCGGGCCTGGGCGACAAGAACCACGTGATGACCAAGGGCCTGTCGCTGACCAGCCAGTGGAACGCCACGGACAAGATCACGCTGAAGTCGATCACGGCCAACCGCCGCGGCCATACCCAGACGATGATCGACTTCGACGGCACGCCGCTGCCGACCCTGGACGTGCCGGCCACCTATGACGACCGCTCCTTCTCGGAGGAACTGCAGGCCGTCTACGCGGACGAGAACGTCCAGGGCGTGTTCGGCCTCTACTACATGAACAGCCAGGCCTCGGGCGAGTTCGACACCATCGCCGGTAATCTGGGCGTGGCCATCGCCGACGGCGGCAAGGTCAACACCCAGAGCTTCGCGGCGTTCTTCGACTTCAGCGCCAACCTGACGGACAGGTTCAAGGTTTCGCTGGGCGCCCGCGCCACCCGCGACGCCAAGCGCGCCAACGTCTTCCGCTACTTCTATCTCGGGGCGACGCCGACCCCGTTCCAGCACGGCGCCCCGCGCCCGATCCTGCAGGTGCGGACGGACTACAAGGCCGAGAAGACCTTCGAGCAGTTCACGCCGCGCATCTCGGCCTCGTACGACCTGACCGACGACCTGACGACCTACGCCTCGTTCTCCAAGGGCTACAAGTCGGGCGGCTGGGACATGCGCGGCGACGCGTTCATCACGCCGCAGACCGTCAATGGCTACAAGCCCGAGGTCGTGAAGACCTACGAGGCCGGCCTGAAAGGCTCACTGCTCGACCGTCGCGTCTCGTTCTCGTCGGCGGCCTTCCTATCGAAATATACCGACCAGCAGGTCACGACCCAGGTCGTGGTGCCCTCGGGCATCGCCAGCTCGGTCGACAACGCCGGCGCCTCGACCCTGTACGGCGTCGAGTTCGAAGCCAACGCCAAGCTCAGTCAGCATCTCTCGGGCAATGTCGCGCTGGGCTACATCCACGCCAAGTACGACCGCTTCAGCCGCTTCGTGCCGGCCGGCGCGCCGAACCCGCTGAACCCCTCGACCACGCTGGCGACGGGCCAGGTGATCAACGTCGCCGACCTGTATGGCTTCCAGAACACGCCGCAGTGGACTGGCAATGTCAGCCTGACCTGGCGCGGCGAGCTGGGCGGCGGCAACCTGGCCATCACCCCGATGGTCAGCTACCGCGACGACTACCAGCAGTTCGAGCAGCCGCTGCCGCTGCTGGACCAGAAGGCCTTCACCCTGGTCGACCTGACGGCGATCTGGACCGCGCCGGGCGGTCGCTACAAGCTGGCCCTGACTGGCAAGAATCTGACCGACGAACGCTACCGCACCGGCGGCTATAACTTCGGGGTCGCCACCTACAACAACTCGGTGATCGGCTTCTACGGCCCGCCGCGCACCATCGCCGGCTCGATCGAGGTGGCGTTCTAACAAATCTAGGCGAACATCTTGGGCGGGGCTTGCTGCAACAGGCCTCGCCCTCTTTCTATGTAGCTGGTGGCGTAACCGGGGGCAGGGGCATGAGCGAACGGCGGATCGAGGCGGGGGCGCCGGTGAAGGCGGGTTACCGCTACGTGGTCCTGGCGATGCTGATCCTGGCCTACACCTTCAACTTCCTGGATCGGCAGATCCTCGGCATCCTCAAGGAGCCGATCAAGGCGCAGCTGCACCTGACCGACACCCAGCTGGGGCTGATGGGCGGCCTGGCCTTCGCGGCGCTGTACACCACCCTGGGCGTGCCGATCGCCTGGCTGGCCGACCGCTTCAGCCGCACCTGGATCATGACCGCCGCCCTGACGGTGTGGAGCGGCTTCACCATGGCCTGCGGCTTCGCCGGCGGGTTCTGGTCGCTGTTCCTGTGCCGGATGGGCGTCGGCGTCGGCGAGGCTGGCGGCGTGCCGCCCGCCTATTCGCTGATCTCGGACTATTTTCCCAAGCATCAGCGGGCCCGGGCCCTGGCGGCCTATTCGTTCGGCATCCCGCTGGGCACGGCCCTGGGCGTGCTGTTCGGCGGCCTGATCGCCGCCTATGTCGACTGGCGCATGGCCTTCATCGCGGTCGGCGCGGCCGGCGTGGTGCTGGCCCCGCTGTTCAAGCTGGTGGTCAAGGATCCGCCGCGCGGGGGCTTCGACGTCGCCCCAGGCGAGGCTCCTGTCGCCGCGAAGGTTCCGGGCTTCGGCGCGGTGCTGGCCACCGTCCTGCCCAAGCCCTCGTTCTGGCTGCTGGCGTTCGGCGCGGCCTGTTCGTCGGTCTGCGGCTATGGCGTCGCCTTCTGGCTGCCGTCGTTCTTCATCCGCAGCCTGCACCTGACCCTGGTCGAAACCTCGATCTACTACAGCGCCATCGCCTTCTTCGGCGGCGTGGCTGGCATCTGGCTGGGCGGTTTCCTAGGCGACAAGTTCGGCGGCAAGTCGAAGGGCGCCTACGCCCTGGCGCCCGCCGTCTGCTTCCTGATCGCTCTGCCGTGCTTCTTCGCGGCGATGAACGCCAAGGCGTTGGCCGTGGCCTTCGTGCTGTTCCTGATCCCCACGGGGCTGAACCTGGCCTGGCTGGGCCCGGTGGTCACCGCCGTCCAGCATCTGGCCCCGGCCGCCATGCGCAGCACGACCTCGGCCCTGTTCCTGCTGATCAACAATCTGCTGGGCATCGCCGTCGGCTATTGGTTCTTCGGCTTCGTCTCCGACAAGCTGGCCCCGACCTACGGCGCGGAGTCCATGCGTTACGCGATCTACTGGGGCCTGGCCTTCTATCTGGGCGCGGCGGCTCTGCTGACCCTGGCCTCGACCCGGCTGAAGAAGGACTGGGTCGAGTAGGGCGCGAACGCGGCGTGGGTTTCGACGGTCACGCTTCGGCCAAGATCGGGTATCAAGACGCGCGAAGATCACGAGCGCCGCCATGACCCCCGAAGACCGCCATATCTTTCACGACCCCACGGGCAAGCGTGAGCGGCGGGCCAAGCTGCTTCTCGGGATCGTCATCTCGGCCATCGCCGCGGTCGTGGCCGGCTTCGTCGCCACCCTGGCCTTCGCCCCGCGCCTGCCCGACGCGCCGCTGAAGGACCCGCACGTCCTGACGTCGCTGCACCAGGAAAGCCCGCGCAAGACCAAGCCGGTGAAGTCCTGGCGCCGCGTGCCGCGCCCCAAGGCGGCTCCGAACGACGCCGCCGCCCGGCCGCTCTCGGTCGGCTTCTACGTCGCCTGGGACGAGGACAGCCGCGAGTCCCTGCGCCGCAACATCGACAAGCTGGACGTGGTCTCGCCGCAGTGGGTGGCGATCAACGGCTCGAAGGGGGAGATCGGCCTCGTCGACGATCCGGAAGGCGCGGCGCGAATCGCCGCCGCCCCCAACCATCCGGCCGTGCTGCCCCTGGTCCACAACTCGGCCAACGCCGCGTTCAATGGCCCGCTGGCCGACGCCCTGCTGGTTGACCCGGCCGCGCGCGCCAAGCTGATCGGCAACCTCGTCAACCTGGCCGCCCAGCGCGGCTACGGCGGCTATGTCTTCGACTTCGAGGCGCTATCCGCCAAGGGCCTGACCGCGTATCCCAAGTTCCTCGACGAGGCCCGCGCGGCGCTGAAGAGCTCGGGCCGCGAGGTCTGGGTCACCGCGCCGTTCGACGAGGAGGGCTGGCCGCTCAAGCGCCTGCAGCAGAGCGCCGACACCTTGGTGCTGATGGCCTACGACCAGCACTACGCCCTCGGCGATCCGGGCCCCAACGCCGGCCAGGACTGGTACGAGGCCGAGCTGGGCAAGCGCTTCGCTTCCCTCGACCCGAACCACACCGTGCTGGCCCTGGGCGCCTATGGCTACGACTGGACGCTGAACAAGGACGGCAGCCACGCCTCGGGCGCGCCGGCGACCTTCCACGAGGCCATGCGCAATGCCCAGGACGCCGGGGCGACCATCCGCATGGACGACGACGCCCTGAACCCGACCTACACCTATACCGACGACAACGGCGACGATCACGTCGTCTGGTTCCTGGACGCCGTCACCCTGTTCAACCAGGTCAAGGTCTCCGATCCCTGGAAGCCGCGCGGCTATGGCCTGTGGCGAATGGGCATGGAGGATCCGGGCGTCTGGTCGCTGCTGGGCAAGCCCTATGGCCAGGCCTCGGCCGGCGGGCTGACGACCCTCGCGAATGGGCAGGGCGTCGACTTCGACGGCGGCGGCGAGGTGCTGCGGATCGCCCAGCTGCCGACGCCGGGCAAGCGCAGCCTGGAGTTCGACCCCGACACCGGCCTGATCTCGGGCCAGACCTACGACGTCATTCCCAGCTCGTACGTGATCGAGCGCTACGGCCAGAAGAAGGGCCTGGTGGCGCTGACCTTCGACGACGGTCCCGACGGTCGCTGGACGCCGAAGATCCTGGACATCCTCAAGCAGAAGAACGCCCCGGCCACCTTCTTCGTGATCGGCCAGAACATGCAGCGCCGTCCGGACCTGGTGGAGCGCGAGGTGGCCGAGGGCCACGACGTGGGCGGTCACAGCTGGACCCATCCCAACATCGCCGAGACGCCGCTGCCGCAGGTGCAGGTCGAGCTGAACGCCACCCAGCGCCTGTTCGAGGTGCTGACCGGCCGCTCGATGCGCCTGTTCCGGCCGCCGTTCTTCGGCGACGCCGAGCCGTCGACTCCGCACGAGGTGGCCCCGCTCGTGATCGCGCAGACCCTAGGCTATATGACCGTCGGCCTGCGCATCGACCCGGACGACTGGCAGAAGCCCAACCCGCAGACGATCATCGACCGCACCCTGGACCGGCTGGACAATCCCGGCGCCCGGCCGGGGCAGGTGGTGCTGCTGCACGACGCCGGCGGCGACCGCAGCCGCACGGTCGCGGCGCTGCCGGGCTTGATAGACGCCATCCGCGCGCGCGGTTATCGCCTGGTCACGGTCGGCGAGCTGGCCGGCATGACGTCGCAGCAGGTGATGCCGCCGACCTCGCGCACGGCGCTGGACCTGGCTTTGGACCGCCTGGGCTTCGACTTCTTCCGCTGGGCGCAGGCGGTGATGACCTGGCTGTTCGTGACCGCCATCTTCCTGGGCGTGGCGCGGCTGGTGTTCCTGGCCAGCCTGGCTTTGGTCCACCGCTTCTGGACCCACGAAGAGCCGGCGGATCTCGACAGCGACAACGGTCCGCTGGTCAGCGTGCTGATCCCCTGCTTCAACGAGGAGAAGGTGATCGCCGCCTCGGTGGCGCGGATCCTGGAGAGCGATTGGAAGAACCTCGAGGTGCTGGTCCTGGACGACGGCTCCAAGGACCGTACGGCGCAGGAGGTGCGCGATCACTTCGCCGATGATCCGCGCGTGACGCTGCTGTCCTTCGAGAACGGAGGCAAGGCGCGGGCGGTGAACCGGGGCCTGGCCGTGGCCAGGGGCGAGTTCGTCGTGGCGCTGGACGCCGACACCCTGTTCCCGCCCGAGACGATCGGCCGGCTGGCCCGCTGGTTCCAGGATCCGGACGTCGGCGCCGTGGCCGGCAACGCCATCGTCGGCAACCGCCTGAACATCGTCACCCGCTGGCAGGCCCTGGAATATGTCACCGCCCAGAACCTGGAGCGGCGGGCGCTGTCGGCCCTGGGCGCGGTCACCGTGGTGCCGGGCGCCGTGGGGGCCTGGCGCAAGAGCGTGCTGGACGCCTTGGGCGGCTATCCGGCCGACACCCTGGCCGAGGACCAGGACCTGACCATCGCCTGCCAGCGCGCCGGCTGGAAGGTGGCCTTCGATCCCGAGGCCCGCGCCTACACCGAGGCGCCGGACACCGTCGGCGGCCTGCTGAAGCAGCGCTTCCGCTGGTCGTTCGGCACGCTGCAATGCGTGTGGAAGCACCGCAAGGCGATGTTCAACACCAAGACGCCCGTGCTGGGCTTCGTGGCCCTGCCGCAGATCTGGCTGTTCCAGATCATCCTGGCCGTGGCCGCGCCGCTGGTCGATCTGGCGGTGGTCTGGAGCCTGGTCGCCGGCCTCTATGGCGCGGTGGCCCATCCGGTGGAGTGGCGGCCCGACGACATGCTGCTGGGCCTGGCCTACTGGGCGGTGTTCATCGCGGTCGACCTCTCGGCCGGGGCCCTGGGCATGGCCCTGGAGAAGCGCGCGCCGTGGGCCGACCTGCCGTTCCTGCCGGTGCAGCGGTTCGGCTATCGCCAGCTGATGTATTACGTCGTGGTCAAGTCGGTGGTCACCGCTATCCAGGGCGGCCGGGTCGGCTGGGGCAGGCTAGAGCGCCGGGGATCGGCGTCGGTTTCATCTCCACGTTGAATGGAGCGTTGAGATAACGCCGGTGTGTGGCAAGCTCAGCCTCGACGCTCAATCGGGGAGGGCTCGCCATGAAATCCGTCGCTATCGCACTTTCGCTCGCCATGGGCCTGGCCCTGGCCGTTCCGGCGCGCGCCGCGGCGCCGATCACCGAACGCACCGAGAAGGTCAAGCTGCAGGGCAAGAAGGGGCCACGCCTGCTACGGCCTGGTTTTCAACTGGGCGAGTACGAGGGCTATTACGGCGGCGTCTCCTCCACGACCGCGATGCCGTTCTTCAAGGGCAGCAAGGCCAAGGTCGAGATCCACGTGACCTCGCCGAGCCTGGGCGAGATAGTGGTCTACTGCGGCGGCGGCGAGGGGCGGCTGGGTCTGAGCTGGATCACCTTCAAGCACGACCGGCTGCAATACGTCTGCACCTTCGAGGGCGCGAAGGCCGGAGTCGACGCCGCGTTCGCCATGGCGCGGTCCAAGGGGACGTTCATCAGCCGGCTGCAGCAGCCTCAACGGGCCGGCGAGCTGCGCTTCGGCGGTCGCACCTATCGGCTGGAGACCAAGGTGGTCGAGAGCGGCCTGCCGCTCACCGGCGGCGGGACCATCGGCTACATCTTCAGCCGCGACGGCGTCGATGTCGGCGCGATGGATCTCAACGGCCTGAACTTCAACGCTTACCTGCCGGCCAAGGACAGCGGCGACCGCGACGCGGCGGCGATCGCGGCGCTGATCGTATGTTTCTTGAAGGACGATGCCGACTGACACCGGTGGACAGCCATTCGCCACCCAAAGGGTGTGACCGGTAACACTTCCGCAGGGTCAAGGGTTTCCCTTTTCAGGAGCGCCCAAACCGGCGGCGTGGGTGTCCTGCGCGACAAGATAAGCGCGCAAGCCTTCACCTTATCGTCCTCACGCGGTTGCGCCTGCGAAATACCGCTCCTATAACCCGGCCACATTTCAGAAAGCCGTCGTCGAGACCGGGCCCTCATGAACATCCACGAACATCAAGCCAAAGCCGTACTCGCCGAGTTCGGCGCTCCCGTGCCGCGCGGCTTCGCCGCCTTCACGCCCGACGAAGCCGCCGCCGCCGCCGAAAAGCTGGGCGGGCCGGTCTTCGTCGTGAAGAGCCAGATCCATGCCGGCGGTCGCGGCAAGGGCAAGTTCGAGGGCCTGGGCCCCGACGCCAAGGGCGGCGTCCGCGTCGTCAAGTCGGTCGAAGAGGTCCGCCTCAACGCCGAGGAAATGCTCGGCCGCGTGCTGGTGACCCACCAGACCGGCCCCAAGGGCAAGCAGGTCAACCGCCTCTACATCGAAGAAGGCGCGGCGATCGCCAAGGAATTCTACCTGTCGCTTCTCGTTGACCGCGCCTCGAGCAAGGTCTCGGTGGTCGCTTCGACCGAAGGCGGCATGGACATCGAGGACGTCGCCCACTCGACGCCCGAGAAGATCCACACCTTCACCATCGATCCGGCGACCGGCGTGTGGCCGACCCACGCGCGCGCCCTGGCCAAGGCCCTGGGCCTGACCGGGGGCCTCGCCAAGGAAGCCGCCTCGCTGCTGAACCAGCTCTATACGGCGTTCATGGCCAAGGACATGGCCATGCTCGAGATCAACCCGCTGATCGTGACGGCGGATGATCACCTGAAGGTCCTGGACGCCAAGCTGTCGTTCGACGGCAACTCGCTGTTCCGTCACCCGGACATCAAGGACCTGCGCGACGAGAGCGAAGAAGACCCCAAGGAAATCGAAGCCTCGAAGTACGACCTGGCCTATATCGCCCTGGACGGCGAAATCGGCTGCATGGTCAACGGCGCGGGCCTGGCCATGGCCACCATGGACATCATCAAGCTGTACGGCGCAGAGCCGGCCAACTTCCTGGATGTCGGCGGCGGCGCCAGCAAGGAGAAGGTCACCGCGGCCTTCAAGATCATCACCGCCGATCCGGCCGTGAAGGGCATCCTGGTCAACATCTTCGGCGGCATCATGCGCTGCGACATCATCGCGGAAGGCGTCATCGCCGCCGTGAAGGAAGTCGGCCTGCAGGTTCCGCTGGTCGTCCGCCTGGAAGGCACCAACGTCGAACTCGGCAAGAAAATCATCTCGGAAAGCGGCCTGAACGTCATCGCCGCCAACGATCTGTCTGACGGCGCCGAGAAGATCGTCGCCGCTGTGAAGGGCGCCCGCTAAATGTCGGTTCTGATCGGTTCGCAAACCAAGGTCATCTGCCAGGGCATCACCGGCGCTCAAGGCACGTTCCACACCGAGCAGGCCATCGCCTACGGCACCAAGATGGTCGGCGGCGTCACCCCGGGTAAGGGCGGCCAGACCCATATCGGCCTGCCGGTGTTCGACACCGTCGCCGAAGCCAAGGACCGCACCGGCGCCGACGCCTCGGTGATCTACGTCCCGCCGCCCTTCGCGGCCGACTCGATCCTGGAAGCCATCGAAGCCGAGATCCCGCTGATCATCTGCATCACCGAAGGCATCCCGGTGCTGGACATGGTCAAGGTCAAGAAGGCCCTGGCCGGTTCGCGTTCGCGCCTGATCGGCCCGAACTGCCCGGGCGTCCTGACGCCCAACCAGTGCAAGATCGGCATCATGCCGGGCTCGATCTTCTCGGAAGGCTCGGTCGGCGTCGTGTCGCGTTCGGGCACCCTGACCTACGAAGCCGTGTTCCAGACCACCAACGCGGGCCTCGGCCAGACCACGGCCGTCGGCATCGGCGGCGACCCGGTCAAGGGCACCGAGTTCATCGACGTCCTGGAACTGTTCCTGGCCGACGAAGCCACCAAGTCGATCGTCATGATCGGCGAGATCGGCGGCTCGGCCGAAGAAGAAGCGGCTCAGTTCCTGAAGGACGAAGCCAAGCGCGGCCGCAAGAAGCCCATGGTCGGCTTCATCGCCGGCCGCACGGCTCCTCCCGGTCGTCACATGGGCCACGCCGGCGCGATCGTGTCGGGCGGCAAGGGCGGCGCCGAGGACAAGATCGCGGCGATGGAAGAGGCGGGCATCCGCGTCTCGCCGTCGCCGGCCAAGCTGGGCGAAACCCTGCTCGAGGTCCTGAAGGGCTAAAACGACACCGAAACCCCGCCCCGCGCGGGGCCCAGGTTTTTTGCGACCGCCAGTCGACGATCCGAAAAAATCACCTGGGCCCCGCCAAGCGACGGGCGCTCGGGTGATTGAGAGACTATATTTACGGGCCTGGGTTACCGGTCCCTGTAAACGGATCTAAGGCGAACAACGATGGCGGACGACGCAGGCATCATCAATCAGGTCTTGACCGAGACCTCGTTCCTCTACGGCGCCAACGCGGCGTTCGTCGAAGACCTCTACGCCCAGTGGGCGGAGAACCCCGGCTCGGTCGAACCCTCGTGGAACGCGTTCTTCGCCAGCTTGGCGGAGCAGGCCGACCAGGTGAAGCGCGCCGCCCAGGACCCCGCCTGGACGCCCAAGAAGGTCCCCAGCGTCCGTCCGGACTGGCTGTCGGCCCTGGACGGCCAGTGGGCCAGCGTCGCCCCCGCCGTCGAGGCCAAGGTCGCCAAGGCCATCGAGGGCAAGGCCCCCGGCTCTTCCGCCGAAGCCGTCCGCGCCGCCACGCTGGACAGCCTGCGCGCCATCATGATGATCCGGGCCTACCGGATGCGCGGCCACCTCGCCGCCAATCTCGACCCGCTGGGCCTGGAGCCGCCGAAGCCGGCCCCGGAACTGGATCCGGCCACCTACGGCTTCTCGGAAGCCGACTACGACCGTCCGATCTTCCTGGATTTCGTGCTGGGTCTGGAGACCGCCTCGATCCGCGAGATCCTGTCGATCGTCCGCCGCACCTACTGCGACAACGTCGGCATCCAGTACATGCACATCTCCGACCCGGCCGAGAAGGCCTGGCTGCAGGAGCGCATCGAGGGCCGTGACAAGGAGATCGTGTTCTCCAAGGAAGGCAAGGTCGCCATCCTGAAGAAGCTGATCGAGGCCGAGGGCTTCGAACGCTTCCTGCACAAGCGCTTCCCCGGCACCAAGCGCTTCGGCCTGGATGGCGGCGAAGCGATGGTCCCGGCCATGGAGCAGATCATCAAGCGCGGCGGCGCGCTGGGCGTGAAGGACATCGTCCTGGGCATGCCGCACCGCGGCCGCCTGAACGTGCTGGCCGCCGTGATGGGCAAGCCCTACCACGTGATCTTCCACGAGTTCCAAGGCGGCTCGTCGGTCCCCTCGGACGTCGAGGGTTCGGGCGACGTGAAGTACCACATGGGCGCCTCGTCGGACCGTGAGTTCGACGACAACAAGGTCCACCTGTCGCTGACCGCCAACCCGTCGCACCTGGAAATCGTCAACCCGGTCGTGATCGGCAAGGCGCGCGCCAAGCAGGCCTTCCTGCTGCGCGAGACGCCGGACGCCGGCCGCGGACACGTGCTGCCGCTGCTGCTGCACGGCGACGCGGCCTTCGCCGGCCAGGGCGTGGTGGCCGAGTGCTTCACCCTGTCGGGCCTGAAGGGCTATCGCACGGGCGGCACGATCCACTTCATCGTCAACAACCAGATCGGCTTCACCACCAGCCCGCGCTATTCGCGCTCGTCGCCCTATCCCAGCGACATGGCCCTGATGGTCGAGGCCCCGATCTTCCACGTGAACGGCGACGACCCCGAAGCGGTGGTCTTCGCGGCCAAGGTCGCGACCGAATATCGCCAGATGTTCGGCAAGGACGTGGTCATCGACATGGTCTGCTACCGTCGCTTCGGTCACAACGAAGGCGACGACCCGACCATGACGTCGCCGCTGATGTACGCGAAGATCAAGGGCCATCCGCCCACCCGCGAACTCTACGCCAACCGCCTGATCGGCCAGGGCGTGATCACCCAGGCCGAGTCCGACGGCTGGGTCAGCGAGTTCGAGGCGTTCCTCGACAGCGAGTTCGAGGCGGGCAAGACCTACAAGGCCAACAAGGCCGACTGGCTGGACGGCAAGTGGGCCGGCCTGGCCCTGCCGGGCGACGAGGACCGTCGCGGCAAGACCGCCTTCCCCAAGACCCGCCTGCTGGAGCTGGGCCGCCAGATCACCACGATCCCGGACCGCATCAACGCCCACAAGACCGTCAAGCGCGCGATCGAGAACCGCCGCGAAGCGATCGAGAAGGGCGAGGGCATCGACTGGGGCACCGGCGAGCACCTGGCCTTCGCCACCCTGCTGGACGAGGGCTTCCCGGTCCGCCTGTCGGGCCAGGACTCGGTGCGCGGCACCTTCACCCAGCGTCACTCGGACGTCATCGACCAGACGACGGAAGAGCACTACACGCCGCTGAACAACATCCGCCCCGGCCAGGCCCACTATGAAGTGATCGACTCGGCCCTGTCGGAAGAGGCGGTGCTGGGCTTCGAATACGGCTTCTCGCTGGCCGACCCGAACACCCTGACCCTGTGGGAAGGCCAGTTCGGTGACTTCGTGAACGGCGCCCAGGTGGTGATCGACCAGTTCATCAGCTCGGGCGAGCGCAAGTGGCTGCGGATGAGCGGCCTCGTCATGCTGCTGCCGCACGGCTACGAAGGCCAGGGCCCCGAGCACAGCTCGGCCCGTCTCGAGCGCTTCCTGCAGTCGTGCGCCGAGGACAACATGCAGGTCGTCAACTGCACGACGCCGGCGAACTACTTCCACGCCCTGCGCCGCCAGATGAACCGCGAGTTCCGCAAGCCGCTGATCGTGATGACGCCCAAGAGCCTGCTGCGCCACAAGCGCGCCGTCTCGAACCTGGCCGACTTCACCGAGGGCTCGACCTTCCACCGCGTGATGGTGGACGGGGCCGAGGCCGGTTGCGACGTCGGCGGGATCACGCTGAAGAGCGACGACCAGATCAAGCGCGTCATCGTCTGCTCGGGCAAGGTCTACTTCGACCTGGTCGACCAGCGCGCCAAGACCGGCCGCGACGACGTCTATCTGCTGCGCCTGGAACAGTTCTATCCGTGGCCGATGAAGTCACTGATGCAGGTGCTGAGCCGCTTCAAGAACGCCGACCTCGTCTGGTGTCAGGAAGAGCCCAAGAACATGGGCGGCTGGACCTTCGTCGATCCGTGGATCGAGCTGACGCTCGACAAGCTGGACATCAAGGCCAAGCGCGCCCGCTATGTGGGTCGTCCCGCCTCGGCCTCCACGGCCGCTGGCCTGATGAGCCGCCACCTGAAAGAACTCGAGACCTTCCTCAACGAGGCCTTCGCGTAAGCGTCGCGCCCTCGAACTAGAAACCCGCCGGACCAAGCAAGAAAGACTCGGAAAGCCCCATGGCCGACATCATGACCCCCGCCCTCGGCGAATCCGTCACGGAAGCGACGGTCGCTCGCTGGACCAAAAAGGCCGGGGAGGCCGTGAAGAAGGACGAGATCCTCGTCGAGCTGGAAACCGACAAGGTCAGCCTGGAGGTCGCCTCGCCGGCCGACGGCGTCCTGTCGGCCATCGCCGCCGCCGAAGGCGCGACGGTCGTTCCGGGCGCGGTCCTGGGCGTCGTGTCGGAAGGCGCGAGCGCGTCGGCCGCTCCGGCCGCCGCTCCCGCCCCGAAGGCGGCCGCCCCGGCTCCGGCCCCCGCGCCGACCCCGGCTCCGGCGCCCGCCGCCGCGCCGGCTCCGGCCGCCGCCGCCCCGGTCAGCCCGGCCCCGGCTCGCGTCGCCGCCGAGAACAACCTCGACCTGTCGAAGATCGCGGGCACGGGCAAGGACGGTCGCGTGACCAAGGGCGACGCCCTGGCCGCGCTGGAAGCCCGCGCCTCGGCCCCGCCTCCGGCCGCCACGCCGTCGGCGCCGCGCGCCCTGCACGAGCGCGAAGAGCGCGTGAAGATGACGCGCCTGCGTCAGACGATCGCCCGTCGCCTGAAGGAAGCCCAGAACACGGCCGCCATGCTGACGACCTTCAACGAGGTCGACATGACCGCGGTGATGGCGCTGCGCGGCCAGTACAAGGACGTCTTCGAAAAGCGCCACGGCGTGAAGCTGGGCTTCATGTCCTTCTTCACCAAGGCCGTCGTGGCCGCCCTGAAGGCCGTGCCGGACGTCAACGCCGAGATCGACGGCCAGGACATCGTCTACAAGAACCACTACGACATCGGCGTCGCCGTCGGCACCGACAAGGGTCTGGTGGTTCCGGTCGTCCGTGACGCCGACGCCCTGAACCTGGCCGAGATCGAAAAGGCCATCGGCGCCCTGGGCAAGAAGGCTCGCGACGGCCAGCTGGCCATCGAGGACATGCAGGGCGGCACCTTCACGATCACCAACGGCGGCATCTACGGCTCGCTGATGTCGACGCCGATCCTGAACGCGCCGCAGTCGGGCATCCTGGGCATGCACGCCATCAAGGAACGTCCGATGGTCGTCGGCGGCAAGATCGAGATCCGCCCGATGATGTACCTGGCCCTGTCCTACGACCACCGCGTGGTCGACGGCGCCGGCGCCGTGACCTTCCTGGTCAAGGTCAAGGAAGCCCTGGAAGACCCGCAGCGCCTGCTGCTGGACCTCTAAGGACCGCCTTTCTAAGAACCAACGAGAAGCCCGCCCTCACCGGCGGGCTTCTTCGCTTCAGGAGACCAGCTTGGCCAAGGACACGCTCTATCTGCTGCCGATGGGCTTCGACAAGGAAGGCCAGCAGCGCTTCTGCCCCGACTGCGCGATGATGGAAGGCTATCTGGCCGCCTATCCGCAGCTGCGGGACCTGCTGGACATCGTCCGCGTCGACTACGCCCGTCCCCGCGCCGCCCTCGTCGAGCGCCTGGGCGAAGACCACCAGAACGCCCCGACCCTGATCCTGGCGGAGGCCGCGCCCGACGCCGGCCCGCACAGTGAGATTCAATCGGCGAACGGCCTGAGCTTCCTCTCCGACGCGCGACCGATCACGCGATGGTTGGCGGCGAAGTACGGACTGGCCGCGCCGCTCTAGATGTTTGCCTGTTTATCCGTTTCTGATGGTTCCATCGGAAATGGACAGGCTCTAGCGGCTGGCCTTGAGCACCGCCGCGCCCAGCAGGCCGTAGTCCCGGTTGAAGTGGTGGTCGCCGGGCAGGCGCACTTTGGACACTTCGCTGTCGGGCAGGGTGGGGCAGATGTCGGCCTTCTCCTTGTCGCCATAGACGCAGGTGATCTTCATCCCGCTGAGCGCCGCGATGGCCGGACGGACCGGGAAGCTGTCCGGGGTCGCCAGGTTCAGCCAGCTGGCCGGATGGAACTGTAGGTCACCGTTCGGGCCGGTTCCGATCAGCACCAGGCGGCCGATCTGGCCGCGCAGGTCCGCCGGCAGCCGCGGGATGATCGCCGGCAAGGCGTCGGCCCCGAACGAATAGCCGATCAGCGTCACCTTCGAGCGGCCCCACTGGCGCTCATACGTCCGCAAGGCGCTGGCCAAGTCCTCGGCGGCGCCGGCGGGCGAGCGTTTGGTGTGGAAATAGGTCAGGGAGTTGACCCCCACCGTCGGCACGCCGTTGTCGGCCAGGTACTGGGTCACGCTCTGGTCCAGGGCCGCCCAGCCACCGTCGCCGGAGTAGAAGACCGCCAAGGTGTCGCCGGCCTTGCTGCTGGCGACCGGGATCTGGTCGTTGGCCGAAGCGGGCAGCGCGAGGCCGGCGCTCAGGGCGGCGGCGGCGAAGGCGGCGAGGAGGCGGGCGCGCAAGGTCATGCCGGTAAGACGCCGCCGACCCGTGGCGCTCTCCAGGCGGCCTCATGTCAAGCTTGTGGCCAAGCCTGCGACAGGGCGTCGCGGGCCATTTGGACAAGTCCGCCATTCTCCTTGGTTTTCAAGGGCGCGACCGTCGAAAGCGGGTTCCGTTTTGACACCGTTGCCTCTAAGGAACACCGGCCTCCAGAGGTCTGACAATAGGGCCGGCGAGGCCCCATATTTTGTCCGGCGCCGCTAACGGCGCGTCCTGAAGGCGAAGACCCATGGCTCAGTACGACGTCGTCATCATCGGTGGCGGTCCCGGCGGCTACAACGCGGCGATCCGCGCCGGCCAGCTGGGCCTGAAGACCGCCATCGTCGAAGGCCGCGGCAAGCTGGGCGGCACCTGCCTGAACGTCGGCTGCATGCCCTCGAAGGCCCTGCTGCACGCCTCGGAATATTACGAAGCCGCGGCCGGCGGCGAGTTCGCCAAGCTGGGCATCGAGGTCAAACCGAAGCTGAACCTGGTCCAGATGATGGCCCAGAAGGCCGAGAGCGTCGAAGCCCTGACCAAGGGCGTCGAGTTCCTGATGAAGAAGAACAAGGTCGACTATGTGAAGGGCTGGGGCCGCATCGACGGGCCGGGCAAGGTGGTCGTGAAGGCCGAGGACGGTTCGGAAACCGTGCTCGAGACCAAGAACATCGTCATCGCCACCGGCTCGGAGCCGACCCCGCTGCCGGGCGTGACGATCGACAACAAGCGCATCATCGACTCGACCGGCGCCCTGTCGCTGCCGGAAGTGCCCAAGTCGCTGGTCGTGGTCGGCGCCGGCGTCATCGGCTTGGAGCTGGGTTCGGTGTGGCGCCGCCTGGGCGCCGAAGTCACCGTCGTCGAGTTCCTGGACCGCATCCTGCCGGGCACGGACGCCGAGGTCGCCACCGCCTTCCAGAAGATCCTGACCAAGCAGGGCTTCAAGTTCCAGCTGGGCGCCAAGGTCACTGGCGCCGAGGCCTCGGCCAAGGGCGTGAAGCTGACCCACGAGCCGGTCGCCGGTGGCGCGGCCGCGACGATCGAGGCCGACTATGTGCTGGTCGCCATCGGCCGCCGTCCGTTCACCCAAGGCCTGGGCCTGGAGACGGTCGGCATCACCCCGGACAAGCGCGGCATGATCGCCAACGACCACTTCAAGACCGGCGTCGCCGGGGTCTGGGTGATCGGCGACGTCACCTCGGGTCCGATGCTGGCCCACAAGGCCGAGGACGAGGGCGTGGCCTGTATCGAGATGATCGCGGGCAAGGCCGGCCACGTGAACTACGACATCATCCCGGGCGTCATCTACACCAAGCCGGAAGTCGCCACGGTCGGTAAGACCGAGGAGGATCTGAAGGCCGCGGGTGTCGCCTACAAGGTCGGCAAGTTCCCGTTCCTGGCCAACAGCCGCGCCAAGATCAACCACGAGACCGACGGCTTCGTGAAGGTGCTGGCCGACGCCAAGACCGACCGCATCCTGGGCGCTCACGCCGTGGGCCCGAACGTCGGCGACATGATCGCCGAGATCTGCGTGGCCATGGAGTTCGGCGGCGCCTCGGAAGACGTGGCCCGCACCTGCCACCCGCACCCGACCCGCTCGGAGGCCTTCCGCCAGGCGGCGATGGGCGTCGAGGGCTGGACGATGCAGGCCTAGGACTGAGGCGGGCCTAGTTTCTGTCCAATCGTTAATGATCGCGTCCAACAATCGGACGTAGAGTGGCGGGGTTTCGGCAACGGAGCCCCGCCATGTTTCTGTATGCCTTCGTGTTCGCCGCCGCGCTGCAAGCCGCCCCGGCCGCGCCCGCGCCGCCGCCCCAAGCTCAATCTAGGCGTTCGTTCAATGTCGCCGCCGCCCGCGCGTCGCCGGAATGCCGACAGCGGGCGATGAAGGCGCGTGACGACGCGACCGCCAAGGGGCAGCCGCTCAACCGTATGCCGCCCGGCCTGCTGCATCACACGGTAATCCGCATGGTCGACGGCTGTCCCGTCAGCACCCAAGTCCGGCAGAGCGGGCCGGCTCGTTAGGCCAGCGCCCCACGCGCGCCGGCCGTAACAGGTCCTAACCATAGTTGATGCCCGGACTCGACAATCGAACGTAGAGTGGCGGCGCCTGGCGAACGGAGTCCGACATGTTGCTATCTGCTCTGACTTTTGCCGCCCTGCTGCAGGCCGCGTCATTGGTGGAGGTTCCGCCCGCGCCGCTCGTCCAGCTGCCGCCGCCGGCGGCCGCCAAGGAAACGCGAGGCTCCAAGCAGCTCGCGGCCTGGCAGGCGCGGACGCTGCGGATGATGAGCTGCAACCGGTTCGGCATGCAGCACGCTCAGGGCGCGCCGGCCGAAGCGCCGGGCTCGGTCGACGCGCTGGCGCGCCGATCCTCCGAAAAGGCCAAGAAGCTGGGTGAGATGCCCGCCGCGCACGGCGAACGCGCGGTCTTGCGCGTGGTTGATGGCTGTCCTGTCGCCACGCCGATCGTGCAGGTCCGTCCGACCTTCTAGGCCTGGCTTCTTAAGCCAGCGTCCGAAACGTCACCGAATAGCGCCGCGTTTCCAGCGCCGGGATGCTGTGCTCCCACGCCGTCCGCGAAGGTCCGGCGAGCAGATAGGCCGAGCGGGGCGCGGCCTCGAACGCGCGACGCTCCCAGCCGTCGCCCACCTTGCGCCGAAGGCGGAAGCGGCAGGGCGTCAGCAGTGATACGCCAGCCACCTGGCCAAACTCCGGCCGATCGCGATGCCAGCCGATCGCCGCGCCGGGCTCGTAAAGCGAGACCAGGGCCTGCTCGAAGGCCTCGGGCGCTTGGCCGGCGAACGTGGCGACCTTGGTCCGCAGCGGCAGCAGGAAATCGGGGATCGGCGTCGTCGGATCCAGGCTGCGCCGCCCAAAGTCGTAGCGCCAGCCGAACGACACCACCTGGCGATGGCCGGTGTAGCCGTGGAACTCGAACGGCTTGAACGGCAGGGCCTCGAAGCGGGCCGCGAGGTCACGTTCCTCGTCCCGCGTGATCAGGTCAGGCTGGTAGCGCAGGCCTTCGGGGAGGTCAGGCGGCGGTTGCGGCGCGAAGAGGTCGGCTTGCGAGGACATGGAGGACGAAGATAGGCGCGCGTCACCGCCGCGCCAGCGTGGCCATCGACCCAGAAAAATGGCCCCGCCTGAGGAGGGCGGGGCCAGTTCGCTTTCGAGGGGAGGACCCCGTCGGCTGGACGGGGCTTACGCTTACTGAACTCGCCGGTCGCGCGGACCAGAACTCAGAACTCTTCCCAATCCTCGCTGGACGGCTGGGGCGACGCGCCCACGGCCCGGGCCAGCTTGGCCTGGGCGACGGCGACCGGATTGGCGCCGGGACGGCTGGTCGAGCCGGCCAGGGACGGGCCCCGGCTGGGGGCCGGCGCGCGCGACGGAGCCGGGGCGGCCGGACGCGAGGACGAGCGCGTCGAGACGCTGGCGCTGGCCGCGCCGTTGACGCGGAACTTCGAGATCATCCGCAGCAGATTGCCGGCCTCGCCCTTCAGGGCGTGAGAGGCGGCGGTCGACTGCTCGACCATGGCGGCATTCTGCTGGACGGTCTGGTCCATCTGATTGACGGCGGCGTTGACCTGGTTGAGGCCGGTGGCCTGCTCCTGGCCCGAGGCCGCGATCTCACCGACCAGGGCGTCGATCTCGCCGACCTTGCCGACGATGGCCTGCAGGGCCTCGCCGGTCTGGCCGACCATGCTGACGCCTTGGTTGACCTGCTGGCTGGAGGTCGAGATCAAAGTCTTGATCTCCTTGGCCGCGTCGGCGGAACGCTGGGCCAGGGCCCGCACTTCCTGGGCGACGACCGCGAAGCCGCGACCGGCTTCACCCGCGCGGGCGGCTTCGACCCCGGCGTTCAGAGCCAGGAGGTTGGTCTGGAAGGCGATCTCATCGATCACGCCGATGATCTGGCTGATCGACTGCGACGACTTCTCGATCTGGTTCATGGCCTCGACGGCGTTGCGGACCACGACGCTGGAGCGTTCGGCGTCGTTGCGGGTCGACCCGACCACCTTGGCGGCTTCCAGCGCGCCAGCCGAGGAGCGCTTGACCGTGGCGGTGATCTCGTCGAGGGCGGCGGCGGTCTCTTCCAGGCTGGCGGCCTGCTGCTCGCTGCGGCGCGACAGGTCGTCGGCGGCCGAGGCGATCTCGTCCGAACCGGCGCCGATGCCGTTGGCGGCGTTGACGATCGTGCTCATCGCCTCTTCCAGCTGGCCGATAGCGCCGTTGAAGTCCATGCGCAGGCGCTTGTAGGCTTCCGGGAATTCCTGCTCGAGGCGGTAGGTCAGGTCGCCGTCCGACAGGCGGGTCAGGCCGTCGGCGATGGCTTCCATGACGAAGGCCTGTTCCTTGGCCGAGGCTTCGGCGATCTCCTGGTTGCGGCGGCGTTCGGCCTCGGTCTCGGCGGTGGCGCGCTGCTGGGCGGCCTCGGCGGTGCGCAGGGCCACGGCGTTGTCCTTGAACACCTGGACCGAGCGGGCCATGGCCCCGACCTCGTCCTTGCGCTCGGCGCCCTTGACCTCGACGTCGACCGAGCCTTGGGCCAGGACTTCCATGGTCTTGGCGGTGGTGATCAGCGGCGCGGCGATCTTCTTGGCCCCGATCCACAGGGCCAGCACCATGGCGCCACCGGCGGCGATCAGGCCGAACAGGATCGAGAACACGGTGCCGGCGGCGGCCTCCTTGGAGGCCTTGGCCACCATCTTCTTCGTCTCGGCGTCGTGCTCGTCATTGAAGGCGGCGACGTCGGCGGTCAGCTTGGCGATCTGGGGATCGATCTCGACCATCACCATCTTGGCCGCGTCGTTCATGTTCTGCATGCCGAGATCGGCGCCGCTGCGGGCGCTGGCGTAGATCTTCTCGAGGCGCGCCGCGAAGCCGTCCACGGCCTTGGCCGTCGTCGGATCCAGGGCCTTGGTGTGGGCCAGGAACTGCTTGGCTTCCTTGTAGGCGGTGTCCAGATCCGCGCTGGCGCCCTTTCCTTCGGCGGACGCGCCGTCATAGGCGATCGTCCGATAAGCGGCGTAGCCGATCGACGAGACCCGGCGGTTGAAGCGCGAGGCCTCCAGTTCAGCGGGTGCGCGATGTTCGACGAGGACCGTGGTGTTGGCTTCGACCTTGCGCGACTGCATGACGCCCAGACCGACGATCACCAAGGCGATAGCGGTCAGGATGATAGCCGGCAGGGCCACCTTGGTGGAGATCTTCAGGTCGTCGAACTTCATCGGAAGCCTCGTTGAGCGGCGCGTCTCGTTTGCCGAAAGGCGTGCGGTTTCGGGCTCAGGAGGGGTCCGGCGCTGTAAAATCGCGGTTAATGCGACGCTCGGAACATTGTTTCGCGACGTTCCGCCGCAGACTTATCCCTTTGGATGCGCGGCCTGGTAGGCGGCCAGCAGACCACTCGCGTCGACCTGGGTGTAGCGCTGGGTCGTCGACAGGGACGCGTGACCCAGCAGGTCCTGTATCGACCGCAGGTCCGCGCCCGCGCCCAGCAGGTGGGTGGCGAACGCGTGGCGGAAGGCGTGCGGCGTCACCCGGTCGGAGAGGCCGAGGCGTCCGCGCAGGATCTGGACCAGGGCTTGGACGTGGCGCGGCGACAAGGGGCCGCCACGCTTGGCGCGAAACAGCGGCTCGTCGGGCGCCAGGGCGAAGGGCAGCTCGGCGACATAGGCGTCGATCGCCTCGCGCACGGCGTCCAGCACCGGCGCGATCCGGGTCTTGCCGCCCTTGCCGGTGATGCGCAGCGACACGCCGAGCGGCGCGTCGGCGCGCGTCAGAGAAAGAGCTTCCGAGATCCGCAGGCCGCAACCCCACAGCAAGGTCAGCACCGCCTCATCGCGGGCGGTCTCCCAGGGCTCGCGCTCGGTGTCGTCGGCGGCCTCGGCGATCAGATCGCGGGCCTGCTCTTCGGAGACGGGGCGAGGCAGTCCGACCTTCAGGCGCGGGCCGCGCACCAGCTCGACGGCGGCGTTGGCCACGCCGTGGCGCTGATCGAGATAGCGGTGGAAGGCCCGGATCGAGGACAGAGCCTGGGAAATAGAGCGCGGGGCTAGGGCGTCCTCGCCCGAGTCTCCCCCCTGGCGCCGAAAGGCCAAATAGCCGCGCAGATCGGCGGCCGAGACCTGGCCCATGGCGGCGAGGGTCAAGGCTTCGCCGGTATGACGCTCCAGGAAGTTCAGATAGGCCAGGACGTTGTCGCCATAGGCCCGCACCGTGCGCGGCGAAGCCCGGCGCTCCAGCGTCAGGTAGTCCAGCCAGGCGGCGTAGGCCTGGCGGGCGCTCCCAACGCCTTCTGTCACAGGACGGGCCAGCGTTCGGCGGTGCGCTCGACCACGCGGGCCAGGAAATTGACCAGCTCGACGCCCATGTCGGGCGTGAAGCCTTCCGGGTCGGTCGCGCCAAAGGCGATCAGGGCTTCGCGGCGCGGCTCCCAGATGGCCATGCGGACCAGGGCCATGCTGCGGATGGTCTCGGCGCGGTCGCCGAACAGCGGCAGGGCGGGGGCGAAGAAGCCCATCCGCGCGATCGGCGCCTCGCCCAGGATCATGTCGACCTGCCCCTCGGCCAGGGCGCGCCAGCCGGCCGGGACGCGGGTCGGGCCTTCCAGGGCCATGACTCCGGCGGCGAGGCCGAAGCGCTTGATCGACATCTCGTCGACGCGGCGGGCCAGGTCCGAGTGATTGCGGGCGTCGAGCATGTCGATCACCGCCGCGTGGGTCTGGGCCTGGGCCGAGAAGTTGGCGCGGGCGTTGGCCTCGATCGCCTGGCGGACGCTGGCCTCGCGCTTGTGGGCGGCGGCGGCCTTGGCCAGGGCGGCGGGACCGAAGTCGATGATGTTGCCGGCGGCGACCTTCAGGCCCAGCTCGCCCAGCAAGTCCTCGTCGTGACGCAGGAATTCCGGCTCGGTGCGCAGGAAGGCGCGGACGCTCTCCGGATCGACGGCCTTCTTGGTCGCTCGCGTCGCGTCGCTCATACGTCGTCCCCACCGGATACTAAACTCTGGGTCCAGATGAAGCGGCAAGACGGTTAACACCCGCTTGATGAGGCGCGCATCGCGTCCTCTCGACCTGGGGACGGTTTCGCGGCAGAAGCATGCCGTCATGCCCCGTATCGCTTCCGTCCTGCTGCCGATGCCGTTGCCGGAGGCCTTCGACTACGCCGAGCCCGAGGGCCTGGCGCTGCAGCTGGGCGACCACGTGACGGTGCCCCTGGGGCCGCGCGTGATTCGCGGGGTGGTCACCGCCCTGCGCGACGGAACCGGCGGCAATCGGCCGCTGAAGCCGGTGCTGGAGCGGGTGGACGATCCGCCGCTGCCGCCGGGCGTCCTGACCTTCGTCGACTGGGCGGCGCGCTATTCCGTCGACGTGCCCGGCTGGCCGCTGGCCATGGCCCTGCGCGGCTTGCGCCATCCGCCGCCCAAGCCCGACAAGGTGCTGGTCCTGACCGGCGTCCAGCCCGCCCGCATGACTCCGGCGCGCTTGAAGGTGCTGGCCGCCGCCGAGGGGCGGAAGCTTTCGGGCGCCGCCCTGGCCTCGGCCGCCGGCGTCTCGGCAGGGGTCGTGAAGGGCCTGGTCGACGAGCGCGCGCTGGCGGTCGATTTCGTCGAGCCCGACCGCGGCCTGCCGCAACCCGACCTCTCCCTGCCTCCGCGCGACCTCAATCCCGGTCAGGCGGCCTGCGTCGAGGTGATGAAAGAGATGCTGGACGCCGGCGGTTTCCAGGCGGCGCTGCTGGACGGGGTGACCGGCTCGGGCAAGACCGAGGTCTATCTGGAGGCCGTGGCCGCCGCCCTGGCCGAGAGCCCGGACGCCCAGGTGCTGGTGCTGCTGCCCGAGATCGCCCTGACCCAGGCCGTGCTGGCCCGCTTCGAGCAGCGGTTCGGCGCGATCCCGGCCGAGTGGCACTCCGGCGTCTCGCCGCCGCGCCGCCGGCAGGTCTGGGAGGCGGTGGCCAGCGGGAACGCCCGCATCGTGGTCGGCGCCCGCTCGGCGCTGTTCCTGCCGTTCAAGGGCTTGCGCCTGATCGTGGTCGACGAGGAGCACGACAGCTCGTTCAAGCAAGAAGAGGGCTTCATCTACCAGGCCCGCGACCTGGCCGTGGCCCGCGCCAAGATCGAGGGCGCGTCCGTGCTGCTGGCCTCGGCGACCCCGTCCCTGGAGAGCCTGTTCAACGCCCAGGCCGGCCGCTACCGCTGGCTACGGCTGTCGGCCCGCCACGGCGCGGCGCAGCTGCCCGAGATCGGTCTGATCGACATGCGCCAGACACCGCCGGAGCCCGGCCGCTGGTTGTCGCCGCCGTTGATCAAGGCCATGGCCGTCACCCTACAGCGCGGCGAGCAGGCCATGCTGTTCCTGAACCGCCGGGGCTATGCGCCGCTGGTCCTTTGCCGCGCCTGCGGCGAGAAGATGAAGTCGCCCGACACCGACAGCTGGCTGGTCGAGCACCGCTATACCGGGCGCCTGGTCTGTCACCTGACCGGTTTTTCGATGAAGAAGCCCGAGGCCTGTCCGCACTGCGGGGCCAAGGACAGCCTGGTCTCTATCGGTCCCGGCGTGGAACGGGTCGAGGAGGAGGCGCGGCACATCTTCCCCGATGCCCGGGTGGCGGTGTTCTCGTCCGACACGGTGATGGACGCCGAAGCCGCCCGCACTCTGGTCGCCAGCATGGCGGCCGGCGAGATCGACATTCTGGTGGCCACCCAGGCGGCGGCCAAGGGCCACAACTTCCCGAACCTGACCCTGGTGGGCGTGGTCGACGCCGACCTGTCCTTGAGGGGCGGCGACCTGCGGGCTGGCGAGCGGACCTTCCAGCTGCTCGCCCAGGCCGCCGGCCGAGCGGGGCGTCACGAGAAGCCGGGCCGCGCCCTGCTGCAGACCTATTCGCCCGACCACGCGGTGATGCAGGCCTTGAAGGCTCAAGACCGCGACGCCTTCATCGAGGCCGAGATGGGCATGCGCCAGGACGCGGGCCTGCCGCCGTTCGGCCGGCTGGCGGCGGTGATCGCCTCGGGTCCCGACGCGGCGGCGCTGGAGAGCTATGTCGAGGCCCTGGCCGCGGTGATCCCCAATGCCGAAGGGGTCGAGGTGTTCGGTCCCGCCGATGCGCCGCTGTCGCTGGTGCGCGGCCGCCGCCGCAAACGGTTCCTGGTCCGGGCCGATCGCACGGTCGACCTGCAGGGCTTCATGGCCGCCTGGCGGGCGCGGGCCAAGGTCCCCAACTCGGTGCGGGTGGTGATCGATGTGGACCCCTACAGCTTCCTTTAGGCCGACCAAGCGTCGCTGCGGCCCCACGCCACATTCCCCGACGTCAGGGGCGCGCCCACTGTCCGCTCCCCGACGATGCGATCAACGCATCGCGGATGGCCGGGCTCGCGCCCAGGCAAGTCGGAGGAAGCGCTATGAAATCGCTCGTTGCATCGGTGGCGTTCGCGTTCAGTTTGGCCGTGGCGGGGTCGGTCGCCGCCCAAACCGCTCCGACTCCCGGCCCCGCTCCGGCGTCCGCGCCCTTGTCCGGTTCCGGCGGCTCGATCCAGTCGCCGCTGTTCAAGGCCTGGATCGCCGACTACCAGAAGGCTGGCGGCGAGCCGATCGCTTATCAGGGCCAGAACTCGGCCTTCGGCATCAGCCAGATCGAGAGCAAGGCCGCCGACTTCGGCGTCACCGCCATGCCGCTGTCGGACGCCGAGCTTAAGACCCAGGGCCTGACGCAATTCCCGTTCGTGATCAGCGGCACGGTGCTGGTCACCAATGTCCCGGGCCTGGAGAGCGGCAAGCTGAAGCTGGACGCCGCGACCCTGGCGGCGATCTTCCTGGGCAAGGTCACCAAGTGGAACGACCCGACCCTGAAGGCGCTCAATCCGGGCCTCGACCTGCCGGACTGGCCGATCACCGTGGCCCACCGCACCGATCCGGCCAGCATGAGCCTGCTGCTGACCAGCTACCTTTCGGCCGTCAGTCCCGAATGGAAGGCCGGTCCGGGGGCGGGCGAGACCGTCGCCTGGCCGATCGGCCTGGGCGGCAAGGGCAATGCCGGGATCAGCGAGATCATGTCTGGCACCATGGGCACGATCAGCTATGTCGAATACGCCTACGCCCTGGACCACAAGCTGGACCTGGTGGCGCTGAAGAACCGGGACGGAGCGTTCGTGACGCCGTCCCCGGCGGCCTTCTCGGCCTTCGCCAACAGCGCGCCGTGGACGGCGACCAAGGGCTTCGGCGTCCAGACCCTGGACCGCCCAGGCAAGGCCACCTGGCCGCTGGTCTTGGTGAGCTACGGCCTGCTGCGCGACGACGCCGCGCCCGATCGGGCCAAGCGGGTGCGGGACTTCTTCAGCTGGGGCTACGCCAACGGCGACGCCGATATCGTCAAGCTAGGCTACGCGCCCGTGCCGGCCTCGGTGAAGGCGGCGGTGCAGGCCAAGTGGAAGGCAGGGCGGTAGGGGACTTCCGAGTACACGCGCTCAAATAACTTTGCCTCCCCAGGCCTTGTGCCTGGGGCCCATCGTTCCGCCGGCAGAAAGAGGGCCGGAGCACGTCGGCGTGGCCGCGAGCGCAGATCAAAGACTGAACCTGGCTGAACCATGGGTCCTCGCCACAAGGGCGAGGAAGGCGAAGATTTTTGCCGAGTTTGTGGACCTCAGTTCGTCGGCTCGGCCTTGTCCAAAACCGGCGCGCCCGCCGCCGGCTGGTGCGAGCGCAGCGGCAGGACGGGGATCAGCAGGATCATCAGAAGGCCGGCGGCGATCACGAACAGCGCCGCCATCATCACGCCGCTGACCGCATCGACCAGGGCGGCCTGCAGCACCGGATCGGCGTGCGCGGTCTGGCCGGTGGCGGCGGCCTTGACGGCCATGCCTTCCAGCTTGCCCAGGTCCAGCCCGCCGCCCGGCAGGTTGGCCAGGCGCGCGGTCAGCAGGGTCCCGGCCAGGGCCGCGCCGACCGTCGAGCCGATCTGACGGAAGAACTGGTTGGAGCTGGTGGCCACGCCGATATCGCGCGGGTCGACGGCGTTCTGGGTGGCGATATTGAACAGGCTCTGGCCGGGGCCGAGTCCCAGGCCCACGAAGGCCAGCAGCAGGCACAATACGCCCAGCCCGTGGATCTTCGACAGGTCATGCAGCAGGAACACGGCGACCAGCAGCGTCACGGCGCCGGCGATCATGAACGGCTTGTACTTGCCGGTCTTGCTGACCAGCTGGCCAGCGACGGTGCTGCCGACGATCAGGCCGGCCATCAGCGGCAGCATGGTCATGCCGCTGATCGTGGCCGGCACGCTCCGGCCCAGCTGCAGGAACAGCGGCAGGAACATCACCACGCCCATGAAGGCCATGGAGATCAGGAAGCCGGCCAGGTTGGCGGTGGTGAACACCCGGTTGCGGAACAGGTGCATCGGCAGGATCGGATTGGAGACCTGGGTCTCGACCCAGACGAAGGCGGCCAGCGAAACGGCGGCCAGGGCGAACAGCGAGAGGCTCTGCGGCGAGCGCCAAGCGAAATTGTGCCCGCCCAGGCTTAGCGCCAGCAGCAAGGGCACGAAGGCGGCGATCAGCAAGGCCGCGCCCAGGAAGTCGATCTTGCCCGAGCGGCGGTGCTCCAGCTTGGGCATCTTCACGACGACCATGAACAGCGAGAGCAGCGAGAGCGGCAGGTTGACGTAGAACACCCAGCGCCAGCCGGCGACCGTGTGGGTCCCGATCTGCACCGTGCCGTGGTCGGTGAAATAGCCGCCGATGATCGGGCCCAGCACGCTGGCCAGGCCGAACACCGAGCCGAACATGCCGGCGAACTTGCCCCGTTCGCGCGGCGGATAGAGGTCGGCGATGATCGCGAAGGCGGTGGTGAACAGCGCGCCGCCGCCAATGCCTTGCAGGGCGCGGAACACGATCAGCTGCACCATGCCCGGTACGCCCACGATGGTCCCGAACTCGCCGGCGACGCCCGACAGCCACGAGCCGGCCAGGAAGATGGTGATGCCGGCGATCAGCACCGGCTTGCGGCCGAAGATGTCGCCCAGCTTGCCCCAGATCGGCACCATCACCGTCGAGGTCAGCAGATAGGCCGTCGTCACCCACGCATAGAGGTTCAGGCCGTTCAGCTCGGAAATGATCCGCGGCATGGCGGTGGAGACGATCGTCTGGTCCAGCGCGCTGAGCAGAAAGACGATCATCAGCGCCGCCAGGGTCGTGCGGCGCTCGGCGTCGGTAAAGGTCTGGGGGGTCATCAGGGCCTTGGGAGCGTGATAGCCGGGATCGTCGACCTATCATGCTCCCGGCGCCGGAAGTAGGGGTTCGTCGCCGTTTGCGGCGCCTCGAAACCTCCTCATCGTGTCATCCCGGATAGCCCTCCGCGAGGCTCCCGGGATGACACGGGGAGGGGGAGGCGCGGGACGTAGCCCTAGTGGTCCTTCTTCGGACCCCGTTTGCGGGCCAGCATGTTCAGGCCCTCGACCCCGGCCGAGAAGGCCATGGCGGTATAGATGTAGCCCTTCGGCACGTGGGCGCCGAAGCCCTCGGCGATCAGCACCGTGCCGATCATCAGCAGGAAGCCCAGGGCCAGCATGACCACGGTCGGGTTGTCGTTGATGAAGTTGGCCAGCGGGTCGGCGGCCAGCAGCATGGCGGCCACGGCGATGATCACGGCGGCGACCATGATCGGCAGGTGATCGGTCATGCCGACCGCGGTCAGGATCGAGTCGATCGAGAACACCAGGTCCAGCAGGATGATCTGGAAGATCGCCGCGCCGACGTTGGAGATCACGACGGTGGCCTTGTCCTTCTCCAGCACGTCGTCGCTCTTGCCGGGGTCGACCGTGTGGTGGATTTCCTTGGTCGCCTTCCAGATCAGGAAGACGCCGCCGGCGATCAGGATCAGGTCGCGCCACGAGAAGGCGGTCTCGAAGCCGGGCTCGCCGTGCGCGCCGACGGGGCCGACTATGCCGAGGTCGAAGACTGGCGCGGTCAGGCCGACGATGAGGGCGATGGTCGACAGCAGGACCAGGCGCATGATCAGCGCCAGCGAGATGCCGATGCGGCGCACCTTCTGACGGCTCTCGGGCGGCAGCTTGTTCGACAGGATCGAAATGAAGACCAGGTTGTCGATCCCCAGAACCACTTCCATCACCACCAGAGTCACCAAGGCGGCCCAGGCGGCCGGGTCGGCGACGAGGCTAAGGAGTTCGTTCATCGGTCCTCGCTAAGATTGTCGGACAAGTCGTCGTTTCGCGTATGCGTACATGTATCACATGCGAGATAGGCGGTTAACGCCGATCTTTCCACCGTGGGGATGGAAGGGCGGGCCCTTAAGGAACGACGTCATGACCGACGGCGCGCATATCAAGCCCCTGACCGCCCTTCGATTCTTCGCCGCCTTCTGGGTGGTGCTGTTCCATTACTGGCCCAAGCTGGACGTCGGTTTCACGCCGGCGATCGCGGCCAAGGGCTATCTGGGCGTCGAGGTGTTCTTCACGCTATCGGGCTTCATCCTGTGCCACGTCTATCTGAGCGGTTTCGGGGAGGGACGGTTCCGCTATGGCGACTTCCTGTGGAACCGGCTGGCGCGGGTCTATCCGCTGCATCTGGCGACCCTGGTCGGGGTCGGGGCGATGGCCATCGCCGGCACGCTGGCGGGGCTGACGGTCGATCCCAACATCCTGGCCTGGAAGGCGCTGCCGGCGAACCTGCTGCTGGTCCATGCCTGGGGCTTCGCGCCGGTGTCGGGCTGGAACCACGCCTCGTGGTCGATCTCGGCCGAGTGGTTCGCCTACCTGACCTTCCCGGCCTTCGCCTTCGCCGCCTGGAAGCTGCGCGAGCGACCCGTCGCGGCGGTGCTGGGCGCGCTGGCGTTCATCGCCGCGCTCTATCCCGCGTTCGAGGCCCTGGCCGGCTTTTCGCTGACCGACGCCACCATCGAGTGGGGCGCCTTGCGCATCGTGCCGTGCTTCGCGTTCGGTTGCGCCCTGCATGCGATGTGGCGCTCGGGGCGATTCCCTAGCCGACTCAGCGGCTACGGCGCCGCTTTTTTGGGCATGGCCACGCTTGCCGCCGTGCAGTTCGGGGCCCCGGATCCGGTCATCGTGATGCTTTTTGGGGGGCTGATTTTCATGCTCGCGAGCCTCGCCTCGGCTGGTTTCGAGTTTGCTGGACAGAAGGTTTTCGTCTATCTCGGCGAGATCAGTTATTCGACCTATATGATCTGCATTCCATGGAAGATCCTGGCCATAAATGCCGCGGCCAAGCTGTTCAATATCCAGGGGGACAAGTTGCCGCTGCTGATCTGGGTCGTGATTGTCGTGGCGCTGATCCCGTTGTCTGCGATATCCTTCCACGTCATAGAAAGCCCATGTCGGGAACGCATGAAATCTTGGGCGAAATCGTGGGAGCGGCGCCGCTTGGCCATTACGGCCGCGACATAAAGACTCTTTTCACACGTCTCTGGCAGGGTTATCCCTTAGCCCAGTGACGCGGGGGAGTACCCACAGCATGACGAAACGGACAAGGGCCCTTCTGGGTTCCCTGGCCGCTGCCGCCATGATCAGCTTTGCGCCGGTGACGGCCAGTGCTGACGGCTACTGGCAGTGTGTGCCGTTCGCCCGTCTGATGTCGGGCATTCAGATTTTCGGCGACGCCCGCACGTGGTGGTCGCAAGCCGCCGGCAAGTACGACACGGGCTCGGTCCCGAAGATCGGCTCGGTTCTCTCCTTCAAGCCCACCGCCCGCATGAACCTCGGCCACGTGGCCTTCGTCAGCCAGGTGCTCACCGACCGGGTCATCCAGGTCACCCACGCCAACTGGTCGATCATCGAAGGCGATCGCGGCCAGATCGAAAAGGACGTCACCGTTGTCGACGTCTCGCCCGAAGGCGACTGGACGCAGGTCAAGGTCTGGTACGACCCGATCCGCGATCTGGGCTCCAGCGTCTATCCGACCAACGGCTTCATCTATCAAGACGCCCAGGCGATGAAGATCGCCATGGCCACCAGCAAGATCGCCATGGCCCAGAACGCCGTGGTCTCGGCCGCCAAGCAGGCCGCCAACCAGGTGGCCTCGTCGGTGCGTTCGTCGCCGCTGGACATCATCAGCCAGGCCGCCGATTCGACCGATCGTATCGCCGCCCTGATCGAGGCCGCCGCCAACGGCTCCTCGAACGACGCCAACAACAAGCAGAACGCTCCCCGCTGATTTGGAGCGCGTTGACCTGAAGCTGGGAGCGGGGCACACCCGCCTCTAGCGAGGGTCATCGATGCTGCGAATTCTCCGCCACGGCGCTCCGGGCTTTGAAGCTGGCGGCTTGTCGCCCGACTGGCGCGTGCCGGCCGACGCTGTCTGGATCGAGCTGGTCGACCCCACCCGCGCCGAGGAAGTCGCGGTCGAGCAGTCGATCGGCCTGCTGCTGCCCACCCGCGAGGAAATGGCCGAGATCGAGGCCTCCTCGCGTCTCTACCAGGAGGACGGCGGCACGTTCATGACCGCCACGGTGCTGGTCAACGCCGACGGCGACCTGCCGACCGCCGCCCCCGTCACCTTCGTCCTGGCCGGGGCGCGGCTGGTCACGATCCGCTATGTCGAGCCGCGCGCCTTCTCGGTGTTCGCCGCCCAGGCCGAGCGCCAGCCCAGCCTGTGCCCCAACGGCCTGCAGACCTTCCTGGGCCTGCTGGACGCCATCGTCGACCGCACCGCCGACATCCTCGAGCGCACCGCCGCCGAGGTCGAGGTGCAGTCGCGCGCCATCTTCGGCCGGCCGCGCGGCGCGGCGTTCGAGCAGATCCTGAACCGGCTGGGCCGGGCCCAGAACGTCAATTCCAAGGCCCGCGACAGCCTGGTCAGCCTAGCCCGGCTGCTCAGCTTCGCGGCCCTGGCCGACCAGTTCGACGGCGAGAAGGAGCTGCGTGACCACCTGAAATCGCTGCAGCGCGACGTCCAGTCGATCACCGACCATTCCAGCTACCTGGCCGGCAACATCACCTTCCTGCTCGACGCGGCCCTGGGCCTGATCAACATCGAGCAGAACTCGATCTTCAAGGTGTTCTCGGTGTTCTCGGTGATGTTCCTGCCGCCGACCCTGGTGGCCGGGATCTACGGCATGAACTTCGAGCACATGCCCGAGCTGCGCTGGATGGAAGGCTATCCGATGGCCATCGGCATGATGATCCTGGCCGCGGTCGCGCCGCTGCTGTGGTTCCGCAAGAAGGGCTGGCTGTAGCCCGCGACTTTCGGTCGCGGTCTGAACGATTGCTTAAAGCTGATCTGGCACGGTGGAGGCCGTTCCCATTCCGCTTACCGCCAGAGCGTCTTCCGCCGCCCATGCCCGCCGCCGCGTCTTCACGCCCGAGCCTGATCCGAACGCTGCACGCCTCCGTGGTGCGCGAGGCGGTCGAGGCGCATGCGCGTTATCTGAAGGGCCTTCCGAAGGGCCGGCGGGCGGTGCTGCAATATCTGAATCTGAACAACTACGAGCTGGACGGCGTCGATCTCTCCGAGGCCGACCTGACCGGGAGCCTGCTGGGCGGGGCCTCGCTGCGCGGCGCCAAGCTGACCCGCGCCACCCTGTACGGGACGGACCTGCGCGACTCCGACCTGCGCGACGCCGATCTTTCCCGCTGCGACATGCGCGGAGCCTGCCTGCGCGGCGCGAACCTGGGCGGGGCGAACCTGGCCAACTGCGACCTGCGCGAGGGCGTCACCGCCGTGCAGGACGACGAGAAGGGTCTGCGGATCCTCGAACATTCCAAGCGGCCGGGCGAGTTGGACTACGCCATGCTGAACGGGGCCAATCTCAACGGCGCCCAGATGTCCGGCGCGTTCGCGCGCCAGGCCGACTTCACCGACGCCGACCTCTCGAACGTCACCCTGCAGGGGGCCAAGCTGACCAACGCCCTGATGGACGGGGCCAATCTGTCGGGCGCCAATCTGCACAACGCCGAGATGTCCCACGTCTCGCTGCGGCGGGCGGTGATGGTGGGCGTCGACATCAGCGGCGCCGACCTGTCCGACGCCGACCTGACCGAGGTGCTGCGCGCGCCGCCGCCGATCATCTATGTCGACGACCAGCCCCTGAACGAGGTGCTGGAGGCGCACGAGCTGTTCTGCAAGACCGACGGCCGCGACGGCAAGGTCGGCAACCTGACCGACGTCGACTTCCGCCCGCTCAAACGCCTGAAGAACCGCCGCCTCAGCGGATTGTCCGCCCCCAAGGGGGTGTTCTTCGGCATGGACCTGGAAGGCGTGCAACTGCAGGGCGCCAACCTCGCGGGCGCGGACCTGCGTGGGGCCAAGCTGAAGGGCGCGGACCTGCGCGGCGCCCGGCTGGTCGACGCCCAGCTGGCCCGCGCCGATCTCTCGGGCGCCAAGCTGGGGCCGCTGAAGATCGCCGAGGATCGGATCATCCGTACCGACCTGACGCGCGCGGTGCTGCGCGGGGCCAATCTGAAGGGCGCCAGCGCTCCCCGCGCCCGGTTCATCGAAGCCGACCTGGTCCGCGCCAAGCTGGACGGCGCCGACCTCACGGGCGCGGAAATGCCGGCGTCCCTGGCGACCTGAACACGTCTTCCCGGACGGAAGCCTTGCGGTGAGCATTAACCTTGGTGTTGATGCACGAAAAACCGCTGGAGCTTTCGATGTCGCGCCTGTCCTGGATCGCCGCCGCCTTAGGCGCGCTGACCCTGTCGTCCCTCGGCGGGGCGGCGCACGCGGCCGCGCCCCAGTTCAAGCGGACGGCCTGCGCCGGCGACTACAAGGGCGTCGACCTGAAGGTCGAGTGCGGGAATCTGGTCGTCGACGAGACGCGGGGCGATCCGAAGAGCCGGCGGATCAAGGTGGCGGTGGCCATCGTCCACGCGGCCCAGCCCAAGGCCGGCCTGCCGCCGGTGGTCTTTCTGCACGGCGGCCCTGGCGGCTCGGCCCTGGCCGGCCTGCCGCGCACGTTGAAGAGCAAGGCCCTGCGCGAGTTCGTCGCCGCCGACCAGGACTGGATCTATCTGGACCAGCGCGGCGGCGGCCAGTCGGAGCCGAACCTGGACTGCCCCGGCGCCAACCTGACCGACGCCGGTCCGCCGTCCGAAAAGGACGCGCGGGCGATCGTCGCCTGTCTGAAGGCCTTCCAGGCCAAGGGCGTGAACCTGTCGCGCTACAACGCCGTCGAGGTGGCCCAGGACGTCCAGGACCTGCGCAAGGTGCTGAAGCTGCCGCTGATCGACCTGTTCGGCGGCTCTTACGGCACGCGGATCGAGGCGGCCATCCAGACCCATGCGCCCCAGGGCGTCCGCGCAGTGGTCCAGGACTCGCCCTGGCCGCCCGAGGCCGACTGGACGGTCGGCGGCCCGGCCATGGTCTCCAACTCGATCGACATCGTCATGGCCAAGTGCGCGGTCGTCGCCGAGTGCGCCAAGCGCTATCCGGACCTGAAGGCCAAGCTGGCCGGGGTCGCCGCGCGCTGGTTGGCTGGGCCCCAGACCATCGGCGGCAAGACCTACACGGCCGACGACCTGGGCGGCTACCTGATGGACGCCAGCTACTTCACCGCTGGAGTCCTGCCGCGCGATCTGTGGAAGATCATCCAGGGCGAGGTCGCGCCGGTCGCCGCCTTCGTCGAGAGCCGCGACTACTACAGCGAGGGCCAGTTCATGACCCACCTGTGCAAGGAGGAGATCCCGTTCGAGGATAGGTCCGCCGTCGCCACGGGCACGGAGACCGATCCGGTCGCCCGGCTAATGGTCGTGTCGATGCAGCGCATCCACGACGTCTGCGCCGCCATCGACGTCGGCCCGATCTCCAAGGTCGAGCAGGCGCCGGTGAAGACCGCCATTCCGACCCTGTTCCTGGCCGCCGAGATCGACCCCGGCTGCCCGCCGGACCTGACCCGCGCCGCGGCCAAGGGCTACCAGGGCTCGCAGGTGGTCATCGTCACCAACGCCACCCACGGCGTGTCGCGCAACAGCCCGTGCGCTCGCAAGATAATCCGGAGCTTCTTCCAGGACCCGACCCAGCCGGTGGATCGCAGCTGCCTGCCGGCGGCGGATGCGCCGATGGGGTTCACTTACAAGTAGGTGAAAGCGGATGCCGCAAAATTTGAAAATCAACGTTGCCAACGGCAATCAGCCGGCTGAGCGGCAAATGTTTCAAACCGGATTCAGCTTCCACGAGGGCGCGATCCGATGTGCCGAGCCGGTCATTGACCCACAGGGCATCACGGTATCGCCGAACTCACCCATGATTGCCTGCTATGCCATGGCGGCTGAGCTCTATCTCAAGGCCTTGATGGTTCTAGATACGGGAAGTGCTATTCAGGGGCACAGGCTAAACGTGTTGTTCGCTAAGCTAAAGCAGGCGACTATAAAATCCGTCGAAAATCGCTTCGTGAAATTCTCTGGCGAAGGTGCGGGCGAGTTGCAGCGTATTCTTCCCCAAATAAGCGCTGCCTTTGTCGAGTGGCGATATATCTTTGAGGATAAGGGTGGTCGCAACATCCCAGTGGCTAGCCTAGTCTTCTTTGCGCAAGCCCTATTCGCCGAAATTCGAGAGCGGAGGCCCGATTGGACGGTAACTGAATACCTGGAAGGTCGACTTCTCGCTGTGCCGAAGCAGATAATAACCACTGTCGTCTCTGGCGGAGGCGGGGCCATGGTACGCCATGTGGTCGACGGTGCGACATTTCGAAAGGCCTGAGCACTCGCGCAAAGATCTCAAGTTTTCACGCCCTCACATCTTCTTCTTCAGCGGCAACAAATCCGGATACGCCGCGGCCCGCTTCTGCGCCTTCGCCGTGAAGGCCTCGGCCATGTGCGGGCCCGAGAACATGCCGGTCTGCCAGGTGGCGATGTAATCGAGGGCGTCGGCGATCGAATGGTCGCGGGCGTAGTTGATCATCACCTTGCTGCCGGCCACGGCCAGGGGTGACTTCTCGGCGATCTCGCGGGCGGTGGCCAGGGCGTGCTCGACCAGGGCCTCGGGGGTGTCGAAGATCTCGTTGACCAGGCCGATCTCCTTGGCGCGCTGGGCCGGCAGGCGGCGGCCGGTATAGGCCAGCTCGCGCACCCAGCCCTCGGGGATCAGCTTGCACAGGCGCGGGAAGGTGCCGACGTCGGCGGTCATGCCGATGTTGATCTCCTGGATCTGGAAGAAGGCGTCGGCGCTGGCGTAGCGGATGTCGCAGGCGCTGACGAAATCGACCGCCCCGCCGATGCAGCCGCCCTGGATGGCGACGATCACCGGCATGCGGGCCCTGTCCAGGCAGCTGAACGTCTCCTGCAGGTGATGCACGAAGCGGCGAAAGCTCTCGGCCGCCACCCAACGGTCGCCGTCGCGGGGCGCGGTGACGCCCTCGCCGTCGGTGAATACCGATAGATCCATGCCGGCGCTGAAGTGCTTGCCGGTCGAGGTGATGACGATGCAGCGGGCCAGCGCATTGTCGTCAATATGTTTTACAATTGAGGGAAGCTCGTTCCAGAACGGCCGTGTCATGGTGTTCATGGCTTCGGGCCGCTTCAACTGGATATGCGCGACACCAGCCTCGATCTCGACCTTGAAACAGCTATAGTCCGCCTGATCGTGGCCGCTCATGCCCAGCCTCCCTTATCGTTGATCACCGACTATCGGTCGGACGGGGGGCGACGACAACATTGACCTGACGGAAGAGGGTAAAGACATGACCACCAGCAAGGCTTCCTTGAACAAGACCGGCGCCGCCCTGGCGCTCGCCGCCGTGATGGGCTCGAGCCTGGTCGCCGTCCCCGTTCCGGCGTTGGCGCAGTCGAAGGGTCTGAGCGGCCTGTTCGCCTGCGAAGGCTCGGGCGGCAAGCAGGAGGGCGGCGCCCTGATCGGCGCGGCCGCCGGCGCGCTGCTGGGCAATAAGGTCTCGAAGAAGAACAAGACCCTCGGCACATTGGTCGGCGCGGCCGCCGGCGCGGCGGCGGGCGGCTATATCGGCTGCCGCATGCAGTCGACCGACGCGGCCCTGGCCGAACAGGCCACCAAGAAGGCCCTGGAAACCGGCGTGGCCCAGACCTGGAGCAACAGCCGCACCGGCAATTCGGGCCGCATCAACGTGGTCTCGTCCAGCTACGGCCCGCCGATCGACGGCCGCAACCTGCGCTATGGCGCGGGCGTGCAGAGCCTGTCCAGCTACGAGGCCGCCGGCGGCGCCTATGTCGCCAATTCCACGACCAACCTGCGCGGCGGTCCCTCGACCAAGGCCAAGGTGGTCGGCAAGCTCGCGGCGGGCGAGAGCTTCGACGCCCTGGGCGTCGTCCCGACCGGCGGCTGGGTGCTGGTGGGCCGCAACGGCGTCGGCGTCGGCTATGCCGCCGCCTCGCTGGTCCGCCCCTACGGCCAGACGGTCGCCAGCTGCCGGGTGATCGACGCTTCGGTCGCCGGCGGCGGTCAGGGCGCGTCCAACCAACGCTACAGCGCCTGCAAGGACAATCGCGGCGAGTGGCAACTGACCCAGGCCTGACCCATCTCTCGGAAGCGCGCCGGGACGGTTCGGCGCGCTTTCGGGAGGTTTCGATGATCATCCGCAACTGGCATGGCCGCGTGCCGGCCGCCAAGGCCGCCGCCTATCTGGACCTGATGCGCGACGTGGCCATCCCCGACTATCGGAAGACGCCCGGCAATCTCGGCGCCTGGGCCCTAAGTCGTCCTGATGGCGATATCGTCCACGTCGAGATGCTGACCTTCTGGACCAGTCTCGACGTCATCCGCGCGTTCGCCGGCGACGAGGTCCAGAAGGCCAAGTACTACGACTTCGACGCCGATTACCTGCTGGAGATGGAGCCGACCGTCCGGCACTACGACGCGATTGGCGAGGCGCCGCGGGGCTGAAGTCCGCCCAAAACCGTGTCGTCCCGGAAGCCTCGAAGAGGGCGTCCGGGACCCAGGGGCACCGGCAGTGAGGCTGCCCCTGGGCGGGAAGTTGGAGCCGTCCCCTACAGATCCACCACTTCGCACTTCAGTGTCTGGCGAATGCGGTCGGCGACGATCTGGCGGTGGCAGCAGTTGGGATCGTCCTCGTAGCAGAGCAGGGCGATGCGCTTGTCCTTGGCCAGGGCGGTCGCCTGGGCCAGAGCCAGCTGGGCCTCGGGCTCTTCCAGATGGGCGTTGAAGATCCGGCGCATCTCGTCGGTGCGCCCGGCCCGCGCGGCGTCGCGCCCGGCCTTGGGCGTGCCCAGCGGCCGCAGATGCAGATAGTCGATGCCCTCGGCCTTTAGGCTGTTTCCCAGCAGGGTCTTGGAGAAGCCGGCCTTGCGCGAGCTGGCCACGGCGCGGACGTCGACGACCAGCTCGACCTCGGCGGCCTTCAGGCGGCCGATCATGCCGCCTTGGGTGTCGGTCTCGTACCCGATGGTGGCGAGCTTATTCATCCCATCTCTTTCATATAAGGGCTCCATGGACGGGCGGTCGTTGCGCGCCTACCTTAACGCCCATCAGTCCCAAGGAGCCACGCCGATGGACGCGGCCGTCTTTCGCGAACCCCGCAAGCGCGCCGTGGCGGTGGCCGGCGGCCAGATCGCGGCGCTGGAGTTCGGCCCGCGGGACCGGCCGCTCGACGTGGTCTTCGTCCACGCCAACGGCTTCAACGCCCAGACCTACCGCGTGTTGCTCTCGCCGCTGGCGGCGGGCCTGCGGATCCTGGCCATCGACCAGCGCGGCCATGGCGAGACGACCCTGCCCGCCGATCCCGACGGTCGCCGCTCGTGGCGCGATCTGCGCGACGATCTGGTCGGCCTGCTGGACGCTTTGGACGGCCCGCCGGTCGTGCTGGCCGGACACTCGATGGGCGGCACCGTCAGCCTGCTGGCCGCCGCCGAGCAGCCGGGCCGGGTCAAGGGCTTGCTACTGCTGGACCCGGTGATCATGCCGTGGCTGGCCACGCTCTACGCCCGGGCGCCCTGGACCTCGGGACGACTATGGAAGCACATGCCCATAGTCCGGTCGGCCCTGCGCCGGCGGGCGGTGTTCGACAGCCGCGAGGCGGTGTTCGCCGGCTACAAGGGGCGCGGGGCCTTCAAGACCTGGCCCGAAACCATGCTGGCCGACTATGTCGCCGGCGGCTTTCACGAGCGCGACGACGGCAAGGTCGAGCTGGCCTGCGCCCCGGCCTGGGAGGCCTCCAACTACGCGGCCCAGGCCCATGATCCCTGGCGGGCGGTGCGCCAGGTCCAGGCGCCCGTGCGGATCCTGAAGGCCGAGAAGCACTCGACCTGCCACGCGGGCGACGGCTTCGCGCGACGTGGGCGCGATGTGCGGATCGAGACCGTGCCCGGAACCAGCCACTTCCTGCCGATGGAACGGCCGGACGTGGTGCGCGACGCCTTGTTCGACCTGGCGACGGCCTAGAGCGCCAGCCCCTTCACTTCATTCGCCGCCAAGGCCTTTCGCGCCGTGTCGCTGATCGGCACGACCTTGCGGGCGTCGAGATCGAAGGTGATGGCTATGGCCTCCGAGGTCGCCCACGGCCGGCCGGTGGCGGGGTCGAGCATCCAGTGGGCCACGCGCATGGTGCGGGCGTCGGTCCCGATCAGGCCCGAGCGGATCTCGAGCCGGTCGCCGGCCCCGGGCCAGGCCAGATAGGCGATGCGGTATTCGAGAACCGCGCCGCCCGTGCGGGCGGGTCTGGGCTCGGCGTGCTCGACCACCACGTCGCGGAACGGGTGGATGAACGCGCCGATCCCGTCGGAGACGCGGCCGATGAACTGCTCGGCCCGCATCCGGCCGAACACGTCGCAGTCGGACGGCAGCAGGCCGCCCAGGCCGATGCGGGTCAGGTTCAGGTCGTCGGCGCGCGCCAGGCTGGCGGTGGGCTCGAACGGCGACAGGTCGAGGCTGCGGGCCTGGGCCTTTTCTGGAACCGCGACCTTCAGGGCCTCGGCGCGCTCGCGGGCGATCCTGGGCCAGGGGAACGGCTCGCCCTCGCGCGGGGTGGCGTGGACCACGGTGGTCTGGAAGGTGGCGGCCAGCTCGCCTGTGGCCGGATGGACCAGCAGCTGCAGCAGCGTGGCGTCGCACTCGCCCATCGCGATCACGCCGCCCAGCATGGAGAGCGGCGCGCCGGCCTGGGCTTCGCGCAGGAAGCGGATGTGGTGCTCCTTCACCAACAGGGTGGCGTTGGCGTAGGGCGAGAAGGCGTGGGGCAGGCCGAGCTCGGCGGCGAGGCCGACCAGGCCCTCCTGGGCGCGGACGACGTAGTGGCGCACGTTCATGTGCCCCATCTCGTCGCAGTCCCAGGTATTGACGCCGCCGCGCCAGATCTCGACGCCAGGGAAAACCTCAGCGGTCGTCATGGCGCGGCTTTCCTAAGGCAAGAATGGCGCGCCAGATTTCGACGCCAGGGAGCGGCTCAGCGGTCGTCATGGCGTCTCTCGAACGAGGTGGAACGGTCGTTCGAGTCTAGCGGTGTTCCGTCGCGCTTCGCAATCGCGGCGCTAGGGCGTGCTGGAGCGCTTGAAGGTGTCGCCGACGGCCTTGGCGTCGCCGCCGTCGGGGCCCGCGCGCTTGCGGGATTCCTCGCCGGTCTTTTCGACCGCCTTCTTGCCGCCGAGCGCCGTGAAGTCGCCCAGCGGTTCGGCTTCGTTGGCCTCGCGGCCGTCGGTGTTCGGTTGGTCGGCCATGTCGGTCTCCTCGATGCGCGAGAAGACAACCAGGCAGCGCCCGGCCTAGTTCCGGCAGTCGGCGCAGAGGCCGTGCGCCTCGATGGTCACGGCGGTCAGGGCGTAGCCGGCCGCGGCGCCGGCGGCGATGATCTCGGCGCTGGCCTTGGGCTCGATCTCGCGGGTGGCGCCGCAGCAGTCGCAGATCAGGAAGGCGGCGGCGTGGCCGTCGGCCTCCTTGCGGCAGGCGACATAGGCGTTGAGGCTCTCGATCCGGTGGGCGAAGCCCTGCTTTTCCAGGAAATCGAGGGCGCGATAGACGGTCGGCGGCTTGGCCGGCGGACCGTCGCCCCCGAAGGTGGAGATCAGGTCGTAGGCCTTCACCGGCTGGCCGGCTTGCAGCAGCAGCTCCAGCACCCGGCGGCGCGGCGCGGTCAGGCGCTGGTCGGCGGCCGTGCAGCGGACCTCGGCGGCGTCCAGCTCGGCCGCGAGCGCGGCGCCGGCGACGCCGTGATGGTGGTGATCGTGTTCGCAGGCGGAACCGGTATGGGCCATGGCCAAGAGGTAGAGGGCCGCGCGTCCTCGCGCAACCATGCGCCGATGTCGCGCTAGAGAAGCGGCGCGCCGATCAGATTGGCCTCGGCCGTGCAGCGCGCCGGGTCCGGCGGCGTCGCGGCGGCCCGGGCCGTATCGAGTTCGGCCCGCACGCCGGCCAGGTCGGCCTTGAACGCCTCGGAGCTCCACAGGGCGGCGAACAGGTTCTCGGCATTCTTGCGGCCGGCCTCCACGGAACTGGCGTTGTGGACGCCGCAGACGACCCGGCTTTCGCCGAAGCCGCGGGCGCGGGCCAGGATCGCCTCGGCGCGGTCGGGGGCGGCCTCGGCCAGCAACAGGCCGACGGACCAGCCCCAGGTCGCGTGGCCGGACGGGTAGTCGGGCGACAGGGTCAGGCCCGGGCTGCGCTTCACGCAGATCGGACCGGGCGCCGAGAGATAGGGGCGGGGACGGCGGTATTTCAGCTTCGGACCGGTCACCGCCGAGCGTACGTCGCGGCTCATCCGCAGCAGCATGGCGGCCAGCTTCGGATTGCTCTGGCGAGTCGGGGTGTAGCCGAGGGCGCAGGCATAGGCCCCGAGGACGTTCTCCTCGACATTGTCGGCCTGGGCCAGCGACCAGCGCGGGGTGTCCTTCAGCCCGCGGGTGGCCAGGAAGATCTGGCGGTCCTTCTCCGCCTCGGGCGAGTCCTTGGCGGGCGGCGGCCCCAGGTGGTCGCGCGCGTCATAGGCGCCCTTGGCCAGGTAGCGGTCGGCCGGCGCGTCGCCGCTCAGGGTGGCGCAGCCGGTCAGGGCGAGGACGGCCAGGCCGGCGAACCACGAAGCGCGCATGAAAAAGGGTCCCCGAAGCAACTTCAGGGACCCTGCATTTTCAGCGTGGACGGATCAAGCTTACTTGCCGAACAGCTTGTTCCAACGCGGCTTCTCGCGGCCCTTCCAGGCTTCGCGGTGATAGGCGTCCGAGGCGATCAGCGGCACCACGGTGGTGGCTTCGGCGAAGACCATCTGTTCGTAGGTGGTCGAGACCTTGCCCCACGAAGCGGCTTCCTTCAGCGTCGACGACGAGCAGGCGCCGTCGCGGACGTCGGCGACCGTGATCTGGACGGCGTACTTGTGCATGTCGGCCTCGACGCCGAGGATTTCCGCGCAGACGACGGTGTCCTGGGCGAAGTTCTTCGGCACGCCGCCGCCGACCATGAACAGGCCCGTGGTGCCGGCCGCGATCTTGATGTCGGTCAGTTCGCGGAAGTCCGCGACCGCGTCGATCATCAGATAGGGCTGCTTGGCGGCGATGCGCTCCTTCTGGTGCTTGACCAGGCCGAAGCCGGCCGAGCTGTCGACGAAGGCCGGACAGAAGATCGGCACGCCTTCTTCATAGGCGGTCTGGATCAGCGAGCCGGGCTTCTTGGCGTTGCCTTCCGACAGCCACTTGCCCATCTCCCAGATGAACTCGCGCGAGCTGTAGGCGCGCGGCTCCAGGCGATTGCAGATCTCCAGGATCGTGTGATCGCAGTTCTGGAGCTCTTCCTCGTCGATATAGGTGTCGTAGATGCGGTCGATGTAGTTGTCGCGCAGCACGTTGTCGTCGACCGGGCCGGCGGCCTGATAGTGCTTGAAGCCCAGGGCCTCGAAGAAATCCATGTCGACGATCGAGGCGCCGGTGGCGACCACCGCGTCGATCATGCCGTTCTTCACCATGTCGCGGTAGACGTGCATGCAGCCGCCGGCCGAGGTCGAACCCGCCAGGATCAGCCAGGGCGAGCAGCCCTTGTCGGCCAGGGCCATGTTGAAGATGTCGGCGGCGCGGGCGGTGTCGCGGCTCGAGAACGACATCTTGCGCATCGAGTCGATGATCGGACGGGCGTCGAACGCCGTGATGTCGATGTGCTCGACGACGGTCTGGAGCAGTTCGGCCTTGGTATTGTTCGGAACGGGAGCGTTCATCGCTTCGGTTTCCCTGACTTTGGACGCCCGTCGTTGGATGGAGCCATCTGCCGGGACGGAGCGACCGACAGGTGGAGAACAGGTTTCGCGCCCAGCGATAACGCTGAGCGGGGGTAAAGGCGCCTCCCCCAATTTCCGCTCTCCCCGGCGAAAGCCGGGGCCCAGATTCAGCCGGAGCGTCTCTGGGTTTCATCTGGGTCCCGGCTTTCGCCGGGAAGAGCGGATCTATTGGTCGGGCATACTCAACAAAGAAGACAGATCAGCGACGGCGCTTGCGCTTGCCGGCCGCGCCCTTGGGACGCGAGAAGCGGACGATCTTGCGCTCTTCGTTCTCCTGGCGGACCGCCGGGATCGAGCGCTTGGCCAGGCCGTACATCGAGGCCATCGGCGCATCCTGCACCTCGACGGTGTCGGTCTCGCCAAAGCCGTTGAAGCGGGTCGACATCGCCACGCCATAGGCGCCCAGCATGCCGATCTCGATGTAGTCGCCCTCGTCGACGCTTTCCGGCAGGTAGAACGGGCCGGGCATGTGGTCGACGCTGTCGCAGGTCGGGCCGTAGAAACGGAAGGGCTTCAGGCCCTCTTCGACCACTTCGCCGTTCTTGCGGTACAGCTTGACCGGGAAGGGCCACTTCATGTGCGCGGCGTCGAACAGCGAGCCGTACGACCCGTCGTTCAGATAGAGCGCGTCGCCCTTCTTCAGCTCGACCTTGACCAGCAGCGACGAGGCCTCGGCCACCAGGGCGCGGCCCGGCTCGCACCAGAGCTCGGTGGTCTCGTGAACCATCATCTCGGCGAAGCCGCGGTCGATGGCCGCCAGGTACTCGGAGAGGTCCGGCGGAACCATGCCCGGATAGATCGACGGGAAACCGCCGCCGACGTCGACGACATCGGCCAGCACCCCGGCGCGGACCAGGGCGCGGCTGGCCTGGGCCATCGCGGCCTGGTAGGCCGTCGGACGCATGCACTGGCTGCCGACGTGGAAGCTGACGCCCATCAGGTCCTGGGTGGCGCGACGGGCGGCCAGCAGCAGGGCGGGAGCGTTGTGGCTCTCGACGCCGAACTTGCCCGACAGGCTGTAGGCCGCGCCCTCGGCCTGCACGCCCATGCGGACGATCAGGTTGAGGTCCTTGGCCTGGTCGGTGGCGTCCAGGATCTTGGCCAGCTCTTCGTGGGTGTCGAACGAGAAGGTCTTCACGCCGTGGTCGAAGTACGCGGCCGAGATCGCCTTGCGGCTCTTGACCGGGTGCATGAAGGCCATGCGCGAGCCCGGGGCGTGTTCGGCCACCGTCTCGATCTCGTTCAGCGACGCGACGTCGAAGGATCGCACGCCGGCCTCAGCCAGCTCACGGATCACCCACGGCGAAGGATTGGCCTTCACCGCATAGAAGACGTCGCCTTTAAATTCGGACTGGAACCAGCGCGCAGCTACGGAAACCGCGTCAGGCCGCACGAGTGCGACGGGACGTTCCGGTGACCGCTCACGGACCAGGTCCAGGGGCATGTGGTACGTGCGCAATTCACGTAACCCCCTGTTGGAAGTTAAACCCAGGCCGGCGTTAGCAGCGTTTAGAGGACTTCGGGTCCGCCGGAGCCGTGCGAAATAGGGGCATTGAGCGGGGATGTAAAGTCTCTTTTGCGGCCCTGTTTTGAGACCAATTGATCCAGGCGAGCGCGTCAGGCGAAAGCGTACGCGATTTCGCCGCCTGGACGCGCGCCAAGTGTGGAATTCGGAGCCTCTTGTCGAGCTCGGACAGCCCCGTACAAACCCGATAAGAGGCTCGGGCTGTCACAAATCCATTGCGAACCTCCACCAAACCGGAGAACGCATTTCCCAAGCCAAGAAACCACGTTAAGGATTCGCCCCGACCATGACGTCGGACCCCGTTCTCTCGATCCGCGCCGCCTCGAAGACCTTCGGGTCGCGCCGCGCGCTGGACACCGTCTCCCTCGAGGTCGCTCGGGGCGAGATGATCGCGCTCATTGGGCCTTCGGGTTCTGGGAAATCCACGCTTCTGCGCTCGATCGACGGTCTGCAGACCATCGACGAAGGTTCCAAAGGGGAAGAGGGGGGCGTGATCACGGCCTTCGGCGGCCCCGTGCAGGCCAAGGGCAAGGTCTCCGACCAGGTTCGCAAGGCGCGGGTCCGCATCGGCTTCATCGCCCAGCAGTTCAATCTGGTCGGCCGGCTTTCGCTGTTCAGCAATGTGGCCCTGGGATCGCTGGGCCGCATTCCGTTCGTCCGCGGCTTGTTCGGCGCCTGGCCGAAGGAGACGCGCGAGGCGGCCATGGCGGCCCTGGCCCGCGTCGGGGTGGCCGACTACGCCGCCCAGCGCGCCAACACCCTGTCGGGCGGCCAGCAGCAGCGCGGCGCCATCGCCCGGGCCCTGGTCCAGAAGGCCAAGATCATTCTCGCCGACGAGCCGGTCGCTTCGCTCGATCCCGTCTCGGCGCGCAAGGTCATGGAGATCCTGCGTGATCTGAATCAAAGCGACGGCCTGACGGTCGTCGTCACCTTGCACCAGGTGGACTACGCCCTGCGCTACTGCGACCGGGTCGTGGCCCTGAAGGCCGGCCAGAAGGTCTATGACGGCCCGGCCTCCGGCCTGAAGCGTGAAAAACTCATCGATATCTACGGCCCGGAATTCGAGGACGTATTCTGGGAAGGAGCTCCCCAATGATCAGCCGTCGTTCGGCCCTCGCCATCGCCGCCGGCTTCTCCGCCCTGGCCCTGGCCTCGTGCGGCAAGGCGCCCTCGACGCCGGCGTCCAAGGACACGGTGGTGTTCTCGATCCTGTCGACCGAGTCGGCCCAGAACATGGAGGGCTACTGGAAGCCCATCCTGGCCGACATGGAGAAGCAGACCGGCCTCAAGGTGAAGCCGTTCTTCTCGTCCAACTACTCGTCGCTGATCGTCGCCATGGGCGCCAAGCAGACCGACCTGGGCTGGTTCTCGAACCAGTCGGGCCTGGAGGCCGTGCGCCGTTCGGGCGGCGAGGTGTTCGCCCGCACCTTCGATCCGTCCGGCACCGACGGCTACAAGTCGGTGATCATCGTCCCGGCCGACAGCAAGCTGACCCTCGAGGGCCTGCTGAAGTGCGACAAGACCCTGAACTTCGGGATCGGCGACAAGAAGTCGACCTCGGGCACCCTGGCCCCGATGACCTACGTCTTCATCCCGGCCGGCAAGAAGCCCGAGACCTGCTTCAAGACCGTGCTCAGCGCCAGCCATGACGCCAACCTGGCGGCCGTGGCCAACCACAAGCTGGACGCCTCGACCAACAACACCACGGCCCTGCGCCTGAACGCCGCGCGCGCCGACAACAAGACCGCCAAGGTCAAGGTGATCTGGGAATCGCCGACCCTGCCGGAAGACCCGATCGTCTGGCGCAAGGACCTCGACCCGGTCATCAAGGAAAAGCTGCGCCAGTTCTTCCTGACCTATGGCCAGGGCGACACGCCCGAAGCGGCCCGGCAGCGGGCCAACCTGGCCAAGCTGTCGATGGGCGGCTTCAAGCCCGCCGACGACAGCCACCTGCTGGTGGTCCGCGAGATGGAAGCGCTGGAAGGCCTGGGTCTGGCCAAGGAGACCGGCGACCAGGCGAAGATCGCCGCCGCTCAGAAGACCCTCGACGGCATCAAGGCCGAGCGCCTCGCCGCCGAGGGCAAGGCCGGTCTCGTCGCGCCCGCCACGCCCGCCGCCAACTGAGCCGCTTCATGAGCGAGACCCTTCCGGCCGCCCCCAAACGTTCGACCACGGCGCTGGCCTTCGACGCCCTGATCTGGGGCGGCGTGGCCATGCTGCTGATCGTCAGCTTCAAGCCGGCCGAGATCGACAAGTTCCCGCAGCTGTTCACCGAGGCGGGGCGGATGCAGGAGTTCGCGCGAGGATTCTTCTCGCCGTTCACCGATCCCAAGGCGTTCATGGCCGCCGACTGGGGTCTCTATGTCGGCAAGATGTGGCAGACGATCCAGATGGCGCTGTGGGGCACCTTCCTGGCCATCATCGTCGCCATCCCGCTGGGCCTGCTGGGCGCGCGCAACATCACGCCGGTCTGGATCCAGCAACCGGTGCGCCGGGTGCTGGACCTGATCCGCTCGATTCCGGACCTGGTCGTGGCGCTGATCTTCATCACCGCCGTGGGCCTGGGCCCGTTCGCCGGCGTCATGGCCCTGACCTTCAACACCGGCGGCGTGCTGGCCAAGCTGTTCGCCGAGGCGGTCGAGTCGATCGACAAGGGTCCCGTCGAGGGCGTGCGCGCCACCGGCGCGGGCAAGCTGCAGGAGGTCGTCTGGGGCGTGATCCCGCAGGTGGCCCCGCTGTGGACCAGCTACGCCCTCTACCGCTTCGAATCGTCGAGCCGCTCGGCCACGGTGCTGGGCCTGATCGGGGCCGGCGGCGTCGGCCAGGTGCTGCTCGATTCCGTCAATGCGTTCCAGTACGACCAGACCGGCTGCATCGTGCTGGTCATCGTGGTCGCGGTGTCGCTGATCGACCTGCTGTCGCAGATCATCCGCACGCGCCTCCTCTAGAACCCGCCTCTCGAAGAGCCCGGGCGCGCCCGTCGAACGCTGGCGCGCCCGCCGTGTTTCAGCGCGCCGCCGCCGTTGATCGCGGAGGCTGAGCTCGTCGCGACCGCAAGCATAGGCGGTCATGTGGTGGGCGAGATCCTCGCAATTTGTGTAAATGGCTCAAGCAGATAACATCGTTGCCGCGTTTTCGAGACTTAATCCCATAGCGGATGTCGAGTTTCAGTTTGGAAACACTTCGACATAAGATTCTCGCGTCGCGCGAATGAACAGCGATATTTGAACTGTCGCGGCGTGGCGCAAATTTATCACGTCTCAAAACCTACATAGCGGCGTCACTGAAGCATCATCGCTCAGGCCTATTGCCCCGGCCAACCAAAACAGGGGTACTCCTAATGCGGAACTATTTCGGGGGAGCGGCGATCGTCGCTCTGACCTTCGCCATGGGCTCGGCCGCCTACGCCGCCGACGCCGCGCCGGCGGGCGACGCCACGGCTCTGGACCAGGTCGTCATCACCGCCACCAAGCGTGAGACGAACCTGCAGACGACGCCGATCGCGGTGTCCGTGCTGAGCGCGACCTCCATGGCCGACCGCCACGCCGAGAGCCTGATCAGCCTGCAGGACGGCGCGATCCCCTCGTTGCGCGTCGCGACCTTCGAGGCCCGCCAGTCGGCCCTGACGGTCGGCATCCGCGGCATCGTGCCGTTCGACGCCAACCAGACCGCCCGCGACCAAGGCGTCGGCGTCTATATCGACGGCGTCTATCTGGGCCGCCAGCAGGGCTTGAACACCGCCCTGCTGGACATCGAGCGCATCGAGGTGCTGCGCGGCCCGCAAGGCACGCTGTTCGGTCGTAACACCGAAGGCGGCGCCCTGAGCATCGTCAGCAAGGCTCCGACCGGCGTGTTCGGCGGCCGCATCGTGGCCGGCGCCGGCAACTTCGGCGCCTATACCGGCGAGCTGCACCAGGACTTCCAGGAATTCAACGGCTTGTCGCTCAAGATCGACGCGCTGCTGCAACACCAGGATCCGACCGTGAAGAACCCGATGGCGGGTCAGGCCGGCTGGAACCAGTACGATCGCAAGGGCGGCCGCATCTCGGGCCTGTACAAGCCGAACGACAGCTTCAGCGCCCTGATCGCGGTCGACTATGCGAAGGACGAGAACACCCCGTTCTTCAGCCAGCTGGTCAACTACAACCCTTATGGCAAGCGCGTCCGCACGCTGGCCGAGGTGCAGGCCGGCCCGGCCAGCGCTCCCGCCGGCACGATCAACCCGCTGGCCTCGCTGGTGAAGGTCCACACCGACCGTCAGATGGTCTCGGACATCGGCACGGTTCAGCAGCCCAGCGTCGACAAGACCGGCGGCGCCACGGCCACCCTGAAGTTCCGCCTCGCGCCGAACCTGGAGCTGCGCTCGATCACCGCGGCGCGCGCCGTCGCCACCAATCAGTGGGACAATTCGGGCATCGAGGCCCGTAACGTGTTCGCGCCGAACGCCAACTTCGGCCGCTACAGCCTATCGGACCTGTACCAGAACCAGTACAGCCAGGAATTCCAGCTGGTCGGCGACTTCGGCGACAACTTCACCTATGTCGGCGGCCTGTACTACTTCAAGGAACACGCCAAGGAATCGGCCGCCACGCCGTTCACCAACGCCTGGAACGCCGACGGCACGGCCTACACGATCCGCACCTCGGCCGGGACGTCGAAGGCCGCGGCCGCGACCGCCGGCTGGGAGCGCGGCACGCGCTTCATCACCCGCGCCTCGGAAGCCGACGCCGAGAGCTACGCCGTCTACGGCCAGGGCACCTACACCCCGGCCTCGATGGAAGCGCTGCACCTGACGCTCGGTGGCCGCTACACCAAGGACAAGCGCGACGGCCTGCTCTACGTCGTCAACGGCAAGCCCACGAACTTCGCCTTCACCTACGACAAGGGCCGCTTCGACCCGCTGATGAACGTCTCGTACGACGCGGCCGAAGGCGTCAACCTGTACGCCAAGTACTCGACCGGCTACCGCGCCGGCGGCGCCAATGACCGCTCGCAGACCTTCCAGCCGTTCGACGCCGAAAAGGTCAAGTCGTACGAACTGGGCGCCAAGATGGATCTGCTGCAGAACCGTCTCCGCGTGAACCTGGCCGCCTACGCCATGGACCGCACCGGCACCCAGATCGACTTCGACAACGTCGACACCACCCCGGGCAGCCCGACCCAGGGCGCCCACACCGAGGAAACCCGCAACGCGCCGGGCACATCGAAGATCAAGGGCTTCGAAGCCGAGATCACCGCTCAGGTTTCGGAAAGCGTCGTCGTCGGCCTGTCGTACGCCTACACCGACGTGAAGATCCCGGCCGCGCCGTTCCCGTTCGCCGGCAATTCGGTCGTTCCGCTCGGCACGCCGTTCCCCGTGAACGTGGTCTACACGCCGCCGAATGCCGCCTCGGCCTATGTCGACTTCAAGCAGCCGGTCGGTTCGATGACGTTCCGCGCCCACCTGGACGCCAACTACGCCGACGCCCAGTACGCGTTCCAGACCGAGTTCGCCGACGTCTCGCCGACCGCCGCGCTGACCCAGCACGTCGCGGTGAAGACCGACAGCAGCTTCATCGTCAACGGCAACCTGGCGCTGGCCGACATCAACATGGGCGCGGGGGCGGCTTCGGCCAGCCTGTCGCTCTGGGCCCGCAATCTGCTGGACGAGTCGCACATCTACCGCATCTCCGCGGCCAACCGCGGCACGATCGGCGACTACGCCAACTTCAACCCGCCCCGCACCTACGGGATCGAACTGCGGGTGAAGTACTAGACCTGAAATGAGGAAGGGGCGGTCTCGCGACAGGCCGCTCCTTCCGAACTTCGGTGAAGCCCACGGGGTCTGGACTGGGAACCCGGCTGCCCTTCCAGACTCCGTCGGTGGACGGACTTTCTAGCCAGTGACTTGTTGCCGGAACGACACAGGGTAACCGGTTGAAAACACTTGTCATCGGCTTGTCACAAGTCGGTGTCCGAAGCGTCACACGCCCCCGTTAAGCCCCAAAACATCCTGATCCCGCCCAGCCGGGTGAGAGAGGCAGGGGCACCTTCAAGGGGATATCTCACATGAGCACCAAGACCTCGCTGGTCGCCGGTACGGCGCTGGGCGTCGCGCTCGCGCTCGGTCTGGGCGTCGCGGCCCAGGCCCAGGACATGAGCTACAAGTGGAGCGGCGCTCCGCAGTTCAGCAACGACGACGTGATGTTCAAGTTCCGGGGGCGGATCCTGGTGGACTACGTCAACCAGGACGTCAGCCGTGACGGTCCCGGTGGCGACTTCAAGACCAGCAACTGGCGCGGTCGCCAGGTGTTCCTGGGCGTCGAAGGCAAGCTGAACAACTACTTCGCCTACAAGGCCGAAGGCGGCTGGGTGAACGGCGGCGCGGCCTCGTGGGACGACGTGGTCATCGAGTACAAGCCGAACGAACAGGTCTCGCTGCTGTTCGGGAACATCAAGGCCGCCGGTCTGGAAAACCTGACCTCGACCCGCTTCATCACCTTCATGGACCGCGGTCCGTACGGTGACTTCGGCGTCGACAGCTATCTGGTCAGCGCCGTGGCCAAGTACCAGGGCTTCAACTACTCGGCGACGCTGGCCGTGCAGGGCAACAGCATCAACAGCGCCGACGTCGCCAACGCCGGCGCCGACTCCAAGGAGCGCTTCGGCGTCACCGCTCGCGGCCACTGGGCCCCGATCAACAGCGACATCAACAAGCTGCACGTCGCCCTGTCGTACCGCTACCGCAACCGCGGGGACGAAAGCGCCTTCGCCTATACCGGCCGTACGAACACCGCCTACACCAACGGCACCACCTTCTACACCACCGGCGGCATCGGCAACCGCGACAAGACGCTGGCCGCCGAAGGCATGTTCATCCACGGCCCGTTCTCGGTCCAGGGCGAGTACTCGAACATCGACGTCACCCGCACGGGCGGCGCGGCGGTCGGCGGCGACCCGAAGATCAAGGTCGGCTACGCCTTCGTCAGCTTCTGGCCGACCGGCGAAATGCGCAACTACGATCCGGTCGCCGGCGAAGTGAAGCGTCCGAAGATCCTGAACCCGGTCACGGCCGGCGGCATGGGCGGTCTGGAACTGGCCGTGCGCTACGACTACGCCGACCTGGGCGACGCCTACGACACCCTGAAGGTCAAGCCGGCGACGTCGCAAGCCGGCAAGTACACGGGCTGGACCCTGGGCGTGAACTACTACCCGACGTCGTACGTCCGCTTCCAGGCCAACTACACGGACGGCAAGTCCGACAACATCGGCCTGAACCAAGATTACGACGTCAAGCAGTTCCAGCTGCGCGCGCAGTTGGACTTCTAAGAGACGCCGCGCTTACGGGCGGGCTCGCATGGCCCGCCCGCTCACCTGACGCTTCATTCCCTAGGAATTGATCATGAAGAAGCTCCTGTCCTGCGCGGCCGCCGCCGTCGCCCTGTCGGGCCTGGCCGCCGCCCCCGCCCACGCCGCCCGCGACTATGTCTGGGCCGCCGGCTCCTCGACCGTGTTCCCGTTCGCCACCCGCACCGCCGAAAACTTCGCCAAGAAGTCGGGCAAGAAAGCCCCGAAGGTCGAAAGCCTCGGCACCGGCGGCGGCATCAAGCTGTTCTGCTCGGGCGCCGGTGAGGGTTTCCCGGACATCGCCAACGCCTCGCGTCCGATGAAGAAGGCCGAGTTCGACGCCTGCGCCGCCAAGGGCGTCAAGGACATCATCCAGATCAAGATCGGCTTCGACGGCATCGTCATCGCCACCGACAAGGACGGCGCCGACTACAACTTCAAGACCGAGAACCTCTACATGGGTCTCTCGAAGACGGTCCTGAAGGGCGGTCAATTCATCGCCAACCCGAACAAGAACTGGGACGACGTGGCCGGCGGTCTGCCCGGCAACCGTATCCAGGTCTACGGCCCGCCGCCGACCTCCGGCACCCGCGACGCCTTCGTCGAACTGGCCATCGAGGCCGGCGCCCGCAAGTATCCGACCCTGGACGCCATCCGCTCGGACAACGAGAAGAAGTTCAAGGGCCTGGTCGACCCGCTGCGCAACGATGGCTGGATCGACGCCGGTGAAAACGACAACGCCATCGTCGGCACCCTGACCAAGACCCCGGGCTCGCTGGGCGTCTTCGGCTGGTCGTACCTCGAAGAGAACATGGACAAGATCAAGGGCGCCTCGGTCAACGGCGTGCGTCCCTCGGCCCAGACCATCTCGGACGGTTCGTACCCGCTGTCGCGCACCCTCTTCATCTACGTGAAGAAGGCCAATATCGGCGTTACGCCGGGCCTGGAAGAATTCCTGAAGGAATTCACCTCGGACGCCGCCACCGGTCGTGGCGGCTATCTGCAAGGCCGCGGCCTGATCCCGCTGCCCCCCGGCCAGCACGAAGCCCAAAAGGGCGTCGTGAACAGCAAGACCGTCATGGGCCGTCCGGCCGCCTAATCGGCGATCAAGTCCCAAGATCAGCGCCGCGGCTCTATGGGCTGCGGCGTTTTTCTTTGTATAGTGAACACGCCGGGCCGCTCCCCAAGCCCCGCCGTGGTCGCCGTCCGGCGACGCGTCCCCGACCCCCCGCGTCCCCGACCCCCAAGGGCCATGATCCTCGTCGCGCTCGTCGTCGTCTTTCTCCTCGTTCTGCTGAACGGGGTCTTCTCCATGTCCGAACTGGCGGTCGTCTCGGCTCGGAAGGCCCGGCTGCAAGGCTTCGCCGAGCGGGGCGACAAGGGGGCCAAGCTGGCCCTGGCCATGGCCGAGCATCCGACGCGCTTCCTGTCGGCGGTCCAGGTCGGCATCACCCTGATCGGCATCTTCGCCGGCGCCTACGGCCAGGCGACCATCGCCGGCGCGCTGGACAAGTGGCTGGAAGGCTTCCCGCCGATCGCCAAATATTCGGAAGGCATCGCCACGACGATCGTGGTCATCGGCCTGACCTACGTCTCGGTGATCCTGGGCGAGCTGGTGCCCAAGCGCCTGGCCCTGATGTTCCCCGACGCCATCGCCCGCCGCATGGCGCCGTTCCTGGCCGTGGTGGCCACGGTGCTGCGCCCGTTCGTGACGCTGCTGACCGTCTCCACCGCCGCGGTGCTGAAGCTGATGGGCGTGCGCGACGAGCGCAACAACGGCGTCACCACCGAGGAGATGGAAGCGGTGCTCGCCGAAGGCGCCGACGCCGGCCTGATCGAGCCCGAGGAGCGGGCCATGATCAACGAGGTGCTGCGCCTGGGCGATCGCCCGGTCCGGGTGGCCATGACCCCGCGCCGCGACCTGTTCTGGGTCTCGCTGGCCGACAGCCCCGAGACCGTGCTCAGCGAGATCCGGGCCAGCGCCCACTCGCGCATCCTGGTGGCCACCGACGACGATCTCGACGGCGGCGTCGGCGTCGTCCTGAAGAAGGATCTGCTGGACGCCTGCCTCGGCAGCGAGCCGCTGGACCTGAAGGCCCACGTCCAGCAGCCGGTCGCCATTCCCGAGACCATGTCGCTGCTGAAGGCCCTGCAGGTCTTCAAGCAGACCAGCCTGCACATGGCCCTGGTCGTCGACGAGTTCGGCTCGCTGCAGGGCGCGATCACGCCGCTGGACCTGCTGGAAATGATCGCCGGCGACTTCCCGGAAAACCACGAGGACGACGAAAAGCGCATCCTGCGCCGCGAGGACGGCAGCTGGCTGATCGACGCCCGCCTCGACATCCAGGAACTGAACGATCACCTGGGCGAGAACTTCGAGGCCAACGGCGGCTACCACACGGTCGCGGGTCTGATCCTGGATCGCCTGGGCCGTATCCCGGTCGAGGGCGAACACGTCGAGATCGGCGCGTTCGACCTGGAGATCGTCGACATGGACAGTTCGCGGATCGACAAGGTGATCCTGAAGCCCTGCAAGCGGAAGAAGGACGGGGCGGAGTAGGGGCGACAGGTCGGTTAAGGTCGGAAGTGGAGGCTTTCAATTTCCGCTCTCCCCGGCGAAAGCCGGGGCCCAGATCGAACCCCACAAGTTTGACGACTCGTATCAGGTCGTTGGCGCGTCAGCCCCAAACGCTCCGGATGAATCGGGGCCCCGGCTTTCGCCGGGGAGAGCGGGTGAAGGGGGAGCTTCGTTCTGAGAGGGTGTAACCACTCACCCTCCCATGCTGCGCATGGGCCCCTCCCTCTCTCTCAGAGAGAGGGATTTTCGGGGGCGATCACGGGGATTGAGCGGGCTGTATCCCCGGCGTTCGCGAGATAGAAGTCCACGAATTCAACCACTTCTCACTTTTACGCGCGTCTGAATGATCCGCGTTCAGAACCGCTGCACAATCATAGCTGTCCCCGTCGCAAGGGGAGGGCGCTTGGATCCGGCCCAAAGCGGCGGCGGGGATAGGTTGAGCGGGGCCGCGTGGGCGCCGCCTCGGTTCGGGTGGTGGTCTGTTCGTGGATAGATCCGGGACCACACGAAGGCCGAGGGGTTAGCCGAGCGCGGAGCGACAGGGCGGTGATCGATCTAAAGCCGCCTATCGTGGATCGCCGAGCTGGAGACGGAATAGCCGATCCAGTTGGTCCGCGCCCGTCCGGGGGCTCGTGGGGTCCCGAGCTGAAATACGCTCACGCCCCCCATCCTCACGGGCAAGAACAACCTGGCGGAGCGGACAAGCGAGCCGAAACGCAAAATCAAACTCACGGTCTCCGGGTTCGCCCGGCCGCTCCGTCGCCTCCCCACCAACTTCAGCGGTGAACCGCGTGAAGCCGATGTCCCTTGCCCCCACCGGGCCGCTTCGCGGCCGTTCGCCCCCGGAGGGGGCGGAAGGAAACCGTCTTCCCCCTCCGGGGGAGGAGCGCGCAGCGCGGAGGGGGCAAGTAGCCCGCCTTGAAACCGTGAATCGCCCTCAGGCCGCCGTTTTCTTGCGCAGGCGGGCCAGGCGGCGCAGGCGGCGCCAGAACCGGGTCTTTTCCGGTTCGGGATAGGGCTGCAGGTTGCGGAAGAACTCCTCGGCGCAGGCGCGCCACGAGAACTTCTCGGCGAACTTGCGGACCACGGCGCGGTCGAGGTCCAGGCAGGCCAGGCAGGCTTCCTTCAGGCCGTCCGTCTGGCCGGGGGCCAGCACGCCGGCGTTGGAGCCGGGAATGATGTCGACCGGGCCGGGAGCCGAGAAGGCCGCCACCGGCACGCCGGCGGCCATGGCCTCCAGGATCACCAGGCCGAAGGTGTCGGTCAGGGACGGGAAGCAGAAGACGTCCGCTCCCCCGAAGTAGCGGGCCAGTTCGTCGCCGAACTTGGCGCCCAGGAACTTCACCTCGGGATATTTCTCGGCCAGCTCCTCGCGCTGGGGACCGTCGCCGATCACGACCTTGGTGCCCGGCAGGTCGAGGCTGGCGAAGGCTTCGATGTTCTTCTCGACGGCCACCCGGCCGACATTGAGGAAGATCGGTCGCGCCAGACCCTCGAACGGGTCGGGGTCGCCCTCGGCGCGCGGCTTGAAGATATCGGTGTCCACGCCCCGCGACCACGGCGAGAGGTTGCGGAAGCCGTGCTTGGCCAGCTCGTCGCGCATGGTCGGCGTGGCCACCATCAGACGGCCCGACGGCTTGTGGAACCAGCGCATGTAGGTGTAGCCGGCCGCCAGCGGCAGCGGCAGGCGGGCCGAGACATATTCGGGGAACTTGGTGTGGTAGCTGGTCGTGAACGGCAGCTTCCATTCCAGGCAGATGCGGCGGGCGGCCAGGCCGATCGGCCCCTCGGTGGCGATGTGGATCGCCTCGGGCTCGAACGACTTGAAGCGCTCCTGCACCGGCTCATAGGCGCCGATGGCCAGCTTGATCTCGGGATAGGTCGGCAGTGGGAAGGTCGGAAACTGTTCCGGACTGACGACGTCGACCTCATGGCCCAGGGCGCGCAGTTCCTCGGTCACCCGGCTCAGGGTGCGGACCACCCCGTTGACTTGAGGTTCCCAGGCGTCGGTCGCAAGCAGAATTCGCATCAGGCGGCGGCCGGCTCCGGCAAGGGCTCGTCGATCGAGGTCGCGACCGTGCTGGCGCGGTCGATCACCGACCACGAGCGCAGCTTGGCCCATTCGAGGATTTCCAGGTGGCCGTCGGCGTGCTCGGCCAGCGCCGTGCAGCTTTCCACCCAGTCGCCGTCGTTGATGTACTTGACGCCGTCGATGTCCCGCATCTCGGCCTTGTGGATGTGACCACAGATCACGCCGTCCACCCCCCGACGTCGAGCCTCGTCGGCCACCGCGGCCTCGAAGTTCTCGATGAACTGCAACGCGTTCTTCACCTTGACCTTCAGATAGGCCGACAGACTCCAGTAACCGAACCCAAGGCGACGCCGGAGGCGATTCACCAGAGTGTTCAGCATGAGGATGGTTCTATAGGACCAATCCCCGAGGAAGGCGAGCCACTTGGCGTGCTGGACGACGCCGTCGAACTCGTCGCCGTGGACGACCAGGTAGCGCTTGCCGTCGGCGGCCTCGTGGATCACGTCGCGGGCCACGATCACGCCGCCGAAGTGGACGCCGCAGAAGTCGCGGATCCGGTCGTCGTGATTGCCGGGGACGTAGATCACCTCGGTGCCCTTGCGGGCCATGCGCAGGATCTTCTGCACCACGTCGTTGTGAGCCTGCGGCCAGTACCAGCCGCTGCGCAGCTTCCAGCCGTCGATGATGTCGCCGACCAGATAGAGCTTGTCGCACTCGATATGGCGGATGAAGTCCAGCAGCAGCTCAGCCTGGCATCCCCGCGTGCCAAGGTGCAGATCGCTGATGAAGACGGAACGGTAGCGGCGGACGGCGACGTCGGCGCTCATGGTCGAACCCCCGTTTGCAGCGCCGAGATCGTTCCGTCCCCGGATCGGAGCGATGGCGGCCAACGGCTGGCGATTAAGCTGATTGCATGTCGCTTTAATGAAATGCCGGTGCGGCGAATCTACCGATGATTAAGGCGAGGCTTCGGGCGAGGCTTCCCTGGCGTCAGCCTAGGGATTGCGCAGTTTCGGCGAGATCGTCAAAAATCTGGACCGCAAGCAACCCCTTTTGACGCTTGGCCTTGGCCAGGAAGCGGCAAGCCTGTTGCAGTGCAACATGCATCGCACTAAGTCACCCCGATGGACGCCGCCCGCCTCGCCAAGGACACCCCGAAGTCGCAGAAGACCCGCGCGCGGATTCTGGATTGCGCGATGCGCCTGATCGCCGAGATCGGCTATCACGCGGCCACCAACCCGGCGATCGCCGACGCGGCCGGCCTGACGCGCGGGGCGATGCTCTATCACTTCCCGACCCGCGAGGCCCTGGTCGAGGCCGCCGTGGCCCATATCCAGGCCGAGCGCTCGACGCTATTCCGCGCCGCCGCCGACAGCCTGCCGCCCGGCGCCGACGTCACCGAGCACGCGATCGACAGCTATTGGGACCTGCTGCACAGCGTTCCCTTCACCGCCTTCGCCGAGATGGAGGCGGCCGGCCGCACCGATCCGGCGATCCACGCCCTGCTGGCCCCGGCCCAGGCCGAGTTCGACCGCGCCCAGGCCGGCGACCACTTCCTGAAGATCCTGCACGCCGGGGCCGGTCCGCGCTTCCAGGCCAGCCGCGACCTTGCCCGCTTCATGCTGGAAGGCCTGGCCCGCACGACCCTGACCTACGACCGGGAAGGCCGGAAGGAGCGCCTGCTGATGCTGATCAAGCGCGCCACCCACATGCTGAACCGCAAGGGCGACATCCAGGACCTCTGGCCGGAATAGGCCTAGCCCGTCAGTTTCTGGCCCAGCACCCGCCGGATGCGCAGAGCGTCTTCCTCGCTCAGATCGCCCAGCATGCCGTGGACGCTTTCGGGCAGGTGCGCGGTGGCCGCCTCGGAATCGCCGAACACATAGTGATCGAAGGCCGTCTTCCAGGCCGCCCGCTGGTGGGCGGGCAGGGCGCGCAAGGCCAGTACCGCATGCAGGAAGGCGTCCATGGCCTGGCCGCGTCCGGCCGGCGCGTGGGCCCACCAATAGTTGGTCAGCAGGTTCACGGGCTCCAGCGAGCGCACGTGGTGCCACCAGAGATATGGAATATAGAGTGCGTCGCCCGGCGCCAGCTCGACCGTCTCGGCGACCTCCAAGGCCCGGGCGAAGCGCGGATGGCGCTCCAGGTCCGGCTCGTCGAACGAGACCATGCTGATCGGCGGGCCGCCGGGCGTTTTCTCGAACGGGCCGATATAGAGGTCGGCCACCGCCTCGGGCGGAAACAGGGTGAAGCGGCGGCGGCCGGCGACCACGCAGGCCAGGTTCTCGTACGGATCCTGGTGCGCGGCGACGATCACCCGATTGCCCAGCCAGAGCAGGGGCTCGACCTCGGGCTCCAGCAGCGGCGAGACGTTCTCGGCGCTGAAACCCGGCAGGTGGGCGCTGGTCGAGATCGACTGGGCGGCCAGGGTCGCGGGCCGCTCGACATCGCGATTGGCCAGCAGGAACGCGAAGCTCTTGGCCAGCCGCGCGCGGCCGCTCTGGAAATTGAAGCCGTCCAGCGCGTCGTTATAGAAGAAGCGTCCGCCGGCCTCGGGCGGGGCGATCAAGGTTCCGACCGGCTCTTGCCGATCGAAGCGCGCCAGATAGTCGAACAGAGCCTCGTCGCCCCGACGCGCGGCCTCGACCGCCGGCCAGTGCGACACCAGGCCCCGGAACACCACCGGCCGGGCGGCCGGGACGATCACGCCGTGGAAGCCGCCCGCGTCGACCGCGTTCATCTCGACAAGGGCCATGAGGTCACTGAACCGAAAAAGCTCTGACGGAGGTCAGGCCCACTCGTCGTTATCATGGGTTCCGGCGGCTTCAGTAGGCGTTTTCGGCGACCAGCAGGTGCGGCGCGGTCAGCAGCAGGATCCGAATGTCGCGCAGGAACGACCAGGTCTCGATATAGGCGACATCGGCCCTGACCCGCCGGGCCATGGCCTCGAGGTCGGCGGTGGCGCCGCGCAGGCCCTGGATCTGAGCCAGGCCCGTCAGGCCGGGACGGGCCCGGAAGCGCAGGGCGTAGCCGGGAATCGCCGCGCCGTACTGCGCGTCATGAGCCTGGGCGTGCGGCCGCGGCCCGACCAGCGACATGTCGCCCTTCAGCACGTTCAGCAGCTGCGGCAGCTCGTCGATGCTGGTCTTGCGAATGCAGCGGCCGACCAGGGTGACGCGATCGTCGTCACGCAGGGCCTGGACGACCCGCGTTCCGTTCTCCTGGCAATGCATCGAGCGGAACTTGTAGATCGTGAACGGACGCCCGTTCAGCCCGCCCCGCGTCTGACGGAACAGCGCGGGGCCGGGCGATTCCAGGCGGATCAGCGCCGCGACCAGCAACAGCAGCGGGCCGAAGAAGACCAGCAGGCCGAACGCGGTCACGACGTCGAAAAGGCGCTTGGCCGGATCTCGCGCGACCGGAAGCAAGCCATGCTCCGGCCGAGCGAAATCCGCCCGCGGACTAGAAACGACACCAGTCATGGTCCCCACCGTCCTCTGTCCGCGTGGAGACTGGCCAGTTGTGACCTAGCCTCCGCCGCGTCACGGTTAGAGCCCCGATCGCGGGGGCGGGGATGTGCGGATCGTCACAGCGGCGTCGATCCGTCAGGTCGGGCAGATCGGCAGCGCCGTCGTGAACTTGATCTGCTCCATCGCGAAGCTGGACGACACGTCGGTGAGCGGCGCGGTGGCGATCAAGCGCTTGTAGAACCGGTCATAGGCGGCGATGTCGCGGACCACGACTTTCAGCAAGTAGTCGACCTCGCCGCTCATCCGATAGAACTCGACCACCTCGGGTAGGGCCTTGGCCCCCGCCGCGAAGGTGGTCAGCCAGTCCTCGTCATGGCGGCCGGTCTTCACGGCCACGAACACGGTCAGGCCCAGGTCCAGGGCCTCGCGGTCCAGCAGGGCGACGCGGGCGGTGATCACGCCAGCGTCTTGCAGGCGCTTCACCCGTTTCCAGCAGGGCGTCTGGGTCAGGCCGACCCGCTCGGCCATGTCGGCGATGGCGACCGTGGCGTCGTCCTGGAGAATGGCCAGGATGCGCCGATCGGTTTGATCGAGATCAATCATCTCCAGGACCCACATATCGAAGAATGGGATTCTCCCTACGCCCGGATCGGCGCGCAATCCAGTAATGTCTTTCTTCGAATCGTCGCCATCATGGATAGCCTCGGCAATGCAGGGGCCTGCCAATGTTCGCGTCGTTCACCCGTCACCCGAAGTCCGTCGGCGAGACCTATGGCGAGCACATGGGCGTGGCCTGGAGCTTCGGCTTCACCCTGCTGGGCGCCGGCTTGGCCTGCATCGTCCACGGCATCCTGCCCTTCGCCTTCGAGCGCACCGGCAGCCAGACCGTTCGTCGCCTCAACGAGCGGCTGTCCAACCGCTGCGCCAAGGCCGATGCGCACTTCGCCCAAGGAACTATGAAATCCCCGGTCTCCGGCGAGACGGTCCACGGATGACCGCCGCCGCGCTTCGGCTTGGCGCGAGCCGCCTGGGTCCGGGCCTGGCGGCCGGCGTGCTGCTGGTCGTCCTGACCAAACTTCTGGCGCAGAGCCTGCACGCGCCCGCGCCGCTGATCGCGGTGGTGCTGGGCATGATGCTGGGCGCGCTGGGCCTGCAGGCCCAGCTGGGCGCCGGCCTCGACATATTCGCCAAGCCCGGCCTGCGCTTAGGCGTGGCCATGATGGGCGCCCAGATCAGCTGGGCCGAGTTCGCCGCCCTGGGCGGTCCGGCCATCCTGGCCAGCGGCGTCGTCGTGCTGGGCGGCCTGGCTATCGGCGCGGCCGCGGGCACGGCTCTAGGCTTGCCGGTCGCCGAGGCCCTGATCGCCGCCGCCGCCTGCTCGATCTGCGGGGCCTCCGCGGCGCTGGCGGCGTCGCAGGCCGCGCCGGCCAGTCCGGCCAACCAACGCACGACCGCCCTGGTCATCGTCGGGGTGAACCTGCTGTCGACCGTGGCCATGCTGGCCTATCCGCCTCTGGCCCACGCCCTGGGCCTGACCTCCCACCAGGCTGGCGTCTTCTTCGGCCTCTCGATCCACGACGTCGCCCAGGTGGCCGGCGCGGGGGCGTCGGTCTCGCCGGAGACCGCCAGCACGGCGGCCCTGGCCAAGCTGGCGCGCATCGTCTGGCTGGGCCCGGCGGTGATCCTGATCGGCTTGATGCTGACCCGCAGCAAGGAAGGCGGCGGCGTCGTCTCGGGTCTGAAAGCCCCGCCGCTCTTTGTCTTGGGCTTCGCGGCTCTCGCCGCAGCACGCGGACTGGGATTGATCCCGCCGATGCTGGTCACGACCCTGGCGACCTGCTCCAGCTTCCTGCTGCTGGCCGGGGTCGGCGCCATCTCGGCCAAGCTGGGGCCCAAGGCCCTGCTGGAGGTCAAGCCGCGCCTCGCGATCATGCTGGGAACGGTCACAGTGGCCGTCGCCATCCTCGCCTACGCCCTGACGAGAATTTTCTTCTAACGAACAAGCTTGGCGGGGGGCGAAACCCACTCCATGTTCCCCTCCAAGCGTTGGGAGGGACCCGGTTTTGAGTATCTGGACGCGCCGCAAGGCCATTGACACCATCACCGCGGGGCACGCGGACAGCCATCAGCTGAAGAAGACCCTGAGTTGGCCGCATCTGGTGGCGCTGGGCGTCGGGGCCATCGTCGGCACCGGCATCTATACGCTGACCGGCGTGGGCGCGGGTCTCGCGGGCCCCGGGGTCATTCTGTCGTTTCTGATCGCCGGCGCGGTCTGCGCCTGCGCGGCGCTCTGCTACGCCGAGCTGTCGACCATGATCCCGGCGGCGGGCAGCGCCTATACCTACAGCTACGCCGCCATGGGCGAGCCAGTGGCCTGGTTCGTCGGGTGGAGCTTGATCCTCGAATACACCCTGGTCTGCGCGGCGGTCGCCGTCGGCTGGTCGGCCCACGCCCACGGCCTGTTCAAGATGGCGGGCTTCCCGGACGCCCTGCTGGCCGGACCGCACGCCGGCGGCATCGTCAACCTGCCGGCGGTGATCATCTCGATGGCGGTGGCGGGCCTTCTGGCCCTGGGCACCAAGGAGAGCGCCACGGTCAACATGGTCCTGGTGTTCGTGAAGATCGTCGCCCTGATCATCTTCGTGATCCTGTGCCTGCCGTCGTTCGACGCTGGCCATTTCACGCCGTTCATGCCGAACGGCTTCGCGGCCACGCCGGGTCCTGACGGCGTCAAAGTCGGGGTCATGGCTGCCGCCAGCCTGATCTTCTTCGCCTTCTACGGCTTCGACGCGGTGTCGACCGCGGCCGAGGAGACCAAGAACCCCAAGCGCGACCTGACCATCGGCATCGTCGGCTCGATGGCGGCCTGCACGGCCATCTACATGATCGTCGCCGCCGTCGCGATCGGCGCCTCGCGCGCTGAGGTGTTCTCCAAGAGCGAGGCGCCGCTGGTCTTCATCCTCGAGAGCCTCAGCCATCCGAAGATCGCCCAGCTGGTGGCCCTGGCCGCCGTCGTGGCCCTGCCGACCGTGATCCTGGCCTTCATGTACGGCCAGAGCCGGATCTTCTTCGTCATGGCCCGCGACGGCCTGCTGCCGCGCGCCCTGTCGCGGGTGAACGCCAAGACCGGCACGCCGGTGGTCATGACCCTGCTGACCGGCGCCCTGTCGGCGGTGCTGTCGGGCTTCCTGTCGCTGAAGGACATCGCCGAGCTGGCCAATGCCGGCACCCTGGCGGCCTTCATCGCCGTGGGCCTGTCGGTGATCGTGCTGCGTCGGCGCGAGCCGAACCGTCTGCGGGTGTTCTCGACGCCGATCTGGCAGGTGGTCGCGCCCGCCGGCATCCTGGGTTGTCTCTATCTGTTCTACAGCCTGCCGCTGAAGACCCAGAAGTACTTCCTGATCGCACATTGCATCGGGGCGGCGATCTATCTCGCCTACGGCATGCGCAAGAGCGTGCTGGCCCAGGCTGAAAAGGCCGCCAGCTAGGGGTCTTCCATTCTCGAGGGTCATCGCTACAGTCGGCGTCAAAACAAGCGTTTGAAGCCGGGAGAAGCAAAGCGCATGGCCCTCGATCTGGAAACCCGCGAGCAGCTGATCGACACCGTCGCCCGCTTCGTGGCCGAGCGCCTGCGTCCGATCGAGGCCAAGGTGGCCGAGGACGACGCCGTCCCGGCTGACGTCATCGAAGAGATGAAGGCGCTAGGACTGTTCGGCCTGTCGATCCCGGAAGAGTTCGGCGGTCTTGGCCTGAACATGGAGGAAGAGGCGCTGGTGGCCATCGAGCTGGGCCGCGCCTCGCCGGCCTTCCGCTCGGTGTTCGGCACCAATGTCGGCATCGGCAGCCAGGGCCTGGTGATGTTCGGCGACGACGCCCAGAAGGCCAAGTGGCTGGAAGGCATCGCGTCCGGCGAGATCGTCACCTCGTTCGCCCTGACCGAGCCCGAGGCGGGCTCCGACAGCGCCGCCGTGCAGACTCGCGCCACGCTGGACGGCGACCACTACGTTCTGAACGGCGGCAAGCGCTTCATCACCAACGCCGGCAAGGCGTCGCTGTTCACGGTAATGGCTCGCACCAATCCCGACGTGAAGGGCGGGGGCGGGGTCTCGGCCTTCCTCGTGCCGCGTGACCTGCCCGGCCTCTCGGTCAGCAAGCCCGAGAAGAAGATGGGCCAGCAGGGCGCCCACATCCACGACGTCACCTTCGACAACGTCCGGGTGCCGGTCGAGAACCGGCTGGGCGCGGAAGGCGAGGGCTTCAAGGTGGCGATGCAGGTGCTGGACCGCGGCCGCCTGCACATCGCCGCCGTCTGCGTGGGCGTGGCCGAGCGCCTGATCGCCGACTGCGTGGCCTATGCGTCCGAACGCAAGCAGTTCGGTCAGCCGATCGCCAGCTTTCAGCTGATCCAGGCGATGATCGCCGACAGCAAGACCGAGGCCCTTGCCGCCAGGGCCCTGGTGCTGGACACGGCCAGGAAGCGCGACGCCGGCGTCAACGTCACCCTGGAGGCGGCGGCCTCGAAATTGTTCGCGTCGGAGATGGTGGGCCGGGTGGCCGATCGGGCCGTGCAGATCTTCGGCGGGGCGGGCTATGTCGCCGACTACGGGATCGAGCGCCTGTACCGCGACGTGCGGATCTTCCGCATCTACGAGGGCACCAGCCAGATCCAGCAACTGGTTATCGCCCGCGAGACCCTCAAGCGCGGCGGCTGACGGGGCGCCCTCAAGTATGGAGCGCGAAGACTTGCGGCGCTCCAGATAAGCAGACGCCCTCGCCGGTGAGCCCGGCGAGGGCGTCTTGTTTCCCCCTAGACGGTATAGCGCGTAAGACTTACGCGCCGCCCGGGAAGCGGAAGGGAACCTTCACGGTGCCGGTCTTGGCGCCCATCGGGAGCTTTTCGGCGATGCACATGGCGGCCTTGTCGAAGCCCTTACCAGCGGCGCTGTTGTCGACGACCTTGCAGTCCGAGAGCTTGCCGTCGGCGGCGCTGCACTCCAGCATCACCTGAGCAGCGTCGCGGGTGTTCGCGTACTGCTGCAGGCAACGGCCCATTTGGTCTTCGAAACCGCCGGCGGCCGAAGCGGCCTGAGCGACGAAAAAGCTGCCAGCGATTCCCGCGGCAATAGCGATCGGATATTTCATCCCGCTGCTCCTAGTAATGAATCCACGTCCAATGGACGACGCGCCAACCGGACAGGAGCAAAATCGCAGGTGTAAGTTAAGATATTCTGAGTCGGGCCAGAATATTCGGGGTTTACTTCCAGGTAACCATGGGCGGCTCTCTCGGAGACTCTCGTTCTTCGAGGCCCGCTTTATAGACTCCGCTGGGATTCAGCGGCTGGCGCCTGCGACCAAACGACCACACTGGCCCAGCCCGGGACTATTATGTCGAATTCCCTTTAACCAAGTCAGAGTCTGTTAGGACTCTATCGCGATTATCCCACTTCATGTTGGCGATCCGTGACTCGGAGCGCTGGTTGGAGGGGACCTCGCGATGAAACGAATTCGTCTCGTCGATTTACCGTTGATCATCAAAATCGGCTTCGCGCCGGCGTTCGCGCTGCTCATGCTGGCCCTGATGGCCGGCGGAGCCATCGTCGTTCAGAAAAGCCAGTCGGCCGCCCTGAAGCAGGTGGTGGAAACCGACATGCGCCAGAACATGGAGATCCAGAAGGTCTCCAAGCGCATCTCGAACATCAACGGCGAACTTTACACGGTGCTGACCCACAAGGCGGGCAACATCGACGTGGCCAAGAACGACGCCCGCATGGCGGCGATCCTGACCGAAACGGACTCGGTGAAGAAGGACCTGGTCGCGCTCAAGGCCAAGCTGCCCGCCGCCGAACAGCCCAAGATCGCCGAACTGATCAAGTCGCTCGACGAATGCCGCAGCGCCATCGATACGGTGAGCGGCATGATCGGCGTCGACTTCGGCATGGCCGTGGGCTTCATCGCGCCGTTCGAGGAACAGTACGCGAAGATGACCGGCCAGCTGGACCAGGTCGTCGCCGCCGCCAACAAGCGGATCGAGGGCGAAACCGCCAAGCGTCAGGCCGAAGCCACCGCCGCGATGAGCGTCACGATCGTGATGTCGCTGGTGACCCTGGCCGCCGTCGGCGCCCTGGCGTTCCTGACCGTCATGACCACCCGCAAGTCGATCGGCGACATCGCCGGCGCCACCGAGAAGCTCTCGAAGGGCGACAACGGCATCGATCTAGAAAAGCTGGAACGCGGCGACGAGCTGGGCGCCATCGTCCGCTCGCTCAAGGTCTTCCGCGACAATCAACTTCACCTCGACACCCTGCGCGCGGAGCAGGAAAAGTCGGCCGCCCTCACGGCCGATGAACGCCGCGCCAAGGAAGCCGCCGCCGCGGCCGCCGCTCAGGAGAGCGCCCTGGTCGTCAGCAGCCTGGCCGAAGGCCTGGAGAAGCTGGCCTCGGGCGACCTGACCTTCCGCGTCAGCGCCGACTTCCCCGGCGAGTACCGCAAGCTGAAGGACGACTTCAACGGCGCCATGGGCTCGCTGCAGGAGACGATGAAGGTCATCGCCGCCTCGACGGACGGCCTGCGCACCGGCGCCGACGAAATCGCCCACGCCTCGGACGACCTGTCGCGCCGCACCGAGCAGCAAGCCGCCAGCCTGGAACAGACCGCCGCCGCCCTGGACGAACTGACCGCCACCGTGCGTCGCACGGCCTCGGGCGCTCGCCAGGCCTCGGACGTCGTCTCGACGACGCGTGGCGAAGCGACGCATAGCGGCCAGGTCGTGCATCAGGCAGTGTCGGCCATGGGCGAGATCGAAAACTCGTCCAAGCAGATCAGCCAGATCATCGGCGTGATCGACGAAATCGCCTTCCAGACCAACCTCCTGGCCTTGAACGCCGGCGTCGAAGCCGCGCGGGCTGGCGAAGCGGGCCGCGGCTTCGCGGTCGTCGCTCAGGAAGTCCGGGCCCTGGCCCAGCGTTCGGCCGAGGCGGCCAAGGAGATCAAGGCTCTGATCTCCAGCTCGACCCAGCAGGTCAGCCAAGGCGTCAGCCTGGTCGGCCAGACGGGCGAGGCGCTGCAACGGATCGTGGCGAAGGTCGGCGAGATCGACGCCCTGGTCACCGAGATCGCGGCCTCCGCCGCGGAGCAGGCGACCGGTCTGAACGAAGTGAACACCGCCGTGAACCAGATGGATCAGGTCACCCAGCAGAACGCCGCCATGGTCGAGCAATCGACCGCCGCGACGCACTCGCTGAAGGGCGAAACCGGCGAACTGGTCCGCCTGATGGCCCGCTTCCAAGTGGGTTCTGGATCTTCGTCCTACGCTCGCCCGGCCATGGCCGACGCGGCGCATCACGCCCCGGCGCGCAATCCGGTGGCCGAGCAACAGGCTCGCCTGAGCACCTTCGCCCGTCCGGGCCGGAGCAGTGGTTCGGCGGCGGTCGCCCAGGCTCCCGCTACGGACGGTTGGGAGGAATTCTAAATGGCCGCTGCGATCGCGCTGCCCGAGACCCTGGACCTGAAGGCCGCGGCGCCCCTCAAGGCCGCCCTCCTGGAACGCCGCGGCGCGGCGATCACGGTGGAGGCCGACCAGGTTCGCCGGCTCGGCGGGCTTTGCCTGCAAGTCCTGCTGGCCGGTCGCAAGGCCTGGGACCAGGACGGTCAGTCCTTCACCATCAAGGGGCCTTCCGAGGCCTTCGTAGAAACCACCCGTCTATTCGGCGCCGAAGGGGCGCTCTTGTCGGCGGAATTCCAAGGAGCTGAATCGTGACGCGTACGGTTCTAACGGTCGATGACTCCCGGACCATGCGAGACATGCTGCGCATGGCCCTCGCCGGCGCCGGCTTCAACGTGGTCGAGGCTGTCGACGGCGAACATGGTCTGGAGGTTCTCTCCGCCCACCGCCCCGACGTGATCATCACGGACATCAACATGCCCAAGCTGGACGGCTTCGGCTTCATCGAGGCGGTGCGGGTCGACGACGACTATCGCGCCATCCCGATCCTGGTCCTGACCACGGAAAGCGACCCGGCCAAGAAGCAGCGGGCCCGCGAGGCCGGCGCGACGGGCTGGATCGTCAAGCCGTTCAACCCGGAAAAGCTGGTCGACGCGATCCGTCGCGTCGCCGCCTGATCCAGGCCAAGACCCAGTGCCCTTTTGAGTACCCGTTGCTAGACGCGAATTAGGACGTACGGGATATGGACGAGCTAGAGGCCATCAAGGTCACCTTCTTCCAGGAATGCGAGGAGCTCCTCGCCGACCTCGAGGGCGGTCTCCTGGCCATGGAAGAGGGGGCCGGCGACCTCGAGACGGTCAACGCCGTGTTCCGCGCCGTCCACTCGATCAAGGGCGGCGCCGGCGCCTTCGGCCTCGAGCCGCTGGTGCGCTTCGCCCACGTGTTCGAGACCCTGCTGGACGCCGTGCGCTCGGGCGCCGTGCCCAACACGGTCGAGCTGGCCGCCGTTCTGCTGCGCGCTTCCGACATCCTGGCCGACCACGTCAGCGCCGCTCGCGGCCTGGGTGATGTCGACATGGGCGCCTCGGCCGCCATGGCCGCCGAGCTGGAAACCTGGACCGATCCGAACGCCCAGCCGGTCGCCGCCGCGCCCGCCGTCGTGGAAGAAGCCGCTCCGCCGCCCGCGCCCGTCGTCGCCGAAGACGACGCCATGGACGACGACGGCCTCGGCTTCGTCTTCGTGCCCCAGACCATCTCGGTCGAGGCGCAGGCCGCCGACGCCGACCTGATCCCCTCCAACGTCTGGACGGTGTCGATCCGTCCGAAGTCGGACCTCTACCGCAAGGCCAACGAGACGGCGCTGCTGCTGCGCGAGCTCAACCGCCTGGGTCCGATCAAGGCGACGCTGGACGATCGCGCCCTGCCGGCCCTGGAAGACCTGGATCCGGAAGCCGCCTTCGTGACCTGGAGCGTCCGCCTCGAAACCGAGGAGGACGAGACCGCGATCCGCGAAGTCTTCGAATTCGTCGATGGCGACTGCGATCTGGAAATCACCCGTGGCGAAGCCGCCCTCGAGGACGCGCTGGCTTCGCTGCTGACGGTCGCCGAGACGCCCGCGATCGTCGAGACCGTCGAAGCCGCCCCGGCTCCGGTCGAGATCGCCGCGCCGGCGCCCGTCGCCGAAATCATTCCCGCCGCGCCGGCGCCCGCGCCGATCGAGGCCGCCAAGCCGGCCGCGCCCGCCGCGCCGACGCCGAAGGCCACGCAGGTCGAAGTCCCGGGGCCCGGCCAGTCGGTCATCCGCGTCGATCCCGAGCGTATCGATCGTCTGATCGACCTGGTCGGCGAGCTGGTCATCAACCAGGCCATGCTGGCCCAACGGGTCGGCGAATACGGAATCGCCCCGTCCTCCAACCTGGCCATGGGTCTCGACGAGCTGGAACAGCTCACCCGCGAGATCCAGGATAGCGTCATGGCCATCCGCGCCCAGCCGGTGAAGTCGGTGTTCCAGCGCATGCCGCGCCTGGTCCGCGAAGTCGCCAACATGACGGGCAAGCAAGCCCGCCTGGTGATGGACGGCGAGAACACCGAGGTCGACAAGACGGTCATCGAGCGTCTGTCCGACCCGATCACCCACATGCTGCGCAACGCCATCGACCACGGGCTGGAAGGCCCCGAGGAGCGCAAGGCGGCCGGCAAGAATCCCGAAGGCGTCGTGCGCCTGGCCGCCCTGCACCGCAGCGGCCGGATCGTCATCGAGGTCTCGGACGACGGCAAGGGCATCAACCGCGAGCGAGTCCTCTCGATCGCGGTCAAGAAGGGCCTGATCGCCCCCGATCTGCAGCTGACCGACGAAGAGATCGACAACCTGATCTTCCTCCCGGGCTTCTCGACCGCCGACAAGATCTCGGACGTGTCGGGTCGCGGCGTCGGCATGGACGTGGTCAAGCGCTCGGTCCAGGCCCTGGGCGGCCGCATCTCGATCACTTCGCGTCCGGGCCTGGGCTCGACCTTCACCCTCAGTCTGCCGCTGACCCTGGCCGTCTTGGACGGCATGGTGGTCGACGTCGCCGGCGAGACCCTGGTCGTGCCGCTGGCCGCCATCGTCGAGAGCCTGCGTCCGAAGCCGGAAGAAGTTCGCCCGCTGGGCCCCGTGGGCTCGGTGCTGGCCGTCCGCGACAGCTTCGTGCCGCTGATCGACGTCGGCCGCACCCTGGGCTATCGCGACACCAGCCCGCACCCGACCGAGGGCGTGGTGCTGCTGGTCGAGGGCGAGGACGGCTCGCGCGCCGCCTTGGTGGCCGACGCCATCCACGGCCAGCGCCAAGTCGTCATCAAGTCGCTGGAACAGAACTACCAGCAGGTCGAGGGCGTCGCCGCCGCGACCATCCTGGGCGATGGCCGCGTGGCCTTGATCCTCGACGTCGACGCCACGATCAATCTTCGTCGCCGCGAAGGCGGCGCGCCTCGCCCCACCGAACCCACCCTCATCGCAGCGGAGTAAGTCATGACCGACCTTGCCACCGCCACCGGGGTCGACCGCCGAGAACTGATCTCGTTCCATGTGGGCGACCAGGAATACTGTGTGGACATCATGGCCGTCCGCGAGATCCGCGGTTGGAGCCCGGCGACCGTGCTGCCGCAGTCGCCCGGCTTCATGCGCGGCGTGATCAACCTGCGCGGCGCGGTGCTGCCGATCATGGACCTGGCCTGCCGCCTGGGCATGCCGGTGATCGAGCCGACCGTTCGCAGCGTCTTCATCGTGGTCAAGGCGGGCGACCGCACCGTCGGCCTGCTGGTCGACGCAGTGTCGGACATCCTGTCGATCAACGACGACATGATCCAGCCGACGCCCGACGTGGCCTGCGACGCGGTTCGCAGCTTCGTGCGCGGCATCGTTTCCATCGAAGGCCGCATGATCAGCGAGATCTCGCTGGATCGCATCCTTCCTGAACGCGAGGCCCTGGCCGCCTGATGACGACCGCATCCGCCTCATCCCTGGAACGCCGCGAAGCCCTCGTCGATGGCGAGTTCGCGTTCACCACCCAGGACTTCAAGCGCATCGCCGCGCTGCTGTACGACCTCGCCGGCATCAGTCTGCCCGACAGCAAGGCGACGCTGGTCTATTCGCGCCTGGCCAAGCGCCTGCGCGCCCTCGGCCTGCGGTCGTTCACGGAATACTGCGCCTTCGTTTCCAGCGACAAAGGTCATGACGAGAGCCAGGAGATGCTCCGGGCGCTGACCACCAACGTCACGCGCTTCTTCCGCGAGCCGCACCACTTCGACGACCTGCGCGCCAATGTCCTGGAGCCGGTCGCCGACAAGGTTCGGGCCGGCGGCCGTCTGCGTCTGTGGTCCGCCGCCAGCTCGTCGGGCCAGGAACCCTATTCGATGGCCTTCACGGTGCTGTCGGTCTGGCCGAACGCCGCGGATCTGGACATCCGGATCCTGGGCACGGACATCGACACCAACGTGCTCGCCACCGGCCGCGCCGCCTCGTACGACGAGAGCCTGCTGGAAGGCATCCCCGCCGCCGCGCGCAATCAGTACTTCGAACGCGACCCGTCCGACCGCCGCGCGTTCCGTGTTTGCGAGGCCGCGCGCAGCCTGGTCGCGTTCAGGGAACTAAATCTCAACGGTCCGTCATGGCCTATGAAGGGGCCGTTTGACGCCATCTTCTGCCGGAATGTCGTGATCTATTTTGATGAACCTACTCAGGAACGCGTCTGGAGTCGCTTCGCGCCGCTCATCGCGCCCGGCGGCCGCCTCTATGTCGGCCACTCCGAGCGCGTCGGCGCGTCGGTGACCGCGTTCGAAAGCTGCGGCCTGACCGCCTATCGAAAGGTGGGTCGCTGATGCCGAAAATTCGCGTTCTGGTCGTCGACGACTCCGCCACGATGCGGAGCCTGATCACGGCCGCCCTCAGTCGTGACCCGGACATCGAGGTGGTCGGCGGCGCCGGCGATCCGTTCGAGGCGCGGGGCATGATCAAGGCCTTGAATCCCGACGTCGTCACGCTCGACATCGAGATGCCGAACATGAACGGCATCGAGTTCCTCGAGAAGATCATGCGCCTGCGGCCGATGCCGGTGGTCATGGTCTCGACCCTGACCCAGGCCGGCGCGGAAATGACGCTGCGGGCTCTGGAACTGGGCGCGATCGACTGCGTGGGCAAGCCCGCCGACGCCACCGGCACCCAGGAAGCCCTGGCCGAGATCGTCACCAAGGTGAAGATCGCCGCGCGCGCCTCGGTCCGCACCAACGCCGGCGCCGCGCCGGCGGCCGCGCCGACGCGCCGCAAGGACTTCATGCCCTCGGGCGACATCGTGGCGATCGGCTCGTCGACCGGCGGGGTGGAAGCCCTGCTGTCGATCCTGCAGATGTTCCCCGAGACCTGCCCGCCGACGGTGATCACACAGCACATGCCGGCCACCTTCACCGCCAGCTTCGCCGCGCGTCTCGATCGCGCCAGCGGGGCCAAGGTGCAGGAAGCCACGGACGGCGCCCTGCTGGAACCCGGCAAGGTCTATGTCGCCCCTGGCGGCGCGACGCACCTGGAGGTCGTCCGCTCGGCCGGCCTGCGTTGCCGCCTCGTAGCCGGCGACCCCGTCAGCGGCCACCGCCCGTCGGTGGACGTGCTGTTCAATTCCGTGGCCGCGGCCGTCGGCGACAAGGCGGTCGGAGCGATCCTGACCGGCATGGGCCGCGACGGAGCCCAGGGCCTTCTGGCCATGCGGAAGGCCGGCGCCAAGACGCTGGGCCAGGACGAAGCAAGCTGCGTCGTCTACGGCATGCCCCGGTCCGCTTTCGAAATCGGCGCGGTGGAGAAACAGGTTTCCCTGTCCTCCATGGGCCAGTCCATCCTCGATCTAGCCTCGGCGAGGCGCTGAACCATGCCCCAAGCAAGCACCATCTCCGTTCTCGTGGTCGACGACCAGCTGACGATGCGGGCTCTGATCCGCAACGCCCTGCAGCAGATCGGCTTCAAGGACATTCGTGAGGCGCCGGACGGCGAGGAGGCGCTCAAGAACCTCCTGGCCAAGCCCGCCAACCTCGTCATCTCGGACTTCAACATGCCGAAGATGGACGGCCTGGCGCTGTTGCGCGCGGTGCGCTCGCACCCGCCCATCCGCCAGACCGCCTTCGTCATGCTGACTGGCCGGGCCGATCGCGAGCTGGTCCAGCGCGCTGTCCAATTCGGCGTCAACAACTACTGCGTCAAGCCGTTCACCGTTCAGGGCTTGAGGGAGAAGATCGAACAGGTGTTCGGGCAGCTGACATGACGCAATTCTCCCATAACGACGACCCGGAACGGGCGATCAAGGTTCACGTGACCCAGGGCGAAAGCCATGTGGCCGCCGATCCCAACGTGGTGATGACCACGGTGCTGGGTTCGTGCATCGCCGCGTGCATCCGCGATCCGCAGTCGGGCGTGGGCGGGATGAACCACTTCCTGCTGCCGGACGCGGGCGACAACCGTCGCGACGGCGACGCCGTCCGCTACGGCGCCTACGCCATGGAACTGCTGATCAACGAACTGCTGAAGAAGGGCGCCCGCCGCGAGCGCCTGGAAGCCAAGATCTTCGGCGGCGCCAAGCTGTTCGATGGCCTCTCGGACGTCGGCGCCAGCAACTCCGCGTTCGCCGAGCGTTTCCTGCGCGACGAAGGCATTCCGATCGTCTCGTCCAGCACCGGCGGGGTTTCGGCCCGTCGCGTCGAGTTCTGGCCGGCCTCGGGCCGCGTGCGCCAGCGCCTGGTCGCCGTCGACAACGCTCCGCAGGACGTCCGCCGTCCCGCGCCCGCCCCGATGCCCGCCGCGTCGAGCGGCGACGTGGATCTGTTCTAACGCCCATGACCGCTTCGCCGCTGCCATCGACGCCGATCGCCCCGCCGGAAGACCATCTTCCGGTCGGCGAGCTGTCGCGTCGTCTGGCGGCGGAACTGGCCTCGGCCGCGGCGCTCTGCCAGGACTGCGAGCACATCGCCGGCGACCTGGCCCAAGGCGGGGCGGCCCTGGCGAACCTGACCCGTCTGCAGGCCCTGGACGAGTTGAGCCAGCGCCTGCACGGCCTGTCGGCGGTGCTGCAGCGGATCAGCCAGCACGCCTCGGGCGAATGGAGCATGTCCATCGAGCCTCTGCTGGAAGGCCTCGGCCTGGCCGACCTAGTCGTAAGGTTGCGCGCCAACGAGACGGCCGGCTGGCAAGCCGAAGCCGGCGAGCTGGATTTTTTCTAGCGGGCCGATGACGGACGCGCTCCTCCCCTCGACGCGGATCAATCTCGAGCGGGCCACGGTGCTGGTCCTGGACGACAACGGACCCTCGCTGGACATTTTGTCGCAGGTGGTCTCGGGCTTCGGGGTCAAGCAGCTGCACCGGGCAGAGAGCGTCATGGACGCCCAGGTCCTGGTCCGCACCAAGACCTTCGACCTGATCATCAGCGACGTGCAGATGCCGGTCACCGACGGTATCGAGTTCATCGAGTGGCTGCGGCGCGAAGGCGGCGAGAATAACCGCTACGTCCCAGTCATCCTGGTCACCGGCCACACCCGAACCTCACAGATCTTCAAGCTGCGCGACGCGGGGTCCAACTACGTGGTGGCCAAGCCGATCACGCCGAAGGTGCTGCTGGAACGGGTCTTCTGGGTGGCCCGCGAGGAACGGATCTTCGTCGAGTGCGATAGCTATGTGGGCCCCGATCGGCGCTTCAAACACGAGGGACCGCCGCCGGGGACGGACGGACGGCGGAGAGACGACCTTCCCGCCGAGGTGGGCGATGCGCAGATGCCCAACATGTCGGATGACGAGATCGCCAACATGATGCGCCCAGCGAAGGTGCAGATATGACCGTCCGAAAGTTCCGCCCGCCCAACCGGCTGGCCAACATGATCAAGGATCGCGGCGGAGTGCTGGCCAAGGACGCCGTCGCGGCGGCCGAGGCGGGCGTCGAGACCTTGCGCGAGGCCTCGATGGCCGCGCTGGACGAAGCCCTGGCCGAGATCGAGCGCCGCTTTGGCAAGGACGCGGCGGAGCGCGCGTCCGAACCCTATGAAGTTCTTTATCTGCTAGCGTCCCGGGTCATCGACGTCAGCGCCTTCGTGGCGGACGCGGGCGTCGACAAGGCGGCGATGTCGCTCTGCGGCCTGGCCGACAGCTGCGCCGAGGCCAAGGCTTGGCGGTGGGACGCCGTCGACGTCCACCTGAACGCCTTGAAGCTGCTGCGTGCGGTGGGCGCCCAGCTGCCAAGCGAACAGCGCGAGGCGATGCTGCAGGGGCTCTACCGGGTAAGCCACTATCGGCCGGACGAGGGCTGAATGCGCGCTTTCGAGCGGTGTAACGTCCCTGTGACACAACGCCACCATGTGTCGGAAACGCAACGGCGCTAGGAGTCTCGTGGGTTGTGACCGCTTTGTGGCCTTGTCGGCCGCCGCGGGCTTTGTTAGCACTCTGATACCGGTGTCAAAACCACAGTTTGGTTCTGACACCGGTGGCAAAAATGAAGACTTGAAGGCCGGGGGGCGGTTTCGCGGGAAGGACGCGGGACCGAGACGAAGGCCAAGGCGACGGAACGTCGTCTCCAATGGTCGATTCGGGAGGAGGTTCTATGTCCAAGAATACCACGGGGCGCATGCGCGCTCTGCACTGCGGCGTCTCTGGCGGCGCCCTGGCTCTGGCGATGGTTTTCGCTGGCGCCGCGTCGGCTCAAACCGCTCCGGCGGCGGCCGCTCCGGCCGCTCCGGCCGATGAAGTCGAGGCCGTCGTCGTCACCGGCTTCCGCGCCTCGCTGGCCAACGCCCTGGACATCAAGCGTCGCGAGAACGACCTCGTCGATGTCATCAAGGCGCAAGACATCGCCGACTTCCCCGACCTGAACCTGGCCGAGTCGCTGCAGCGTGTGCCGGGCGTGTCGATCGATCGTGACGGCGGCGAAGGCCGCACCATCACCGTCCGCGGCCTGGGCCCCGACTTCAGCGTCGTGCGCCTGAACGGCCTGGAAGCCCTGGCCACCACCGGCGGCAAGGACAGCTCGGGCGGCGCCAACCGCGGCCGCCAGTTCGACTTCTCGATCTTCGCCTCGGAACTGTTCAACAGCGTCACCGTGCGTAAGTCGACCTCGGCTTCGAACGAGGAAGGCTCGCTGGGCGCGATCATCGACCTGCAAGCCTCGCGTCCGTTCGACTTCAGCGGCCCGGCCCTGAGCGCCGGCGCCAAGATCGGCTGGAACGACCTGTCGCGGAAGAGCGACCCGCGCGTCACCTTCCTGGCCAGCAACCGCTGGGATACGGGCATCGGCGAGATCGGCGCCTTGATCTCGGTGGCCTACGCCCAGCGCAAGACGCTGGAGGAGGGCTCCTCGACCGGCCGCTGGGAAAACCCCAGCGTCGCGTTCAACTCGTCGACCGCCTTCCCCTGCGCGGGCGCGGCGTACAACCCCGTCAGCGGCCCCCCCCTGACCTGCACCCAGATCGGTACGGTCACGGGCGGCACCTCGCCGACCGTCGCGGCCGCCGCCGGCACGGCCAACAACCTGTGGCACCCGCGCATTCCGCGCTACGGCCGCCTGCAGTACGATCAGAAGCGCCTCGGCGTCACCGGTTCGCTGCAGTGGCGTCCGACCGAGCGCTCGACCCTGAGCCTCGATGCGCTGGTGGCCAACTTCACCAACAATCGCGACGAGACCTATCTGGAAGTCATCTCGTTCAGCCGCAGCAATGCGGGCCTGCCCCAGACGGACGTCGTCAACTTCACCGCCGACACCAAGGGTAACCTGGTCAAGGGCACCTTCGACGATGTCGACGCCCGCGTGGAATACCGCCACGACGACCTGAAGACGAAGTTCAACCAGTTCACCCTGACCTACGACACCAAGTTCGGCGAGGCCGGCCACCTGAACGTGGTCTACGGCCAGTCGCGCTCGATCCAGGACAACCCGGTCCAGACGACCTTCTCGTTCGACCGCTACGACAGCGACAACTACAGCTACGACTACTCGGCCGACGACAAGCTGCCGAACTTCAACTACGGCTTCGATCCCACCAATCCGGCCAACTTCACCTACAGCCCGAGCAACGCCCTCGGCGACCCCTCGCTGCTGCGCCTGCGTCCCAGCAAGGCGGTCAATACGTTCAAGACCTTCCGCGCCGACGTCGACTACGAGATCCTGAACGGCTTCAAGCTGCGCTACGGCGGCGACTACAAGGAATACGGCTTCCACTCGTGGGAGCAGCGCCTGTATTCTCGCAATCTGGCGGCCACTGGCACCACCTTCACCTCGGAAGCGGGCTTCGCCCTGCCGGCCGGCGTCTCGGTGGCCAGCGTCTCGCGCCTGATCACCGGCTTCGGCCGCGGCCTCGACCTGCCGGCCGGCGTGCCGACCTCGTGGATCGCGCCGGATCTGGACAAGCTGAAGACCGCGATCGGTTACGACTGTAACTGCATCAACGCCAACGGCGACTTCCGCCTCAGCACCCTGAACCAACTGGGCGCGGTGCGCGCGATCACCGAGAAGGACACCGCCTTCTACCTGCAAGGCGACTTCGACTACGACATCTTCAATATCCCGGTGCGCGGCAATATCGGCGTGCGCTGGATCAAGACCGAACAGTCGGCGACCGGTCACTACAATTCGGGCGCCGTCACGACGGCGGTGTCGACGCCGTTCGGCACCCTGTCGGAGTCGGTGCCGACCGACGCGGTCCAGACCACGTCGCGCGAGTACACCAACACGCTGCCGGCTCTGAACGTCTCGGCCCAGCCGTTCGACAACTTCTTCGTCCGCTTCGCCGCCGCCAAGGTGATGACGCGTCCGCAGCTGCAGAACCTGACCCCGGGCTACACCGCCCAGAGCCAGTCGGCCCAGACGCTGACGCGCGGCAATCCCGACCTGAACCCGATGCTGGCCAACAACCTGGACCTCAGCTTCGAATGGTATCCGGACAAGGAAACCCTGCTGTCGGCCGGCTTCTTCCAGAAGGACATCAAGTCCTACATCCAGACCTCGGCCGTCGCGATCCCGTATTCGGAAACCGGCCTGCCGACCAGCCTGCTGACCAACGGCAACACGGTGGACACGCCGTTCACCGTCACGACCCAGATCAACACCCCCGGCGGCAAGCTGAAGGGTTTCGAACTGAGCGCCCAGCGGCCGTTCACCTTCCTGCCGGCTCCGTTCGACAAGTTCGGCGCGATCCTGAACTACACCCACGTCAAGAGCGACATTCAGTACGTCATCAAGAACCCGACCTATACCGCCGCCGGTGTGGTGCCTCGCGTTCAGACGGCCCCGGCGGTCATGCTCACCCAGCCGCTGGTCAACCTGTCGCCGGACGCCTTCAACGCGACGCTCTACTACGAGAACGGCCCGTTCAAGGCGCGCATCTCGGGGTCGTACCGCGACCCCTATCTGATCCAGGTGGCGCCGTCGGCGACCAACAACAACGACGTCCGGATCAAGGAAAAGACCTTCAATCTGGACTCGCAGGTCAGCTATCAGTTCGACAAGTTCACCGTCACGCTGGAAGCCATCAACCTGACCGATCAGGAAGACAGCAAGGTCGACGACTCGGTCCGAATGTCCTCGGAAGAGTTCGTCCACTTCGGCCGTCAGTTCTACCTCGGCGTGAAGTGGAAGTTCTAAGCTTCCTGGGGGCTTCCGCCTAAAAGAGAGGGCGCTGACCGCGAGGCCAGCGCCCTTTTTCTTGGCCGCGTGAGACGGGGCAGGAGGGCTAGCCCTCGACCCCGTCGATCCAGGTCGCCGTGACGTTCAGCTGCGCGTCCAGCAGGCAGAAGTCGGCGGCCAGGCCCGGGGCGATCCGACCGCGCTGGCCCTCGAGGCCCAGGAAGGCGGCGGGGGCGGCCGAGGCCATCATCACCGCGTCGTCCAGCGACAGCTTCAGCATCGAGATCGCGTTGCGCACGGCGGCGGCCATGTCGAGGTCCGAACCGGCCAGGGTGCCATGGTCGTCGACGCAGACGCCGTCGACCACACGGATGTGGCGGCCCTGCAGGTCGAAGCTCTTGTCGATCATGCCCACCGTCGGCATGGCGTCGGTGACCAGCATAAACCGATCCAGCGGCCGGGTGCGCAGGGCGATCCGCAAGGTGGCCGGATCGACGTGGCGGCCGTCGACGATCAGGCCGCACCAGGCGGTCAGGCTTTCCAGGGCCGCGCCCACCGCGCCCGGCTCGCGGCTGGTCAGCGGCGACATGGCGTTGAACAGATGGGTGAAGCCGGTCAGGCCGTGATCCAGGGCCTGGCGCATGGTCTTGTACAGCGCGTTGGTATGGCCGGCGGCCACGTGGACGCCCGCGTCGGCCAGGCGCTGGATCATGTCCGGCGTCGTGCGTTCGGGGGCCAGCGTGACCAGGGTCTTGCCGACCTTCAGCGAGCTCAGCAGCGCCAGGGCCTCGTCGTCGATGACGCGGAACTTGTCGGCGTCGTGGATGCCCTTGCGCTTGGGATTGAGGAAGGGGCCCTCGATGTGGACGCCCAGCACGCCCGGGACGCCCTTTTCGATGGCCCTCTCGGTGGCGCGCATCGCCTGGTCGACGACCGAAAGGTCGTCACTGATCAGGGTCGGCAGGAAGCCGGTGGTGCCGTAGGGGCGGTGGGCCGCGCCGATCGCGGCGATCGCCTCGACGGTCGGCGAGTCGTTGAACAGCACCCCGCCGCCGCCATTGACCTGGGTGTCGATATAGCCCGGGACCAGCAGGCCGCCGGCCAGGTCGCGGCGCGCCGCATCGGCCGGAACCTCGCGCGCGTCGACGATCCCGGCGATCACGCCGTCCTCGACCAGCACGGCGCGGCCTTCGGCGACGCCGGCTTCCGTCAGGACGCGGCCATTTACGAGAGCAGCCAGCATCAGACGGTTTCAGTGACCTTGTTGAGGTGAGGCGGGCTGTCGGGATCGTAGCCGCGCGCGACCGAAAGCGCATTGGCCATTCGGTAGAAGCTCTGAATCATCAGGATCGGCTCGAGCACCGGATGGCTGGACAGCGTCGGCAGGACGCCAGGGCTGGTCTCGCCAGGGGCCGCCAGCAGCACGTCGGCGCCACGCTCGCGCAGGCCGTCGGCCATGTCGTCGACACTGGCGCGGCTCTCGTCGTTTTGAGCGAAGACCAAGGCCGGGAAGCCCTCCTTCACCAGCGCCATCGGGCCGTGCAGCACCTCCGCGGCGCTGAAGGCCTCGGCGTGTAGGCCGCAGGTCTCCTTGAACTTCAGGGCGGCTTCCAGCGCGACAGCGAAGCCGACGCCGCGGCCCAGGACGTAGAGGTTGCGGGCCAGCTTCAGCCGCTCGACGGCCGGCGACCAGTCCAGCACCCAGGCCTCGGCCAGGGCGGTCGGCAGGTTCGCCAACGCCTTGGTCAGCGCCTCGTCCTCGGTCCAGGCGGCGATCAGCTGTGTGATGGCGACCAGGGCGGCGATGTAAGACTTGGTGGCCGCCACGCTGAGCTCGGGGCCGGCGTGCAGCGGGATCACCTCGTCGGCCAGTTCGGCCAGCGGCGAGTCGACCACATTGACCAGGGCCACGGCGTAGGCGCCGGCGGCCTTGGCCGCCTTCACCGAGGCCAGCAGGTCGGGGCTCTTGCCCGACTGCGAGATAGCCAGGACCAGCGCGCCTTCCAGATTGGGCGAGGCGTCGTAGACCGAGCTGACCGACAGGCCGGCCGACGAGGTCAGCACCCCGGCCTTGGTCTCGATCAGGTAGCGGGCGAAGGTGGCCGCGTGGTCGCTGCTGCCCCGCGCGCAGGTCACGACCACGCGCGGCGGGTTGGCGCGTAGGCGCTCGGCCAGGGCCTCGATCTTGCGGGCGTTGGCGGTCAGCTGGGTCGCGGCGACGGCCGAGGCCTGGCCCGCTTCCAGGAACATGCGGGTAGATTCGGGCGACAGCCGCGCGGGCGCGGGGATCTCAGGACGGGTCAAGACGGTCGCCTCCAAGCTCTACTCCTAGGACTCGCTACGGTCGGGGCCCAACACACGCAGGACCCCACACACTCAGGACAGGGCGTTCAGTTCCGCGACGAAGTCGTAGGCGTCGCCGCGGTAATACGATTGCGTGACTTCCACCGCCCGGCCGTCGCGCAGGAAGCCGCGCCGCTCGATCAGCAGGCCGGCGTCCTTGACGGGCACGCCCAGCAGATCGGCCTGCTCGGCGGCGAACAGCACCGCGCGCAGCCGCTGCAGGGCGCGCACGGGCCGGTGGCCGGTCTTCTCCAGCGCCTCGTATAGCGAGGTCTCGACGACCTCGGTGGAGGGCAGGGCGAAGGCGGCGATGGTGGTGTACTCCACGGCCATCGGCGCGCCGTCGGCGTAGCGGATACGGGCGAAGCGATAGACCGGCGTGCCGGGCGACAGGCCCAGGGTCAGCGACTCTTCCGGAGTCACCTGGCCCTCGGCGCGGCTAATCCATTCGCTGCGCGGAACGCGACCGCGCGAGATCATGTCCTCGGTGAACGAGGTGAGCTTGGAAAAGCTCTTTTCCACGCGCGCAGCGACGAAGGTGCCGGCGCCCTGGCGGCGCGTCAGCAGGCCCTCGCTGACCAGACCGTCCAGCGCCTTGCGCACGGTGATGCGCGAGATGCTGAACTCCTCGGCCAGGTCGCGCTCGGCCGGCAGCGCGTCGTCGGGCGACAGCACCTTGGTCTGGATGGCTTCGCGCAGCGCGCGCTGCAGCTGCTTGTACAGCGGAGCGTGGTCGCCGGCGGCGTCGAGCCGTCCGATCCGATCAGCAAACGTCATGTCACAGCCCTCCCCTGCGCTTCCGCGGTCGCGCAAATCAGCGGCGCCTCTCGCTTGTCTCGATAGCATATGACCATTTTCATACCAATAAGAACGTGGTCTGCAATTGGTTTCTTTTTGGCCTTGTCAGCAGCAAAAATTCCGTCACAGTCGCCTCCTGAGGCCTGAGAATTGCCAGCTTCCGCCTAAAATCGCGGAATGATTGGTATCCAATTGGTCTTTGTGGTTCGGCTCCAGGTCCAAACTGGCCGGGCAATCACGGGGAGAAGAATTATGAAGCGTTTCCACAAAATACTCCTGTCGACATCAGCGTCCGCGCTGGCCGTCGCCTTGGCCGCGCCAGCGATGGCGCAGGATAGCTCGACCCAGGTCGAGGAAGTCGTCGTCACCGGCATCCGCGCTTCGTTGCAAGCCTCGGTTCAGGCCAAGCGCAACGCCAATGCCGTCATCGACGTCATCACCGCCGAAGACATCGGCAAGTTCCCGGACAAGAACGTCGCCGAATCTCTACAGCGCGTTCCCGGCGTCACCATCCAGCGTGAATTCGGCGAAGGCGAGCGGATCTCGATCCGCGGCACCGCGCCCACTCTCAACCGCACCCTGCTGAACGGCCACGCCGTCGCCACCGCCGACTGGTTCATTCTCGACCAGTTCAAGGCCAGCCGCAGCTTCAACTATCTGATGCTGCCGTCGGAAATCGTCGGCAAGGTCGAGGTCTTCAAGAGCCCGATGGCCAATATCGACGAAGGCGGCGTCGGCGGCACGGTCAATGTCCACACGCGCAACCCGCTGGACCTGGCCCCGCTGTCGGTCTCCGGCTCGATCCAGGCCTTCCACGACGAAAAGTCGGGCAATACCGACCCGACCGCCTCGGCCATGCTGAGCTGGCACAACGCCGACAAGACCCTGGGCGTCCTGGTCGGCGGCATCTACGACAAGCGCCGCATCCGTCGCGACGGCATCGAGGTGCTGGGCTACAGCGCGGTCAGCAACGCTTCGGGCACGGGCAGCAACATCACGGGCATCCCGGCCGGGCAGACCCTGCTGGCGCCCAGCCTGATCGGTTCGTCGCTGTTCACCCAGACCCGTGAACGCAAGGGGGCGAACTTCGCGATCCAGTACGCGCCGACCGACAAGCTCGACGTCAATATCACCGGCCTCTATTCCAAGATGGACGCCGACAACTTCAACCAGAACTACATGGCCTGGATCAGCCAGAAGATCGGCGCCCTGGGCACGCCGGGTTCGCAGTTCAACGTGACCAAGGCCGACAACGGCACCGCCGTGGCCGGCAACTTCAACGCCGTCGGCGGCAATGGCGTGGTGTTCGACGCGATCGACCGCCTGGCCCACACCAATGTCGGCTCGATCGACTTCGACGGCACGTATCGCCCGAACGACGATTGGAAGTTCCACGGCCGCATCGGTTACACCAAGGCCAAGGGCGCCACCGATCTGCAGCCGTTCTGGGAAACCAACGCGGCGACCGGCCTGACCTATGACCTGTCGGGCGGCGTGCCGAAGGTGGCCTTCACCAACATCACCCCCACCACGGCCGACGACGAGATGACGCTGGGCTGGGTGTCGGCCAACACCACGGTCAACGACGACGACGAGTTCTACACCTTCGTCGACGGCGAGCGTTTCGTGGACGCCGGCGCCTTCAAGTCCATCGCGTTCGGCGTGAAGTACACCGACCACGATCGCGACGTGAACCAGACCTATGGTCAGCGTCGCTCGCTGTTCGGCGCCACGGCCTGCGGCGGTCATGCGTGCTCGCTGGCCGACGTCCAGGGCGGCGTCACGCCCAGCGACTATCTCGACGGCATCAAGACGGCGGGCGTCCTCAGCTCGTACCTGACCGCCGACAAGAACAAGATCGAGAAGATCTACGCCAATCTGGGCAAGGCGACGATCTACGACCCGAACAACCCCAATGTCGGCGGCTGTATCGGCCTGGCCAACTGCGATCACTTCGGTCCCCTGGAAAGCTTCACGTTCAACGAGAAGACCTGGGGCGGCTACGTGATGGGCAACCTGCAGGGCGAAGGCTGGCGCGGCAACGTCGGCGTCCGCGTCGTCAATACCAAGATCGAGACCAACGCCTGGCGCGTCGGCGTCTCGGCGGGCACGCCGGGCGCGATCAACAACCCGTTCGGCCTGATGGCTCCCACCCAGGGGACCAAGGAGTACACGGACGTCCTGCCGTCGGCGAACTTCTCGTTCGACGTCAAGGACGACCTGGTGCTGCGCCTGGCCGCCGGCCGCGTGATGGCCCGCCCAGACTACGCCCAGATGGCCGGCTTCACCTCGCTGACCGAGTCCCTGCTCACGGCCAGCGGCGGCAACCCGAAGCTCGACCCGTATCGCGCCAATCAGTACGACGCGACGCTGGAATGGTACTTCGCGCCGCAGTCGATCCTGTCGGTCGACTTCTTCTACAAGGACATCTCGACCTTCATCGTCCAGGGCGCGACCGTCGAGAAGCTGCCGCTGCAAGCGGCCGCCAACGATCCGCGCGTGCTGAACACCGCCAACAACTGCGTGCTGCAAACGGCCGGCCTCTATAGCTGTAACTACAGTGTCGGCCGTCCGGTGAACGTGGCCGGCGGCAAGACCCAGGGCGTCGAGTTCAACTTCCAGATGCCCATCTGGAACGGCTTCGGCGTGCTGGCCAACTACACCTATACCGACGCCAGCTCGATCACCGATGTTCCGGTGCCGTCCAGCTCGAAGCACATCGCCAACATCAGCGGCTACTACGAGAACGAGCGCTTCAGCGCCCGCCTGAGCTACAACTATCGGTCCAAGTTCTTCGTCGACTACGACGCCGAGCGTGGCTACCGCCAGCTGTGGTCGGACTCGCTGAAGTCGCTGGACGCCTCGGCCAGCGTGAACCTCACCGAGAACATCTCGCTGAACATCGACGCGATCAACCTGACCGACGAAAAGCAGACCGACTTCTACGACAACGACAAGAACCGTCCGGCCCGTCTCTACAAGAACGGCCGCATGGTGTTCGGCGGTGTCCGCTTCAAGTTCTAGGCGTACTCCGGGGCCTCTCCGGAGGCCCCGGTTCTTTGATTTGCGTCGCGCGCGGCTTGGTTCAGGATCGGCTCATGATCCCCCAGGCCGCGCCGATCGCGATTGATCCCCTCCTGACTGCAAGCATGGAGCTGGGGTGGGGCGGTCCGGGGTTCTTGATCCGTGAAAGCGGATCAGGAACCTCTGCTTCTAGGAGACGAGGCTTGGCGTTCGCCGTGCTTCGGGCCGTCCCGCCCGTTTTTTGGCCCACGCCCGCCAGTCCAACTGTTCGCGAAGGCCGCGTGACCCTGACCCCGCTCCGTATCGCCGCCGTCTCGGCGTTCGTCCTGATGGCCGCCCTCGGCGCCTCGGCCGCCAGCGCCCAATCGTCCGCCGGACTGACCCTGACCCCCGCGCCGGCCAAGGCGGTTCGCGCCGAAGGGGTCTTCAAGCTTTCCGCCGCCACCCGCATCCACGTCGCCAAGGGGGACGTCGAGGCCAAGGGCGTCGCCACCCAACTCGCCGATCTGATCCAGCGCTCGCGAGGCTTCCGTCCCATCGTGGTCGAGGGCGCGCCGGCGGCCGCCGACGCGATCGTCCTGACCCGCGAAGGCCCCGCCGGCGAAGCCTACAAGCTCGACATCGCTCCAGGGGGTGTCACCATCGCCGCCGCCAAGCGCGCGGGCCTGTTCTACGGCGCCATGTCGCTGTGGCAGCTGGCGACGCCAGACGAGGCCAAGGGCCCGGTCGCCGTCCCCGCCGCCGCGATCGAGGACGCGCCGCGCTTCGCCTGGCGTGGCCTGATGGTCGACAGCGCCCGCCATGTCCAGTCGATCGACACGCTGAAGTCGGTTCTGGACGCCATGGCGGCCCACAAGCTCAACACCTTCCACTGGCATCTGGTCGACGACCAGGGTTGGCGGCTGGAGATCAAGAAGTATCCGAAACTGACGGAGGTCGGCGCCTGGCGTCTCGACCCCGGCGCGGCGCGCAAGGGCCCGAAGTACGGCGGTTTCTATACCCAGGACCAGGTCCGCGACCTCGTCGCCTACGCCGCCGCCCGCAACATCACCATCGTGCCGGAAATCGAGACCCCGGGCCATGCCCTGGCCCCGATCGTGGCCTATCCGGAGCTGGGCGCGGCGCCGCCGGACGCCAGCAAGATGGGCGATTGGGGCGTCTTCCCCTGGCTCTACAACACCGACGACGCCACCTTCGCCTTTCTCGACGACGTGCTGAACGAGGTCATGGACCTGTTCCCGTCGACTTTCATCCATGTCGGCGGCGACGAGGCGATCAAGGACCAGTGGGAGGCCAGTCCCAAGATCCAGGCCAAGATCAAGGAGCTGGGCCTCAAGGACGAGCACGAGCTGCAGAGCTGGTTCATCCAGCGCGTCGGCCGGAGCCTCGACAAGCGCGGCCGCCGCCTGATCGGCTGGGACGAGATCCTGGAAGGGGGCTTGGCGCCCAACGCCTCGGTGATGTCGTGGCGCGGGATCGACGGCGCGATCGCCGCCGCGAAACAGGGTCACGACACGGTGCTGTCGCCGCAGCCGATGCTTTATCTCGACAACGGCCAGAGCAAGTCGCCCGACGAGCCGACCGGCCGCCTGCGCACCGCCACGCTCAAGGACGTCTATGGCTTCGACCCGGCCCCGGCCCAGCTGTCGCCGGCCGAGCGCGAGCACATCCTCGGCGTCCAGGCCAATGTCTGGACCGAGCACATGCAGACCGACAGGCGCATGACGCTGATGGCCTTCCCGCGCGCCGTCGCCCTGGCCGAGCGTGGCTGGACGCCGGAGGGCGGGGTGAACTGGGACGACTTCGCCCGCCGCCTGCCGGCCGAGATGGCCCGGCTGAAGATCCTGGGCGTCGCCGCCAACACCGTGCCGTTCGAACCCCAGCCGGCCCTGTCGGAAGGCGAGGGCGGCAAGACCAAATTGACCCTGTCGACCGGTCTCGGTATCGGCGAGGTTCGCTACACCACCGATGGCAAGGCGCCGACGGCGGCTTCGCCCGTCTATGCCGGCGACCTGGACTTGCCGACGGGAACGGTCGTCAAGGCGCGCGCCTTCGTCGACGGCCAGACCCTCGGCCGCGAGCGCGCGGTGACGATCGATCCCGCCGCCCTGCTGACCCGGACCAGCGGCCAGCTGAAAGGCTGCACCGACAAGGTCACCCTGCGGATGATCGACGACGCGCCCGCGGCCTTCGACAAGCGGGCCATGTTCACGGTCGACATCCTCAATCCGTGCTGGATCTGGCAGGGCGTCGAGCTGTCGAAGGGCGCGGTGCTGACCGCCCGCGTCGGCCAGCTGCCGTTCAACTTCGAGGTCGGCCAGGACCGCGACAAGATCCCGCTGCGCGCCCCGGCCACGCCCGAGGGCGAACTGGAAGTGCGCCTCGTCCAATCGGGGGGCTGCAACGGCGAACGCATCGCCGCCATCCCGCTGGGCAAGGCCGCGAAGAATCCGCAAGTCTCGACGATCACCGGCCACTTGCCCGCGCGCCCGGGTAAGGTCGATCTTTGCCTCGGCTTCACGGCCAGGAGCGTCGATCCCTACTGGGTCATCGACCGCGTGACCCTGAAGCCCGCTCCCTAGTTCTCGAACCAGAGTCGCAACGCCCGTGTCCAACCTTGTTCTCTCCGCGCCGCTGAAGGGCTGGATCGCGCCGCTCGACGAGACGCCCGACGCGGTGTTCGCCGAGCGCATGCTGGGCGACGGCCTGGCGATCGATCCGCTGGGCTCGACGCTGCACGCGCCCTGCGACGCGACGGTGGTCACCGTCCACCGCGCCCGCCACGCCGTGACCCTGCGCGCGGCCAACGGCGCCGAGATTCTGATGCACGTGGGCCTGGAAACCGTGGCCCTGAACGGCGAGGGCTTCACCGTCTTCGTCAAGGAAGGCCAGGCGGTGAAGGCCGGCGACAAGCTGCTGGGCTTCGACCTTGACTTGTTGGCCCAGCGCGCTCGCAGCCTGATCACCCCGGTGGTGGTGACCAATCTCGACGCCTTCGAGATCGTCCGCCGCGACCAGGACCGCGAGATCGAGGTCGGCGACTTCCTGATGGAGCTGTCGCCGGCCAATCTTAAGAAGGGCGGCGGCGCGGCCTCGGCTGGCCCGGTGTCCACGGGCGAAGTGGCGCGCGAGGTCGTCGTGCCGCTGGTCCATGGCATCCACGCCCGCCCCGCCGCCCGGATCGCCGAAACGGCGCGCAAGTTCGTGGCCGAGGTCGCGCTCGTGGCGGTCAACCGCCGCGCCAGCGCCAAGAGCCCGGTCGGGGTGATGTCCCTGGCCGTCCGCCACGGCGACACCATTCAGGTCGTGGCCTCGGGCCTGGACGCCGACGCGGCGATCCTGGCCGTGGCCGAGCTGATCGAGAGCGGCATGGGCGAGGGCGGACCGGTTTCGGCTCAAGCCTCCGCGCCGGCCGTCGCGGTCGTCGAAGCCGTCCCGACCGTTCCGGTCGATCTGCCCCGCGACGGCGTGCTGAAGGGCGTGCTGGCCGCGCCGGGCCTGGCGATCGGCAAGGCCGTGCGGCTGGCCTCGGCCGACATCGTGGTTCGCGAAGCTGGCGAGGGCGTCGCCCACGAGGAGGCGGCCCTGACCGCCGCGCTCGACCTCGTCCGCGCCCGCATCGAGAAAGCGGCCGCCCAGGAAGGCGCGCATGGGGGCGACAAGGCCCGCAAGGCCATCCTCGGCGCCCACCTGGCCTTCCTGGAGGATCCGGAACTCTCGGCCGGCGCCCGCCGTCTGATCGGCGAGGGCAAGAGCGCGGGCTACGCCTGGCGCAAGTCGGTCGGCGGCTATGTCGAGGCCCTGCGCGGGTTGGGCGACCGCCGTCTGGCCGAACGCGTCGATGATCTGGTCGATCTCGAGCGCCAGGTCCTGCGCGCGCTCAGCGGCGAGGACGAGGACGGCCCGACGCTGCCGCCCGGTTCGATCCTGCTGGCCGACGAACTGTTGCCGTCGCAGCTGATGGGCGTCGATCCCGGCCTCGTCGCCGGCTTCGCCACCGCGCGCGGCGGTCCGACCTCGCACGTCGCCATCCTGGCCGCGGCCATGGGCATTCCCGCGATGGTCGCCCTGGGCGGTGCGGTCCTGAAGGTCAAGGACGGCGCCACCCTGATCCTGGACGCCGACAGCGGCGTCCTGCGCGTGGCGCCCGACGCGCCGGCCCTGGAAGCCGCCCAGACCGCCCTGGCCCAGCGCCAGGAGCGCAAGGCCGCCGCCAAGGCCGCCGCCCACGACGCGTGCGTGACCAAGGACGGAACGCGGATCGAGGTCTTCGCCAACACCGGCTCGCTGAACGACGCCCGGGCCGCCGTGGCCAACGGGGCCGAGGGCTCGGGCCTGCTGCGCACCGAGTTCCTGTTCCTGGACCGGGAAACCCCGCCGGACGAGGACGAGCAGGCCCGCCAGTACCAGGCCATCGCCTCGGCCCTGGACGGCAAGCCGCTGATCATCCGCACCCTGGACGTCGGCGGCGACAAGGCCGCGCCCTACCTGCCGATCCCCGCCGAGGAGAATCCGGCCTTGGGTCTGCGCGGCGTCCGCGTCAGCCTGTGGCGGCCGCATCTTTTGAAGACCCAGCTGCGCGCCATCCTGCGGGTCAAGCCGCTGGGCCAGTGCAAGATCATGGTCCCGATGGTCGCCAGCCTCGACGAGCTGCGCGCCGTCCGCGCCGTGCTGGACGAGGCCAGGCGCGAGATGGGCGTGGTCGAGAAGATCGATCTCGGCGTGATGATCGAGACGCCGGCCGCCGCCATGACCGCCGACCTGCTTGCCGCCGAAGCCGATTTCCTGTCGGTCGGCACCAACGACCTGACCCAGTACGTCCTGGCCATGGACCGAGGCAACCCCGAGCTGGCCGCGCGCATCGACGCCCTGCATCCGGCGGTGCTGCGGATGATCGACCTGACCTGCAAGGGCGCGGCGAAACACCATCGCTGGGTCGGCGTCTGCGGGGGCCTGGCCTCCGACGTCGCCGCCGTCCCGATCCTGCTGGGCCTGGGGGTCACCGAGCTGTCGACCACCGCGTCGATCGCGCCGGAGGTGAAGGCCCGTGTCCGTGGCCTTTCACTCGAGTCTTGCCGTAGCCTCGCGGCCCAGGCCCTGGACCAGACCTCGCCCGAGGCGGTCCGGGCCCTCGTAAAGTCCTTCGGAGCCTGATGCCGATGAAGTCTCCGCTCGAAATCCTGCAGCCCCTGGGCCGAGCCCTGATGCTGCCGATCGCGGTGTTGCCCGTGGCTGGGCTGCTGCTGCGCCTGGGTCAGCCCGACCTGCTGAACATCGGCTTCATCGCCGCCGCCGGCGACGCGATCTTCTCGAACCTCGGCCTGCTGTTCGCCATCGGCGTCGCCGTGGGCCTGGCCAAGGAGAACAACGGCGCGGCGGGGCTCGCGGGCGTCGTCTGCTTCCTGATCGCCAGCGAAGGCGCCAAGACTCTGCTGCATGTACCCGCCGACGTGACGGCCGGCCTGGCCACCGCCCACGCCGACCTCGCCGGCGCCGCCTACAAGACCAAGGCCCTGGCCAAGCTCAGCGTGCCGATCGGCATCATCTCCGGCGTGATCGCCGGCCTGTTCTACAATCGCTTCTCGGACTTCAAGCTGCCCGAATATCTGGCCTTCTTCAGCGGCCGGCGCTTCGTGCCGATCATCTCGGGCGTGGCGGGCCTGCTGATGGCCGTACTGCTGGGCTTTGGCTACGACACCATCAACGGCGGGGTCGACGCGGCCAGCCGCGCCATCGTCGGCTCGGGCGAGCTGGGCCTGCTGGTCTACGGCTTCCTGAACCGGATCCTGATCGTCACCGGCCTGCACCACATCCTCAACAACATCGCCTGGTTCGTGGTCGGGGACTTCCACGGGACGACCGGGGACCTGCGCCGCTTTTTCGCCGACGACCCCAACGCCGGGGCGTTCATGAGCGGCTTCTTCCCGGTGATGATGTTCGGCCTGCCGGCCGCGTGCCTGGCCATGTACCACACCGCCCGCCCGGAGAAGAAAAAGGCGGTCGGCGGCATGCTGTTCTCGCTGGCCCTGACTTCGTTCCTGACGGGCGTGACCGAGCCGATCGAGTTCAGCTTCATGTTCCTGGCCCCGGTGCTCTACGCGGTGCACGCGGTGCTGACGGGCGTGGCCATGGCCCTGATGAACGCCCTGCACATCAAGCTGGGCTTCACCTTCTCGGCCGGTCTGTTCGACTACGTGCTGAACTTCGGCAAGGCCACCCACCCGCTGTGGCTGGCGCCCTTGGGCGCGGTCTATGCGGGCGTCTATTACGGGCTGTTCCGCTTCTTCATCCAGAAGTTCGATCTGAAGACCCCGGGCCGCGAGGCCGACGATGTCGTTTCCGCCGAGTCGGTCACCACCGGCGGCGGGCGCGGAGCCGATTTCGTCGCCGCGCTCGGCGGCGCTTCGAACCTGACCAGCGTCGACGCCTGCACCACCCGTCTGCGCCTGATCGTCGTCGATCAGGGCGCGGTCAACGAGCCCGCCCTGAAGGCGCTGGGCGCGCGGGGGATCGTCAAGCCGTCCGACAAGGCGCTGCAGGTCGTGCTGGGTCCGGTCGCCGACGGCGTCGCCGGCGAGATCCGCGCCGCCCTAAACCAAGGACATGGGGGCGCGCCCACGCCCGCCGCCAAACCGATCGCCGCCAAGCCCGCGCCGTCGGTCCTGCCCACCGTCGAGGACGACCGCAAGGCCGAAGCCCTGGTCGGGGCCCTGGGCGGCGCCGGCAACCTCAAGGTCGTCGGAACCTGCTCCAGCCGGCTGCGCGTCGTCGTCGCCGACCAGGCCGGGGTGGACGAGGCGGCTCTGAAGGCTCTTGGCGCGCGCGGCGTGGTCCGGGTGGGCGAGAAGACGGTCCACGTCGTGCTCGGCCCCGACGCCGAACGGGTCGGCGAGGCGATACGCTGCCACCTGCCGGCCTAGGAGGCAGGGCGTTGGACAAGTCCATCGACCACATCCTGATCGTGGGCGGCGGCACGGCCGGCTGGATGACCGCCGCCTATCTGGCGCGCCGCCTGGGGACCATCCGGCCGGATGGGGTCCGCATCTCCCTGATCGAGTCCAGCGAGATCGGCATCATCGGGGTGGGCGAGGGGACCTTCCCGACCATCCAGAACACCATGCGCACGATCGGCGTCGACGAGGCCCAGTTCATGCGCGGCGCCGGGGCGGCCTTCAAGCAGGGCATCGAATTCGTCGACTGGAGGACCGCGCCCAAGGACGGGATCCACAGTCGCTACTACCACCCGTTCGCCCAACCCCGGCTGCTGAACGGCGGCCTGGACCTGGCGCCGTATTGGCTGATGGGCGGGGCGGGCGACATCCCGTTCTCCGACGCCGTCACCCTGCAGGACAAGGTCTGCGACGCCGGTCGCGGCCCCAAGCGGATCGACGATCCGCAGTACGGCGGGCCGATGGCCTATGCCTACCACTTCGACGCCGGCAAGCTGGCCAACCTGCTGCGCGATGTCGGCAAGGCGACCGGGGTCAAGCATCTGCTGGGCAATGTCACGACGGTGAACAAGGCCGAGGACGGCTCGATCGCCTCGATCACCACCGCCGAGCACGGCGACCTGACCGCCGACCTCTATATCGACTGCACCGGTTTCGCCGGGGCCCTGATCGGCAAGGCGATGGGTTCGGAATGGATCGACAAGGGCGACACCTTGTTCGTCGACCGCGCCCTGGCCCTGCAGGTCCCCTACGACCGCCCCGACGCTCCGGTGGCGACCGCCACCATCTCCACGGCCCACGAGGCCGGCTGGACTTGGGACATCGGCCTGCCCGACCGCCGGGGCACGGGCTACGTCTTCTCCAGTCGCCACACCACCGAGGATCGCGCCGAGGAAATTCTGCGCCGCTATGTCGGCAAGGCGGGCGACGGCCTGACGCCGCGCCTCCTGAAACTGAAGGTCGGCCACCGCCAGGCGCACTGGATCAAGAACTGCGTGGCCGTGGGCCTATCGGGCGGCTTCCTGGAGCCGCTGGAATCGACCGGCATCGTGCTGATCGAGGCCGCCGCCTACATGCTGGCTCGCAACCTGCCACGCCAGGGCGGGCTCGAAGCCGCCGCGCGCCAGTTCAATCAGGCCATGACCGACCGCTACCTGCGGGCCATCGACTTCATCAAGCTGCACTATTGTATCAGCCAGCGCACCGACAACGCGTTCTGGACCGACAACCGCGATCCCGCTTCGATCCCGGAGAGCCTTCAGGATCATCTGGCGATGTGGAAGCATCGACCGCCCAACGTGTTCGACTTCCCGAACCTCCACGAGAGCTTCAAGTACTTCAACTACCAGTACATTCTGTACGGCATGGGCTATCCGACGACGATCGATCCGGCCGCCCACGTCCACGTCGACCTGGCCCGCGCCGATTTCGCCCGCGTGCAGGAGGCCGGCAAACGCGCCGCGTCCAGCCTGCCCGATCACCGCGCGCTGCTGAACGAGGTCCATGCCCGCGGCTTCTCCAGCAAGGCTCCCGACCAGGCCATGGCCGAGGCGGCCGAGACCGTGCGGCGGTGAGCGACCCGATCTTCGAGGCGCGGCCCGATCCGCGCGTCGAGATCTTGACCGTCGGGGTCGCCGAGACGCGGGTGCTGATCGTCGACGACCTGCTGACGGGCGGCCAGGTCCTGGTCGATCACGCCGCCGAGTTCGCCGTGCTGGCCCCCGTCAAGGCGGGCGCGAACTTCTATCCCGGCGTCCGCGCCCCCGCGCCGCCCGCCTATGTCCAGGCGCTGGTCCGGGCGCTGCGTCCCTACATGGCCGAGGTGTTTGGGGCGCCGGAAGGCGGCCGGGCCGGGGTGACCTGCGCGCTCTCCATGGCCGTGACGCCGGCCAGCGAGGCCACGCCGGTCCAGCGCCTGCCGCACATCGACACGCCCGAGCCCAACCAACTGGCCATCCTGCACTATCTGTGCAGGCCCGAGCACGGCGGCACGGCCTTCTACCGGCATCGCGAGACCGGGCTGGAGATCGTCGATCCCGACCACGCCAAGATCTACTTCGCCGCCCTGCGCGGCCAGATCGAGCGCGCGCCGATCGCTCCGGGCTACATCACCGGCTCCGACGCGCTGTTCGAGAAGATCGGCGCGGTCGAAGCCGTCTTCAACCGGATCGTGGTCTATCCCAGCCGCCTGCTGCACGCCGGGATCCTGCCGGATGCGCCGGTCAGCCTTGATCCGCGCGCGGGCAGACTGACGGTCAACACCTTCTATCGCTATGAGGCCGCCTAGCGCGTCAGGTCGCGGACCTTGGCGACGATCTGCTCGGGTGAGAACGGCTTCATCAGATAGCCGTTGGCGCCGGCCTGCATGGCCATGACGATACGGTCCAGGCGGCCTTCGCCGGTCAGCATCAGGATCGGGATCTCGGCGCATGCGTCGATGGAGCGCAGGGCGCGGACCAGCTCGATTCCGTCGGTCGTGGGGAGGCGGACATCGACCACGAACAGGCTGGGAACCCGGACTCTGGTCTTGCCCAGCAGGGCCGCGCCGGTCTCGAACAGCTCCACGCCATAGCCTCGCGGGGCAAGGGCCGTCTGGAGAAAGGCCAGAATCAGCGGATCGTCGTCGACGACATAGATCGAGGGCGGGCCGGTGACTGGCTGCATCGGTTCACATGGCTTTCGACGCCCTACGCGCGTCGGAAATCAGCCTTGCCGTCTGCCGGGCGACGGTCCAGAGGCCGCAGGTTGCACGAGACGTGGATAACCCGCTCTTCACGCTTTTGCGGGACGGATAGGCGGCCCGCCCTCTCCCGGGCGAAGCCGAAAGACCGTGATGGCCGCAGAGATCGCCGAAGACGACGTCGCCGTTCTGCGCGCGCGCCTCGACCGCATGACCCGCCTGGCCTCGGCCCAGGCGGGGCTCGCGGAGGCCGGCCTGGGCCTCGACGCCTTCATGCAAGCCATCGTCGAGACCCTGGCCGACTTGACCGGGGCGAAAGGGGCGATCGTCGAGCTGATCGACGGCGCTGACCTGGTCTACCGCGCCGCCACCGACAAGGCCCTGATCGGGACCCGTCTGGCGTCCGCCAACAGCCTTTCGGGCCTCTGCGTGGCCAAGGCCGAAGTGCTGATCTGCGACGACGCGCTTACCGACCCGCGGGTCGATCGCGAAGCCTGCGTCAGAGTCGGAGTCGGATCGATGGTCTGCGCGCCCCTGACCCATGCGGCCGAGGTCCTGGGCGTGCTGAAGGTGTTCTCCGAGCGCAAGGGTGCGTTCGGCGACGACGACCTCGACATCCTGCGGGTCCTGGCCTCGATGCTGGGCGCCCAGATGTCGCGCCAGCTGGAGGCCAATCAGCGCGAGCGACTGCTGGCCGAGAAGACTGAAGCCTTGGAGCGGGGGGCTTGGGAAGCCCAGCAACGCGGCCGGCTGGAGCAGATCGTGCGCGCCAACGAGGCGCGGCTCGACAACATTGTCGCCCATGCCCACCAAGCCATCGTCACGATGGACGGCAAGGGGCGCATCACCGGCTGGAACGGCCACGCCGAAAAGATCTTCGGCTGGAGCGCCGTCGACGTCTTCGAACGCTCGATCGGCGAGGTGATCGTCCCGCCGGACCAGCGCGCGGCGCGCGCCAAGGCGCTCAAGCGCTTCATGGAGACCGGCGAAAGCGACATGATCGGCCGGCGGGTCGAGGTCCCCGCGCTTCGTCGAGACGGAACGGTGTTTCCGATCGAGTTGGCGATCAGCGCCACCTGGACCGACGAGGGCTGGCAGTTCACCGCCCTGATGCACGACATCTCGGAGCGCCGAGCCCAGGAGGAGCTGTTCGAGAACGCGTTCAATCACGCGCCGATCGGCATGGCTCTGGTCGACTTGGACGGCCGGCTGGTGAAGCTGAACGAGAACTTCTGCGACATCATCGGCTATCCCGCGGACGAGGCGCTGGCGCTGGATTTCCAGACCATCACCCATCCTGACGACCTGGAGGCGGATCTCGCCTCCCTGCAACAGCTGCTGGCCGGCGAGATCCCGCGCTATCAGATGGAGAAGCGCTACATCCGCAAGGACGGCGCGGTGATCTGGGTGCGGCTGTCGGTGTCGCTGGTGCGCGGCGTTGACCGAGCGCCTCGGCACTTCATCGCCCAGATCCAGGACCAGACGGCTCGGCGGGCGATCGAGAACCGCTACCGGTTGATGGCTCAAAACGCGACCGACGTCATCGTCACCAGCGACATGCGGGGCCGGTCGACGTTCGTTTCGCCGGCTTGCGAAGCCGTGATCGGCTACACGCCCGAGGAGCGCCTCGGCGTCTCGCCCGCGAACATCACCCATCCCGAGGACGTCGAGACGCTGCGCGAGGCCTTCGTGGGGCTGGTCGCCGGCCGCCCGGCCGGCCGGGTGCGCTGGCGCGTGCGCCATAAGCGAACCAACGACTGGATCTGGGTCGAGTCGAATCCCGTTCTGCTGCGCGACGAGGTCAGCGGCGAGCCGATCGGCTTCCTGGACGTGATCCGCGACGTCACCGCCCAGAAAGCGCAGGAAGACGCCCTGGCCCAGGCTCACCTGGACGCCGAGGCCGCCATGCGGTCCAAGGCCGAGTTCCTGGCCAATATGAGCCACGAGCTGCGGACGCCGCTGAACAGCATCATCGGTTTCACCCGGCTGTTGACCGAGAGCCAGGGGCTCGGGGCCGAGGACCAGCGCCGGGTCGAGTTGGTGCACGGCGCCGGCCAGGCCCTGCACGCGGTGATCGACAACGTCCTGGACTTTTCGAAGCTGGAGGCGGCGGCCCTGGAATTGCACGAGGCGCCGTTCGACCCCGCCGAGCTGCTGCGCCAGACCGTCGCCTTGCTGGAACCGCAAGGGGCGGCCAAGGACCTGCGCCTGAAGACCATGATCGACGCCGACGCGCCCGCGAGCGTGATCGGCGACGTGGGGCGCGTGCGCCAAGTGCTGCTGAACCTCCTCTCCAACGCCGTGAAATTCACCTCGAAGGGCGGCGTCACCGCGACCTTGACGCGGATCGGCGGCAGCGACGCCGCGCCCCGTCTGCGGGTCGAGATCGTCGACACCGGGGCGGGCATTTCTCCCGACAAGCTGGATGGCCTGTTCAACCGCTTCGTCCAGGCCGGCTCGTCGGTCTCGGCCCACTACGGCGGCACGGGCCTGGGCCTGGCCATTTCTCGCCAGCTGATCACCCTGATGGGCGGCGAGATTGGCGTCGACAGCACCGTCGGCAAGGGCTCGACCTTCTGGTTCGAGCTGGCTCTGCCGGCGGGTGCGGACCAAGGCGGCGCCAAGCGGGCGCCGGAGATCGCGCCGCTGCGTTTGGACGGCCGCCGCATCCTGGTGGTCGACGACGTCGAGCTGAACCGGGAACTGATGCTGGCCCTGCTCAGCAAGTACGGCTGCGAGGTCGGGCTGGCCCAGGACGGCGTCCAGGCGATCGAAGCCTTGCAAGCGGGGCGCTACGATCTCGTGCTGATGGACTGCCAGATGCCGGTCATGGACGGCTTTACGGCCACCCAGGCGATCCGCGCCTCCGGCGAGGCCTTCGCCGACGTTCCAATCGTGGCCCTGACCGCCAGCGCCCAGCCCGAGCATCTGGCCCGCTGCGAAGCGGCCGGCATGAACGATCACCTGACCAAGCCGCTCAATCCGGGCGCGTTGGAGCGGCTGCTGGACATGTTCCTTCGCGTCGCCCCCGCGCCGGTGGAGGCCGAACCGACGGACGTCGCCGGCGCCCAGGCCCGCCAGTACCTGGTCGAGTCGATGGGCCCGAACGCCGTCCGCTCGCTGCTGGCCATCCTGCTGGCCCAGCTGGAGAACCGGTTCGCCCAAGCCGACGCCCAGACCGTGCGCGAGGACGCCCACGCCCTGGCCGGCTCGGCCGGCATGATGGGCTTCCTGGATCTGTCGAAGACCTGCCGCGACCTGGAAGTCTTGATCGACGCGGGCGACGACCATCGCGCCGCGCTGGATTTGACACGCGGCCTCGTCTCGCGAACCATCGAGGTCGCCCGACAGTGGGAGGCGGAACTGGCTGTCGTCGACGCGTCGGCGCGGCCTGCCGCCCAGATGTTGCACTGAGGAGTTTCGCCGTGCCCGCGCCCGCCGCCGTCCTGGTGATCGATGACGATCCGGTCGTGCGTCAGTTCGTCGAACTGGTGCTGGGCCAGGCCGGCTACACGGTCTCGTCGGCCACGACGGGCGAGCTGGGCGTCAAGGCGTTGCAGACGGCTCGCTGGGACCTGGTCCTGCTGGACATCAACATTCCCGGCATGACGGGCCTGGAGGTCCTGCGCCTGCTGCGCAAGTACCAGAAGGTCAAGGCCGCGGTGATGATGATGACCTCGCGCGGCGATCTCGCCACCGTGCGCCAGGCGATGGAGACCGGCGCCGACGGCTATATGGTCAAGCCCTTCGGGCCTCAGGACCTGCTTAAGCGGGTCGAGGCCATGCTGAACCCCGACAAGTTCCGCGCCGCGCCCAAGGACGATGATCGGCCGCCCCTCGAACTGGACTAGCTACCAACTCAGATAGAGCGCCTCGGACACGGTCTCGATGGGCCCGTTCAGCACCTTGGCGACCGCCGAATTGCCGCTGATCAGCGCCATCCTGCGCCGATAGAGATCCGACGGCACGTCGGCCCGATAGACGGTCTCGCCGCGCTGACCGTCGAACGACAAGGCCCAGCGCACGCCGCGCCGGTTCAAATCGTCCAGCGCCGCGAACAGCGCCGCCTCGTCGATCCCGCCGATATAGCGCTGTTTGTTCCCGGCATAGGGCGGGTCAAGATAGACGAAGTCGCCCGCGCGGGCCTCCGCCAGGGTCTCGCGATAGTCCCGGGCCACGAAGTCGACGCCTCGCAGCCGCGCCGACCAGGCCTGGACGGCCTTGGCGAAGCTGGCCGGCAGCATGCCCTTGCGCGATAGATGGAACGAGTTGTTGAAGTCGCCGGCCTGGCTGAAGCGGACAATGCCGTTGACGCAGGTCCGCATCAGGAAGTTCAGGTCCTCCGGACGCTTCTCGGCGTTGAAGCGATCGCGGACCGCGTAAAAGTAGCCGGGCAAGTCGTCCTGCAGCCGCCGCCATTGCTCGGCGTAGTCGGCGATCAGCGCCTCGGGCCGCGCCTGGGCCAGCTTCCAGAAGCCGATCAGCGGGGCGTAGAGGTCGCTGGCCACCGTCCCGTCGCCGGCGAGGTGGTAGAGCACCGCCCCGCCGCCTAGGAAGGGCTCGACATAGCGCGCGTGCGGCGGGGCCATGCGGGCGATCTGAGCGGCCTGGCTGCGCTTGCTGCCCGTCCATTTCAGGATAGAGGGGACCTCGCCCGATCCGGGACGCTTTTCCTTCATCGAACGGCCTCGGCGGCCAAACGGCGGCGGGCGATCTCGACATAGGCTTCGTCGACCTCGGCGGCGATGAAGTCGAGACCCTCTCGGACGGCCGCGACGCATTCGGTCCCCGCGCCGGCGAACGGGACCAGGCAGACCTGCCCCGGCGCGGCCGACAGTTTCAGGATCCGCTCGGCCAGGCGCAACGGCTTCTGGGTCGGGTGCTTGCCATGGGCCAGTTCGTCACGCGCCTTGTTGTTGGGGACGTCCCAGACCGTGCGCATCTGCTTGCCGGCCTCCTTCAAGCGGTCCTCCGGGAAGCTGGCCGCCTTGGCCCAGTCGTAGTTGAAGCGATAGCGCCGGGTCTTGCCGACATGGGCCCACAGGATGGTCTCGTGACTGGCCGTCAGCCGGCGGGCCGAGAGATTGGGGAAGCTGTTGCGCTTGTACCAGGCGACCTCGTTGATGATCTCGATCCCCAACATCTGCATCGCGACATTGATGACGCCGATGTTGTGGTAGGTGCCGTGGACCCAGAGCGAACCCGTGGGCTTCAGCACCCGCTTCACTTCGCCCAGCCAGGCCAGGGTGAAGCCGAAATACTGATCCAGGGACATGTCGTCCCAGGTCTGGTCGACCTTCTTCCAGTCGCCGCCGAAGCCGGGCAGGCCGGCCTTGGCGTCCCAGGTCCAATCGCCGCCCTTGCTGGCGTTGTAGGGCGGATCGGCGATCACGACGTCGACGCTGTCGTCGGCCAACCGCGCGGCCAACACCAGGAAGTCGCCGTGGAATAGCGCGTTCAGCGGCGAGGCGACTTCGGCGGGGGGCGTGGCGGCGCGCGTCATGATCAACGGTCCAGCGGGCGGCGCGCGAATCGCCGACCGCTCCAGTCTAGCCCGACGGCCTTCCCCGCCGTATCGGGGCGCCTTCGTCGCCGTGAACGAACCTCCACGCCAGGGCTTGCTCGACTCTCGGTTGCCGCCATTACCCGGCCTGTCGTCTGTCTCGGCAGTTCGACGGCTATGTCTGGTTCGATCAGACCATGGCGGTCACACGTCCGCCCGGTGCGCGCCGTGTTCCGGGGAGACCTATCCGTTCGACTCTGATCCGGTCCGCCTGACGCCGACGGCGGCAACGCGTCGGCCTCGTGCGACATCTGACCACGGGCGAGCGAGCGCCCCGCTATCAACTTATTAGCGACGATCCCTCGACTTTGTCCGCGTTGGGCAAACAGAAGGTTTTCGCCATGCGCTCCAAGGTCGTCGTGCTGGATGTCGCCGATCGGCGGTCGGCCGTCACATCCCCCGCGGAAGCGGCGTTGCGGGCCACCTTGAGCGATGCGCTGGTCCCCATCGCCCTGCTCGGCCTGGATCTCGAGCCCCTGTTGTTCAGCCAAAGCTGGTTCGATCAAGCCATCACCTCGCCGGTCGCGTCATCCCAGAAGGCCGCCCCGCTGATTTTGAGTCCCGACTTCGCCGACGCCGCGCGCGCCTGCCTGCAGAGTGGCGCGGTGGAGACCTGTCGCGTGGAGATCGCCGCCGGCGTCAAGGCGCACGCCCGCTGGTTCAGTTTCGAGCTGAGCCCCTGGCCGCGCGACGGTTCGGCCTATAGCCGACTGATCGTCGTCGGACGCGAAGTGACCGAGGCGGTGTTGGCGGCCCGCGAAACCGAAGCGGCCCGCCGGCAGCAAGCCGAACAGAACGCGCGCTTCGACGCGGCGCTGAGCAACATGCCCCATGGGCTTTGCATGTTCGACGCCGAAAAGCGCCTGATCCTGTGCAATACGGCCTATCGGCGGCTCTACGATCTGCCCGAGGCGCTCTGCGCGCCCGGAACGACCCTGGACGCCATTCTCGATCATCGCCGGCGGGTCGGCAACGGGGCCAAGAGCCTGGCGGCCTTCTACGCCGCCACGGTCGAGGCGGGCCTCAGCGGCGGGGCGGCGACGCGGGACGTCGAACTGATCGATGGACGCACGATCCGCATCACTCACAACCCGATCGCCACCGGCGGCTATGTCGCCACCCACGAGGACGTCACCGAGGCGCTACGCGCCACCGCCCAGATCGAGTTCCTGGCCTTCCGCGATCCCCTGACCAGCCTGCCCAACCGCGCGGGCTTCCAGCGGGCCTATGACGACGCCGTGGCCGCCGCCGAACAGACCGGCGAGATGTTCGGCCTGATCATGCTCGACGTCGACCACTTCAAGGACATCAACGACACCCTGGGCCATGACGCCGGCGACGCGCTGCTGAAGGCCCTGGCGGGACAGCTGAAGCGGGCCTTCCGCGCCACCGACACCGTGGCCCGGCTGGGCGGCGACGAGTTCGCCATCATCCTGCGCGGTCTGAAGGAGGAGCGTGATCTGACGCGTCCGATCGAGGTGCTGCAGGGCCTGCTGCGCTCGCCCATCGAGCACGCCGGCCAGAGCTTCACCATCTGCGCCAGCATCGGCGCGACCATCCATGAGGACCCCGACGCCGATCCGACCCATCTGCTCAAGAACGCGGACGTGGCGCTCTACCAGGCCAAGTACGACGGCCGCAATCGCAGCGTGGTCTTCAAGCCCTCGATGCGCACCGAGGTCGAAAAGCGCGTCGAACTGCTGCGCGAGGTCCGTCTGGGTATCAGCCAGGGCGAGTTCGACCTGCACTATCAGCCGGTGGTCGATCTCTCCACGCGCACGGTGGCCGGGTTCGAGGCGCTGATGCGCTGGAACCATCCCGAGCAGGGAATTCTTCCGCCCGGCGCGTTCATGGCCGCGTTCGAGGACAACGATCTGTCGTTGCAACTGGGCGAGGTCGCCTTCGAGCGGGCCATGGCCCAGATGCGCGCTTGGCTCGACGACGGCGTGGCGTTCGGGCGGGTGGCGATCAACGTCTCCTCGAGCCAGTTTCGCACCGGCCGGCTGGCCAGCGAAATCGCCGAGAAGCTGGCCCGTTGGCGCGTGCCGGCCGACCGCCTGACCATCGAGGTGACCGAGAACGTCTATATGGGCTGGGGCTCGGACGTGGTCAGTGACACGGTGCGCCAGCTTCACGATACGGGCGTGCTGATCGCGCTCGACGACTTCGGCACCGGCTATGCGTCCTTGGCCAACCTGCGGCAATTTCCGGTCGATCGCCTGAAGATCGACAAGTCCTTCGTCCAGAACCGCGAGGACGACGCCATCGTCCGGGCGGTGATCAATCTGGGCTCCAGCATGGGCATGAAGGTAGTCGCCGAAGGGGTCGAGCATCCCGAGCAACTGGCCGCGCTGGCGCAGTACGGCTGTGACCAGGTCCAAGGCTATCATTTCGCCAAGCCGATGCCCGCCGGCGAAGTGGCCGGGTTCATCGACGGCTTCACGACGCAAGGCTAGGTCTGTCCGGCTAGCCGGCGCGCGCTATTCGACAACGATCCCACGGCGGTCGCGAGACCTGCGAATTCAAAGGCCGCTGGGGTCGGCGGCGCCTAGCTGCGGATTTCTACGGATGGGGTGGTGGCGGAGAGGGTGGGATTCGAACCCACGGTGCCCTTCCAGGCACGCCGCATTTCGAGTGCGGTACATTCGACCACTCTGCCACCTCTCCAGGCCGCCGGTCCGAGAGGCTTTTTGAGCCTCCCGAGGTCGAGGGCGGGATACCTAGCGGCGTCGCCGCCGGGACGCAAGCCCTTCGACCCAGGTTTTTCGCGCCTGGAGCATGGCAGCCGAAAGTGGTCGCCGGTTTCGGCGCTCGCCATGCTCCAAACTCTTGAAAGAGAGCCTGTTTATCCGCTTCGGATGGAACATCCGATGTGGACAGGCTCTCAGGCTTTTGGTCGCAGAATCATCTGGGTGCAGCGGAAAAGCGCGATGGTCTTGCCGGTGGTTTCGTTGGTCACCACGGCGTCCCAGACCTGGGTGTTCCTGCCGCCGTGGACCAGCCTGGCCTCGACCGCCACGCCGCCCTCGCGGGCTGTGCCCAGGAAGTTCGACTTCAGCTCGATGGTGGTGAAGCTGGTCCCGCCCTCGGGCAACGAGACCATGCAGCCGTAGCCGCTGGCCGAGTCGGCCAGGGCGATGACGCTGGCGGCGTGCAGGAATCCGTTGGGCGCCATGTGGCGCTTGTCGACGTCGAAACGGCCCTTCACATAGCCCGAGCGCGCCTCGAGCCATTGCAGGCCTAGAAGGTCGGGAAGAGAGCCGGCCTGGCCCGCGGTCAAGGCGGCGCTGAAATCCTCGGCCATGGCCATTGTCTCCCCATGTTTCGCGCGCGAAGCATATGCGCGCGACCGGGCGGGGGCGCAAGTCCGTTTCGAAAGAGAACGATCTTTAGAGCTTGGAGAGATCGACCACCGGGAAGCGCGGGCCGCTCTCGGGCGCCGACGGCAGCTTGCCGGCGCGGACAGCCACGCGCAGGGCGGCCGAGGCCAGAATGGGATCGGGTAGGAAGGCGTCGGCGGCGGTGCGCAGGGCGATGAAGTCCAGCCGGTCGATCTTGTCGTTCAACTGGATGTTGCCGGCCTTCTCTTCGGCGATCGTCGACTCGCTGGCCTCGGCCGCGCTGACGCCCGGCAACACGCGGGTCTGCGGCGGCAAGGCGAGGAACTTGCGGGCGTCGTCCCAGGCTTTGCCAGGGTCGGCGCCGGGGACGTCGCAGCGGCCCGCGCCCTCGCCGGGCGCCAGCATCAGGTCGCCGGTGAACAGCACGTCGCCCATGCGATAGGCGACCGCGCCGGGCAGGCGGCCCGTCAAGGCGATCGGGGTGAATTCCACGCCGCCCATCGGAAAGGCCTCACCGTCCTGGGCCAGCTTGTCGAAATCCCAGCCGTCGAGATCGACCATGGTCTCGCCCAGCTTGGGCGCCAGGCGCTTGAGGCTCTCGACCACGCCGGCGCCGATGCAGACCGAGGCGCCGGTCTCGTATTTCAGGTGGCCGGCGGCCGAGACGTGGCCGGTGTGCAGGCCGGTTTCGAGGATCCAGGTCGGACCCAGGTCCTTGGCGCGGATGTCGGCGATGATCTTGTCGACGAAGGTGGTGTCGACCGCCTCCGTGACCGGATCGAAATCCAGCACGGGATCGACAATGGCGCAGAGAAACGTAGCCGTATCGACGATCAGATAGGTCACCGTCCCGGTTGAGGGATGGCGGTATGCGGTGATTTCCGGCTGCATCAATAAGCCTCAGACGCCCGAGGCGCGCACCATGGCGCGCAAGCCGTTAAACATCAGCGAATAGCGCCGCCGTGGAAAACAGAATTCTCGCGATCAGCGAGCGGGACCGGCGGCGGCGCAGGGATGAGCCCCGTCGCGCAGGCCCTCGACCCAGAGCGGCTCGACATAGCGGCCGCCGTCGCGGAAGCCGGGGGCGCAGCCTTCGGGCGTGCCGTCGCCGCGGCCCGGTCCGCCGGACATCACCGACAGGGCGACCGACTGATGCTCGCCGCCGCGGGCCCGCAGGCCCCGGCCATAGCCGTAACCGCCGTAGCCGCCATAACCGTCATAGTAGCCCGGACCATAGCCGTACGGATCGGCCAGATAGCCGCCGTTCTTGCCGAAATTGGTCTGAGAGACGGCGATACCGACCGTGGTGGTCTCGCCCACAGGGATCAGGGCGCTGGCATAGGCGCTGCGATAGCCGCCGGTGCCGACCGAGACGCCCATCGCGCCGTGGATCTTGCGCTTGCCGTTCTCGTCGCGATCGGCCGGGAGCAGGCCGCGTGGGCCGTCGTCATATTGAGGCGACGGTGTAGCGGCGAGGAAGGCGGCGATCTGTTCCTGGGTGGTCAGTGGCTTCACGGCCGTGGTCACGACGGGCGCGGGGGCCTGGGCCGCCGCAGCGGCCAGGGCGGCGGCGGTCGGCCTGGCCTGGGCGGTGGCGATGACCTCGTCGTCGGGCGCGGAAGCGAAGGCGGGACTCGCCAGGGCGGCGCTGACGGCGATGATCGCGAGATAGGGCCGCATGGTGCGCTCCACGATGACAGGGCCGACAGTCTAGAGCGGCAAGCCAGCGCAATTAGGGCGCTTTTGTTGCCGGGGCGCAAGCTTGACCCATTTTGGCGGCAGGTCCGTGGTCAGAGCGATTCCAGACCCGCCTGCAGCGCCGCCATGTCCGGGGGCAGGGGCGTCTCGAAACGCAGGGTCTCACCGGTGATCGGATGGACGAAGCCGAGCACCGCCGCGTGCAGCGCCTGACGCTTCAGGCCCGCCGCCGCGATCTGTTCGCGCACCGCCGTCGCCGGCTGGCTGGCGCCGTAGACGGGATCGCCCAGGCAGGGCGAGCCTTTGCTGGCCATGTGCACGCGGATCTGGTGGGTGCGGCCGGTCTCCAGCCGACAGGCGACGCGGGCGGCCAGCGGCTTGTCCCGCGGCCCGAACGCGGCCTCGACCTTGTAGTGAGTGATCGCCTCGCGGCCGCCGGACTTTAGCACCGCCATCTTCTTGCGGTCGGTCAGCGAGCGGCCGAGGCGGGTCTCGATGGTGCCGTTGGCGGGCGTAGGCGCGCCGCGCGTCAGGGCGATGTACAGCCGATCGATGTCGTGGGTCGCGAACAGGGCGGACAGGCCCTTGTGCGCCGCGTCGCTCTTGGCCGCGACCATGACGCCGGAAGTGTCCTTGTCCAGGCGGTGGACGATGCCCGGCCGCGCCACCCCGCCGACACCCGAGAGGCTGTCGCCGCAGTGATGCAGCAAGGCGTTGACCAGGGTGCCGGTCAGGCTGCCGGGCGCCGGGTGGGCGGCCATGCCGGCCGGCTTGTCGACCACGATCAGGTGCGCGTCTTCGTAGAGGACGGTCAGCGGGATCGCTTCGGGCTCGGGCTCGGCGGGCGTCGGCGGCGGTACGAGTAGGGCATAGGTCCCGGCCTTGGCCTTGCGCGAGGCGTCGGTGATCGCCTGGCCGTCCAGCGACAGACGACCCTCGCCGATCAGCGCCTGCAGGCGGGCGCGCGACAGGTCGGGGAACAGCGGGGCCAGCACCTTGTCCAGCCGCTGGCCGGCCAGGGCTTCGGGCAGGTCGGCGGTGAGCAGCTGGCCTTCGCCGGTCTCGGCGCCTGGTTCGAGGGCGCCCTCGTCCAGGACGTCGTCATCCAGCCTGTCGTCCGCCTGGTCCAGCCTGTTTTCCACCGGGGGTTTCATCGCTCCTTCACAGGTCCGTCGCGTCTTCGACACGCGCCGTGCCTACGGCCCAGTTGAGTATCGTTTCGAGGGGGATAGTCGATGCGCGCCTTTCGCACCACCACGCTGTTGACCGCCAGCCTGCTGGCCCTGGTCGCCGCCGTTCCGGCTTTCGCCGCTGACGACGCTCCGGCCCCGGCCAACAACGAGCAGACCACGAACCTGGGCGAGCTGGTCATCACCGCCCAGAAGCGCGCCCAGGACCCGGTCGAGGTGCCGATCGCCGTCACCGCCTATTCCGGCAAGTTCCTGGAGGCGATCGGCGTCAAGGCGTTCGACGAGCTGTCGGCCTTCACGCCCGGCTTCCTGGTCCAGAACCAGTCGAACAACAATTCCGGCTTCGTGATGCGCGGCATCACCTCGGACTCCGGCTCGTCCGCCGACGAGGCGCGCGTGTCGATCTATCAGGACGGCGTGCCGATCTCGCGCTCGCGCGGCTCGTATGTCGAGCTGTTCGACATGGAGCGGGTCGAGATCGCCAAGGGTCCGCAGTCGACCCTATTCGGCCGCGGCGCTTTGATCGGGGCGGTGAACCTGGTGCAGAACAAGGCCAATCCGGCCAGCTTCGACTGGGCGCTGAAGGCCGAAGGCGGCACGGGCGGCTACCTGGTCGGCGAGACCATGGTCAATTTCGCGTTCGGCGACGGTTCGGCGTTCCGCATCGCCGCCCGCACGCGCCAGGTCGACGGCTATGTGAAGGACGCCGCCGGCGGGGACCCCTACAACTCGACCGACACCAAGGCCGTGCGCCTGGCCTACCACCTGGAGCCGGGGAACCTGAAGCTCGACCTGATCGGCAACTACCAGGTCGACGACACCAGCGGCACCTCGTTCAAGAGCCATACCTTCAACCCGACCAACCCGATCACGGGCGAGGTCCTGGGCAATACCGACGTCGGCTCGGCCGCGACCCTGGCGCCGGGCGCCGGCTTCGAGGGCGGCAAGCCGCTGGGCCTGGACCGCAAGGTCTACGGCCTCACGGCCCTGGCCGAGTACAGGATCAACGACGCCCTGAGCCTGTCGTCGATCACCGCCACCCGCGCCTTCCATTCCAACGAGGTGTTCGATCCGGACGGCTCCAGTCTGCCGATCCTGACCTTCGCCGAGGACGCGCAAGGTCGTCAGCAGAGTCAGGAACTGCGCCTGCGCTACGACGCCGGCGGCCGCTTCTCGGGCTTCGTCGGGGCCAACTATTTCCATGAGACCGGCTCATGGCGCATCCCGGGCCAGATGGACGAGCGCCTCGTGCTGGCCCTGTTGGCCGGCAATACGCCGCTGGGGATCAGCCGCCCGAACCCGCAGCCGCTGGCGCTCCTGACCAACCCGGCCTATCTGGCCCAGGTGCTGCAGCTGGGCTTCGGCGTCCCCGCCGCCCTGGCGCCCGGTCTGGTCTCGAACCTCAAGCCCGTGCACCGCGAGGAATTCGCCAACTATGGCGAGAACACCGCCTACGACGTCTATGCCGACGGCACGTTCAAGCTGACCGACAAGTTCGAGATCACGGCCGGCGTCCGCTACACCCGCGAGGATCGCGAGGCCGCCTATCGCTCGGGCGTGCAGAACGGGCGCTCGATCCTGGGCATCCTGCTGGCCGCGCCGACCCCGACGAACCTGTTCCTGGCCGCCCAGCCGAACGCGGTGAACAATCCGCTGCTGCCGATGGTCGGACTGATCGCCCAGCCGACGACGAACAATGGCGACACCTTCTCCAAGACGATCGACGACAGCGGCGTCACCTGGCGCCTGGTCGGTCGCTACGCCGCGTCGGAGGATGTCAGCCTCTACGCCTCGTTCGCGCGGGGTCGCCGCCCGGAAGTGATCTCGACCAGCGCCCCAGCCGCGCCGCTGGGCCAGCCGCGCTTCAATGTCGTCGATTCCGAGGTGGTCGATTCCTACGAGGCCGGCGCCAAGGGTAAGCTGATCGGCGGCCGCCTGTTCCTGTCCGGCTCGGTGTTCCGCTACGACTACGACAACTTCGCCACCAGCTTCCGCCAGGGCGCCCAGGTCGTGACCCTGAACGCCGGCAAGGCCAAGGCCTACGGCTTCGAGGGCGAGGCCCGCGTGCAGGCCGGCGACTTCTGGACCCTGTTCGGGACCTACGCCTACAACCACGCGCGCCTGGAGACCGGCCTGCGCGAGGGCAACCACTTCCGCCTGTCGCCGGACCAGACCTTCTCGGTCGGCGCCGCGTTCAGCCGCGAGGCCCTGGGCGGCAAGCTGACCTTCACCCCGACCTATACGTGGCGCTCGAAGATGTTCTTCGACGACGACAACGACCGCTCCGACCTGCAGTCGGCGGGCCTGTTCCCCGACACCAAGGTCGACGAGTTCCAGAACGCCTACGGCCTGCTGAATGTCCGCCTGGGCTTTGGCGCCGTCGACGACCGCTGGAAGATCGAGGCCTTCGTCGAGAACCTCGGCGACGAGCGCTATCTGAAGGACGCGGGCAATACCGGCGACAGCTTCGGCATCCCGACCTTCATCGCCGGCAAACCGCGCTTCATGGGCGTGGGCGTGACGTTCCGCCGGTAACACGGCATCGTGGCGACAAAGGGAGAGCTGGGATGAAGATCGACCGCCGCAAGGTTCTGGGCCTGCTGGGCCTTTCGGGCGCCGCCGCTGGCGAGGCCGCCGCCGCCCCGATCACCTGGTACAAGGGCCCCGTGGCCTTCGAACACGGGGTGGCCAGCGGCGATCCTGGCGCGACGTCCATGATCTTCTGGACCCGGGTGACGCCCAAGCAGCCGACCACCGGCGACATCGACGTCACGCTGGAGGTGGCCGCCGACCCGGACTTCAAGGCCCTTGTCCGCACGACCACGGGCCTACGGGCCCGCGCCAGCCGCGACTGGACCGTCAAGCACGACCTGGACGGCCAGGGGCTGAAGCCGGCGACCGACTATTGGTACCGCTTCAAGACCACCAACCAAGAGGGGGGCGGTCTGACCTCGCCCGTGGGGCGCACCCGCACCCTGCCGAAGGGCGTGACCAAGGACGTGGTCCTGGCGGTGGTCTCGTGCAGCCTCTATCCGAACGGCTACTTCCACGCCTACGACGCCATCGCCAAGCTGCCGCGCGTCGACGCGGTGGTGCATCTGGGCGACTACATCTACGAATACGGCGGCGCGCCCAAGGACTACGGCATGAACTCGCCGGTGGCCAAGTCGCGCACGCACGATCCGATCCACGAGATCGTGACGCTGGACGACTATCGCCGCCGCCACGCCCAGTACAAGACCGACCCCGCCGCCCAGGCGGCCCACGCCCGCGCGCCCTGGATCGTGGTCTGGGACGACCACGAGACCGCCAACGACAGCTGGATCGGCGGGGCCGAGAACCACGATCCCAAGACCGAGGGCGACTGGGCGACGCGCAAGGCCGCTGCGCTGAAGGCCTATTACGAGTGGATGCCGATCCGCGAGGCCGGGCCGGGCGCGCTGCCCGAGGCCGCCTGGCGCGACTTCCAGTTCGGCGACGTCGCCAGCCTGTTGATGGTCGAGACGCGACTGACCGCCCGCACCCACCAGCTGGACTATGAAGACGACATGCCGGTGGTCGACGGCAAGCCCGACGTCGCCGCCTTCACCGCCAAGTGGAAAGACGGCGCGCACCGGATGATGGGCGAGGACCAGGAGCGGTGGCTGGCCAGCCAGGTTGGCGCCTCGACCAAGGCCGGGACGGCCTGGCAGGTGCTGGGCAACCAGGTAGTCATGGCCCGCGTCGCGCCGCCGGACCTGAAGGCGACCATGGGCGCGGAGAAGTTCGAAGGCCTGCTGGCCCAGCTGCCCGAATACGCCCGCAAGCGCGTGGCCAAGTCCGTGGCCATGTCGGCCTATGACATCCCCTCCAACCTCGACGCCTGGGACGGCTATCCGGCCGACCGCCAGCGGGTCTACGACATCCTCACCGCCGCCAAGGCCCGGCCGATCGTGCTGGCCGGCGACAGCCACATGTTCTGGGTCAACGAGCTGTGGGACGACGCCGGCAAGACCCGGGTGGCGGCCGAGTTCGGCGCGACCTCGGTGACCTCGCCCGGCTATGGCGACATCCTGCCCGGCGTGCCGCTGGGCGAGGCCTTCGTCCAGCGGAACAGGGAGGTGAAATACGCCCATCCCAGCGCCAAGGGCTTCCTGCTGCTGACCCTAGAGCACGGCAAGGCGACCGGCGAGCTGATGGCGGTGTCGACGATCGTCGAGCCGACCTATCAGACCAGCGTGTTGAAGCGGTTCGTGGTGACGCCGGCGAGCGGCGGCGGCGTCGAGGCGTTGACGGAGGCTTAGCGCCGCTCCAACGCCAGCCGCAGTCCGAAGGCCACGAACACGCTACCGGCCACGCGGTCCAGCCAGCGCATCACCACGGCCTCGCGCAGCAGGCCCGCGATTGGCACGGTCGCGGCGATCAGCGCCGTGAACCACAGCAGGCCCTCGACCACGTGGATGCTGGTCAGCACCAGGCCGAACCGCGCCGGATCGACGCCGGCCGGCATGAACTGGGGCAGGAACGAGACGTAGAAGATCCCGACCTTGGGATTGAGCAGGTTGGTCAGCAGGCCCCGGCGCAGCGCCGCGATCGGACCGGCGTCGACGGGCTTCATCTCGCCCGGCTCGAACAGGTCGCGGGGCTTGAGGATCATCCGGATCCCGGTCCACGCCAGATACGCCGCGCCCGCCCATTTCAGGATCGTGTAGGCCAGCTCCGACGCGGTCAGCAGCGCGCCGACTCCGAACGAAGCGGCCGCGCCCCAGATCAGGCAGCCCAGGCCGATGCCGATCGCCGCCCCCGCTGCCCGGCGCGGGCCCTCGGCGGCGGCGGTGCGGATCACCAGGGCGGTGTCCAGGCCGGGCGTGAGGGTCAGCAGGCCGGCGGCCAGGGTGAAGGCGATCAGGGCTTCAGGCGTGGTCATGGCCGTCCGTTCTTGTGAGGTCCGCTTCCCGCTCGACCAGCGCCCCATCTTCCAGAACGCGATAGAAGCACGAGCGGAAGCCGACGTGGCAGGCGCCGCCGTCGCCGCGCGGCCGCACCTTCAAAAGCACCGCGTCCTGATCGCAGTCGACCCGCAGCTCGACCACGTCCTGCAGCTGGCCGCTGGTCTCGCCCTTCTTCCAGAGCTCGCCGCGCGAGCGGCTGAAATAGTGGGCGATGTTCGTCTCGGCCGTCAGTTTCAGCGCTTCGTCGTTCATCCAGGCCAGCATCAGGATCTCGCCGGTGTCGGCGTGCTGGGCCACCGCGACGACCAGGCCGTCGGCGTTGAAGCGGGGCGCGAGGGCGGTTCCGCGCTCCAGGTCGTGCTTGCTGTGGGCTTGGGGGAACAGGTCGGTGCTCATGGCGCCACATATGGCGCAGGCCAGAGGGCTGCGCTAGCTTCCGCGCCCGAGGGAGCGGGATGAACCTGAAAGATCGCATCAAGACCGCCGTGGCGGCGCTGGACGACCGGGCCCGGCCCTGGGCGCGGCGCTCGCGCTGGAACGGCTACGCCTACGAGTTCCTGCTGTTCGGGCTGAAGCAGGCCTGGGCCTGCCTGTTCGGCGCCTTGATGCTGGCTCTCCTGGTCGGCACCAAGCTGCTGTGGCCCGAGCACGCCGTCATCGCCCGCTACGACTTCCTGGTCCTGGCCGCGATCGCCATCCAGGCCGCATTGCTGACCTTGAAGCTGGAGCGCTGGGACGAGGCGCTGGTGATCTTCATCTTCCACGTGGTCGGCACGGTCATGGAGCTGTTCAAGACCGCCCACGGCTCGTGGATCTATCCCGAGCCCAGCCTGCTGCGGATCAGCGGCGTGCCGCTGTTCACCGGCTTCATGTACGCCTGCGTCGGCAGCTACATCGCCCGGGCCTGGCGGCTGTTCGACATCACCTTCCAGCGCTATCCGCCGTTCTGGAGCACCCACATCCTGGCGGTGCTGATCTACGCCAATTTCTTCACCCACCACTACGTGACCGACATCCGCGTGGGCCTGTTCGCCCTGTCGGCGCTGTTGTTCGGACGCAGCTGGTTCGTGTTCACGCCTGACCAGACGGCCCGGCGGATGCCGATGCTGATGGGCTTCGTGCTGGTCTCGCTGTTCATCTGGTTCGCCGAGAACCTCGGCACCTTCGCCGGCGCCTGGATCTATCCCAGCCAGCGCGACGGCTGGACCATGGTGCCGATCGAGAAGATGGGCGCCTGGTACCTGCTGATGCTGATCAGCTTCGTGCTGGTGACGCTGACCCACCGGCCGGTCGACGCGTGCGTGGCCAAGATCCGCGAGGGGATCCGGGCGGCGGCCTAGGGCTCCGCTCAAAGCGAAGGCGTGTCATCCCGGCCGAGCGCGTAGCGCGGAGAGCCGGGACCCAGGGCAACCGCATTGCGCCGGCTCCTGGGTCCCGGATCGGCCCAAGGGCCGTCCGGGATGACACCGATTTTCGTTATTTCTTGACCAGATCCATGAACCGCTGCTGCAGGACCTTGTCGGTCTTGAACACGCCGCGGAACTGGGTGGTGATGGTCGAAACGTCGTGGTGGCGAACGCCGCGGGTGCTCATGCACTGGTGCTCGGCGTCGATCAGCACGGCGACGCCGGCGGCCGAGAGGTGGTCCTCGATGGCGTCGGCGATCTGCATGGTCATGGTCTCCTGGGTCTGGAGACGCTTGGCGAAGATCTCAACCAGGCGGGCCAGCTTGGACAGGCCGACGACCTTGCCGGTCGGCATGTACGCCACCCAGGCCTTGCCCAGGAACGGCGCCATGTGGTGCTCGCAGTGGCTCTGCACGTCGATGCCGCGCAGCATGACCATGTCGTCATAGCCCTGCACGTCCTCGAAGGTGCGCGACAGCTCCTTGGCCGGATCGCCGTGATAGCCGGCGAACCATTCGCCATAGGCCTCGACGACGCGCTCGGGGGTGTCCAGCAGGCCCTCGCGGTCGGGATTGTCGCCGGCCCAGGCCAGCAGGGTCCGCACGGCGGCCATGGCCTCGTCTTTGGTGGGGCGCTGGGCGGGTTCAAGATCAAGACCGGCGTCATCAAGACCGATCAGGGTTCGCTCGCGGGTCAGTGCGTCCATGTTGTGAGGAGGTTTTCCCGGGCTGAGTTGCGCCGGAGCGCCTGTCGCCCCGGAATTACGCGTGCCACCCGTCGCGCCTCCCGCACCAAACAGACATGGTGATCGGAGCGCGTCCTAGCTATATGGGGCCGGCCCCTTCCGGGGGCAACACCTCCGTTACGTTAGGTTGCCGCGACCCAATGACCCTGAAGATCCACGACACCATGGCGCGCGAGAAGCGCGACTTCGTTCCCGCCGATCCCAAGCGGGTGACGATGTATGTCTGCGGTCCGACGGTCTACAACTACGCCCACATCGGCAATTTCCGGCCGGTGGTGGTGTTCGATGTCCTCTATCGCGTGCTGCGCCACCTCTATGGCGAGGACGCGGTAGTCTATGCCCGCAACGTCACGGACGTCGACGACAAGATCAACAAGAAGGCCGCCGACGAGGGCGTGGCGATCAAGGTCATCACCGACCGTTACCTCGCCGCCTACCACCAGGACGCCGACGCGCTGGGCGCGCTGCGCCCGGATCTCGAGCCCAAGGCCACGGACCATATCGGCGCCATCGTCGAGATGATCGGCAAGCTGGTCGACAACGGCAAGGCCTACGCCGCCGAGGGCCACGTGTTGTTCGACACCCAGGCCTTCCCGGACTACGGCCAGCTGTCGGGCCGCGACCTGGACGAGATGATCGCCGGCGCCCGCGTCGAAGTCGCGCCCTACAAGCGCCACCCGGCCGACTTCGTGCTGTGGAAGCCGTCCAAGGAGAACGAGCCCGAGTGGGACAGCCCCTGGGGCGCGGGGCGTCCGGGCTGGCACATCGAGTGCTCGGCCATGATCGACAAGGCGCTGGGCAAGACCATCGACATCCACGCCGGCGGCATCGACCTGACCTTCCCGCACCACGAGAACGAAGTGGCCCAGAGCCGCTGCGCCCACGACCTGCCGGTCCTGGCCAACTACTGGATGCACAACGGCTTCCTCGACATGAGCGGGGAGAAGATGTCCAAGAGCCTGGGCAATGTGATCATCCCGCACGAACTGCTGAAGACGGTTCCGGGCGAGGTGGTCCGCTGGGCGCTGCTGTCGGCCCACTACCGTCAGCCGCTAGACTGGACGCCGGAGCTGATCGAGCAGTCGCGCAAGTCGCTGGACCGCCTGTACGGCGCCTTGCGCCGCGCCAAGGACGTGCCGATGGATCAAGCCATGGAGGCGCCGGCCGAAACGCTGGCCGCCCTGATGGACGACCTCAACACCCCGCTGGCGGTGTCGAGCTTCTTCGAGGTGTCGAGCCTGATCGAAAAGGCCGTGACGGCCGGCGACACCGTCGCCATCGCGGCCAACAAGGCCCGCCTGCTGGAGGCCGGCGCCCTGCTGGGCTTCCTGCAGGCCGACCCGGACGCCTGGTTCGAAGGCGATGCGTCCGACGAGCTGAAGGCCCAGGTCGAGGACCTGCTGGCGAAACGCCTCGCCGCCCGCGCCGCCAAGGACTGGACCGCCGCCGACGCCATCCGCGCCGAGCTCGACGCGCTGGGCGTGGTGGTCATGGACGGCCCGTCCGGGGCGACGTGGCGGATGAAGGACTAGGACCGGTTTTCCTCGCCTAATCCCAGATCCCAAAAATTCGCTCATCCCCGCGAAAGCGGGGACCCAAGCTAACTGTCCGCTTCTGGGGCTTTCACGTAGAGCTCAATTTGCCGACCGGGTTTGGGTGCCCGCTTTCGCGGGGATGAGCGGTATTGGGGAATGAGCGATGGCGCGGGCTAGCAGTTCAAGGTTTCATACAAATCCGCCCAGCCCGGATTCAGCGCCTCGATCAGCTCTATCTTCCACGCTCTGTTCCATTTCTTGACCTGACGTTCGCGAGCGAAGGCGCCCTCTCGCGTGTCACCCATCTCGTACCAGACGAGCCGGTTGACCCCGTACTTGGCCGTGAAGCCTTTGTGGACCTTCTCCTTGTGCTCCCAGACCCGTCGGGGAAGATCGTCCGTATGGCCGCAATAGAGTGTGCCGTAAGGCCTGCTGGCCAGGATATAGACGGCGAACATCTGGTCCATGGTGAGAACCTATCATGAACGTTGTTCGCTCGGAAGCGCTGCTTGGGTCCCCGCTTTCGCGGGGATGAGCGGATTGTGGGAGGCGGATCGTTGATGATAAGTCCCGCCCCATGAAGCGCGCCGTCGAACACCGCATCGGGGTCCAGGCCCCCGCCGAGATCGTCTGGGACGTGGTCTCCGATTTCACGACCTGGCATCACTGGAACCCGCTCTACCGCAAGGCCGAAGGACAGTTGAAGATCGGCACGATCTTGACGCTGGAGCAGCACCTGCCGGGCGAGCCGGCCAAGGTCACCCAGCCCGTCGTCCAGGACTGGGTGCCATACGAACAGCTGCACTGGCGCTCGTCACGCCTGGGCGGCTTCGTGACGGCGATCCGCTATCTGGAGATCGAGAACATGGGGCCGAACAATTCGACGTTCTCGAACGGCGAGCTATTCATGGGCCTGCTGCTGCGCTTCGTCAGCCGCGAGGAGCGCCGCAAGCTGAAGGCCGCCTTCACCGAAATGGGCGAGGCCGTGCGCGACCGCGCGGAGGCGATCTGGTCCGAACGCCAGAAGACCCCATCTTAGGGCCACGATGATCGACGACCTCTACAGCGCCAGGATCCTGGGGCTCGTGGCCAACATGCCGCGCGCCGGGCGACTGGCCGCGCCCGACGCCAGCGCCGAGAAGGTCGCCAAGCTGTGCGGCAGCAAGATCACGGTCGACGTGGTGGTCCAGGACGGCAAGGTCGTCGACTACGCCCAGGAGGTTTCGGCCTGCGCCCTGGGTCAGGCCGCCGCCGCGATCCTGGGCGCGAACGTCGTCGGGGCGGAACTTTCCGACATCGAGTTGGCTCGGGACTCCTTGCACGCTATGCTTAAGACGAACGGTTCGCCTCCCGCGGGCCGGTTTGCGGAGCTCGCCGTGCTGGAGCCGGTCAAGGACTATCCCGCCCGTCACGCCTCGACGCTGCTGGCGTTCGAAGCGACGGTGGAGGCTGTCCGGAAGGCCACAGCTGTCTCCGAAACGCGAACTAGCACCGCCGGCGCGGCTTGATCCCTCCCTCGGGGCCGTGTGTAACCGCACTGCAACATAAGTCGCGCGCCGGCATGACCTTCTACGACCGCACCGTCGATTTCGGCCTCCGGGCCTACAAGTTGACGCTCTCGCCTCTCATCGGGCGTCAGTGCCGCTTCGCGCCGAGCTGTTCGGAGTACGCGGCCGCCGCCCTCAAGGATCATGGCCCGCTCAAGGGTTCCTGGTTGGCGTTGCGACGGATTTGCCGCTGCAATCCGTTAGGTGGATCGGGCTACGACCCGCCGCCGTCGCGACACCAGCCACGCAAGTGGATATGTGAAGAATGATCGACCTGGTTTTCCCCGACGGCTCCTCCCGTCAGTACCCTGACGGCTCGAGCGGGCGCGACGTCGCCGCCGCCATCTCCAAGTCCCTCGAGAAGAAGGCGCTGCTGATCAAACTGGACGGCCAGGTCCTGGACCTGGATCGTCCGCTGACGCCGGACCTGCTGACGGGCGAGCGCAAGTTCGAGATCCTGACGCGCGAGTCGCCCGAGGCGCTCGACACGATCCGCCACGACACGGCCCACGTGCTGGCCGAGGCCGTGCAGGAACTGTTCCCCGGCACCCAGGTGACGATCGGCCCGAACGTCGAGGACGGCTTCTACTACGACTTCGCCCGCGACGAGCCGTTCAGCCTGGACGATCTGGAAAAGATCGAAAAGCGCATGAAGGAGATCGTCGACCGGGACGAGAAGATCACGCGCGAGGTCTGGGACCGCGAAGAGGCCATCGCCCATTTCGACGGCATCGGCGAGCAGTACAAGGCCCAGATCATCCGTGACCTGCCGGGTACGGATACGATCACGGTCTATCGCCAGGGCAACTGGAAGGACCTCTGCCGCGGTCCCCACCTGCCGTCGACGAAGCACGTCGGCAAGGCGTTCAAGCTGACGAAGCTAGCCGGCGCCTATTGGCGCGGCGACCAGAACAACGCCCAGCTCCAGCGCATCTATGGCACGTCGTGGGCCTCGGAAGCCGACCTGGAAGCGCACCTGAAGCGCATCGAGGAAGCCGAGCGCCGCGACCACCGCAAACTCGGCAAGACGATGGACCTCTTCCATATCCAGGAAGAGGGCAAGGGCATGGTGTTCTGGCACGCCAAGGGCTGGGCCCTCTATCGCGTGCTCGAGGACTATATGCGACGCCGCCTCGACGCGGCCGGCTACAAGGAAGTGAAGACGCCGCAGATCCTCGACAAGAGCCTGTGGGAGAAGTCGGGCCACGCCGAGAAGTTCGGCCACGCCATGTTCATGTGCGAGAGCGCCGAGGGCGAGATCCTGGCGGTCAAGCCGATGAACTGCCCCGGCCACATCCAGATCTTCAATGTCGGCCAGAAGAGCTATCGCGAGCTGCCGCTGCGCATGGCCGAGTTCGGCGCCTGCCACCGCTATGAGCCCTCGGGCGCCATGCACGGCATCATGCGGGTGCGCGCCTTCACGCAGGACGACGCTCACATCTTCTGCCGGGAAGAACAGGTCACGGAGGAGAGCGCCCGGTTCATCGAACTGTTGCGCAGCGTCTATAACGACCTGGGCATGACGTTGGCCGACACCAAGTTCTCGACGCGTCCGGAACTGCGCGCCGGTACGGACGAGGTCTGGGACAAGGCCGAGGCCGCTCTGGCGGAAGCCGCGGAGGCGGCGGGTGAAACCTTGGTGCTTCAGCCAGGTGAAGGCGCCTTCTACGGCCCGAAGCTAGAGTTTTCGTTGAAGGACGCCATTGGTCGAGTTTGGCAATGCGGCACGCTGCAACTCGATTTCGTTTTGCCGGAACGACTGGACGCGGAGTACGTTTCTGAGGACGGTTCAAAAAAACGTCCAGTGATGCTTCACCGGGCGATCTTGGGGTCCTTCGAGCGTTTCATCGGCATCCTGCTGGAAAACTTCGCGGGCGCGCTGCCAGTGTGGCTAGCGCCCACGCAGGTGGTCGTGGCCACGATCACGTCCGACGCGGACGACTATGCGCGGGAGGTCGTCGAGAGATTGACCGGTTTGGGGATGCGCGCGGAAGTGGATCTGCGTAATGAGAAGATTAACTATAAGATTCGCGAGCACAGTCTCGCCAAGGTGCCAGTGATCGCGGTGGTCGGACGTAAGGAAGCGGAAACGGGGCAACTGGCTCTTCGTCGCCTCGGCGGCGAGGGACAGAACATCCTGCCGTTGGAAGAAGCGCTCCGCGTGTTGAGCGCCGACGCCACGCCGCCCGATATCGCGCGCACGCGCGCATCGGCCAAACTCGTCGTCGAGGCCGCGACCGCCTGATGAACAGCATTCTCCCGTCCGTATCGACCTTGTCCCTTGGCGCGCGTCCGGCTCGTCCGAACGTTTCCGTGGTCATGGTCGTCTACTGGACGGGAGAGGCCCTGCTCGAAAGCATCAAGCACGTCCTGGCCGAGCCGCTGGTCGACGAGTTCGTCATCGTCGACAACGGCTCCTCGCCGCAGGACGAGGACATGCTGCGGTCGCTGGCGCTGACCGAGCCGCGCGTGGTGCTCAAGCAAGGCCACGGCAATATCGGCTTCGCCCGCGGCGCCAATATGGGCGCCAGCACGGCGGGCGGCGACTACATCGTCTTCCTCAATCCCGACGCCAATCTGCAGATCGGCTGCGTGGCGGCTCTGGTCACGGCCTTCAAGGGTCAACCGACGCCGACCATTGTCGGGGCGCGGGTGCTGAACGTCGACGGCTCCGAACAGCGCGGCGGTCGTCGCGGCGAGGTCACGCCGATGAGCACCGTGCTCAGCTTCGGCCAGCTGACCCGCCGCTATCCCAAGCTGGCCGGCTTCGAGATCCATCGCGAGCATGAACCCGTGCCGCGCGGCCCGGTGCCGATGCCGACCATCTCCGGGGCCTGCTTCGCCATGCGCCGCGGCGACTTCGAGGCCCTGAGCGGCTTCGACGAGGGTTATTTTCTCCATGTCGAAGACATCGACCTGTGCTGGCGCGCCCGACGCGCCGGCGGCAAAGTGCTGTTCCAGCCCAAGGCCCAGGTCGTCCATCTCGGCCACACCAGCCTGGAGCACCCCGTCAAGGTGGAGTTCCACAAGGGCGTGGGCCTGACCCGCTACTTCATCAAGCGCGCCGACAGTCTGCAGCTGTTCGCGGCGGCGGTGTTGCTGGCCCCGGCCATCATGCTGATGTCGGTATGCCGCCCGCTGCTGTGGAAGCTGACGGGCCGGCCGATCTAACCCGTCCCGCTCTCCCCGGCGAAGCCGGGGCCCAGATCCACCCAGGGCGCCGAGAGTCTCGCGCTGGATCCCGGCTTTCGCCGGGATGACCACGACGTGGTCACATCGGCCCGATCGTTTCGAACCGCAGGCCGTCCGGCCCCTCGATCGAGGTCGGGGCCTTCAGGCTCTTCGCCGGTAGCATCGCGCGGTAACGCTCGAACATCGCCTTAACATCCCGCCCCGACTTCGCCGTCAGGCACTGGTCGAATTCGCCTTCGCGGCCCCAGGGTTTGCGTTCGGAGCGGGCGACGTCGTGATCGGCCTTCACGGCCGCGGCGACCTTGTCGGCCAACTCGCGGTCGATCCCCGCACCGTAGCTGGCGAACTTGAGGGTCACGTCGCAGCGAGGCGCCTGGGCCTCGATGGCCGGCGCGGCCGCGCAGGCGCTCAAGGCGAGGATAGCGAGGGCGGCCAAGCGGATCATGCGGGGAAACCTCCGGCGCGGGCCAGGGACGAGGCGGGCGCCTTGCCCAGCTTGGCGCTGATCTCGCGGCCGATCTCGATCAAGGCCGCCAGGTCATAACCGGTCTCGAAGCCGGCCCGTTCCAGCATGTAGACGAGATCCTCCGTCCCGATGTTGCCGGTGGCGTTCGGCGCGAACGGACAGCCGCCCAGGCCGCCGACCGAGGCGTCCAGCACGTCGACGCCGGCCTCGACGCTGGCATAGGCGTTGGCCAGGCCGGTGTTGCGGGTGTCGTGGAAATGCATGCGCAGGCGCGCGTCCGGGGCGGCGGCGCGCACGGCCTCGATCCGTCGGCGGACGGTCCAGGGATCGGCGACGCCGATGGTGTCGCCCAGGGCGATCTCGGGCACGCCCAGGGCGGCGGCTTCGCGGACGATGGCCACGACCTGGTCCTGCGACACCTCGCCATCGAACGGATCGCCGAAGGCCACCGACAGAGTCATGGTGATCGGCGGGCCGCCTTCCATCGCTCGGCGCTCGACGATCGCCGCCAGGGTCTCGACCTGCTGGCGCACCGTGGAGCCCTGGTTGCGGGTCGCGAAGCCGTCCGAGGCGCAGACCACGACATTGGCCTCGTCGCACAGGGCCGACACGCAGCGCTCCCAGCCGCGCATATTCAACACCAGGCCGATCCGCGAGTGGACCAGATCCGAAGGCAGCGCGGCCATGATCTCCTCCGCGCCCGCCATCTGCGGCACGCGGTTGGGATTGACGAACGACACCACCTCGGTGCGCCTGGCGCCGGCGGCCTCCAGCTTGCGGATCAGGTCGAGCTTTTCCTCGACCGACAGCGACAACTTCTCGTTCTGCAGGCCGTCGCGCGGCCCGACCTCGACGATCTGGATGAAACGGCTCATCGCGCGGTCTCCGGAGGCGACGTTTCAGGGATTTCGGCGTCGTCCGGCTCCGGGACTTGCGGCTCGCCGCGATAGATGGTCAGCCGCTCCCGATCGCCGTCGGAATAGTTCAGGCCCGGAATTACGGCGACGGGGCGGGGCGTCAGGCCTTGTTCCGCCAGGCCGTCGCGGAACGGCTTGTCCTCGCGGCCCTCGACCACGGCTGGGCGGCCCTCGAGGATGGCTTGGGCCGCGCCTTCGCCGTCGGTCAACTCGGTGGCGGTGCCGAGCTGGAAGATCAGGCTGGGCTCGGAATAGCCGGTGACCGCCACCGGTCCGGCCGCGCCCGAGCGCGGCGACAGCTTGGCGTGGTCCAGGGCGTCGGCGACGTCCTTGGACAGAAACAATGGCTCCAGGCGCGGCAGCAGGCCGGCGGTCAAGGCGACGTGGGCGCCGATGCCCAGCACGCCGGCGGTGACCAAGGCTCGGGCCGAGTGATGGCGCAGCAGCAGCACCGCGCCGGCGATCCCCGCGCCAAGCGCCAGGCCGGCGGCCAGCACGGTCCAGGCCAGGTCGGCGCCGGTCCCGAACTGGGCCTGGCCATAGATGGCGACGACGGCCAGGACGAGCCCAGCAAAGACCGACAGGCCCGCGCCGATCCGCCGGACCAGCTTGCCCAGCGGCGCGCGGACCGTCGCCGCCATCAGCATGGCCAGGGCGCCGTAGGCTGGCAGTTCGTAGTGGATCAGCTTGGTTGGCAGAATCTCGAACATCAGCCAGGTCGGGACCAGCCAGCAGACGGCGAAACGAACGCCCGGCTCGCGGCGGCCGGTCCAGGCCAGGGCCAGCCCGGCCGGCAACAGCAGGGTCCCGGGGAAGGTCAGGATCGGCGCGACCAGGGCGTGGTAACCGAACGGACCGGCGTGACCCTCCTGGCCGCCAGCCAGTTTCGGGGCCAGGTCGCCGCCCACCGCCGCGCCCCAGAAGGCGCCGTCGGTGGCCACGGTGATCATCATCGCCCACGGCAGGACGACGGCGGCGAACAGGATCAGGCCCCAGGTCCAACCCAGGTCCTTCATCCAGGCGGCCTTGCGGTCCCAGACGCCCAAGCCGACCAGGGCGAAGAACGCCACCAGCAGGCCGACCGGGCCCTTGATCAGGGCGGCGGCCGACAGGCCGATCCAGAAGGCGAGCTTGGTCCATTTGTTCGACGCCTCGCCCCTCAGGTGGGCGGCGTAGATACGAGCCAGGGCCGCCATGGCCAGGGTCGTGGTCCCGCACAGGGCCGCGTCGGTTTTGGCGATGAAGGCCTCGGACGACAGCAGGAAGCTGGATCCCAGGATCGCGCCGGCCAGCAGGCCGGTGCGCGGATCGAACAGCGCCGCCGCGCCCCAGGCGCAGGCGGCCGCGGCCAGCATGGCGCCCAGCAGCGACGGGATGCGGTAGGCCCAGATCCGCCGGTCCTCGGCGTCGGAGAACAGCTTGACGCTGGCGGCCTGCAGCCAGTGGATGCCGACCGGCTTCTTGAAGCGCGGCTGGTCCTGGAACTTGATGACGACATAGTCGCCGGTCTCCAGCATCTGGGAGGTGGCCTGGGCGAAGCGGGACTCGTCGCGATCCAGCGGCGGCATGGCGAACAGGCCTGGCAGGCCGGCGATCAGCGCCACCAGCGCGGCGAACACAGGGCCGCGCCAACCCCGGCTCCAGTCATCGAGGCGTGATTCAAGCGTCATGCGGTCACGTTTAGCACGATCCTTTCGTGTCGCGACTTTTGCTGTATGAGGAGGCGATGAGCTCTCAAGCCGCCCAAATCCCTGAGTTTTCGGTCGTCGTTCCGGTCTTCGACGAGGGCGAGGCCGCCCCGAAGCTGGCGCGCGAGATCGCGACCGCCTTCGCGGGCGAAAACTATGAAATGATCTTCGTCGACGACGCCAGCCGCGACGACACCAAGGCCCGCCTGATCGCCCTGAAGGCCGAGATTCCGCAGCTGCGCGTACTGGGCCACCGCAAGAACTCGGGCCAGAGCCGCGCCGTGCGCAGCGGCATCCTGGCCGCGCGCGGTCCGATCATCGTCACCCTGGACGGCGACGGCCAGAACGATCCGGCCGACGCCCCGCGTCTGGCCAAGGCGCTGCAAGCCGGGCCCGCGACCCTGGCCCTGGTCGGCGGCGAGCGGGTCAAGCGCCAGGACAGCAACGCCAAGCGCTTCGCCTCCAAGTTCGGCAACGGCGTGCGCAAGCGCCTGCTGAAGGACACGGCCAACGACACCGGCTGCGGGCTCAAGGCCTTCCGGCGCGAGGCGTTCCTGCGCCTGCCGTACTTCGATCACATCCACCGCTATATCCCGGCCCTGATGCTACGCGAGGGCTACGACGTCGAGTTCCAGCCGGTGAACCATCGCCACCGCGAGAGCGGGGTGTCGAAATACACCAACTTCGGCCGCCTCAAGGCCTCGGTCTCGGACCTGCTGGGCGTGATGTGGCTGCAATCGCGGGCCCGCAATCCCCAAGGCGTGGACGAAGCGTAGCGCGCGACAGGCGAGGCGGCTTCACCGAGACAAGGAAAGCGGCTACGCCTTAACCACGGTGGGGGTCCGCCGAAGGGGGAAGTCAGAATGTTCGCCGCGGTTCCGCTGCTGGCCTTGCCGGTCATCATCTACAATCTGGTCGCGCTGACCCTGACGGGCGGCTTCAGGGCCGTGGACGCCAGCGTCCGCATGACCGACAAGCTGTTCACCATCCACATGACCTCGCGGGCCGAGTGGGCCGTCAGCCTGGGCGACCTGCTGCTGGCCGCGTCCCTGGTGGTGCTGTTCGTCGAGCTCCTGAAATCGACGACCAGCCGCAAGATCGCGATCATCAACCACTCGCTGTCGATGGTGCTGTTCATCCTGTGCCTGGTCGAGTTCCTGCTCTTCCCGGCCTTCGCCACCTCGACCTTCTTCTTGATCACCTTGATGGTGCTGCTGGACGTCCTGGCCGGCTTCATCGTGACCATCGTCGCCGCCCGGCGCGACGTCGACTTCGGCGATCACTAGAGCGCGTTCGGCGAGTGCTCCGGCGAAGACGGAAACCCGCCCGTCTGCCGCAGGGCCTCGCCCAGCGCCATGGCGGCCGTGGTGGCCAGGTTCATCGACCGCGCCTCGGGCATGATCGGGATGACGATCCGGCCTTGGGCGGCCGCGTGGACCTCCTCGGGCGCGCCGCGACTCTCGTTGCCGAACAGCAGCGTATCTCCGGGTTCGAACGAAAACCTGTGGAAGGGCGTGGCGCCTTTAGTCGTGAACAGCAGCAGGCGCCCGTCAACGCGCTCCGGCGCCTTAAGGAATGCCGCCCAGCTGTCATGGCGTTTCAGATGCGCCAGTGGTCCGTAGTCCAGGGCCGCGCGCTTCAAGCTCTTGTCGTCCAACGGAAAACTACAGGGCTCGATGACGTCCAGACCGACGTCGAAACAGGCCGAGAGCCGAATGGCCGCCCCGACGTTTTGGGGAATGCCTGGTTGAAAAAGTGCGATACGCATAATAAGCGAACCAACCACAAGGGCAGCAGGGGCTTTGCCGCGAATCGAAAGGGCTTGCGGACTTGGTCCGCGCGTCCGATACGACGATCCGACCGCTGCCTTGTGGCGGAGATCCGCTTGCGGGTCGAGCAAGATATGGCGCTGAAAAGCGCTTCTCCAAGCCGGACCGCTTTTCGCGGACTGGCGGAATTAGAGGGTGACTAGGTGGCCGACACCGCCGTGGGCGCAACGACCGAGCCGGAACACGGGAGCGATCCCTCCCGGCGCGACTTCATTCACATCGCCGCGATTGCGGCCGCCGCCGGCGGCGCCGCGACCCTGGTGTGGCCGTTCATCGACCAGATGAACCCGTCCGCCGACACGCGGGCCTTGGCGTCGACCGAGTTCGACCTGACCAAGGTCGCCGAAGGCCAGCAGGTCACGATCAAGTGGCGCGGCAAGCCGCTGTTCGTGCGCAACCGCACCAAGGCCGAGATCGCCAAGGCCGTCGCCGACGACCACGCGGCGATGAAGGATCCCGAAACCGACGCCGCGCGCGTCAAGCCGGGCAAGTCCAACTGGCTGATCGTCGGCGGCAACTGCACCCACCTCGGCTGCGTCCCGACCTTCGGCGGCGGCGAGTACGGCGGCTGGTTCTGCCCGTGCCACGGCTCGGTCTATGACACCTCGGGTCGTATCCGTAAGGGCCCCGCGCCCAAGAACCTGGTGGTTCCGGAATACGCCTTCCTCACCGACACCAAGGTCAAGATCGGCTAAGCGAGATGAGCGGACATTCGACCTATCAACCCAAGACCGGTATCGAGCGCTGGCTCGACGCCCGTCTGCCGATCGTGCGTCTGGGCTACGACTCGTTCGTCGACTACCCCACGCCGCGTAACCTGAACTACTGGTGGACCTTCGGCGGCATCCTGTCGCTGTGCCTGGCCTCCCAGTTGATCACCGGCATCATCCTGGTGATGCACTACACGCCGAGCGCCCAAGGCGCCTTCGCGTCGGTCGAGCACATCATGCGCGACGTGAACTACGGCTGGCTGATCCGCTACATGCACGCCAATGGCGCGTCGATGTTCTTCATCGCCGTCTACATCCATATGCTGCGCGGCCTGTACTATGGTTCGTACAAGGCGCCCCGCGAAGTGCTGTGGCTGCTGGGCTGCGTGATCTATCTGCTGATGATGGCCACCGCCTTCATGGGCTACGTCTTGCCCTGGGGCCAGATGTCGTTCCACGGCGCCGTCGTGATCACCAACCTGTTCGGCGCCCTGCCGCTGGTCGGCGAGAGCATCACCACCTGGCTGTGGGGCGGCTTCGCGGTCGACAACCCGACCCTGAACCGCTTCTTCTCGCTGCACTACCTGCTGCCCTTCATGATCGCGGGCGTCGTGATCCTGCACATCTGGGCGCTGCACGTGGTGGGCCAGAACAACCCGACCGGCGTCGAGCCGAAGTCGAAGGCCGACGTCCTGCCCTTCACGCCGTACGCGACGGTGAAGGACGGCTTTGCGATGAGCGTCTTCCTGATCCTCTTCGCCTTCTTCGTCTTCTACATGCCGAACGCCCTGGGCCACGCCGACAACTATGTCGAGGCCAACCCGCTGGTGACGCCGTCGCACATCGTTCCGGAATGGTACTTCCTGCCGTTCTACGCGATCCTGCGCGCCGTGCCGGACAAGCTGATGGGCGTGCTGGCCATGTTCGGCGCCATCGCCTGCATGTTCGCCCTGCCGTGGCTGGACACCTCGAAGGTGCGCTCGATGCGCTACCGCCCGACCGCGAAGATCTACTTCGTGTTCTTCCTGGTGGCCTGCTGCGTCCTGGGCGTCTGCGGCGCCAAGCTGCCCGACGATCCGGTGATCCCGCACCTGACCACGTTCCAGCTGATGGGTTCGGACCTGAACAGCTTCGTGTGGCTGTCGCGGATCGCGTCGCTCTACTACTTCGCTTTCTTCCTGATCGTGCTGCCGGTCCTGGGCCTGGTCGAAAAGACCCTGCCGGTTCCGGACTCGATCGCCTCGCCGGCCCTGTCGGCCGACGCTCATAAGGGTTGATCCCGATGCTCCGCAAACTCTCGGTACTCGCGGCGGCGGTCGGTGTCCTGACGGTCGGCGTCGCCGGCCCGGCCCTGGCCAACGGCGGCGCCCTGCCGGCCAAGGAGGTCCACTGGTCCTTCGAAGGCCCGTTCGGCAAGTTCGACCAGGCCCAGCTGCAGCGCGGCTACAAGGTCTATCGCGAGGTCTGCTCGGCCTGCCACTCGATGAAGCTGGTGGCGTTCCGCAACCTCGGCGACAAGGGCGGCCCGTTCTATAACGAGAAGTATCCGAATTCGAACGACAACCCGTGGGTCAAGGCGATCGCCAAGGACTACGAGGTCGCCGACATCGACGGTGAGACCGGCGACGCCATCAAGCGTCCGGCCACCAGCGCCGATCACTTCCCGTCGCCGTTCGCCAACGAAGCCGCGGCCCGCGCCAGCAACGGCGGCGCCCTGCCGCCGGACATGTCGCTGCTGGCCAAGGCGCGCGAAGAGGGCCCGGCCCACATCTACTCGGTCGTGACGGGCTACAAGGCCCCGCCGGCTGGCCTCAAGGTTCCGACGGGCGGCCACTACAACCAGTATTTCCCCGGCGACCTGTCGTCGGCCTGGTCGGGCAGCCACGAGCACGTCCCGCCGGGCGGCTTCATCGCCATGGCCCCGCCGCTGAAGGATGGCCTGGTGACGTTCGACGACGGCACCAAGTCGACCCTGGACCAGCAAGCCAAGGACGTGTCGGCCTTCCTGATGTGGGCCGCCGAGCCCAAGCTGGAAGAGCGCAAGCAGACCGGCTTCGCCGTGCTGATCTACCTGCTGCTGCTCTCGGGTCTGCTGTACGCCAGCTACAAGACCGTGTGGCGCAACGAGTCGCACTGACGTCACGCTCTTCGGAGCCGAGACATGGAAAGGCCCGGTGGAAACGCCGGGCCTTTTTCGCGCATCGAAATACAAGGATTGACTTATATAAGTCGAGGCTTTCATAGTCGCTCCAGCTAAGGAGACGACCATGACCTTCTCCCTGATCGGCCATGTCGGCGCCGTGGTGCGCCAGGTCGAGGATCGCGAGCGCGACGGCCAGAAGACCCGCGTGGTGGTCGCCACCCGCGCCTACGACACCGATCCCGCCGACCTCTGGGACGCCCTGACCAACGCCACGCGTATCCCGCGCTGGTTCCTGCCGATCTCGGGCGAGCTGCGCCTGGGCGGCCGCTACCAGTTCGAAGGTAACGCCGGCGGCCAGATCACCGGCTGCGCGCCGCCCGAGCGGCTGGAGGTCACCTGGGAGTTCGGCGGCAAGGTCAGCTGGGTCACGGTGACCCTGGCCGCTGACGGCGAGGACCGGACCCAGCTGCGGCTGGAGCACGAGGCCGTTCCCGACGGCGAATTCTGGCCGACCTACGGCCCCGGCGCGGTCGGGGTGGGCTGGGACCTGGCGATGATGGGCCTGGCCTTTCATCTGGCGGGCGGCGTGAAGCCGTCGCAGGACGAGTTCCTGGCCTGGAACGCCTCCAGCGACGCCAAGGCGTTGATGCGGGCTTGCAGCGCGGCCTGGGCCGAGGCGGACGTCGCCGGCGGCGAAGACCCCGAACAGGCCAAGGCCGCCGCGGCGCGGACCGCGGCCTTCTACACCGGCGAGGCCTGAGCCGGCCGATGCACGCCTTCGACGTGATCGGCGACCCGGTGCGCCGACGGATCCTGGAGCTGCTGACCGACGGCGAGCACGCCTCGGGCGCGGTCGTCGAGGTGATCACGGCCGAGTTCGGCCTGACCCAGGCGGCGGTGTCCCAGCATCTGAAGGTGCTGCGCGACAGTGGCTTCGCCACGGTGCGGGCCGAAGGCCAGCGGCGGCTCTACGCCCTGGATCCCCAGCCGTTCGCCGAGATGGACGCCTGGCTGGACCGCTTCCGGATGTTCTGGTCCCACCGGCTGGACGCTCTGGCCACCGAGGTGGCGCGCGGCAAGCGCGGGCGGCGCCAGGAAGAGCCCTGACACCGCCCGCGCCCGCTACGGCGTTCGCTAGACGTCGAGGCGCCAGCAGATCAGTGGTCCGTCCTCGCTGTCCTCCCGTTCGCCGACGACCTGGAAGCCGTTACGGGCCAGCACGGTCTGGGAAGCCGGGTTGTCGACCGAGGTGTCGGCCGTCAGGGCGTGGACGCGCGGATCGGCCTTGGCCCAGGCGACGAGGTCCGCGACCGCGCGGGTCGCCACGCCCCGGCCCCAGCGCGTGGGCGCGACGCCGTAGCCGATATGCAGGCTCCGGTCCTCGGCGTTCAGCGGCCGGGTGGGCGAGATCAAGCCGACGATCTCGCCGTCCTCCACCATCATCCAGGCGGCGGGGGCGAAGACCGCGCGGATGCGGTCGGCGAGCTCGGCCAGCATGGCCAGCACCTCGGGCGGCGCGACGGGACTGTCGCAGAGGCGTAGGGAAGCGGGGGCCTCGCCGCGCGACAGGGCGGCGAAGTCTTCTGTCTTGGCTTCGATAAGCATCAAGGGTCTCGGCTTTTTGAAAACCGCGCCGGGATCAGCGCGACGGGCCGAGCGGCGGACGTCAGGCGCGGGGGCTCGCGTCGCCGCGGCGGCGGCTTTGCGTGATGGTGACGACGATCAAAGGCGCTCTCCTGCGTCTGAACGTCCAGCCATACGGTCGTCGCGCGTGCCGCGCAAGGCTCAGGGCGCGACCGTCAGGGTCCGGGCGTCGGCGGCCAGGCGCAGACGGTGGCGGGCCCAGAAGCCGGCTCCCAAGGTCCCCGCGACGCCCTCGGGCAAGTCGTCGGCCAGGGTTGCGGGAACGTTCTCGGCCAGGACCCCGCCGATCGAAAGCGCTCGAAGGCGCGCCGGCGCCTTGTGGCGGGCGGACGCATCCAGCTTGCCCGTCGCCGTCGCGCCGCGCGTCGACAGCCGCGCCATGGCCTGTGAGGCGGTGTCGATGGCGAAGGCCCCGCGCCGGGCCGTGGGGCCGTCGCTGACGGCCGCTTCAATCGTGGGCAGGCCATCGACCATCACGACCGGTAGGACGACCTGGCGCCGCGCTCGCCAGGGGCGGTCGATGCGGACGCGACAGGCGGTGAAGTCGATCTCGACGTCGTGGCCGCCCAGGACGTCCATGCCGATGACCCCGGCGATCGGGGTGACGAAGCCGGCGCCCCGGGCGTCGAGGTCCGCGACCTTGACCGACACGGCCGGCGCCTTCAGTCCGGCGACCTCGACGGGCAGGACCAGCTCGGGTTCGGTGATGCCGGCCATCTGGGCCTTGGTCTCGTGCAGCAGGGTGCGCGGGGCCGACAGGTCGATGACGTAGTCGCCAGCCATGTCGGCGATCACGGCTGGCGCGACGATCGCGCCGTTCTCGAACCAACACGCCGTCTCGCCCGCCCGCGCCGCGCCGGCGAGCGTCAGGCAAAGGGACAGGGCCAGCAGGGGAACACGACGACGCATGGCGCGAGCCTAGCTCAGCCGTGACGGTTACGCGACGCCTCTCGACAAGCACCGGTATGCGCTTCGAGATCAGGTCAACTTCAACGGCGACCTGTTGACGACAAGAACTTTGTATAACAAAGTAAGCGGAGCTTCCTAAGATGGGAAGTGACGTCCCCGGGGAGGATCGCCATGATCCGCAAGCTTCTCGCCGCCACGGCGGCCATCGTCGTCACGCACGGCGCCAGCGCCGCTTTGGCCCAGACGCCGCCCGATACGGGTCCGCGCATCGCCGCCCAGGCCGAGGCGATGAAGAAGCTGGCCTTCATGGATGGCGTCTGGCGCGGTCCGGCGTGGACCATCATGCCCGGCGGCAAGCATGAGGTGACCCAGGCCGAGCGGATCGGCCCGCTGCTGGGCGGCTCGGTGAAGGTGGTCGAGGGGCGGGGCTACAATGCCGACGGCACGACGGGGTTCAACGCGCTCGGGATCATCGCCTTCGAGCCCGAGACCGGCGCCTACAGCATGCGCTCCTATGCGATGGGCCACGCGGGCGACTTCAAGCTGACCCCCACGGCTGATGGCTTCATCTGGGAAGTGCCGGCCGGGCCGATGACGATGCGCTACACCGCCGTGGTCAAGGACGGCGCCTGGCGCGAGGTTGGCGAGCGGATCATGGACGGCCGTCCGCCCGTGCAATTCTTCGAGATGAACCTCAAGCGGGTCGGCGACAGCGCCTGGCCGACGGCGGGCGCGATCCCGCCGAAGTAGGGGCCAGCCGCCGGCGCCCGAGCCCTAGACCTCGCCCTTGCTCCCGCCCGAGCGCTGAAACAGCTGCAAGGTGCGCAGCAGCGCCAGACGGGCGCTGTCGGGGTGATGGCCGCTTGGCGCCACGAAGGCGTGGCCGGCGTCGTAGAGGTAGATCGGCAGGTCAGGATGGGCGTCGCGGATGGCGTCGACGTCCGGCATCGGAATCAGGGCGTCGGCCTTGCCGAAGTGCAGGATGGTCGGGACCCTGGGCGTCTCGTCGCGATAGGCCACGATGTCGCCGCCGTAGAAGGCCGACACGGCCTGCAAACCCTCGCAGCGGCAGGCCGCCAGCCAGGCCGTGGTGCCGCCATAGCAGAAGCCCATCGCGAAGACCGGACCGTCCAAGGCGTCGATGCTGGCCTGGACCCGAGGCAGGGTGGTCGCGCCCCAGCCGGTCAGCTTGCCCATCGCCATGCGCGCGTCGAGGATCTCGGGGCGCAAGTCGACGCTGGGGAAGTCGGCGTCGGCCGCGTCCATCAGGCTGGGCGCGAGGACGTCGTAGCCCTGCTCGGCCAGGCTGTCGGCCAACGCGCGGATGTGCGGGGTGACGCCCCAGATGGCGTGCAGCATGACGACGCCGCCGCGACGGGCCTCCCGCGGCGGCGCGTGATAGGCGGCGAACGGGGCGCCGTCGCGATCGGCCAGGGTGATGCGCTCGCCCATCTCAAAACGCTCCGTTGGCGGCGAAGAAGGCCACGGTGCGCTGGCGCGCCAGCTCGGCGTCCGCAAGGTCGGACTCGGGGCGGCCGTCATTGTTGAAGCCGTGGCCGCTGGCCTCGTAGATATGGACCGGAACCTCGGGATGAGCGGCCTGGATGGCGGCCTTCACGTCGTCGGCGGGGATGTGGGGGTCCTTGCGGCCCAAGTGGACGATGACCGGCGCCGCGAGGGCGAACTTGGCCATGCCGGCCACCTGGCCGCCATAGTAGCTGGCGGCGGCCGACAGGCCTTCGCAGCGCGCGGCCGCCAGCCAGGCCATGGTCCCGCCGTAGCAGTAGCCGACGACGAAGACCGGTCCGCGATCCTTCAGAAAGTCGATGCAGGCCTGGATGTCGCCCATGGCGTTGTCGGGCCCATTGGCGAGCGCCAGGTCGCGACCGCGCGCGAAACCGGCCTCGTCATGCTCGGCGGTGAAGCCCTTCTCGCCCCGGTCGAACATCGACGGCGCCACCACTTCGAAGCCGCGCCCGGCCCAGCGGGCCACGTCCTCGCGGACATAGCGATCAAGGCCGAAGATCTCCTGGATGACGATCACGCCGCCCTTGCGCGGACCCTCCGGCTGGGCGTGCAGGGCGGTGAAGTCGAAGCCGTCGTGCGCGGCCGTCAGGGTGACCATTTCGGACATCGCATACCTCCCAAAGCCAAACGACCGGCCAAAGCAAAACGGCCGGGGCGTTTCCGCTCCGGCCGCCCGATGTTCTGAAGAGCTAGACGTTGAAGCGGAAGTGCATCACGTCGCCGTCCTTGACGACGTAGTCCTTGCCTTCGGCGCGCATCTTGCCGGCTTCCTTGGCGCCGTTTTCGCCGCCCAGGCGGATGAAGTCGTCGAAGGCGATGGTCTCGGCGCGGATGTAGCCCTTCTCGAAGTCGGTGTGGATGACGCCGGCCGCCTGCGGACCGGTGTCGCCGACATGGATGGTCCAGGCGCGGGCTTCCTTGGGGCCGACCGTGAAATAGGTCTGCAGGCCCAGCAGGTTGTAGGCTTCGCGGATCAGGCGGTTCAGACCCGGTTCGGCCAGGCCCAGGGTCTCGAGAAACTCGCTGCGTTCCTCGGCATCCAGCAGGGCGATCTCGCTCTCGATCTGGGCCGAGATGACCACGGCCTTGGCGTTGTCCTTGGCGGCGCGCTCGGCGACCAGGTCGCTGTACTTGTTGCCCTTGTCGGCGCTGCCCTCGTCGACGTTGCAGACATAGAGGGCCGGCAGCGAGGTCAGCAGCTGCAGCATGTGCCACGCCTTCTCGTCGTCGGCGTCGATCTTGGCGGCGCGGGCCGGGCGGCCTTCGCGCAGCAAAGCTAGGGCGATATTGGCCAGGCGCAGGGTGTTGGCGCTTTCCTTGTCGGCGCCGACCTTGGCGCGCTTCTCCAAGGCGGGAACGCGCTTTTCCAGGCTTTCCAGGTCGGCCAGCATCAGCTCCATCTCGATGATCTCGAGATCGCTGATCGGGTCGATGCGGCCTTCCACGTGGACGATGTCGCCGTCCTCGAAACAACGGGCCACGAAGGCGACGGCGTCGCAGTCGCGGATGTTGGCTAGGAACTGGTTGCCCAGGCCTTCGCCCTTGGACGCGCCGCGCACCAGGCCGGCGATGTCGACGAAGGTGATCCGGGCCGGGATGATTTCCTTGGAGCCGGCGATCTTGGCCAGGGCGTCCAGGCGCGGCTCGGGCACCGCGACTTCGCCGGTGTTGGGCTCGATCGTGCAGAACGGATAGTTGGCGGCCTGGGCCGACGCCGTCTGGGTCAGCGCGTTGAACAGGGTGGACTTGCCGACGTTGGGCAGGCCGACGATGGCGACTTTAAGGGCCATGGAACTCTCGTGGATTTCGTTGGGCGGGCGATTAGCACGGTTGGCCGGGAAAGGCGAACTTGGCCCGCCATTTGGCGGCCCTCTTGCGGGAACTGTAACAAGGCCCGATATCGATCGGCGAAAGGAGCTCCCCATGAGCATTCGACCCGTCGTGAAGATCGTGAAAGGCCAGCCCGCCTCGGACGGCGACGGCGTGCGCCTGACCCGCATGCTGGGCACGGCCGAGGCCCAGATGTTCGACCCGTTCCTGATGCTGGACTGCTTCGACAACGACCAGGCGTCCGACTACATGGGCGGCTTTCCCGACCATCCGCATCGCGGCTTCGAGACCGTGACCTACATGCTGGAAGGCCGGATGCGGCACCGCGACAACACCGGACGCGAGGGCGTGATCGGACCGGGCGGCATCCAGTGGATGCGGGCCGGCAAGGGCATCGTCCACTCCGAGATGCCCGAGCAGGCGGAGGGCCGCATGCGCGGCTTCCAGCTGTGGGTGAACCTGCCGGCGAAGCTGAAGATGAGCGAGCCCGGCTATTCCGAGTTCGAGAGCGACGCGATCCCGGTCGAGACCCGCGACGGGGGCGTCTCGGTCAAGGTGATCTCAGGGGTCACCGACGGCGGAACAGCGGGGCCGATCGGTGGGGGCGCGGTCGACGCGCTCTATTTCGACGTCGTGCTGCCGGCCGGGACGCGGTTCGAGGAGCCGGTCGGCGCCGACCGCAACGCCATGCTGGCCGTCTATGAGGGCCAGGTCCGGGTGGCGGGCGGCAAGATCGACGCGCTGTCGGGCGTCTTCCTGGGCCAGGGCGACACGGTGGTGGTCGAGGCGATCACCGACGCCCGGGTGCTGCTGCTGGCCGGCCGCCCGATCGACGAGCCGGTCTTCTGGCACGGCCCGTTCGTGATGAACTCCCGCGAGGAGATCGTGCAGGCGTTCGAGGATTTCAGAAGCGGGCGGTTCTGACGCGCGCTATCGAGATCCGCGACGCCATCGGCCCTTGTGGTTAACTGAAAGCTGTAGATATAGAGCGAGCCGCATAGGTGCATGATGCTTGCGTTGGTCTTCGTAGCAATGCTCGCAACTCAAGATCCGGCCGCGTCCGGTGCTTTTGGGCAAGCTCAACTGGTTCCAGGCGGAAGTTACGTGTCCTGGGCCGCTACTCCCACCCCCGACGACCTCGCCAAGGTCAAACCCAGCGATCCGAACCGTGGCGTTGTTGGGTTCGCGTGCAAGATCGCCCGGAATGACGGCCTAGCTCACTGCGTGCGGACAAGCGAGGAGCCTGGGAATTTGGGGTTTGGCGCCGCGGCCGCGCGGCTTTTGCCCAAGTTCAGACTCCGACCCGATGACGCTCGGCCTGCCAGAGACGCTCGGAAGGAGGTGCAGCTGTGGATCAGTTTCGGCGGCAGCCAAGGATGCTTCTATCCCTACTGCACCGCGGTGACACCGCCCCCTAGTCGCTAACGGTCTCGATCTGCCGCCACAGTGGCTTTCGCCAGCTTCTTTAGCGACGTCCAACCACCGCCGATGGGCGTTAGTTAACTCCGCCCACCGCCGCCGCCGCGAGGTCTCGCCAGCGCTTGGCTTCCTTGCGGAAGTGGCTGTGAGTCTTGCTGAGCCGCTTGTCGATCTCGGCCAGCCGCTCGCGGGCCTCGTCCTTGCGGCCCATGCTGGCCAGGAACACCGTGTAGCGGGCGATGCCTTCGAAGCCGGGATAGTGATCGGCGGCCCAGGCCAGGGCGGTGTCGGCCTGCTCTTCGCGGCCCAGGGCGTGGTAGACGCGGCCCAGGGCCAGCATGGTGTGGGGCGTGCGGCCGGCGGTGGGCTGCTCGCCCAGCTTTTCCAGCAGCGGCAGGGCCTCGGCCGGGCGGTTCAGCTCGATCAGGGCGTTGGCGCGGCCCAGCAGCAGCTGGGCGTCGTCGGCGTACATGCCCGTCAGGCTGTCGGCGTAGAGGCGTTCGGCCTCGGCGTGCTTGCCCAGCTCGGTGGCGGCGACGGCCAGGCGGACGCGGTTGGCCACGGTCGGAGCATCGTCGACGGCGCTGGCGGCTTCACGGTATTCGCGCTGCGGGTCCAGCGCCTTGCGCGCCGCCTGACCCATCTTGCGGGCCGTCTTGCCGCCCCACAGCTCGGGCCCGATCACGGCGACGAAATAGACGATCCCGCCGATCGGCTGGAACGCCAGGATGATCCACAGCCAGTACATCTGCTGGCCCGTGCGCACGACGTGGACGCACAGGGCGATGGCGATCAGGAACGACAGGCCGATCAGCGGCAGCGGCAGCGAGAACATCGAAGACCCCGGACTCTACGTTCGGTCTTTCTCCCGCCCGTCGGCCGGCGTCAATCGTCCGCCTTGCCGGGCTTGCGCGGATCGGCCTTGGGCGCCGGCGCCAGGCGCATGACCTCGGCCTGGAAGCGGTCGTCGTCGCCGGCGGCGGCGAAGGGCAGGGCGTCGGCCAGGGCGTCCAGCATCGGGTCCAGCCACTGGTGCTCGACCTTGTGGAAGTCGCCCAGCACGTAGTGCATGACCGCGTCCTTGTGACCCGGATGGCCGACGCCGATGCGGCCGCGGCGGAAGGCGTCGCCGACCTGGCTGGTCACCGAGCGGATGCCGTTGTTGCCCGCCGCCCCGCCGCCCGACTTCATTCGGAAGCGACCCGGCGCCATGTCGATCTCGTCGTGGAAGACGATGACGTCGCTGGGCGCCAGCTTGAAGAACTTCATCGCCTCGCCCACGGCGCGACCGCTCTCGTTGTAGTAGGTCTTGGGCTTGAGCAGCAGCAGCTTGACCGGGCCGTCGGGGGTCGAGACCTGCCCCTCGCAGGCCAGGCCCTGGAAGCGCGCGCGCCACGGGGCCGTGCCCCATTTCCGCGCCAGGGCGTCGACGGCCATGAAGCCGACGTTGTGGCGGTTCTTCTCGTACTTGGGCTCGGGATTGCCCAGGCCGGCGAGGATCAGCATCGCTTGGATCTCGGAGGGACAAACGAAAACGGGCGGACCCGAAGGCCCGCCCGTCTCTTAGATCGGTTCGATCCGAAGACCGAGCGGATTAGGCTTCGGCCGTGGTGTCGCCGGCGTCCGACTGAGCGGCCGACGAGGCCTTCAGGGTCGCGATCACGAAGTCGCGGTCGGTGGCCGGCTTCACGCCTTCCGGCAGCTTCACTTCCGAGATGCGGATGGTGTCGCCGATGTCGTGCGAGGCCAGGTCGATGACCAGTTCCTCGGGGATCTTGTCGGCCGGGCAGGCCAGCTCGACGGTGTGGCGGATGACTTCGAGCGAGCCGCCCTTCTTCATGCCGACCGAGATGTCGTGGTTCTTGAAGTGCACCGGCACTTCGATCTTGATCAGCTGGTGCTCGTCGACGCGATACAGGTCGAAGTGGACCGGCTCGTCGGTGACGGGGTGGAATTGCACGGCCTTGGCGATGACCGATTGCTTCTCGTCGCCGTGTTGCAGCGTCACCAGGTGGCCCAGCAGCTTGCCGGTGTACAGCGACTTGCGGAATTCGTTCATCTTCACGGCGATGTTCACCGGCGCCTTGCCGCCGCCGTACAGGACGCCCGGGACCTTGCCTTCGCGACGCACGGCGCGGGCCGCGCCGGTGCCGGCGCCATCACGGACTTCAACGTTCAGAATAATCTCGGCCATATCGATATCTCTCTGGAGAGCCGGATGCTCTCGAAGGTGGCCCATCGCACAAGACTGGATTGTCTGGCCCGACGGCGCCTTTTTGGGGTCGCGCTACATACACAAAAGGGCCGGGCGACGCAACGCCCGGCCCTTTCGGTTCATGTCGGATGGGAAATCAGCTCTTCTTGACGGACCTCTTGGCGGCGGCCTTGGCCTTGACCGAGTTCGAGCCAGCGCCCTTCACGGTGATCGACTCCTTGACCGGCAGCACGCGCGGCGGTTCGGGCGGCAGGCTGGCGCCGGCCGCCTTGACCATGCACGCGCCGGTGTCGATCAGGATGTGTTGGCCCAGGCAGAAGATGTCCTCGTAGTGCGGCTTGGACACGGCCAGGCACTGGTAGAGGTTCAGCTTGGCCATCGCGAGGCAGTTGCTGGTCCCCGGATCGTTGCTGAGCGCGTCGATGGCGCTGAGGTTGTTGTCGCCGGCCGCGCCCAGGGCCGCGAGGGCGGCCACGGCCAAGCCGCGGATGACGACCGGCTGGTACGGCGCGGTGGCGGCGCGGGGCGTCAGGCCCAGCGACTGCCCGCCAGTCGAGGCCTGCTGCAGCACGGCCACGTCGGCGCTCTCGGCCAGGGCCGGGGTCGTCGACAGGCTCTTGGCCGAGGCCAGGCGGCCGTCGCGGTCGACGACGGCGGCTTTCGACCAGGTCGACTTCTGCACGTCGTAGGCGGCCTGCTTCACGGCCTTGCCGGCCATGTAGACCTTCAGGCCGTCGCCGCCGAGCGTGTCGATGATCAGGCCGGCGGCGCTGTCCGAGCCCTTGAACACGGCCGCGTACGAGGGGTTGGAGAAGATGTTGTTGATCATCTCCTGGCGCTGGGTCGGGTTGGCCGCGACCTCGCGCACCGAGGCGACGAAGGTGGGATCCTGCAGGGCCAGGACGGCGGCGTAGGCCACCGCGCCGTTCATGAACGACTTGGTCTCGTAGGCCGCGCCGAGCTTCAGCGACGCCTGGATCTGGTCGCCGTTCTGGAAGCTGGGCGACACGGTGGCGGCGCGGGCCATGTAACCCCGGAAGGCGCTGGCGCGCTCGATGACACTGGCCGACAGGGTGATCGGCGGCGGGGGCGGCGGAGCCTGGACGACCGGCGGCGGTGGCGGCGGGGGCGGGGAGCTACAGGCCGCGACCATCGCGGCCAGCGCCACGGCGGCCGTCGTCAGGACGACCCGCGTACGCAAAAAGGAACGCATATTCCGAAATTCCCCATCAAGTCTTGGCCGGTAGGTCTTGGGCGGCGCGCATAGCAGCCCGGGCAGGCGACATTGTGACTGTCGCCCCGTTAACCAGACTTTTACAAGCGGGACCGTGCGGGAGGCGAGTAGCAGGGTGACAATACCCCTACAATCCGCTCTCCCCGGCGAAAGCCGGGGCCCAGATGGAAAAACGCTGGGGCGAGTTCTAGGAACGCCGCGTTCTTCCAATCAACCTAGACGCCATAGGATCTGGATCCCGGCTGGAGTTTACGCTCGGGCGCGCAAGGCGCGACCCGTGGCGCCGGGAAGAGCGGGTAATTCAGTCGAACAGCTTCGACACCGACTCTTCGTTGGCGATCCGGCGGATGGCCTCGCCGATCAGCGGGGCGCACGAAACGTAGCGGATCTTGGCGCAGGCCTTGGCCGGGTCCGAGGCTTCGATCGAGTCGGTGACCACCAGCTCAGTCAGGACGGAGTTGGCGACGCGGTCCACGGCCGCGCCCGATAGGACGCCGTGGGTGATGTAGGCGCTGACCGACTTGGCGCCGTGGCTCATCAGGGCTTGGGCGGCGTTGCACAGGGTGCCGGCCGAGTCGGCGATATCATCGAACAGGATGCAGCGGCGATCCTTGACGTCGCCGATGATGTTCATGACTTCCGACTGGCCCGGGCCCGAGCGACGCTTGTCGACGATGGCCAGGTCGGCGTCGTTCAGACGCTTGGCCAGGGCGCGGGCGCGAACCACGCCGCCGACGTCCGGGGACACGACCATCAGATCGTCGCCCATGGCGTAGTGCTGGCGGATGTCCTCGGCCATCAGGCGCGAGGGCAGCAGATTGTCGGTCGGGATGTCGAAGAAGCCCTGGATCTGGCCGGCGTGCAGATCCATCGTCAGGACGCGGTCGGCGCCCGAGCGGGTGATCAGGTTGGCGACCAGCTTGGCCGAGATCGGCGTGCGGCCGCCGGTCTTACGGTCCTGGCGAGCATAGCCGAAATAGGGCAGCACCGCGGTGATCCGCTTGCCCGACGCGCGCTTCAGGGCGTCGATGCAGATCAACAGCTCCATCAGGTTGTCGTTGGCCGGGTAGCTGGTCGACTGGATGACGAAGACGTCCTCGCCCCGCACGTTCTCGTCGATGGTGACGAACACCTCGAGGTCGGCGAACCGGCGCACCTGGGCGCGGGTCAGCGGCATGTCGAGATATTCCGCGATCGCCTGGGACAGCGGGCGGTTGGAGTTGCCGGACAGCAGCTTCATGGGGATATCTCGGGGTGGGGGTCGCCGTTGCCGGGCCTTCTAGCAGCGATCGCCCTCGACACAAGTGTTAACGGGCGAGACTCTTCAGCTTCCGTGTCCGGAGCATCGTGCTCGTGTCCTTTGGGCCTCAGGATTCCCCCCATATTCGCTCATCCCCCGAAAGTGGGGATGAGCGGTGAAGGTGTCAGGCTTCCAGGCTGATCGCCGACAGCAGGCGGCCGTAGTCGCCCTCGCCGTTCAGGAAGGCGCGCCGGTTGGAGAAGAACCATTCCTCCTCGGCTCGGGTGTCGCGGCCGACCCATTCGCGGCGCTCGACGCCGGCGGTCTCCAGCCGGTCCAGCACGAACGACGGCAGGTCGAACAAGCGCTTGTCATCGCGCTCGCCCCGCTTGAAGAACCGGCCGGAGCCCGGGCAGTCGGCCTCGAAGCGGTGCAGGAACTCCAGCCCCACCTCGTAGGACTTGGGGCCGATGCAGGGGCCGACGACGCCGGTGATGCGCTCGGGCTTCGCGCCCAGCTCGACCATGCAGTCGACGGCGGCCTGGACGACGCCGTCCAGCGCCCCGCGCCAGCCGGCGTGGGCGGCGGCCACGACCCGCGCCTCGGGATCGACCAGCAGCACCGGCGCGCAGTCGGCCGCCAGGGCCCCGCAGATCACGCCGGGAGTCTTGGTCACCACCGCGTCGCCCTGCGGTCGCGCGTCGCCCCACGAGCCGTCGGCCTTGATCGCGATGGTCGAGTGGATCTGGTAGCAGGTGTTCAGATCTTCCGGATCGCCACCGAACCAGCGCGCGGCGCGAGCCCGGTTCTCGACCACGTCGGCCGGATCGTCCTTGCTGCCCCGTCCGACGTTCAGGCTGGCATAGATGCCCGTCGAGATCCCGCCCTTGCGTGTGAAGAACGCGTGGCGCACGCCGGGCAGGCTGGCCAGCAGGGGCGACTGGATCGTCGGCAGGTCGGACTTCTTGGTCATGTCGCGTCCTCGAAGAGGGGGGGCGAAAGGTCGGGCGCGCAGAGGCAAGCGACCTTGAACAGAGCGCCCATCTGCGCCTTGCCGACCAGACGATCAAGCTGTCTTGCGATCTGGTCGGCGCGCTCGGGCCGAGCGGCGGACAACGTTTGGGCGCGCGCCTCGATCCCCAGCGCCAGCAGAAACTCGGCCTGACTCAGGACCGGTCCGGCCTTGGCGCCGGCCTCGCGGGCGGCGGCGATCACGGCGGGGAAGTCGGCCCAGACGGTCAGGTCGGCCAGGCCGGCGGTCTTCAGCGGGTCGACCTTCCGATGGTTTTGGACGGCTTGCAGCGTGTCGCCGGGCTCCGGCGCGGCGCGGCCGTAGTCGACCAGCAGCGCCGCGCCGCCGTCGATCGCCAGACGATGGGCGATGTCCGAGGCTAGGGCCGCCTGGGCCGGGGAGGATTCCCAGATGCTGCCGATATCAATGCGCCCTTCCCCCTCGATGGGGGAAGGGCTGGGGACGGGGGTGACTTCGGCGTTGGCCGACTTCCCGAGGCTCCGCAACCCGAACGCCAGCTCGCCATCCTCGCCCAGCCCGATCACCCGCTCGGCCCAGCCGCTTTCCGTCCGCACGAACTGCCGGGCCGGCAAGCAGTCCAGCAACTCGTTGGCGACCAGGATCATCGGCGCGCCGCCGGGAACCTCGTCCAGCCGTCCGACCCAGCGCGGACCATCGCCCAGCCGCTCGGCCTGTTTCGCCCGCAAAGGTTCCGACACCTCGACCAGCCAAACCTCGGCGGCGCCCAGGAAAGCCGGCTCTAGGCGCGCTGCCCGCAGCAGGTCGCTCATCAGCGTGCCGTCGCCCGGCCCCATCTCGACCAGGCGGAACGGCGCCGGGCGGCCCATGCGGCTCCAGGTCTCGATCGCCCACAGGCCGATCAGCTCGCCGAACATCTGGCTGACCAGCGGGGCGGTGATGAAGTCGCCGCCGACCCCCAGATCAGGCCGCGTGGCGTAGTAGCCGTCGCGCGGGTCGTGCAGGCAGCGGGTGAAGAACTCGGGGACGCTGATCGGCCCGTCCTGGGCGATCTGCGCCTTCAGGCGATCAAGCAGGCTCATGAGCCTCGTCGAGCAGGGGGGCGCGCAGCGCCTTCCACAGCAGCCAGCCGCCGACCAGGATCATCGGGGTCGACAGCATCATCCCCATGGTCAGGCCGAACGGGAACTCGGGCATGCCGACATCGGGGTTGCGCACGTTCTCCAGCGACAGGCGGAACAGGCCGTACGACAGCAAGAAGGTGGCGACCAGCGCCCCGCGCCGCCGCAGCCACTTCAGCCGATAGACGGCGAAGGCCAGGATCGCGAACAGCAGCAGGCCTTCCAGGCCGGCCTCGTAAAGCTGGCTGGGATGGCGTGGGTAGGGACCGGCCGGGCAGGCTCCGCGATTGGCCGCCTTGATCGTCTCGTTGCAGAAGATCATGCCCAGCGGCGAGTCGGTCTGGCGGCCCCACAGCTCGCCGTTGATGAAGTTGGCGACCCGGCCGAAGAACAGGCCAATCGGCGCCACCGGCGCGATCAGGTCGCCCAGCTTCAGGATGTCGATCTTGTTGCGCCGCGCGAACAGGGCGACCGCCGCGCAGACGCCCAGGAAGCCGCCGTGGAATGACATGCCGCCTTCCCAGATCTTGAAGACGTCCATCGGATGGGCCGCCAGCCAGATCCGCTGGTCCTGGTTCAGCAGCATGTAGAACAGGATGTAGCCGATCCGCCCGCCGACGATGATGCCCAGGGTGATCCAGAGCACCAGGTCGTCGATCTGCAGCGGCGTGGCGGTCGGCGCGCGGCCGCCCCACAGCCGCTCGGTCCGCGTCAGACGGATGGCGTAGCGCCAGCCCAGCAGGATGCCGGCGACATAGGCCAGGGCGTACCAGCGCAGGGCCAGCGGCCCCCATTGCAGGGCCAGGGGGCCGATGTGGACCACGGGATCGATGTTCGGAAAGATCACGCCGGACAGCTCCGCTCGGGACAGATCGACGCAGGTCTATAGGGTTCGGGCTTCGCTTTCATCCCCCGTTTCCCATATAAGAAGCGCCGGCCCGCCGTTCGGGCCTTCGGAACCGCGATGCACAGCCAGAACCCTTTCCTCGACGAATTCGCCAAGCTGACCCAGGCGGCCATGGGCATCGCCCAGACGGCCGGCGAGGAGGCGAAGACCGCGATGCGGGCCCAAGCCGACCGCCTGGCGGCCGAGTTCGACCTGATCCGTCGCGACGATTTCGAGGCCCTGAAGGCCGAGGTCGCGGCGCTCCGCGAAGAGGTCGCCAACCTCAAGGCGAGCAAGAAGACTCCGACTCCGAAGACCTCGGGAAAAACCGCGACTTCAGGCGAATAGGCGAATCATCGCTCGCGCCCGACGTGAAGCGGGTTGAGACGAACGCCGCGAAGCAGATTAGTGTCCTCGGTACGTGAGCGATTCACGGCGGGGCTAACCCCCGCCTCGCTGGCGGGGACGTAGGTTTTTCATGGATACCCAACCGGAAGACGACGACGTCCTGATGGCTCTCGACCCCCTCGAGGTGGTCGAGCATGTCCTGTCCGCTGAAAACCTGACCTTCGATCGCACCGAAGACGGCGACCTGGCCTTCGCGCTGAAGGGCGACTGGAAGGACTACGAGCTGTGGTTCGCCTGGCGACCCGAGGCCGACTGCCTGCAGCTGTGCCTGTCGCTGGATCTGCGCGCGCCGAAGTCCAAGCGCTCGAACGCCTATGAACTGCTGGCCCTGATCAATCAGCGGGTCTGGCTGGGTCACTTCGAGGTCTGGACCGACGACGGCGAGGTGGTGTTCCGCCACGCCCTGGCCCTGCCGGCCGGCGAGCGCCCGACCATGGCCCAGGCCGCCTCGATGATCGACGCGGCGGTCGAAGCCGCCGACCGCTTCTTCCCGGCCTTCGAATTCCTGCTCCAGGGCGCCAAGACCCCGGACCAGGCCATGGCCGCCTGCATGTTCGAGACGGTCGGGCAGGCTTAAAACGCGCTTGTCATCCCGGCCGAAAGCCCGCATCGCGGGCTGAAGAGCCGGGACCGCGACAGGCGCGGCGCATCCGGCGGTCCCGGCTTTCGCCGGGATGACAGGCTATGGAGTGCGTCATGATCCCCATCCTCCTCCTCGGCGCGGGCCGCATGGGCGGCGCCTTGATCGAAGGCTGGCGTGACGCCGGGGCCTTCGCCGCCGGCGACCTGATCGTCCGGGATCCGAACGTCGACGCCGCCGCCTTCGCGGGCGCGACGGTCAATCCGCCCCCTGAAGCCCTCGCCGCCGCCAAGACCGTGCTGCTGGCCGTGAAGCCGCAGATCTGGCGCGAGGCGGTCAAGGACGTCGTTCCGCACCTGGCCGCCGACGCCGTCATCGTCTCGATCGCCGCCGGCGTCCGGGCCGCCGACATCGCGCGGGTCTTCGAAGGCCGGCGCGTCGCGCGGGTCATGCCGACCACCGCCGTCGCCATCGGACGCGGCGCGGCCAGCATCTTCGCCGAGGACGTCGCCGCCCGCGCCGCCGCCCACGCCCTGTTCGCGCCGGTGGCCACGGTGGTCGACCTGCCGTCGGAAGAGTTGATGCACGCGGCGACCGCCGTGTCCGGTTCGGCCCCGGCCTATCTCTACGCCTTCATCGAGGCGCTGGAGGCGGCCGGCGCGGCCCAGGGCCTGGACGCGGCCGACAGCGCCAGGCTGGCCCGCGCCACGATCATCGGCGCCGCGGCGCTGATGGAAAAGAGCGGCGAGGAGCCGTCCGAGCTGCGCAAGCAGGTGACCTCGCCCGGCGGCACGACCGCAGCGGCGCTGGCGGTGCTGATGGGCGAGGGCGGCTTCGGCGACCTGCTGCCTAGGGCCATGGACGCGGCGGTGGCGCGCTCGAAGGAACTCGGGGGCTGAGAGGCTTGTCGTGGAGCGTTCCACGGCTCATCTCTTGGCCATGACCGACGAAATCCTCGACCGCGCCGCCGACGCCGCCCTGGCTCTCGCCGCCGACAAGCCCTGGCCGCAGGTCTCGCTGCGCGACATCGCCCTGAAGGCCGAGGTCCCGTTCGCCGACCTCTACGCCCTGGCCAACAGCAAGCACGCGGTGCTGGACTGCCTGTCGACCCGCTTCGACCGCGCGGCGCTGGGTGTCGACTATCCCGAGGGCTCGGCCGCGCATGACCGCCTGTTCGACGCGGCCATGGCCCGCCTCGAGGCGATGGAGCCGCACCGCGCCGCCCTGATCGCCATCGCCAGGGGCGAGGGGCCGCTGGTCTCGGCGACCCGCTTCCCGCGCATCGCCCGCGCCGTGCTGGAAGCCGCCGGCGTCGAGGCCACCGCGCCGCGCCTCTTGGCCATGACCGCCGTCTGGGCCCGGGTCGTCCAGGTCTGGCGCGACGACGAAGGCGCCCTGAACCGCACCATGGCCGAGCTCGACAAGCGCCTGAAGCAGATGGCCGAGCAGCTGAAGAAGATCGGGGCGGGGCTCTAGGCGTCAGACGCCCCCTCCGTCTCGGCGCGGATCCGCGCCGATCCACCTCCCCCGCGGGCGGGGGAGGAGAAGCACCTTCCTCCTCACCCGTGAAACGGGGGAGGTGGCGCGCTGCGGACACGCAGCGTGACGGAGGGGGCGTTCTGACGCCTACCCCGGCAACCTGATCGACGCCCTTAGCCCCCCCATCTCCGAGCGCGCCAGCACCAGGTCGCCGCCCAGCCCCCGGGCCATGTCGCGCGCGATGGCCAGGCCCAGGCCCACGCCCTTCTCGTTCTGGTTCCGGGACTCGTCGAGCCGCGAGAACGGCTTGAAGGCCTCCTCGTAGCGGTCTTCGGGAATGCCGGGGCCGTCGTCGTCGACGGCGATCTCGACGCCGCCCGTCTCGACGCCCATTGTCAGGCGCTCGGCGGTGGTCACCTTCACCCGACGGGCGTGGGCGACGCCGTTGTCGATCAGGTTGGCCAGGGCCCGGCGGAAGGCCAGGGGCCGCACGCGCGCCTCCAGGCCCCGGGTGATCTCGGTCTCGATCGCCGCTCCGGTCCGTTCGGCGTCGGCCACGACGCCCTCGACCAGTTCGGAGAGATCGACGACCTGGGCCGCTTCCCCGCCTTCGCCGCGGGCGAAGGCCAGGTACTCGTCGATCATGTGCTCCATCTCGGAGAGGTCGCCCTTCATCGCGTCCAGCTGTTCGCTGGGTTCGGACATCGCCATTTCCAGCTTCAGGCGGGTCAGCGGCGTGCGCAGGTCGTGGCTGACGCTGGCCAGCAGGGCCGTGCGCTGCTCGATATGGCGGATGATGCGGGCCCGCATGGCCATGAAGGCCTGGGCCGCCTGGCGCACCTCGCGCGCGCCGTGCGGCTTGAAGTCGTGGTCCTCGCCCCGCCCGAACGCATCGGCGGCGTCGGCCAGGCGCTCGATGGCCCGCACCTGGTTGCGGATGAACAGGATGGCGATCGCCGTCAGCAGCATGGTCGCCACCACCATCCACAGGATGAAGATGTGGCCCTGGGTGGCGTAGGCCCGGTCGCGCAGGGCGTAGATCTGCAGGACCCCGCCCTTCACCTGCACCCGGATGTCGATATAGGCGGTGTAGCGGGTGGTATCGAACCAGAACGGATTGTCGAGCCGGTCTTCCAGGGCGTTCTGCAGCGAGCGGTCCAGGGCCGCGAACAGCGACGGCCGATGGCTGGTCGGAAGCTTCTTGCCCTTCTGGAAGGCGATCGACAGCGACATCGAGTCCTCGGCCCGCTTGGCCAGCTTGTCGACGGCGGCGGGGCTGGGATCGTCTTCGTAGGATTGCACCGCCCAGGCGATGTCGCCGGCCAGCCCCTCGGACAGCTTGCTGGTCACCGACTGCCAGTGGGCGTCGAAGAACGCCCAGGTCACCGCGATCTGCATCACCGCCACCGGCAGGATAATAATCAGCAGGCTGCGCCCGAACAGGGTCGTGGGCAGCCAGCGCTTAATGAACAGCGGGATATAGAGCTTGGTGCGCAAGCGCATCACTGGCCCCCTCCGCGCCTGCGGCGTTCCTCCCCCAGAGGGGGAAGAAGGGGGCGGGCGCGGTCCTTCTTCCCCCTCTGGGGGAGGAGGATGCGCAGCGTCCGGAGGGGGCCAGTAATCATCAATCCGGCGCCAGCCGGTATCCCACCCCGCGCACGGTCTGCAGGTAGCGCGGGTTCTTCGGGTCCGGCTCGATCTTGCGACGCAGGCGGGTGACCTGGACGTCGACGGCGCGGCCGGTGGCGTCGGCGGTGTCGCGGGCCAGCTCCAGGCGGTCGACCGGCTCGTGGGCCGAGCGGGCCAGGCGGCGCAGCAAGGTGACCTCGGCCTCGGTCAGGCGGACGGCCTCGCCGTCGCAGGTCAGCTCGCCGCGCTCGGCCTCGAAAGTGCAGCGGCCCAGCATCAGGGCCTTGGGCCCGACCGGCCGCGCGGCCGAGCGGCGCAGGATGGCCTCGATGCGCAGCAGCAGCTCCTGCGGCTCGAACGGCTTGCCCAGATAGTCGTCGACGCCGCTGGACAGGCCCTCGATGCGGTCGGCCGTCTGGTCGCGCGCCGTCAGCATCAGGATCGGCGTGCGGCCGCTCTCGCCGCCCTTGGCCCGCAGGCGCTTGGTGAAGGCGTAGCCGTCCTCGCCGGGCATCATCACGTCCAGCACCATCAGGTCGAAGTCCAGCGCCCCGAACAGCCGGTCGGCGCCAGCCGCGTCCGAGGCGGCCGTGACGCGGAAGCCGGCTCGGCTCAGGAATTCCTTGATCAGCTTGCGCAGGCGGTCGTCGTCGTCGACGACCAGGATGTGACGTTCGCGACGCTCTTCTGGAGTCATGGTCGAACCCTACGAGGCTTGGCGTCGACCGGCGCCCTGGCGTGGGCCCGCCAGGGCGGCCAGGATCCGACGCGTGCCAGCCACGCCGTCCAGCCCGCCGGTGCGATAGGCGCGGGCCAGCAGGGCGCGCAGGCGCTCGGCCGTGCGCTGCTCGAAGGCCACGCCCTCGGCGGTCAGGGTCGCGGGGCGGCGGCGGCCGTCCAGGTCGCCCGCACCGCGCTCGACCAGGCCAGCCTTCTGAAGGTCGGCCAAGGTGCGGCTGGCGGCCTGTTTCGAAAGGCTGGTCAGCTTGGACAGGTCCTGCACGCCGATCCCCGGCCGGCGACGCAGCAAGAAGGTCGCACGCCAGTGCGAGCGGCCCAGGCCCAGGGCCTCGCTCTCCAGCGCCGCGTCGACCGCGGCCCACAGCGAGGCCTCGGCCAGCAGGATCAGCTCGAGCCCGCCGTCCAACTCCTCCTCACGGAGGATCAGACGGGGATCGTCCGAACCGGGCTGCAGCGGGGCTATCATCGCGAGGAGTCCATTTAATTTGACGCACCCTTTTCCGGGGCGTCTAAGGGCCGGGTTTTCAATAAGGAGGTCTTGGGCCGATGTCTCTGGTTCCCTTCGACGATCGTGACGGTTGGATCTGGCTGGACGGCCAGCTCATTCCCTGGCGCGAGGCGAAGGTGCACGTATTGACGCACGGCCTCCACTACGCTTCGTCCGTCTTCGAAGGCGAACGGATGTACGGCGGCGAGATCTTCAAGCTGACCGAGCATACGGAGCGCCTGTTCAAGTCTGCCGAGATCCTTGATTTCAAGATCCCGTACAGCGTGGCCGAGATCGACGAGGCCTGCAAGGCGACCGCGGCCAAGAATAATCTCACCGATTGTTATGTTCGTCCGATCGCCTGGCGCGGCAGCGAAATGATCGGTGTTTCGGCGCAGCAGACCAAGATCCACGTCGCCATCGCCGTCTGGGAATGGCCCAGCTACTTCGACCCGGCCACCAAGGCCAAGGGCATCCGCCTGACCTGGGCCAAGTACCAGCGTCCCGACCCCAAGACCGCCCCGGTCGCGGCCAAGGCCGCCGGTCTCTACATGATCTGCACCATCTCCAAGCACGCCGCCGAGAAGGACGGCTATGCCGACGCGATGATGCTGGACTATCGCGGCTACGTGGCCGAGGCGACCGGCGCCAACGTGTTCTTCGTCAAGGACGGCGTGCTTCACACCCCCAAGCCCGACTGCTTCCTGGACGGCATCACCCGCCGCACGGTGATCGGCCTGGCCAAGGACAAGGGCATCGAGGTGGTCGAGCGCCACATCCAGAAGGAAGAGCTGTCGACCTTCACCGAGTGCTTCATCGTCGGCACCGCCGCCGAGGTCACTCCGGTCTCGGAAATCGGCGAGTTCAAGTTCACCCCGGCCAAGCTGTCGCTGGACCTGATGGACACCTATGCGGCCCTAGTGCGCAACGAGGTTCTCGAAACCGCCTAAGGCCTGTCGCTAGAAGAGATGACGCCGTTCGAGGGAGACCTCGGGCGGCGTTTCGTTTGAGTGCTCATTCCTTCTCCCCTTGCGGGAGAAGGTGTCGCCGCAGGCACGGATGAGGGGTCGATAATCCTGTCAGCTTGGCGCCCGGCATCAGCCGCCCGTCGCGGCGGTCCTCACCTTCAACCCCTCACCCGACCCGCTTCGCGGGCCACCCTCTCCCGCAAGGGTAGAGGGAAGCTACTTCTTCCCAGCGTCCGCCATCGCCGCCGCCACTTCCGTGCGGGCCATCTCGATGTCCCGCCGGAACGCCTCCGACGCGTGCTCGGCGCCATAGATCACCGCGCCGGCCTGCAGACCGGCCTCGGCGGCGCTGACGGTGTGGCTGCCGCAGATCCAGCGGCTTTCGGCGTATTCGCGACCGCGGGCATAGAGGGCGTCGGCGCGGGAGGGGACCACCTCGGCCAGGATCATCGCCACCTGCTCGCCGAAGGCCGCGTGGCCGGACGGGTAGTCGGGATTGCCGGCCAGATGGGCGCTCTTGGCCTCGCAGATCGGCGCGGCGTCCTTGCCGATATAGGGGCGCTTGGTCCCCCAGTGGTCCTTGGCCAGGCCGACCACCGAGCGGTCGTCGCCGGCTCTTTCCAGCAGAGCGGAAAGGATCGGCGCGTTGGCGGGCGTCAGGCGCACGCCCAGCGCCGTCTCGAAGTGCTCGAAGGCCGTACCCTTGACGTCCGCCGTGGCCAGCGCCCAGCGCGGCGTGTCCTTCAGTCTGCGGCTCTGGTCGAAGATCGCCGCGTCGGCGACGGCGCGGGGCGAGCCGGGCGCCGGCGGCGGCGCCAGCACCTTGGTCAGGTCCGGCCGGGCGACAGGCGCGAGGTAGCCGCGCGCCGGGGCGCCGGGCAGGGCCTCGATCGCCAGGCCGTCGCAGGCCTTGGCCGCGCGGACCGGATTGCACTCGGCGACGTCGCCGCCGGTCAGCCGCACCGCATAGCCGCCCGGCAGGCGCGGATCCGCCCACATGTAGTCGGTCGAGACATATTGCGCGCCGCTGGTCAGGGCCGCCGTGCGCTGGCGGACGTCGTTGGCGCGGGCGGCCCAGGTGTCGGCGTCGGCGCGAGTGCGGACCATGAAGCCGGCCTTCACAGCGGCGGCGATGCGATCCTTCTGGGCGGTCGGATCGTTCAGGGTCAGGTAGGCGGCGGCCGGTGACGCCTCGTCGGTGTTGACGAACATCGCCCGGCCTTCCAGCGAGGCGCGCTGGCCGCGATAGATCGCGACCTTGGCCGGGCTTTCGTCGAGGGCGAAGAAGACCTTGCCGCGCGCATCCGCGAGCTTGGGCCAGCCGTTCGCGAGGACGCCCTCGCGCAGGGTGGCGGCCTTGCCGCGCACCTGGTCGGGGGTGATCAGCCGGTCCTCGCCGAACACCGAGCGGACCTCGGCGTCCAGGGCGTCGAACAGGGGCTCGGTGAAGGCCAGCGGAACGACGCCGCCGGGGATCGTGGCCTGGCCGTCCTTGGCGTTGATCAGGATCAGGATCGGGACGTGGTCGCGATGGGCGTCCGACCAGGCGCGGATCTCCTTCAGACAGGCCACGAAGGTCACGCACGACGAGCGGAAGTCGACGTCGGGCATGTGGATCATCTTGAAGCCGGGCTTGGCCATCGCCGCCGCGATGGCGGGCGTGAACACGGTCCCGCCGCCGAATACCGTCAGTGGCTTCGCGTAGCGGCCGCCGTCGGGGTCGGCCACGACGTCCAACTCCAATTGGCGAGCCCCGGCGTCCAGCTGCTGGGCCAGCGGCCGGTGGCCGTAGTCGACGCCCAGCGCCGCCTGGCCGCGCGCGGCGACCATGGCCGCCATTTCGTCGGCCGGCGGCAGCAGCTTGTAGGAATTGTGCGTGCCGACCGCCAGCAGGTCATTGACCCGCAAGGCGTTCATCCGCTGGCGGATGCAGGCGGGGCTCTCGTCGCCGGCGGGGCAGGGCGTCGTGGCGAGGGCCAGGGCGGCGAGCAAGCTAAGCATGGGCGTCTCCAGAACAGAGCGTCGCAGTATCGCCGGCGCATGACGGTTTGACGTCGCTTCCGCTGCGTCAGGGCAACGTTGTCATCAACCTTTAATGGAACCGAGGCGCCGAGGTCATCGACGATCCCTAACGCCGCCCCACCGTCGGCACCCTGACAGGGCTTTCGCCGACCGCAGTACAAAGGGGTATTCTCATGTCTCGCACCAAGATCGCGCTGCTCGCCGGCGCGGCGACCATCGTCGCGACCATGCTCGCGCCGGCCGCCTACGCCCGCGCCGCGGAGCCGGCCGCCGCCGAGCCGGCCGACGCCGTCGACGCCATCGTGGTAACCGGTTTCCGCAAATCGCTGGGCGCGGCCCGCGAAGCCAAGCGGACCAGCGCCATCGTCTCGGACGTGATCGTCGCCGAGGACATGGCCAAGTTCCCGGACCTGAACCTGGCCGAGTCGCTGCAGCGCTTGCCGGGCGTGGCGATCAACCGCGAGGGCGGCGAAGGCCGTCGCGTCAGCCTGCGCGGCCTGGGTCCCGACTTCACCCGCGTCCAGCTGAACGGCATGGAAGTGCTGGGCAATGTCGACTCGCCAATGGACAGCCGCGGCCAGACCTCGCGCGACCGGGCGTTCGACTTCAACATCTTCGCCTCGGACCTGTTCTCGAAGGTCGACGTGCGCAAGTCGTTCTCGGCCGAGCAGGACGAGGGCGGCATGGCTGGCACGGTCGGCCTCTACACCGCCAAGCCGTTCGACTATTCGGGGACCAAGGCCGCCCTGTCGCTGCAAGGCGGCACCAACAGCGCCACCAAGGACTTCCAGCCGCGCGGCGCGGCCATGATTAGCAAAAATTGGGACGACAAGTTCGGCGTCCTGGTCTCGGTCGCCTATTCCAAGCGCCAGACCGAGGAGCAGGGCTACAACACCTATGCCGCCCCGACGACCAAGGCCCTGGCCGCCAACGTCGTCAATCTCAGCGCCGCCGACCAGGCCAAGGCGATGAACGGCGAGCTGATCTTCCAGCGCGGCAACCGCCTGACCGTCTGGGGCTCGGACCAGGAGCGCCTAGGCGTGACCGGCGCGGTGCAGTGGCGTCCCGTCGAGAGCGTGACCCTGACGCTGGACGCCCTGCACGGCAAGTTCACCAACAAGCGCAGCGAGAACAGCCTGGCGACCCGCGCCACCCTGAACTCGACCATTCTGGGCGCGGCCACCCCGCACTCGGGACCGTTGGTCAGCGCCCCGCCGGTGCTGAACGCGATCCAGTACGACCGCTTCAACACCGTGGTGTACGCCGACGTCGACAACACCGTCTTCGCCACCGAGACCCGTCGCCAGCACACCAAGAACACCTTCGACCAGCTGGTGCTGACCGGCGAGTGGAAGGTCACCGACCGGCTGACCGTCGACGGCCACCTCGGTCAGGAGACCTCGGACTACGACATTCCGATCTCGGACAAGTTCTACACCGAGGCGTTCGGCGGTCTGATCACCGACTATCGCGGTGACACCGGCCACAACACCTACAAGTGGAACACCACCGACCCGAACAACTACCGGGCCCACGAGATCGATTTCTCGGCCACCTATCAGAGCACCAAGCTGAAGAACGGCGAGCTGAACGGCGCCTATGAGGTCAACGACGCCCTGACCCTGAAGGGCGGCGTGTCGTATCGCGGCTTCAAGAACTCGGGCTACACCCAGGCCACCGACGACCTGAACAAGCCGGCCTGGGAGAAGGGCACGCTGGATGACCACGTCACCAGCTACTACACGATCTTCGACAAGCACGACGATCAGTCGTGGGTCAATGTCGACTGGGACAAGGCTCTCGCCGCCTACGGCGTGACCCGCGTCCTGGGCGCGCCGAAGTCGATCTACGCGGTCGAGGAAAACACCACCGCCGGCTATCTGCAGCTGGACTGGAAGGGCTCGCTGTTCGGCAAGCCGATCCGCGGCAATACCGGCCTGCGCGCCTACGACACCAAGCTGACCTCGTCCGGCGTGATGGCGGTCAAGGGCGTCAACACGCCGACCACGGCCAAGAAGAGCTATTCGGGCGTGCTGCCGGCCTTCAACGCCGTGCTCGAGGTTTCGGACCGCTTCCAGATCCGCGCCGCCGCCGCCCGCAACATCAACCGCCCGGCCCTGGGCGCCTACGCCATGAACGGCACGATCAGCGTCGACGGGTCCAACATCTCGGTCTCGACCGGCAATCCCAACCTCGACCCCTACAAGTCGGACGAGTTCGACCTGGCGGCCGAGTGGTACTTCGGCAGCGTCGGCATGCTGACCGCCGGCGTGTTCCACAAAAGCATCGACGGCCTGGTCGCCAGCCAGACGACGACCAACGTCACCTATGCCAGCACGGGCCTGGCCGAGGGCCTCTATCCCGGCGTCACCGGCGCGAGCCTGGTGTCGACCTACACCCGCCAGGTCAACCTCAACACCGCCAAGCTGACCGGCCTGGAGCTGTCGGCGCAGAGCGACTTCTTCTTCCTGCCGGGCGCGCTGAAGAACCTGGGCGTGGTCGCCAACCTGACCCTGATCGACAGCGAGACGACCAACCTGATCAACGGCAAGCCGCAGAAGAGCGACATCTTCGGCCTGTCGGACGTGAACGCCAACGCCACGCTCTACTACGAGACCGCCAAGTGGGGCGGCCGCGTCTCGGCCAACTACCGCTCGGACTATCTGATCGACAGCGGCGGCTTCAACGCCACCACCTATGTCGACGCGGCGGCCTTCTACCAGCTGACCCCGCGCATCCGCCTGTCGCTGGACGCCATCAACCTGACCGACGAGCGCGAGGAGCAGGTCAACAGCTACAACAACGGCTTCGGCGACGTCGGCGCCAAGCGGCTGTGGAACTATACGACCAGCGGCCGGACGGTGTTCGTGGGGGCGAATATCCAGTTCTAGGGGGGCTGGACCTAGGTACGGAGAAGCCGCCCGGGAGCGATTCCGGGCGGCTTTTTGTTTGACGGCGATTAGCGCCCTAAGCCGCTTCCTGGGCCTCGTTCGCCGGAACCTGGCGGATCAGGTAGTCGAACGCCGACAGCGAGGCCTTCGAGCCTTCGCCCATGGCGATGATGATCTGCTTGTACGGCGTGGTGGTCACATCGCCGGCCGCGAACACGCCCGGCAGCGAGGTCTCGCCGCGATAGTCGACCTCGATCTCGCCGCGCGCGGTCAGGGCCACGCCGGAGTCCTTCAGCCACTCGGTGTTGGGCACCAGGCCGATCTGGACGAAGACCCCTTCCAGGTCCACGCGGTGGACGCTGTCGTGGTTGCGGTCCTTGTAGGACAGGCCCGAGACCTTGCCGTTCTCACCGTGGATCTCGGTGGTCATGGCCGAGGTGACGATCTTGACGTTCGGCAGGCTGGCCAGCTTGCGTTGCAGGACGGCGTCGGCGCGCAGCTGGCTGTCGAACTCGATCAGCGTCACGTGGGCGACGATGCCGGCCAGGTCGATGGCCGCCTCGACGCCGCTGTTGCCGCCGCCGATCACCGCCACGCGCTTGCCCTTGAACAGCGGGCCGTCGCAGTGCGGGCAATAGGCCACGCCCTTGTTGCGGTACTCGGCCTCGCCGGGGACGTTGACGTTCCGCCAGCGGGCGCCGGTCGACAGGATGACGGTGCGCGACTTCAGAGTCGCGCCATTCTCCAGCTTGACCTCGATCAGACCGCCCGGGGTCTTGGCCGGGACCAGGCCGACGGCCTTCTGCAGGTTCATGATGTCGACGTCATACTCTTTGACGTGCTGCTCCAGCGCCGAGGCCATCTTCGGCCCTTCGGTGTGCGGGACGGAGATGAAGTTCTCGATGGCCATGGTGTCCAGCACCTGACCGCCGAAGCGCTCGGCCGCGACGCCGGTGCGGATGCCCTTGCGGGCGGCGTAGATCGCCGCCGCGGCCCCAGCGGGGCCGCCGCCGACCACCAGCACGTCGAAGGCGTCCTTGGTCTTGATCTTCTCGGCGGCGCGATCGGCGGCGCCGGTGTCCAGCTTGGCCAGGATCTGTTCGACGTCCATGCGGCCCTGGCCGAATGGCTGGCCGTTCAGCAGGATGGTCGGCACGGCCATCACCTGGCGAGCCTCGACCTCGGCCTTGAACAGGGCGCCGTCGATGGCGACGTGGCGGATGCGCGGGTTCAGCGCGCTCATGGTGTTCAGCGCCTGCACCACGTCGGGGCAGTTCTGGCAGGATTGCGAGAAGTAGGTCTCGAAGCGGTAGTCGCCATCCAGCGCCTTGATCCGCTCGATGACCTCGGCGTCGACGCGCGGCGGGTGGCCGCCGACGTGCAGCAGGGCCAGCACCAGCGAGGTGAATTCGTGGCCCAGCGGCAAACCCGCGAACCGCACATCGGCGTCGCCGGCCTCGCGAGTGATCGCGAACGAGGGCCTGCGGTCGTTGTCGCCGGCCAGGTTCAGGCTGACCTTGTCCGAGGTCGCGGCGACGTCTTCCAGCAGGCTCAGCATCTCCTTGGAGCCGGCCGAGTCGTCGAGGGAGGCGACCAGTTCGATCGGCTGGCGCAGGTTCTGCAGGTACTGGGTCAGTTGGGTCTTCAGACCGGCGTCCAACATGGCGCGCTCCCAAAAGGCTAGGGGAGGAAAGGAGAGGCGTTCGATTTTCGGGGGAGGAGATCGAACGCGGCGGACGATCGAGGTCCAAGCCGCCGACCGGTCCGAATGAACGGCCGGCGGCTCGGGGAATTCTAGTGGCGCTTAGATCTTGCCGACCAGGTCGAGCGACGGGGCCAGGGTCTTTTCACCCTCTTCCCACTTGGCCGGGCAGACTTCGCCCGGGTGGCTGGCCACGTACTGGGCGGCCTTGATCTTGCGCAGCAGCTCGATGGCGTTGCGGCCGATGCCTTCGGCGGTGATTTCCATGAACTGGATCACGCCCTGCGGGTCGACCAGGAAGGTGCCGCGATCGGCCAGGCCCTGGCCTTCACGCATGACGCCGAAGTTGTTGGTCACCACGCCCGACGGGTCGCCGATCATCGTGTACTTGATCTTGCCGATGGCCGGCGAGCTGTCGTGCCAGGCCTTGTGCGAGAAGTGGGTGTCGGTCGACACCGAATAGATCTCGACGCCCAGGCGGGTGAAGACGTCGTAGTTGTCGGCCAGGTCTTCCAGTTCGGTCGGGCACACGAAGGTGAAATCGGCCGGGTAGAAGAAGAAGACCGACCACTTGCCCTTCACGTCGGCGTCGCTGACCGTGATGAACTTGCCGTCCTTGAAGGCCTGGGCGGTGAAGGGTTTGATCTCGGTGTTGACCAGCGACATGAGGCGCTCCGTTTGGAAAGGGATGCGCCCTTCTACGGGTGTGTCGACGATCGATCAAATTGATAAAACTTGTCGATGGAATAGAGCCAGCCTATGCGGCATCAAGGCGCTCCGCTGGGTCGCGCGTGTGCGGGGCCAGGTAGTCGCCCACGAGCCACAGCGCGCTCATCATCACCAGAGAGATGGCGATTCCAGCCCAGCGCAACCACTGCTGCGGATGGGTCACGGCGCCGGGCGTCCAGACCAGCAGGGCGAAGCTCAGATACATCAACGCGCCGATGCGCGTGGCCGGAACGGCCAGGCGATCAGTGATCAGCGCGATCCCCACGGCGACGTGGCCCAGTCCTGTCGCCACCGCCCAGAAGACGGGCCCGCCTGGGGCCCAGTCCGGGATCAGCGTGATGGTCGCCCGAAGGCTTTCAATATGCGACACGCCGAAGATGATCGAACAGACCCCATAGGTCAGGCGGACGGCCAGGGCGAGCCGCTCGCGCTGGTCGGCCAGTCGGGGCGAGGCGCGGATCCAGATCGTGGCGGCGCCCACGATCACCGCCAGTTGCTCGCAGATCCCCAGCCACACGCCGCCGATCCGTAGCGGCGCGATCAGGACGCGCGGCGCATAGCACAGGGCGTAGAGCGCGAAGAGGCCGATGATGGTCAGGGCGGCCACGCGCCGTGTCCTCTCCGCCAGCAGACCGGCGCCGGACAACACCAGCAGGCCCGCCGACAGGAAAGCCAGGGGCGCGCGGAAGGGCAGGCCGTCCGGGACGGGCTGCCAGTAGATGGCGAAGTCGCGCTGCAGGAAGCAGGTGAGGCCGTAGGCGATGGTCGAGAGGCCCAGCAGCCGGACGCCGAGATCGAGATCGTTCACTTGCCGCGAGAGGGATGCGAAACGCATGGTGGTTCTTCTCCAGAAGAGGGCGGGGACGGTCCCGCTCGGCGATCTGGACGTCGAAGCGCGCGGTGAAGGCGACTAAGGAAAAGCTCAAATTGTTCTCAAGCGCCTCGTATCGCGGCCCGGGCGCGACCATTGTTGAGGGCGAGACAGGCGTCGCGAGGAGATCAGGGGCGTGAACACGGCGGTCGCGGCGGAGCGATACGAGATCGGCGACTGGCAATTCTGGCCCGACGCCAACGAGCTGCGCGCGGGCCAGGAGCGCCGGCGCCTGGAACACCGCGCCGCGCGCACGCTGGAGTTGCTATGCCGGCGGCGCGGTCAGATCGTCTCTCAGGGCGAGATCGTGCGCGAGGTCTGGAGCGGCCGCACGGTCAGCCCCAACAGCGTGCCGGTCGTGATCAGCGACCTGCGCCAGGCCCTGGGCGACGACGCCCGAGAGCCTCTGCACATCGAGACCCTGGCCAAGCGCGGCTATCGGCTGCTGGCATCGCCCAAACCGGTCGAGACAGCGCCGCGCCCGGCGAGGCGTTGGCTGTACGGCATGCTGGCGACGTTGGCTCTGATCGTCTTGATCGGGGTCGGGGTGGCGCGGCCCTGGCGGACGCCGCCCACGCCGTTGGTGCTGCCGGCGGTCCGCAACGAGACCGGCAGTCCTCGCTACCAGCCCCTGGCCGAGGCGACCGACGCCCTGCTGATGACGCGGGCCCAGGCCTTCGGCGGCGTGGAAGTGTTCCGTCAGCCGCCGCCGCGCCACGCGGATCGCGCCGTCACCCTGGACGCGCGCCTGGTGGTCTGGAACGGCCGGCCCGCCGTCACCCTGGCGGCCGAGCGGCCCGGCGGGGCGGTGTTCTGGGTCGCCATGACCCGGGGCGGCGAGGCCGTGATCCCCGGCGATGTCGTGCGGGCGATGGGCGACCTGGGCCGGCGTCTCGAAAACGCGCCCGCCCCGGCGGACAGGCGGCCCTGATCCGCGGTCAGGTCGCGATCTTGGCTTCCAGCTCGTTCAGCCGGGCTCGCGTCGCCGCCAGGTCCGGCCCGAACCGCGCCGGGTCGGCGGCGGCCAGGCGACCGGCGATGTCGTAGCTCTCGCGATAGAGATCCAGAGCCCGCATCCGGTGGCCGCGGTCCTCGCGGAGATCGGCCAGGCGCTCCAGGTTCACCGACAGCGCCCGCTGGGCGCCGGTGTCGCCGGCTTCGCGGCCGCCGTGCGAGCGGCGCAGGGCCAGGGCTTCCTCGAAGGCGGACAGGGCCGCGTCCAGGCGGCCCTCGGCCTCGGCCGCGTCGCCGACCCCCGACAGCGAGCCGGCCAGCAGCTCGGCGCTCTCGTCGTTCTGGCGGACCTGGCGCACCTGGCGGGCATAATAGACCGAGGTCTCATAGGCCTCGGCGGCGTCCTCCATCTGGCCCTGGCCGCGCGCGAAGTCGCCCAGGTCGCGATAGACGATGGCCAGTTCCTCGTCGGTGTGGGCGGCGGTCTTCATGGCCGACAGGATGCGGGCGGCCTCGGCCCAGGACTCCTCGCGGCTGAGCGAGACCAGGCGCGCGCGCATGTCGGCGAAGGTTGGGGGCTTGGGCGGTGGCGGAGCCCGCGGCGCGGGCGCAGCGGCTACCTCCATCACCGGCGGCGCGATCGGTTCGGGCTTTGGCGCGGACTGGGCCGCCGGCGGGGCCACGACCGGTGTCGGGGCGGGCGCGGGTTCGACGGCCGCGGCCGGTTGGACCGGCGTCGGCTCCAGCGCCAGGCCGAAGGCCATCGGCGCGGGCTTGCGCCTGGGTTTGCGGCGGGGAAGCAGGGCGGCGACGATGAGCAAACCGCCCACGATCGCCGCCGCCGCGCCGGCGGTGGGCCGATGCGGCTCGAAAGGTCCGAGATCGAGAGACGTGGCCCAGTTCCCCAGCGAGCCCCAACCCGCCACCACGTATCCCGATGTCGCCAGGATCAGCCCCAAGATGATCCCAACCAGTCGCGCCAGCATCACGTCCCCCCAGACGTCCTGAAAAGGCGTCCCACCGCCAGGCCGCACAAGTCAGCTTACGGCTCAGCTTCCGTCGAGCCGTCTCAACCGGCAGGGGAAGCGGGCGCGGGCTGGAGACCTGTCAGCGGGCGCCAGGCGGAAAAGGCGCCTCTAAATCAACCACGTGCGCGGGCGCGGATACGCCTCGCCACGGGTTAGATAATAGATTCCCATCACGCAGCGCGCCACGAACCAGAGGCTGACGGCCCCCATAATGAGGCCGCCGATGACGAGCAACGGGATGCCGATCAGCACGACGCTGAGCGGCAGGCCGACCAGGAACACCGCGCCGCCGATCAGGAACCAGGCGATGGCCTGCCAGAAGCTGCGGATGGCGAAGGTGTAATGGCTTTCGTTGATCGGTCCGGCGCTGTCGCGATTCACATAGGCGACGATCAGGCCGACGATGAACGTCAGGCCGTTGGTGAAGCCGAGCAGATAGAGGCCATAGACGACGGCGGGCAGGACCTTGTCCTCTTCCGCGCGGGGCGTGACGGCGGTCGCGTCGGTCATGTTCAGAGCATCCAGTTCTTGGGGGTGGGGTAGGGCTGGCCCTTCAGCAGGGTCGACAGGCCCACGACGCTGCGCACCACCAGCCAGACGCCGACGGCGACCAGGACGACGATCCCGATCCCGACCACGGTCAGCACCGCGCCGATCAGGCTGAACAGCAGGGCCAGCCAGAAGGTGCGGATCTGGAACTCGTAGTGGCTGGCCAGCCACGCGGGCGCGTCCTTGCGGCTGATGTAGGCGATGATCACGCCGATCACGCTGGTCAGGCCGCCGGTCACCACGCTGGCGATGTGCAGGGCGTAGATGATGGTGGGCAGGGTCTTGTCGTCCTGCAGCGCGGGCGGCACGGCGGGGTCGGGGGCAGGATCGGTCAAGCGAGATGAGCCTTGGATAACGTCGTTGGCCCAATCGTCGCGCCGATCGCGGCGCGATGCAAATGAAGGTGCGGTAACGCGGGTCCTAGGGCAGCAGGTCGGCCGGCGGGTCCAGCGGATCGAACCGCGGCTCCTGGCCCAGCCAGGGCAGGGCCGCGAACATCAGGATCAGCACGAAGCTCATCCGCGCGGCCATGTCGATGCCGACCGAGGCCATGCCGGCCGTCAGCGAGAACACCAGGGTCGCCGAGGCGCCGAAGGCCAGCAGCCCCATCACCCAGGTGAAGGCCGCGCGGGCCTCCAGCCGGGCCACGCCGAAGCGGGCGCGGGGGGCGAGGTCGGCCCCGACGGCGGCGATGGCGCGGGCCAGGGTCGAGAAGGCGTGCAGCCGGTCCTCGAACCGGCCGGGCCCCAGATAGCTCTGGGAGACGATCGCCAGCCGGCGCCTGCCGAAGGTCAGCAGCAGGCTGCGGCGGCGGCCCCCTTTGGGATCGGCGCTCAGGCGATAGCGGGTCAGGCTGGCCAGCGGAAAGCGGCGCTCGACCTTGCCGCGCGTCTCCACCAGCGTCCCGGCCTCCAGGGTCCAGACCGTCTCGGGCTGGAACGGAGCGATCCGGGCGCGGTAGGAGACCTGCATGGCCTAGGATCGAACGGCGGTGATCTCGACGCCGGCCGCCGCGGCGTGGGGGGCCAGGGCCAGGGGCTTTTCCACCCGCACCCGGGCGCGGGTGACCCGGTGATCGACGAAACAGGCCTGGGCCAGGCGCTCGGCGAAGGTCTCGACCAGGTCGATATGGCCCTCGGCGACGATCGCGCGGGCGGCTTCGCCGACCATCTCGTAGTTCACCGTATCGCCCAGGCGTTCGCAGTGGCTGGCGGCCACGTCCAGCTCGACGTCGACGATCAGCGGCTGGACCCAGCCATGCTCGTGGTCATAGACGCCGATCCGCGCCTCGACCTTCAGGCCGCGCACGAAGACCTTGGTCACGATGATGCGCGCCAGGTCTTGCGGGGCGGGAGAGGCGGCGGGCGCGGTCTCTGCGAGCGGTGAAGCGGCCAAGCGTGGCCTCCTAGGGCGCGACGATATCGGGCGTCCGCCAGCCCAGATGCTGGCCGCCGTCCACGGCGATCATCTGGCCCGTGACCGACGTCGCGTCAATGAGGTAGCGCAGGGCGGCGGCGATGTCGTCCGGCGAGACGTGGCGCTGCAACAGCACTCCGGCCGCCTCGGCCTCGAACTCGCCGGGGGCCTGATGCGCCGACGGCAGGGTCGGGCCGGGGCCGATGGCGTTGACGCGGATACGCGGCGCCAGGGCCTGGGCCAGGGTCTGGGTCGCCCACCACAGGCCGGCCTTGGCGAGGCTGTAGCTGAAGAACTGGGGATTGGGGCGCAGCACCCGCTGGTCGACGATATTGACCACCAGGCCGGGCCGATCCTGGGGCAGGGCCGCGGCGAAGGTCTCGGCCAGCACGATCGGCGCGCGCAGATTGGTCTCGAGGTGCAGGTCCCAGCGCTCGCGCGACAGCCCGCCGACCCGGTCGTCCTCGAAGGCCGAGGCGCTGTTGACCAGCAGGGTGACGGGGCCGAGTTCACCGACCTGGCCGATCAGGCCGCGAACCTCGTCTTCGATCGAGAGGTCGCCGCGGACCAGCACCGCGCGGCGGCCCAGCGCCCGCACGGCCTGCGCCGTCTCCTCCGCCTCGGCGGCCGAGGCGCGATGGTGGACGGCGACGTCGTAGCCGGCGCGGGCGGCCTCCAGGGCCAGGACCCGGCCGATCCGACGCCCCGCGCCGGTGACCAGGGCCGCGCCGCGCGCCAGGGTCATGGTCTTAGTCGACGCGGCCGAACTCGAAATAGTTCAGGGCGAGAATGACGCCCAGGAAGATGGCGATGACACCGATCGCGAGCATGGCGCGGCTCCGGAATGAGACAACAAAGGTGAGCCGGCTTTAGCGGCCTCGCGAACCGACTGCAAGCCGCTGACCGCGAGCGCGCGGCGCGCTACAGCTGAGGCCATGCTCTGGCGACGTCGCATCGAACCGTTCACGAGGCCCCTGGTCTACGCCTTCTTCCGCCTGACGCGGGGCCTGACCCTGGGCGTGCGGGCGGTGGTCACCGACCCGGAGGGCAAGGTCCTGCTGATCCAGCACACCTATATCAAGGGCTGGTACCTGCCCGGCGGCGGGGTCGAGCGCGGCGAGACGGCCGAGACCGCCGTCGTCCGCGAACTGGCCGAGGAGGCCGGCGTCAAGGCGCTGTCGCGCCCGCGCCTGGTCTCGGCCCACAGCAACGAGGTCCTGCACCCCGGCGACCACGTGCTGGTCTACCGCGTCGACGCCTGGGAGCCCTGCGCCTCGGACGCCGAGGGCGAGATCCACGCGGTCGGCTGGTTCGCCCTGGACGACCTGCCCGAGGACACGACCAAGGCCACCCGGCGACGGATCGCCGAGGCGTTGGGCGGGGCGGAAGCGGATGTGATGTGGTGAGCTCGAAAAATCCCTCTCTCTTAGAGAGAGGGAGGGACCCACGCGCAGCGTGGGAGGGTGAGAGGTTACATCCCTTCCAATCAAGGCTCGGGCGAAGGGCTCAACAAAATCGCTCGGGGTTTTCCGGCTGGCGCTGAAACCTCTCACCCTCCCACCGCCTGCGGCGGCGGGCCCCTCCCTCTCTCTATGAGAGAGGGATTTATCCCTTCCCACCTGATCGCCGATCACATTAAATGCCTGTTTGAAACCGCCCGGCATATCGCCACCTAGAGCGGGCCATCCAGAACATCCAAGGGCAGGAGCACGGCATGCGCGACTACACCAAGTTCTATATCGACGGCGCCTGGGTCGACCCGGCCGCGAAGAAGACCCTGGACGTCATCAATCCGGCCACCGAGGAGGTCGCCGGCGTGATCTCGATGGGCTCGGAGATCGATGTCGACCGCGCGGTCCGCGCCGCCCGCAAGGCGTTCGAGACCTATTCCCAGACTACCCGCGAGGAGCGCATCGACCTGCTCGAGCGGATCATCGCCGAGTACCAGAAGCGCTACGAGGACATGGCGAAAGCCATCACCGAGGAGATGGGCGCTCCCGCCTGGCTGGCCCAGCGCGCCCAGGCGGCCATGGGCATCGGCCACGTCCAGACCGCCGCCGCCGTGTTGAAGGACTACAAGTTCGAGGAAGACCGGGGCACGACCCGGATCGTCAAGGAGCCGATCGGCGTCTGCGCGTTCATCACGCCGTGGAATTGGCCGGTCAACCAGATCGCCTGCAAGGTCGCGCCGGCCCTGGCCACCGGCTGCACCATGGTGCTGAAGCCCTCGGAAATCGCGCCGTTCAGCGCCCAGATCTGGACCGAGATCCTGCACGCCGCCGGCGTCCCGGCCGGGGTGTTCAACCTGGTCAATGGCGACGGCCCCACGGTCGGCGCGGCGCTCAGCCGCCATCCGGAAGTCGACATGGTCTCGTTCACCGGCTCGACCCGGGCCGGGATCGAGGTGGCCAAGAACGCGGCCCCGACCGTCAAGCGCGTCCACCAGGAGCTGGGCGGCAAGAGCCCCAACATCATCCTCGACGACGCCGACTTCGGGCGCGCCGTCGCCGGCGGCGTGGCCTCGGTGATGATGAACTCGGGCCAGTCGTGCAACGCCCCGACCCGGATGCTGGTGCCGGGCAAGCGCATGGACGAGGTGATCGCCATCGCCAAGGCCGCCGCCGAGGGCCACACGGTCGGCGACCCGAACGGCAACCACAAGATGGGCCCGGTGGTGTCCGAGACCCAGTGGAGCAAGATCCAGGGCCTGATCCAGAAGGGCATCGACGAGGGCGCCACCCTGGTCACCGGCGGCGTCGGCCGGCCGGAGGGCCTGGACAAGGGCTACTACGTCAAGCCGACCGTGTTCGCGAACGTGAAGAGCGACATGACCATCGCCAAGGAGGAGATCTTCGGCCCGGTGGTCTCGATCCTCGGCTACGACACGGTCGACGAGGCCGTCAGCGTCGGCAACGACACCGAGTACGGCCTGGCGGCCTACATCTCGGGCGGCGACCCGGAAGCGGTGCGCAAGGTGGCCTCGCGCCTGCGGGCCGGCCAGGTGAACCTCAACGGCGCCAGCCCCGACCTGATGGCCCCGTTCGGCGGCTACAAGATGAGCGGCAACGGCCGCGAATGGGGCGACCACGCGTTCGGGGAGTTCCTGGAGACGAAGGCGATCCTCGGGTACGCGGCGAAGGTGGCGGCGGAGTAGGGGTTACTGAGGTTGGGATTGTGAAGGGGCGGGGTCGTGAGGCTCCGCCTTATCCGAATAGCACGTCTTCGCCCCGATTTTTCATGAAGCTCGATGTGTTGTCGTTCAGCCAGAGTTGGCTAGCGGCGGTTTGGAAACGTGCAGCGAGCCGACTCCATGCTCTTGTTTCAAAAAGACTATTCGTGCCCGCTACGGGAATTTCCGGACAATTGCAGTTCTTCCCGAAAAGTAGGTCTAGATTGCGGTCGTGGAAGCCAAAGCCCAAGAAAATTAGACGATCTGCGCAGAGAATGGTGTTGCGGATGCGCTCTGCTGCACCGCTCTCGACTTCTTCCGTAAAGGTTTTGATCTGACTGGCTGCCCAGCTGACATGCATTGGGTCCGTTGTGCCGTAAGGGACTGACTTTGGATGGCGATCGGCGACAATTGGCCCCAACCAACCATACGCATGTTGTATTTCAATATTATCTAATGCTGTCAGGGCGGATTCTTGCGGCAAATTGCAGGTATGCATGAAGTTGGCTAGCAAGAATTGCTCTAGGCAACGATCATAATTGAAGGTCACAATGCTACGCTACTGAAAGCCTGGAAGGCCTGACGACGCTGCACTCCCTGTCCACCAACATTTCTAAAAAGCCAACTAGCCCAACTATCCCTCATTGGTCGGAAGGCGGAGGCCCAGCCGACTTCATCGGTAATTGCGCGGCACAACGAGCTATTCAGCTCTGCTGTAAGAAGAGCTGCGGCGATTGCATGCTTAGCAACGTTTGTGAATTCTGGGAAATCCGACCATTCGTCGATCAATTCATCAATCGAAGGCTTCGAATGTAAGCTCTTTCCAATTTGAATTGCAGCTGCGCGATGCTCTCTGTTGAGCCCCGTGTTTCGACGAAAAGCGTCTTTGACTAGACCGTCACTGCTCATCGAAGCGTCTGCAAACTCGCCGATTAACATTCGATCTATGATTGCGGCTAATTCCTCGCCGACTGGCATGGCGTTTCCAAAATCCTTGGACGCACCTGCGCCAAGAACAAATACGGTTTTACCCATGCGCTCCCTCCCGATCTAAAAGATCAATCTATTCCTTACATCTCTCGAAGGCTGCAGCGTGCCGGACTGTCCAGGTCAGTCAAGGACCGCCTCCGGCGGCCGCTCCGCGGCGACGCGGAGCGTCGTCCTTGAGTGACCTGGACAGTCCGGCGATCGTCTCGCCGTGAGATGTAAGGAGGGCTCCTTCCCGGGGTGGGAAGGCGGCGAGAGGGGCAGGCCGGCCAAGTCGGAGACGCCCGCTCCGGCCCTCCGGGCCACCTCCCCCGAAGGGGAGGATCGCGCACCAAAATCCCTCTCCTTCAGGGAGAGGGCGGGGCCCGCCGCGAAGCGGTGGGAGGGTGAGGGGGGACGCCATTGGCCGGGGAATCCCGATCGCCACCAAACACCGCTCTCCCCGGCGAAAGCCGGGGCCCAGATCGAGCCCATGGACGGTCGATAGGTTGACGGGCGTTTCTCGGATCATCCCAAACCGCTCAGGCTGAATCTGGGCCCCGGCTTTCGCCGGGGAGAGCGGGTGAAGGGGAGCTTCGTTCTGAGAGGGTGTAACCACTCACCCTCCCATGCTGCGCATGGGCCCCTCCCTCTCTCTCAGAGAGAGGGATTCACGGGGATTGAGCGGGCTCTATCCTCGGCGTTCGCGAGATCGAACCCCACGAAATCAACCACTTCTCACTTTTACGCGGCTCTGAATGATCCGCGTTCAAAACCCCTGCACAATCAATCCCGTCCCCGTCGCGAGGGGAGGGCGCTTGGATCCGGCCCAAAGCGGCGGCGGGGATAGGTTGAGCGGGGCCGCGTGGTCTCGAAGCGGTCCGGACCGGGGTCTGTTCGTTGGATAGATCCGGGACCCCGGGAAGGGCCGTGGAGAGGCGAGCGCGGAGCGACAGGGCGGTGATCGATCCAAAGCCGCCTATCGTGGATCGCCGAGCTGGAGACGGAATAGCCGATCCAGTTGGTCCGCGCCCGTCCGGGGGCTAGTGGGGTCCCGAGCTGAAATACGCTCACGCCCCCCATCCTCACGGGCAAGAACAGCCTGGCGGAGCGGTCGTCCGAGCCGAAACGTAAAATCAAACTCACGGTCTCCGGGTTCGCCCGGCCGCTCCGTCGCCTCCCCACACACCTTCAGCGGTCAGGCCGCGTGAAGCGGAGACGTCGTGACCTCAGCTCTCCTCGATCTGCCGGTCGTCGGCCTTGCTGATCGACACCTCCTCGAAGTCCAGTTCCTCCTGCAGCAGCAGGAAGGCGTCGGGGCCGACGGACTGGTTGTTCTTCAGCTCCTCCAGCCGCTCGCGCTGGCGGCGCAGGGCCTTCAAGCCCACGGCGCGGCGGGCGTCCAGCACGCTGCAGTCGCCCTCGTCCTCGGCCGGACCGACGGCGGCGAAGCGATAGCGCCAGTGGTCGGCGGCTGGGCCGGTCTTGTGCTCCAGCGCCGCCAGGGCGGCGGCGGCGAGGTCGGCGCGGGCGCGGGCCAGTTCGGCCTCCAGCCCGGTCTCGCCGTCCAGCTTCAGCAGGCGGACCAGCGGCGACAGGGTCAGGCCCTGGACCACCAGGGTGGCCAGCACCACGGCGAAGGCGGTCAGCACGATCAGGTCGCGCTGCGGGAAGGTGGCGGGCAGGGCGAAGGCGGTCGCCAGGGTGACCAGGCCCCGCATGCCGCACCAGCCGACCAGGATCCCGTGGCGCAGCGACACCGGCTTGGCGTCGCCCCGGAACCACTGAAACCGCCAGGCCAGGCGGTTGTAGATCAGCACCCAGGCCAGGCGGACGACGATCAGGCACAGGATCACGGCCCCGGCGAAGGTCGCGGCCGCCCTCAGCCGCTCGCTGTCCATGCCGGCGACGATGATCCGCGCCTGCAGGCCCATCAGCAGGAAGGCCAGCACGTTCAGCAGGAACACCGCCGAGGTCCAGACGGCGAAGGTGTGGATCCGGGTCCGGGGCGGGGTGCGCAGGCCGGCGGTGCGGGCGATGGTCATGGCGAAGGCGACCAGGCACAGCACCGGCGACAGGCCGATCCGCTCGGCGATGATCCACACCCCGAAGGTGGTGACGAACTCGATGACATTGCCGCCCAGGGTGCCGGCGACGAACGGCGAGATGACGCGCAGCAGCCGGGCCAGCAGGATGCCCAGCACGATGCCGCCCGGCGCGGCCAGGGTCAGGCGGAGGGCCAGGGCGTTGTCGATATGGCCCTGGCTCTGCAGGGCGGTGGCGGCCGAGAACAGCAGCAGGGCGGTGGCGTCGTTCAGCAGGCTTTCGCCCTTCAACACGGTGACCGAGCCACGCGGCATGCGCACGCTGTTCAGGATGGCGGTGGCGGCGGCCGCGTCGGGCGGGGCGACGATCGCGCCCAGGGCCAGGGCGGCGGCCAGCGGCAGGCCGGCCAGGGTCACGCCCAGCCAGGCCACCGCGGCGGCGCTCAAGGCCACGGCGACCACGGCCAGGGCGAACAGCGGCCGCCACAGCCGCCGCACCGCGCCGATCGGGAAGTCGAAGGCCGCGTCGACCAGGGCCGGGGCGATGAACAGGGCCAGGGCCGTGTGCGGCTCGATCGTGATCTTCGGCGCGCCGGGGATCAGGGCCAGGCCCACGCCGGCCGCGGCCAGCATGGTCGGATAGGGAATGGTCAGCCGCCGCGAGGCCTGCAGCAGCAACACCGCCGCCAGCAACAGCAGCAGCAGGCTCTCGAAGAAGCTCACGAGATCGTCCCTCCGTGGCGAGCGGCGGCCCAGCCTAGAGCCGTCGCGCGGGAAGGAAAACGCCCCTTAGCGCAGGTTGGCCACGCCTTCGACGTCGCCGCTCGATACGAGGCGCAGCAGGTGGTTGCGGCCCAGGGGGGTGATCTCCCAGCCGCCGCCGCCGTGGCGCGCCAGGCCCAGCGAGGTCAGGGCCTGGGCGGCGGCGATATTGATGAAGTTGGAGTCCTGGCCCGGCTGGCGCTCGGCCAGGCTTTGCAGGGCGCGCAGGTGGCCGTCGGGCAGCGCATCGGTATGGGTCTGGGTCATGTCGCTCCGGAAGGTTGCGATCGAAGCCGCCGATCGGCGAGGGGACGAGCCCTCGGTGAGGCGCCTGGAGGATGCCGCCAGGTCGACATGAGCGCCCGCAGGGTAACACGCCGGGCGGGGCTTGGCGCGCGTTGGATGAACGTTGCTCGCTTTGTCGAGGCGGAAGGCGCATGGTCCGGACCGATGGCCACCTCGCAAGACAGTCTGTTCGGGCCACACGACTACGAGATCGTCTACGGCTGGTCGACGCGGTCGCTGGAGGTGACGATCTCGGCGCGATCGGCGCATCCGTTGATCCGCGGCGACGTCTGCACGATCGGCGGCGAGACCGGCGATCACTGCAAGGACTTCGTCGTCATCGAGGTGAAATGGCGCGGCGACCTGTGGTCCGCGCGCTGTGTCGCGGCCGGCGAAGAGTTGTTTTGAGCGGATACTCGAAGTTTTTCACACGTCGTCGGTGTGAATTCGATGGCCGAAATATCTCAGCGATCGAAGAAAAGCCGGCCTGTCTCTCCGTGCGCGCTTTAATCAAGCGGCGTTTTTAATTTCGTGTTAATTGTGCGAAATGCGTGAAATTACCAATCGGACCGTCCTCACCGTCCTGCGACATGATGGTGGGTGGAGCGTCGAGCAGGACGGCGATTATTTCGGCCAGTCCGCCGACAAGGAGGTGGCCAAGGCCGCCGCCCACCGTCGGGCCTTGAGCCTGCACGAGTCCGGCCGGGCCTGTCAGGTCCGTATCTCGGGCGAACATGGTTTCTGGGGGCGCACATGATCAAGACCAGCGCCAAGCCGCTGAAGCCGCCGGTGTCCCCGGCCGTGCTGTTCCGGGGCGAGATCGAGGCGGCGATCGCCGGGGGCGTGCCGGCCAAGAAGATGACCCTGCGCCTGACCCTCAACGACGGCCGCCGACTGCGCCGCGACCAGGCCGTGCCGCTGGAGCAGATCAGCTATCTGGGCGGCGAGATGCACTTCCTGGGCGTCCTGGTGGTCGAGGGCGGCATCGAAGCCAGCGTGCTGGAACGGGCCGCCGAGGGCTGAGCTTTCGGGCCACTCCCCGAACGTCAACCTTGCCGCGCGCCGGCTTTGCGCTACCGTCACTCCCAACAGAACAGTGATAATCTGAGGGAGTGAGACCATGACGCCGCCCGACGGCGCGTCGCCCTCGCGCGACGTCGAAGACAAGGCCCCCGGCGTTCCGTTCAAGCCGTTGGCCATGAGGGGCCCCGACGTCACGGTCGAGCGGCGGCCGGATGGGTCGATCGTCATCACCTCCAACCATCCGCCCGGCGAGGGTCCGCGCTCGATCGCCCACCTGCTCGCCCGCAAGGCCGCCGAGCATCCCGACCGGCCCTATCTGAAACAGCGCGAGCCCGGCCACGGCCCCTGGCGCGGCGTCACCTATGGCGAGGCGCTGCGGGCGGTCGAGGGCGTCGCGCAATGGCTTCTGGATCAAGGGCTCTCGGCGGACGACAGCGTCATGATCCTGTCGGGCAACTCGATCGAGCACGCCTTGATGACCCTGGGCGCCTATGCCGCCGGCGTCCCGGTCGCGCCGATCAGTCCGGCCTACAGCCTGATCTCGACCGACCACGCCAAGCTGAAGCACTGCTTCGACAAGGTCGCCCCGCGCGTCGTCTTCGCCCAGAGCGGCGCCCTGTTCGGCAAGGCGCTGGAGACCCTGAAAGCCGTGGACCCGACGATCGCGGTGATCACGGTCGACGGGGCCGACGGCGCGATCGGCTTCGCGGACGTGGCCGCGACGACGCCGACGGCGGCCGTCGAGGCGATGCGCGAGACCCTCGGCCCGGCGACGGTGGCCAAGTACCTGTTCACCTCGGGCTCGACCGGTTTGCCCAAGGCCGTGCCCCAGACCCACGGCATGATGGCGGGCGTGATCGCCGGCCAGGAGGGCCTGCGGCTGGACCAGCCCGACGACGACGTCCCCCAGAGCCTGGAATGGATGCCCTGGAGCCACATCTCGGCCGGCAATATCGGCTTCAACGGCGTGCTGTGGGCCGGCGGCACGCTGCACATCGACGAGGGCAAGCCGCTGCCGGGCATGTTCGAGACGACGATCAAGAACCTCTACGAGGTCTCGCCGATCGTGTTCGGGTCGGCCCCGATCGCTTTCTCGATGCTGGCCGAGGCGATGGAGAACGATCCGGTGCTGCGGTCATCGTTCTTCAGGAACCTGCGCTACATGGGCTACGGCGGCGCGACGCTGTCCAACGACGTCTACGATCGCATCCAGGCCTTGGCGGTGGCCGAGACGGGCCAGCGCATCCCGCTGACCACGATGTACGGCGCGACCGAGACCCAAGGCGTCACCGTCACCCATTGGATCACCGAGCGGGTCGGGCTGGTCGGCCTGCCGCTGCCGGGCATCGCCCTGAAGCTGGCGCCCAGCGGGTCGAAGTACGAGGTCCGGGTGAAGGGGCCGACCGTGGCCGCCGGCTATCACAAGGATCCCGAACGCACGGCGGCGGCCTTCGACGAGGAGGGCTTCTACAAGCTGGGCGACGCGGCGCGGTTCGTCGATCCGGAGGATCCGACCAAGGGCCTGGTGTTCGACGGCCGGGTGACCGAGGACTTCAAGCTGGACAGCGGCACCTGGGTGAGCGTCGGCGTGCTGCGTCCCGACCTGGTGGCCGCCTGCAGCCCCTATATCCACGACGCGGTGATCACCGGCCAGGACCAGCCGTTCATCGGCGCGATGCTGTGGCCTTCGCCGGCCGGTCTGGCGGCCCTGGCGGCCGACACCGGGCCGGGGACGCCGCTGGAGAAGCTGGTGGCGATCCTGCGCGAGCGCCTGGGCGCCTTCAACGCCAGGGCCGGTGGTTCGTCGCGGCGGATCGGCCGTTTCACCATCCTGACCGAACCGCCCTCGATCGACGCGGGCGAGATCACCGACAAGGGCTATGTGAACCAGCGCGCGACGTTGGAGCGGCGGGCCGATCGCGTGGCGGGGCTGTACGCGAAAGCGCCGGGGGACGGGGTGTTCGCGGTTTGACGGATCACCACCCCAGCCCGCCGCGCACCAACACCGCCGTCTTGTCCGACATGCCGTAGGCCATCAGCCCGGCCGGCTTGGCGGGCGGGGCCTTGGCCAGGGCGGGCCAGCCATCGTGATATTCCAGCGCCGCGACCTCGACCTTGCCGGCCGGCGGGATCGTGAAACTGAGCGTCACGCCGTTCGGATCGGGAGCGTGATAGGTCAGGTTGGACCACTGGCCGGCCTCGGTCTTCAGGGTGATCGGCCGGCCGTTCAGGCGCGGCTGGCTGAGCGGAGCGCTGGGCCGAAGGCGGATCGTCACCATCTCGGCGCCTGGCGCGGGGATCAGCCGGACCAGCAGGCGGTCGTCGGCGCGGTCGACGGTCAGCTGCGGGGGCTGGACTGGCGCGGCGCGGGTCTCGGACATCCAGACCGGCTGGCGCCAGAACGGAGCCAGGGCCTGCTTTTTCGGTTCGGAGCCGCCGTCGTCGGGCAGCACGGCCTTGGTCCAGGCGTCCAGCCGGGCCTGGTCGGCGACGCGCCAGGCCTTGCCGGTCGACAGGTCGGCCACCTGCAGCGCCTGGGTGATGGCCGGTCGGCCGGGCTCGCCACCCAGACGGGCGGCGTTGGCGATCAGGGCGATCCCCGCCACGGCCAGGAGGCCGGCGGCGCGCCAGGCCCAGCGGGTGGCGGCGAAGTCGTGGGCCAGAGGCGACAGGGCCGGGGCGGCCAGCATGGCGAACAGGGCCAGGATCGCCGGCTCCATCATGCCGACCCCGGCGAAGGTCCAGGATCCCCAGGCGGTCAGCTGGGCGGTCGACAGCACGGCCAGCAGGCCGACAGCGAAGGTCAGAGCCAGCGCCACGCGCTTGTCCCGCGTCCCGCCGACCCCGATCACCAGGGCCGCGCCGACGGCGGCGACCAGCAGCGGCCAGGTCAGCATCACGGTCGCGCCCGGCGCCAGGACCTGGGCGGCGGTCGCCAGGATCAGCACCACGATCATGCCGCCGATCCAGGCGCCCAGGACCCCGGTCCGGAAGCCCAGGGCGGCGGCGGCGAAGACGCAGGCGGCGACGCCGAGGCCCAGGCCCACGGGATCGAAGCCGCCGGCCAGGCTGCACGCCCCACCCAGGGCCAGGGCCACGACGCAGGGGATGATCCGGCTGGCGCCGCGGGCCTGGGCCGTGGCGACGCCCAGGCCCGCGGCGACCGCGATCGCGCCGGCCCCCCACAGCAGATAGTCGAAGCGGGTCAGCAGGCCGTAATAGCGCTGGGCGTCCTCGATCATCAACGCTCGGCCGGCCAAGTGCAGGACGAGGCCGGCGCTGGAGGCGATCAGTAGTAGGCCCGCCGCGCCGCGGGCGATCTCCCAGCAGCTGGCGCCCTGGCCAGCCAGGGTGCGCCAGGCGGTGAAGCCGATCAGGACGGCGGCGAGCCCCAGCAGGATCCAGCCGACCACCGGCGGATAGGTGATCAGGAACAGGCCCAGCAGGTCGGAATAGATGGCGTTCTCGGCGCGGGTCGGCAGCGTCGGAGCGTCGGCCAGGGCGCGGATCGTCGGCAGGGCCTGGTCGCCGATATGCTGCAGACTGCCGCGCTCCAGGTGATCGGGCCGGGCCAGCGGCGTGTGATAAGCTAGCTGGTCGTCGATGAAGGCCAGGTTCAGGCCGGGCAGGCCGCGCTTCACCGCGTGGGTGAAGTCGGTATCGTTCGGCATCTTCTCATAGACGGTCGAGGCCATGGAATTGGCCGACGGACCCTTGGCCGCGCGGGCGAAGACGCTCATCAGCGCGCCGTTGCCGGGCCCGGTCTGGAACATCGCCGCCCGGCCGGCGTCGCCGCGCGCCTCCAAGTTCACGACCAGGCCGACGTGTTTCAGCATCGGGTCGCGGGCGAAGAAGGCGTCGGCGCCCAGCAGGCCCGGCTCCTCGGCGTCGGTGAACAGGAAGATCACGTCGCGGGCATGAGAACCGTCAGCCTTCAGAGCGCGGGCGATCTCCAGGGCGGCGGCCACGCCGGTGGCGTCGTCGGCCGCGCCGGGCGAGTTGGGAACCGAGTCGTAGTGGCTCATCACCAGGATGGCTGGCAGGTCGCGATCCTTGCCGGGCAGCACGCCGGTCAGGTTCTGCACCGCCGCCACGCCCAGGGCGCGACCGTCCTGGGAATAGGGGCGGAAGCCCTCGTCCGGCCGCACCGAGACCTCGAGACCCAGCTCATTGATCCGCGCCAGCAGGTGATCGCGAACCTTGGCGATCTCGGCCGAGCCCGTTGGATGGGGTTTGCGAGCGATGGCGGCGACGTCGGCCATGGCGCGATCGGCCGAGAAGGCGCTGGCCGGCGCGCTGACCGGAACGGCGGCGGGCGGCCGCTGGCTCCAGACGCCCAAAGCCAGGCCGATGACCAGGCAGATCCAGAACCCTAGGAAGCGGATCGTCTTCATCGGCGTGCCTCCGGCGTCACAACGAATCCCCCGGGACATGCTGAGGTGATGCGCGCCGAACCGGAACCCCTCCGATCAAGGAAAAGAAAAAGGCGACCCAGTCGCCCGGATCGCCCTTTCCCTCTTCCGAAAGCCGACGACGCTGACCGCGCCGCCGGTTCCCCCTCCCGGCTAGAACCTTGGCCGGCTAGAACTTGGAGCGCAGGGTGACGCCGTAGGTGCGCGGCGCCCCCAGGAACGCATCGTAGGTGATGGTGTCGTTCGCCGGGACATAGGTGTTCTGCGTGGCGCTGAGGCCCGAGGAGCCCTGCAAGGTGCCGTTGAAGGCGACCTGATAGTACTTCTCGTTGAACAGGTTCTGGCCCCACAGCTCGACGGTCCAGTGATCGTCGGCCGAGCCCAGGCCGATGCGGCCGTTCACGACCGTGAAGTTCTTCTGCATCTTCGGCGGGAACAGGTCCGAGCCGGTATTGTACGAGGACGAGTACTTCGCGCCGATGTTGAATCGAGCCTTCAGATTGCCGCCGACCGGGGCCTCGTAGGTCAGCGAGCCCGAGGCCGAGTACTTCGGCGCCAGCGACAGGTTACTGCCCGGCAGCAGGGCCAGGGCGTTGCCCGGATCGTTCGGGATCGGCTGCTTGCCGTACTTGGTGTCGGCATAGGTGAAGCCGCTCTGGACCATCAGGCCCTTGACCGGGGTGAACCACAGGAAGTCGGCGTCGACGCCCTTGGACTTCACCTCGGGGATCGAGCGCACCACGAACGAGGTGCCCAGGAAGGTGTTCAGCTGGAAGTCGGTGAACTTCTGCTCGAAGAGGCTGACGTTGAACAGGACCGTGCGGTTGAACAGGGTGTTCTTCACGCCGACTTCATAGCTGTCGACGAATTCGGCCGGGAACGAGGTGTCGTAGATCGGCAGAACGCCGCTGCCGCCCGAGGGCAGGCCGTTCGACGACTGGGTGCGATCCAGGTTGAAGCCGCCGCCCTTGTAGCCGCGCGCGAACGAGGCGTAGGTGAAGACCTGTGGCGAGAAGCGGTACGAGGCCTTGAGGGTGCCGCTCCACTCCTTGTCCGAACGCTCCTGGTGGGTGCCGCGGTTGTTGAACAGCGGGTTGGCCCAGGGCAGGCAGAGGTTGCCGACGACGGTCGGGGTGGCCGCCGCGCCGACGATGCTGGCGATGCGGGCCTGGCCGGCGGCCGACAGCGCGATGCCGCAGCCGACGCCGCCGTCGCTGATGGTCTGGAAGGTGTTGAGCTTCTTCTCTTCCGACGTGTAGCGCAGGCCGGCCGTGATCTCGAACGCGTCGGTCACGTGCCAGGTATCGTTGGTGAACAGGGCGATGGTGGTGGCCCGCTGGTTGTAGCGGTCATACAGGCCCTGGCCCGGCGTGAAGGTCGTGTTCGGCGCGCGGCCGGTCAAGGCGGCGATGAAGTTGGCCACGCCCGCCGGGTTGGCGGCCGAGCGCGACAGCAGGCGACCCAGATACTGCTCGTAGTCGTTGCCGTACAGGAAGTTAGCGCGGGTCTCGAGACGCTCGTCGGCCAGGAAGGCGCCGACCAGCCAGTCGAATTTGTCGCTCTTGCCGGCCAGGCGCAGTTCCTGCGTGTAGGTCGTGAACTGCGAGTAGTTGGTGCCGTCCTTGTTGCGATAGGCCAGGTCGGCGAGGCTGAAGTCGGCGTCCTGGCCGTTGTCGGTGCGCCACTGGCGGATGGCCGAGATGCTGGTCAGGCTGCCGAACGGCAGGTCGATATCGCCCTGCAGCGACACGCCCTTGTCCTCGATCGTCGCCGGCGCGCCCCGGTTAGAATAGGCCACGCGCTTGAACGGATCGGCGGTCATGGCCACCGGCGCGGCCTGGCCCGAGACGATGGCCAGGATGCCGGCGGTCGGGCCGGTGCGGATCTGCACGGCGCCGCAGCAGTTCTCGTCACGCTTCGAATAGTCGGCGATGACGCGGAAGGTGGCTTGGTCGTCCGGCACGAACAACAGCTGGCCGCGCACGGTGTAGAAGCCCTGGTCGGCGTCCTGGTCGCGCTTGGACGGGCCGTTGCCGGTTCTCACGTCATTGTAGCCGTCGCGTTCGCGGGCGGCCACGTAGAGGCGGCCGGCCAGCTTCTCGCTGACCAGCGGGCCGGTGACGGAGGCGGCGACGCCGTGGGCGTTATAGTTGCCCAGGGTGACCTCGGCGTTGGCGCCGAAGCCGAACTCGGGCTCCTTGGTGACGACGTTGATGACGCCGGCCGAGGTGTTCTTGCCGAACAGGGTGCCTTGCGGGCCCTTCAGCACCTCGATGCGCTCCATTTCGCCCAGGTCGCCGAAGCCGACGCCGTTACGGGGGCGGTAGACGCCGTCGATGACCACGCCGACCGAGCTTTCCAGGCCGGGATTGTCGCCGACCGTGCCGACGCCGCGCACGCGGGCGGTGGTCGAGGCTTCCGACGAGGTCGAGGTGACGGTCAGGCCGGGGGTCAGGATCGTCAGATCCTTGATGTCCTTGACGCCGGTGTCCTGCAGCAGCTTGGCGCCGACGGCGGTGACCACCACCGGGACGTCCTGCAGGTTCTGTTCCCGCTTCTGGGCGGTGACGATAATGCTGTCGACGGTTTGTTGATCGCTCGTTTGAGCCTGCGCGGCGCTCGAGGCGCCAAGACCGGCGAGGACAACAGCGGACGCAGTGCCGCAAAGCACCTGGGTGAAGCGCATTTCCTACCTCGGTTTGTTGGCCGAAAGCGCTTGCCCGCCCCCGGCTTGTTTTTCGTTGCTCCGTCGAACGATTGTTCGAATGGATAGCCAAGGGTTAGGCGCCGTCCCTGGTCTCGGCAAGCAAAATCCCTTGCCGTGGAAAGGTTCTGACGATTTCTGTTGCCGGGAAGCGACAGCGTCCCCGCGCCGTCATCGATATTCGAAAGGCTCTTGCGCACGCGGCGGACGGGCCTCATCTGGCGGCCATGAGCTTCTCGCCCGCCTATCGTCCCGATCCGCGCTTCCAAGGGCTGGGGCGCGACTTCGCCGATCCGGTCGAGGCGGCCGACTTTCCGCAGACCATCCTGAGGTTCCGGAACGACCGCGCCGCGGCGACCGTGGGTCTGGACGGATTGAGCGACGCCGACTGGCTCCGCCATTTCGGCCGCTTCGAGCCGTTACCGGACAACATGCCGACCCCGCTGGCCATGCGCTATCACGGCCACCAGTTCCGGGTTTACAACCCCGACCTGGGCGACGGGCGCGGCTTCCTGTTCGCCCAGCTGCGCGAGGCTGGAACCGACCGCCTATTGGACCTGGCCACCAAGGGCTCGGGCCAGACGCCGTGGTCGCGCTCGGGCGACGGGCGGCTGACCCTGAAGGGCGGGGTGCGCGAGATCCTGGCCGCCAGCCAGCTGGAGGCCCTGGGCGTTCCGACCTCGCGGGCCTTCTCGCTGGTCGAGACCGGCGAGGCCCTGACGCGCGGCGACGAGCCCAGCCCGACCCGCTCGGCGGTGCTGACCCGGCTGTCGCACAGCCACATCCGCTTCGGGACCTTCCAACGCCTGGCCTATTTCGACCAGAGGGACCTGATCCTCCAACTCGTCGACCACGTGGTCGAGACCTATTTCCCGCACCTGGCCGACGCGCCGGACCGCGCGGCCGCCTTGCTCGAGACGACGGTGGCGGCCAGCGCGCGGCTGCTGTCGCGGTGGATGGCGGCGGGCTTCGTGCACGGCGTGCTCAACACCGACAACATGGTCGTCACCGGCGAGAGCTTCGACTACGGCCCCTGGCGCTTCCTGCCGCGCAACGATCCGAACTTCACGGCCGCCTATTTCGACCATTCGGGGCTCTACAGTTTCGGCCGCCAGCCCGAGGCGGTGTTCTGGAACCTGCAGCAGCTGGCGGCCTGCCTGACCCTGGTCGGCGACCAGGCCAGCCTGCTGGCGGCGCTGAACGGCTTCTCCGAAGCCTACCGCCTCGCGCTGCGCGGGGCGATGCTGGACCGCCTGGGCTTGCGAAGCCGCGGCGCCGACGCGGACGTCGAACTGGTCAACGCGGCCTTCCGCGCCCTGGCCGAAGGCGGCGAGACCCTGCGCTGGGAGCCGTTCTTCTTCGACTGGTTCGGCGGCGAGGCGTCGGAGGCGCGGGCGCTGGCCGGCCCTCGCGCGCGCCTCTATGAGATCGAGACGTTCCTGACCTTCCGTGGTCGGTTGGCCGGGTTCGAACCGGATCGTCCCGAGCGCTTGGCCGATCCCGTCTTCCAGCGTCCCGAGCCGGAGGAGCTGATCATCGACGAAGTCGAAGCGCTATGGGCGCCGATCGCCGAACGCGACGACTGGGCGCCGCTCTACGCCAAGCTGGACCGGATCGAAGCGGCGCGGACGGCCTATCAGCTTGGCCGGACGAGCGACGAAAAAGCCGCGTTCTGAATTTTTTCGTTCGAGCGCGGAACAACCGTCAAGTTTCCGTCTTACAGTTCCGGCACAGTGTCACCGACGAACGCCGCGTGGAGATTCCCAATGCGCTTCTTCCAACCGATCCTGCTGGTTTGCGCCGTGGCCATGTCGTTCGTGGGCGCGCTAGGTCTTCCGGGCTGCGCCCGCGCGATCGGCGAGTGCCTGCGCGACCGTCCCGAACTGGCCTAGGCGTCCGCCTTAAGCGCGAAGCGCTTCCGGTTCCGCCGTCGCATCGCCCGTCAATTGGCGGCGCGGTGTCATGCGGAATGCCGCCAGGAACCGCTCGAGGAACAGCCACGTCGCCTTGTCGTGATCCAGGTGATGGGTCAGCAAGCCGATCGGCTCGTCCCATCGTCCGGTGAGGCGGCGTTGGGCGAGCAGCCGGCGCATCCGCGACAGGAAGCGCCAGCTTCCGCGGAAGCGGCCGCCGCCTTTCCAACGCAGCACGTCGAGATGCGCGTCCAGCCGCGCGACCGGACCTTCCATACCGCTGAGGCGATCGAAGCCGGAGACGGCCAAGATCGAGCATTCCGGCAAGGCCGCGATCAGCTGCGGCGCCAGATTGTTCCATGGCGGCACGAACAGGGTCGGAGCCGCGCCGGCGCGATGGAAGGCGATCACCGTCGCGCGCAGCTGGGCGCGAACCCAGTCGATGCTGTCCTCTTCGACGATTTCGCCGAAACCCCGGCCTTCCGGCTGGCGGTTCACGTGCTTGAAGCCGTGGACAGCGATCTCGACGCCGGGCTCGGTCTCGACCCGGCGGACCAGCAGCGGCAGGTTCGGGCCGGCGATCGACGCCAGGGTCAGCGGCGCGCCATGCCGACGGGCCAGGTTCAGCAGTTGCTCCAGCGCGCCGGTCGGCACGCGGGCGTCGTCGTCGCGCCACCACAGCACGGGCGTGCGGCCGGCCTTCGCCCAGAGCAGAAGTTCGGGACCGAGCAACAGACGGAAGACAAGGGGCAGGCGGGACATCCGCGAGTCTACTGCGCGACGGCCTCGGCGCGACGCAACGGCAGCGGGGCCGGCGCGACGACCGGACGATCAGCCTCGCCTTCGCGCGCGCGGTTCCGGAGAATCTCGCGGGCCCGCAGGTTCGACAGGATCGGATAGAGGCCGGCCATCAGCGAGATCAGGAAGCCGAGGTCGCCTTCCTTGTAGCCCTTGCGCGAGACGTAGCACTTGAAGAACCGGCGCACGCCGCGGAAAGCGTCGTCGGCGATGCCCTTGACCTTGCCGCCGTCGGCCAGATCTTGAGCCCTTAGAGCGGTGTACCGGCCCAGGCGCGCGAACATGTCGGCGATGTCTTCGTCGACCATATGGCGCAGGGGCTCGTTCAGACGGCCGCCGAAGACGCCGTCCAGCTTGGCGCCCGGATGGACGCGCTCGGCCTTCCAGGACTTCACGCCGCGACGGAACAGGCGAGCGGCCGACGAGGTGCCGAACGAGCCGCCCCAGCCGTGGCGGACCAGTTGGTCGCCGACATAGTTGTCGATCGGGACCTGATACCAGTCGGCGGCGTCGGCGCGCGCGATGGTCTCACGGACCTCCTGGGCGAAGGCGGGGCCAACGCCCTCGTCGGCGTCCAGCTCCAGGATCCAGTCGCCGGTGCAGCGGGCGATGCCGGCGTGCTTTCGCGGTCCCTCGATCGGGAAGATGCCCGAGACGACGCGGGCGCCGTACTGCCGGGCGACGGCTTCGGTGCCGTCACTGCAACGGTCGGCGACCACGACGATCTCGTCGCAGAACGACAGAGCCGCCAGGCAGGCATGCAGACGCTGCTCTTCGTTGTGCGCACAGATCAGCGCCGAAAGCTTGGCCATCACCAATTCCTCGATTGAACGACCACGCCCCCGCGATCGCCCCTGAGTCGATGACGGCGCCGGCTAGAGCCGCCCCCCGGCCGCTCGGTAGGAAATGTGTAAGCTTTGCAACAAATCGATGTCGCCGACGGCTAGAAGTTGGCCGACAGCGCCAGGCTCCACGTCCGCGGGCGTTGCGGCGTTACTTGGCGCACCTGGCCGAAACTGAACGGGTTGCCATAGGCGAAGGTGTCGCTCGAGCTGTTCCACGGATTGCTGACGAACAGGGCCGCGCGCCAACGATCGGTCATCAGTTGGGCCGACAGCTTGCCGGTGTAGTAGCCGTCCATCGACGGCGAATAGCGCGGGTCGAAAGTCAGGCGAGACTCGCCGATGTAGCCGGTCTCGGCCGTCAGCATCAGGGTGGCCTTGGCGCTCACGGGGCGCTGATAGGTGATCAGGCTGCCGAACGAGACGTCGGGCACGCCAGGAAGGCTGGCGGTGTCGGCGATGCCGTAGCCAGGTTCGATCCGGGTCAGCTTGGGCCCATTGAACAGGGCGTTGCCCGACAGGGTCAGGCGCGAAGTCGCCCGCCAGGCGGCTTCGATCTCGAGACCCCGGTTGCGACCGTCGCCGATGTTGGCGGTATAGGACAGGCCCGAGGCGAAATACTGGTCGGTCTGGATGTCGCGCCAGTCGTCGTAGAACAGCGCCGCCCGCAAGTTCATCCGCCCTGCGAACGGGTTGAGCGTCGCCCCCACTTCGTAATTGCGCAGATGGTCGGGATGGAACACCCGACGGGCTTCACTGGGCGTGGACAGGCCCCCGGAATTGAAGCCGCCGGCGCGATAGCCTTCCGAGGTCAGGGCGTAGATCAGCCCGCCGCCGGCCAGGTCGCGCTGCACCGAAAACTTCGGCGAGAGGCCGCTGAACGAGGCCTTGCGGTCCAGGTCGCGGGATTGGCCCGGAGACGGGGCGAGGACGTACGAGCGGGTCTGGATCTTGGTCTTGAACGAACGCCCGCCCAGGGCGACCTTCCAGCCGGCGCCCAGGTCATAGGTCGCCTCGCCGTAGAGGGCGTATTCGTTCAGCCGATCCTTGCGATCCTCGTTATAGACGCTGCGGGTGACGTTGTTGGACCGGGCCCGGAGATCGGCGTCGCCTTCCTCGATACTGGTGGCCGTGAACAATCCGACCATCCAGCGCAGGCGACCCATCGCCGGAGCGGTGTAGATGGCGTCCTCGACGGCCATCCGGACGCGAGCGGCTTCGTCATAGAGGCCCAGCTCCACGGCCTCGTCGGCGAACTCGGTCAAGGCCAGGGTGGCGTCGTAGCGGCTGGCGTACTTGTGGGTGACATAGCCGGTGACCGACTCGAATTGGCCCCAGCCTCCTGAACCGCTGATCTTCAGCGAGGTCTCGCCCAGCCTGTTGCGGTGGGTCTCGCGCACCTGGTTCGCACGCCGCGGGGCGCCGGCGACCAGGGTGACGTACTGAGTGTCCTTGGACGAGACGTTCTGAACCGCCGTGCCCAGCTTGACCTGCCAGCCGCCTAGGTCGAGACGCCAGGCCGCGCGGCCGCCACGACGCGTGGTCTTGTCGACGTTGGACAGGCGCAGGTTGACGTCGTCCAGATAGCCGCCGTCGACGTCATGATAGGCCACCAGCCGCGCGGCCGACTTCTGGCCGACCGGCGCGTTGATCATGGCCTCGTAGCGGTAGCTGTTGGAGCCGGACTCAGTGGTGGCGATCGTGCCTCCGACCGAGCCGTAATAGGCGCCCAGTTCCGGTTGGCGGGTGATGATGCGGTAGATGCCGCTGAGCGAGCCGCCGCCGTACAGCGCCCCTTGCGGTCCGCGCAGCACCTCGACCCGGTCGACGTCGATCAGGCGCAGGTCGGGATCGGGAGCGTTGTAGTTGACCGGCACGTCGTTGAGATAGGTGCCGACCGTGGACTGCGTCCGTCCGGTGAAGGTGCCGTCGGAGAGGCCGCGCAGCAGGATCTTGTTGCGCGCCGCGCCCAGGTTCGTGGTGATGAAGCCGGCGGTCTGGCGGGCCACCGAACCGGTTTCGCCGACGCCGGTGTCCTGCAGCTGCGGCGAGCCGATGACGCTGACTCCGCCCGGCAGACTGCCCAGGCGCGGCGGTCGCTTGCCGGCGCTAATGACCAGCGGCGCGAGCGGGGCGACAGGCTCCAGGGCGATCGTGGGACGGGCGGCGACCACCGGCCGGGGCGGGGCCGTGAGGCGGACGCGCGAGAAACGGATCGTCCGGGCGTCGACGAAGACGTAGGCGCAGCCCTTGCCTTGGGTGGCCCGGTCCAGGGCGCTCCTGAGATCGAACGTTCCGGTCAGCGGGACGCCTGGGCCTTGGCACGCCTCGACGCCCCCGATGGACACGCCCATGCGGACGCCCAGCTCGATCAGGGTTTCGGCGGCGGTGGTCTTGTGGATATCGAGACGCGTGCGCGTATCGGCGGCCGCCGCGCCGCGTCCGCTAACGCCTATGCCCAGGATACTGGCGGCGAACAGGAGCGAGGCCCGCCTCAGGATCGGGCCTGTGCGCGAGCGTCAGTTCGGCGTGGAGGATTTCCCGCGCAGGACAATCGAATCATCGGTCGGCGTCGCCGAAAGGGGCATGAGGCTGGTCAGGCGACGAACCATCGCATCCTGACCATCCACGATCAATACGCCGGAAAACCGAAGATTGGCCGCGGTTTCACCCTCGAGGCGAAGCGGCCGGTCGAAATAGTGGTTCATGTCGCTGACGATCCGGCCCAGCGGCTGGTCGCGATAGATCAGTCGGCCCGAACGCCAGCCCACCTGGTCCTCGGCCGCCACGGCGCGGACGACGACGCCGGAGGCGCCTTCGATATGCTCGAGCATCTGGCCGGGGCGCAGGCGCACCGGACTATCCTCGCCGTCGGTCGAGACCTCGACAAGGCCGCGCAGCACGGTGACGCTGAGCTGGCCGTCGCGGCGACGGACGTCGAACTTGGTGCCGACCACGCGTACGGTCTCGTCGCCGGCGGTGATCAGGAAGGGGCGGGCGGTATCGTGCGCCACATCGAACAGCGCCTGACCGTCGTGGACGGTGACCCGGCGAGCATCCTTGTCAAGACGCACCGACAGATGAGAGTCGGTGTTCAGGTCGATGTGGCTGCCGTCGGCCAACTGAATGGCGCGGTTCTCGCCCTTGGCGGTGGTGTAGAGCGTGTCGGGTTGGGGCAGCAGCTCGCCCCAGGGCGCGACGACGATGGCGACAGCCGCCACGGCGGCGGCCACGCCCAGACCACCCAGCCAACGCCAGTCGATCGTGAACGCCCGCTTCGCCGTGGCGCGCTTCGGTTCGGCCAATTCCCCCCGGACGGCCGCACCGCGCTGGAAGATCTCCTCGTCGACGGCTTGGATGGCGTCATACGCCTCCTGCGCGCCAGGCTCGCTCAGCCAGGCGTCGAACGCCAGCCAGTCGGTCTCTTCGACCTCCGGCCGCTGCAGTCGGGTCAGCCAATCGGCCGCCTCCTGCAGGTGTTGCGCTGACCGGCTCATCCGGCGTTGCTCCGACGAGGATCCATCATCCCCTTGAACGTAGACGGCGCCCGCGAGCGTCGTCCTCCATGCGCAACTGCATAAATCACCGCAGGCGCCTCGTCAGGGTCTTTAAAGCAGAGCTGATGTGCTTTTCCACCGTGCTGACGCTGATGCCCATGCGGCGGGCCGTCTCCACGTGACTATGCCCGTCCAGCTTGTGCAGTTGAAAAGCCTGGCGGGTCTTCTCGGGAAGGTCCTCGATCGCCTCGACCAGGGCCTTCAGACGCTGGCGCCCGGCGACGACCTCATCGGCGGACGGCTCGTCAGCGATTTCCTGACCGGCCACCAGCGTGGTGTTGACGGCGCGCCAGTCGTTGTCGCGATTGCCGGACCGCTTCTGGCTGCGCAGCCGGTCCAGCATCAGGTTCGAGCCGATCCGATGCAGCAGGGCCGAAGGATTCTCGACAGGCCCGACGGCCTCCATGCCGCTAATCCGGATGAACAGATCCTGGACCAGATCCTCGGCCTCGGCGCGCGAGCCCAGGCGCGCGGCGAAGAAGCGCACCAGATTGGCGCGCTTTTCCTCGTACAGGCCCAGCAGCGCGGCCTTGTCCGAGTCCGTCACGCCCAAAAGATCACCCGCATCGGCCAATCGTCGCCCCTCAAGGCGCAGCACTATCCATCTTTTTGGCCGAAAGACGATCGTTAGTTCGACCGGTCCGCCCGCCTTCGGCCAAGCAGATAGGGCGATCACGAACAGGGGAAAAGCGCCCTAGAGTTGGAATATCGGCGTTTTTCTTGGCGCAGCTTGAATTCTTCCGGAGCGATGCGGTCGGAGCGTCTCGCGAGGACCTGAATGTCCGTGGCGAAATGTCGCGGAGCCCCCTCAAGGCGAGGATCGTCCGCACCCGGTCCACATCGACAATGTAATCCATTGTAAAAACAGAGACGCCACCTCTGGTGGCGCTCTTGATCTTGCTCTTTAACCTTTCGCGAACGCGGTTCGGGGAGCGCGGGAGCATGAGTCAGTCCAGCGTAGCGCAGCGGTCGGCCTCGACCGCTCGAACGACGGCGAAGGCCGCTCCACCGATGGCCGGCCAAACGGCCGCCGTCGCCCTCCTCAATCCCCTAGTCGGCGAGATCGCCGGCGTATTGCTCGACCTGGGTGGAGCCGCGCATCGCGACGTCGTCGCCGCCTATGTCGCCCAGCGGCGCGGCTGGTATCGCCCGCCGGAGTCCCTGAAGCGCGAATTGGCGGCGGCGTTCGACGCCTATTGCGGCGAGGCCGACGATCCGCGCGCTCCGGGTCTGCTGCACCTGCCCTTTGGTCCGCACAGCGCCCGCTGGGCCCTGACCGATCGGGGCTATCGCATGCTGCGCATGGAGCGGGCGCGATGAAGCCGGCCACGGTCGCGGCTCAGCGACCCCAACGGCGCCGCTACGCGCCGCTGATCCTGGCCGTCGTGCTGGCGGCCCTGGTCTGGGCCGTCATCGCCTTGGGTGGCGCTGCGCTGGGCGCCTGGTTGGCGTGACCCCTCGTTGGCGTGACCAAAGGCGCGGCTCGCGCTAGTGTCGAGCGGGTCGGTGTTTCGGGGCGAATGATCATGCATGGACGTGAGCTTGGGCTGGCGATCGCCGGCCTATTGATGCTGAGCGCCTGCGCCGGCCCGCACGCCTTGGGGCAAGGCGATGTCGCAAACCTCAAGGGCGTGGTGATCGCCGCCTATGCCAGCCAGACCGACGGCGAGGACGCCGCGTTCGCGAAGGCCGTCCAAGCCCAGGCGATCGATCGCCTTGGAAGCAAGGCCGGCGGCAAACCAGCCTATCTGGTCCAAGTCGGGGTGGCGCTGGCTCCGCCGCCCGTCGGTGTCTCCACCGCCGCCGGTACGCTCGACGTCAAGGCCTGGCGTAGTCAGCCGCCGATCCCGCGTCCGTGGAGCAGAAAGGCGCCGGTTCGTGTCGTGACCCTGATCGTGCTGGACGCCGGTACGGGCAAGACGGTCGCCTGGTCCTCGCTCAGGATGCGCAAGGGGGAGCCGGCGGCCGTGGCCGACCTGCTGGTCCAGGCCCTGACGCCCGTCAAGGGTTAGGGCCCTATCCCACGCCAAGGCGCGGCAGGCGCACAGTGAACTCGGCCCCGACGCCGGGTTCGCTACGGCACGAGACCTCGCCGCCGTGACGGGCGACGGCGGCCTGCACGAAGGCCAGGCCCAGGCCCACGCCGCCGACATCTTCCTGGCCCGGACGCTCGAACCTTTGGAACGGCCGGAACGCGGTGGCCGCCTCCTCGCGCGAGAAGCCAGGACCCTGGTCGGCGACGGTGATATTGGCCGTGGGGCCGTTGACGGAAGGTTGCTCGGACAGGCCGACGGTGATGGTCGAGCCCTCGGGGCTGTACTTCACCGCGTTGCCCAGCAGGTTGACCAGGGTGCGCGCCAGAACACCGCGATCGCCCAGCACCATCAGCGGGGCGTCGCCGCCGACCTGCTCGATTTTCATCCTGCGCTGGACCGACTGGGGCCAGACCTCGTCGATGGCCTCGACGGCGACGTCGGCCAAGTCGACCGGCTCCAGTGACACCGGCGTCACCTCGGCCCGCGCCAGCTGCACGAAGCCGTCGGCCAGGGCCAGGGTGCGCTTGGCGTAGGCGGTGATGCGTTCGGCCAGTTCGGCCGGCGCGTCGGGCGTGGTGGCTAGCAGAGCCAGGATCGAGGTCTGCGGCGAGCGCATGTCGTGGGTCAGCAGCTGCAGGGCCTGTTCGCGCTGGCGCATGGCGGCCGTCAAGATCGAGATGTCGGCCAGCCTTACGATCCAACCGGCGCTGGCGCCCGTCTCGTCGCGGCGGAACACGGTCTGCAGCTGAAAGGCGCGGCCGTCGGGCAGGTGCAGGTCGATCGGCTCGTGGCGGTCGGTCTCCTGCGGCCAGTCCAGTTCGAAGCGGCGCCCCAGCGGTTCCAGGGCGTTGATCAGGTCGGCCAGGGAGGCGCCGTTCAGCACGACCTGGGCGGGCTTGAGCAAGGTCTGGGCCGCGGCGTTGGCGGCGATCACCCGGCCGCGCGCGTCGGCCACCAGGGTGGCGTCCGGCAGGCTGAACAGGGCGTCGGCCGAGAAGCGGCGCAGGTCGTCGATCCGGCTGATCGCCTCGCCGAGGCTGAGGGCGTGGCGCGCGACAACGTCGCTTTCGAACTCCTTCGGCGCCGCGCCGCGCCCGCGCACGATCGAGCGCACGCGCGCCAACTCGCGAGCCAGCAGGTCGTTGACGCGGCCCAGCTGTCCCCAGCCCCAGATCAGCGCCACCACCTTCAGGCCGGCCACCGTGGCGATCGGCGACAGCCATACGTGGCCCAGCCAGAACATCGCCGCCGAATAGGCCAGACCCACCAGGCAGAGGCCGATGGTCAGCACCAGATTGGCGCGCGGCGGAAGCACCAGGAAGCCGACCATCAGCAGCCACAGCAGGGTCAGGGTGAAGGCCACGCGCCCCCAGGGTCCGGCCGGTTTGATCATCAGGCCGCTGCGCAGGCCGTCCAGGATGCTGGCCTGCAGCTGCACGCCGGTCATGCTGGCCGCGTCGGGAGTAACCGGTGTCGGGAAGGCGGGGCCCAGACCTGGCGCGGTCAAGCCCACGAACACGGTGCGGCCGGCGATCAGCGAAGGCGGCACCTCGCCGTTCAGCACGCTGGAGAAGCTGACATGGCGATAGATCGACGGCGGCCCGGCGAACGGGATCAGCAGGGTCTGGTCGGCGCCGCGCGTCGTGTCGTGGCTGTTCGGCGGCCGGGTCGCGCGATGGACCACGGTCATCAGGTCGGGACTCAGGCTGGGGCCGTTGGCCTCGAACGGCGCCATGCGGCGCACCACGCCATCATCGTCGAAACGGACATGGGCCAGGCCGATCCCGGCCGCGCCGTGGGCGATCTCGGGGATCGAACCGACGATCCGGGGCGGCGTGTCATCGCCGTACTGCAGGAACTGAGGCAGGTAGACCTTGCCCGAGCGCGCGATCGCTTGGCCCAGAGCCTGGTCCTGGGCCGGTTCCGAGGAAGCCTGGCTGAACAGCACATCGTAGACGATGGTCCGGGCGTTGGCGGCGTTCAGCCGGTCGATCATCCGGCCGTGGACGTCGCGCGACCAGGGCCAGGCGCCCAGCTGGGCCAGGCTGCGGTCGTCGATATCGACGATCAGGATCGAGGGGTCGGCCGGCCGACCGTTGGCGCGGGCCAGAACGTCGTAGAGGACGTCATCCACCCGCTTGGGCGGCAGAAGCGCGAAGAAGACGAAGACCAGGCTGGCGAGAATGGCCAGCAGCAGCCACGACAGCAGCCGGCCCGATGTACGCTGAGGCTTGGAACTCGAGGTCGTCACTTGCCGATCTGCAGGGTCTGCAACGGCCCGACCTTCTCGGTGACGGCGCCCTTCTTGAAGCGGATGGCCGCCACGCGCCAGGCATAGACGCCGGCGGGCAGGTCGGTCAGGGTCAGTTGCGGTTCGGATAGACCCGGCTGGTCGACCAAGGGAAGCTTGGCCCCGTCCTTGGCGAACAGTTGGAAGCGATAGCTACGCACGCCATCCCCGGCCGAACTCCAGCGGAACAGGAACTTGCGGTGATCGCCCTCGCGGCTGTCGACGGGCGGCGCGGTATCCAGGGTGTCGAGGTCACGGTCGAAGCTGTAGTCGGCCGGAAGGCCTTCGAGGCCGCCCGAGTCCAGCACGGTTAGGCGGACGAAATAGGTGCCATTGGCCAGTTCGCCGAAGTCCGCGGCGGGGTTGGTCGTGGTCGCTTCGGCGAAGACGTCGATGAAGCCGGCGTCACGCGACAGCTGGAGGCGGTAGGCGCTGGCGTCGGCCACGGGCTCGACGGCGAAATGGACGGTCTTGTCACTCTGGTTCTGGCCGGCCGTGTCGAGCTTCGGAGCTGGCGACAGCTTGACGGGAACGGTGACCGCGCCGGGGGTCGCGCTGACGCCGAAGCCGGCCGGCACCGGCGGCGCGTGGGTAACGACTGTTCCGGCGTCGACGCCGACCGCGCCGGCCAACACTTCGGTGTGGGCCTTGCCATCGAGGAAGCTGACCCGGAATTCGGTGCCGCGAACCGCCGAGACCGAGACCGGCGTATGGACTTCGAACTTGGCGGCGGGGTTCTGGGTCGGCGTGGCCGAGATCGCGCTGCGCCCCTGGTCCAGCTGGAACACGCGTTGCGGGGCGTTGTTGATCAGCACCTGGCGCAGCTTGGCGATCCGCACGCGGGTGTTCGAGGGCAGGGTGATCCGGGACCCATCCTCCATCTCGAAGGTGGCGAAGGCGTTGGGGCCGGTGATGATGCTCTGGCCCTCGCTCAGCGCCATCCCGATCCGGGCGGGCGCCTGCCGGCCGTTCGTCTCGATGAACACCGGGCCGGTGCACGCCGACAGACTGGCGGCGATCGGCGTCGATTTCAGCAACATCGGGTCGATGTTCAATTGCGAGCCGGCCCGCATCCGTCTGGGCCGCTTGACACGGTTGGCCTTCTGCACCGCCCGGTAGTCGCCAGGCCGGTTCAGATAGGCGCGGCCGAGGCCGATCAAGGTGTCGCCAGGCTTGACCGCATAGGCCACCGGCGGCTCCGGGATGACGGCGGTCTGGGCGCGGGCTTGCGCGCTGGCGCTTCCGGCCCCCAGCATCAACGCCAGAAGGATCAGGCCCGCCCCCGCAGCCTTGAGCATATCGTCAATCTCCCCCGACCGCGTTGGTCGCTTCCGCGGTCTCTGGATCGCAGGCTTCCAGACGATAGCCGAAACCGTAGACCGTGCTCAGCCTGAAACCGTTACTGGGCCGCAGGTGCAGCTTGGCCCGCAGGCGGGAGACATGGGCGTCCAGGGTGCGGGTTTCCAGGTCGGGCCGCTGACCCCAGATCCGGCGAAGCAGATATTCACGCGACAGCGGACGGGACAGGTTGTTGAACAGCAGGGACGCCAGCTGGAATTCCTTGGGCGTCAAAGCCTCGACATGGCCGCCCCAACTGGCGGTCTGGGCGCCGGGATCGAGCCGGTACTGGCCGTGTTGCTCGGTTTGCGGCTGGACGGGCGGGCGGTGGATGCGGCGCACCACGGCGTTGACGCGAGCTAGGAGCACCTGGGGCTGCAATGGCTTGACGATGTAGTCGTCGGCGCCGGCATTCAGGCCCGCGACCAGGTCGGCCTCGACCGAGCGGCTGGTCAGCAATAGCACCGGCGGGGCGGTGGCGGGATCCTCGCGCAGCAGCTTCAGGGTCTCGACCCCCGACAGTTCCGGCATGTTCCAATCGAGGATGATCAAGTCGAAGGTCTGCTTACGCAGTTCCGCCAGCAGCCGCGAGGGCTGGGTGAAGCTGGTGCAGGTGAAGCCAGCGGGATCCAGCACCGAGGCGACGAGCGTGTTGTGGCTTTGGTCGTCGTCGAGCAGGGCGACTTTCATTTGCTCACTTAAGCTGGGGAGTGGCGCGCCCCGCGGGGGAGCGGGGCGCGCAGCGGGAAGCTCACCGTCGGTGGGGCGACGAGCAGGCGACCAGCCCTTCATCTCTACCTTGCCCCGCCCTTGTTCGCTCGACTTTGGGCGGCTTTTTTACAATGCTTTACAGTCCGGTCGAGCCGTCATCACGCCCGCGTGCGGACGATTGCACCCAGACTGGGTGCGAGATCTCCCGACGGGCGAACTTCCACGCCGGACAGCCCCAGCCACGACGCCATGAGGGCCAGCTGTTCGGCGAGCCGGGGAGCGGTCTGTTCATTTGCGCCCGGTTCGGCGTGGGCGGCCAGCGCCAGCAGCTTGCCGGCCTTGCGGTCGGCCTTCAGATCGACGCGGGCGGTGATCGCCTCGTCCTGCAGAAATGGGAGCACGTAGTAGCCATGGGTGCGCTTGTGGGCCGGAGTGTAGATCTCCAGCCGCACCCGCACGCCGAACATTCGCTCGGTGCGCTCGCGAAACCAGATCAGATTGTCGAACGGCGAGAGCAGGGCGTTGGCCTTGATCGACCGCGGACGGCGCGCGTCGGGCCATAGATAGGCCGGCTGGTCCCAGCCCTTCACCGCGACTTTCTTCAGCACACCGGCCTCGACCAGCGCCGCGACGCCATCGCGGGCGTCGGTCAAGCCCAGGCGGAAGTAATCTCTCAGGTCGCGTTCGGTCGCGATTCCCATGGCGCGGGCCGAGATCTTCAGAAGTTCGCGGCAGGCCTCGGCGCGATCCGGTGTCGGGGTGTCGAGGATGGCTTTGGGCAGCACGCGCTCGGGCAGACCGTAGACGCGCTCGAAGCCGCCCCGCCGCGTGGCGGTGGTCAGCCGGCCGGTCCAGAACAGGCACTCCATGGCCCGCTTGCCCTCGCTCCAGCCCCACCAGCCGCCTTCGCCCTTGGCGCCCAGCTCCAGCTCGGACGCCGCCAAAGGGCCGCGTTCGGCGACGGTGTCGAGGGCTTGCTGGATGAAGTCGGCGTGGCTGCGCAGGAAGGCGGCCACGCCCTTCCAGACGCCGACGCCCTCGGCCGCGTCCCGCATCCGCCAGCGCAGCAGGGGATGGGTGGCGAGCGGGGTTAGCGAGGCCTCGTGCGCCCAATATTCCACCAGCGCCGGCTTCTTGCCCCAGGCCAGGTCCTCCAGCAGCGCCCGGTCGTAGGATCCGAGGCGCGAGAACAGTGGCAGGTAGTGGGAGCGCGAGACGACATTGACCGAGTCGATCTGCACGACGCCCAGAGCTTCGATCGTGGACAGGAGATGGCGCTTGCCGGGCGTGGCCGGGCGCGGGCGCCCGAAGCCCTGCGCCGCCAGCGCGATGCGCCGCGCGTCTTTTGCGGAGAGGGTCTCGACCATGGGCGCAGTTGAACTTGCGTCGGGGAGGCAATGCAAGACGCCGGGACCGCGACCGCGAGACTTGGCCTGAACGGCGAATGATCCTACCGATGCGGCCCTTCAGTTCTTTGGAGAGAGCCGCCAGCATGACCGCTATCGAGAAGGGGCCGGCCCGCCTGGTTCTGGCGCCCGAGGTCGGCGGCGCGATCGCCGCCTTCACGGCCGCTGGTCGCGATGTGCTGCGACCGATGGCGGAGGGCGCCAGCGACGCCCTGCTGACGGCCAGCTTCCCGCTGGTCCCGTTCTGCAATCGCATCCCGAACGGACGCTTCGTCTTCGAGGGGCGCGAGGTGGCGCTGCCGCCGAACCTGGCCGGCCATCCGCATGCCCTGCATGGCCAGGGCTGGCGCGCGGCCTGGACGGTGGAAAAGGCCGGGGCCGGCGAGGCGCTGCTGTCCTACGACCATGCGCCGGACGCCTGGCCGTGGGCCTACCGCGCCGAGCAGCGGTTCGTGCTGAGCGAGACGAGCTGCCGCGTCGCGCTGACGGTGATCAACACCGGCGACGCGCCCATGCCGGCGGGGCTGGGTTTCCATCCCTACTTTCCGCGTCGTCCGGGCGAGACGCTAACGGCGGCAAACGACGGCGTCTGGCTGATCGACGCGGACGCTTTTCCGACCGAGCATCATCCCGGGATCTGGGGACCGGACTGGGCGGCGGGCGCCGCGGTCGAGGGGCATGATCTGATCGACCACTGCTACACCGGCTGGAACCAGCGGGCCGTGCTGAGCGCGCCGGGCGCGCCGGACACCGTGATCACCGCCTCGGCCGATTGCCGCTGGCTGCACGTCTATGTCCCGCCGGGCGAGGCCTATCTCTGCGTCGAGCCGTGCGCCAGCCGGCCGAACCCGTTCGGGGAGGGGGAGACGGGGATGGTGACGCTGGCGCCGGGCGAGAGCCGGAGCATCTGGATGGAGGTCGCTACGGCGTGATCCCGGCCTGGGCCTTCAGCCGCGCGACCATGTCGTTCGACAGATAACCGTCGGCCGGCAGCTGCTGGCTCTGCTGCCAGGCGCGCAGGGCCTTGCGGGTGCCGGCGCCGATGACGCCGTCGGCGGGACCGGGATTGAAGCCGACGCGGGCCAGGGCGATCTGGGCGGCCATGCGGTCCGACATCGAAAGTGGCGTCTCGACCGGCCATGGGGTCACCGGCGGCTCGCCGCCGCCGAAGCGGTCGGCCAGCAGGCCGATGCCCAGGGCGTAAGAGGTCGAGTTGTTGTAGGTGCGGATCGCGAAGTGGTTCGGCAGGGCCAGGAACGCCGGACCCGTCGCGCCCGCCGGCAGGATCAGCATGGCCGGCGAGGCGGCGTCGGCGGCGGTCCAAGGCAACCCGTCGGCGCGGCGCACGCCCTTGGCCTCCCAGACGGCCGGAACGTCGCGCGGGCCCTCGGTGACCGAATAGTCGAAGCCGGCCGGCAGGATCACCTCCTTGGCCCAGCCCACGCCCGGCTTCCAGCCGCCCTTGGCCAGCAGGTTGGCGGCCGAGGCCAGCGAGTCGGCGTCAGAGCCCCAGATGTCGCGCCGACCGTCGCCGTCGAAATCGACGGCGGTCGAGCGATAGCTGGACGGGATGAACTGGGTCTGGCCCATGGCCCCGGCCCACGAGCCGCGCAGCTGCTGGCGGGTGACCTCGCCGGAATCGATGATCTTGAGCGCGGCGATCAGTTCGCCCTCGGCCCAGGCGCGGCGGCGGCCGTCGGCGGCCAGGCTGACCATCGAGCGGACCACATCGAAATTGCCCTGCAGCTGGCCGAACGCCGACTCCATGGCCCAGACGGCCAGGAGGATGTCGCGCGGCACGCCATAGCGGGCCTCGATGGTCGGCAGGAAGGCCAGTTCCTCGCGCTTGCGCCGGCCGGCGGCGACGCGGTCGTCGCTGATCACGCCCTTGATATAGTCGCCGACCGGCTTGGAAAACTCCGGCTGGCGGCTGTCCAGGCTGATGACCTTGGGATCGGGCGTGACGCCGGCCAGCTCGCGATCCAGCAGTTCCGCCGACAGGCCGGCGGCCAGGGCGCGGACGCGGAAGTCGGCCAGCCAGGTGTCGAAAGCCAGCTCCCCGGCCGGCACGGGCGTCGCCGGCGTGGGGGCCGGCGCACTGGGCGTCCGCGGTTCCGGCGTGAGCGCGGGCGGCGTGACCGCGGTCAGCGGCCCCTGCGGCGAGGTGTCCGCGCAGCCGGCGAGAAGAAGGACGAGAAAGACGCGACGATCCATGGCCATGGGGCGGAAGCTACCGGCGTTCGAGGGATTGCATCAATCACAAGCGCGCCAGACGGGTGAAGTTCCCTCCAACGCTTGCGTGAAAAGCCCCGGAACGCATTGACTCCAACCCGCGTCCTGCTTATACGCACCGCCTCCGAAACACCCGGATGTTCCGGCCGTCATCTTGTGCGCGCCCGAACCTCTCCGCTGAGTACAGACAGAGACGGTCATGAAGGTTCGCAGCTCGCTGAAGTCGCTGAAGGGTCGCCACCGCGACTGTAAGATGGTGCGCCGCAAGGGCGTCATCTACATCATCAACAAGACCGACCCGCGCTTCAAAGCCAAGCAAGGCTGATGACGCGTCGTCCCAGAGCCGTTCTCTGGGACGTCGGCAACGTCATCGTGCGCTGGGATCCCCGCGCGCTGTATGCGAAGATCTTCAAGGAACCGGTCGATATCGACCGGTTCCTTTCGCATGTCTGCACCCTGGATTGGCACGTCGAGCATGACCGTGGCGTCGGCTTCCCGGAGAACGCCGCGCCGCTGATCGCGCGCTTCCCCGAGCACGCGGACCAGATCCGGGCTTGGGACGAGCGCTTCGGCGAGATGCTGTCTGGGCCGGTGCCCGAGACCGCCGCGGTGATCGAGGCCCTGGCCGCCCGTGACGTGCCGCAATACGCCTTGACCAACATGCCCCAGAGCAAGTGGCCGGTGGTCCAGGCCATCTCGCCCGCCCATTTCGGCCTGTTCCGCGACGCGGTGGTTTCGGGCGACGAGAAGGTGATCAAGCCTGACCGGCGCATCTACGAGATCGTGCTGGAGCGCACCGGGCTCGAGGCGGCCGACCTGCTGTTCATCGACGACAGCGCCGCCAATATCCAGACGGCCATGGACATCGGCTTCCACACGCACCACTTCACCGATCCGACCGAGCTTCGCGCGGTCGTGGAGCGGCACGGCCTGCTCTGACCCCAGATCAGGGAGATCTCGCATGAACGTCGGTTTTATCGGCCTGGGCGCCATGGGCGCGGCCATGGTTCGGAACCTGCTGGCCAAGGGCGTGACGGTGACGGTGTGGAACCGCTCGCGCGCCATCGTCGACACCCTGGCCGCCGAGGGCGCGACCGTCGCCGCGACCGTGGACGAGACGTTCGCCGCCGACATCGTCCTCTCCATGCTGGCCAACGACGAGGCCATCCGCGAGGTGCTGCTCGACAGCGGCGCGCTGGCCCGGGCGCCCAAGGGCCGGATCCACGTCAACCTGGCCACCATCTCGACCGCCCTGGCCGCCGAGCTTTCGGCCCTGCACGCCGAGCTGGGCCTGGGCTATGTCGCCGCGCCGGTGTTCGGCCGTCCGCCCATGGCCCAGGCCGGGGCCCTGAACGTCCTGGCCGCCGGCGCGCCGGACACCGTGGCCAAGGCCCAGCCGGTGCTGGATCTGCTGGCCGCCAAGGTCTGGCCGCTGGGCGAGGATCCGGTCCGCGCCACCGCCCTGAAACTGGCCGGCAACTTCATGATCGTCTCGGCCATCGAGGCCATGGGCGAGGCCGTGGCGCTGGGCGAGGCCTATGGCGTCGAGGCGCCCGATCTCTTGGACATGCTGTCGAGCACGATCTTCAACGCGCCAATCTACAAGATCTATGGCGGCATGATCGCCGAGCGCCGCTACACCCCGCCCGGCTTCGCCGCCGAGCTGGGCCTGAAGGACGTGCGCCTGGTGCTGGACGCCGCCGAGGCCAAGGGCCTGTCCATGCCCCTGGCGGACCTGGCCGAGGCCAGCCTGGAATCGCTGCTGGGCGGCGACGACAAGGACCTCGACCTCGCCGCTCTCGCCGAGATCGCGCGAGCCAGGGTCGAAGGAAGGTAGTGGAAGGTCGCTGAATCGCGCTTCCCAGGGGCGCGGCTTCGAACTAGGTTCCGCGCCTCTTGAAATCCTGCCTTTCCGCGAGACCTCCGCATGGCCGACGACGCCGTTCCTCACGCTGACGTACTGAACTCGACCGCCCAGGGTCAGCTGAAGTCGATCATCGACCGCGTCGAGCGGCTCGAGGTCGAAAAGACCGAGATCATGGAGCAGATGAAGGAGGTCTACGCCGAGGCCAAGGGCAACGGCTTCGACGTCAAGATCCTCAAGAAGGTGGTCCGGATCCGCAAGCAGGACCGCGCCAAGCGCCAGGAAGAGGACGCGATCTTCGACCTCTACATGTCGGCGATCGGCGAGATCTAAGTCGCCGGTTTTTTGACGTGCGCGGGCGCGCCAGGTCGGGGATAGTCGTCTCGACATGCGCGCCAAGCCGCCCGATCCGAAAGAACAGGCCAAGCGGGCCGCGCTGAACGCGCTCAAGCGCGCCCGCCGCGCCGCCGAGAAGACCGGCGTCGAGCTCTCCGAATGGGAGGGTGAGTTCCTGACCAGCGTCGCCCAGCGCGTCGAGACCTATGGCCGGGCCTTCGCCGATCCGGAAAAGGGCGCGCGCGGCCAGGCCTTGTCAGGCAACCAGGCCATCAAGCTCAAGGAAATCGCCCGCAAGGCGAAGGGGGAAGCCAAGCCGATGAAGCGCGGTAAGGGCTTCGGCCGGCGCGAACGGCCGCGAGCCGAGCCGGAAAGCGACGAAGGCTGATTCTGGCGCGACCGGGCCTGGCGGCGGAAACGCCGTTCCGCGGTTAACTCCTGCCCATGAACGGGGAGGAACCCATGGATACCGTCAAGTCACGGCGCGGGATCGCGCTGACCATTCTGCTGGCCACCGCGGTGGCCGGAACCCTCGATATGGCCGACGCCTGCATCTACTGGGGCGTCACCAAGGGCGTGGCGCCCGAGCGGATCTTCCAGTCCGTGGCCAGCGGCCTCCTGGGCAAGGCGGCGTTCAAGGGCGGCGCCCAGACCGCGGCTCTGGGCCTGACCCTGCACTTCGCCATCATGGCGGTGATGGTGGCGGTCTATGTGCTGGCCAGCCTGCGCCTGCCGGTCCTGACCAAGCGGCCGGTGGTCATGGGCCTGGGCTACGGCCTCGCGACCTATCTGGTGATGAACTATGTCGTGTTGCCGTTGTCGCAGGTCGGACCGCGCGGACACTTCGTGCTGCCCAATTTCATCAACGGCCTGATGGCGCATCTCGTGCCCGTCGGCCTCACTATCGCCATGATCGCGGCGTGGCGCGAGCGGCGGACGAATACACTCTAGGATTTCGTCTCAAAGGCTTACCAAAAACTGTCGTTCGCCTATTGTCGTTAAGGCCTTGGTAACGCTCTCGGCCGAAAATGTGAATAATTGTAAAGAGTTAACGACTTTCCTGTTGTGAGGTTCTAGGTCGCGGCTGCTCACAGCGACCTCCGTCTCGATGCGCGCGGGCGAAAGCCTGGATCGGCCGCCGAGCGAGCCCCACGGCTCAACGGACTAAGGACAATGGCGACGACCTATCAATATCTGCTGCGTCGAAAGACGGAGCTGGAAACCCGTATGATCGAGGCGCAACGGCGGGCTCAAGCCCCGTTCGAGAGTGAGCTGCGCGCGATCATCCTGGCGCTGGACGCGCTGAAACAGGCCGGCATGGCCGAGCGACTGTCTTCGGGCGAGTCGCCGTCGTTCGCGCCGGTCGCGCCCGCGCCGCCGACGCCCGGCAAGCGCGGCCGACGCGGTCGCACGACCCGCGACATGATCCTGATGACCCTGGCCCAGGCGCCGGGCCTGAACGAGGCGGAGATCGCGCGTCAGCTCGACCACCGCTGGAGTCGTCCGGTGACTCCGGTGGCCGTCGGACGCGAACTCGAGCTGCTGGAGGTCGAAGGTCTGGCCCGTCGTTCCGGACCGGGCTGGATCCGCCTCGAGGAGCAGGCGGAACAGGCTGAAGAGTCCGAAGAGCGACCGGGCCTCAGCCTGGTTGCTCCGGGACACTAAGGGCCTGGACTAGGCTCGCGCTGTCGGCTTGACGGCCTTCAAGACCGCGTCGGTTTCGCCGACCCAGGTTGTTTCAAGACCGCGTCGGCTTTGCCGACCCAGGTTGTTTCAAGACCGCGTCGGCTTTGCCGACCCAGGTTGTTTCAAGACCGCGTCGGCTTTGCCGACGCGGGGCGGGCGGGCTTCAGCAGGGTCTTCAGACGCTGCTCGCGCGAGACGGGCCGGAAGATCATCATGGTCGCCATCAGCCCGCTTCCTTCATGTCAACTTCGATGCCCTGCTCGCGGACCTTGCGATAGAGGGTCGAGCGGCCGATGCCGAGACGGCGGGCCACTTCGCTCATATGACCGGCATAGACGTCGATCGCGTGCTGGATGAGATCGCGCTCGATGTCTTCCAGCGTCCGCAGGTGACCGCGGTCGTCGAGGATGCGCACCGGCGCGTCGGCCGCCGGAGCCGACATGGCGGCGTGGGCGGCTTGCAGCATGGCGGCGGGCGGCGGCGCGGGCGCGATCGAGACGGCCTCGATCGGCGCGGCTAGGCCCGAGATGGCCGGAAAATCGTACGGCTGCAGATAGGGCGCGTCGGCCAGCACGATGGCGCGATAGATGGTGTTTTCCAGCTGGCGCACATTGCCCGGCCAGTCGAAGCTGGTCAGCAGCTGCAGGGTCTCGGGCGAGGCGCCGATGACGCGCTTGCCTTCCTCGACGTTGAAGCGGCGGATGAACGCCTCGACCAGGGCCGGAATGTCCTCGCGGCGTTCGCGCAAGCTGGGAGCCTCCAGCGGGAAGACGTTCAGCCGGTAGTAGAGGTCCTCGCGGAACCGCCCGGCCGAGACGGCCTGCTGCAGGTCGCGATTGGTCGCCGAGACGATGCGGACATCGACCTTCAGCGAGCGCTTAGAGCCGATCGGGTCGATCTCGCCTTCCTGCAGCGCGCGCAGCAGCTTGACCTGGACATCCAGCGGCAGCTCGCCGACCTCGTCCAGGAACAGGGTGCCCCCGTCAGCCTCCTTGAACTTGCCCAGGTGCTTGTCGCTGGCCCCGGTGAACGAGCCCTTCTCGTGGCCGAACAGGATCGACTCGACGAGGTTCTCGGGAATGGCGCCGCAGTTGACGGCCACGAACGGCTTGCCCGAACGGTCGGACGAGCCATGCACGGCGCGGGCGATCAGCTCCTTGCCGACGCCGCTTTCGCCGGTGATCAGCACGGGGATGGCGCTCTTGGCCGCCCGCTCCCCCATACGCTTGACCATGGTCATGACCGGTGAGGTCCCGATCAGGTCCGCGAAGGTGGTCTTGCCGCCGGCCCGCTTGGTCAGGCGTTCGACCTCGCCTTTCAGGTCGCCCATCGACAGGGCGTTGCGGATCGAGACGGTGATGCGTTCCGGGCTAGCCGGCTTGATGAAGAAGTCGCTGGCCCCGGCCTGCATGGCCTTGACCACGGTGTCGACGCCGCCGCTGGCGGTGAGCACGATCACGGGCTGGGTGAAGCCGCGCGCGCGCAGTTCCTTCAGCGTCTCCTGGCCGCTCAGGCCGGGCATGACGAGGTCAAGCAGGATCACGTCCGCGGGCGCGCCCGAGGTCAGGTGCGCGATGGCGGTGTCACCGCCTTCGGCGTGAGCCACGGCGAAACCGTCGCGCTCGAGCACCGCCTGGATCAACCGACGTTGCGTCGGGTCGTCGTCGACGACAAGGACCGTTTTGGTCATTGGGCACATCCACCAGAACCGGCCACGCCCACATGGAGCAGGGCTCTTGTTGGTTCAGAGTGATACAGGGCCCGACCGTCGCGCTCGAGCACCGCCTGGATCAACCGACGTTGCGTCGGGTCGTCGTCGACGACAAGGACCGTTTTGGTCATTGGGCACATCCACCAGAACCGGCCACGCCCACATGGAGCAGGGCTCTTGTTGGTTCAGAGTGATACAGGGCCCGGGTAAACATCGGCTTTCGCAGACGTGTCGCGATCCTTAAGGTTTAGCCTTAACAAGGTCTTGCGAGAGCGCGGTCATGGTCGACGACGAACAGCTGATGGCCTTGGCCCTGGCCCTGCCGGAAGTGACCGCCAGCGTCAGCACGAGCGGGCAGTTCGGCTATGACGTCGGCGGCAAGGGCCTGGCCTGGGGCTACCTGGCGCGGGAAAAGCCCAAGGCCAAGCGGGTGCTCGTCCCAGGCGTGATCGCCGTCCGCTGCGCGATGGAGACCAAGGAGCTGCTGCTGGAGGCGGCGCCGGACCGGTTCTTCACCGACGATCACTATCGCGGCTATCCGGCGGTGCTGGTGCGGCTGGCGCGGGTGGAGGCGGACGAGCTGGCTGGGCTGCTGAGACAGGCTTGGAAGCTCGTGGCCCCCAAGCCGATCCAGAAACGCTATCCCGACGCCTGACGCATTGCGCGAGGGCCGCGCGGAGGCCTATCTGCTACGCCCATGAACGCCCCCTTCAAGCCCGACGCCCCGCCCGAATGGAATCTGGCCGACCTCTATGTCGGTCGTGACGATCCTCGGATCGAAACCGATCTCGCCGCCGCCAAGGCCGCCAATGACGAACTGGCCTCGCTGGAGGGGATGTTCCTGGAGGCCCGCAAGGAACCGCAACGCCTGGGCGTCCTGCTGGATCGCGGCGTCGGCCTCTACGAGCAGGCGACCAACGGCCTGTGGAGCGTCGGGGCCTATGCAAGCCTGGCCGCCGCCGTGGCCCGCGACGACCCGGCCTGGGCCAAGTTCGAGGGCGACCTGCGGGCCCGCTCGTCGCAGATCGCCGCCGAAAGCCTGTTCTTCACGCTGGAACTGAACCAGCTGGAGGACAGCGAAATCGCCGCCGCGCTTGAAGCCCATCCCCAGGCCGCTCGCTGGGCGCCGTGGCTGCGCCGCGTGCGCCTGTCGCGGCCGCATGAGCTGTCGGCGGAGCTGGAGCGTTTCATCGTCGACAAGGCTCCGGCCGTCGCCAACTGGGTGCGCCTCTATGACGAGACCCTGGCCAAGCTGACCACGAGCGCCGGGAGCGAGACCCTGACCCTGCCCGAGGCCCTGAACCGGCTCTCCGATCCTAGCGTCGAGCGTCGCAAGGCGGCCGCCGACGGCCTGGCCAGGGCGCTGGCCGAGCGCGCCTCGACCCAGGCCCTGGTGCTGAACACACTGGCCTTCGAGAAGCAGGTCGAGGATCGCTGGCGGCGCTACGATCATCCGGCCCAGTCGCGACATCTGGCCAACGAGGTCGACGCCGACGCGGTCGACGCTCTGGAGCAGGCGGTGGTCGAGGCCTATCCGCGACTGTCGCATCGCTACTACGCCCTGAAGGCCAAGGTCATGGGCCGCGAGAGCCTGGACTACTGGGACCGCAACGCCCCGCTGACCGCCGCCGCCCCGCGCGCCTTCGCCTGGGACGAGGCGCGGGGCATGGTGCTGGAAAGCTTCCAGGACCTGGCCCCCAAGTTCGCCAATACCGCCCGGGTGTTCTTCGACCGCCCGTGGATCGACGCCCGTCCGCGCGCCGGCAAGCAGTCGGGGGCCTTCGCCCATCCCGTCACCGCCGACCGCCATCCGTTCGTGTTCATGAACTACATGGGCGAGCGGCGCGACGTGCTGACCCTGGCCCACGAGCTGGGCCACGCCGTCCACCAGACCCTGTGCGCGCCGCTGGGCACCCTGCTGGCCGACACGCCCCTGACCCTGGCCGAGACCGCCTCGATCTTCGGCGAGGGCCTGGTGTTCGACCGCCTGTTGGCCGAGGCCACGCCCGCCGACCGCAAGGGCCTGCTGGCCGGCAAGATCGAGGACGGCCTCAACACCGTGGTCCGCCAGATCGCCTTCCACCGGTTCGAGCGCCGCTTCCATGAGGCCCGACAGGAGGGCGAGTTGTCGCCCGACCAAATCGGCGGCCTGTGGCTTGAGGTGATGGGCGAGAGCCTGGGCCCGGCCGTGAAGCTGAACGAGGGCTACGAGCACTACTGGGCCTATGTCAGCCACTTCTGCCATGCGCCGTTCTACGTCTACGCCTATGCGTTCGGAGATCTCCTGGTGCGCGGCCTGATGGAGAAGCGTCGGGAGGATCCGGCGAAATTCGCGCCGTTGTACGAGGACCTCCTCGCGGCGGGCGGCACGCGCACCTATGTCGAGGCCCTGGCCCCTTTCGGCCTGAATCCCAGGGACAAGGCGTTCTGGGCCGCCGGCTGCGCGCAGCTGGAGCGGCTGGTGGACGAGTTCGAGGCCCTCGTCTGACGGAGCGACGCGACATGCCCACCCAGGAACGCCTGGCCGATTTCATCGCCACCGTGGTTCGGGGCGAGCATGTCGAGGCGATCGAACGCTTCTACGCGCCGCACGCGACGATGCAGGAGAACAACGCTCCGCCGCGTGTCGGCCGCGATGTACTGGTCGAGCACGAGAAGGCCGCCCTGGCGCGGCTGTCGAAGATGGAGACCGAGCCGGCCGGCGACGTGATCCACGACGGCGACCAGGTGGTGATCCGCTGGGTGTTCCACATGACCGGCAAGGACGGCAAGACGCGGCGCTTCGAGGAGCTGGCCCACCAGCATTGGGAGGGCGATTTCATCGTCCGCGAGCGGTTCTTCTACGACCCGAGCCAGTTCGCCTGATGGCCGACGATCCTCGGGATCCTGAACGCGACCGGCTGTCGGGCCGTCTTTCCCGCTTCGCCAAGGTGGGCGCGGGGCTGTCGGGCGCGGCGGTCTCCTACGGGGCCAACCGGATGTTCGGCGGCGACGACGCCGACGCCCGCAACGCCAAGGCGTTGAAGGCGGCGTTGGGCGGGCTGAAGGGGCCGCTGATGAAGGCGGCCCAGATGTTCGCCACCGTGCCGGATCTCCTGCCGCCCGAATTCGCCAAGGAGCTGGCCGAGCTGCAGACCAACGCCCCGGCGATGGGCTGGCCGTTCGTGCGCCGGCGCATGGCGGCCGAGCTGGGACCAGACTGGCAGGCCAGGTTCAAGAGCTTCGAGCACGAGGCCGTCGCGGCCGCCTCGCTCGGCCAGGTGCACCGCGCGGTGGCCCACGACGGCCGCGCCCTGGCCGTGAAGCTGCAATATCCGGACATGCAGAGCGCGGTCGAAAGCGATCTTGGCCAGCTGCGCGCCCTGGTCGGCCTGATCAAGCGCATGGACGGCGCGCTGGACCCGTCCGAGGCCATCGTCGAGATCGGCGATCGTCTGCGCGAGGAGTTGGACTACGGCCGCGAAGCCAAGCTGATGGCCGTGTACGCGAACTTCTTCGCCGGGCGAGACGACATCCGCACGCCAACCCCGGTTCCAGAGTTATCCACAGGGCGCCTGCTGTCGATGACCTGGCTGGACGGCCAGGGCCTGATGGCCTTCAAGGACGCGCCGCAGGAGGTCCGCGACCGCATCGCCGCTCTGCTGTTCGAGGCCTGGTGGAGCCCGATGACCAAACTCGGGATCATCCACGGCGACCCGCATCTGGGGAACTACACGTTTGGCGGTGAAGGCGCGGCGCATCTGAACCTGCTGGACTTCGGCTGTATCCGGGTGTTCCCGCCGAAGTTCGTGGCGGGCGTGGTGCGGCTCTATCGGGCCCTGTCCAACGACGACCGGGCCGAGCAGATGGAGTCTTACCGCAGCTGGGGCTTCACGGGCCTTACCGACGACCTGGTCGACACTCTCAATGTCTGGGCCCGCTTCATCTACGGCCCGCTGCTGGACGACCGGGTCCGCACCGTGGCCGACGACGTTCCGCCCGGCGAATACGGCCGCCGGGAAGCCTTCAAGGTGCGCCAGGCGCTGAAGGCGGCGGGCGGCATCGTCATTCCCCGTGAGTTCGTGTTCATGGACCGGGCGGCGATCGGCCTAGGCGCGGCGTTCCTGCACCTTGGCGCGCGGCACAATTGGCGGGCGCTGTTCGAGGCGTCGCTGGACGGGTTCTCGGAGGCGGCGGTGGCGCAGCGGCAGCGGGAAGCGTTAGCGGCGGTGGGCATCCATTAGCCCGCTCTTCCCGGCGAAAGCCGGGACCCAGATCCCAGAGCGCTTGAGTTGATTGGAGGAGCTCCGCGATCCTGGAGTCCGCTTCAGCGCCCCTCCATCTGGGCCCCGGCTTTCGCCGGGGAGAGCGGACTTTTGGCGAGTCACTCATACTCCGCCAGCAGCCCCTCCAGCTTCCGCTGTTCGGGCTTCATCACCCAGAAGTACCGCGCGGTGTTCCAGCCGACGCTGGCCACCAGGGCCACGCCGAACACGAACAGCATCTGCCAGCTGTCCCGCTCGCTGGCCTTGCCGACCTCGCGCAGCTGGGAGACACCGACCAGCATCGGGGTCAGGAACACCGGCAGCATCATCCAGAAGATTCGGACATTGGCCCGCGCCCGGCGGTTGGCGGCCAGCATGTCGGAAAGCGTGTCGCGCACGGGCGAGTCTCCCGATCTTCCCCGGTGGCGCAGCAGGATGCCGACCACCAGCACGGCGGCCAGCACCGCCCAGCAGACGGCCAGCATGGCCAGGGCTCCCCATTCGCGGTCGACGTCCATGCCGCCAGTCGCGATCGTTCGGGCCATGATGATCGTGAAGATCGTCATGGCCGTCGCCGGGATGGCGAAGAACAGCAGTTCCCCGCGCCGGCGGGCCTTCAGCGTCTGCATCAGTGTCTCCATCAGATAGGCCTGGGCCTTGTCGTCGGGCGTGTTGGCCGGCGAGCGCCAGGCGGCTTCGAGTTCGTTAAAGTCCATCGTCGGCGCCCTCCACGAGGCTGGAGACGCGCTGACGGATACGGGTCAAGCGCGCCCCGACATTGGTTTCGGACAGGCCGTGCAGCCGGGCGATCTCGGCATACGCCACCCCGTCCAGCGACAGCAGGATCAGCGACCGATCCACCGGCGGCAGCTGGCGGATCGCCGCGTAGAGCCGCTCCAGCAGAGCCCCTTGCGGGTCGGTCCCGGCGTCGCGCGTCAGCAGCTCGGCCTCGATCGTCACGCCGCGCAGCCGCCGGCGGTTCTCGCCGCGCCGCCAGGTGAGGGCGGCATTGTGGGCCACGCGGTGGACGAAGGTCCCGGCCGTGCTCTCGTCGCGAAACCTCGGACGCGCCTTCCACAGGGCCAAGGTCATCTCTTGCAGCAGGTCGTGCTGGTCGGGACGTTCGGCGAAGGCGCGCGCCGTCCGGTGCAGCATCGGCAGATGCGGCGCCAGCCAGGCGGCGAAGCCTTCATCGGTGTCTTGAGCTCGGCCCATCCGTCTCCCCGTTTCGAAAGGTTAGACGCCAGCCAAGGGCCCGTCCTTACGGAAGGCTTCCACTTCGTTCAAACGCTCGTTAGCCTGACCTTATGTCCGACGACCTGACAGACGCCCAGACCGCCGCCATCCCTGAAGGCTTCGACCAACTGAACTGGTCGCGCGGCTTCGGCCGACAGATCGGTCCCCTGTTCGAGCACCGCGAGGGCCCCGGCCAGGCGCGCTTGGCCTTTCGGGTCGAGGAGCATCACACCAACGGCCTCGGCAACTGCCACGGCGGCATGTTGATGAGCTTCGCCGACATGGCCTGGGGCCGGATCATCTCGCTGCAGAGGTCCTACAGCTGGGTGACGGTGCGGCTGATGTGCGACTTCCTGTCGGGCGCCAAGCTGGGCGACTGGGTCGAGGGCGAGGGCGAGCTGATCGGCGACGAGGACCTGCTGTTCACCGTGCGCGGCCGCATCTGGGCCGGCGATCGGACCCTGATCACTGGCACCGGCGTCTTCAAGGCCCTGTCGCCCCGCAAGCCGCGCCCCGGCGAGCTGGCCTACAAGGACGAGGCCTGAGATGGCCGACGACCAAGTCCAGCCCGCCTCGCTGCTCGCGCCGTTCGCGGGGGCGAAGCCGCCCGCGCCGGCCTGGTTCGACGCGGCCATAGCCCACGAGCCCGAGCGGTCGCTGATCCCGGTCGACGGGGCCAATATCGAGCTCCTGACCTGGGGCGAGGTCGGCAACCCGGGCCTGCTGTTCCTGCACGGCAACGGCGCCCATGCCGACTGGTGGAGCTTCATCGCCCCGTTCTTCTCCAAGGACTGGCGCGTGGCGGCGATCTCTTGGGCCGGCATGGGCGGCAGCGACTGGCGCGAGGCCTATTCGGGCGAAACCTTCGCGGCTGAAATCTTCGCCGCCATCGATGCCGCCCAACTGGAGGCCGGCGGGATCAAGCCGATCCTGGTCGGCCACTCGTTCGGCGGCTTTCCGACCCTCTATTGCGCCGCCCTGCACGCCGACCGGCTGCGCGGGGTGGTCATGGCCGACAGCAGCATCCAGCCGCCCGAGAAGCGCTGGAAGGGCCCGCCGCCGCGTCCCGCGCCCGGCAACCGGGTCTATGACACGCTGGAAGAGGCCCTGACCCGTTTCCGTCTGGCCCCGCCGCAGCCGTGCGAGAACCTCTACATCGCCGACTTCATCGCCCGGCGCTCGTTGAAGGAAGTCGAGGGCGGTTGGACCTGGAAGTTCGACCCCGCCATCTGGCAGCGCTTCAAGATGCCCGATCTCGGCGACCTCCTGACCAGGATCGCTTGCCCGGCGGCCCTGATGTGGGGCGAGCGCTCGAACCTGATGCACGCCGAGACGCTCGACTACATGATCGCGCAGATGCCGAAGGACGTGCGGCTGCTGCCCCTGCCCGACGCCGACCACCACGTGATGATCGACCAGCCGCTGGCGTTTGTGGCCGGGTTGCGGGGACTGCTGGCGACGTGGGGATAGGGCGCTCGCGTCCCGCCCGTCGCCTAGGGCTTGACCGAAGCTAGCTTCTCCAGGCGGCCGCGCGCTTCGGCTATCAACGCCTGATCGCCGCCGGGCGCCTGGCGGGCAAGGGCCTTCTCGCTCAGCACCTGAGCGACCGCGACGTTCAGGTCTGGGTGCGGCGACTGGGCCAGCGGTTTTATCAAGGCGGCGGCGGAGTCGTACTCGCCCTTGCGCAGCAGAGCGATGACCGCGTCGACTCGGATTTGGTCAACCTGCGGCGCCATCAGATGGGCCTGGACCAGGGCGTCCAGAACCGCGTCGCTGCCTTCTGGCAAGGTGCGCGAATAGCGGTAGAGGGCCGGATAGAAGGTCGGGTCCAGCTTTAGGGCCCGAGCCAGCGCCTTCTTGCCTTCGCTGGCGGCTTCGGTGAGCCGGGCCGGATCGCGCTTGCCGACGCCGAACCACGACACGCCCAGCAGGTACTGACCGTAGGGATCGGCGTTGAGCGCATCGGCGCTCTTCAGCAGCTCGACCGCCACGGAGGGATCGCCGAACACCTGCTGGGCATGGGCCAGGGTCCGGATGGCCAGCGGATCGCCGGGATACTTCGCCGCCTTCTTGCCGATGGCTTTCAGATAGCCGGCGGCCTGGCCGTCGCTCTCGCCGCGCCGGCCACGCATCAGATGCAAGGAGTCGAGCAGCAGGTCGCCGGCCGAGGGGGGCAGGGCGGCCACCGTGATGTCTGCCGCAGGGAGCGGCTTGATCGGGATGACGGTCATGGTCATGCCAGACTTGGCGTAGGTCGTCAGCTGGCGTTGCAGGGACGCCTTGTCGGTCTTGAAGGCGGTGGTGAACGCCTCGGGCTCGACCTGGCCTTCGCGGAGGGCGGTGAAATAGGCCTGGAGCTGCTCGGCCCGGGCCGGATCGCGCAGCAGGTAGTGCGTCAGCAGCCAACCCTGGGCGTAGACCATGCCCCGCCGCGGCGCGTCGGTCTGGGCGTCAAGCAGCGCATCCATCCCGATCCAGGGCTCCCGCTCCAGCGCCGGCAGGCGCTCGATCGGGCCGCCCAGCCGCCAGGCGTCGCCAGCCTCGGTGGTCGCGCCAAAATATTCGGCGAAGCCTTCCTGGAACCACAGCGGATAGGACCAGGTGAAGTACTGGGCGATGAAGTGGTGGGCGTATTCGTGCTGCAGGACGTGACGCGCCTGGTCACGGTCGAGGGCGTTCCAGGTCGCGAAAGCCGCCCGGCCACCGGGGCCGGCGCGATAGAAGCCCAACGCGTCCAGATCGGGATCGACCGCTTTCAGGTCGTCGCGCTCGGCCACCAGATAGACATCGAGTCGGGCGGCGGCGAGCTTTTCATTCACATGCATCACCCCGGCCAGCAGCCGGTGATAGCGTTCCAGGTCCGAGGCGACCGTACGGAGCTCCGCCTCGTCCATCGCGCCATAGACATTGAAGTGCTGCGTGGTCGCCTTGATCCAGGGGGCGGCCGCGAAGGCCGATGGCGCCGTAGCCAACAGCATCAGGGCGACGAGCCCGCGCGCGATCCACTTCATGCAAGCCCCGAACATATGACACGCCTCAGGATCAGGCGAAACGCTCGCTGAAGCTATCTAAGGTTGCGGCGCGGCATTGTCGCCGGCAACCCCCTTTTTCGCCTCCGCCCATGTCGGCGGGCGAGGCCGGAGATGACAGCGTCGGGGATCGCCGCTAAGCCCTCCTTCGTGAACGCGAAACGCCAAGCTGGCCCCGTCCTCGTCTACACGCCCGATCGCGGGATCGGCGACCTGATGTGGCATCTGCCGACCATCCGGGCGATCGCGGCGACCACGCCGGAGGGCAAGGTGGTGCTGGTGGCGCGGCCCGCCAGCCGGGCTTCCGAGGTGCTGGCTGTCGAACCGAGCGTCGCGCGCGTGCTCCACGCCCTGAACTACAAGGGCAAGCTCAAGGGCGTCCGCGAGGTCATCGACTTCTGGAAGATCTGCCGGGCCGAGCGGCCGCGCGCCATCTGGATCCTGGAGAAGATCGACCGCCCCGCTATCGCCGCCGCCCTGGCCGGCGTGCCCGAGCGGCGCGGCTTCGGCCTGGGGCACGGCCAGGAGCGCTTCTTGACCACGGGGCCGTATCTGCCCAGATCCATGCGTCCGGCCCATCGGATCGACAAGCTGGCGGCGTTCGAGAAGGCGCACGGCCTGGTCGTGACCAGCCGCGAACCCGAGTTGAGGCTGGACCCCAGGGCGCTCGAGGCCGTGAAGGCTCGCTACGCCGACAAGCCTGGTCCCTGGCTGAGCCTGGGTGTCGGCGCCAGCGAACCCGCGCGTACCTGGCCCGCGGAGCGGTTCGCCGAGACGTCCGCACGCCTCGCCGACCTGTTCGGCACGGTCTTTTGGATCGGCGGCCCGCATGAGGCGGAGGCCGCGAGGGTCGCCATCGGCGATCTGCCGGGCAATGTCGTGGCGTGCGATCTGACCCTGGACCAGTCCGCGGCCCTGATCGCCTTGTCGGCCGGGTTCCTCGGCAACGACTCCGGGCCGCTGAACGTGGCCGCGGCCGTCGGCACGCCGTGCGTCGGGCTGATGGGCACCGCCCCGGTGCCGGCCTATTCCCGCTGGCTCACCCGCCTGGACGGCGGGGAAGGGCGAATCGCGGACATCACGGTCGACCAGGCTGTTGAAGCCGTGCGCACCCGCTTCCTTAAGGAGGCGTGGGACAATTCGCACGCTTGAGGCTTAAGCCCCCCCGTTGTATCGGGCGGGCTCGGTATCCTCCCTTCTGCTTCCAAGGACGAAACATGGCCGGCGACTATCAACGCGGTGAGATGGACATTCAGGAACAAGCCGCGACGTTCGCGGCGTTCAACGGCATGACCAAGTGGGGTTCGCTGGCGGTCGCCACCCTGCTGCTGTTCATCACCCTGCTGTTCTGCACCCCGACCGGCTTCGTTGGTAGCGCTATCGCCGCCGTCGTGCTGCTCGCGGTCGGTATCCTGGCTCTGCGCGAAAAGCCCGCTCCCGCCCACTGACACCGGTGGACATCGGCATATTCTCTCCCTGAGATACATGTCTAGCCTCGACAAGAGGCAAGACTATCCCCTACAGAGCACCCCATGCTGGTGAGCAAACAGCGCTCTGGGAGGGGTATTGCCGATGGCCGTCATCGCCGTCACGAAAGAGACCCGCGCGAACGAAACGCGGGTCGCGGCCACGCCTGAAACCGTCAAGAAGCTCGGCGCCGCCGGCTTTTCGGTGGTGGTGCAGGCGGGGGCGGGGACGGCCGCGTCCTATCCGGACGCCGACTACGAGGCCGCTGGCGCGACGATCGCCAAGACGGCCAAGGACGCCCTGAAGGACGCCGACGTCCTGTTCAAGGTGCGCGCGCCCGAGGCCGCCGAGATCGGCGCGCTGAAGAAGGGCGCGATCGTCGCCGCGGCGCTCAATCCCTACCAGGACAAGGAGACGCTGGACGCCCTGGCCAAGGCCGGCGCGACCGCGATCGCCATGGAGTTCATCCCGCGCATCACCCGCGCCCAGGTGATGGACATGCTCTCGTCCCAGGCCAACCTCGCCGGCTATCGCGCCGTGATCGAAGGCGCCGAGGCCTATGGCAAGGCCCTGCCGATGATGATGACCGCCGCCGGCACCGTCGCCGCGGCCAAGGTGTTCATCATGGGCGTCGGCGTCGCCGGCCTGCAGGCCATCGCCACGGCCCGCCGCCTCGGCGCCGTCGTCACCGCCACCGACGTGCGGCCGGCCACCAAGGAACAGGTCGAGTCGCTGGGCGCCAAGTTCCTGGCCGTCGAGGACGAGGAGTTCAAGAACGCCCAGACCGCCGGCGGCTACGCCAAGGAGATGTCCAAGGAGTACCAGGCCAAGCAGGCCGAGCTGGTCTCCTCGCACATCGCCAAGCAGGACATCGTCATCACCACGGCCCTGATCCCGGGCCGCCCGGCTCCCAAGCTGGTCAGCGCCGCCCAGGTGGCCTCGATGCGCGCGGGCTCGATCCTGGTCGACCTGGCCATCGAGCAGGGCGGCAATGTCGAGGGCGCCAAGCTGAACGAGACGGTCGTGACCGCCAACGGCGTCAAGATCCTCGGCCACGCCAACCTGCCCGGCCGTATCGCCACCGACGCCAGCGCGCTCTACGCCCGCAACCTGGTGGCCCTGGCGACCCTGTTCACGACGAAGGAGGGCGCCTTCGCCCCCAATTTCGAGGACGAGATCCTGCAGGCCGCGGTCGTCACCCGTGACGGCGCGATCGTCCATCCGAACCTGAAGACCGCCTAACCACAGCATCGAAAGGGAGGCTCCCATGGAAGCCGTCGACCCCACCGTGTTCCGTCTGGCGATCTTCGTGCTCGCCATCTTCGTCGGCTACTACGTCGTCTGGAGCGTGACGCCCGCGCTGCACACGCCGCTGATGGCCGTGACCAACGCCATCTCGTCGGTGATCATCGTCGGCGCCCTGCTGGCCGCCGCCGCCCATGGCGCCAATTCCGACCTGGCCGGCGGCGCCGTCGCCGGCTCGACCTGGATCTCCAAGGGGGCTGGCGCGATCGCGGCGGCCTTCGCGGCGGTCAACATCTTCGGCGGCTTCTTGGTCACCCAGCGAATGCTGGCGATGTACAAGAAGAAAGAGAAGAAGTGAGCAAGCGAGAGCAGGGGGAACCAAAACAATGAACGCCAATCTCGCCGCCATTCTCTACATCGTCTCGGGGGTGCTTTTCATCCTCGCGCTGCGTGGCCTGTCCAGCCCCGTGACCAGCCAGACGGGCAACCGTAACGGCATGATCGGCATGGCCATCGCCGTTGGGACCACCTTGGCCACCCTGTGGAGCCAGGGCGCGCTGGACATCGTGACCTTGGGCCTGATCCTGGGCGGCGTCGCCGTCGGGGGCGCGGTCGGGGCGATCATCGCCCGCAAGGTCGCCATGACCTCGATGCCGCAGCTGGTCGCCGCCTTCCACAGCCTGGTCGGCATGGCCGCCTGCCTGGTGGCCGTGGCCGCGATCTACACGCCCGGCGCCTATCACATCGCCACGGCCGACGGGACGGGCGTGCAACTGAAGAGCCTGATCGAGCTGTCGCTGGGCCTGGCCATCGGCGCCATCACCTTCACCGGCTCGGTCATCGCCTTCGCCAAGCTGAACGGCAACATGGGCGGCGCGCCGATCCTGCTTCCGGCCCGCCATCTGCTGAACATCCTGATCGCCTTGGCTATCGTGGCCCTGGTCGTGGTGCTGGTGGCCAGCGGCGGCCAGGCCTTGTGGGCCTTCTGGGGCATCTTCGCCCTCAGCCTGCTGATCGGCGTCACCCTGATCATCCCGATCGGCGGCGCGGACATGCCCGTCGTGGTGTCGATGCTGAACAGCTATTCCGGCTGGGCGGCGGCGGCCCTGGGTTTCACGCTCGAGAACACCACCCTGATCATCACCGGCGCCCTGGTCGGCTCGTCGGGCGCGATCCTGTCCTACATCATGTGCAAGGGCATGAACCGCTCGTTCGTCTCGGTGATCCTGGGCGGCTTCGGGGCCGACGCCGCGGCGGCCGGTCCCGGCGGCAAGGTCGAGACCCGTCCCGTCAAACAGGGCTCGGCCGACGACGCGGCCTTCATCATGAAGAACGCCAGCAAGGTGATCATCGTCCCGGGCTACGGCATGGCCGTCTCCCAGGCCCAGCATGCTCTCCGCGAAATGGCCGACAAGCTGAAGGAGGAGGGCGTCGAGGTGAAGTACGCCATCCACCCCGTCGCGGGCCGGATGCCGGGCCACATGAACGTGCTGCTGGCCGAGGCCAATGTCCCCTATGACGAGGTCTTCGAACTGGAGGACATCAACAGCGAGTTCTCGACGGCCGACGTGGCCTTCGTGATCGGCGCCAACGACGTCACCAACCCGGCCGCCAAGACCGACCCGACCAGCGCCATCTTCGGCATGCCGATCCTGGACGTCGAGAAGGCCCGCACCGTCCTGTTCGTCAAGCGCGGCATGTCGTCGGGCTATGCCGGCGTCGAGAACGAGCTGTTCTTCAAGGACAACACGATGATGCTGTTCGCCGACGCCAAGAAGATGGTCGAGGGCATCGTGAAAGCGCTGTAGGGCTTTGCTTCACCTGGAATTAGGAAAGGCCCCCGCGGTGAACGCTGGGGCCTTTTTCTTGTGCGCTCCAGCGTGGCGGCCGTCGGCCCGTTGCGAACGGCCCCACACCCGCCCTCCCCGGCGAAAGCCGGGGCCCGGATTCACCCGAAGCGTTTGGGGCTGACGCGCCGACCGCTTGAGCGAGGGTGAATTGATCCGTGGGTTCGATCTGACCCCGGCTTTCGCCGGGGAGAGCGGAGATTGGAAGGGGCCATTCTCCGCCCGTCGCTAGAGCCCGGTGCGCACGCCCAAAAACAAAGGCCCCAGGGTTTACCTGAGGCCTCTGTCGCGGGGTGTGGGGAGGTGGGATTTCGTCAGGATCACTTGGCCGCCATCTCGGTCGTCTTGCTATGCGCGGCGACCGTCAGGTTGTGGAGCTCGGCGACCGGCAGCTGGCGTTCGACTTCGCGATGGACGGCGGCGACGCAGCCCCGCAGCGGCAAGCTACCCAGGGTCCCGGCGCGCAGCTTGGCGCGGCAGAGGTCTTCGCCGGCGGCTTCGACACGGGCCTTGAAGATCTTGGCTTGCGACGGGCTGGCCAGGTTCAGGTCGCCGTAGGCGATACGGACGGTCTGTTCGCGCTCGGCGGCGTTGGCGGCTTGGGTCAGGCCCAGGATCGGAACGGCGGCCAGGCTCAGGCTGGCGACGGTGGTCAGGCTCATGATGAACTTGCGCATTTGAAGTATCCCTCTGGTTGGGCGCTTCTCCGTGCGCCGATGAATACTGTGTAGAGCCAAGAGTTCGCGAAGTCCCGTTACGCCTCATTCATGACGTGTAATTTAAAGAATGACGGTCGTTTAATGATGTGAATGTCACGTAATGTTTGACGAATACATGACGGATGGCGAGGCGGCCTCATCGCTTGGTAAATGAATGGTTAAGCTGCGCCCTGTTTTTGCCCCATGCGACATTCATAGACCCCGCCAATTCACCATCCTGAAAGGTCGGTGTGAGAGCTAGATCGCTTGCGCGCGGTCCTCTCGACTGACCGAACGTCGAAGAGGTAGCGGTTTGATCTCCAAGAGCCTGGCTGTTCCGCCTCAGCACCTGCGCGTTGCTCTGTTCACGATGCTGGGCGTCGCCGCCATGGCCGGCGCCCTGAACGGCGCCATGGCCCTGGGCGAATGGGTGTCCCGGATCGCCCCGGTTTCCGACCCGACCCCCGCCATCGTCCAGGTCGAGCCGACCGCCGAGGAACAGGCCGAGCCGGCCCCGCCGCCGCCGGCCTTCCAATTCGACGCGCCGCTGCCGGGCCGAGTGATCAACTCGCCGTTCGGCCTGCGTCAACTGCCGTGGGAAGAGAATGGACGCCTGCACCAGGGCGTCGACATCGCCGCCCCGGGCGGCGCGGCGGTCAAGGTCGCCGCCGACGGCGTGGTCAAGACCACCGGCCTGTCGCCGACCTACGGCCGCTATGTGCTGGTCATGCACAAGGGCGGCCTCACCACGCTCTATGCCCATCTGGCCAAGCCGGCGGCGGGCGTGAAGCGCGGCGCCTATCTGCATCGTGGCGAGACCGTCGCCTTCGTCGGCAATTCGGGCCGCTCGACCGGCTCGCACCTGCACTTCGAGATCCGCAAGGGCGACAAGCCGCTGAACCCCAGCTTCTTCCTGGGCCGCAGCTTCGCCGAGGCCAACGACCTGCCGCTGAAGGCGGCCGGCAAGGTCTCGCGCAAGATCCACGTGGCCACCGTTTCGAAGTGGCCGCCGGGCGTGACCAAGGCCGAGGCGACCAAGAGCGGGATCACCGTCGCGCGCCTGAAGAACGGCCGCGTCCGCGCCACGATCCCGGTCGTCGCGATTCAGGCGCCGAAGGCGCAGCCGACGGTCGCTTCGGCCGGAGCCGCCATTTAAAGCTCCGGTCTCGGCGTAACGCGTCTCGACGCGTCACAAAGCGTTACTACATTGAACGCCATGATCCAGTTTCTCGGCCGTGGCGTCGCGGGCTTCGCGCTCCTGCTTGTTTCCTACATCGCCGTCGGCGGACTGATGAGCGCCGCCGGAGCGCCCAAGCCCCGCGGGCAGATGGTCGAGATCGAGCCGGGGCGAAAGCTGCGACTGGTCTGCGAGGGCCCCAAGAGCGAGCGGCCCGTCGTCTGGCTGGAAGCCGGCGCCTTCGGCTTCGCCGCCGACTGGGGCGGTGCGCAGGAGGCTCTTACCGCCGCCGGCTGGCGCTCGTGCGCCTACGACCGGGCCGGCATGGGCTATTCGCCGAACGGTCCCAGCCCCCGCGACGGCATCGCCATCGTCACCGACTTCGAGAAGCTGGTCGCCGCCTCGGGCGAGCCGGGTCCCTACATCCTGGTCGGCCACTCGATGGCCGGCCTGCGCCTGCGCGAATACGCCGGGCGCAATCCGGACAAGGTGGCCGGCATCGTCCTGGTCGACGCCGCCACGCCCGAGGCCGCCCAGAACCCGCAGATGCAGGGCTTCATCAAGACCTTCGCCAGCGCTTCGAAATGGGCCGCGCGGGGGGCCTCGCTTGGGCTCTACAAGCCGCTGGTCCATACGCGCCTGGGCGACAAGATCGACCTGCCGCCGGCCGCCAAGGCCGAGAAGGGCTGGGCCTTCGCCAACGGCCGCCACAACCGTACGGCCGCCGAGGAGGTCATCCTGTGGCCGCAGGCCTCGGCCCAGGCCGCCGCCGCGCCGCCATTCGATCCCAAGTGGCCGGTCGCCGTCGTGACGGCCGGGCCCGTGGCCGGCCGCGAGCTGCGCAAGGCGATGCAGGCCGCGCCGGCGCGTCAGTCGCGGCACGGCCTGGTCGACCATGTGGAGGCCGCCACCCACACCCTGCTGATCGGCCGGCGCTTCGCCGACCACATCGTCCGGGCCGTCGCCTTCGTGGCCGACGCTCGCGAAAAGGGCTGATACAACCGAGAGATCAGTCCGATTCGGGAGGTCGGGATCATGGTCAGCGCCGTCAGCCTGGAGGGCGTCAGCAAGACCTATGACGACTTCCACGCCGTCCGGGACGTCAGTTTCGAGGTCCCCGCCGGCCGGATCACCGGGTTCCTGGGCCCGAACGGCGCGGGCAAGACCTCGACGATCCGCATGATCCTGGGTCTGTTGCCGGCCACGGCCGGGCGGATCACGGTGTTGGGCCAGAGCGACGCGCAGAAGGTTCGCGAGCGGATCGGCTTTCTGCCCGAGGAGCGCGGCCTCTACAAGCGGATGACCCCGATCGACGCCATCGCCTTCTTCGCGGGGCTGAAGGGCGTGCCCGAGGCCGAGGGGCGCAAGCGGGCCAAGGCGATGCTGGAGGCCCAAGGCCTGGGCTACGCCATGAAACGGCCGATCAAGGACCTCTCCAAGGGCATGGCCCAGAAGGTCCAGCTGATCTCGGCCCTGGCCCACGAGCCCGAGCTGGTGGTGCTGGACGAGCCGTTCTCGGGCCTCGACCCCGTCAATCAGCAAGCCCTCGAAGGCATGATCCGCGAGATCGCCGCGCGCGGGGCGACGGTGCTGTTCTCGACCCACGTGATGCAGCACGCCGAGCGTCTCTGCGACAAGGTCGTTCTGATGGCGCGGGGTCGCAAGGTGTTCGACGGCGACGTCGCCGCCGCCCGCTGCGCCGCGCCCCGGGCTCTGGTGCTGGAAGGCCGGCTGACGGCCGACGAGGTCGCGGCCTTGCCGGGCCTGGGCGCGATCACCTCGGAGGCCTTGCCGGACGCCGACTGGCGGCACGTGGCGGTGTTGCCGGAAATGGGCACGGGTCAGGACGCCCTGAAGGCCGCCTTCGCCCGCGACCTGGCCCTGCGCCGGTTCGAGCTCAAGGAGCCCAGCCTGCACGACGCCTTCATCGTCCTGACGGGAGGCCAGGCATGAGCCGGCTGCTGAAGATCGCCCGCCGGGAATACCTGGCCTATGTCCGCACCGTCGGCTTCTGGCTGTCGATCGTCGCCCTGCCGCTGGCGATCGCCATCAGCGCCTCGGCCCCGCTGCTGATGTCCAAGTCGGCCCAGCCCGAGCGGCTGGCCATCGTCGACCTGACCGGCCAGGCCTTGGGTCCCGCCGTCGCCAGGTCACTGGTCGAGGATCAGAGCCGCGCCACGGCCCGCGCCCTGCGCTCGGCGGCGCTGTCGTCGGCGGGCCCCAAGGCCCAGGAGGCGGTCAGCAAGGCTCAGGCCCGGGGCGGCGAGGCGGCCGGTCGCGAGGTCCTGGCCCGCTACAACCCGGCCGCCGCCGCCCGCTTCAACGCCCCCAAGGCCAAGGTCATCGTCCTGCCCGCGCCGATCGAGGCCCAGACAGCCAAAACCGCGCGTGAAGCCGGCCTCGTCGCCCGCCGCGAGGTCGCCGCCAAGCGGCTCGATTCGGTGCTGATTCTCAGCGGCCGCGACGATGCGATCACCATGGACCTGTGGAGCCGCAACCTCGGCGCGCCGGTGCTGGAGAACGACCTGCGGACCGCCGTGGTCGACCTGATGCGCGAGCGGGCCCTGACCCGCGCCGGGGTCTCGCCCCAGACCCTGAAGGCCGCCGACGACCTCAAGCCCGCCTTCAACAGCCTGTCGCCCAAGGCCGCCTCGGGCGAGAAGGTCGGTCTGCGCGATCGTCTGCCGACCTTCGTGGGGCTGATGGCGGGCTTCCTGCTGTGGTCTATGGCCATGACCGGGGCCAGCATCCTGCTCAACAGCGTGATCGAGGAGAAGTCGAGCAAGATCCTCGAGGTGCTGCTGTCCTCGGCCTCGGCGCCCGAGATCATGGGCGGCAAGATCCTGGGCGTGGCGGGCCTGACCCTGACCGTACTGGGCGTCTGGGCCCTGGGGGCTGCGTTCGCCCTGGTCAATTTCGCGCCCGGCCTGGCCGGCGACCTGGTCGCCGTGCTGCTGGGCAAGGGCCTCGTCTTCTATTTCGGCGTCTATCTGGTCGTCGGCTACCTGATGTACGCGGCGCTGTTCGCCGGTGTCGGGGCCTTCTGCGAAAGTCAGCGCGACGCCCAGACCCTGCTGGGGCCGATCATGATCGTGATGACCATCCCGCTGGTCTTCATGACCCAGGCCCTGCGCTCGCCCGACGCGCCGATCCTGGGCGCCCTGTCCTGGTTCCCGCCCTTCACGCCGTTCCTGATGCCGGTGCGCATCGCCGGCGACCCGCCGGCGGTCCAGGTGATCGGGACGACGGTGCTGATGATCGCGACCACGGCGGCGATCATCGCCTTCTCGACCCGGGCCTTCCACGTGGGCGCGCTGGCGACGGGCAAGGTGGATCTGCGGACCCTGCTGAGGCGCATCGCGCGCAAGGAGGCGGGCTGATCCCGAAACGACGAAGGCCGCGCGGATCGCCGCGCGGCCTTCGGAATCTTCAGCGATGTGAAGAGGTCGGACCCTAGCGGGCGACCTTCTTCGGCATCGGCAGCAGGCCTTCGCGCTGGGCGCGCTTGCGGGCCAGCTTGCGAGCGCGACGGACGGCTTCGGCCTTTTGGCGCGCGCGCTTTTCCGACGGCTTTTCATAGTGCACGTGCCGCTTCATTTCGCGGAACGAGCCTTCGCGTTGCATCTTCTTCTTCAGGGCCTTCAGCGCCTGATCGACGTTGTTGTCGCGGACGAAAATCTGGACCAGGGGTATCTCTCCATTCGACAGCCCGACCAATATTCCCAAGTCCCTCTTGAGGGGCCGGGCGGGCGAACAAAACCGGGTAACCTGAGAGGGGTTCTCCCAGGCGATGAGGCGGGGCTGATAGCAGAGGCGAGGCGCTCTGTCCATGCGCGACGCGGCCTAAACCACGGTGTAGACTCGGATTCATGAGCGAAACCGCCGAACCCTCCAGCCAAGCTTCGGATAAACCGGGGTCATCGTGGGCCGATACGGCCGAGCAGCGCGTGCTGGACGAGGCCCTGCGCCTCGCGCCGAAAGCCGGCTGGAACGCCGGACTCGTCTCGCGCGCCCTGGCCGCGGCGGGGCTTTCCGAGGCCGAGGGCCAGCTGCTGCTGCCCGAAGGCGCGCGCGATCTGGCCGCCCTGTTGTCGCGACGCCATGACGCGGCGGCGCTTGATCGTCTCAAGGCGTTCGATGTCGCGGCCCTGAAGATTCGCCAGCGGATTCGCGAAGGCGTCGTCGCCCGGCTGGACGCGGCCCAGGAGCATGCCGACGTGCTGCGCCCGCTGGCCGCCTTCCTGGCTTTTCCGACCAATCTGGCCCTGGCCGTGCGGCTGACCTGGGAATCGGCCGACGTCCTCTGGCGCTGGGCGGGCGATACGGCGACCGACGAGAACCATTATTCCAAGCGGGCGATCCTGTCGGGGATTCTGGTCTCGACCCTGGCCGTCGACATGGCCTCGGGCCGCGCCTCGGCGCTGTCGCACCTGGACGCGCGCATCGACAACGTCATGGCCTTCGAAAAGTGGAAGGCGGGTCTAAAGCCGATGGACCTGGCCAGCGAGGTGGTCTCGGCCTTGGCCCGGATGCGCTACGGGAAGTAGCGCCGGAGAGGCCTCAGCCCCCGAACGCCGCCGTCAGGCGGTCGAAGTGGGCCTGCACCGGGCGAGGGGCCTCTTCGTTCGGCGATTCCACGTACATGCGGCGGTCCAGGTGGCGGACCCGCTCGTAGAGGCGCTCGGAGCGCGTCAAAAGGTTGGTCAGGCCGAAGGGAAGTTCCTCGATGGCCGGGGTCTCGCCGGCGGCTTCCTCGCCTAGACGATAGGATTCGGCGCAGGCGGCTTCCGGCGGCATCTCGCCCTCGCGCACGGCGCGCTGGACCAGGAGCCAGGAGGCGACCTGCATCAGGCGGGTGGTCAGCCGCATGCTTTCGGTGGCGTAGGCCAGGGCCGCGTTGCGCGAGAGGATCTTGCTGTCATGCCGGCCGGCGCCATCGAGATACGCGGCGGTCTCCTCGACCAGCTGCATGCCTTCCTCGAACGTACGGTCGAACAGTTCCGATCGCGCGAAGTCCTGGATCACTCCAGCGCGCCAAGGCGTGTCCGCGAACGCGTTCAGTTCGGTCATAACTACTCAATGCCCCTCGAAAGGCCGCGAGGACGTCTCGCCTGACGATGGGGACTGCAACCCCCGTGCCAGACCGCGCCGTCCCGTTGCGACCCACCCCCTTCGAACCGACCCGATACTAGAGACGTCCGAAAGCGGATGAACGCTTAAGACGCCAGTAACCTCACCGAAACCTTAAAAGAACCCTTAGTCGAGGCGACCAAACAGCGCATTGGCCGCGTCACGGCCGGCTTTCTTCTTGGCCAGAAAGGCTTTGGTGCGCTCGATTTCGGCCTGCAGGGCCTCGATCCGCTCCTCCAGCTCGGCGACGCCATAGACTTCGAGGTCCTCGTGGGTCGTCTCGTTCAATGCACGTCCGCTGAAGGCGCGGGGTTCCGCAGGCTCTTCCAACATAGGCATTCTCCCTTTTCTGTCCGATATCTGACGCCTACCTAGGCCTCAAGGCAAGCGTGACGAGGAAACCCGGCCCATGACCCAAACGATGACCGCGATCGCGATCGAGGGCGGCAAGGGGCCCGCCGAGGCCCTGAAACCGGTCCAGCTAGAGCGTCCCGCCCCGGGACCCGGCGAGATCCTGATCAAGGTGGCGGCGGCCGGGGTGAACCGTCCCGACCTGCTGCAGCGCCTGGGCTACTACCCGCCGCCGCCTGGCGCGCCGGCGACCCTGGGCCTGGAAGTGGCGGGTGAAGTCGTGACTTTGGGAGAGGGCGCGGGGCGTTGGAAGATCGGCGACAAGGTCTGCGCGCTGCTGGGCGGCGGGGGCTACGCCGAATACGCCGTCGTCGACGCCCGCCACGCCTTGCCGATCCCCGGCGGGCTGGGTCCGGTCGAGGCCGCGGCCCTGCCCGAGACGGTCTTCACCGTCTTCGCCAATGTATTCGAGCACGGCGCCCTGAAGGCCGGCGAGACGCTGCTGGTTCACGGCGGAACGTCCGGAATCGGAACAACGGCGATCGCCATGGCCAAGGCGGCTGGCGCCAAGGTCATCGCCACCGGGCGCGGCCCCGACAAGAAGGCCAAGGCCCTGGCGCTCGGCGCCGACATCGCCATCGACACAAAGGCCGAGGACTTCGCAGAGGTGGTCAAGGCCGCCGGCGGCGCCGACGTGATCCTCGACATGGTCGGGGCCAGCTATTTCGAGAAGAACCTCGACGCGCTGAACACCGGCGGCCGCATCGTCTACATCGCCAGCCTGGGCGGGGCGGTGCTGGAGGTCCCGGTCATGAAGGTCATGCAGAAACGGGCGGTGATCACCGGCTCGACCCTGCGTCCCCGCTCGGCCGACGAAAAGGCCCGCTTGGCCGCCGAGGTCGAGCGCGTGGTCTGGCCGTGGGTGGCGGCGGGTAAGGTCAAGCCGCTGATCGACGCGACCTTCCCATTGGCCGACGCCGCCACGGCCCACGCGCACCTCGAAGCCGGAGAGCACGTGGGCAAGGTGGTGATGAGTGTCTAGTTGCTGGTTCCGGCGGCCGCGGCAGTTGGCGCCGTCGGGGCCGCGCCGGTCGCCGCGCCCGGAGCGCCGATCGGCGTGGTGATCGCGGCGTCCTGATCGGTGAAGGCCGTCAGGCGCTGCCCGGCTTTGATCTCGACATCCTTGCCATGCTTGATCAGGCCTAGCGGGCCGAACAGCACCGTGAGGGTGATCGTCGTGCCATAGCGCGCGCTGCCCTCGGTGCCCTTTTGACCGCGTAGGCGGATCCGGGAGGAACCTGCCTTCAGGTAGTCGAAGCGCACGTTCAGTTCGCCGGGCTTGCCCATCATGCCCTTCTTCTTGGCGTGGGTGACTTCGCCCGCGCCGCGCAGACCGGCGGGCAGGACGGTGCCATCGGCCAGCGTGACATCCTCGGCCAGGCTGATCGAAAAGCGGTCGCCTTCGTGACTTGTCTCCGAGGACAGGCTGTCATCGAAGCGGATGGACATCTCGGTCCCCTCCGGAACCTGCACCGTCGTCTGAGCGAACGCCGGCGCGCATACGAGCAGCAGCGCCGAGGCGCAGGCCGCGGTCATAAGCGTCTTCATGGATTTCCCCCCGTCGGCCCCTCGCCGACAGGCAGAGCTAAGCGCAACCTTTCATAATTGTGAACTGATGATTTTTCGCTTTTAGCGCGTGCTGTCCTCAAATCGCGTACCCGGCGAACCTCGCCCCACCCACCCGCGTTCCGCTCCGCATGAGCGAGATCCGGATCGGCTGTTCGGGGTGGACCTATGACGATTGGCGGGGGCCGTTCTATCCCGAGACGGTGAAGCTGAAGGATCGCTTCGCCTACTACGCCACCCGGTTCGACACGACCGAGATCAACGGCAGCTTCTATCGCCTGCCGTCCGAGAACGCCGTGAAGGGCTGGGCCGAGCAGGCGCCGGCGGGGTTCGTCTTCGCTTGGAAGGTCTCGCGCTACATCACCCACAACAAGAAGCTGAAGGACTGCCAGGACAGCGTCGACCTGGTGTTCGGCCGGATGGCGCCGCTCGGCGAACATCGGGGGCCCGCCCTGGTGCAGCTGCCGCCGATGCTGCATCGGGACGACGAGCGGCTGAAGTGGTTCCTGTCGTGGCTGCCGAAGGGCCAGCGGGTCACGGTCGAGTTCCGCCATGCCAGCTGGTACGAGGAGGCGGTCTATTCGATCCTGCGCGATCACGGCGTGGCCTTCTGCATCTCGGATCACCACGACGCGCCGTCGCCGTGGCTGGTCACCGCCGACTTCGCCTATGTCCGGGGGCATGGACCGGGCGGCCACTATCACGGACGCTATCCGAAGAAGGACCTGGAAGCCTGGGCCGCGTGGATCGCCGACCAGCGCGCGGCGGGACGCGACACCTACGGTTACTTCGACAATGACATCAAGAGCGCCGCGCCGCAGGACGCCGACGTCCTGAAGTCTCTGGTCGCTCAATAGAAGCGGCAGGAACCGCACGGCCCCCGTTCCCTTTTCACGAGAACGGGATTATAGCGTTGATCAACATCCCGCCCGGCCGAAAGGCCGGGCGCCGTCATTTCTGGAGGACCGCATGTCCGACATCCTGATGCCCAAGGCGACCGCCGTCTGGTTGGTGGACAACACCTCGCTGAGCTTCGAACAGATCGCCGATTTCTGCGGCCTGCACCCGCTGGAAGTGCGCGGCATCGCCGACGGCGAAGTGGCGCGCGACATCCGCGGCGCCGATCCGATCGGCAACGGCCAGCTGAACCGCGAGGAGCTGGACCGCGCCCAGGCCAATCCCGACTACCGCATGAAGGCCCTGGTCAGCCGTCACGCCGAGCTGCTGAAGCCGCAGAAGAAGGCCCCGCGCTACACGCCGGTGTCGCGTCGTCAGGACCGTCCGGACGCCATCGCCTGGTTCCTGCGCCACCACCCCGAAGTGACCGACGCCCAGATCTCGAAGATCCTCGGCACCACCAAGGCCACCATCGAGCAGGTCCGCGCCCGCACGCACTGGAACGCGGCCAACATCAAGCCGATCGATCCGGTGACCCTGGGCCTGGTCGGCCAGCTGGAGCTGGACGCCCTGGTCAAGAAGGCCGCCGAGAAGAAGGCCAAGGACGACCTGAAGAAGGGTATCGTTCCGGAAGATCCGACCCTGCGCCCCGCCTCGGAAGCCGGCCAGTTCGAGCCCGAAGTCGAGGAAGAGGAAGAAGACTTCCGCGCCAAGCGCGGCGACCTCAAGGCCGAGGACGTGTTCGGCAAGGCCGGCGCCTATGTCGACGAGGAAGACGAGGACTAGTCCTCGCGCTTCCCGCGCTGGAAAAGCAAAGGCCCCGCTCCTTGCCGGAGCGGGGCCTCTCGTTTTTCGGCTGCTTTTCAGCAGCTAGTGAAGTCGCGCCCTCAGGCCCTCGATCTCCTCCTTCAGCCGAAGCTTTTGCCGCTTAAGCTCCCTAAGCATCGTACCGTCGCTACCGGGTCGACTGGTCTCCTCCTGGATCTTGCGGTCGAGAGTCTCGTGTCGGGACCCAAGCTCGCGGATACGGGATTCGATGGCCATGGCTCTCGGCTCCTTGCTGTTGGAGAAGAAAGTGAACACCCGCTGCGCGGCGGTGTCAGATCACATATGATTGCAATCGGTCCCGCTTGACGTGGCCGAGTTTGCTCCCAAGACGGACGAAAATTCACCATGACCGAGGCCTCGAAGACCATTGATCGCCAAAGGCTGGTGGTCGGGATCACCGGCGCCTCAGGCGTGGTCTATGGGCTGCGGACGCTGGACGCCCTGCGCGAGCTGGGCGTCGAAAGTCATCTCGTCCTGTCCAAATCGGCGGCATTGACGCTCGCCCAGGAGGCGGACTTGTCGGTCGCCGACGTCAACGCCAAGGCCGACGTCGTGCATCGCGCGGCCGATGTCGGCGCGGCGATCGCCTCGGGCTCGTTCCGCACCCTGGGCATGATCATCGCGCCCTGTTCGGTGCGCACGATGAGCGAAATCGCCACCGGCGTGACGTCCACCCTGCTCAGCCGCGCCGCCGACGTGACCTTGAAGGAGCGCCGCTCGCTGGTGCTGATGGTGCGCGAGACGCCGCTGCACCTGGGTCACCTGCGCACCCTGACCAAGCTGGCCGAGATGGGCGCGGTGATCGCCCCGCCGCTGCCGGCCTTCTACGCCAAGCCCGCTTCGATCGCCGAGATGGTCGACCAGTCGGTGGGCCGGGCCCTGGACCTGTTCGACCTGTCCTGGCGCCCCGTGAAGCGCTGGGGCGAGGACCTCGCGACCCTCGCGGGCAAGGGAGAGGGTTAACGCCGATGGGGCTGTGGGACTGGGCTTTGGAGGTCTATGCGCGGCAACCTGTCGCGGCGGCCTGCCTGCATCTGCAGGATGCTCACGGCCAGAACGTGCCCTACCTGCTGTGGGCGGCCTGGATGGCGCGGGAGGGGCGTTCGGCCGACCTCAAGGACGCGGCCGGGTTGATGCGCCGATGGGACGCTGAGATCGGCGCCCCCCTGCGCGGCGTGCGCCGGGCGCTTAAAGCCCCGCGTCCGCCGGTCGACGACGCCGCGAAGGAGGCGCTGCGCGACGCCATCAAGGCTGTGGAACTGCGGGGCGAGCGCCTGCTGATGGAGAGCCTGGAGGCTCTGTCGGCGCCTTCTGGCGCGACGGTTTCCGTGCTGGACGGCCTGGTGGCCGCCGCCGCGGCCTCGGGCGACCCGCCGCGCCGCGCGGCGCTGGAAAAGCTGGCGTCCGCTCTTGAAAAGCCTTTCGGGTGAGCGCCTTTACCGGTCGTCAGCCTTTGCTATCTATCTCCCTTATCGGGGCCCACCTGAGACCAAGTCCATGAACGACGATGATCCGTCGGAAGACGCCGACATTTCGATCGAACGTCGCCTCGGCGTCCTGCGCGAGGATCACAAGGATCTCGACGACGCCATCCAGGCGCTGGAGCAGCGCTATCAGCCCGACATGCTGCAGATCGCCCGCCTGAAGCGGAAGAAGCTAGCCCTGAAGGACGAGATCGGCCGGCTGGAAGACCTGCTGACCCCGGACATCATCGCCTAGGATTCGATAAAGGCTCAGGCCGCGATGTGGGCGGCTTCCAGTTCGCGGACCGTCCGCAGCAGGCGACCGGGGGTGATCGGCTTCTCCAAGCGCGCGTCGGCGTGCTGGTCGGCCTTCAGAAGCCGGGCGTCGCAGGCGGAGGCCATCAGGGTGACCGCGCCCGGCCGCGCCTTGCGCACCGCGCTGACCAGCTCGCCGCCGCTCATGCGCGGCATCGAATGGTCGGTGATCACCAGGTCCGGAGCGAAGCGGTCGAGCGCCTCGAAGGCTTCCTGGCCATCCTGGCACAGCAGGACGTCGAAACCGGCCTCGGTCAGGGTAATTTCGTAGATCATGGAGAGGACAGGATCGTCCTCGGCGACCAGAATACGCTGCATTTGCCCCACGCCGGTCATGCTTAACAGACTATGAAGACGTGTTAACGCACGGAGCCGGTCGGAGTCGCCGTGCGATAAGGTCGCATGACCGCGGGTTGCTAAACCGCCGTTTTGCGCTTCCGGACGAACATCGCCGCGTCGGCCTCGGCCAGGGCGACTTCCGGGTCCGCGCCGGCCTCGATTTCACGCACGCCATACGAGATATGCAGCGGGGCCGACCATTCGCCGAATTCGACCGGGGTCGAGCGCACGGCGTCGGCCAGGGTCTGGGCCTTGGCCAGGGCGGTTTCCTTGTCGGCCTGGGCCAGCAATACGGCGAACTCGTCGCCGCCCATGCGGCCGACCACGTCGCTCTCGCGGACATTGCCCAGCAGGCGCTTGGCGACGGCCTTTAGAGCTTCGTCGCCGGCGGCGTGGCCGAAGCGGTCGTTGACGTTCTTGAAGTTGTCCAGGTCGAAGAACACCACGCTGGCCGGCGAGCCGTAGCGCTGGGCGAAGGCGGCGACCCGCTTCATCTCGCGCAGAAAGGCCCGGCGGTTCAGCACCGGGGTCAGCACGTCCATGTCGGCCAGACCCTGGGCCTCGTTCAGGCGCAGCTTCAGGACCGAAACCTCGCTCCGCAGATCCTCGATCTCGGTCATCAGGGTCTGCAGGGCCTCGACCACCTTGGGGGTCATGTCGGCTTCGCTGAGTCCCAGGAAGGCGGCGCTGTCGGGCGCGGTGACTTCACGCGCCACGACCTGAGCGCCCGCGCGGGCGAGCGCGCGCTTACGGATAGCGGCGAAAGGTTCGGTCCGGGCGCCGGAAATCTTCATCACGTCACGGGAATCGTTATGGCACAGCTCCAACAAGGTTAACGGGAACGCCGTTCGTTTCAATCGGGGGCGCCGATAAGCCGCAGGGACCGGTGGTCGCATGCTCGCCCCGGAGGCGATCTCTGTCGTTTTGGACTTGCGCGGATAGGGCTGAGAGGCATACGGGGCGCTTCCGCCGCCGCCGCAAGGGACGACGCCATGGCCTCGACCACCACGCCTCCAGTCGCCATCATCATGGGCAGCCGTTCGGACTGGCCGACCATGAAGGGTGCGGCCGACGCGCTGGAAGCCCTAAGCGTCGCCTACGAAGCCAAGGTCATCTCGGCCCACCGCACGCCCCAGCGCCTGTTCGACTTCGCCACGGGCGCGCAGGACGCTGGCTACAAGGTGATCATCGCCGGGGCCGGTGGGGCGGCGCACCTGCCGGGCATGGCGGCCTCGATGACCAATCTGCCGGTGCTGGGCGTGCCGGTGCAGTCCAAGGCGCTGAGCGGCCTGGACAGCCTGCTGTCGATCGTCCAGATGCCGGGCGGGATCCCCGTGGCGACCCTGGCGATCGGCGAGGCCGGGGCCAAGAACGCCGGCCTGCTGGCCGCCCAGATCCTGGCCCTGTCTGACAGCGCCCTGGCCCAGCGACTGGCCGCTTTCCGCGCCGCCCAGACCGACAGCGTCGCCGAGAGCGTCGAGGACTGATCTCCATGGCTTCGTTCCCCCTCGTCCCCGGCTCGACCATCGGCATCCTCGGCGGGGGGCAGCTGGGCCGGATGCTGGCCCTGGCCGCCGCGCGGCTGGGCTTCGACGTGGTGATCCTGGACCCCGAGGAGAGCTCGCCCGCCGGCCGGGTCGCCGCCCGCCAGATCGTCGCGCCCTATGACGACCGCTGGGCCCTGAAGCGCCTGGCCGAGGCCTGCGACGTCGTCACCTACGAGTTCGAGAACGTCCCGGCCGACACGGTCGCCGAGCTCGCGTCGCTAGGCGCGGTCGTCTCGCCCGGCGCCAAGGCCCTGGCCGCCGCCCAGGACCGGGTGGTCGAGAAGAGCTTCCTGGCCGAGATCGGCGTGCCGACCGTGGCCTTCGCCGCCGTCCACGACGCTGACAGCCTGGCCGAGGCGCTGGCCAAGATCGGCGCGCCGTCGCTGCTGAAGACCCGCCGCGAGGGCTATGACGGCAAGGGCCAGGCCTGGATCCAGAAGGCGACCGACGCAGGGGCCGCGTTCGACCGGATCGGCCGGCAGAACGCCATCCTCGAAGCGCCCGCCGACTTCGGCCGCGAGCTGTCGGTGATCGCCGCGCGGAGCCGCGACGGCGAGATCGCCTGCTATCCGTTGTCGGAAAACCACCACGAGAGCGGCGTGCTCAAGCGCACCTCCGCGCCCGCCAAGGTCACGCCGGCCACCCGCGACCAGGCCGAGGCCATCGCCATCAAGATCCTGACGGCGCTCGACTATGTCGGCGTGATCGGGGTCGAGCTGTTCGAGCTGGCCGGCGGCAAGCTGCTGGTCAACGAGTTCGCCCCGCGCGTCCACAACACCGGTCACTGGACCCAGGATGGCTGCGAGGTCGACCAGTTCGAGCAGCATATCCGCGCCGTCGCCGGCTGGCCCCTGGGCCCGACCCAGCCCCACGCCCATGTCGAGATGACCAACCTGCTGGGCGCGGACGTCGACGCCTGGAAGAAGCTGGCCGCCGAACCCGAGACCCGCGTCCACCTCTACGGCAAGGGCGAAGCCCGTCCGGGGCGGAAGATGGGGCATGTGAACCGGCTGCGGTCGTTGAAGGACTAGCGCGGTCGGCGGCGACAACGCCGCCGGCCTCCATCCTTAGCGCCGTCATTCCCGCCCTTGTGGCGGGAACCCCTGTTTCAGCTGATACGTGAGGCGCAAGCGGACTGCTCAGCAGTCCGCTCCTCCTGCACCTGCGGCCGACAGAGAGGTTCCCGCCACAAGGGCGGGAATGACGGCGGATTGGGGTGATGGGCGGCTCAGTCCCCCTCGTCCGGCGTCGTCAGGTCGCTGGCGTCGAAGTCGTAGTCCAGCAGGTCGCCCGGCCGGCAGTCCAGGGCGGCGCACAGGCGGGCCAGGGTGCGGAAGCGGATGCCCTTTACCTTGCCCGAGCGGAACAGCGACAGCTGGGTCTCGCTGAGACCGACCTCGGCCGCGAGGTCGCGGGCTTTCAGACCCTTGGCGACGATCAGGGCGTCCAGGGTCACGCGAACGGGCATCAGATCATCTCGTCGAGTTCAGCCTGGGCCGCCAGCGCCTGGTCCATGACGCGGCCCAGCAGGAACAGGGCGCCGCCGATCATGCCGAGGGTCATGCCGGCCACGTCGAAGTTCAGATAGCTGCGCTTGTCCGCGCCGACCAGCCGCATCAGGTTGATGACCACGAAGACGCTGGCCACGCCGCCGACTCCCAGGGCCAGGCCGACGCGGCGCAGGGCCGAGGGCAGGGCGGCTTGGATCAGTCGGCCTTTCGCGACCTCGCCCAGCGCCTGGCCGATCGACCACACCCCGAACAGGTAGCAGGCGGCCGGCGCGTACTGGATCGTCACGGCCAGTATCCGAGTGGGAGACGGCGCCGATGGCCGGTGCAGCGCCATGAGCAGCAGCGGCGCGATCCAGGCCATCAGCGCCAGCAGCAGGCCAACGCTGACGACCATGAACACGGCCAGCCAGCGGAACTGGCCGCACATGCGGCGGAATTTCTGGGCGTCGATGGCGTTCATGGCGGGCTTCCAACCTGTCTCATCTTTAATCTTGACTTAAAGACGATCACTTCGCAACTTTAATTGCGAGTTAAACGAAGAGGCTTCGATCATGCCCGCCGCCATCGAGACCGAAGGCCTGACCCGACGCTTCGGCGCCCGCCGGGCGGTCGACGACGTGTCCATGGCCGTGCCCGAGCGCGCCGTGTACGGCTTCTTGGGCCGCAACGGCGCGGGCAAGACCACGACCTTGAAGATGGTGCTGGGCTTGATCCGGCCGACCGCCGGCGTGGCGCGGGTCAGCGGCCTGGACGTCACTCGCGATCGGATTCGCGCGGCGCGCAAGGTCGGGGCTCTGCTGGAGGCGCACGGCTTCTACGGCAACCTGACCGGCGCCGAGAACCTGGCCTTGACCACGACCCTGCTGGGCGTTCCCGCCACCGAGATCGATCGGGTGCTGGAGGTGGTCGAGATGCGGGCCGACGCCGGACGCAAGGTCGCCGGCTATTCGCTGGGCATGCGCCAGCGCCTGGGCTTGGCGCGGGCCATGCTGGGCGCGCCGCCGGTGCTGGTGCTGGACGAGCCGACCAACGGCCTCGATCCCGACGGCATCGCCGACATGCGCCGGTTCCTGAAGCGCCTGCCCGAGCGCACCGGCGCCACCGTGCTGCTGTCCAGCCACCTGCTGGGCGAGATCGAGCAAGCGGCGACACACGTCGGCGTCGTCAATGACGGTCGCCTGGTTCTGGAAGGCGAACTGGCCCGCCTGAAGGCGGATCTCCCGCCTGAGATCGTGCTGCGCACCGGCGACGACGTCCGCGCCGTCGCGCTCCTGGCCGGCCACGACCTGATCGCCGCCCGGACCGAGACGGGTCTGACCGCGCCGCTGCGCGTCGGCGACGACGTCGACCAAGCCGCCGCCACCCTCACCCGCGTCCTGGTCCAGGCGGGCGTCCCCGTCTTCGCCATCGGACCGCGCGACCGGTCGCTGGAGGACATCTACCGCCGCGTCGCCATCCCCGACCCCGAAACCGCTCAAACCCAACCGGAAGCCGCCTGATGCTCGCTGTCCTGTCCGTCGAAGTCCGCAAGCTGAACCGATCGTTGGCCGCCCTTCTGGCCGTGGCCGCGCCGTCGCTGATCGCCGCCTTCCTGTTCTTCCTGGTGCTGCGCGGCAGTCGAGCCGGGAAGTGGGACATGTTCCTGCAAGGCTCGACCACCGCCTGGGCCTTCTTCATGCTGCCGATGAGCGTCACGGCCCTGACGGCCCTGGTCGCGCATATGGAGCATGGCCCGCGCGCCTGGGATCACCTGCGGGCGCTGCCGGTCCCGCGCTGGAAGATCTATGCCGCCAAGGCGATCTGCGTCATCGCCGTGGTGACGATCATGAGCGGCCTGAACCTCCTGCTGAGTTGGGCGTCGGTCTCGGCGGCGGCGGCGATCAAGCCGGCCGTCATGCCGACCGGGACGATCGATGTGGCGCGCATGCTGGTGCTGAACCTGAAGGTGACGACCGCCGCGACCCTGCTGATCGCCATCCAGCTGTGGACCGCCCTGCGCTTCGCCAGCTTCGTGCCGGCCCTAGCGCTGGGCATCGGCGGGACCTTCTTCTCGGTCGTGGCGACCTCGGCCAAGGAGGGCGTGTTCTTCCCCTGGCAGATGCCGGTCAACATGCTGGCCAAGGAAGCCTGGCGGGTCGAGACGGCTCTGGCCCTGGGCGGCGGGCTAGGATTGCTCGCGCTGGTCGCGGCCATGGTTCACCTGGCGCGGCGGGAGGTGCTGTAGAGGGCATTGAGCGATCAACGCTACAATTGGTGTCATCCCGGAAGCCTCGTAGAGGCTATCCGGGACCCAGGGGATGCGTGGATGCCGTGCCGGCCGCCCCTGGGTCCCGGCTCTACGCTGCGCTTCGGCCGGGATGACACGGGATAGGAAGTCCTGGAGTCGCCCCCTACGCCGCCGCGACGATCTCCAGTTCGACCAGCCAGTCTTCCGACAAGGTCTGGACGATGATGGCGGTGGTCGGGATGCGGCGGTCGCCCAGCGCCTTGACCCGCGCGGCGCCGTTGGCCTCGACATAGGCGGCGTCGCGCAGATAGCTGGTCAGGCGCACGATGTTGTCGACGGTCATGTCGGCGCTCTTCAGGATGGCGCGCAGGTTGTCCCAGAGCAGCTCGAGCTGGCGCTCGAGCGTCGCGCCTGGCTCGCCGTTGTTTTCCAGCCCCATGGTCCCGGCCACGTAGAGGAAGCGCTGGGGATTGCGCACCTCAAGGGCGTGGACGTAGTCGTCGGTCGCGGCGTAGACGCCCTCGGTCGGATTGTGGGTCACGGTTTCCATGGCGTCTCTCCCTCGAGTTCTTTAGGCGAAGCTTAGATAGGCATCGGACGCGAAACGGCCATGACGGAACAGGCGCTCATCGGATTGATCGGCGGCATGAGCTGGGAGAGCTCGGCCCAGTACTACCGGCTGATCAACGAGGCCGTACGCGATCGCGTGGGCGGGGTCGCCTCGGCGCGGACCCTGATGTGGTCGTTCGACTTCGCCGAGATCGAGCATCTGCAGCACGCCGGCCGCTGGCCCGAGCTGTCGCGGCGCCTGGCGGACGCGGCGCGGGCGCTGGAGGCGGGCGGCGCCGATTTCCTGGTGCTCTGCACCAACACCATGCACCGCGAGGCCGACGCCATCGAGGCGGCGGTCCATATCCCGCTGCTGCACATCGCCGACCCGACTGGCGAGGCCATCAAGGCGGCGGGGCTGACCACGGTGGGTTTGCTGGGCACGGCCTTCACCATGGAGCACGACTTCTATCGCGGCCGGCTGGAGAAGAAGCATGGCCTGACCGTGCTGACGCCGGACCCCGACGACCGCGCCGTGGTTCACCGGATCATCTACGAGGAGCTGGTCGCCGGGCAGGTGCTGGACGCGTCCCGCGAAGCCTACAAGGCGGTGATCGAACGGCTGGTGGCGCGCGGAGCGCAGGCGGTGATCCTGGGCTGCACCGAGATCATGTTGTTGATCGGCCAGGCCGACAGCCCGGTCCCGGTGTTCGACACCACGACCCTGCACGCGATGGCGGCGGTGGAGCGGGCGCTGCTTCCGCTGTCATCCCGGCCGTACCCCGGCGAAAGCCGGGGGTAGACCCGGGACCGCAACAGGCGCGGAGCATCCGGCGGTCCCCGGCTCGGCGCGCTTCGCGCTTGGCCGGGATGACAGGTTCAAATGCGCTGCTACGGTGCCCTCCGCTCAAGTTGCGGAGTTTCCGAATGCGTCTCGCCCTTGCCCTGACCGCTAGCCTCTCGATCGTGGCGGGGGCGGCGGACGCCCAGACCCCGAGCGCCTACGAGGCCGTCGATCCCTTCATCGGCACGGGCGGCGACGGTCATACCTTTCCCGGCGCGGTGGTCCCGTTCGGCATGGTGCAACTGAGCCCCGACACCGAAATCCTGCCGTTCAAGCAGAGCTACGCCCGCGCCGCCGGCTACCGGTTCGGCGACCCGACCATCCTGGGCTTCTCGCACACGCACTTCTCGGGCGCGGGCCATTCGGATCTCGGCGACATCCTGTTGGCCCCGGTCAGCGGCGAGGCCAAGTTGGAGCCCGGCGAGGCCGACAAGCCCGGCTCGGGCTATCGCTCGCGCTACAGCCACGACACCGAGATCGCCCAGCCCGGCTACTACGCCGTCACCCTCAGCGACAGCCAGGTGCGGGCCGAGCTGACGGCGGGCCTGCGCACGGGTCTGCACCGCTACACCTATCCGAAGGGCCAGCGGGCTCAGGTGCTGATCGACCTACGGACCTCGATCTACAACTATCCGGGCAAGGTGCTGTGGTCGCGGCTGCGCGTGGCGCCGGACGGGACGATCACCGGCTATCGCGAGACGCGCGGCTGGGCGCCCGGCCGCAAGCTGTTCTTCGCCATCCGCTTCGACAAGCCGCTGGTCGGCCAGGCCTTCCACAACCGTGAGACCGACGTGCCCTACAAGGGCTTCACCCAGCCGGGGCGCACGCCGGAAGATCGCGCACAGATCCAGGGCCGCGCCCTGGTCGGGGTGTTCGACTTCGGCCAGATCGACGGACCGCTAACGGCCAAGGTGGCGCTGTCGTCGGTCAGCGAGGACGGGGCGATCGCCAACCTGGCCAGCGACGAACCCGGCTTCGACTTCGACGCCCAGCGGACCCGCGCCAAGGCGGCCTGGGAGAAGGCCCTGGGAGCCGTCGACATCGAGGCCCCGGCCCCGATGCGGAAAACCCTCTACACGGCCCTCTATCACACCCTGCTGGCCCCCAGCGTCTATGCCGACGCCGACGGACGCTATCGCGGCCCCGACGATCAGGTGCACGAGGGCAAGCTGGACGGCCGGTCGTTCACCTTCCACTCGACCTTCTCGCTGTGGGACACCTTCAGGGCCGAGCATCCGCTACTGACCCTGGTGCAGCCTTCGGAATTTACCAACGACGTGGTCAATTCGCTGATCGCCTCGCAGCGCCAGAGCCCCTACGGCATCCTGCCGGTCTGGCAGTTCCACGGCCAGGAGACCTGGACGATGATCGGCTACCACGCGGTGCCGGTCATCGCCGACGCCTGGATGAAGGGCATCCGCGGCTACGACGGCAAGGCGGCGCTGGACGCCATGGTCAAGAGCGCGACCTACGCCCCCTATGGCGGCCTCGGCGACTACATGAAGCTGGGCTATGCGCCGATCGACAAGGAGCCCGAGGCCGCGTCCAAGACGGTCGAATACGCCTTTGACGACTGGACCATCGCCCGCATGGCCAAGGACATGGGGCAGGCCGACGTGGCGGCGACCTTCGAGAAGCGGGCCAGCTACTGGCGCAACAGCTTCGATACGAAGACCGGCTTCCTGCGGGCCCGCAAGAGCGACGGGACCTATCGCGAGCCGTTCAACCCGACCGCCATCAACTATGGCTCGGACTATACCGAGGGCAACGCCTGGCAATATTCCTGGTTCGCGCCGCAGGACCTGGGCGGGATCGTCAAGACGCTGGGCGGCGACGCGGCGACGGTCAAGAAGCTGGACGCCATGTTCGACTTCGACAATTCGAAGATCGACTACTCGCACGCCGAGGACATCGCCGGCCTGATCGGCCAGTACATCCACGGCAACGAGCCCAGCCACCACGTGGCCTATATGTACGACTATGCCGGCGCGCCGTGGCGCACCCAGGCCCGCCTAACCCAGATCATCAAGAGCCAGTACAAGCCGACACCCGACGGCCTGTCGGGCAATGACGACCTTGGCCAGATGTCGGCCTGGCTGATGTTCACGTCGCTCGGCTTTTTCCCGTGACCCCGGCCTCGAACGAATACGCCATCGGCCGGCCGTTCGTGGACAAGGCGGCGCTGAACCTGCCGAACGGCAAACGCTTCACCGTGCGGGCCGAGGGGATGGCGGACACCAAGCCCTACGTCGCCAAGGTCACCCTGAACGGCAAGCCGCTGACCCGGGCCTATCTGAAGCACGACGAGATCACGGCCGGCGGCGAGCTGGTCTTCACGATGAGCGCGACGCCGAACAAAACGTGGGCGACGCGGGTGCAAGATCGTCCGACGTCGCTGACGGGGTATCGGTAGTCTCGAAAAACACCTGTCATCCCGGCCGTAGCGCAGCGAAGAGCCGGGACCAAGGGCCAACGCATCGGGCTTGGCCCCTGGGTCCCGGATAGCCTCTGCGAGGCTTCCGGGATGACACAGGGGGGCTAGCGAACTGCCTAGTACGGCAAATTCTCCTGCGCCGGCTGGCCCGGGACCGGCTCCGGCGGCGCGGCGTTGGCCGCGTCGTCCAGCTCCGACGCCGCGCGGGCGAACTCGGCCGACAGGGTCTCGTAATAGCCGTTGCGCGGGTCCGGCTCGGTTTGCGGCGCGGGGTCGGGCAGCAGCCACTGGAAGTCGCGGACCGCCAGGGTCTGGTGGGCGGTCATCATGAAGCGCCGCCAGATGCTGGCCGGGATGTCGCCGCCGACCACCTTGTTCATCGGCTTCTCGTCGTCGTTGCCGACCCAGACGCCGGTCACGTAGTCGGGCGTGAAGCCGACGAACCAGGCGTCGCGCCAGTTCTGGCTGGTGCCGGTCTTGCCCGCCGCCGGACGACCGAAGGCGGCGCGCTTGGCGGTGCCGTCGGTGACCACCTTCTTCATCATCTTCACCATGATACTGGCGTGGCCGATGTCGTAGACGCGGCGCTCGCCGGCCGGAGGCTGGTGGGCGAAGACGGGCTGGCCGCCCTGGGTGGTGATCGACTCGATGACATAGGGCTCCAGCCGCACGCCGCCTTGCTGGAAGACCTGGAAGCCCGAGGTCATCTGCAGCAGGCTCACCCCATAGGAGCCCAGGGCCACTGACAGGTCGGGCGCGGGCGGCAGGCTGGTGATGCCGAAGCGGCGGACCAGGTCGCCGATCGCCGGGCCGCCGGCTTCCTTGCCCAGCTTCACGGCGATGGTGTTGGTCGAGGTGACCAGAGCCTGCTCGACGGTCATCGGACCGCGATAGCCGCCGCTGTAGTTCTCCGGGCTCCAGTCGCCGAACTTGACCGGTTCGTCGACGCGGATGTCGGTCGGCAGCACGCCCTTCTCGACGGCGGCGGCGTAGATGAACGGCTTGAAGGTCGAGCCGGGCTGGCGGCGAGCCTGGACCGCGCGGTTGAAGGGGCTGTCGCTATAGTCCGTGCCGCCGACCATGGCGCGGATGGCCCCGTCGGCGGACAGCGACAGCAGGGCCGCCTGGTTGGCGCCCGACCGTTCGCTCTCGGTGGCCATGGTCTGGCGCACGACCTCGGCGCCCTCGTGCTGCAGGACCGGATCGATGGTCAGGCGGACGACCAGGTCCGGCGCGTTCTGGCCGGCGATCTTGACCGCCTCGGTGGTGGCGTAGTCCAGCACCCAGCCGTAGTCGCCCTCGTCCTGCAGGGCCAGCGGCGACAGGCGCGGGGTGTCGTCCAGCGCGCGGCTCTCCTGCTCGGCGGTGATCCAGCCTTCCTTGCGCATGTTGGCCAGGATCAGGCGAGACCGCGCCAGCGCGCGTTCCATGTCGTTGGTCAGGGCCAGGCGCGAGGGGGCTTTGGGCAGGCTGGCCAGCAGGGCCGATTCCGACAGGGTCAGTTGGCTGGCGGGCTTGCCGAAATAGGTCTGGGCCGCGCCGTCGACGCCGTAGGTGCCGGCCCCGAAATAGATGCGGTTCAGATAGAGCTCGAGGATCTCGTCCTTGCTCAGGACCTGCTCCAGCTTCCAGGCCAGCAGCATCTCCTGCAGCTTGCGCTTGACCACCCGGTCCGGGGTCAGGAACAGGCCCTTGGCCAGCTGCTGGGTCAGGGTCGAGGCGCCTTGCTTGGTGCGGCCGCCGCGCCAGTTGACCCAGGCGGCGCGGGCGATGCCCTGGGCGTCGATCGCCCCGTGCTTGTAGAAGCGCCGGTCCTCGGCCGCCAGGAAAGCCAGGGGGACGTAGTTGGGCACCGCGCCCAGGGTGATGCGCTGGCCATAGCGCGGTCCGCGCGTGGCGATCACCTGGCCGTTGCGGTCCTCGAAGCGGATGCCGGGCGCGCGATTGACCGCGAACAGCGCGTCGCGGGAGGGCAGTTGTGGCGCGTCCTTCAGATATTTGAACCAAACATAGGCCGCCCCGCCGCCGGCGGTGAGCACGCCGACCAGCAGCGTGACCAGCAGCACGCCCCAGATCCAGCCCCACTTGCGGGCCTTCTTCCGGGCGGCGTGGTGCTTGAGATCCGCGCGGAACGGCTCCTCGGGTGGGGGCGGAGGAGGGGGCGGCGCGGCCGCAGCGGGCGGCGAAAGGCGGAACGGGTCCTGCAGTGGCGGCTCGGGCGCCCACGGATCGTGGCCGGGCGGAGACGCGCCAGAGGACGCGCCGGCGGCGGGCTCGCGCCCACGTTTGGACGGATCCTTGTCATCGAACTTGTAGGGCGGAAGCGTCCAGTCGTTCACGGTTCGCGTCAGGCTCTGTTTGGTCGCCAGGTAAATCGGGTTTAGGACGACGCCATGACGCCACGCAAACCTTTCTGGGAGACGAAGACGCTCTCCGAGATGACCGTCCCCGAATGGGAGAGCCTATGCGACGGCTGCGGTCTCTGCTGCCTCGTTCGCTTCGAAGACGAAGACACCGGCGAAATCATCCCCACGCGGGTGCACTGCCAGCTGTTCGACGAGCACCGCTGCCAATGCAAGGACTATCCGAACCGCAAGAAGACGGTGCCGGACTGCATCAAGCTGACGCCCTACAATATCGAGGAGCTGGAGTGGATGCCGCCGTCCTGCGCCTATCGCCGGCTGCACGAGGGCAAGGACCTGCCGCGCTGGCATCCGCTGATCACCGGCGATCCGGACAGCACCCACAAGGCCGGGGTGTCGGTGCGCGACCAGACGGTCTCGGAGCTGAGCTTCGCGGAGGCCGAGGACGCCATGGACTTCGTCGCGACCGACCTGATGCGGGATCGAGGGGACGATCCGTACGAGCCGGACGAGGACTGAAGACGTCCGGGCGCTTTCTGAGGTCCAGACACAGAAAAAGCCGGCCCGCGATCGCGGAGCCGGCTTTTCGTCGCCCTTACGGCGAGAAGCGTGAAGCTTCTTACTTCTTGCCGGTGAAACCGGCGAACTTGGCGTTGAAGCGCGAGACGCGGCCGCCGCGGTCCAGCATGTGGGCGTTGCCGCCGGTCCACGCCGGATGGGTGCGCGGATCGATGTCAAGCGCCAGAACAGCGCCTTCCTTGCCGTAGGTCGAGCGCGTTTGATAGCTCGAGCCGTCGGTCATGGTGACGGTGATGAAGTGATAGTCGGGGTGAATGTCTTGTTTCATGGCGGCGATCCGGACCGACTACGGCGGCGACTGAGAATGGTGGATGAGAGTCGCCCGCGCACGTGCGGGGTGGCCCTCGAAGACGCGCGGCTATAAAGAACCCGCGCGATTTTGGCAAGGGACTGTTGATGACCGACGTGAATGCGGGCGAGCAAAAGATCGAGGGTCGCCCCGGCGCCGGGGCCGAACTGGTCCAGAGCATGGCCGAGGCCAAGGCCCGGCGACCCCGCCGCAAGGACATCCGCCCGCTGGCCCATCTGTTGCCGTTCGTGGCCGCGCACAAGGGCGATGGCCTGGCCGCCGGCTTCTTCCTGCTGTTCTCGACCGGCGCGACCCTGGGGCTGACGGCGGCCTTCAAGGGCGTGATCGACCACGGATTCGCCAAGGGCCAGGCGGCGGCTATCAACAGCGCGTTCGTGGGCCTGGGCGCCGTGGCCCTGGTGCTGGCGATCGCGACGGCCTGCCGGTTCTTCTTCATCACCCGCCTGGGCGAGCGGGTCGTGGCCGACCTGCGCCGCGCGCTCTACGGCCATACCCTGACGCTGGACCAGCAGTACTTCCTGAAGACGCGCACCGGCGAGGTGCTGTCGCGTCTGACCACCGACGTCTCGCTGATCGAGCAGCTGGTCGGGGTCTCGGCCTCGGTGGCCCTGCGCAACATCCTCAGCCTGGTCGGCGGTCTCGGCTACATGGCGGTGGTCTCGCCCCGCCTGGCGGGGTTCATCGTCCTGATGGTGCCGGTGATCCTGGCCCCGATGTTCCTGATCGGCCGTCGCGTGCGCAAGCTGACGGTCAGCGCCCAGGACAAGTTCGCCGACGCCGTGGGCTATGCGGGCGAGAGCCTGGACGCGCTCGAGACGGTGCAGGCGTTCGGTCGCGAGCGGGCCTCGGCTGGTCGCTTCGGCGGCGCCGTGGAAGCGGCCTACAAGGCTTCGGTTCGCCGGATCACCACGCGGGCCGCCATGACCGCCGTGGTCATCACCCTGGCCTTCGGCGGCATCACGCTTCTGCTTTGGACGGGCGCGCGCCTGGTCATCGCCGGCCAGATGACCGGCGGCACCCTGGCCCAGTTCGCCATGCTGGCGGTGATGGCGGCCGGCTCGATCGGCGCCCTGGGCGAGGTCTGGGGTGACGTGCAGAAGGCCTCGGGCGCGATGGATCGCATTTCCGACCTGCTGAACGCCAGGCCCGACATCGCCGCGCCGCCGGCGCCCACGATCCTGCCGGTCCCCGCGCGGGGCGCGATCGCGTTCGAGAACGTGGTCTTCGCCTATCCCGGCCGTCCCGACCTGCCGGCCCTGAACGGCTTCGATCTTACCGTGAAGCCCGGCGAGACCGTGGCCCTGGTCGGCCCCTCGGGCGCCGGCAAGAGCACCGTGCTGCGGCTGCTGCTGCGCTTCTACGACCCGACCAGCGGCGCCATCCGCCTGGACGGCGTTGATCTGCGCGACGCCGAGCCCGCCGAGGTCCGCGCCCGCATGGCCCTGGTCGCCCAGGACTCGCCGCTGTTCTCGGGCTCGGCCTTCGACAACATCCGTTTCGGCCGCGAGGACGCCACCGAGGCCGAGCTGCGCGCCGCCGCCGAAGCCGCCCAGGCGGCTGGCTTCCTCTCCGCGTTGCCGCAAGGGTTCGACACTCCGGTCGGCGAGCGCGCCAAGACCCTGTCGGGCGGCCAGCGCCAGCGCCTGGCCATCGCTCGGGCCCTGGTCCGCGAGGCGCCGATCCTGCTGCTGGACGAGGCCACCAGCGCCCTCGACGCCGAGAGCGAGCGCCTGGTCCAGCAGGCTCTGGCCGCCGCCATGCAAGGCCGCACCACCCTGGTCATCGCCCACCGCCTGGCCACGGTGCTGAAGGCCGATCGGATCGTGGTCATGGAGAACGGCCGCGTCGTCGAGCAGGGCGCTCACGCCGAGCTGTTCGCCAAGGGCGGCCTCTACGCCCGTTTGGCCAGCCTGCAGTTCGGGGTCGAGGCGGTCGTCCCCGCCTAGCGGACCACGATCGCCAAGTCGTTGACCTGCGGTTGAGCTTGGTCGACTGTCGCCCTCTCGATGAGGAACCCGATGATCGACAAGCTACGCCTGCTCAATCCCTTCAAGCCGATCATCGCGGCCGACGACGCCGGCGCCGCGGCGCGGGCGGGGGCGGTGGGGGCGTTCCTGACCGTGGTCAGCAGCCTGTACGGCGGCGTGCGCCTGTATCTGCATCGCGACCAGCTCCTGGCGATCGCGCGTCAGTCCGCCAGCGCGCCGGGCCAGGATCCCGAGGTCACGCGGCAGACCGCCGCCATGATGGAAGGCCTCGTCACCTATACGCCGCTGGTCGCCACGGTGATCATGGTGCTGCTTTATCTGGTGTTCGGCGCCATCCAGTGGCGGCGGCGCACGGCGATGATCCCGCTGATCATGTTTTTGTTCAGCGCCTATGGCGTGGTCGTGGGCCTGCTCGGCTTCCTGAACCCGCAGACCCAGATCCAGTCCGAAGCGTTCGGCATCTCGATCTGGGAGCGGGGGGTGAGCTGGATTTTCGCGGTGATCGTCATGGCGCTCTTCTGGGCCGGCTTCCGGGGCGGAAACCGGCTGAAGAAGATCGGGGCCGCGCCCGACATCTCGACGTTCTGAGGCCGGCTATTTTTTGAGATCGGCCGGCGTGGTCGGTTCGCTGACCACATGCTCCATGGCGTTCCAGCGCGCGGCCTCGGACTTGCCGGCGCGGTAGACGTGGTCGCGGACCATGTCCTGGCCGATGTTGTAGTTGATCACGTAAGAGCGGTAGGTCTCGATGAACGCCACCCGCTTCTCGGCCCCGCCGCGCGAATAGAGGTTGTATTTCATCAGCGCCTGCACGGCCTGTTCCTTGGTCATCTTGCCGCCCAGATAGGCGGCCGCGATCGTGTTGCCGCTGCTGGCCAGGGCGGCCTTGGCCTCCTGCAGATCGCCATAGGCCTTGGCCGTCGCGGGATCGAGGCCCGCCAGCGGATACAGCTTGTCGCGCTCGAAGTCGGTCTTGGCCTGGCCTGGGAAGGCCAGGGTGATGCCGAAATTGGCCGAGCCCTCGGCGATGAACGACTGCGGCGAGAACAGCGGATAGACCGAGAACTCGACCCAGCCCTTCTCCTTGGTCAGCTTCTGTTCCAGCAGGGTGTTCAGCACATGGTGGCCCGGATAGCCCTCGTGGCAGCCCAGGTCCAAGGCGCGGCTGATATAGATCGGCAGGTCGGTGTTGATCTCGATCAGGCTGTGGGCGTCGCCCTTGTACCAGTTGTAGCCGCTCCACGGCTTCTTGGTGACGAACGACAGGTCGAAGCGCTCGCCGGCCGGCAGCTTGATATGCTCTTCGGTCTTGGCCTTGCAGGCGGCGATGCCGGCCTTCATCACCGGCTCGAGCTTGTCGGTCGGAATGACGTACTGGTTCTGGAAGGCGTCGACCCGGGCGGCGAGGTCGCCCTTGCCCGGGACCAGCTTGTCGATGCGGGCCAGGATCGGGTCGTAGCTCTTCAGCGGTTTCAGCACCGGGCGGACGCTGAACAGGCCCTCTGCCTCGTCCTCGAAGCTGAACTTGTCGCCCGCCAGCATGGCCAGGCGCGTCTGGGCGGCCTTGACCTGGCCCTTCAGGAACAGCTTGCGGCGGCGCTGGTCGGGCGACAGGTCCTTGTCCGGGACCTTGCTCAGCAGCAACTGCAGCCGGTCGGCCTCCTTGCGCAGCACCGACACGGGGCGCGGCGCCAGCTTGGCGGCGTTCTGCCATTCCTGGGGCCCGTAATAGGCGTCGACATAGCCGGGCTCGCGCTCGCCGGCCTCCAGGGTCATGTGGACGAAGTCGACGGCGATCCGGTCCAGCAGGTCCGAACCCGGCGAGGCGAAGGCGGGCGCGCCCAGCAGAAGGGCGGCGGCGAGGGCGACCGCGGAAACGGCGTGGCGGATCTTCATGGGCTTCCCCGGGGCTTGGCGTTTTGTGGTGGCACGCTGCACCGCCTCGCCCCGGTTCGGCAAGCCCGCCTAGCTGTGGACGAGGTCGACCTTCGTCAGGTCGCCGACCCAGCCCCTACGCGCCTGGGCCGCGTGACCGTCGGCGGCCTGGACGAGGCCCAGCTTGCGCTCGGCCTGGGCCAGGACGTTCAGGCTGACCGGGTCTAGCGGACGCTTGGCCAGAGCCGCGCGGGCCTCGTCGGCGGCGCCTTGCGCATCGCCACTGACCAGCAGGGCGGCGGCCAGGCTGCGGCGCACCGGGTACCACCACATCGGCGGATCGGTCTGGTCGGCGAAGCGGGTTTCCTCCAGCGTGGCCGCCTTGCGGAAGGCCTTGGCGGCGCGCTTGGGATTGTTCTCCAGCATGGCGGCGCGGCCTTCCAGCACCAGGCGGGCGACCTTCGTGGCGTCAACCCCTACGGCGCCGAACTCGCCCCAGGGCTTTAGCGCGCCCGCGCCCAGCTGGACCTGGGCCAGCTCGCGGCGCACGCCGGCGGCGTCGCCGTTGCGGGCCAGCGCCTCGCCGCGCGCATAGCGCCACATGGCCTTCAGATAGGGCAGGGTCGGCTCGGTCAGCGCCAACACCTCTTCGGGCGCGGCGTAGCGGCCCTCGACGGCGTAGGCCGTGCCGGCCACCGACTGGTCCCAGGCCTGGCCATGCTCCAGCTTCAGCGCCCGCGTCAAGAACGGCCGGGCGATGGCCAGGCCGCCGTCGGCGTCACCGGACATCAGAGCCCCGGCCGCGCCGAAGTGCACGTTGTGGGCGTGGTAGAACAGCTTGTAGACGCCGTCTTCGCCGGCGAAGCCCTGGGCCTGGGCGTTGGCCATGTCGAGCTTGGCCGCCGAGGCGTTGGATTTCAACGCGTCCTCGTAGCGACCGACCCAGTAGTAGGTATGCGAGGGCATGTGGACGAGGTGGCTGGCCGACGGGGCCAAGCCTTCCAGCTTGTCGGCCCAGGGCTCGGCCCGGGCGGTGAAGCCGCTCATCTCGGTGGCGTGGATGTAGAAGTGGATGCCCGCGGCGCTGTCGGGCGAGCGCTTTAGCGCGGCCTCGAGCAGTTCGACGGCGCGGGGCAGGTTCTGCTTGGCCCCGGCCAGCGAGGCGGGGACCATAAGAGCGTCGGCGGCCAGCACCGCCAGTTCGTCGTTGTTCGGATGGGCGCGGGCCAGAGCGTCCATGGCCTTGGCGTAGACCGCGTCGCCGGCGCCCTTGCCGCCGCCGTGCTCGTAGCGCGCCTTCATGGCGGCGATCAGCTCGCGCTCCAGCGGTGGGCCGTCGGCGGCCAGCACCGTAGCGCGGACCATCAGTTCGGCCATCTTCTTCTGGACCGCGTCGTCGACCGTGTAGTTGATCGTCGCCCCGCCGGCCCAGGCCTGGCCCCACAGGCACATGGCGCAGTTCGGGTCGCGGCGCGCGGCCTCCTCGAAGGCGGCGACGGCGGCCTTGTGGGCGAAGGCGTGGCCCAGTTGCAGGCCGTTGTCGAAGAAGGCCTGGGCGTCGGGCGAGGTCGTGCGGATCTTCCAGGTCGCCGCGCCGTAGCCGGGCATCAGCTTCACGACCTTGGCCGGCGCGTCGGCCGTCGACGCGCTTCCGGAACACAGGCCCATGGCGTTGGGCGGGGGCGGCGGCGCGTCGGCCTGGGTGAAGGCCGGGATCAGGGCCAGAAGCCCCGCCGTGAAGACGATCGCGCGCATCAGATAGCTCCCCGAAGACCGGCGCGACTGTCGGTCCGCGCCCCGCGTGGCGTCAAGCGCGCGCGGCGACCGCCAGGGCGGGGAAGTCGCTGAACACCCCGTCGACGCCGGCGGCGTACAGCGCCTTGAACACCGGGGTGACGTCGCCGTGCTGGGCCAGGAACGCCGGGCTCTGGGCGTCGCCCTTTCGCAGGGCGGCGGGCAGGAAGTAGTTCTCGGCCCGCACGGTCCACGGGTGCACGGCCAGGCCGGCGGCGTGGGCGTCCTTGATCAGACTGGTGGCGGGCAGCAGCACCTGGCCGTCGTTGGGGACCACCAGGTTCCAGTTCGGGCCCAGCCCGTCGGCATAGACCGCCACGTCCTTCAGGCCCTGGGCGGTGATCAGATCGGCGTACTTGACGCCCGGCAGGTCGGCGGGGCCGCCGTCGCCGTCGACCAGCAGCACCAGCCGCGCGGCGGTCTTGGCCTTCAGGCGCTTCAGCGGTCCGACCTCGAAGCACTGCACGAATACCGGGGCGGTCGCGGAGTTGAGGTCGTGAGCCTTCAGCAGCGCGACCAGGCGATCCTCGGTCGGCAGGCCGATCGACGCGAAGTAGCTGGGGTGCTTCAGCTCGGGATAGACGCCGACCGTCCGGCCCGTGCGCTGAGTTCCCGCCTTGGCGATGGCGACCACCTCGTCGAAGGTCAGGATCTGGGCCTGGCCGTCGAAGGCGGCGCTGGCCGGACGCAGCTGCGGCAGCCGCTCGCGGGCGCGCAGGGTCTTGATCTCGGCCAGGGTGAAGTCTTCCGTGAACCAGCCGGTGATCTGCTGGCCGTCGATGGTCTTGGTCGTCTTGCGGGCCGCGAACTCGGGACGGGCGGCGACGTCGGTCGTGCCGCCGATCTCGTTCTCGTGGCGGGCCACCAGGTGGCCGTCCTTGGTCGGGACCAGGTCCGGCTCGATGAAGTCGGCGCCCTGGTCGATGGCCCGCTCGTACGACAGGGCCGTGTGTTCGGGCCGCTCGCCGCTGCAGCCCCGGTGGCCGATCACGATCGGCCTACGCTGCCGGGCGTGCGCGAAGCCGGGCAGCAGCGTGCCGGCGAGGGCGGCGGTGGTCATGGCGCGACGGGTCAGCAGGGTCATGGGCCGCGATTTAGCGCCGGGATGTGACGGTTTGGCGAGCGCTTTTCACGTTGTGCGACGCCCCCTCCGTCACGCCGCGTATCCGCGGCGCGCCACCTCCCCCGCAAGCGGGGCAGGAAGGTTCACGATCTCCTCCCCCCGTGAAAGGGGGCGGTGGCTCGGAGGGCCGGAGGGGCGCCAAGCGAGAGCTTAAGCCGCCCGCAGGCGTTCCAGGATCTGGGGGTAGAGGTCCTGGTTCGAGGCCAGGATCGACTTGCCCTGGACGACGTCGAGATCGGTCTCGTCGATCGTGGAGACCTTGCCGCCCGACTCCTGGATCATCAGCACGCCGGCCGCGACGTCCCACGGGTTGAGGTTGCGCTCCCAGTAGGCGTCGAAGCGGCCGGCGGCGACCCAGGCCAGGTCCAAGGCGGCCGAGCCGAAGCGGCGGACGCCGGCGACCTTCTGGCTGACCTGGTGCAGCTCCTTCAGGAATTGGCCGTGGCCCGGCTTGCCGGCGAACGGCACGCCGGTGGCCAGGACGCTCTCGTCCAGGTTCCGGCGGGCGGCGACGCGCAGACGCTTCTCGGCGCCCAGGAACGCGCCCTTGCCCTTTTCGACCCAGAACAGGTCGTTGGTGATCGGATTGTAGGTGACGCCGGCCACCACGCCCTCGCCTTCGCGCTGCAGGGCGATGTTGACCGCGAAGTGCGGGATGGCGTGCATGAAGTTGGTGGTGCCGTCCAGCGGGTCGACGATCCAGGTGTGGGTCTTGTCGGTGCCCTCGATCATGCCGCGCTCTTCGCCCAGGAAGCCGTAGCCCGGGCGGGCCTTGGTCAGGATCTCGAACAGGGTCTGTTCGGCCTTGATGTCGGCGTTGGTGACGAAGTCGGCCGCGCCCTTCTTGGAGACCTGCAGCTCGGTGACTTCGCCGAAGTCGCGGGCGAGGCCCCGGGCGGCCTTCCGGGCCGCGTCGATCATGACGTTCAGGAGGGCGGAAGGCGTGGCCACGGGCGGTTTATCCTCAAGGAATGCCGTCGACGCCCGTCGGAAAGTCCGGCGGCGGAGCGGTAGGTCGACGGTGTGAAAGAACGGGCGCGGAACCTAATCGTCCACAGGCTGGATGGCAAGGCGGCCGTGAAAGCTGTCATCCCGGCCGCAGCGGAGCGGAGAGCCGGGATCGCGGCAAGCTCGGAGCTTCTGGCGGTCCCGGCTCGGCGCGCTTCGCGCTTGGCCGGGATGACAGATTTTTCGGCGCCGGCGAAGATTTCGCGCTGGCGATGTCACGTTCGCGCCGGCTGTCTCGTCCTGTTCGTATCGACATGGAGGAGGGCGGACATGACACGCTGGATCGCGATTGGGCTGACCATCATCTTCATAGGCAACGGCCTCTTCATGCTGGCCGCGCCCTATCCCTGGTACCTGACCATTCCCGGCGTCATCCAGACCGGTCCGTTCAACGACCACTTCGTCCGCGATGTCGGGGCGACCTATCTGGCCTGTGGGGTCGGGACTCTGTTGGGCGCGCTGGATCTGCGCCGTCACGCCGGGGCCGTCGCCGTCGCCGCGACGTTCCAGGGCGCCCACGCCCTGATCCACCTGATCACGCCGTTCTGTGGCGGCGGGCCGCCCTGGCCGCTGCTGGCCCGCGACGTCCCGGGCGTCTTCCTGCCCACCGTGCTGACGATCTGGCTGGCGGTCGTCGCGTTCCGCCCGGTCAAGGAGTCCTGAGATGCTGAAGGCGATCATGAGCGCGGCGATCGGCCAGCTGGAGAAGCGCTACGATTACGACGCCACCTATGTCCGTGACCTGTTGGAGGCCAGTCCCAAGGCGCTGAAGGCTTTCCGGGGCGCCCAGACCCTGTCCGGCTTCCGCGAGGGGGCGCCGGCCGCGGCCATCGCGGCGGCGGCGCTCGTGGCGACCATGACCGAGGACTGCGGGCCGTGCGTACAGATCGGCGTGAAGATCGCCGAGGAGAACCGCGTGCCGGCCGACGTGCTGCGCGGCATCCTGACGGGCGACCACGCCCTGATGGGGCCGGACGCCAGCCTGGCCTGGCGCTTCGCCCGGGCCTCCTTGGATCGCGACCTGGAGGTCGCCGACCCGTTGCGCGGCGCCGTTCTGCAGCGCTGGGGTCCCAAGGGTCTGGCCGCGATCGCCCTCGCCATCGCCTCGGCGCGGGTCTATCCCACGATCAAGTACGCGATGGGACACGGCAAGACGTGCTCGCGGGTGCAGGTGGGCGGAGAGGCGGTGGCGGTGAACGCATGACAGGTGCGGACGCGATCTTCGAGGAGCGGCGCGGGGCCATGACCGGCCTGGCCTACCGCATGCTAGGGTCGCGGGCGGAGGCCGAGGACGTGGTCCAGGACGCCTGGCTGCGTTGGCGCAGGGTCGACGCGGCCGAGGTCGAGGAGCCCGGCGCCTACCTCAATCGCATTGTCGCCCGCCTGGCGATGGACCGGCTGAAGTCGGCCCGCGCGCGGCGCGAGATCTATGTCGGCGAATGGCTGCCCGAGCCGGTGGTCGAGCCGGATTTCGAAGCCGGCGGCGACGCGGACCTGTCGGTGGCCTTCCTGCTGGCCCTGGAGCGGCTGACTCCGCTGGAGCGGGCGGCGTTCCTGTTGCACGACGTGTTCGACACCCCCTTCGCCGAGATCGCCGCCGCCCTGGGCCGCACCGAGACCGCCTGCCGTCAGCTAGCTTCGCGGGCTCGCGATCACGTGCGCCGCGACCGGCCGCGCTACACGCCCAGCGTCGACGAGGAGCGCAGGCTGACGACGGCCTTCATGGAGGCGGTGGCGACCGGCGACGAGGCGGCGCTACGGGGTCTGCTGGCCGAGGATGTGGTCATGCACGCCGACGGCGGCGGCCTGGTCAGCGCCAACCTCAACCCGGTGAAGGGCCTCGCCAACGCCATCGCCATGATCCTGGGCGTGCGCCGCAAGTGGCCGCCGCCGGCGGGAGCGACGGTCCGCCTGGCGCGGATCAACGGCCAACCCGGCCTGGTGATGGCGGCCGACGGGGCGGTGTTCCAGACCGTGGGTCTCGAAATCGTCGAGGGCCGCATCGCGGCGGTCTATACGATGCGCAACCCGGAGAAGCTGAAGGGGGTGCAATAGAAGCTGTCATCCCGGCCAAGCGCGCGGCGCGCAGAGCCGCGACCGCCGAAGCGCGAGCCTGAGGCGGTCCCGGGTCTACCCCCGGCTTTCGCCGGGGGTAGACCCGGGATGACAGGGTCCAGGTCCCTAAGGCAGCTCCACCTTCGGCAACGTGTCCTTGGTCTCGCAGACCAGCTTGCCGGCCTTACCGACCGCGCCGGAGATGTCCTCGATCTTGGCTTCCTTGCGCCAGCCCTTGGGCAGCCCCTTGGTGCCGTCGAAGTCCATGCCCAGGTCCATCCACTTGTCGGCCGCGCAATCCAGCGCGAAGACCAGGATCGGCCCCTTGCTGGCCGGCCAGTTCTTATAGGGACCGTTGGCCTTGCCCTCGGCGATGCGAGTGACGATCAGTCCGGTGGACTGGTCCACGCGGGTGAAGTCCGCATCGTAGTAGGTCTTGGTCTCGCCCGGCGCGAGCTTCCAGGTCTCGGCGATCGCATCCCCCGGAAGAGCCAGGGCCGAAAAGGCCAGGACGGGTACGCTAAGCAAACACACTACGAGCCGCTTCATGTTCAGCGTCTCCCCCGTTTTATTTAGCTGGGGAGAGGCTATGCCTGTGTGCGGTGCGTCACAAGCGAACGCCGTTATTTCGCCTTAATCCGCGCCGCCACGCCTTCGGCGATCGCCGCGTTGAGGGCCGCGACGGCCGCGTCCGGCCCTTGCGGATAGGCCCACACCCCCGCCGAGACGGCCAGGAAGTCCGCGCCGGCGGTGGCCAGCGGCGCGGCATTGGCGGCGGTGATGCCGCCGATCGCCACGCACGGGACCTCCATCGTCTCCTGCCAGATGGTCAGGATGTCGGGCTCGGCGACGGTCGGCGCCGCCTTGGTCGTGGTCGGGAAGAAGGCCCCGAAGGCGACATAGTCTGCCCCGGCCTCGGCCGCTTCCATGGCCAGGTGGCGGCTGTCGTGGCAGGTGACCCCGACCATGCGGTCGCCCATCAGCTTGCGAGCGTCCTTGAGGCTCATGTCCGACTGGCCGACATGCACGCCGTCGACCGGTAGGCGGGCGGCCAGGTCGGGACGGTCGTTGAGGATCACCGCGACGTCGCGGGCCTGGGCGATCGGCGCCAGGGCGGCGACGGCGGCGGCGATGACGTCGTCCGGCGCGTCCTTCAGGCGGATCTGCAGGGCGGCCACGTCGCCGCCGTCCAGCGCCTGGGCCAATTGGCGGCCGAAGCCGGCGAGGTCGTCCAGGACGGGCGGGGTGATCAGATAGAGGCGGCAAGCGAGCGTCATGGGCTCGCTTTAGGCCAATTCGGAAAGGGGCGCGACTCCATGCCGCTGCGAACCAGAGTGAGAGTCAGTTGCAAAACGCCGCGTCATCGGCTAGATGAGAATGACACTCAATCGGGTAGGGCGTTCCTTCCTTGTACGTCTGCAACTGTAACGGCATCCGCGAGCGCGAAGTCCGCGCCGCCATCGACGCAGGCGCCGCCCGTCCGGCCGACATCTTCCGTCACAAGGGCTGCCAGGCGCAGTGCGCCAAGTGCGTCTGCGAGATGCGCCAGATGATCCAGGAAAACCGCGAAGCGCTGGCTTTCGCGGCCGAGTAGCGGCCGAAAACTCGGCGTTTTCAGAGATCGCGAAGCACTCGCACGCTTTTCCGTGAGAGCGCGAAACACTCGCACACATTCAGGTTGAAGCCGCTTTCGGCTTGGCTCAGGTTCGCCCGGAAATCGAATCCCCAAGTCGTCATCCCTAGTCGTCAAGGAGGCCGCCATGCAGGGCGATCCCGGCATCATCCGACTGCTCAACGCGGTGCTCACCAATGAGCTGACGGCGGTCAACCAGTACTTCCTGCACGCGCGGATGTACGACAACTGGGGCTTCAAGCGCCTCGGCAAGATCACCTACGACGAGTCGATCGGCGAGATGAAACACGCCGACAAGCTGATCAATCGCATCCTGTTCCTGGAAGGGCTTCCGAACCTGCAGGACCTGCACAAGCTGAAGATCGGCGAGACGGTGCCGGAATGCCTGGGCAGCGACCTGCAGGTCGAGCTGGGCGGCCGCGAGACCCTGATCCCCGGCATCATCCAGTGCGAACAGGCCCGCGACTATGTCAGCCGCGAACTGCTGCGCGAGATCCTCAGCGACACCGAGGAGCACATCGACTTCCTGGAGATGCAGCTCGGCCTGGTGAAGGCGCTGGGCGAGCAGAACTACCTGCAGTCGGCGGTGGGCGAGCTGCCGGCCTAGGCCGCCCGCCGAACCGCCGCGCCGCCCAGATCGAACTGCCCCACCAGGCTGGAGAGCCGCGCGGCTTCGTTCTCCAGCGCATGGGCCGCGGCGGTGGTCTGCTCGACCATGGCCGCGTTCTGCTGGGTCATCAGATCCATCTGATTGACGGCGGTGTTGATCTGACCAAGGCCGGTGGCCTGTTCCTGGGCCGCCGTGGCGATCTCGCCGACCAGGGTCGAGATCTCGCCGACCCGGCTGATGATGCTGCCTAGGGCGACGCCGGTCTGGCCGACCAGCCCGACGCCTTCGCTGACCTTGGCCGAGGCCGCGCCGACCAGCCCCTTGATCTCCTTGGCCGCGTCGGCCGAGCGTCCGGCCAGGGCGCGGACCTCCTGAGCGACGACCGCGAAGCCGCGACCGGCCTCGCCGGCGCGGGCGGCCTCGACCCCCGCGTTCAGGGCCAGCAGGTTGGTCTGGAAGGCGATCTCGTCGATCACCCCGATGATCTTGCCGATCTGGGCCGAGGCCGTCTCGATCTCGCCCACGGCGCGGACGGCGTCCTCGACGGCGCGTTCGGTCGACTGGGCCTCGCGGCGCGCCTCGCCGACCATCTGGTTGGCGCGCTGGGCGCCGTCGGCGGCCTGGCGGACGGTGGCGACGATCTCGTCCAGGGCGGCGGCGGTTTCTTCCAGGCTGGCGGCCTGCTGCTCGGTGCGGCGCGACAAGTCGTCGGTAGCGTGAGCGATCTCGCTCGCGCCCGCTCCGACTCCGTTGGAGGCGTCCTTGATGTCGTGCAGGGTGCGGCTCAGCTTCTCGGCGGTGGCGTTGAAGTCGGCCCGCAGGGCCTCGTAGTCCGACGCGAAGGCATCGGTCAGGCGGAAGGCCGCGTCGCCGGACGCCAGGCGGTCCAGCCCGCGGCCCAGGGCCTCCATGGCCGCGCGGCGAGCCTGTTCGCCCTGGTGGCGTTCGGTCTCGGACGCGGCGCGCTCGGCCTCGCCGCGCGCGCGGGCGGCCTCCTGCTCCTCGCGCATCGTTCGGCGCTCAAGCACGGCGTGGCGGAACACCTCGATGGCCTTGGCCATGTCGCCCAGTTCGTCGGCGCGGCCGGCGAACGGCACCGGCTTTTCATAATGCCCGGCCGCGAGGTCGCGCATGTAGCCGGTGATCGACTGGATCGGATTGACGACCGAGCGGCGCATCTTCCAGACGCCGCCGGCGATGATCGCGCCCAGCAACGCGCAGAGGGCGGCCATGATGCTGACCAGCAGGATCTGACGTTGGCGGGCGTCGGCCTCGACGGCGGCGTTGTCGGCCGCGATCATCGGCACGATCTCGTCGATCGCCTTGCGGTGGGCGCGATAGCTGGTGGTCATGTCGGCGAAGGCGGCGTCGGCGGCCGGGCCGTCATTGGCCCGCAGCGCCTGGATCAGTCGCTCCGAAGCGGCCCAGGCCTTCTGGGCGTTGGCGTCCGACTCGCCCAGCAGCACGCTCTTGACCCGCGGATCGAAATCGTAGGCCCGCCAGTAGGTCGCCCGCGCCTCATATTCCGATTTCAGGCGGCGCAGCTCCTTGTCGGCGCTGTCGGTCTCGGCGGGCGTACGCAGGCGATAGGCCGTCTGGGCGTCGAGATAGGCCTCGATCACATAGAGCGGCGGCGGCAGGATGTCGGCCGTCAGGTCCTTGCCGGCCACGATCTTGGTGTAGAGCGGTCCGCCGATGCGGACGGTGGCGATGGCGTTCCAGGAGGCGGCGATCAGCACGATCAGGCCGAGCGCCAGCGCGCCCCCGAACAGATTCATCGCACCTGCGAGTCGCAAGCGCATTTGGGTGTTTCCCCCGATTCCCGTGCGACAAAGCGTCCGCCTTCAGCCTGAAGAAAACTTTAAGGGGAAGCGTGGCCGCGAAACGTTTCTTGCGGCCGCTAACCGGCGCCAGGAAAGGAAAAACCCGAAAGGGGTCGCGAGGGTGCGCCAACTTGCCGCATACGGACGGCGGGCGGTCGCGAGAAAGCTCGCGAGCCGCCAAGGACTCAGGCGGCGCGCGAACCCGGGCGCGAGGAGCCGCGCGCGGCGGGAGCCTGCTCGACCGCGCCGGTGTTGAACCGGGTCATCAGATCCGCGAGGTCATGGGCCTCGGTGCGCAGGTTCGAGGCGGCCGCGGTGGTCTCTTCCACCATGGCGGCGTTCTGCTGGGTGACCTGGTCCATCTGGTTGACGGCGGCGTTGACCTGGTTGAGGCCCGTGGCCTGCTCCTGCGAGGAGCGGGCGATCTCGGAGATCAGGCCGTCGATCTCGCTGACCTTTCCGACGATGCCGGACAGGGATTCGCCGGTCTCCCCCACCAGTTTGACGCCGCGATCGACCTGGGCGGTCGAGTTGGCGATCAGGGTCTTGATCTCCTTGGCCGCGTCGGCGGAGCGTTGGGCCAGGGCCCGGACTTCCTGGGCGACGACCGCGAAGCCGCGACCGGCCTCGCCGGCCCGCGCGGCTTCGACGCCAGCGTTGAGGGCCAGCAAATTGGTCTGGAAGGCGATCTCGTCGATCACGCCGATGATGTTGCCGATCTGGGACGAGGACTTCTCGATCTCGCCCATGGCCGAGATCGCCTGCTGCACGACCTCGCCCGAGCGGTTGGCGTCGACGCGAGCCTGGGAGGCGGCCTGCGAGGCGCGGCGAGCGCCCTCGGCGCTGCGCACCACGGTGGCGGTGATCTCGTCGAGGGCGGCGGCGGTCTGTTCCAGGCCGGCGGCCTGCTGCTCGGTGCGGCGCGACAGGTCGTCGGCGGCCGAAGCGATCTCGTCGGTGCCGGCCTGCATGCCACGCGCCCGCTGGACGATGGTCGTGACGGTGTCGCGCAGGGAGTCGACGGCGCTGTTGAAGTCGTCCTTCAGTTGCTGGTAGCGCGGATCCATCGCGGTCTGGATGGGCGTACTGACATCGCCGCGCGCGAGACGGCCCAGACCCTCGGCCAGAACGGCCACGACGTTGTTGTCCTGATCGGCCTTCTTGCGAGCGGCCTCCGCGGCGGCGCGCTCCTGCTCGACCATGGTGATATCGGACGCGAACTTGATGACCTTCACCGGCTTGCCAGCCTTGTCGAAGATGGGGTTGTACGAGGCCTGGATCCAGATCTCGCGACCGCCCTTGCCGACGCGCTTGAACTTGTCCGAGAAGAATTCGCCCGCGTTCAGCCGGCGCCAGAACTCGCGGTACTCACCGCTGGAAGCGTAGGCGCTCTCGACGAACAGGCTGTGATGGCGGCCCTGGATCTCGGAAAGCCCGTAGCCCAGGGTCTTCAGGAAGTTTTCGTTGGCCGTGATGATCGAGCCGTCGAGGTTGAATTCGATCACCGCCTGGCTGCGATGGATGGCGGCGATGACCGCCTCCATGTCGCCGATGGCGGCGTTGGTCTTGCTGTCGGCGCGGTGAGCCCGAAGGAAGGACATCGATGGTGTTCCCTGGCGCGAGGCCCCTCGGAATCCACCACCTTGGCGGCATTCGCTCCTCTCGCTTCGGCGGCAGGTTGCGGCGAAAAATTCAAAAAGATCCTTAACGCCCGTAAACCTAAGCGGGTTGGGGAGCGCGGGTCCCGCGAGCGAAAAAACCTAGAAAAAACAATTTCCCTTTGAACGGCGCCCAACGATGAGCGCCGTCACGCGTCAATGCGTCACGGGGTTGTCACGCGCCATTCTCGTGTCGGAAAGTCGACGGATCGTGTCATTTCGCAAGGATTTTCGGGTGGCTTCACCCCCAGTCTGGGCCATCATGGGCCGCAGACCCGCTGAGGCTGGAACCAAGGCTCAGCTGGACTGTTTGACTTGCGAGTTCACGAGGGAGTCCCGCCATGCATATCGCCAACGGAAAGTCGCGTGAGCGCGCCCAGGCCGGTCGCGAAGCGTTCCAGCTCGATCGGCGGGAAGGCCACCATCCCGCGGCCCAGATCGCGGTCGGCGCGGCCTTGGCGGGCGGGGCGATCGTGGCCGCCATGGTGATGGGACGTCGGCACGAGCGCGTGCTGGACGACGAGATGTACGCGGTCGAGTTCGCCGAGATGCACGAGCCGGTGGCGCATCAGCCCAAGCCGCTGACCAGCCTGATCCTGCCGCCGCTGTTCATCGCCATGACCCTGTCGGGTCTGCGCACCTGGAACGCGCCGGCCAGCCCGGCCCGCACCCGCGCCCTGACGATCTGGAGCCTGGTGCAAGGCTTCAACGCCCTGTGGCTGGGCCTGGGCGCCCGGCGCGTCGGCGGCCAGCTGGGCGCGGCGACGGCCTCGCTGGCGGCCTCGGCGGCCTATGCCCTCGAGGCGCGCAAGGTCGGCGGCGGCGTCGCTCCGGACTTCGGCTGGATCGGCATCGCCAACGCCCTGACGGCCCAGCTGTGGCGCCGGCCGATCCCGCGCACGCCGACCATTCATTAGAAAAACTGTCATCCCGGCCAAGCGCGAAGCGCGCCGAGCCGGGACCGCCGGAAGCTCCGAGCCCGCGGCGGTCCCGGCTTCTTCGCTGCGCTACGGCCGGGATGAAAGGTATTTTCAGGCGATCTTCAGCACCCGATCCACGCTGAACTTGCCGCCGCCGCGGGCGATCAGGAACAGCAGCAGCCCCGCCCACGACAGGTGGGTCGGCCAGGCGTCGGGATAGACGAAGATCTCGATCACCGTGGTCATGCCCAGGAAGGCCAGGGCGGAAAGCCGCGTGAACAGGCCCAGCACCAGCAGGATCGAGAACAGGTGCTCCGAATAGGTCGCCGCGTGCGCCGCCACGACCGGCGGCAACAGGGGTACGTGATACTCGCTTTCAAACAGCGAATAGGTCCCGTCGGTGATGTGCAGGATGCCGTCGACCTTGGTGCGGCCGGACTGGAAGAAGACCGCCGCCACGCCCAGGCGGGCGACGAGGGTCAGGACGTCCTCGGTCAGCACCTTGCGGGCGGTCTGGGCGAAGAGGTCGAAAGGCGTGCGAAGGGAGAGGGTGTTGGCGGTCATCGGTCGGTTTCCAGAGAGAAGCCGCCGAACACGCCGTCGGCGATCAGGGCGGCGAACAAGGGGGCAAGCGGTACATTCGGATCGGCCAGGGTCGCGCGCTCGGCGGCCTCGGCGCTGGTCTGGCCCGCGCGGCAGGCGCGCAGGAATTCGGTCTCGACCGCGCCGAGGACCCGGCTTCGAACCGACCCGTCGCGGCGGACCAGCAGCAGGGTCTCCGGGGTCTCGGAGAGCTCGAGATCCTCGCGACCGTCGCGCGAGGCGACCCACAGGCTGGGCAGGCCGGCCTCGAAGGCGCCGAAGCGAACGCTGGGATGCAGCCTCAGCCGCGCCCGCCCGATGTCCTCCGGCGTGAGCGTAGACAGCGCTTCGGCGGTCAGGTGCGGGGCTTCGGCGGCGAACAGGGCCTCGGTCCACAGGCGATCGAGATGGGCGATCCCGGCCAGGTACGGCAGGTCCAAGGCCGGCGGAAAGCGATCCAGCCAGACGGGGAAGGCCTCGCCATAGTCCAGCAGGACGGCGCTGGCCGGCGGGGCCTCGCGGGCGAATAGGGCGGCGGCGGCGCGGAACCAGTCCTCGCCGACCATCGACAGCACGGTCGGGAAGTTGGCGGCCAGGGCGTCGACGCAGCCCTTGGCGATGGTGTTGCGATAGACGGCCAGCCCGGCCTCGCCCTCACCGGGCGCGAGCCACCGCGCCAGCGGCGCGACGTCCGCGTTCAAGGTCTCGACGAAGGCGTCTTGGAAATCCAGCAGCTCAGACATGCTGGGCCTCCAGCGCCGCGAGTTCGTCGGCGGCGCGGTCGCGTTCGGCCATCAGGACGTCGAAGGCGGGGATGTCGTCGTCGCGCTCGATCAGCGTCGGACGCGGGCCGATGCGGCGGATCAGGCGCCGGTAGAGGGCCCAGACGGGCTCGGCGACCGACGCGCCATGGGTGTCGATCAGCAGCGACGAGCCGCCCTCGTCGGCGCCATGGCCGGCCAGGTGGATCTCGCCGACCGCCGCGGCCGGCAGGCCGTCGAGGTAGGCCTCGGCGGCGTAGCCCAGGTTGCTGGCGCTGACGAAGACGTTGTTGACGTCGACCAGCAGGCCGCAGCCGGTCCGCTCGACCAGGGCTTTCAGAAAGTCGACCTCGTCGAGGTCATGGCCGGTCAGCGGCAGGTACAGCGACGGGTTTTCGATCAGCACGCGGCGGTCCAGGGCGTCCTGCATCCGGCCGACATTGTCGGCGATGCGGGCCAGGGCGGCCTGGGTGCGAGGAAAGGGCAGGAGGTCGGGCTGGTGCGCGCCGCGATGGGTGGACCAGGCCAGATGCTCGGAAACCACGAACGGCTCGAACCGGTCGACCAAGCGCTTCAGCGCGGCCAGATGCTCGGGATCCGGATCGGCGTCGGCGGCCAGGGACAGGCCCACGCCGTGCAGCGATAGCGGCCGACGCGCGCGGACGGCCTCTAGCGCGGCCAGGCGCGGCCCGCCGGCCGACATGTAGTTCTCGGGATGGACCTCGAACCACAGGCCGTCGGCGGTCGCGGCGACCGCGTCGTCGTAGTGCTGGGGCTTGAGGCCGAGGCCGGCGGTGATCATGGGAAATTCCATCAACTTGTCATCCCGGCCGCACCCCGGCGAAAGCCGGGGGGAGAGCCGGGACCGCAACACGCTCAGAGCTTCCGGCGGTCCCGGCTCGGCGCGCTTCGCGCTGGGCCGGGATGACAGTTTTCAAGGAAGCGCCTTAAGCCTTCGGCGTCAGCGAACCCATGCCGTTCGGGGTCTTGATCGTGGTGCAGGTGCCCTTGGCGACCATCTTCCAGGCGTTGCCCTGGTAGTCGGCCTTGGCGGTGCCGGCGCACGAGGTGCCAGCGCCGGCCTTGCAGTCGTTCTGGCCGGCCTTGGCCACGCCGTAGCACTTTTCCTGTTCGACCTTCTTCATGTCGTCGGCGGCGGCGATCGAGACGCCGGCGGCCAGGGCGAAGACGGCGGCGAGGGCGGCGGTGGAAGCGGTGCGGCTCATGGGGTTCTCCTTGAAGCAGTCTGGGGAAGCGTTTCTTTCGCCGAACGACGCTCTCGCCGCTCGGTCGATGGGAGATACGAAGGTCCCGAGGTGAAGGTTACAACGGTCCGCCAACAAAATTTCGGCGACGTGTTTTCCGGCGGTTTCGGCGCGACGCGACACCGTGTAACCATCCGCCTCTCGCACGCGAATAGGGGCTGGCGTGACGGATACCGAAACCCGTTTGAAGGCGCTGATGCTGCGCGGGATGGACGGCGACGCCGCCGCCTATCGCGAGTGTCTGGCCGTTCTCGGTATCCGGCTTCGCGCCTATTTCGCGCGACGGATGTCCGGCGCGCCCGGCGATGTGGAGGATCTTGTGCAGGAGACGCTGCTGGCGGTGCATCTCAAGCGGTCGACCTGGGATTCGTCCCAGTCGTTCACCGCCTGGGCGCATGCGGTGGCGCGCTACAAGCTGATCGACCACTGGCGTCGCCGGAAGGTCCGCCAGACCCTGCCGATCGAGGATCACATCGAGTTCCTGGCCGCCGACGAGCCCGAGCCCGGCGTCGGCCTCGAGCTGGACCGCGCCCTGGCCAGCCTGCCGGACCGGCAACGGATCCTAGTGTCCGACGTCAAACTGACAGGCCTCAGCCTGGCCGAGGCCGGAGCCCGGGCCGGCATTTCCGAAGGCGCGGCCAAGGTCGCCCTGCACCGGGCGTTGAAGTCCCTGGCCGAAAGGATGCGCCGTGCGAACGGATGATCTGATCGACGCCCTGGCTTCGGACGCCCAAGCCTCGAGGGGGCGGCTCAGCCTGCTGCAGCGCCTGGCCATGGTCGCCGGCCTCGGCGCCCTGGCGGCGCTGGGGATGCTGCTGGCCATGCTGCACACCCGCCCCGACCTCGGAGAGGCCGTGCTGGGCGGCATGTTCTGGATGAAGGCCGCCTACACCGCCCTGCTGGGCGTGGCGGGCTATATGGCCGTCGAGCGGCTGGCGCGGCCGGCGGCCGGCGTGGGCCGGCGCGGCTGGATCCTGGGCGGCGTGGTCCTGGGACTCTTCGCCCTGGTCGGCGCGATCCAGGCGATGATGAGCCCGGACATCCAGATGGCGTTGCACATGCTGCGCGGCCATTCCTGGCGCACCTGCAGTCCCCGGATCCTGATGCTGAGCCTGCCCATGCTGGCCCTGGGGCTGTGGGTCGTGCGCGGCATGGCGCCGACAAGACCGACCTTGGCCGGCCTGGCCATGGGCCTCTTCTCGGGCGGCGTGGCGGCGACGGTCTACGGCCTTCATTGCCCCGAGCACACCTTCACCTTCGTCGCCCTCTGGTACAGCCTGGGCGTGCTGGGGACGGCCGCCCTGGGCGCGTTGATCGGGCGCTGGGCGCTGCGCTGGTAGCGCCGTACCGGGACAAGGGCCGCGTCCGATCAAACTTTGTTCCGTCGCCGCCTGGTCGATTGACAAACCATCGTTCCGCCACTGAAGTGCCGCTGCTTTTCGCGAATGAGACGCGATAAGCTTTGCTTCAACCGCCATACGGCTCTGTGGGGAGAGGCGGGTGACGATCGACGACACTCTCGCTCCCGCGGGCCATGCGGGCGGCGCGCCTATCTGGTCGGCCGCGACCTTGCCCTGGCGACTGGCCGAGATCGCCGCCGCCGGTGCGCTGGCCGGCGTGCTGATCATCCTGCTGTGGCTGGACCCGCGGCCCGACCTGCGCGCCGCGGCGGGTCAGGCGTTCTTCTGGATCAAGGCGGCCTATCCCGCCGCTGTCGCCGCGTGCGCCCTGCTGGCGGCCACCTGGCTGGCGCGAGGCCAGCGCGGCGGGGTTATCGCCCTGGCGGTCGCCGGCGCGGGCGGCTGCGCCATGCTGATCGCCGCCGCCGTCCAAGCTTCGACCATGGCGCCGGCGATCCTGGCGGCCCTGCTCTGGCCCGCTGGCGCGATCTGCCTGGGCGACATCCTGATCCTCGCCGCGCCGATGCTGGCGTTGACAGTCGCGGGCCTGCGCGACGTCGACCTGCCGCGACCCGCGCTCACGGGCTTCGCCTGCGGCCTGTTTTGTGGCGGCGTGGCGGCGAGCATCGACGGCCTGCACTGCTGGCAGGGAACCTACGCTTTCGTCGGTCCCTGGTTCACCCTGGCCATGCTGGCCAGCGGCGCGCTCGGGGCCAGCGCGATCGCGCTGCTCGCCCGTCGCCGTCTAAGGTTTCCGGCCGAGTGAAACGTGTCGCCAGAGGCATGGTGTCTATCGGGACGAAGTCATTACCAGCGCGAGAAAATTTCTTCTCTCTTCGATAGGGCAGGCGTCGAGCTGCCTTATGGCTAGTTCCGCTTGGTTTACGAGGTCCAACGCATCAGACCGAGTGATTTTCCCGTGGGGCGAGTAATCCGCCCAATGTCGCTGCTGCTGCAACTGAACAAATATGTTCGCTACGTCACGCAACTCTTGCCGTAGCGCAGCCACGCCTAGCGCGATCTTTTCCTTGTCCGCTAGTACCGGCTTGTCAACGGCTTGGCAGATTTGTTTCATCCGCGCATGTTCGAATGACCGATATATCAGTGCATAGCGGGCCGATTTTCGACTTCTCTTCCCTACTAGCGCATCTGTTCCGGCTTGGAGCAAGTGATGGAACAGCGCGTAGTAGGCGGTGGAAACCGATCGTCTCAGTAGAGTTTGGTTGGGCGCCCCCTTTTTGGTCCGTCCAGCTAGATCGTCCGCAATAACCAGAAGGCGAAGCGGGTCGATCATTTACGCCGTCTTTTCCATTCATCATCGGTCAACACGGTGACGAAGGGGTATCTTTGATCGCCAGAATTAATAAGCTCGTCTCTAATTTTCTGAATCATCCGGACGCGAGAGAGAGTCCAATCCTTTTCAGATTTCTGATGTACTACATGTAGCTTGATCAATAGCGCGGGTTCCTCGTCAGAACCAACAACTTCTTCCACATCAGCATCTAAGACCTCTACGGAAGGTTTCAAATTCCTGGTGGAATCGAGCACGAGATCTCGAACTTGGTTCATCGGGGCAAGCATGGCGGTCATTCAATCAATTTAGTGCAGGGCTGGGCTTCCACCAACCATAATGACGCAATCCCACTTCGTGAGGTGAGGTTAGCTTAGAAGTAACGAAAAAGGCCTCCCGGATCGCTCCGGGAGGCCTGTTCGTCTTCAGTGGACCGAAAGCCCTATTCGGCGGCGGCCTTGGCCGCGCTGGCCCCGAACTTGGCGTTCAGTTCGCCGGCGCTGTAGCGCTTGGCCATGGCGGCCGTGGAGAGCGGTTTGATCTTGTCGGCCCAGCCGGCCGAGCCGAACTCGGTGAAGCGCGCCTGGCAGACCTTGCGCATGGCCTCCTTGGCCGGCTTCAGATAGGCGCGCGGGTCGAACTCGTGCGGCTTCTCGACCAGGATCTTGCGGATCGCGCCGGTGATGGCCATCCGGTTGTCGGTGTCGACATTGATCTTGCGCACGCCATGCTTGATGCCGCGCTGGATCTCTTCGACCGGCACGCCCCAGGTCTGAGGCATCTCGCCGCCATACTGGTTGATGATGTCCTGCAGGTCCTGCGGAACGCTGGACGAGCCGTGCATCACCAGGTGGGTGTTGGGCAGGCGGCGGTGGATCTCCTCGATCACGTTCATGGCCAGGACGTCGCCGTCCGGCTTGCGCGTGAACTTGTAGGCGCCGTGGCTGGTGCCCATGGCGATGGCCAGGGCGTCGACGCCGGTGGCCTGGACGAAGTCGACCGCCTGGTCCGGGTCGGTCAGCAGCTCGTCGTGGCTGAGCTTGCCCTCGAAGCCGTGGCCGTCCTCGGCCTCGCCCATGCCGGTTTCCAGGCTGCCCAGCACGCCCAGTTCGCCCTCGACCGAGACGCCGCAGCTGTGGGCCATCTGGACCACCTTGCGGGTGACGTCGACATTGTACTCGTAGGTGGCCGGGGTCTTGGCGTCCTCCATCAGCGAGCCATCCATCATCACCGAGGTGAAGCCGTACTGGATCGCCGTGGCGCAGGTGGCCGGGCCGTTGCCGTGGTCCTGGTGCATGCAGACCGGGATGTGCGGATAGATGTCGACCAGGGCGTCGATCATCTTGGCCAACATGATGTCGTTGGCGTAGTTCCGCGCCCCGCGCGAGGCCTGGATGATCACCGGCGAATTGACGGCGTCGGCCGCCTCCATGATCGCCAGGCCCTGTTCCATATTGTTGATGTTGAAGGCCGGAAGCCCGTACTCATGCTCGGCGGCATGGTCCAGCAACTGTCGCAACGTAATGCGAGCCACGTAATTCTCTCCTGCAAGCGTGAAGTGAGGTTGGTCGTTTCTTGTTGTTGGGGCCGTGACGCTTGTGCGTTCTCTGCCCGGGTCAGTCTTATAGAGGTTGAACGCGGATCTGCACGATCCGCGCCAACGAAGTGTCTCAATCTTTTACGCGTGACGGTCGCCGAAACCGGTACCCACTTTCGGCTGTCACGCTTCAGGTGTTCAGAGCGGCGACGCCCGGGAGCGTCTTGCCCTCCATCCATTCGAGGAACGCGCCGCCGGCGGTCGAGACGAAGGTGAAATCCGCCGAGACGCCCGCGTGGTTCAACGCGGCGACCGTATCACCGCCGCCCGCAACCGCCACGATCTTACCCGATTTCGCCAGGGAAGCGGCATGTTTCGCCGCCGAAACGGTCGCTTCGTCGAACGGAGGGACTTCAAACACGCCAAGCGGGCCGTTCCAGATCAGGGTGAGGCTCTGGTCCATGGCGGCCAGCAGGCGCTTGGCGCTCTCCGGGCCGGCGTCCAGAATCAGGTCGTCGGCTTGAACTTCATTCAGCGCGCGGACAGCGGTTTCGACGCCGGGCGCGACTTTCTTGGCCACCACCACGTCGACCGGCAGCAGCAGTTCGCAGCCGGCGGCGTCGGCCTTCTTCATGATCTCGCGGGCGGTGTCGGCCAGGTCCTTTTCGCAGAGCGAGCCGCCGACGTCGTGGCCCTGGGCGAACAGGAAGGTGTTGGCCATGCCGCCGCCGATCGCCAGGCGATCCAGCTTGGCGACCAGGTTGTTCAAGAGGTCCAGCTTGGTCGAGACCTTGGAGCCGCCGACGATGCCGATCACCGGCTTCTTGGGATTGCCGAGCGCGGCGTCCAGGGCTTCCAGTTCGCGCTGCATCGACAGGCCCGGATAGGCCGGCAGCAGCTTGGCCAGGCCCTCGGTCGAGGCGTGGGCGCGGTGGGCGGCGCTGAAGGCGTCGTTGACATAGACGTCGCCGTTGGCGGCCAGGGCCTGGGCGAAGGCGGCGTCGTTGCTCTCCTCGCCGGCGTGGAAGCGGACGTTCTCCAGCAGGGCGACGCCGCCGTTCTCGAGGCCGTTGATCACCTCGGCGGCGGCCGGGCCGACGCAGTCGCTGGCGAAGGCGACCGGCTGTTCCAGCAGCTTGCTCAGCGGCTCGGCCACGAAGGCCAGGCTCATCGCCGGCACGACCTTGCCCTTGGGGCGGTCGAAGTGAGCCAGCAGCACGACCTTGGCGCCTTGCTTGGACAGGTAAGCGATGGTCGGCAGAGCGGCGCGCAGGCGGGTGTCGTCGGTGATCTTCCCCCCGTCGACGGGGACATTGAAGTCCACCCGAACCAAGGCGCGCTTGCCGGCGAGGTCGGCGGTGTCGAGGGTGCGGAACGTCATGGCGTCTTCCATTCAGAGGGCGGCACGGGTGGCGGGGCCGAGAAGCCCAGCCCCGCGAAGGTCAAGAACGCCACCGCCGGAACGATGACGTGGGCAAGAGGCATGCGGCGTCGGCGCGAGGCATAGAGATGTAGCGCCCAGGCGACCAGCCAGCAGATAAGGCCGATCCCAAGCGATCCCGAGGTCTGCAATATCGGCAGGTCTAGCAGCGGCCTCGGCGCGCCGACCGGGTAGCGATGCGCTAGGCCCCAGTGGACCAGGCCATACACACCGCCGAAAGCGACCGGTGCCGCGACCAGGGTCAGGGCGATCGACGCAATCCAGCTTCGCAGGCGGGAGCTTGGCATCTGTCTCTTGCGGCTATGGCAAGCAAAACCCCCGCCCTTGGAAAGGGCGGGGGCGCTTTAGCTCTTACAGGAATTTCGCCATTTCCAGAGCGGTGTCGCTCATGCGGGTCGCGAAGCCCCATTCGTTGTCGTACCAGCTGAGCACGCGGACCAGCTTGCCCTCGATGACCTGGGTCTGGGGCAGGGCGGCCGTCGAGCTGGCGGCGATGTGGTTCAGGTCCGACGAGACCAGCGGATCCTTGGTCGTGAACAGCACGCCCTTCATGTCGCCGTCGGCGGCGGCCTGCAGGGCGGCGTTGACCTCGTCCACCGTGGTGTCGCGCGAGGGCACGACCTTCAGGTCGATGACCGAGACGTTCGGGGTCGGGACGCGGATCGAGCTGCCGTCCAGCTTGCCCTTCAGGGCCGGCAGGACCAGGCCCAGGGCCTTGGCGGCGCCGGTCGAGGTCGGGATCATGCTCAGGGCCGCGGCGCGGGCGCGGTAGAGGTCCTTGTGCATGGTGTCCAGCGTCGGCTGGTCGCCGGTATAGCTATGGATCGTGGTCATGTAGCCGCGCTCGATGCCGACCAGGTCGTGCAGGACCTTGGCGACCGGGGCCAGGGCGTTGGTGGTGCACGAGCCGTTCGAGACGACGATGTCGTCGGCGGTCAGGGTCTCGTGGTTGACCTTGTAGACGATGGTCTTGTCGGCGCCGTCAGCGGGGGCCGAGACCAGCACGCGCTTGGCGCCGGCCTCCAGGTGCAGGGCGGCCTTGTCGCGGGCGGTGAAGATGCCGGTGCACTCGAACGCGATGTCGACGTTCAGCTCTTTGTGCGGCAGCTCCTTCGGGTCGCGGATCGCCGTGACCTTGATCTTGCCCATGCCGACGTCGATCCAGTCCTCGCCCGAGGTGACGACGCCCGGGAAGCGGCCGTGAACGCTGTCGTAGCGCAGCAGGTGAGCGTTGGTCTCGACGGGCCCGAGGTCGTTGATGGCGACGACCTCGATGTCGCGGCGGCCATGCTCGGCGATGGAGCGCAGGACCAGACGTCCGATGCGGCCGAAGCCGTTGATGGCGACGCGAATAGCCATGGGTCGTTCTCCTGTCATGACCGCCGGGTCGGGTTCGACCGACGTTCCCTATTTTGCAGCGCGTTTTGCGGGCTGGAGACGCGAAGTCAAGGGCTGAGAAACTGGGACCCGCCCCACGAATGCTGCTATGGGCTGCGCATCGCCCAAATGTCGCCCTGCCGTATGGCTTAGACGCTCTCGATCTATATGTTGCGTTGCATGATGGAAATCCGCCGATGATCCCGGCCGACGGTACGGCCCTCGACCTCGCCGTGCGCCGCCTGGAGCGGGCGGTGAGCCAGCTTGAACAGCGTCTGGCGGCCAAGGCCGCCGAGGCCGCCCGCGCGCCTGTCGCCGCGGCGGTGGCGTCCGGTGAGCCCGGCCTGTTCCCAGACCATTTTGGGGACGACGAACGCGCCCGCCTACTGGTCGAACTGGAGGCGGCCCGCGAGCGCGAGAAGGCGCTGGAGGAGGCTGGCGAGCAGGCGTCGGTGGCCCTGGGCCGCGCCATCGCCGAGATCCGCGCCGCCCTCGGCGACGAGGCCGTGGCCAATGACGATCACGACCATGACGACGATGCGGGGCCTCTGCCGGGTTCCGAGGACGACTTGTTCGACGATCCCGAGGAGGCGTGACCATGTCCCAGGTGACCATCCACGTGAACGGCCGCCCCTACATGGTCGGCTGCGAGGACGGCCAGGAACCGCACCTGACCGAGCTGGCCCGGCTGTTCGACCGCCAGGTCCGCCAGGTCAGCCAGGACGTCGGCCAGCTGGGCGAGACCCGGCTCTTCTTGATGGGCGCCCTGCTGTTGGCCGACGAGTTGTCGGACATGAAGCTGCGCCTGGCGCACGCCAATGGCGAGATCCTGCGCATGCAGCAGGAGGGCACCAAGGCCGAGATCGCCGCCATCCGCGCGCTGGACGCGGCGGCCGAGAAGATCGAAAAGCTGGCGGTGGACTGACATGCTAGCGGGCGCGCGGATTGGACTGACCGCCGCCCTGATCCTGAGCGCTTCTGCAAGCGCCAAGACCCCGACGCCGCTGCAGGCCATCCCCGTCGACCTTCGCGCCACGATCGCGCCGACCCCGGTTCTGGCCGAGGGCCAGCGCCACCTGATCTACGCGCTTCGGCTGGACAATCTGGGCGCCCAGGGATTGGACCTGCGGGCGGTCTAGGCGCTGGACGCGGCCAGCGGCGCGGTGCTGGCTCGCTATGGCGACAAGGATCTCGAGGCGATCATCGCCCGGCCCGGCTTGGGCAAGCTGGCCGACCGCCGCGCGATCGCCGGCGGAACGGGCGCGGTCCTGTTCCTGGACGTGGCCGCGCCGGCCACGGCGCCGACGCCGCGCGCCCTCGTTCATCGCCTGATCTTCGCGCCGGTGACCCCGGCCGACAACGCCCATTGGACGCCGTGGAACGCCGAGGTGCTGGCCGCGGCCGACGGGACCGTGGTCGAGGCCGTCGACGGGATCCCGGAGAACAACCCCGTCGCCGACGACAAGGCCGTCCCGATCACGGTCGACAACGCCACCGGCGATCACCTGGTGCTGAACATCGGCGGCGGCCGCTTCGTCACCTACGCCCACCTGCGGCCGGGGTCGCTCAAGGTCCGGGTCGGGCAACGAGTCCGGCGTGGCCAGGTGCTGGCCAACGGAACCGGCTGGCGACCGACCGAGCCCGCCCAGGAGCGGCGTAGCGAAACGCCGGTGCGCAACGCGGTGGTGGCGTTCCCGGAGCGGTGAGGTCTTAGCGCTGGCGACTATGGCCGATCCGCATTCAGCGGAATGGTCTCCCACAACCCGCTCATCCCCGCGAAAGCGGGGATGAGCGGTGTTTAGGCTGAATATCGCTCGGCACCAGCCCGTCCGCGTCAAAGCCCCGCTGGCAATCCGACCCGCGAACCCCTATCTTGGTCAGTGGCGGGTCTTGCTGTGGCTCTCGTCGAAGATTTCTATTCCCAGGGACCTTAATCTCTCTATCGGGACCTGTTCCCTCCCGTGGCCGTGGCTGCGGGAACACGGGGCCCACCTGTTACTGACAGGTTCGAGTGGATTGAAACGTCTTCACGGTTCTTCGCGGCGCCGCCACCTTTCTCCTATAGTCGCGGAATGACGATCACCGACCCCGGCGTGGCCAAGACCGCCCTGCGCGTCTTCCTGCGCAACCAGCGCAAACAGCTGGCGCTGGAGCATCCCGAAGCCGACTGGATGATCGCCGAGCTGGCGCGAGAGCCGCTGGCCAAGCTGTTTCCAAACCCCGCCGGCAAGGTGGCCGCGCTCTATTACGGCCTGGGCTCGGAGGTGTCGCCGCGTATCCTGGCCGACCAGCTGCGCGATGCCGGCTGGACCCTGGCCCTGCCGGCGGTCGAGGACGCCGAGACCGGCCACATGGTGTTCCGCGCCTGGGACCCGGCCCAGCCCTTGATCCACGACGCCATCGGCCTGCGCGCGCCGCCGCCGAGCCAGCCGGCGCTGGAGCCCGACCTGGTGATCACCCCGCTGCTGGCCTTCCAGGCCGACGGCGTGCGGCTGGGGCAGGGCGGCGGTTACTACGATCGGGCGCTGGAAGCCCTGCGGGCCCGCAAGCCGGTGTTCGTGCTGGGCCTGGCCTATGGCGGTCAGCAGGCGGAGAATTTGCCGCACGAGCCGCACGATCAAAGGCTGGACGCCATTCTCACCGAAAAAGAGTATAGGACCGTCAAAGACATGGGCCGCTGACGGCCTCCTTAAGGACTATCGATGCGTTTCGCCTTCTTCGGCGATGTCGTCGGCAAGTCGGGTCGCGACGGCCTGGCCGACCATCTGCCCGATCTTCGCCGCCGGCTCTCCCTCGAGTTCGTGATCATCAACGCCGAGAACGCGGCTGCCGGGTTCGGCATCACGGAGAACACCGCCCGCGAGCTGTTCGAGGCCGGCGCCGACTGCCTGACCCTGGGCAACCACAGCTGGGACCAGCGCGAGGCCCTGACCTACATCGTCCGCGAGCCGCGCCTGATCCGCCCGGCCAACTACCCGATTCTGTCCGACGCTCCGGGACGCGGCAGCCACCTGTTCCAGACCGACAGCGGCAAGACGGTCTTCGTCGTCAACCTGCTGGGCCGGGTGCACATGGACGCCATGGACGACCCGTTCGCCGCCGCCGACCGCGAGCTGGATAAGGCCCCGCTGGGCCAGGTGGCCGACGCGGTGATCGTCGACATGCACTGCGAGGCGACCTCCGAGAAGATGGCCATGGGCCACTATTGCGACGGCCGCGCCTCGCTGGTGGTCGGCACCCACACCCACGTCCCGACCGCCGACTGCCAGGTCCTGCCGGGCGGCACCGCCTACCAGACCGATGCGGGGGCCTGCGCCGACTACGACAGCGTGATCGGCAACCAGAAGGACGAGCCCCTGCGGCGCTTCACCACCAAGATCAGCGGCGGCCGCTACCAGCCGGCCTCGGGTCCGGCGACGGTGTGCGGCGTGTTCGTCGAGACCGACGACCGCACCGGCCTGGCCGTGCGGGTCGAACCGATCCGCGTGGGCGGGCGGCTGCAGCAGACAGTTCCGGAGGTCTAGGCGGTTTCGTTCAATTGGGTTGGGCTTGCGGCTGTCATGGTTCGGGTTTCATGATCCGGCGCACAGCCCCCAAGGAGCCTCCCCATGACCGACGCCATCTACACCGCTCACGCCCACGCCGTGGGCGGTCGCAACGGGACCGCCAAGTCCGACGACGGGCATCTGGACGTCAAGCTGGCCTTCCCCAAGTCGATGGGCGGCGACGGGAACGGGACCAATCCCGAGCAGCTGTTCGCGGCGGGCTACAGCGCCTGCTTCCTCGGCGCGCTGGGTCTGGTGGCCCGCAATCAGGGCGTCAAGCTGGGCGAGCACAGCCTGGACGCCGAGGTCGACCTGATCAAGGACGAGACTAGCTTCCACGTCGGCGTTCGGCTGAAGCTGAACGCGCCCGAGCTCGACCGCGAGACGGCCGAGAAGCTGTTGCGCGCCGCCCACGAGGTCTGCCCGTACTCCAAGGCCACCCGCGGCAATGTGGATGTGGCGCTGGAAGTGGCCTAGGCCATCCCATCTTCAGCCCCCCGGCGAAAGCCTGGGTCCAGATGGAAGAGCGCTTGAGTGGGTTCTAGGAACGCCGCGCCCTTCCCATCAATCCCAGCGCCGGGAAGCGCGGATTCATTCCGTCGGGAAGAACTTGAAGAACGGTTCGGCCTCGGCCAGCACCCGCTGGACCGACGGCCGGGCCTTCAGCCGTTCCAGATAGGCCAGGCACAGCGGCCAGTGGCCTTCGAGCGCCTGGACCTTGTCGGCATAGAACAGCGCCGGCATGGCCGCGCAGTCGGCCAGGCCGAAGTCGCCCAGCATCCAGGTCCGGCCGTCGGCCAGTTCCTTCTCCAGGTGGTCGCAGGCGACCTTGAGCTGACCATAGGCCTCGTCGACCCCGAAGCCGTCCTTGGCCTCCGCTGGACGGAGGCGGTCGGCGACGATCTTCTGCATCGGGGTCTGGACGTAGTGGTCGAAGAACCGGTCCCAGAACCGCATACGCCAGGCGAAGTCGGGATTGGTCGGCACGAACCGCACGCGGCCCGGATAGTGGGCGTCCAGATAGTCGAGGATGACGCTGGTCTCGATCACCGTCTCGTCGCGTCCGGTGTCGCGCAGGGCCGGCATCTTGCCCATCGGCGACAGTTTCAGGAACGCCTCGCGCCCGGCCGGGTCGCCGAGGTCGACCAGCACGTTCTCGAACGCGATGTCGTTCTCGTAGAGCCCGATCAGCACCTTCCAGCAGAACGAGGCCAGCGGGTGGGCGTGCAGCGACAGGCTCATGGCGGCGTCTCCATATAGTTAAGTAATTGCCTAACTATCATCGCGCGCCACGGCTCGCAACCCCGCTTCGGCCCCGTGGGGGTGACAAAACCCGCCCGCGGACGTTAGAAGCGCCCACTCTCCATTTTCAGACCAGAGACAGAGCCTCCGAATGGCCGGCCACTCGAAATTCAAGAACATCATGCACCGCAAGGGCCGCGCCGACGCCGCGCGCTCCAAGCTGTTCTCCAAGCTGTCGCGGGAAATCACCGTCGCGGCCAAGACCGGCCTGCCTGACCCGGCCATGAACCCGCGCCTGCGCCTGGCCGTGAACAACGCCAAGGCCGAGAGCCTGCCCAAGGACGTCATCGACCGCGCGATCAAGAAGTCGCAGATGGGCGACGCGGCCGATTATTCGGAAATCCGCTACGAAGGCGTCGCCGCCGGCGGCGTCGGGATCATCGTCGAGGTCCTGACCGACAACAAGAACCGCGCCGCGGCCAACGTCCGCTCGTACTTCACCAAGATGGGCGGCAATATGGGGGCCACCGGGTCGGTGACCTTCAACTTCGACCGGGTCGGCCAGATCAGCTATCCGGCCAAGGTCGCGTCGGAAGACGAGATGATGGAAGCCGCCATCGAGGCCGGCGCCGACGACGTCACCTCGGACATGTCCGAGGAGGGCGAGGGCCACACGGTCTACACCGCCTTCGAAAGCCTGAACGAAGTGGCCGCCGCCCTGGAAGCCAAGTTCGGCGCGGCCTCGAACACCAAGATCGCCTGGCGCCCGAAGATGCAGGTGCCGGTGACGGGCGACAGCGTCGCCACCCTGATGAAGCTGCTCGACCTGCTGGACGAGGACGACGACGTCCAGGCGGTCTACTCGAACGAGGACATCAGCGACGAGGACCTGGCGAAGCTGGGTTAAGTCCAACGCTTCGGTGTCATCCCGGACGGCCCGCGGGGGCCGATCCGGGACCCAGGGGCCAAGCGCGAGGACCGAGCTTCTCCCCGTCACGCCGTCCGGCTAGACTGCGCTCCATGGTCCTGCGGGTTCACATCGACACCGATTGCGGCGTGGACGACGCCCTGGCGCTGGCCCTGCTGGCGCGTTCGCGGCAGGCCGTCGAGGTGGTCTCGGTCTCGGCCGTGTTCGGCAACACCTATGTGGATCAGGCCGCGGCTAACGCCCGGGGCGTGCTGCGCCTGGCCGGCTGCGGGGCCGAGGTCTATATCGGCGCCGGCGCGGGCCTGGCCAAGCGCCGGGTCGAGCGGATGCGGCCCGCCCACGGGGTCGACGGCCTGAACGGCGCGGGCTTCTCGCAGCGCTGGAAGCTTCCCGAGCTGGAGCGCGGCCATTCGGCCAACTTCCTGGCCTTCGCCGCGCGTCGCAAGCTCGCCGGCCTGTTCCTGGGGCCCCTGACCAACCTGGCCAAGAGCCTGCTGGAGGATCCGGCCGCCTTCCGCGACTGGCGCCCGACGATCATGGCCGGCGCCTTCGCCGTCGAGGGCAAGGCCCAGGGCGGCGCCGACTTCAACAGCTGGAGCGATCCGGAGGCCCTGCAGCGCACGCTGGAGGCCGGGGTCATGCCGCGCCTGATGCCGCTGGACGTCAGCCACCAGGTGACGATCACCACCGACGACCTGTCCAAGGGGGCGATCTGCTGCGGCTCGCCGTTGTCCCAGCGTCTGACCAAGGCCGCCGGGCCCTATATCGCCTTCCACCAGCAGGTCTGGGGCGGTGACGGCTGCCGGCCGCACGACGCGGTGGCCGCCGCCAGCCTGGTCGCGCCCGAGCTATTCGCCTTCGAGCCGGCGCGCCTGCGGGTGATCGTCGACGGCGAGCACCTGGGCCGGGTCGAGCGCGTTGACGGGCCCGCGAACGCCGAGGTCTGCACGGGCCTAGACGTCGCGGCCGTCAAGCGTCTGATCCTGGGCGGCCTGTTCGGCTGGAGCGCGGTGGAAGCGGCCTAGGACCGTAGCGCCGATCGATATTCACCAACACTACAAACCATTCCGTCATTCCCGCCCTTGTGGCGGGAACCCCTCTGTCCGCCGCAGTTGCAGTAGGGGCGAGCCGCTGGCGGCTCGCTTGCATCGCAGGTGTCAGCTGAACCAGGGGTTCCCGCCACAAGGGCGGGAATGACGGAGCTATAAAGTTGCTCACGGCTCGGATACCTGAACACTCGTCGGCCTCAATGCGGCTGGCCCCACTGGGCGGCGCGTTCGCGGACCAGGTCGCGCATGAACTGGTCCAGCTCGGCCAGGCGGCGGTCCATCTCGGCCACCGGGACGCCGTTCCAGACGGCGTGGTCATAGGCCGAGCGGGCCTCGCGCAGGTTTTCGCCGGCCTGGTATCGTTCGGTTATGTAGAGGGTTTCGAGGAGCTTGGTCGGGCGGTCGATCTTCTCGTGCTTCATCGACCAGTAGCTGACCATGTACTCGGTCAGGATCCCATCGTCCGACGTACTCACCATCGTCCGTCTCCCTTGTCGTTGACGGGGGAGATGGTGAGGCCGAAGCCGGGTGCAACAACCGAAGAGTGGAAATGCACATCTCGGGTTAGGCTAGTCGTGCATGTCAATCGCCTCGGGTAGGAAACGGACTTCCGCTTGGGTCCAGCAATCGCCCCATTCCGTTGCCAACACGGCCCCACAGGCGCAGCCGATGTCTGGACCGTCCATGCCGTCGGGACCGCAGCAACCGTTTCCGCTCCCGATCGCGCGCAGGTCCTCCCGCAGGAGATCCTCTGGATTGATCGAGATCGCGCCGGCTGGGGAGAAGACGTGAATCTTCAGAACCTGACCGTCGGGACCAGTCACCGGCGAGGAGGCTTCCTCATGCAGCCGCACCATGACGCCGGTGGCCGTCGTCGGTTGGCGCTCACCGACCGTCATGTCATGTTCCCACGCCTCTCCGATGCGGCAGTTTCGGGTCAGGCGCCGACCGCAGGCAGTGCAAGTCAGATAGCTCATTTCCCGCCCGCGTAGTCCTTGATCAGGGCGTAGAGGAAGTCCCGGCCGTCATAGAGCGATTTGACCCGCACCCGCTCGTTCAGGCCGTGGATGCCGTCGCCGTCCGAGCTGCCGAAGATGCCGGAGACGCCATAGGTCGGGATGCCCGCCGCGTTGGTGTGGACGCCGTCGGTGGCGCCGGTCAGCAGGATCGGCACGACCGGCACGCCGGGCCACAGCTTGGCGGCTTCCTTCTCGATCGGGCCCATGATCGCGGGTGTCAGGGGCGGGGGCGGCGAGACGGGGTTCGGCGGATTGGTCAGGGCGATCGCCACGGCCGGATCGGCGGCGACCTCGGCCAGCTTGGCGCGGACCTCCTCGACCGGCGTGCCCGGCAGGATGCGGCAGTTGATATTGGCCTCGGCGCGCTGGGGCAGGGCGTTGGGCGCGTGGCCGGCCTTGACCATGGTGGCGACGCAGGTGGTGCGCAGCATCGAGTTCCACATCGGATCTGCGGCCACGGTCTTCAGCGCCGCCGAGTCGTTGATGTCGGTCACCAGGGCCTTCATCGCCGCGGCCTGGGGCGGCGTCACGCGGCCCTGCATGCGGGTGAAATAGCCCCGCGTGGCGTCATTGAAGCGCGGCGGGAAGCTGTAGGCGCCGATCCGGTCCAGGGCCGCCGACAGCTGGTAGATGGCGTTGGCTGGCACGGGGCGACTGGAGTGGCCGCCCGGATTGGTCACGGTCAGGGTGAAGTCCTGATAGACCTTTTCGCCGCCCTGGACCTCCAGCACCACCGGCTTGTCGTGTTCGTCCAGCAGGCCGTCGGCGCCCTCGTTCAGGGCGAACTCGGCGTCGACCAGGGGACGGTGGTTCTTCACCAGGTCCTCGATGCCGTTATAGGCTTGGCTCTCCTCGCCACAGGTCAGGGCCATCTTGATGTCGCGCTTGGGCTTGAAGCCCGACTGCTTGAGACGAACCAGGCTGTCGACCCAGATGGCCGCCTGGGCCTTGTCGTCCGACGTTCCGCGCCCGAAGAAATAGCCGTTCTCCTCGACCAGCTTGAACGGGTCGCGGGTCCAGTCGGCGCGGTTGGCCTCGACCACGTCGATGTGAGCCAACAGCAGCATGGGCTTGGACTTGGCGTCCGCGCCCTTGAGCACCGCGACGAGCGACCCCTCCTTGGGATGGCCGTCGGCGACCACGACCTTGACGTCCTCGGCTGGGAAGCCGGCCGCCTTCAGCCGGGCGCCCATCGCCTCGGCGGCGGCCGTGCAGCTGCCGACCGACAGGGTGGTGTTGATCTCGACCAGCTCCTTGTAGAGGTCGCGGAAGGCCAGCTGGTCGGGGCGGACGGTCTTGGGCGGCTCGGCCGTCTGCGCGCTCGCCGTCGTCGCCAGCGCCATCAAGGCGCCCGCCGTCATCCACACCACGCGCTTCATCCGTACTCTCCCAAGCCATCGAAGGCGGCAGCAGAGCTTGCCTGGCGGGCGCGCGCAAGGGGCGCCGTTTACCGCGCGTTAGCAATACAGGGGCTTTTCCTCCGGGGCGGATCAGACGATGTTGCGAGAACACATGATGAACGCCATTCGCATCCTCGGACTAGATCCCGGCCTCCGCCGCACCGGCTGGGGCGTCGTCAGCGTGCTCGGCTCGCGGGTGACCCACGTGGCCCACGGGGTGATCGCGCCGGACGACAAGGCCGCCTTCTCCGACCGCCTGCTGCACCTGTTCGAAGGGATCTGCGCGGTGATCGAGCAGCACAGGCCCGACGAGGCGGCGGTCGAAGAGACGTTCGTCAACACCAACGCCCAGTCGACCCTGAAGCTGGGCCACGCGCGCGCCGCCGCCATGATCGCCCCGGCCCGCGCCGGCCTGCTGGTCGCCGAATATTCCAACGCCATGGTCAAGAAGGCGGTGGTCGGGACGGGCGGGGCCGACAAGGCTCAGATCGCCTTCATGATCGCCCGCCTGCTGCCGACCGCCGGCTCGCCGACGGCCGACGCCGCCGACGCCCTAGCGGTGGCCATCGCCCACGCCCACGCGCGCACCGCCCGGAGAGTGGCATGATCGGCCGGCTCAGGGGCGCGGTCGCCGAGGTCGGCGAGGAAGAGGCCCTGATCGACGTCATGGGCGTCGGCTATGTCGTCCGCTGCGGCCACCGCACGCTGCAGCGCCTGCCGGCCCTGGGCGAAGAGACGCTGCTGCACATCGAGAGCCAGTGGAGCGAGAGCGCCGGCCTGCGGCTCTACGGCTTCGCCACGCGAGAGGACCGCAAGGCCTTCGTGCTGCTGCAGGCGATCCAGGGCGTCGGGCCCAAGGCCGCCATGGCCGTGCTGGACGTGCTGTCGCCGGCGGAACTGGCCTCCGCCGTCGCTCGGGAGGACAAGGTCGCCGTCGGCCGCGCCAATGGCGTCGGACCCAAGCTCGCCCTGCGCATCGTCACCGAGCTGAAGGACAAGCCGATCACCGACGGGCCGGTGCTGACGGCCGCCCCGGCCACGACCTCGGCTTCGGCCGCGCCCGCCAAGCCCGCCCCGACCGGCGACGCGGTCGCCGCCTTGATGGGTCTGGGCGTGGCCGAGGTGAACGCCCGCCGCGTCGTCGAGGCCGCCGCCGCCAAGCTGGGTGACGAGGCCACCGTCCAGGCGCTGATCAAGGCGGGCCTGCAGGAGCTGGGGCGATGAGGCTCCCCCCACCTGACCTGCTGCGCAGGTCGTCCGCCCCCAAAGGCGGGCGGAAGGATAGCGCGCGAGCCTTCTTCCCCCTCCGGGGGAGGAGCGCGCAGCGCGGAGGGGGCAAGTGACCCGCATCATTTCCGGCGACCCGCAACTGGGCGACCAGGTCCCGGCCACCGACCGCGCCCTGCGGCCCCAGACCCTGGCCGAGTTCGTCGGCCAGGAGCAGGCCAAGGGCAATCTGCGCATCTTCATCGAGGCCGCCAAGGGCCGGGGCGAGTCCCTGGACCACGTGTTGCTGTTCGGCCCGCCGGGCCTGGGCAAGACCACCCTGGCCCAGATCGTCGCCCGCGAGCTGGGCGTCAACTTCCGCGCCACCTCGGGTCCGGTGCTGAACAAGCCGGGGGACCTGGCCGCGATCCTGACCAATCTCGAGCCGAACGACGTCCTGTTCATCGACGAAATCCACCGGCTGTCGTCGAACGTCGAGGAGATTCTCTATCCGGCCATGGAGGACCATGTGCTGGACCTGGTGATCGGTGAGGGGCCCTCGGCCCGCTCGATCCGCATCGACCTGGCCCCGTTCACCCTGGTGGCGGCGACGACGCGGGCGGGCATGCTGGCGACGCCGCTGCGCGACCGCTTCGGCATCCCGATCCGGCTGGAGTTCTACACCCCGGCCGAGCTGCGCCACGTTCTGCTGGGCGCGGCCCGCAAGATGGGCGCGCCGCTGTCCGACGACGGGGCCGACGAGATCGCCAAGCGCGCCCGGGGCACGCCGCGTGTCGCCGGCCGCCTGCTGCGCCGGGTCCGCGACTTCGCCACCGCCGACGGCGCGACCGTGATCGACCGCAAGGCCGCCGGCCTGGCGCTGGCCCGCCTGGAGGTCGACGAGGTGGGGCTGGACAGCCTCGACCGCCGCTATCTCCGCGCCCTGATCGAGCACTATGGCGGCGGCCCGGCGGGCGTCGAGACCATCGCCTACGCCATCGCCGAGGCCCGCGACGCCGTCGAGGATGTCATCGAGCCCTACCTGATGCAGCAGGGCTTCATCCAGCGCACCCCGCGCGGCCGGGTGGCGTGCGGCAAGGCCTATCTGCACCTGGGCCTCAAGGCACCGCCGACCCCGACGGGGCAGGGCGGGCTGTTCGACGAGTAGTTCAGCCGCTAAGCAGGACCCTATGACGACCCCGCCCGAACCCACCGCCGGCGTCTTCGACGGCCGCGAGCATCAGCTGCCCGTGCGGATCTATTACGAGGACACCGACTTCTCGGGGATCGTCTATCACGCTAACTACCTGCGCTATTTCGAGCGCGGGCGGAGCGACTTCTTCCGGAAGGTCGGCATCTCGCACACCGAGTTGGCCAAGGCCGACACCGCCTTCGCGATCGTGCGGATGGAGCTGGACTTCAAGCGCTCGGCGCGGGTCGACGACGCCCTGGTGGTGCGCACCACCTATGACCGGATCAAGGGGCCGCGCCTGTATGTCAGCCAGAGGATCACGCGGGGCGACGAGCTGATCTGCCAGGCGGCGGGCGAGGCGGTCTGCATCACGCTGGACGGGCGGCCACGGAAGCCGACGGCCGAAATGAAGGCGCAATTGGAGCCTTGGCTGGCGATCAGCGAATAAACGTCATCGATTTTCGGGATCGCTCGGCGATTGTCATAGTTTCACCCAAGCGCCGCTTCATGCCATACGGCGCAGACTCAAAGATTCAGACGCCCCAACGGAGACCTCGCCCGCATGGACGCCTCGGCAGCCGCCCCCAACTTCTCGTTCTTCGCCTTGTTCATGCAAGCCGACTGGGTCGTGAAGGGGGTGATGATCGGTCTGATCCTGGCTTCGCTGGGCTCGTGGGCCGTGATTCTGGACAAGCTGTTCCGCTTTTCGACGCTGAACCGCGCGGCCGACCGCTTCGAGGAGCAGGTCAGCGGCGGGCGTTCGCTGGAGGACGTCGCCGGCGAGGCCGGGACCAATCCGCGCCACGCCCTGCCGCGCATGCTGCAGGCGGCGCTGAAGGAATGGCGCGACGCCAAGGCGCGGGGCAGCCTCTCCGAGAACCAGGCCGCCTTCCTGGTCGCTCGGATCGACCGGATCATGGACACCACGATCGCCCGCGAGAGCGCCAAGGTCGAGGAAGGCCTGGGCAGCCTGGCCATCGTCGCCACGGCCAGCCCGTTCATCGGCCTGTTCGGCACGGTCTGGGGCATCATGCACGCCTTCCAGAACATCGCGATCTCGAAGAACACCTCGCTGGCCGTCGTGGCCCCGTCGATCGCCGAGGCCCTGTTCGCCACGGCCGTCGGCCTGATCGCCGCCATCCCGGCCTATATCGCCTACAACAAATTCTCGACCGACGCGGGCAAGTACGCCGGCCGCCTGGAAGGCTTCGCCGACGACCTGTCGACGGCGATCCAGCGCCGCCTGGCCGAGCGGGGCTGATCCCATGTCGATGTCGTCCAGCGACGCCTTCGCCACCAACAGCGGCCGGGGCCGTCGTCGCCGGGGCCGCCGCTCGCGCGGGGCCCTGTCCGAGATCAACGTCACCCCGCTGGTCGACGTGATGCTGGTTCTGCTGATCATCTTCATGATCAGCGCCCCGCTGCTGACCGCCGGCGTGCCGCTGGAGCTGCCCAAGACCGAGGCCGCCGCCTTGCAGAACCAGGACGAACCGATCACCGTGTCGATCCGCAAGGACGGCCACATCTTCGTGGGCGAGACCGAGATCCCGTTCGACAACCTGGCGCCGCGCCTGACCGCGCTCGCCGGCAGCGGTTACACAAAGCCGATCTTCGTCCGCGCGGACGGCGGGGCGACCTACGCGGTCGTCGCCCAGGTGATGGCCGGCCTGTCGAACGCCGGCTTCACCAAGATCAACCTGATCACCGAGACGGGCGGTCCCTCCACCGGAGCGGCCGCGCGCGACGCCCAGCCGGAGGGCTCGGGCGATCTGCGGCCCGCGCAGTAGGGCCTAGATGAGCGCTCGCCGCGACAACGCTGTGTCCCCGGGCCTGCTGGGCTCGATCGCGCTGCACGGAGCCGTGGCGGCGCTGATCGTGTTCGGCCTGCCCTGGACATCGTCCAAGCCGATCACCATCGGCGAGTCGGTGCCGGTGACCATCGTCACCGAGGGCCCGACCAACGTGCGGCCGGCCGAGGAAGCGCCGGAAGACCAGACGGCCCTGACGCCGGATCCGGTTCCGGAGGCCACGCCGCAGCCGCCGGCCCCGACGCCCGCCCCGACGCCGACTCCGGCCGCCGCCCCGCCCAAGCCGACGCCAGTCCCCAAGCCCGCGCCGACCCCGACCCCGACCAAGCCGACCCAGCAGAAGAAGAGCGACGACTTCTTCTCATCGCTGGAAGCCTCGATCGCCAAGACCAAGAAGGCGACCGGCAAGCCGACCGCTAACGCCGCCCCCGGCGCCGCCCGCCAGGAGACCGCGACCCAGGCGCGTCCCGGCGCGGGGGCGATGACCGGCCTGCAAGCCGCGGCGATCGCCGGCATGAAGGACGAGATCCAGCGGCGCTGGAACCCCAACTGCGAGGTCGAGGGCGGCTCGGACGTGCAGGTGAAGGTGACGTTCAAGCTCGCGACTGGCGGACGCATCGTCGGCCAAGTGACCGCCGGCGGCGCCGAAAACTCGCCAAACTCCACGGTCAAAGCTGCGGCGGACCGGGCGATCCGCGCGGTCTATCAGTCGGCGCCTTTCGAAGGCCTGCCGCCCGATTACTATGGCCAAGCGTTGAACTTGAACTTCAAGGCGCGAGACGCCTGCGCCGCGCGATAGGGAAGACGAAAAACATGAGCCTCAAGTCCGTGTTCGCCGGCCTGGCCGCCGTCTTCGCCGTGACCCTCTCGGTCGCGGCCATGCCGACCGTGGCCAGCGCCCAGATCGAGGTCGACATCGACAAGGGCGCGGTCAAGCCGCTGCCGATCGCGGTCCCCGCCTTCTCAGGCGCGACGCGCGGGGCCGAGATCGCCCAGGTCATCACCGGCAATCTCGAGCGCTCGGGCCTGTTCCAGCCGCTGAACGTCTCGGCCGTTCCCGACAAGCTGCAGGACGTCAATGTCCAGCCGCGCTTTCCCGACTGGCAGGCGACCGGGGCCCAGGCCCTGATCAACGGCCAAGTCACGGTCGGCCCCGACGGCGGCCTGCGAGTCGACTTCCGCCTGTGGGACGTGTTCAGCCAGCAGCAGCTCCTGGGCCTGCAGTTCAGCTCGACGCCCGACAACTGGCGCCGCGTGGCCCACAAGATCAGCGACGCCGTCTATGAGCGCCTGACCGGCGAGAAGGGCTATTTCGACACCCGCGTGGCCTTCGTCGCCGAGAGCGGTCCGAAGCTGAACCGGGTCAAGCGCCTGGCGATCATGGATCAGGACGGCGCCAATCCGCAGTACCTGACCGACGGCTCGTACATCGTGATGACGCCGCGCTTCTCGTCGACCAGCCAGGAGCTGACCTACATGGCCCTGCGGCCGACGGGGTCGTCGATCTATCTGCTGAACCTGGAGACCAGCCGCCAGGAAACCATCGGCAAGTTCCCCGGCATGGTGTTCGCCCCGCGCTTCTCGCCGGACGGCAGCAAGGTGGCGTTCTCGGTCGAGAAGGCCGGCAACAGCGACATCTACATGATGGACCTGCGCAGCCGCTCGTCGAACCGCATCACCACCGACCCGTCGATCGACACCTCGCCGTCGTTCTCGCCGGACGGGACCAAGATCGCGTTCAACTCCGACCGCGGCGGCCAGGCCCAGCTCTATGTGATGAACACCGACGGCTCGGGCGTGCGCCGCATCTCGTACGGCGGCGGCCGCTACACCACGCCGGTCTGGAGCCCGCGCGGCGACTTCATCGCCTTCACCAAGCAGACGGGCGGCGAGTTCCACATCGGCGTCATGCGCCCCGACGGCAGCGACGAGCGCCTGCTGACCACCAGCTATCTGGACGAGGGCCCGACCTGGGCGCCGAACGGCCGGGTGCTGATGTTCTTCCGCGAGGGGGCCAGCGGCAATCCCAAGCTCTGGACGGTGGACATCACCGGCCGGATCCTGCGGCCGGCGGCCTATAACGGCTCGGGTTCCGACCCGGCCTGGTCGCCATTGCTGGACTGATTGACACATCCCGAGGGCAACCTGCGCCTGGCGCAGGCGTTCTTGGCGCAAGCTCGGCGCTAGTTTGCTATTCGCGCCGCAAGTGAATCCGCACCGTTTGACGTCTATCTGACATCATTGTGAGATTGGTCAGACATTTAAAGGGTCCATTCCCTGCCTCCCGCAGGTATGGATCAGGTCCAGAATTCGTAGACTTGAGGAGAAACTGGATGAGCTTCGACACCCAGCGCGCCGTTAGACTGGCGCTCGTCGGCTTGGCCGCCGCCTCGCTCGCCGCCTGCGCTTCGCGTCCGAAGCCCCAGCCTGTCGCTCCGGCTCCCCAGCCGGCGCCGAGCCAGCCGAGCAACCCCTACACCCCGCCGGCCCAGCCGCCCGTCTCGAGCGGCGTTCTGCCCGGCTCGGTGCAGGACTTCGTCGTCAATGTCGGCGACCGCGTCTATTTCGACACCGACGAATACAGCGTCCGCGCCGACGCCCAGCCGGTCCTGGCCGGTCAGGCCCAGTGGCTGAACCGCTATCCGGCGGTCCGCGTCCGCATCGAAGGCAATGCCGACGAACGCGGCACCCGCGAGTACAACCTGGCGCTCGGCGCCCGCCGCGCCAACGCCATTCGCGACTTCCTGATCGGTCAGGGCGTCGCCGGCGCGCGCATCGAGACGATCTCGTTCGGCAAGGAACGTCCGATCGATCCGGGCACGACCGAGGAAGCCTGGGCCAAGAACCGTAACGGCCACACGGCCATCACGGACGGCGCCCGCTAAGATCGCGCTACAACGGGGCGGCCCTGCGAACGCAAGGCCGCCCTAGTTTTGTCTAGTCGGTATCGGTAAATCACGGTCATGACGCTGAAATCCGCCCTGCTCGCCGTTCTGTTCGCCTCTTCGGCCGCCGTGGCCGTGGCCCAGACTCCGCTGCCGCCCGCCGATCCGTTGGACGACCGTTCGGCCAAGCGCGTCGAGCGGATGGAGAAGGTGGTGCGCGAGCTGCGCGCGATCGTCTTCCAGGGCCGCGACACCGGCAAGCCGGTGGTGGTTCAGCCGGCCGAGACCGACGCGCAGATCGCCGCCTTGAACGAGCGGGTCGGCGACCTGGAACAGACCCTGACCAAGCTGAACGGCCAGAACGAGACCGTGACCCACGATCTCGACCAGGCTCGTCGGAGCAGCGCCGAGCAGAAGGCCCGCGCCGACGCCCTGGAGCAGCGCCTGGCCGCCGTCGAAAAGACCCTCGCGGACCTGCAGGCCGCGACCGCCGCCCAGGTCGCCGCCCAGACTTCCGGGAGCCTGCCGCTCGCTGGCGGAACCGTACCGCCGCCGCCCGCGCCGCCGGCCGAACCGGCCGTGGCCTTCAAGCAGGCCAAGGACCTGTTGCTGGCCGGCGACTACGCCAACGCCGAGCAGGCCTTCTCGGCCTATGTCGCCAACTATCCAGACAACGCCAAGGCGCCGGAGGCCCGCTACTGGCTGGGCGAGACCCAGTTCGTGCGCGAGGCCTATTCGGACGCGGCGGGAAGCTATATCGGCGCGATCCGTGGCTGGCCGCAGACGAGCTGGGCGCCGGACGCCACCCTGAAGCTAGCCCGCTCGATGGTCGCCCTGAGGAAGACCACCGAGGCGTGCCGGACCCTAGACGAGCTGACCAAGCGCTACCCCAAGGCCCCGGCCCAGGTGGTCTCGCGCGCCGCCTCGACCCGCGTCGCGGCGAAGTGTTCGTAGGGACGGTTCGAGCCGTTCTCGATCGACGGCTCGATGCTGTTTCCGCCGCCCCGCTCGCCGTCGGCTTTTCCGGCGGCGGTGATTCCCTCTTCCTGCTGAAGACGGTCCTGGACTGGGCCCGGGCGCATGACCGTTCCGTGCTGGCCCTGACCGTCGATCATCAACTGCAGTCCGACAGCGCCCGTTGGACCGCCGATGCGCTCGCCAAGGCCCGTGCGCTGGGCGCCGAGGCGCGCGCCCTGACCTGGACGGGCGACAAGCCCGCGACCGGCCTGCCCGCCGCCGCCCGCCGCGCCCGCCACGCCCTGCTGGCGGACGCCGCCCGCGCGGCCAGGGCCAAGGTGCTGCTGCTGGGCCACACCGCCAGCGACCTGGCCGAGGGCGCGGCCATGCGGGCCGAGGGCTCCAGCGTCTCCGATCCGCGCGAATGGGCGCCGTCGCCCGTCTGGCCGGAGGGACGGGGCGTCTTCCTGCTGCGGCCGATGCTGTCCCTGACGCGAGCGGCCATCCGCGAAGCCCTGACCGCCAAGGGCGAGACCTGGCTGGACGATCCCGCCAACGACGACCTCCGCTACGCCCGGGCGCGGGCGCGCGCCGCGGGGGCGGACGAGATCCTCCCGGTCGAGACGCCAGGGTCTCCGCCGCCGACCTTCGCGGTCGATGCGGCGGGCGCGATCCGCCTGCCGCGCGACGTCGCCGCCGCCCCTCTCGCCGCCGCCCTGCTGTGCGCGGCTGGAACCGAGCGGCCGCCGCGCGGCGAGCGCCTGTCGCGCCTGGTCGAGCGCTTGCGTTCGGGAGAAGTCTTCGCCGCCACCCTGGCCGGGGCGCGGGTCGAGGCGGGAGACGAGGTCCTGATCTGTCGCGACGCCGGCGAAACCGCGCGCGGCGGCCTCGCCCCGCTGGCCCTGGCGCCCGGCGAGACTGGCGTCTGGGACGGCCGCTGGGAGATCACGGCCGGCGACGCGCCCCTGACCGTCACGGCGCTGAAGGGGCGGGCTTCCAGCCTGTCGCCGGAGCAGCGTGCGAGCCTCTCGATCGCGCCGGCGGCGGCGCGGCCCTCGTTGCCGCTGGTCCTGCGGCATGGCGCGGCGCCCGTTCCTGCTCCGCTTGACGGCCCGGAGCTTGCAGTCGAAGGAGGCGGATGGATCCGCTTGCTCGTTCTGGATCGTTTCAGGTCGGCGATCGGTCTTTATGACCAAGAATCCGTGACCTGATGTCACGCGCGTGGCGCAAGTGCTCCTGACCGCCTATCTTGGTTGGTCAAGACCTATCGTTGGGAAGACGAAGCGTATGAATTTCAGGAACCTGGCCATCTGGCTGGTGATCGTCGCGGTGCTGGCGGGCGTGTTCGTCGTCAGCCAGAACGCCCGAACCAAAAGCGGCGGCGAAGTCAGCTATTCGCAGCTCCTCAAGGACGTCGACGCCGGCCGGGTCAAATCGGCCGAGATCTCGGGCCAGACCGTGGTCGCCAAGACCGCCGACAACAAGGTGCTGACGGTCAACGCGCCGATCAATTCCGACGAACTGGTCAACCGCATGGTGGCCAAGAACGCCGACGTGAAGTTCAAGAGCGGCTCGATCAGCTTCCTGGCCATCCTCGTCCAGCTGCTGCCGATCCTGCTGGTCGTCGGCGTCTGGCTGTTCTTCATGCGTCAGATGCAGGGCGGGGCGAAGGGGGCCATGGGCTTCGGCAAGTCCAAGGCCCGGCTGCTGACCGAGAACAAGAACCGCATCACCTTCGAGGACGTCGCTGGCGTCGACGAGGCCAAGGAAGAGCTGCAGGAGGTCGTCGACTTCCTGAAGGATCCGGCCAAGTTCCAGCGCCTGGGCGGCAAGATCCCCAAGGGCGCCCTGCTGGTCGGCCCTCCAGGCACCGGTAAGACGCTGATCGCCCGCGCCGTGGCGGGTGAGGCCGGCGTGCCGTTCTTCACCATCTCGGGTTCGGACTTCGTCGAGATGTTCGTCGGCGTCGGCGCCAGCCGCGTGCGCGACATGTTCGAGCAGGCCAAGAAGAACGCGCCCTGCATCATCTTCATCGACGAAATCGACGCCGTCGGTCGCCATCGCGGCGCCGGCCTGGGCGGCGGCAACGACGAGCGCGAGCAGACCCTCAACCAGCTGCTGGTCGAGATGGACGGCTTCGAGGCCAACGAAGGCATCATCCTGATCGCCGCCACCAACCGTCCCGACGTGCTGGATCCGGCCCTGCTGCGTCCGGGCCGCTTCGACCGCCAGGTCGTTGTGCCGAACCCCGACGTGGCCGGCCGCGAGAAGATCATCCGCGTCCACATGAAGAACGTGCCGCTGGCCGCCGACGTCGACGTCAAGACGCTGGCGCGGGGCACCCCGGGCTTCTCGGGCGCGGACCTGGCCAACCTGGTCAACGAAGGCGCCCTGCTGGCCGCCCGCAAGAACCGCCGCATGGTCACCATGCAGGACTTCGAGCAGGCCAAGGACAAGGTCATGATGGGCGCCGAGCGCCGCTCGATGGCCATGAGCGACGCCGAGAAGAAGCTGACCGCCTATCACGAGGGCGGCCACGCCCTGGTGGCGCTGCGGGTGCCTGTCGCCGATCCGGTCCACAAGGCCACGATCGTGCCGCGCGGCCGGGCCCTGGGCATGGTCATGCAGCTGCCCGAGGGCGATCGCTACTCGATGAGCTACGACATGATGACCTCGCGCCTGGCGATCATGATGGCCGGCCGGGTCGCCGAGGAGCTGATCTTCGGCAAGGAAAAGATCACCTCGGGCGCGTCCAGCGACATCAGCGCCGCCACCAGCCTGGCCCGCAACATGGTCACCCGCTGGGGCTTCTCGGACGAGCTGGGCACCGTGGCCTATGGCGACAACCAGGACGAGGTGTTCCTGGGCCACTCGGTGGCCCGCACCCAGAACGTCTCGCCCGAGACGATGATCAAGATCGACAGCGAGGTGCGTCGCCTGGTCAAGGGCGGCGAGGACGAGGCCCGCCGGATTCTCACCGAGGAGCTGGACCACCTGCACCTGGTGGCCAAGGCCCTGCTGGAGTTCGAGACCCTGAGCGGCGACGAGATCATCGGCGTCATGAAGGGCGAGGTCCCCAAGCGCGACGAGGAAGAGACCAAGGAAACGGTCGTCGCCCCGTCTCTGGTGCCGCTGTCCCCGGGCGCGGGCGCCAGCGTCACCGCCTAAGCACGTCAGATCAAAGACCGAAGCCGGCTCGAAAGAGCCGGCTTTTTTCTTGTCTGGGTTGTTTCTTTCCCGCGTTTGCGGGTTTTGGCCCATCCATTGCCGCCAGGTCGGGAACCCGACGTCCAATCGAGGCTTTTCCCAGGCGACAGGGGGTGACCTCTGTTCCGGGCGGGCCATTCAAGCGTGGCCGCCCATGCGTATTGGGGGCCCCTCTATTTGGAAGCCATGACCGCCAATGACGAGCTTCCGGGCTCGCACCGCGTCTCGCTCCCCGTTCCGGCCTTCCTGGCCGGCGGCGGCGAGATCGGCGTGGCGATGGCGGAGCGTGACTGGTCGGACTCCTCGCTGGGCGCGCCCGAGACCTGGCCCGCGGCGCTGAAGATCGCCGCCGGCCTGATGCTGGCCTCGCCGATCCCGTCGTTCCTGGCCTGGGGTCCCGAGGGCGTGATCCTGCACAACGACGCGGCCCGTTCGCTGCTGGCCGCCAACGCCGCCGTCCTGGGCGCGCCGTTCGCGTCGGTATTTCCCATCGCCGCGGGCGCGCCGATGCTGGCGCAGGCCCAGGCGGGCGAGAGCGTCGTGCGCGAATACGTCGACTTCTCCCGCGCTGACGGCGAGGCGGCCTGGTGCAACCTGATGTTCGCGCCGGTGCGCGACGAGGCCGGCGCGGTCGCCGGCGTCCACATCCTCTGCAACGACATCACCGAGCGCGTTCGCCGCGAGCAGGACCATCACGAGAACGAGCGCCGTTACCGCACCCTGTTCGAGTCGATGGACGAGGGCTTCTGCGTGATCGAGTTCCTGGACGGCCCGTTCGGGCCGCTCAGCGACTACGTCCACGTCATGGCCAACCAGGCCTTCGAGCGTCATACCGGCCTGCCCAACGTGATCGGCCAGAAGGTGCGCGACATGGTCCCGGCGGAGGCCGGCAGCTGGGTCGAACGCTACGGCGCGGTGCTGCGCACCGGCCAGCCGATCCGCTTCGAGCAGGAGCTGGTGGCCACGGGCCGGCATCTGGAGCTGGCGGCGTTCCGCATCGAGCCGCCGGAGCTGCGCCAGGTGGCGGTGCTGTTCCAGGACGTCACGGCCCGAAAACGGGCCGAGGCCGAGCTGCGCCACCTGAACGAGACGCTGGAGGCGCGCGTCGCCGAGGCCCTGGCCGAGCGCGAACGGACCGAGGAGGCCCTGCGTCAGGCCCAGAAGATGGAGGCCGTGGGTCAGCTGACCGGCGGCCTGGCTCACGACTTCAACAACCTGCTGGCCGGCATTTCCGGCGCGTTCGAAATGATCGGCGCGCGCCTGGCCCAGGGGCGGCCCGGCGATGTCGAGCGCTACCTGACCGCCGGCCAGGGCGCGGCGCGGCGGGCGACCGCCCTGACCCACCGCTTGCTGGCTTTTTCGCGCCGCCAGACCCTTGCTCCGAAGCCGGTGATCATCAACCGGCTGATGACCGACTTCGTCGAGCTGGCGCGGCGCGCGGTGGGGCCCGGCGTCCAGATCGAGACCGTCGCCGCCGCCGACCTGTGGCCGACCCTGGTCGACGCCAACCAGCTGGAGAACGCGCTCCTCAACCTCTGCATCAACGCCCGCGACGCCATGCCCGACGGGGGCAAGATCACGATCGAGACCGGCAACCGCTGGCTGGACGTTCACACGGCTCGCGACCACGGCCTGGAGCCCGGCCAATACGTCTCGATCTGCGTCAGCGACACCGGCATAGGCATCGACAAGGCGACGCTGGAGCGGGTGTTCGATCCGTTCTTCACCACCAAGCCGATCGGCCAGGGCACGGGGCTGGGCCTGTCGATGGTCTATGGCTTCGCCCGCCAGTCGGACGGCCACGTGCGGATCTGTTCGGAGGTGGGCGAGGGCGCCACGGTCTGCCTCTACTTGCCGCGCCATCTGGGCGAGGAAGAGGTCGAGACGCTCGACAAGGTCGCCAGCCCGATCCCGGCCAAGGCGGGCAAGACCGTGCTGGTGGTCGACGACGAGCCGACCGTGCGGATGCTGGTCGTCGACGCCTTGGCCGACCTGGGCTACGCCTGCTTGGAGGCGCAGGACGGCGCGAGCGGCCTGCGGATCCTGCAATCGAACACCGACATCGACCTGCTGCTCACCGACGTCGGCTTGCCCGGAGGCCTGAACGGCCGGCAAGTCGCCGACGCAGCCCGCACCCTGCGGCCCGCGCTGAAGGTGCTGTTCATCACCGGCTATGCCGAGAACGCCGTCCTGAACCATGGCCATATCGAGCCCGGCATGGAGGTGCTGACCAAGCCCTTCGCGGTCGCCGACCTGGCCGGCCGGGTCGACCGGATGCTGCGCGAGGCGTAGAACCCGCCCGATGGACAGCGGCTCTCCCTTCGCGCGCCCCAAGGTCATGGGGATCGTCAATGTCACGCCCGACAGCTTCTCGGACGGCGGCCAGTTCCTGTCGGCCGCCGACGGGATCGAGCACGCGCGCCGGCTGATCGCCCAGGGCGCCGACATCCTGGATATCGGCGGCGAGAGCACCCGGCCCGGTTCGACGCCAGTGTCCGAGTTCGACGAGATCCTGCGGGTGGTTCCACTGATCGAGGCGATCCGCAAGGCAAGCGACATCCCGATCTCGATCGACACCATGAAGCCCGGCGTCGCCCGCGCGGCGGTCAAGGCCGGGGCCACGATCTGGAACGACGTCGCCGCCTTGCGCGTCTCGCCCGACGCCCCCGAGGTCGCGGCCGAGCTGGGCTGCGACGTCGTCCTGATGCACATGCTAGGCCAGCCGGGGACGATGCAGGACGACCCGCGCTACGACGACGTGGTGGCCGAGGTCGAGGCCTTCCTGCTGGCCCGGGCCTTCACGGCCATGGCCGCCGGGGTGGCCAAGGAGAAGATCTGGCTGGATCCGGGCATCGGCTTCGGCAAGACCCTCGCCCACAACCTGGCCCTGCTGGCGGCCCTGCCGCGCTTCGTGGCCCTGGGCTATCCGGTCCTGCTGGGGGCCAGCCGCAAGCGCTTCATCGCCGGCCTGGATCCTTCGGCCGGCGAGGCCAGCGATCGGCTGGGCGGCTCGCTGGCGGCGCACCTGGCCGGGGCGGCGGCGGGGGTGGCGGCCGTGCGGGTCCACGACGTGCGCGAGACGGTTCAGGCCCTGGACGTGCAGGCCGCGATCAAAGCGAGTTGAAGCGTCGGCGGGGAACCCCTTGTCCCATAAGCGCTCGGCGCACTCGCGCGCGAGTCTGGGTTGCGGCGGATCGTCCGCCTCGCTTGCGGGTTGGAGAATCACCGCGCTTAAATATCCGGGGACGGCCATTCGAAAGCACTCGCAAGATGCGCCCGCGACACGCCCTGATCATCGAAGACGAGATCCTGATCGCTCTGGAAATCGAGGAACTGCTCAAGGAGCAGGGCTTCACCAGCATCGCCATCGCCGACAGCCCGCTGGAGGCGCTCGATAGCGCCCTGAAGCGAAAACCCGACCTGATCACCGCCGATTACCGCATCATCGACGGCACCGGCGTCGAGGCGGTCAAGATGATCATGGCCCACCTGGGACCGATCCCGGTGGTCTATGTGACCGGCCACGCCAAGGCCCTGAATGACCAGGACGACGGCGTCGTGGTCCAGAAGCCGATCCGTCCCGGCGTGCTTGCGGGCGCCTGGCGGCACGCGATGCAGGCGGCCTGAGATCCTCCTCCCGCCGATGCGGGGAGGTGGCCTAGAGGGCCGGAGGGGGCTAGCTCGGCATTCGCAGCAAGCGCCCCCTCAGTCGCTCCGCGACAGCTCCCCCGCATCGCGGGGGAGCATCTTACGCTCCGTCCGATTCCCGCCTAAACAGCCCGGATGCCTCTCACCCCCCAAGGTCGCGTCCTCGTCATCGCCGGCTCGGATTCCGGCGGCGGCGCGGGGATCCAGGCCGATATCAAGACGATCACCGCCCTGGGCGGCTATGCGGCCACCGCCATCACCGCCGTGACGGTGCAGAACACCCTGGGTGTCACCGGCGTCCATCCGATCCCGCTGGACGTGATCGCGGCCCAGGCGCGGGCCGTGCTGGACGATATCGGCGCCGACGCGATCAAGACCGGCATGCTGGGCGACGCCGCCGTGGTCGAGACCGTGGCCGCCGCCATCGACCACGCCCAGAAGACGCGGACGGGGGGCGTCCCCGCCGTCGTCGATCCGGTCATGGTCGCCAAGGGCGGCGCGGCGCTATTGGCCCAGGCCGCGGTCGGCGCGGTGAAGAGTCTGATGATCCCGCGCGCGGCCCTGCTGACGCCCAATGCGCCCGAGGCCGCCGCCCTGACCGGTCTGACGGTCGAGACCACCGACGACCTGCGCCGCGCCGGCGAGGCGCTGCTGGCGATGGGCGCGCGGGCGGTGCTGATGAAGGGCGGCCACATTGACGGCGCGCGCGTCGTCGACGTGCTGATCACGCCAGAAGGCGAGACCACCTTCGAGGGCGAGCGGATCGACACCCGCCATACCCACGGCACCGGCTGCACCCTGGCCAGCGCCTGCGCCACGGGCCTGGCCCAGGGCCTGCCGCTGGAGCAGGCCGTGGCCCGCGCCTGGAACTATGTTCACGAAGCCATGTTGCGCGCGCCCGGCCTCGGCCGCGGCCATGGTCCCCTCGACCACGGCTGGATGTTTCGGAAATGAGCCAGGACCTCGAACAGCGCCTCGTCGAGATCATCCGCGCCACGCCGACGACCTGGGAAGTGCTGCGCACCGTCCGCGATCTGGACCTGCCCGACTGGATGATCTTCTCGGGCGCTGTGTACCAGCCGGTCTGGAACCACCTGACCGGCCGCGACCCGGCCTATGGGATCAAGGACTACGACGTCGCCTATCACGACGACGGCGACACCAGCTACGAGGCCGAGGACGTGGTCATCCGACGCGTCGCCGCCGCGTTCGAGCCGCCTCTGCGCGAACTGGTGGAAGTCCGCAACCAGGCCCGCGTGCACCTGTGGTTCGAGAAGAAGTTCGGCGGCGACGAGCCCTATCCGCCGCTGGAGGACAGCGCCGCGGCCCTGAAGCGCTTCGTGGCCACCGCCTTCTGCGTCGGCGTGCGGCTGGACAAGGACGACAGCTTGCGGGTCTGGGCGCCGTTCGGCCTCGAGGACCTATTCGCCATGCGACTGCGGCCCAACCCCCTGCGGGTCAAGGGCGCGGGCGGTTGGGAGCGCACCACGGGCTCGGCCAAGGCGCGGTGGCCGGAGATCACGGTCGAGGGGTGATCGGATTTCATTGTCACCGGGACAATAAAGGCTTTGCGGGCCGCCGCCGCCGCGCATAACAGCGATGTCCATCTGAGGAGCTTCTCATGCGCCAGTGGACCATCGACGCCTTCGCCAGCGGCCCGTTCAAGGGCAATCCCGCCTGTGTGGTCGAGCCTCTCCAGGCTTGGGCGTCCGATGCCTGGATGCAGACCCTGGCGGCCGAGAACAACCAGGCCGAGACGGCCTACCTGCTGAAGACCGAGGACCCGGCGCGGTTTGGCCTGCGCTGGTTCACGCCCGCCCTCGAAGCCCCGCTCTGCGGCCACGCCACCCTGGCGGCGGCGCACATGCTGTTCGAGGAACTGGGCGTCGACGTCCCGCTGCTGACCTTCGATACCCTCTCGGGTCCGCTGACGGTCAAGCGGACGGCGACGGGGCTGGAGATGGACTTTCCGGCCGATCCGCCGCGCCGCACGGACGTTCCCGAAGGCCTCGCCGAAGCCCTGAGCGCCCAGCCCGTCGAGGTGTGGGCGGGCGCGTATCTGGTCGCGGTGATGGCGGATGAGTCGGCGGTGCGCGGATTGAAGCCGGATCTGGCGGCCCTGAGCAAGATCGGCGGCGAGGCCCACGGTGGTCCGGGCCAGACGGTGGTCGTGGCCCTCGCGGACGCCGACCGGCCCTATGCCGTGGTCAGCCGCTTCTTCGCGCCGGGCTTCGGCATCCCGGAGGATCCGACCACCGGCTCGGCCCACTGCATCCTGATGCCGCTGTATGGCGACAAGCTGGGACAAGGCGTCCTGAAGTTCCACCAGGCCTATCCCGGTAGGGGCGGGGACCTGGAATGCGAAAGCCGCGGCGCGCGCGTTCTGTTGCGCGGCCGCGGCTTCACGGTACTGGAGAGCCGGCTCCGGGTGGAGCCGGCCTAGCTCAGGTGGTTACCAGCGCGGACGATAGTCGTCGCGGTGGTCACGATCGCGGCCATAGCCGTAGCCATAGTCACGATCATGGCGCTCGAAGCGGACCTGGGCGCTTATGCGGTCCAGGCGGCGGTCGAGGTCGGCGCGCTCCCAGCCGTTCAGGCCGTCGCGGCGATAGCGGTATTCGAGACGGTCGATGTCGCGCAGCTCGGCGCGCAGGCGGTAGGCCTCGCCACGGGTCAGCGAGCCGTTGCGCAGGCCAATGTCGATGCGGCGGTCAAGCTGGGCTTCGCGCTGGTCGATCGGTTGGGCCGAGGCCACGGCGGGGACGGTGGCGGCCGCCAGGGCCGAGACCGCGGCGATCGAAATCAGGATCTTTTTCATCGGTTCGGTTCCTCTTTGACTTCGCGTCGATCCGGGGGGAGCGACGTTGAGCCAAGAAAAACACACGACGCCTGAAGCGGTTCTGAGCCGCTCGTTGTGTTGTGTTCATCTCCGACGGAGCGAGTGGCGTTACGCGGCTTGGGCCATGCGGGCGGCGGCCATGGCCTGTTCGATGGCGGCGTAGAGTTTGGTCACCTCGATCGGCTTGGCCACGTGGCCGTCCATGCCGGCGGCCAGATAGCCCTCGACCTGGTGGGCCAGGGCGTTGGCGGTGACCGCCACGATCGGCGTGCGCGGGCGGCCCTCGGCGGCTTCCAGCGCGCGGATCGCCTGGGCGGCCTCGACGCCGTCCATGCCGGGCATGTGGATGTCCATCAGCACGATGTCGAATTGGGCGGCCTTCCAGGCCTCGACGCAGGCCGCGCCGTCGTCGACCAGCACGACCTCGGCGTTTAGCGGCGCGAGGACGGCCTCGACCACCTTCTGGTTGGTCGGATTGTCGTCGGCGGCCAGCACCCGCAGGCAGGTGGTGTCGGCGGGCGATTCTGCCGGGTGGTCGTCGTCGATATAGTGGACGTCGACCGGCGTCTCCTCACGAGGCAGGGCGACCCGGACGGTGAAGGTCGAGCCGCGGCCTTCGCGGCTCTGCACCTTGATCGAGCCGCCCATCAGATTGGCCAGCTCGCGGCAGATGGCCAGGCCCAGGCCCGAGCCGCCGAAGCGGCGAGTGGTCGAGCTGTCGGCCTGGACGAACTTGTCGAACAGGCGCGGCAGGATCTCGGGCGAGATGCCGATGCCGGTGTCGGCCACGTCGATCCGCAGGCCGTCGCCGTCCTCGGCCGAGGCGAAGCGGATGGCGACCGCGCCTTCGAGGGTGAACTTCAGGGCGTTGGCGATCAGGTTGCCCAGGATCTGGCGCAGCCGGTCGGCGTCGCCGCGCCACAGGCCTTGCGCCTCGGGGGCCACGGCGACCTCGAACGCCAGGCCCTTGTCGCGGGCCTGGGGTCCGTAGGTCTCGCGGATCGCCTGGGCCAGCTGGGCGATGTCGAACGGGCGGTCCTGGGTCTCCAGGCGGCCGGCCTCGATCTTGGACAGGTCCAGCACGTCATTGAGCACGCCCAGCAGCAGGCCGCCGGAGTCGCGGATCACCGACAGGCGCTCGCGCTGGGCGGGGGCCAGGTCGTCCATGGCCATGACCTCGGCCATGGCCAGCACGCCGTTCAGCGGGGTGCGGATCTCGTGGCTCATATTGGCCAGGAAGTGCGACTTCAGCACGTTGGCGGCGTTGGCGTCGTCCCGGGCCTTGACCAGCTCGGCCATGGCGCCGCGCAGGTCGTGGTCATTGGTCTGCAGCCGCATCACCAGGTGGTTGAAGCTGTCGGTCAGGCTGCGGAACACGTCGTCGTCGGCGGTCTGCTCGACGGCCTTGAACCGGCCGCCGACCGCGGTGTCGTGCATGGCTTTCGAAAGGCGCTCCATCGGCCGGGCCAGGCGGCGGGCCAGGCTGTTGGCCAGCAGGATCGCCAGGCCCGCGGCGCCGAAGAACAGGGCGCCGGTCAAGGCTAGGTCGCGGGCCAGGGTCTGGCCCAGGCCCGGATGCTGGGCGACGAGAACCAAGGTGCCGACCTTCTGCGAGGAGAGCTTGATTGGACGGACCATGGTGTCGGCGTCGGTCGGATTGGCCGCGCCCAGCTGGGCGACGGTCCGGCCCCGGGTGTCGATGATGCGCACGGCCGCCACGTTAGGCGCCTTGGCCACGGCCTCCAGCGCCCGATAGACGCCGACCATGTTGTGATCGGCCAGCGGCGCCGCGGCGCCGGCGGCGGCCATCTGGGCCAGAATCTCGTGATTGGCGCGGGCTTCCTGACGGGCCACGCTCCATTGCTGCAACATGAAGCATAGGCACGCGGCCACGAGCGCCAGCACGGTCGTGGCCAAGGCTACGCCAGCAATGCGCGCCTGTAGCGGTGCGTGTGTCGACGCACTACTCGCGTTGTTGTTGTGGCTGTCGCTCATCAGCGTCCAGGAACTCAGTTGTCGCGACAGTGTGACGCAAGGTTCCTAACGGTTCGCTTCCAAGGCGAGCGAGAGTCACGCGACAAAACAACGCTAACGCTCATTTCTGGATTGCTTTGCTTTAACATTCTATTTACCTTTCCTCTTAGTGTTTCGTTAACGGAGGCGGGCGTGGAAAAGGTTTTTGTTGCAAAGCGTGTGACCAACAAGTTGTACGCGACTGAAGCGGCGGTGGACGCCGCGACGGCGCAAGTCGCTGAAATGATGGCCGAGCTGGTGCAAGCCCGTAAGGATCTGAACTTGGCGGCCACGTTTGGCCACGGCGTCAGCGTCAAGGTCGCGGACGCCATGCAGGCGCTCATCGTCGCGCGGACGGCGATCGTCGAGGCGCACACCCAGCTGGATGAAAGCCGTCTGCGGCTCGGCATCCGCACCAGCATGGTCGGTAACCTTCCGCCTGAGAAAGGCCTAGAAGGCCCGACCGGCTTGCGCGAGGCCGTCTGAGGTTTCGACAAAGCGACATTGCAATAGTTTAATACCTTTGGGCCTCTAATCTGGTTTAGAGGCCCAAAGCATGCTTGCTCCTTTACAGCTGTTGTATTTGGTCAATTGGCTGCTGCTTGCGGTCACGTGCATCGGCGCGTGGCGATGGGGCGCACGGCCCGAGCGCAGCGGCGCGGCGTTGTTGCTGGGGACTTGGCTCGCCGTCGTCCTGGCAGGCCTTATTCGCGACAAGGAACTTGCGCGGGGCGTCTTCTTGGCCCTGGACGGTGTGTTGGCCCTGGGCTTGCTGCTCCTGGCGTTGCGCCACACCACCCGCTGGCTGGGCGTCGCCGTCCTCCTGCAGGGCGTGCAGTTCAGCCTTCACGCCTATTACCTCGTGGCGGCCAGACGGTACGACAACCTCTTTGTCATGGTGAATAACCTGGTCAGCCTGGGCGTGCTGATCTGCTTGCTGGCGGGCGTGGCGCTGGCTTGGCGTTCGCGTCGAGCGGTCGCAAAATAATTTCCCTGAGCGCGGCCAAATCGGCTCCTCGCGACAAATCTCTCCTTGCCTTTTGCCCGCGAACGCTGTTTCTCGCCGGCGGGCCACATCCCCCCAACGGGATGCAGTCCATCTGCAAGGATGGGAGACATCGCAGTGACTACGACCCTCGCCAAGCCGGCGATCCGCCCGGCGCGTCCCGAGTTCTCTTCCGGCCCGTGCGCCAAGCGCCCCGGCTGGACCCCCGAAAATCTCCAGAACGCCGTCCTCGGCCGCTCGCACCGGTCGAAGCTGGGCAAGGGCCGCCTGAAGGCCGCCATCGACCAGACGCGGCAAGTGCTGGAAGTCCCCGCCGACTTCCTGATCGGCATCGTCGCCGGTTCGGACACCGGCGCCGTCGAGATGGCCATGTGGTCGATGCTCGGCGCGCGCCCTGTCCAGCTGCTGGCCTTCGAGTCCTTCGGCAAGGACTGGGTCACCGACGTCACCAAGCAATTGAAGCTGCCCGACGTCGAGGTGCTCAGCGCCCCGTACGGCCAGCTGCCCGACACGTCCAAGGTCGATCCGGCCAAGGACCTGGTCTTCACCTGGAATGGCACGACCTCGGGCGTGCGCGTCCCGAACGCCGACTTCATCTCGGCCGACCGTGAAGGCATCACCATCTGCGACGCCACCAGCGCCGCCTTCGCCCAGGACCTGGACTGGGACAAGCTCGATGTCGTGACCTTCTCCTGGCAGAAGGCGCTGGGCGGCGAGGGCGCGCACGGGATCCTGATCCTGTCGCCGCGCGCCGTGGCCCGCCTGGAAAGCTACACGCCGCCCTGGCCGATGCCGAAGCTGTTCCGCATGACGAAAGCGGGCAAGATCGCCGCCGACATCTTCGAGGGCGCGACGATCAACACGCCGTCGATGCTCTGTGTCGAGGATGCGCTGGACGCCCTGAAATGGGCGGCTTCGATCGGCGGTCTCGAAGCCATGCAGGCCCGCGCCGACCAGAACCTGGCCGTGCTGGCCGACTGGGTCGCCAAGACCCCGTGGGTGGACTTCCTGGCGGCCACGCCGGAGATCCGCTCCAACACCTCGGTGTGCTTAAAGGTGGTCGATCCCACCATCGCCGCCCTGCCGGAAGACGCCCAGGCCGACTTCGCCAAGAAGCTGGCCAGCCTGCTCGAGAAGGAGGGCGCGGCCCTCGACATCGGCGGCTATCGCGACGCCCCGGCCGGCCTGCGCATCTGGTGCGGCGCCACGGTGGAAGCCTCGGATCTCGAGGCCCTGACGCCGTGGCTCGACTGGGCCTTCGCCACCGTCTCGGCCGAGCTGGCCGCCGCTTAAGCCTTTAGTACTGGCCCCCTCCGCGCTGCGCGCTCCTCCCCCGAAGGGGGAAGAAGGGCACGTTGAAACCCTTCCTCCCCCTTCGGGGGAGGGGGACCGCCGAACGGCGGTGGAGGGGGCTCTTCCCAGACATTCTCCGCAAGGAACACCTCACATGGCTCCCCGCGTCCTCATCGCTGACAAGCTCAGCCCCGCCGCCGTCGACATCTTCAAGAACCGCGGCGTCGACTTCGACATCAAGACCGGCCTCACCAAGGACGAGCTGATCGCCGTGATCGGCGACTATGACGGCATCGCCATCCGCTCGGGCGCCAAGCTCGACAAGGACGTGATCGCCGCCGCCCACAAGCTGCAGGTCATCGCCCGGGCCGGCATCGGCGTCGACAATGTCGACATCCCGGCCGCCACCGCCAAGGGCGTGGTGGTGATGAACACCCCGTTCGGCAACTCGATCACCACGGCCGAGCACGCCATCGCCATGATGTTCGCCCTGGCCCGCCAGCTGCCCCAGGCCGACGCCTCGACCCAGGCCGGCAAGTGGGAGAAGAACCGCTTCATGGGCGTGGAGCTGTACGCCAAGACCCTGGGCCTGATCGGGGCCGGCAATATCGGCGGCATCGTCGCCGACCGCGCCCTGGGCCTGAAGATGAAGGTCGTGGCCTATGACCCGTTCCTGTCGCCCGAGCGCGCCGTGGAAATGGGCGTCGAGAAGGTCGAGCTGGAAGAGCTTCTGGCCCGCGCCGACGTCATCACCCTGCACACCCCGCTGACCGACAAGACCCGCAACATCCTGTCGGCCGAGAACCTGGCCAAGACCAAGAAGGGCGTGCTGATCGTCAACTGCGCCCGCGGCGGCCTGGTCGACGAGGCGGCGCTGCGCAAGCTGCTCGACGACGGTCACGTCGGCGGCGCGGCCTTCGACGTGTTCGTCACCGAGCCGGCCAAGGAAAATCCGCTGTTCGGCTCGGACAAGGTCGTGGCCACCCCGCACCTGGGCGCCAGCACCACCGAAGCCCAGGAGAACGTGGCCCTGCAGGTCGCCGAGCAGGTCAGCGACTACCTGCTGACCGGCGCGGTCACCAACGCCCTGAACAGCCCCTCGATCACCGCGGAAGAAGCCCCCAAGCTGAAGCCGTTCGTGGCCCTGGCCGAGAAGATCGGCGCCCTGGCCGGCCAGATGGTCGACTTCGGCATCTCCGCCATCGACATCGCCTTCGAGGGCGAGGTCTCCAAGCTGAACGTCAAGCCGATGACCTCGGCGGCGCTGGCCGGGATCCTCAAGCCGATGCTGGCCGAGATCAACATGGTCTCCGCTCCGGCCGTGGCCAAGGAGCGCGGCATCACCGTCTCGGAGAGCCGCCAGGAGGTCAGCCCCACCTATGACAGCCTGATGCGGATCACCATCACCACCGAGAAGGGCAAGCGCGCCTTCGCCGGCACGGTGATCGCCGGCGCCCCGCGCGTCGTCGAGGTCAAGGGCATGGAGTTGGACGCGGGCTTCTCGCCGGCCATGCTCTACATCAACAACCTGGACAAGCCGGGCTTCATCGGCGCGCTGGGCATGCTGCTGGGCGAAGCGGGCGTCAATATCGCCACCTTCAACCTGGGCCGCCTGTCGGCCGACGAGGACGCGATCGCCCTGGTCGGCGTCGACCAGGCTCCGGACGCGGCCCTGCTGGCCAAGATCCAGGCCCTGCCGCACGTGAAGGAAGCGCGCGCGCTGACGTTCTGAGGCTAGGACCTGAAGATCCTCCCCCGCGACGCGGGGGAGGATCCAGGACAAAGGCGGTTCATGTCCCTGTTTCGTCCCCGCAAGATCAGCTGGCCCGGCTTCCTGGTGTTCGTCGCCGCCACGGTCTTCACCCTGTACGCGGCCTTGGCCCCCGGCGACGACACCGCCGGCCTGATCCCGTGGGACAAGGCCAAGCACTTCATCGTCTTCTACGGCCTGACCTTCCTGGCCACGGTAGCCCTGCCGCGCAGCCGGTGGTGGAAGATCGGGACGGTGCTGCTGGCCTTCGGCGTCGGCATCGAGATCCTGCAAGGCCTGCCGATCGTCGGTCGCGACGCCGATGTCTTCGACGTGGTCGCCGACACCTTGGGCATCGGCTTCTTCTTCGGGCCGACGGTCGTGCGCGCCTGGCTGGACGGCGTCGAGGCCGATCAGTCGTAGCCCAGATGCTCGGGCCGGAAATAGAACAGCCAGTCCAGCTTCAGCACGTTCTGTAGCTCGCGAAAGCTGGGCGGCTCGTAGCGCGAGACCACGTGCAGCGGCGCGCCCCTGATCTTCAGGACCTCGACCAGCAGCACCAGCGAGGTGTCGACCGAAGCGATCCGCGCGGCCCGCTCGATCACCGTGCTCCAGTCGACCAGGCTGTAGCCCTCGACGAAGCGCAGGCGGACTTCCTTCTCGGGCGCCTTGTGCGGGAAGGGCAGGGTGCGGCTGCTGCAGGTCTCGTTGATCAGGCAGTAGGGGACGCCGTCGTCGAGACCCAACTCGCGGAACAGGCGCTCTTCTTTATCCCGATCGCGCTTCAACTCGACATGGTCGGCCCAGTCGTCCATCGGCACGCCGGCGATCTGATACTTCAGGTCCATCGTCTGCTCGGGCGCGTACCGCCAGCAGAAGAACAGCGACAGATAGGTGTAGTTCGGCCCCTCGATCGGGCTCATCGCGATCTTGTCGGACAGGAACAGCATCTCGTCGCGGAAGTCGAAGGCCTCGTCGTCGAGGATCGGCGTCTCGACGTTCGGCGGCATGACCAGGGTGTCGTAGACCCAGCTGTGCTTTCGCAGCACGGGCATGATCACGCGGCGGCCGGTGGCGGCGTAGGTCTTGACGATCTTCTGGATGAAGAACAGGTCGCCGACCATGCCGGGCTGGAAGATGAGTACCGGCTTCATGCCGCTCCGCCGAATCTAGAGACACGCCAGTCTGGCACAACTTGGCGGCGGACCTAGGCGGACGTCGTGCCGCAGCCCCGCCGTCCCCGGAACCGCGCCTGTCGACTTGACTCTCCGAGAGGAGAAGATCAGAACAAAAGTGGAACAAGGAGTGCGGAATGGCCGGATCGCGCGAGGCGCGTCTTGCGGCCCTCAGAGGCCGGATCGCCGCGATCGAAGCGGGGACTCGGACTCCGACTCCGGTCCTGCCGTTCGGCGATCCGGCCATCGACGGCTGCTTTCCGGGCGGCGGCCTGCCGCTGGGCGGCTGGCACGAGGTGACGGGCGCGGGTCTGGAGGACGAGACCGGCGCGGCCCCGGCCGCCTTTGTCGGTCTGCTTTTGCGGTCTCTGCTCTCCACTGGGGTCAAGACCGGGGCGGTGGTCTGGGTGGCGCGGCGCGGCGACCTGTTCGCGCCCGGCCTGGCCGGCCTCGGCTTCCCGGCCGGACGGCTGATCCAGGTGCGAGCTCGCGACGAGGCCGAGGTGCTGTCGGTGCTGGAGGACGCCCTTTCCACGCAAGGCGTGGCGGCCGCCGTCGGCGAGGCCGAGGCCCCGGATCTGACCGCCGGCCGCCGCCTGCAGCTGGCCTGCGAGAAGCGCGGCGGCTTGGGGGTGCTGCTGCACCGAAGACCCTATGGCGGCCAAGTGGGGCGAGGAGGGGCGGGAAAGCCCCGGATGGTGTCCGGCTCGGCCTCGTTCAGCCGCTGGCGCATCGCCGCCGCCCCCAGCCAGCCGGACGCCGGCGAGCTGGGCCTCGGACCCTCCCGCTGGCGGGTCGAACTGGAACGCTGCCGGGGCGGACGCCCGGGCGGCTGGATCTTGGAGCAGTCGGATGCCGCGCATCCTTTCCGTCTGGTGTCCCAACTGGCCGATCACGACGTGGCGGCGGCGGAACCCTTGCGGAAAGTCGGGTGATACTGGCCCCTCTTCCCCCTCCGGGGGAGGAGGATGCGCAGGATCCGGAGGGGGCAAGGCCTCGCCGGACGCTCCCTTCGCCCTGCTGATCTCCGAGCACGGAACCCGTCGCCTCGCCGCCGTCGACGAGACCGCCCGGGCCCTTGGCCTGTCCGCCGGCCAGAAGGCCGCCGACGCCCTGGCCCTGGTCCCGAACCTGGTCACGGCAGACCACGATCCGGCCGCCGACCGCGCGGCGCTGGAGGCCCTCTGCGACTGGTGCGTGCGGTTCTCGCCGGCCGTGGCCATCGACGGCGACGACGGCCTGCTGCTGGACATCACCGGGACCGACCACCTGTGGGGCGGCGAGGCGGCCATGCTGGTCGACCTCGTCGGCCGCCTGGCCCGCTGGGGCGTGCCGGCCCGGGCGGCGATCGCCGACACGGCCGGGGCGGCCTGGGCCCTGGCTCGATTTGGAGCCCGCTACGGCGACGACCTGGCCATCGCCCCGCCGGGACAGCAGCGCGCGGCGATCCAGGACCTGCCCGTCGCGGCCCTGCGCCTCGAGGACGCCGCCGAAGCCCAGTTGCCGCGCCTGGGCCTGCACCGGGTCGGCCAGCTGTTCGCCTTGCCGCGCGCCCAACTGGCCAAGCGCTTCGGCCTGGCCCTGACTCTGCGCCTGGACCAGGCTCTGGGCATGGCCGCCGAGGCCCTGACCTTCCGCCGCCCGGCCACGCCGTGGTTCGACCGCCTGGCCTTCTTCGAGCCGATCAGCGCGCCCGAGGACCTGGCCCGGGTGACCGGCGACGCGCTGGACCTGATCTGCGCCCGGCTGGAGGCCGAGGGGCGCGGGGCCAAGCGGTTCGAGGTCGTATTCCACCGCCTGGACGGCAAGGCCTATCCGGTGCGGGCCGGCCTGGCGCGGATCGGCCGCGACGCCAAGCGCCTGACCCGGCTGCTGGTCCCCAAGCTGGACAAGGTCGACCCCGGCTTCGGCATCGAGGTGGTCACTGTCCACGCCGGTGGCGTCGAAGCCCTGGCCGCGGCTCAGGAGCGCCTCGACGACGAAGCCGGGAACAATCTCGACGAGACCCTGGCCCCGCTGATCGACCGGTTGGTCAACCGCCTGGGCGAGAACCGGGTCTGGCGCGCCGACCCGTTCGAGAGCCACGTGCCCGAGCGTTCGGTGGTCCGCGTCGCGCCGCTGGACCCGCCGGCGGCGGCCCAGTGGGATCCCGACCGCCCGCGCCCGGTGCGGCTGTTCAAGCGGCCGGAGGCGATCACCGCCATGGCCAAGGTGCCGGACGACCCGCCGGTCCAGTTCACCTGGCGCGGCCGGTCCCACCGCGTTCGCCACGCCGAGGGCCCCGAGCGCATCGGCCAGGAATGGTGGCGCGCCGGAACGGGCGAGCAGGACACCGGGCCGGGCAAGGTCCGTGACTACTACCGCGTCGAGGACGAGGCCGGCGGCCGGTTCTGGATCTATCGCCAGGGCCTGTTCGGCGGCGACGAAGCGCCGAAGTGGTGGATCCATGGCCTGTTCGGTTGAAAACGGCTCCCCCCACCTGACCTCGCTTCGCGAGGTCGTCCGCCCCCAAAGGCGGGCGGAAGGTTCGCGTCCGTCTTCCCCTTCCGGGGGAGGAGCGCGAAGCGCGGAGGGGGCAAGTCGATGACCGCCTATGCCGAGCTCCAGGCCACCACCAACTTCTCGTTCCTGCGCGGGGCCTCCCACGCCGAGGAGCTGGCGATCGCGGCCGAGGCCCTGGGGCTGACCGCGTTCGCGGTCACCGACCGCAACACCCTGTCGGGGATCGTCCGCGCCTGGGCGGCGGCCAAGACGCGCAACGTCCGGGCCCTGACCGGCTGCCGGCTGGACTTCATAGACGGCACGCCCAGCCTGCTGTGCTACCCGACCGACCGCGAGGCGTTCGCGCGGCTGACGCGCCTTTTGACCGTCGGCCAGCGCCGGGCGGAGAAGGGCGAGTGCCATCTGACCTGGGGGGACTTCCTGGACCATTCGGACGGCCAGCTGGGCCTGATCGTGCCGCCGGCCAAGCTGGACGCGACCTTCGAGACGGACCTGACCCGCATGGCCGGCGACCTGCGCGGGCGCGCGTGGCTGGCGGCCAGCCGCGCCTACGCCGCCCAGGACCTCAAGCGCCTCTCACGGCTCGACGCGCTGGGCCAGGCAGCCGGCGCGCCGATCGTGGCGACCAACGACGTGCTCTATCACGGCCCCGAGCGGCGGCCGCTGCAGGACGTCATCACCTGCGTGCGTGAGCACTGCTCGATCCAGGAGGCCGGCTTCCGCCTCGAGGCCAACGCCGAGCGCCACATCAAGTCGCCGCCCGAAATGGCCCGCCTGTTCGAGCGCTGGCCGCGCGCCGTCGAGCGCACCCTCGAGATCGTCGAGCGCATCGGTTTCGACCTCGGCCAGCTGAAGGAGGAATATCCCGACGAACCGGTGCCGCCCGGCAAGACGGCCATGCAGCACCTGACCGACTTGACCTGGGCCGGCGCGGCCTGGCGCTATCCGGCCGGCGTGCCCGACAAGGTCACCGCCCAGCTGACCGAAGAGCTGCGGCTGATCCGCAAGATGGACTACCCCAACTATTTCATCACGGTGCACGACATCGTCCACAAGGCGCGGGAAATGGGCATTCTGTGCCAGGGGCGCGGCTCGGCGGCCAATTCCTCGGTCTGCTACTGCCTGGGCGTGACGGCGATCGATCCGACCGAGCACCGGCTGCTGTTCACCCGCTTCATCTCCGAGAACCGCGGCGAGCCGCCCGACATCGACGTCGACTTCGAGCACGAGCGGCGCGAGGAGGTGATGCAGTACGTCTATGAGCGCTACGGCCGGGAATACGCGGCCATTTGCGGGACGGTGATCCACTACCGCCCGCGCAGCGCCATCCGCGACGTCGGCAAGGCCCTGGGCCTGACCGAGGACGTCACCTCGCTGCTGGCCGGCACGGTCTGGGGCAGCTGGGGTTCGGGCCTGCCCGAGGAGCACCTGCGCAATGCGGGCCTGGATCCGGAGGCGCCGGAGATCGCCCGCGCCGTCGCCCTGGCCACCGAGCTGATGGGTTTTCCGCGCCACCTGTCGCAGCACGTCGGCGGCTTCGTCCTGACCAAGCGGCGGCTGGACGAGACCGTGCCGATCGGCAACGCGGCGATGAAGGACCGCACCTTCATCGAGTGGGACAAGGACGACATCGACAGCCTCTCCCTGATGAAGGTCGACGTGCTGGCCCTGGGGATGCTGACCGCCATCCAGCGGGCCTTCGGCATGCTGCGGAACGACCATGGCGAGCCGATCGTCGACCTGGCCGACGTGCCCAAGGAGGTCGAGGGCGTCTACGACATGCTGTGCGCGGCCGACAGCGTCGGGGTGTTCCAGGTCGAGAGCCGGGCCCAGATGTCGATGCTGCCGCGCCTGCGGCCGCGCAAGTTCTACGATCTGGTCATCGAGGTGGCGATCGTCCGTCCGGGCCCGATCCAGGGCGACATGGTCCACCCCTATCTGAAGCGGCGCAGCGGGATCGAGCCGGTGGAATGGCCCGCGCCATCGCCCGAGCACGGGCCGCCGGACGAGCTCTACGAGATCCTCGGCAACACCTATGGCGTGCCGCTGTTCCAGGAGCAGGCCATGAGCCTGGCTATCGAGGCGGCCAAGTTCACGCCGGACGAGGCCGACGGCCTGCGCAAGGCCATGGCCACCTTCCGCAACCTCGGCACCCCCGCCGAATACCGGGACAAGTTCGTCGAGGGCATGGTCCGGCGTGGCTATCAGCGCGACTTCGCCGAGCGCTGCTTCAAGCAGATCGAGGGCTTTGGCCATTACGGCTTTCCGGAAAGCCACGCGGCCAGCTTCGCCAAGCTGGTCTATGTCTCGGCCTGGATCAAATGGGCCTGGCCGGACGTGTTCTGCGCGGCCCTGATCAACTCCCAGCCGATGGGCTTCTACCAGCCCGCCCAGCTGGTCCGCGACGCCCGCGAGCACGGGGTCGAGGTGCTGGCCCCGGACATCCTGGCCAGCGACTGGGACTGCACGCTGGAAAAGGGCGCGGCCGGCTTCCAGCCGCCCCGGATCCGCGCCGACAAGATCGCCTGCCAGCAGACGCGCCCCCGCTGGAAGGCGGTCCGCCTAGGCTTTCGTCAGATCAAGGGGCTGAAGGAAAAGATCGACATCCCGCCGCTCTTGAAGGCCCGGGCCGAAGGCGCGCGCCTGCCCGGCGAGTTCGCCCAGGCCGGCGTGCCGCAGAAGGCGCTGGAGCTGCTGGCCGAGGCCGACGCCTTCGCCTCGGTCGGGCTCACGCGCCGTGAGGCGCTGTGGGCGGTTAAGGGGCTGAAGGGCGAGCACAAGGCCCCGGTCCAGGCCCCTCTGCTGGCCGGCCTGCCGCTGTTCGAGGCCAAGGTCGCCCTGCCGGAAATGGCCGCGACCCAGGAGGTGGCCGAGGACTACCGCACCACCAGCCTGTCGCTGAAGGCTCATCCGGTCGGTTTCTACCGCCCGATGCTGACGCGGCGCGGGGTGATCACGGCCGAGCGGCTGCTGTCGGTCAAGGACGGTCAGCGGGTGTCGGTGGCGGGGCTGGTGCTGATCCGCCAGCGGCCGGGCACGGCCAAGGGCGTGGTGTTCGTGACCCTGGAGGACGAGACGGGCGTGGCCAACGCCGTGGTCTGGAAGGACCGCTTCGAGGCCGATCGCAACGTGGTGATGACCGCCTCGTTCCTGGTCGTCCACGGCCGGGTGCAGCGGGCCGAGAACGTGATCCACATCGTCGCCGAGACCTTCACCGACCTCTCGGCCCACCTGTCGACCCTGCGCGATGAGCCCGGCGCCCCGGCCCCGCGCGTGCGCCAAAAGGTGTCGGGCCGCCTGTTGCGAAGCCGGGACTTCCACTGAGGCGGCGCCCCTCACGGCGATCCAAATGCTCCATGTTTGCGCTAACATTATTCGTTTTACTTTGGTTTGGCCGGCCCATATCGTGGCCGGCATGAACGTCGTCCGGCCCAGAGAAGGCCGGTGAGCGGTCAGCGTCTGACGATCGTCGGACGACGGAGCGAAGCGTGGAGGCTCGAGGGGACGAATGACCAGACGAACACAAGCCGCCGAGCGCGCGTACGACGGCTCCGGCGACCTGACGCCGACCCAACTGAAGGTCCTCGAGCGGGTGAACTCGGGTCTGCTGAACAAGCAGATCGCGTTCGACCTCGGCATCGCCGAGGCCACCGTCAAGGCGCACATGACCGCTCTGATGCGCAAGCTGAACGTCCACAATCGCACCCAGGCGGCCCTTGCGGCGCAAGGCATGATCGTCAAGCTTCGGGCGAGCGCCGACCGAGGGTAGCGTTCGGGGCCGAACGCAGAGGGGGAGATCCGATTGCCGAGAGGGGCCGTCCGCAAGCTTGGCGCGACCATGGACGATGTCGCGGCGCGGGCCGGCGTGTCGGCCATGACCGTGTCGCGGGTGATCAACGGCCGCAGCAACGTCGGCGCGGAGACGCGCGCGGCGGTGCATGAGGCGATCCGCGCCCTGGGCTACACCCCCAACGTCGCCGCGCGCAGCCTGGTCACCTCGGCGGAGCTGAGGATCGGGGTCATCTACGCCAATCCCAGCGCGGCCTTCATGAGCGACTTCCTGACCGGCGTGTTCGAGGAGGCCTCGGCCCGGGGCGCGCGCCTGGTGCTGCTGAAGGGCGGCGAGGGCGGGGGCGCGCCGGACAAGGCCGCGATCGACACCCTGCTGGCCGCCGGCGTCGGCGGCGTCATCCTGGCCCCGCCGCTGGGCGAGGCCGCCTCGGTGCTGCGGGTGCTGCGCAAGGCGGGGCTGCCGATGGCGGCCGTGGGCGCCTACGGCGTGCGGGACGCGATCTGCGTGCGCATCGACGACCGCCACGCCGCCTTCGAAATGGCTCGGGAGCTGATAGAGCTGGGCCACCGCCGGCTGGGCTTCATCCTCGGCAATCCTGACCAAGCGGCCAGCGCCGAACGCCTGGCCGGGTTCCTGGCCGCCGTACGCGAGGCCGAGGGCGTGAGCATCGTCACCGCCCAGGGCGACTTCAGCTTCGCCTCGGGCCTGGCGGCGGCCGAGCAGCTGCTGGACGCCTCGCCGCCGCCGACGGCGATCTTCGCCAGCAACGACGACATGGCCGCCGCGGCCGTCTCGGTCGCCCATCGCCGCCAGCTGGACGTGCCGGGCGAGCTGACCGTGGTGGGCTTCGACGACACCTCGGCGGCGGTGACGCTGTGGCCGCCGCTGACCACCATCCATCAGCCGGTGCGCAAGCTGGCCGCCGAGGCGCTGGGCCTGCTGGCGGCCGAGATCACGGCGGGCCAGGAACCGACCGACCGGCGCGCCGACCACGTGCTGGAGTACGAGATCGTCCGGCGCCAGTCGACGGCTTCGAGGCAGGGTTGATCGCCATTCAAACCTCTGACCACGATTTATAGCTCCGTCATTCCCGCCCTCGTGGCGGGAACCCCTCTGTCGGCCGCAGGTGCGGGAGGGGCGACCTGCTAAGCAGGTCGCTGGCGTCTCACGTGTCAGCTGAACCAGGGGTTCCCGCCACAAGGGCGGGAATGACGGTGAAAATGATGGCGCGGGTTGAATGTCGATATGCCAGCTCGACCGGCCCTATCCCACCCCCGCCAGCCGCCGCGTCAGCTCGGCCGACGACATCGGCTCCGCCACCCGGAACGCCTGGCCGGCCCACAGCGGGCTGAAGTCGCCGCGCCCGGCCGCCTCGGCCGCCTTGCGCAGCGGGGCCACCGCGCCGCCGGCGGTCGGGAAGGGCGGCGCCAGGTCGGAGAGCGGACCGAGCTCGGCCATCAGGCGGTTGACGATCCCGCGCGCCGGGCGGCCGGTGAACAGGTTGGTGATCGCCGTCGCCTCGTCGGCCGAGGCCAGGGCCTGGCGATAGGCTTCGGAGATGCCGGCCTCGGGCGTCAGCAGATAGGCGGTGCCGACCTGGGCGGCCTCGGCTCCCAGGGCGAAGGCGGCCAGGACGGCGCGCCGGTCGGCGACGCCGCCGGTCGCGATCACCGGGACCGAGACGATGTCGACGAGGCGCGGAACCAGCGAGAACGTCCCGATCTGCGTGCTCATGTCGTGATCGAGAAAGTTGCCGCGATGGCCGCCGGCGTCGAAGCCCATGGCGATGACCGCATCGACGCCGCGCGCCTCTAGCCACCGGGCCTCGGCCACGGTGGTCGCCGAGGCGATGATCCTGGCGCCCGTGCGCCTGACCCGTTCGGTCAGCTCCGGCGACGGCAGGCCGAAATGGAAGCTGACCACCTCGGGCCGATAGTCCTCCACCACCTGGGCCAAGGCGTCGTTGAACGGCGCGCGGCCGCCGGCCGCCACGGGCGCCTCTGGATCGAGCCCCGCCTCGACATAGTAGGGGGCCAGCGCCCGTCGCCAGGCGGCCTGACGCGCCGGATCGTCGGCCGGGTTCTGATGGCTGAAGAAGTTCAGGTTGATCGGCCTGGACGTGCCGGCCCGCACCGCGTCCAGCGCCGCGCGCAGCTCGGCTTCCGAATAGAGCGCGCTGGGCAGGGAGCCGAGGCCGCCGGCGTTGCTGACCGCGATGACCATGTCCGGCGTCGTCGCGCCGGCCATCGGGGCCTGGATGATCGGCAGCTCGACGCCGAGCAGATCGAGGAGACGGTTGGAAGCGACCATGACGTGACCTCCTTTGGGTAGGGCCGTCCCGCCAAGGACGGCCAGGAAACGCTACGTCTCGCCGGCGGCCAGGCGCCGGCGGTATTCGGGCACGGGCAGGCCGCCCCAGCCCCAGTTTTCCAGCTCCACCTCCTCGATGACGACGAAGGTGGAGTCCAGGGGCTTGTTCAGGACGTCCAGCAGCAGCTGGCTGACGCCGGCGATCAGCTGGGCCTTCTCGTCGGCGGTGACGGCCGAGCGGCCCGGGCCGGAGCCTTCCCGCGTGACCTGGATGGTGACCATGGGCATCGGGCTTGCTCCTAATGACCGGCGCTCTGGCCGCCGTCGACGTGCAGGATCTCACCCGTCACGAAGCCGGCGCCTTCCAGATAGAGCACGGCGTCGACGACGTCGCGGATCTCGCCCAGGCGGTTGACCGGATGCAGGCCGGCCAGGAAGGCGTGGGTTTCCGGCGCGTGCATCGGGGTCTTGATGACGCCCGGCGAGACGGCGTTGACCCGCACGCCCTTGTCGGCGAACTCGATGGCCAGCGACTTGGTCGCCGAATTGATCCCGCCCTTGGTCAGGTTGGCCAGGGCCGCCGGCACCTCGGCCAGGGCGTGGTCGGTCAGGGTGGTGGTGATGCTGACGATATGGCCCGAGCCCTGCTTCAGCATCTCCGCCGCCGCGCGCTGGGTGACGTGGAAGAAACCGGCCAGGTTGGTCGAGACCTTGGCGGCGAAGTCGTCGGCCGTGTAGGCGGTGAACGGCTTGGCCAGGAAGATCCCGGCATTGTTGACCAGGGTGTCGACGCGGCCGAACCGGGCCAGGGCCTCTGCGACGACGCGCTCGGCCGTGGCTGGGTCGCCGATGTCGCCGGCGACGGCCAGGATGTCGGGATCCGCGCCCTGCTTGATGGAGCGGGAGGTGGCCACCACGCGGTAGTTGCGATCGCGATACGCCTTGACCAGCTCCGCGCCGATGCCTTGCGACGCGCCGGTGACGATGGCGACCTTCTGTTCGTTGCTCATGACTTGCCTCGATGACGTTGCCGGCGCGGGGGTCGCTGCCGGTGACGTCAATGTCGGTTCAGTCGATGCCTGGGTGAATGAGCGTCGCGCGGCAGACATTCTTCCGCGAGGCGGTGGAGTGGGCGCTTCAAGCTGTCATCCCGGATCGGCGCGCAGCGCGCCGATCCGGGACCGCCGCAAGCGCCGAGCTCGTCGCGGTCCCCGTCTTCGCCGCGCTACGCCCGGGATGACACTGTTCTCCGCTACCGCCCGGTCAGCGCCTCCGCATCCGCCGACAGGCCCGCGAAGGCGGCCTTCAGGCGGGGGGCGGCGAAGTCGAGGAAGGCGCGGACCTTGGGCGTCGAGGTGCGACCCTGGGGCGTGATCAGATGCACCGGCAGCGGCGGTGGCTCGGCGTCGCGCAGCACGATCCGCAAGGACCCGTCCAGCACGCGCGGGGCCACGTGGTAGGTGTAGAGCCGCGTCACCCCAAGGCCCTCGACCGCCGAGGCCAAGGCCGCGCGGACGCTGTTGACCACCAGGCGCGGCTTGAAGCGCACCGATCGGGCGATCGTCTCGCCGGGTGCGGGCGGGAACACCCAGGTGTCGTGACCGAAGTGGGTGGTGGTGACGATCTGGTGCTGGGTCAGGTCCGCCGGCTCCGCGATCCGCGGATGGGCGTCCAGGTAGCGGGGCGCGGCGGCGATCACCCGCCGGACGTCGCCGCCGACCCGCACCGCGATCAGCGAGGAGTCCGGCAACTGGCCGACCCGCAGGGCGACGTCGATGCCCTCCTCGACCAGGTTGGTGTGGCGGTCCAGCAGCACCAGGTTCACCGAGACGGCGGGATAGGCCTCAAGATAGGCGTCGATGACCGGTCGCAGCACGTCCTCGCCGCTGATCGGCGGGGCCGAGAGGGTCAGGGTCCCGCGCGGCGCCGAGCGCTCGCCGAGGGCCGCGAGATCGGCCTCCTCCAGGTCGGTCAGGATGCGGCGGCAGGCGGCGGCGTAGCGCTCGCCCGCCTCGCTGAGCCGCAGGCTGCGGGTGGTGCGGTGCAGGAGTTCGGCGCCGACATGGTCTTCCAGGAAGGCGATCGCCCGGCTGACCGCGGCCGGGGAGCGGTTCAGCCGCCGTCCGGCCCCGGCCAGACTGCCCTCGTCCATCGCGGCGACGAACACCCGCATGGCCTCGATACGATCCATCCGGTCTTCCGCATTCCGCAACGGTGGAGGTCAGGCGGGCACGATAGCGCCGCTGGCGGGAAGGAGCCAAGGGCGGCGCCTTTTCGCTTTCTTACAATTCGCGCGTGGGCCCCGTCGGTAGCCTGATCCCACTCAATCGAGACCGCCCACCGAGACCGGGAGCCAGGACATGAACCGCCGCGATTTCACCAAGACCATCCTCGCGGCGGGCCTCCTGGGCGGCCTTGTCACCCAACCCGCCACCGCGAAGGAAAGCACCGCCATGACCCAGCCGACCCCCTTCAGGATCGCCATCCCGGACGCGCAACTGGCCGACCTGAAGTCGCGCCTGCAACACACCCGCTGGCCGGACGCGCCCGCCGACTCGGCGTGGATGTTCGGGACCAGCCTCGGCTACATGAAGTCGCTGACCGACTACTGGCTGAACCAGTACGACTGGCGCGCGGCCGAGGCGCGGCTGAACGCCCTGCCCAATTTCAAGGTCGCGATCGACGGGATCGACCTGCACTTCGTCCACAAGCCGTCGAAGAAGCAGGACGCCCCCGCGCTACTGCTGCTGCACGGCTGGCCGGACAGCTTCTATCGCTATCACAAGGTCATCGACGCCCTGGCCGAGGACTTCCACGTCGTCGTCCCGTCGCTCCCTGGCTTCGGCTTCTCGGGCCGGACGGCGCTGCCGGTCGACAAGACCGCCGACCTCCTGGTCGACCTGATGGGCAAGGTGCTGGGCTACGAACGGTTCATCGTCGCCGGCGGCGACCTGGGCTCGGTGATCGCCCTGTCGCTGACTCAGCGCCATGCGGACAGGGTCATCGGCATCCACGTCACCGACGTCGGCTATCCGGACCACACCACCGACTTCTCGGCGCTGAGCGGGCCGGAGCAGGCCTATGCCGGCGCCATCCAGCAGTGGTTCTTCGCCCACGGCGCCTTCAACCTGGTGCAGGCGACCAAGCCGCAGAGCCTGGCCTTCGCCATGAACGACTCGCCGGTCGGCCTGGCCGCCTGGATCATGAGCTTCATGGCCGGCATGGGAGTCGGCGACGAGGCCGACACGCGGTTCGGCCGCGACGATCTCTTGACCAACATCATGATCTACTGGCTGACCGAGACCGCCGCGTCCTCGTTCCGCACCTACAACCAGAACGCCATGAACCCGCCGACCCTCAAGGGCAAGAACACCAAGGTCCCGGTGGCCGTGGCGACCGAGGCCCCGATCCCTGGCGGGGTGCGCCTGCCCCGCGAATGGGCCGACCGCCAGACCGCCGGCAACGTCGTGCAGTTCCACGACATGGACAAGGCCGGCCACTTCGCGGCCTGGGAGGATCCCCGGTTCTACGTCCAGGACCTCAGGGCCTTCGCGGCGCGGGTGGCCGGGTAGGGGGACACCACACCCGTTCTCCCCGGCGAAAGCCGGGGCCCAGATCGAACCCGCGAACCTTTCGGAAGCGGACCGCCCCGCAGGCGCGCCCACCCAAACCGCTCCAGATGAATCTGGGCCCCGGCCTTCGCCGGGGAGAGCGGAGGAAAAGGCAGCCCCCGGCGGTCAGATCTTGTGGACCGCGTCGAGGTTCGAGGGCAGGGCGCCCATGATCTTCTTGATCGATTTGATCATGTGCGGCTGGTCCGTATAGCCCAGATCGACCGCCACGCCTGCTGGGGCTTCGCCCGCCTTCAGCCGCCGCACCGCTTCCTGGGCGCGGCGGATCATCTGGAAGCTCTTCTGGGTGATGCCGGTGGTCTTCTTGAAATGCTGCTGCACCGATCTCGGCGAGGCCGCCTTCGGCGTCTGGCTGAAGGCCCTGGCGACCAGGTCGTCGGACAGCAGCAGGCCGGCCGCGATCATCGCATCGACCAGCGGCTCGACGTTCTCGAAGGTGGGCAACGGCAGCGTGACGCCGTCCAGCTCGAAGGTCTCGTCCGCCACCGGCAGGACCCGGATCTCCGGCCCGACCCGGGGCTCGGAGTCCTCGGCCAGATAGACATGGGCGGCGAAGGAGATGACGACCGAGCTTTCGCCGTCGCGATAGGGCACCTCGACCGGCTCGGTGGCCTGGCCGCTCAGGAACACGAACGACTTGCCGTCCGGCGCGATGCTGCGGATCAGGTCCCACGAGCCGTCCGGGGTCGCCGAATAAAGGCCGTCGCTGAGGCAGACAGTCTGCCAGACGGTGTCGATCCAGGGGTGGGAGGAGCCTCGGCGGGTGTGCTTCTGAACCATGGTCGGTGGTCCGTTGTCGTTGGCGCGGATGGTTCTCGCACGGACGCCGCACGAGTTTGACCACCCTAAACACCGCTCATCCCCGCGAAAGCGGGGACCCAAGCCGAGTCGGAGGATTGTCACGGACCGAGCTACACGCCGAGAGCCCGCTTGGGTCCCCGCTTTCGCGGGGATGAGCGAATGACGGGGGCGGGTAGCGAATTGTCGATCCCTGTCTACGACGCCCGGATCTTCACCACCTTGGACGGGCCGACCTGGCGCAGGTCCTCGACCAGGTCGAACAGCTGAGCGCGGACGGCGGCCTCGTCGCCGAGCTCGGCCAAGGCGTCCAGGGTCTCCAGGCGCGCGTCCTCGATGATCGGGGCGGGCGAGAGGCGCAGGGCTTCCATGATGCCGGGGGCCTTGGGCCGGGCGACCTCGTTCACGTCGACCAGGGTCTCGGTCAGCTTCTCGCCGGGGCGCAGGCCGGTGATCTGGATCTCGATGTCGCGGCCCGGGACCAGGCCCTGCAGCTCGATCATCCGCTTGGCCAGGTCGATGATCTTGACCGGCTCGCCCATCTCCAGGGTCAGGACCCCGGCCTCGGGTTCGGAGGCGATCATCGAGAGGGCCACGGCCCGCAGCACCAGCTGCACGGCCTCGGGGATGGTCATGAAGTAGCGCTCGACCTCGGCGTCGGTCAGGGTGATCGGGCCGCCGCGGGCGATCTGCTGGCGGAAGATCGGCACCACCGAGCCGGCCGAGCCCAGCACATTGCCGAACCGGACGATGCTGACGCGCATGTCGCCGCCGCCGCCATACTGGCGGGCCACCGCCTCGGCCACGCGCTTGGCCGCGCCCATCACGCTGGTCGGGGCCACGGCCTTGTCGGTCGAGATCAAGGCCAGATGCGCCGCGCCGCAGGCCTTGGCGGCCGTCGCCACGTTGCGGGTGCCCAGCACGTTGGTGCGCACGCCCTCGCAGGGGTGGTTCTCGACCAGGGTGACGTGCTTCAGCGCCGCGGCGTGGAAGATGATGTCGGGCTTCTGGTCGGCGAAGACGCGCCGGACGCGGGCGGCGTCGCGGACATCGCACAGGATCTCGCGGCGGTGCAGGGCCGGGTGGCTCTCGGCGATCTCGCGGTCGATGTGGAACAGATTGTATTCCGAGGCGTCGACCATGGTCAGCTGGGCGCAGCCGCTGGCGGCGATCTGGCGGCACAGCTCCGAGCCGATGCTGCCGCCGGCCCCGGTGACCAGCACGCGGCGGCCCGAGACCAAGGCCCGCACGGGCTCGGGGTCGAGGCGCACCGGCGGGCGGCTCAGCAGCTCTTCCAGGCTGATCTCGCGCAGCACCGGACCGCTGGCGGCGGCGCCCATCTCGACCACGCCGTGGCGGCGCAGCAGGCGCACGCCCTCGGTCTTCAGCCGGCCCAGGCGCTCGGCGCCGAAGGTGCTCATGGCGCTGTCGGTCAGGAACAGGATGGCCGACGGCGACAGGCCGCTGTCGCGCAGGCGGGCCAGCACCCGGTCGAAGTCGGCGATGGCGCCCAGCACGCAGACGCCGCGCAGCTCGTCGCCGGTCTCGCGGTCCATCGGCGAGACGACGCCGATCGGAGCGTAGCGCTCGCCAAGACCCGCCGGGGCGCGCAGGAAGGCCTCGGCCTCGGCGGCCGAGCCGACGATCAGCAGCCGGGGCAGGGCCGGATGCATCGAGGCCGGGCCCAGGCGCAGCACCGAGTCCAGTAGCAGGCGCTCGTGCAGGCTGCGGCGGATGACCCGCAGGGCCGACAGGAAGGTGCCCTGGATCAGGGCCGCGCCGGCCACGGTGCGCAGGCCGCCGTCGATGCCGGGGTGAACGAAGCGGGTGATGACCATGAAGGTGGCCGCCGTCAGCACCGCCGAGCGGAACAGGCGCAGGTGATCGCTGGCCGAGACGAACCGCCAGGGCGCGCGCTCGACGCGGAAGGCCAGTTCGACGATCAGCGCGCCCAGCGCGTACAGGCTGGCCTGCAGGAGCGTATCCCGCGTGAACGGCATGTCGATGACGAGGTACCGGCCGACGAGCAGGGCCAGGAAAGCCAGCAGGACGTGGGTCGCGATCTTGCCTGCATGCCCCATGAAATCAACCTTTTGAGCCTGAAGGCCGGGGGCTAGCCCCGGAGAGAGTCGTTCGGGCTTAGCACGTCAATTCGTCGCCGTCGCGGTTTCAGCCGCGGCGGAGGGGCAGAACCTCGACGACGTCGTTCGCCGAGGCGGCGGGCGCCCCGGCCCGCCTGCGCAACAGGGCGTCGGCCCGCGCGAAGACGCCGACCAGCGACGAATCCTGGTCGGGAAAGGGCGTGGCGATCGTTCGCCCCTCGAGATCGCTCGCCAGGGCCGCGCGCATCCAGTGCTCGCGCGGGCCGGTCGCGGGCAGGGGGGCGGCGAGGCGCGCGGTGACGAGGCCGATTTCCGGGGCGCCGCCGGCCAGGACCGCCAGAAGGGGGCGCAGGAACAGCTCGGCGCAGACCATGGCCGAGGCCGGATTGCCGGGCAGGCCCAGCACGCTCTGGCCCTTCGTCAGACGTCCGAACCAGGTCGGCTTGCCGGGGCGCAGGGCGATGGTCTCGACGGCGAGCTCCAGGCCGAGCGTGCGCAGGGCCGGCTTGACCAGGTCGTGGTCGCCGACCGAGGCGCCGCCGATCGTGACGATCAGGTCGGCCCGCGCCGGCGCCACGGTCGCCGCGATGGCGGCCGCGTCGTCGGCCTGGGCGATCAGGCGGATGGCCTCGCCGCCCCAGGCCTGGATCAGGGCGACCAGGCTGAACGAGCCGCTTTCGAAGATCTGGTCGGGGCGGGGCGCGCCGCCGGGCGGGACCAACTCGTCGCCGGTGGCTAGGATCGCCACGCGCGGCCGGCGCGCCACCGGAACCTCGGCCAGGCCGGCCGAGGCGGCCAGGCCCAGCCGCCAGGGATCGATGACCAGGCCGGCGTCCAGCAGGACGTCGCCAGCCTGGAAGTCGCCGCCGGCCGGGCGGATGTTGGACTTGGGATCCTCGCCGGCCTCGAAGCGGACGACGTCGCCCTCGCGGACGGCCTCTTCCTGGATGACGACCAGGTCGGCGCCGGCCGGGACCGGGGCGCCGGTGAAGATGCGGACGGTCTCGCCGGGGCGGATCTCGCGGCCGAAGGCCTTGCCCGCCGCGCTCTCGCCAGCGGCCGCGAAGGCCCGGCCGGGTGCGTAGTCAGCCCGGCGGATCGCCCACCCGTCCATGGCCGAGGCGTCGAACGGCGGTTGGGGACGCGCGGCGATGACGGGCTGGGCCAGCACGCGGCCCAGGCTGGCCGCCAGCGGAACGGTCTCGACGCCGAGCCGAATGGCCCCGTCCAGCATCCGGGCGCGGGCGTCCTCGACGGTGAGGTTCTTGAGGGGGCGCGGGGTGGGGGCGATCATGGGGGCGGAGCCGTGCTCGATAGCGTTTGGGCCACCTTACCTGTCATCCCGGGCGAAGCGCAGCGAAGACCTGGGACCGCCACGAACTCAGCGCTTCCGGCGGTCCCGGATCTGCGCGCTGCGCGCTTGTCCGGGATGACAACTTCTAAGGCCTACCCCACGAACGCCCGCTCGATCACGAAGTCGCCGGGGTCGGCGTTGGAGCCTTCCTTCAGGCCGTGGGCCTCGAGCAGGGCGGCGGTGTCCTTGATCATGGCCATGGAGCCGCACAGCATGGCGCGGTCCTGCTCGGGATCGAACTTGGTCTGCTCCAGGCCGAGGTCGGCGAACAGCTTGCCGCTCTCGATCAGGTCGGTGAAGCGGCCCTGGCGCTCGAACGGCTCGCGGGTCACGGTCGGATAGTAGGTCAGCTGGGCCCGGGCCTCGTCGCCGACCAGCGGATCGTCGAAGATGTCGTGGGTGAACAGGTCGCGATAGGCCAGCTCCTTCACCTCGCGCACGCCGTGGGCGACGATCACGCGCTCGAAGCGGCTGTAGGCGTCGGGGTCGCGAGCCACCGACAGCCAGGGGGCCAGGCCCGTGCCGGTGCCGAACAGGAACAGGCGCTTGCCGGGGCGGACGGCGTCCAGCACCAGGGTGCCGGTCGGCTTCTTGCCCAGCAGGACCTCGTCGCCCGGCTGGATCAGCTGCAGACGCGAGGTCAGCGGGCCGTCCGGGACCTTGATCGAAAAGAATTCCAGTTCCTCGGCGAAGTGCGGCGAGGCCACCGAATAGGCGCGCAGGATCGGCTTCTTCTCGCCCAGCTCTTCGCGGGGCGGCAGGCCGATCATCACGAACTCGCCCGAACGGAAGCGCAGGGAGGCCGGACGGGTGATGGCGAAGCTGAACAGGCGGTCGGTCCAATGCTTGACCCACAACACCTTCTCGACGTGGAACGGGGCTTCTTTCACCGGGGCGGCTGCGGTGGCGGTGGCCGTCATCTGAGCTCTTCAAATCCTGATAGGCGCCAGCCTGGGCGCGGAAAGACGCCGCCACGGCCCTGAGGCGGCCCGCGTCTCATGTGAGGAAGGCCGCCTTGAAGTCAACGTCGGTTGTCTAAAGCCGCCATTGGAAAAACTCCGCGCCGGCGGGGTCGCGCGGTCGCTGTGTCGGGGAGTCGAAAGATCACGCCAGTATTCGCGTCTTACAGAAAGCGTCGTCTCGGTCCGCGAACAGTTGTTCAGATGAGAAGAGGTATCATCTGCGGGCGGCATGAGATTGCGCGCGGCGCGGAAAAGGTTTCGAACTCCGTGCGTCCGCCCTCCGGTTAAGGACAATCTTTTTCCCAAACTGTGAAACTGCCGCACCGCTTTTTCGAAAACGTCAAAAATGTGATTGCCGGGTCTTCAAACGAGGCGCAGACTTCCTTTTGCTTCGTTCGCGAAGCCAACGATACGGAGGAACGTATGCGGGTTTGGTTCGTAGGGGCCGCCGCGGCGGCCGGTCTGTTAGCGTTAGGTTTGGCTGGTTGCAGCGACGGCGGCGCGAAGACGAAAGTCGCGCAAGCCAATCAAGTTGTCGTGGAAGGGACGCCGGTCACGGCGTCGGGCTGTGTTCGGCCCGTCGAAAAGACCAATTGCCTGGTCGTGAAGGGTCGCGGCGGCGGCTATTATGACATCAGTTCCGCCAGTCCGGCTCCTGACCTGTCCAAGGGCGTGGCGGTGTCGCTGCGCGGCACGGACAGCGGCAAGAACACTCAGTGCGGACGTGAGCTGACCAATATCAAGTTCAGCTATCTGGGCATTCAGTGCGGCGCGACCTTGCCGGCCAGCGCGTCCACGGACGCCGACAAGGACAAGGCGGCCAAGACCGGTAAGGCGGGCTAAGCCCAACTCGCTCATCCCCGCGAAAGCGGGGATCCAGGCGGTCCGTCCGCTTGGTCGCGTTTTGGGTTGATCCGCCGACTCGGCTTGGGTCCCCGCTTTCGCGGGGATGAGCGGAGTGTTGGAATTCAGCCCTCGCCGGAGCCCGGATCGGTCCGGGTCTTCGGCGAACGGGCGCTGTCGGCCGCGCCACGCGGCTCGGTGGCCGGCCGGGGAGGCTGTCCCTCCCGAGGCGCGGCGCGCTGGTTCTCGTTCTCGACCTCTCGATTCGAGGGGCGGCTCGCGGCGGGCCGTTCGGCGGCGTCCGCATTCGGGGGATTTGAGATCGTCGGCATGGCGAAACAACGCGGCAGCGGGGTCTTCGATCCTGCCGTCAAACCCGGTCCGGCGGGCCGCGAGCCGGCCCCGAACGCTTCAAACCCGCCAAACCTTTGCGCGCCGCTTGCCCGCCGAGTGCGACCCTGCTAAATGGCGCGGCTCTGGCGACTGGACGTGGCGCGCCGAGGCTGCAAGGCCTCCCGGCGCGCTGTCTGTCTCCGGGTGTCCGTCGGCCCGCAAGGGTGGTCGGTCTGCAGGAGTGTAGCTCAGCTGGTAGAGCGTCGGTCTCCAAAACCGAAAGTCGTGGGTTCGAGTCCCCCCACTCCTGCCACTATATGTTTGCGACGGGTCGCCTTCCGGCCTCGTTACGTTGTGAAAGTCGTGAGCCTCTAAAGCATGGCCAGGAAACCGGGATCCAGCCCGTCCGCGATCAAGAACCGCGCCGCGAAGACGGCCGCGGCGATGGCGCCCGCCGGCGCCGCCGCGACCACGGCTGCCGCCCCCGCCGCCCCGAAGAAGCGCACCAGCCCGGTGCAGTTCTTCCGCGAAGTCCGCGCCGAGACCCGCAAGATCACGTGGACCACCCGCAAGGAGACCTGGATCACCTCGGTGATGGTCTTCATCATGGTGGTGATGGCGTCGCTGTTCTTCCTCGCCGTCGACGGCGGGCTGGGCTTCGGCGTGAATCAGCTCCTGAAGCTGGCCACCTCGGGATAAGATAGAGCGATGAGCACCGAAACCGCCTCGAACCCGAACCACAAGTGGTACATCGTCCACGCCTACTCGAACTTCGAGAAGAAGGTGGCCGAGAGCATCCGCGAGCAGGCCAAGAACCAGGGCCTGGAAGAGAACTTCTCCGAGATCCTCGTGCCGACCGAAGAGGTCGTCGAGATCCGTCGCGGCCGTAAGGTCAACGCCGAGCGCAAGTTCTTCCCGGGCTACGTCCTGGTGAAGATGAACCTCTCGGACGAGGCCTATCACCTGATCAAGAACACCCCGAAGGTGACGGGCTTCCTGGGCAGCGGCTCCAAGCCGATGCCGGTCTCCGAAAAGGAAGTCCAGCGCATCGTCGGCGCCATCGAGGAAGGGGTCGCCGCTCCGAAGGCCGTGGTGCTGTACGAAGTCGGCGAGAATGTCCGCGTCATCGACGGCCCGTTCGCCAGCTTCAACGGCTCGGTCGAATATGTCGACGAGGAAAAGGCCCGCCTGCGGGTCACCGTCTCGATCTTCGGTCGCGCCACCCCGGTCGAGCTGGAATACGCCCAGGTCGAGAAGATCTCCTGATCCATTAGATCAGCCGAAGCTTTCGAAAGCCCCGCGCCGGTGACGGCGCGGGGCTTTTGCGTTGTGGGCGTCGAGCGCGGGGCGTGAAGTTATCCACAGGTCGCACGCCCCCTCCGTCACGCTGCGTATCCGCAGCGCGCCACCTCCCCGTTTCACGGGTGAGGAGGAGGCCGCGTTCTCCTCACCCGCCCGCGGGGGAGGTGGATCGGCGCGAATACGCGACGAGACGGAGGGGGCGCTTCCGCCCAAATCCCCGTCGCTATCCCCGATCAGAAACCGCCATTTCCGTTCCCCGACAGCGCCTTACGCAAAAACGCACGTTTCTTGTCCCCGGTGTCCGCGGCGGCCTCATGCTTCTCCCATGAGCCAGATCCAAACTCCCAGCGCCTCCTCGCCCAGCCAGTGGTGCGCCGACCTGCAGGTCAAGCTGATGGCCGCCCTCGACGCGGCCTGGGCCATGGCCGAGAAGAGCGACGACCCGGCCGTGATCGCCCGGGCCCGCGACAAGGCGCGACTGTGCGGCCAGATGGCGGCCGAGGCTCGCAAGGTCGTGGCCCTGCGACCGCCGCCCAAGCCCGACAAGCCGCTCAATCGGCCCGCCGCGGCGACCGCGCCGCTGATCGCGGCCGCCGAGCGCGAGGTCGAGGCCGACAAGCCGCCGGCCGCCCAGGCCGTGGCGATGCGCGCGGCCCTGCGGAAGCTGAAGCGACGATAGCGCCGCGCGCGGTCGCCGAAACATTCCGCAGCCCAGCTTTACTGGCCACGGCGCGACCCGTGCGGCACATGGGCGGCCATGTCCGTCACCGTCCGGCCGATCGCCCGTTCCGACCACGCCCAGTGGCTGCCGCTGTGGGACGGCTACAACGCCTTCTATGGCCGCGAAGGCGACACCGCCCTGGACCCGGCGGTCAGCGCCACGACCTGGGCGCGGTTCTTCGACCCTGAAGAGCCGGTCCACGCCCTGGTCGCCGAGCACGACGGCCAGCTGCTAGGCCTGACCCACTATCTGTTCCACCGCAGCACCACCGCGATCGCGCCCAGCTGCTATCTGCAGGACCTGTTCACGACCGCCGAGGCGCGGGGGCGCGGCGTCGGCCGGGCCCTGATCGAGGCGGTCTACGAGGCGGCGCGGCAAGCCGGATCGCCCAGGGTCTACTGGCAGACGCACGAGACCAACGCGACGGCGATGCGGCTCTACGACCAGGTGGCGGAGAAGTCGGGGTTTCTGGTGTATCGGAAGCTCTTGTGATCCTGCCTTGCATGTGGGCCGATTGCCTTGCGAAGGTTCGAATGGTCTAGTCGGGCATGGCTTCGTGGACCGCCCTTATCGCCATCGGCTGGTTACAGGCGGCCTCGCCGACCTATCCAACCAACGCGATCCCGCCCCCGCCGCCCCCGCCGCCCCCGCCGCCTGTCGCGGACGATCCGGTCTTGCGGGCCGCGGTCGACAAGGCGAAGGCGTGCTTCGACCAGACATGGGAGGCGAGCCGAACGCTGCGGTTCAGCGCCGAGGCGCGGGTGGACGCCTTGGGCGCATCGGGCGATCAAGCGGCTTGGCGGAGCGCCCGCGAGACGGTCGAGGCCTATGTCGAGAGTCGCAAGGCGATCGAAGCCTGTATCGCGCGGTTTCAAGCCTCGACCCGCGACCTTCCGAGATCCGCCAACGATCTCGGCGCGATCCACGCGACTGTCTCGTTCATGCGATTCAACTACGATAACCAGACCGCTTACGAGAACCTCATCCTGCGAAAGCTCGTGAAGGCCGCGCCCGCGACCGGCGACCGCTGAGCCACGGGCCGCCCCCGCCCTTTGACTCCCACCTCTCCGCCTGCTAAACGCCGCGCCTCGCTCCCGGACCTTGTCCTGGGGCGTGTTCGCCGTTGTCCTCTTTAGGGTGCGACGAATTCAAATCCGTGGGAGGGCCGCCAAGCCCGGACCACGGCTCACCAGCGGGGGCTTTTAGCCCTCACGAGAGGATATCATGGCTAAGAAGATCCTGGGCTATATCAAGCTCCAGGTGAAGGCTGGTTCGGCCACGCCTTCGCCCCCCATCGGCCCGGCTCTGGGTCAGCGCGGCGTCAACATCATGGGCTTCTGCAAGGAGTTCAACGCGCGCACCGAGAACGTCGAAAAGGGCACGCCCCTGCCGACCGTGATCACGGTCTACCAAGACAAGTCGTTCACCTTCATCACCAAGACGCCCCCGGCGACCCACTACCTGAAGCTGGCCACCGGCCTGAAGTCGGGCGCCAAGCTGACCGGTCGCGAGACCGTCGGTGAAGTCACGCGCACCCAGCTGCGCGAGATCGCCGAAAAGAAGATGAAGGACCTGAACGCCAACGACATCGAGGCCGCGGCCAAGATCATCGAAGGCTCCGCCAAGGCCATGGGCCTGAAGATCGTGGAGGCCTAATCACATGGCTAAGCAACCCAAGCGCATCGCGGCCTGGACCGGCGATCGCGAAGCGACCCACTCGGTCGAAGCCGCCATCGCCCTGGTCAAGGCCAACGCCAAGGCCAAGTTCGACGAGTCGATCGAGATCTCGGTCAACCTGGGCGTCGACCCGCGTCACGCCGACCAGCAAGTCCGTGGCGTCGTGAACCTGCCGTCGGGCACCGGCCGTGACGTCCGCGTCGCCGTCTTCGCCAAGGACGCCAAGGCGGCCGAAGCCACCGCGGCGGGCGCCGAGCACGTCGGCGCCGAAGACCTGTACGAAAAGATCGCCGGCGGCTTCATGGACTTCGACCGCGTCATCGCGTCGCCGGACATGATGGCCCTGGTCGGTCGCCTCGGTAAGGTGCTGGGCCCGCGCGGCCTGATGCCGAACCCGAAGGTCGGCACCGTGACCCCGAACGTCGCCCAAGCCGTCAAGGACGCCAAGGGCGGCGCCGTGGAGTTCCGCGTCGAAAAGGCCGGTATCGTTCACGCCGGCATCGGCAAGGCCTCGTTCACCGACGAAGCCCTGGTCATCAACGTCAAGGCGCTGATCGACGCCCTGAACAAGGCCAAGCCGTCGGGCGCCAAGGGCGTCTACGTGAAGCGCATCGGCCTGTCGTCGACGATGGGTCCGGGCTTCAAGGTGGACACCGCCTCGGTCGGCTAATCGCCTTTCGAGACTGAAGTTAGCGGGCGGGCGCTGGAGCGATCCAGCGCCCGCTTTGCGTTTGGGTGGTGGTTTGGCGGTTCGGCTAGCCGATGGTATCTTTCGTCTAGACGGAGGTTTCCGATGCCCTTTCATGTCCGAGACGCCGAGGCCGACGCCATGATCCGCGCCTATGCCGAGGAAAAGCGTCTCGGCATTACGGACGCCATCAAGCTGGCCGTGACCCGCGCGCGCGAGGCTGATGCCCAGGCCATGGCGGAGAAGCGAGCGGCGCTGAAGGCGATCCGGGACAAGGTCGCGGCGTGGCCGCGAACCGGTGAAGTCGCCGACAAGGCCTTCTTCGACGAGCTTTCGGGCGATTGATGTTCGTCGACGCCTCGGCCTGGACGGCCATCATTCTCAGCGAGCCGGAGGCGGATGCGTTCGAGGCCCGTCTGCTGGCGTCCAGCCGCGTGCTGACGTCGGCGTTGGCGAATTGGGAGACCGTGCGGGCCGTGATGAAGTCCCGGCGGCGAGACCAGGCGGAGGTGCGGGCCGTGGTCGCGGATTACCAGCGTGGCGTCGGCGCTCGCATCGTGGAGATCGGCGCGTCCGAGCAGGAAGCCGCGCTCGAAGCTCACGCCTGCTTCGGCAAGGGCGTCCACCCCGCCGCGTTGAACATGGGCGACTGTTTCGCCTACGCCTGCGCCAAGGTCCACGGCGCACCCTTGCTCTACAAGGGCCAGGATTTTGCCCTCACAGACATAGAAGCGGCCTGACGTGACCGACGACATCCTCGACGTCGCCGTGATCGGCGGCGGGCCGGCCGGGCTGATGGCGGCCGAGACGATCGCCGCGGCCGGCAAGTCCGTGGCCGTGTTCGAGAAGATGCCGACCTTTGGCCGCAAGTTCCTGATGGCCGGGCGCGGGGGCTTGAACCTCACCCATTCGGAGGATTTCGCGCGGTTCGTCCAGCGTTACGGCGCGCGGTCGGAAATCCTGGCGCCGATGCTGGCGGCGTTCGCGCCGAAGGACCTCGTGGCCTGGGCCGAGGGGCTGGGCCAGGCGACCTTCGTCGGGGCCAGCGGCCGGGTGTTTCCCAAGGCGATGAAGGCCTCGCCGCTGCTGCGGGCCTGGCTGGCGCGGCTGGAGGGGCTGGGCGTTCAGCTGCGGGCCCGGGCCGAGTGGACGGGCTGGAGCGCCGACGGCGGCTTGCTGATCAACGGCGAGGTGGTCCGCGCCCGGGCGGTGGTCCTGGCCCTGGGCGGGGCCAGCTGGGCCAGGCTGGGCTCGGACGCGGCGTGGGTTCCATTGCTGCGGCGGAGCGTGGACGTCGCGCCGTTCCGCGCCGCCAACTGCGGCTTCGACGTCGCCTGGAGCGCGGTGTTCCGCGAGCGCTTCGCCGGCGAGCCGCTGAAGAACGTCGCCTTGCGTCACGGTGACAAGGTCGCGCGCGGCGACGCCATGGTCGCGGGCTATGGCCTGGAGGGCGGGGCGATCTACGCCCTGTCGGCGGCCTTGCGCGACGCGATCGAGGCGGAGGGGCGCGCGGTGCTGACCATCGATCTGCGCCCCGATGTTCCCGTCGAGACCCTGGAGCGCCGGCTGCAGGCGCCGCGCAATGGCCAGAGCCTGGCCAATTTTCTGCGCAAGGCGGTCAAGCTGTCGCCGGTCGAGGTCAATCTGCTGCGCGAGGCCCACGGCCTGGACCTGCCGCCCGCGCCGGCCGCCCTGGCGGCGGCGATCAAGGCCGCGCCGATCGTGCTGACCGGCGTCCAGCCGCTGGACCGCGCCATCTCGGCGGCCGGCGGCGCGGCGTTCGAGGGGCTGGACGGCCTGGCCTTGCGCGGGCGTCCGGAGGTGATCCTGGCCGGCGAGATGCTGGACTGGGAGGCCCCGACCGGCGGCTACCTGCTGCAGGCCTGTTTCGCGACCGGCGTGGCGGCGGGCAAGGCGGCGGTGGCGGTGTTAAAATAGCTTGTCATCCCGGCCGTAGCGAAGCGGAGAGCCGGGACCACCGTAAGCTCGGAGCCCGTTGCGGTCCCGGCTCGGCGCGCTTCGCGCTTGGCCGGGATGACATGAATTTTGGGCGCTCGATCAGGCCTTACGGCTTCACCGCCGCCCGGATCCTGGCCGCCATCGCCTCCAGATCCTTCGGATCCGCCGCCGCGTTCTCGGCCAGATAGACCGGCTTGCCGGCGATGCGCGGGATCACGTGGACGTGCAGGTGCGGCACGCTCTGGCCGACGCCGTTGTTCTGCAGGATCATGAACCCCTCCAGCCCCAGGGCGTCGACCTCCGCCTGGCCGACCTTCTGGGCGACGGCCATCACCTTGGCGAGATCCTTGGGGTCGATGTCCAGCAGGGTGCGGGCCTGGGAGGTCTTGGAGATCACCAGCACGTGGCCGGCCTCCAGCGGGGCGCGGTCCATGAAGGCCAGGACGTCGGCGTCCTCATAGACCTTGTAGGCCGGCAGCTCGCCCCGGATGATCCGGGCGAAGACGTTGTTCGGATCGTACGCCGCCTTGAGCGGGATGCGCGCGCCGGCGGGGGCGATGGTCGGATCGAACCGCGCCAGCCAGCGCAGGACCTCGCTCTCGAGCGCGATGCGCGAGTCCGAGAAGCTGTGGTCGGTGGCCATGTAGGTTTCGGTGAGCGCCTTAGCCCCGGCCACCTTGGCGGCGGCGGCCAGCTTGCGGGTGGTCGGCGCGCCGGCGAACTCGGCCCCGATCATCAGCACCGGGCGGTCGGCGATCCCGGCCGAGAGCTTTTCGAGATTCAGCCTGGCCTTGTCACGCTCCATCTCGGCGACCAGGGCCTCGGGCGTGGTCACCAGGGGCGCGGTGTCGGCGCGCATGGCCTCGGCGGCGGCCCGGCGGGCCTGGTCGCCGCTGATCCGGGCCGCGTCGGCGCCGATGTTCCAGGAGTCGATCAGAACCGCCCCGGCCACGCGGGGCTCGGCGGCGACGGCGTCGGCGGCCATGAAGCCGCCCATGCTGTGGCCGGCCACGACGATGCGCGTGGTGTCGATATGGTACTTGGCGGCGATGGCCGGGTCGAACAGCAAGGCCGTCGCGGCCTCGCCGTCGGCCCGGGCGTTGGCGAAGCTGAACTTGCCCTCGCTGCCCCACGAGCCGCGATAGTTGATCCGCACGGCGTTCCAGCCGGCCCGGCGGACGGCTTGCAACAGGTCGATATTGGTCTCGTTGCCCGGGAAGCCGTGCAGGAACAGCATCGTCGGATGCGGCTGCGTCCCCGAGGCCAGGTAGATGAGCGCGTTGACCTTCGAGCCGGCGACGTCGATGCGGAAGGCGTCCATATCGGCCGGATGAGCCGTGTCGCGGGACGGATCGGCGACCACGGCCCGCGGCGTCGGCGGGGCCTTCAGCTCGGCCAGGGCCGGAGCGGCCGTGGCGGCCATGAGCAGGGCCAAAGCCCCGGCGATCAGCTTGCGAGTCATGTGGCGCCCCCATCTTCTAACAAGACCGGCTCCTGCCAGATCTCGGCCGGGACGCTGCTATTTCTGCGAGGAAACGACAAGGGAGGACGCCATGGCTTCGATCCACAAGGACATTCTGATCAACGCCGCGCCGGACGCGGTCTGGGACGCGGTGCGCGATATCGGCAAGATTCACGAGCGGCTGTGTCCGGGCTTCGTGGTCGACACGAAATTGATTGAGGGTGGCGAGCCGCTGGCTCGCATGGTCACCTTCGGCAACGGCATGGTGGTCAAGGAGCTGATCGTCGACAGCGACGACGCGCGCCGCCGCCTGGTCTGGACGGCGCAGAGCGAGCGGCTGACCCACCACAACGGCGTGATGCAGGTCGAGGACGCGGGCGAGGGCCGGACCCGGGCGGTGTGGACGGCCGACGTCTTGCCGCACGCGGCGGCCGAGACGGTCGGGGCGATGATGGGGATGGGGCTGGAGGCGATGAAGGCGCGGCTGGAGGCGTAGCCGAGGCGAGATCGGGGGCGCGAAAAAACCATCGCGGCCTGTCGGATCTGGCGGCGCCGGTCCGTCCTAGGGTCAGGACAGCGCGAGGAGGACGCCATGAGAGACCTGATCCTGAAGATGACCATGTCGGTCGACGGCTTCGTCAGCGACCTGGAGGGACGCAACACCTGGATGTTCGGCGCCGATCCGGAGGCCAAGGCCTGGAGCGTCGGGGTGGTCGGCGACGCCAGCCTGCACATCATGGGCGCGCGCACCTTCGAGGCCATGGTCGGCTGGTGGCCGACCTCGACCGACGCGTTCGCGCCGCCGATGAACCAGATCCCCAAGGCCGTCTTCTCGCGCCAGGGGCCGGCGTTCCTGCGAACCGCCAAGACGGCGGCGGCGCTGGAGACGGCCAAGGCCTCGCCGCAGCCCGGCGCGGCGAGCTGGGCCGAGGCCCATGTCGCCAGCGGCGACCTGGCGGACGAGATCGCCAGGCTGAAGGCCAAGGACGGCGCGCCGATCATCGCCCATGGCGGGGCCAGCTTCGCCCGCGCCCTGGTCGCGCGAGGTCTGGTCGACAAGTTCATCCTGCTGGTGGCGCCGATGGCGCTGGGCCAGGGTCAGCCGCTGTTCTCGGAACTGGCCGCGCCCGCGCCGCTGAAGCTGGTGAGCTCCAAGGCCTTTCCGGGCGGCGCCGTGGCGCAGATCTATCGTCCGGCGTAAGGCCGTCGCCGAAGGCGGGTGTTGATATCGCCTCGAACTTCGTCTATACGCCGCGCCTTCTCCGACGGACTCCGGTCCGACGGGGATCCTGTTTGAGAACTGCGGGGCGTGGGGTCACCAACGCCGTAATCGAGGAAGAGCCCTTCCTCGCCGTCGGGAGACAGGGATAGAGACGCCGACGCTCTCCTGCCCAAGGACTTCTGTCCGGGACAGATACGCGGCCGACTTTCCTTGAAACAGGCACATGCGACTCGCACGCGGGAGCAATTCCGCATGGGACCGCATCTGGCTGCCGGAATGGTCCGGCCGCTGTAATTGAGTAGGAGACCGCAATGGACCGCGCTCAAAAGCAGGAGTCGATTGAATCGCTGAAAAGCGTGTTCACCGACGCCGGCGCTGTCGTCGTGACCCACTATATGGGTCTGACCGTTGCGGAAATGACCGACCTTCGTCTTCGCCTCCGCAAGGAAGGCGCCGCGATCAAGGTTGTGAAGAACACCCTGGCCCTCAAGGCTCTGGACGGCAAGCTCGGTGAAAAGGGCGACGCCCTGTTCACCGGTCCTGTCGCCATCGCCTACGGCCCGGACGCCGTCTCGGCCGCGAAGATCGCGGTGCAGTTCGCCAAGGAAAACGACAAGCTCAAGCTCGTCGGCGGCGTTCTGGACCAGACCAACGTGCTGGACGAGACGGGCGTGCGCGCTCTGGCGACCCTGCCGTCGCTGGACGAACTGCGTGGCAAGCTCATCGGCCTCATCCAGGCTCCGGCGACCAAGATCGCTGGCGTCCTGCAGGCCCCGGCTGGCCAGCTGGCTCGCGTTTTCAACGCCTACGCGACCAAAGACGCCGCGTAACGGTCATCCCCGCATATCTATCCCAATCTCTCTTTAGGAACCTGACACATGTCGAAGCTCGAAAAGCTGGTCGAAGAACTGTCCACCCTGTCGGTGCTGGAAGCCGCTGAACTGTCGAAGCTGCTGGAAGAAAAGTGGGGCGTCTCGGCCGCCGCTCCGGTCGCCGTCGCCGCCGTCGGCGGCGCCGCCGCTGCTCCGGCCGAAGCCGCCGAAGAGCAAACCGAGTTCACCGTTGTCCTGACGGACGGCGGCGACAAGAAGATCAACGTGATCAAGGAAGTCCGCGGCGTCCGTCCGGACCTCGGTCTGAAGGAAGCCAAGGACCTGGTCGAAGGCGCTCCGCAGAACGTCGTCGAGAACGTCTCGAAGCAACAAGCCGACGAAGTCGCCAAGAAGCTGACCGAAGCCGGCGCCAAGGTCCAAATCAAGTAATCCGCTCCCCACGTTCGTGGGGATTGGGTTCCTTTGGAACTGGTGGAACGGGCCTGGAGGGAAACCTCCGGGCCCGTTTTCTTTTGGGCGATCGGATCGCGGGCGCGTTCGCGTGTAGTTTCTACTCATGCAATCGAGAGGTGTGCTAACCTTCGTGCGGGGGCTTACAAACTGGCGCGGAGGTGAACATGGGCTGGCTAAAACAGGGCTCTAAGTGGCAATTCCAGGCCCATCACGGGCACTTCAAGGAAATGACCGCCGTGGCCCACGTCGTGGACAAGGACGCGGTGGGGAATGACGCGGTGCTGTGGCGGCGAAGCGGCTCGGTCGGCAAGACGGAGTGTATCGAGCGAAAGCTGATGGAGCAGGCCGACGCCGATATCGACCAGATCAGGGCGCAGATGGACGGGCGCGACCGCGTCACCTTCTACATCTTCGTGCACAAGACGCCCTGCCGGAACTGCGCCCAGGCCATGGCTGATTTCGCGCAGCGCCACGAGGACGACTTCAACGACTTCAAGCTGGGATTCCGCCAAGTCTACAATCACCGGGCTTACGGCTATGGCGGCCTCGGCGACTTCCTGAATTTCGCGCGGATCCTCAAGGACTGGCGGATCAGGACCTTCACCGGCGGGGCCGTCGGGGGGGCGGTGCGGACCAACGACTTCGTCTGGTTCGAGCAGCAGGACGCCTGGGCGAGTCTCCATCCGGCCTAGGGCTGCCCGGCGTTCGTCGATAGGGCTTGCATCCGAGAGAATTTCGCGGGCTCGATGCGCTAGACTCGGCCCCGGGGGACCATCTTGAACCGTAGAGACCTGATCGCGGGCGCCGTCGCGCTTACCGCTACGCCCGCCCTCGCCGCCGATCGCCTCGGCGGGATCCGCATGCCGGCCTCGGTCGCCGACAGCGAGCTGCGCGGCCTGTCGCCGACTGGCGGCAAGACCTGGTGGGCCTCGGGCTCGAAGGGCTGGATCATCCGGGGCAAGGATGAGCGGCAGGATCCCATCCGCATCGTCGGGGCCGAGACGCTGGACTTCCGGGGCCTGCACGCCTTCGACGACGACCATGTGCTGGCCATGAGCGCCGGGCCCGGCGAGGCCTCGCAGCTGTGGCGCACCCGCGACGGCGGCAAGACCTGGAAGCGGCTCAGCGCCAACTTGGATCCGAAGGGCTTCTGGGATTCGATCGTCTTTCTCGACAACAAGCGGGGCTACATCCTGGGCGACCCGACCCAGGGCCGGTTCACGGTGCTCTACACCGCCGACGGCGGCGAGAGCTGGACACGGCTGCCGGACAAAGGCCTGCCGCCGGCGGCGGACGGGGAGGGCGCCTTCGCGGCCAGTAACGGTTGCATCGCGGTCAACCACCGGGGCCAGGTCGCCTTCTGCACCGGCGGAGCGGGCAAGGCGCGGGTCTATCTGTCGCGCGGCGGGGGCGGGGTGTTCGTGGCGCTGGACACGCCGATCCTGGCCGACGCCCCGTCGAAAGGCGCGTTCGCCATCGCCTTCGACAAGGGCGGCGCGCTGTGGGTCTGCGGCGGCGACTACAAGACCCCCAAGGCCGAGGGCGTGAACCTGGCCCGGCTTGACCCGAGCCGCGTGACCTTCGACGCGGTGGCCGCGCCGGCCGGCTATCTGTCGTCGATCTCGATCCAGGGCGACACGGTGATGGCCACGGGCCTGTCCGGCACGATCGTCAGTCGCCGGGGCGGGGCGTTCCAGCGCGTCTCGGCCGCGCCAATGAACAGCGTGCGGCTCACGTTGCGGCGCTCGGCGGTGCTGTGCGGGCCGAAGGGTTCGATCGGGTTGTGGCGGGGGTAGGGCGGAACCGTTCTCGCGAACGCCACGTTCCCCCGCCATGCTGAAGATCGCCGCCGTCCTACTCGTTCTGATGATCCTGTTCGGGATCCTGGGCTTCGTGGTCAATGTGGCGGGCGCCATCACCAAGGCCGCGTTCTTCGTCTGCCTGATCGCCCTGGGCGTCTCGCTGGTGATGAAGGCCGTGAAGCGACCATAAAGCTGTCATCCCGGGCGAAGACCCAGGATCGCGATAAACTCGGCGCTTCCGGCTCGGCGCGCTTCGCGCTTGGCCGGGATGACAGGTTTTGACGGTATTTACCGCCCGTTACGAATCCCCCTTTTCTTCCGCGTCCCGTTCCCCTATATCCCCGCGTTCACGAAGATATTCGGCGGAGCGCTTTCGCGCGTCCGTATTACGCCCCGAGGCGCGGTCAGCCGCCCTCCGATCAGCGCGAAGGGGCGCCCGTCAGGCTTCCGATCCCGGTCGCCCGACAGGGGAATTCCAGCGTCCGCGGCTCTCCGATCGGGAGAGCAGCGAGGGTGGACGCTAAGGACAAACGAATTCACGCGCGGACTCTATCCGCGCCCAGGGAAAAAACATGGCGCAATCCTTCACCGGCAAGAAGCGGATCCGGAAGTCGTTCGGCCGCATCCCCGAAGCTGTGCAGATGCCGAACCTGATCGAGGTTCAGCGCTCCTCCTACGAACAGTTCCTGCAGCGCGAGGTCCGTCCGGGCCAACGCCGCGACGAGGGCGTCGAGGCGGTCTTCAAGTCGGTGTTCCCGATCAAGGACTTCAACGAACGCGCCGTGCTTGAGTACGTCTCGTACGAGTTCGAGGAGCCCAAGTACGACGTCGAGGAATGCATCCAGCGCGACATGACCTTCGCGGCGCCGCTGAAGGTCAAGCTTCGCCTGATCGTGTTCGAGACGGAAGAAGAAACCGGCGCCCGCTCGGTCAAGGACATCAAGGAGCAGGACGTCTACATGGGCGACATCCCGCTCATGACGGACAAGGGCACCTTCATTGTCAACGGCACCGAGCGCGTCATCGTCTCGCAGATGCACCGTTCGCCGGGCGTGTTCTTCGACCACGACAAGGGCAAGACCCACGCCTCGGGCAAGCTGCTGTTCGCCGCCCGCGTCATCCCGTACCGCGGCTCGTGGCTGGACTTCGAGTTCGACGCCAAGGATATCGTCTACGTCCGCATCGACCGCCGCCGCAAGCTGCCGGCCACGACCTTCCTCTATGCCCTGGGCATGGACGGCGAAGAGATCCTGACCACGTTCTACGACGTCGTCCCGTTCGAGAAGCGCGAAGGCGGCTGGGCCACCCCGTACAAGCCCGAGCGCTGGCGCGGCGTGAAGCCGGAGTTCCCGCTGGTCGACGCCGACACCGGCGAGGAGATCGCCCCGGCCGGCACCAAGATCACCGCTCGTCAGGCCAAGAAGTTCGCCGACGCGGGTCTGAAGACCCTGCTGCTGGCCCCGGAAGCCCTGACCGGCCGCTACCTGGCCCGTGACGCCGTCAACTTCCAGACCGGCGAGATCTATTCGGAAGCCGGCGACGAGCTGGACGTTCCGGCGATCCAGGCCCTGGCCGACCAAGGCTTCAGCACCATTGACGTGCTGGACATCGACCACGTCACGGTCGGCGCCTACATGCGCAACACCCTGCGCGTGGACAAGAACGCCGTCCGCGAGGACGCGCTGTTCGACATCTATCGCGTCATGCGTCCGGGCGAGCCGCCGACCGTCGAAGCCGCCGAGGCGATGTTCAAGTCGCTGTTCTTCGACGCCGAGCGCTACGACCTGTCGTCGGTGGGCCGCGTGAAGATGAACATGCGTCTCGAGCAAGAGGTGTCGGACGAGGTCCGCATCCTGCGCAAGGACGACGTCCTGGCGGTCCTGAAGGTCCTGGTGGGCCTGCGCGACGGCCGCGGCGAAATCGACGACATCGACAACCTGGGCAACCGTCGCGTCCGCTCGGTGGGCGAGCTGCTGGAAAACCAGTACCGCGTCGGCCTGCTGCGCATGGAGCGCGCTATCAAGGAACGCATGAGCTCGGTCGATATCGACACGGTCATGCCGCACGACCTGATCAACGCCAAGCCGGCCGCCGCCGCCGTGCGTGAATTCTTCGGCTCCTCGCAGCTGTCGCAATTCATGGACCAGACGAACCCGCTGTCGGAAATCACCCACAAGCGTCGTCTCTCGGCCCTCGGCCCGGGCGGTCTGACCCGTGAGCGCGCCGGCTTCGAAGTCCGCGACGTTCACCCGACCCACTACGGCCGGATCTGCCCGATCGAAACGCCGGAAGGCCCGAACATCGGTCTGATCAACAGCCTGGCGACCCACGCCCGCGTGAACAAGTACGGCTTCATCGAGAGCCCGTACCGTCGCGTGAAGGACGGCAAGCCGCAGGACGAAGTCGTCTACATGTCGGCGATGGAGGAATCCAAGCACGTCATCGCCCAGTCGAACATCAAGGTGGTCGACGGCGAGATCCTGGAAGACCTGGTCCCGGGCCGCATCAACGGCGAACCGACGCTCCTGCAAAAGGAGACGGTCGACCTGATGGACGTGTCGCCGCGCCAAGTCGTGTCGGTGGCCGCCGCCCTGATCCCGTTCCTCGAAAACGATGACGCCAACCGCGCCCTGATGGGCTCGAACATGCAACGTCAGGCCGTGCCGCTGGTGCAGTCCGACGCCCCGCTGGTCGGCACCGGCATGGAAGCCGTCGTCGCCCGCGACTCGGGCGCCGTGGTCATCGCCAAGCGCACCGGCGTGGTCGAGCAGATCGACGGTACGCGTATCGTCATCCGCGCCACCGAAGAGACCGACGCGGCCCGCTCGGGCGTCGACATCTACCGGATGTCGAAGTTCCAGCGCTCGAACCAGTCGACCTGCATCAACCAGCGCCCGCTGGTGAAGGTGGGCGACCGGATCCACGCCGGCGACATCATCGCCGACGGCCCGTCGACCGAGCTGGGCGAACTGGCCCTGGGCCGCAACGCGCTGGTCGCGTTCATGCCCTGGAACGGCTACAACTTCGAAGACTCGATCCTGATCTCCGAGCGCATCGTTCGCGACGACGTCTTCACCTCGATCCACATCGAGGAATTCGAAGTCATGGCCCGCGACACCAAGCTCGGCCCGGAAGAAATCACCCGCGACATCCCGAACGTCGGCGAGGAAGCCCTGCGCAACCTCGACGAAGCCGGCATCGTGGCGATCGGCGCCGAGGTCCAGCCGGGCGACATCCTGGTCGGCAAGGTCACGCCGAAGGGCGAAAGCCCGATGACGCCGGAAGAAAAGCTGCTGCGCGCCATCTTCGGTGAAAAGGCCTCGGACGTCCGCGACACCAGCCTGCGCCTGCCCCCGGGCGTCGCCGGCACGATCGTCGACGTGCGCGTGTTCAACCGTCACGGCGTCGACAAGGACGAACGCGCCCTGGCCATCGAACGCGCCGAGATCGACCGTCTGGGCAAGGACCGCGACGACGAGTTCGCGATCCTGAACCGCAACATCTCGGGCCGCCTGAAGGAACTGCTGATCGGCAAGGTCGCGCTGTCGGGTCCCAAGGGCCTGTCGCGCGGCGAGATCACCGCCGACGGCCTGGCTCAGGTCGCCTCGGGCCTGTGGTGGCAGATCGCCCTGGAAGACGAAAAGGCGATGGGCGAACTGGAAAGCCTGCGCCGCCTGTTCGACGAGAACCGCAAGCGCCTCGACCGTCGTTTCGAAGACAAGGTCGACAAGCTGCAGCGCGGCGACGAACTGCCTCCGGGCGTCATGAAGATGGTCAAGGTCTTCGTGGCCGTGAAGCGCAAGCTGCAGCCGGGCGACAAGATGGCCGGCCGTCACGGCAACAAGGGCGTCATCTCGCGCATCCTGCCGATCGAGGACATGCCGTTCCTCGCCGACGGGACGCACGTCGACGTCGTTCTGAACCCGCTGGGCGTGCCTTCGCGCATGAACGTCGGTCAGATCTTCGAGACCCACCTGGGCTGGGCCTGCGCCAACCTCGGCAAGCAGATCACCAACCTGCTGGAAGACTGGCAGCACGGCGGTCAGAAGCAGGCCCTGATCGATCGCCTGCGTGACATCTACGGCCCGGACGAAGAGCTGCCGGAAACGGAAGAAGAGCTGATCGAGCTGGCCAAGAACCTGGGCAAGGGCGTTCCGATCGCCACCCCGGTGTTCGACGGCGCGCGCATGGACGACATCGAGGGTCACCTCGAAATGGCCGGCGTCAACAAGTCGGGTCAGTCGATCCTGTTCGACGGCCTGACCGGCGAGCAGTTCAAGCGTCCGGTCACGGTCGGCTACATCTACATGCTGAAGCTGCACCACCTGGTCGACGACAAGATCCACGCCCGTTCGATCGGTCCGTACTCGCTCGTCACGCAACAGCCGCTGGGTGGCAAGGCCCAGTTCGGCGGTCAGCGCTTCGGGGAAATGGAAGTGTGGGCTCTGGAAGCCTACGGCGCGGCCTACACCCTGCAGGAAATGCTGACGGTGAAGTCCGACGACGTGGCCGGCCGGACCAAGGTCTACGAGTCGATCGTCCGCGGCGACGACACGTTCGAAGCCGGCATCCCGGAAAGCTTCAACGTGCTGGTCAAGGAAATGCGCTCGCTCGGCCTGAACGTCGAGCTGGAGAACAGCTGATCCGGATCACCGCCCTCGCCACTCTTTCCCTGATGGGATTGGGCGAGGGCGGCCCCGATTGCCGCTCTCTGACTCTATGAATTTTCGCGGGCAGTCCCCGCAGAAGGAACCAAGATGAACCAGGAAGTCCTGAACATCTTCAATCCGGTCCAGGCCGCTCCGACCTTCGACCAGATCCGTATCTCGCTGGCCTCGCCGGAAAAGATCCGCTCGTGGTCGTTCGGCGAGATCAAGAAGCCCGAGACCATCAACTACCGCACGTTCAAGCCCGAGCGTGACGGCCTGTTCTGCGCCCGTATCTTTGGCCCGACCAAGGACTACGAATGCCTGTGCGGCAAGTACAAGCGCATGAAGTACAAGGGCATCATCTGCGAAAAGTGCGGTGTCGAAGTCACCCTGGCCCGCGTCCGTCGCGAGCGCATGGGCCACATCGAACTGGCCTCGCCGGTTGCCCACATCTGGTTCCTGAAGTCGCTGCCGTCGCGCATCGCCATGATGCTCGACATGCCGCTGAAGGACATCGAGCGCGTCCTGTACTTCGAATACTACATCGTCACCGAGCCGGGCCTGACCCCGCTGAAGCAGCACCAGCTGCTGTCGGAAGACGACTACATGCGCGCCCAGGAAGAGTACGGCGACGACAGCTTCACCGCCGAGATCGGCGCCGAGGCCGTCCAAAACCTGCTTAAGGCCATCGACCTCGAGAAAGAGGCCGAGCGTCTGCGCGAGGAACTGGCCGGCACCGTGTCGGACATGAAGCAGAAGAAGTATTCGAAGCGCCTGAAGATCCTGGAAGCCTTCCAGGAGTCGGGCAACCGTCCCGAGTGGATGGTGCTGACGGTCGTTCCGGTCATCCCGCCGGAACTGCGTCCGCTGGTGCCGCTGGACGGCGGCCGCTTCGCGACCTCGGACCTGAACGACCTGTATCGCCGGGTCATCAACCGTAACAACCGCCTGAAGCGCCTGATCGAGCTGCGCGCCCCCGACATCATCATCCGCAACGAAAAGCGGATGCTGCAGGAGTCGGTCGACGCCCTGTTCGACAACGGCCGTCGCGGTCGCGTGATCACGGGCGCCAACAAGCGCCCGCTGAAGTCGCTGGCCGACATGCTGAAGGGCAAGCAGGGCCGCTTCCGCCAGAACCTGCTGGGCAAGCGCGTCGACTATTCGGGCCGTTCGGTCATCGTGGTCGGTCCCGAGCTGAAGCTGCACGAGTGCGGCCTGCCCAAGAAGATGGCGCTGGAGCTGTTCAAGCCGTTCATCTACGCGCGCCTGGACGCCAAGGGCCTGTCGGGCACCGTCAAGCAGTCCAAGCGCATGGTCGAGCGCGAGCAGCCGCAGGTATGGGACATCCTCGAAGAGGTGATCCGCGAGCACCCGGTGCTGCTGAACCGCGCCCCGACCCTGCACCGTCTGGGCATCCAGGCGTTCGAGCCGAAGCTGATCGAGGGCAAGGCCATCCAGCTGCACCCGCTGGTCTGCGCCGCGTTCAACGCCGACTTCGACGGCGACCAGATGGCCGTGCACGTCCCGCTGAGCCTGGAAGCTCAGCTGGAAGCGCGCGTCCTGATGATGTCGACCAACAACATCCTGTCGCCCGCCAACGGTCGCCCGATCATCGTGCCGTCGCAGGACATCGTCCTGGGCCTGTACTACCTGTCGGTCGCCCGCGAGGGTGAGCCGGGTGAAGGCAAGATCTTCGCCGACCTGGGTGAAATCGAAGCCGCCATGGACGCCGGCGTCGTCTCGCTGCACGCCAAGATCAAGGCGCGCCACACCGAGATGACCCCGGACGGTCAACTGCTGCGCAAGGTGATCGACACCACGCCGGGCCGGATGAAGATCGCCGCCCTGCTGCCGCATCACCCGCAGATCGGCCACCGCCTGATCGAAAAGGCGCTGACCAAGAAGGAAATCGGCAATCTGATCGACATCGTCTACCGCCACTGCGGTCAGAAGGCGACGGTCATCTTCGCCGACAAGGTCATGGGCCTGGGCTTCAAGGAAGCCGCCAAGGCGGGCATCTCGTTCGGCAAGGACGACATCATCATCCCGGCTCGCAAGACCGTGATCGTCGATGAAACCCGCAAGCTGGCCGAGGAGTACGAGCAACAGTACGCCGACGGCCTGATCACCAAGGGCGAGAAGTACAACAAGGTCGTCGACGCCTGGGCCAAGGCGACGGACCGCGTCGCCGACGAAATGATGGCCGAGCTTCAGATGAAGCATAAGGACGAGAACGGCCGCGAGAAGGAAATCAACGCCATCTACATGATGGCCCACTCCGGCGCCCGTGGTTCGCAAGCCCAGATGAAGCAGCTGGGCGGCATGCGCGGCCTGATGGCCAAGCCCTCCGGCGAGATCATCGAGACCCCGATCGTCTCGAACTTCAAGGAAGGCCTGACCGTTCAGGAGTACTTCAACTCGACCCACGGCGCTCGTAAGGGCCTGGCGGACACCGCGCTGAAGACCGCCAACTCGGGCTATCTGACCCGTCGTCTGGTCGACGTCGCCCAGGACTGCATCATCGTCGAGGAAGACTGCGGCACCACGCGGGGCATCACCCTGCGCGCCGTCGTCGAAGGCGGCGACGTGCTGGTCTCGCTGGGCCTGCGCGTCCTGGGCCGCTTCACGGCCGAGGACGTCAAGGATCCGGGCACCGGCGAGCTGGTCGTTCCGGCCGACACCTATATCGACGAGAACATCGCCGACGCCATCGAGGCGGCCGTGGTGCAGTCGGTGAAGGTCCGCTCGGTCCTGACCTGCGAAGCCAAGGTCGGCGTCTGCGGCGCCTGCTATGGTCGCGACCTGGCCCGCGGCACCCCGGTGAACATCGGCGAAGCGGTCGGCGTCATCGCCGCTCAATCGATCGGTGAGCCCGGCACGCAGCTGACGATGCGCACGTTCCACATCGGCGGCACCGCCCAGGTGGCCGAGCAGTCGTTCTTCGAAGCCAGCAACGACGGTACGGTCCGCGTGTTGGGCCCCACGGTCACCGGCGCCGACGGCGCTCTGGTGATCATGAGCCGCAACACCTCGGTCAGCGTGCTGGTCGACGGCAAGGAGCGCGAGACCTACAAGCCGCCGTACGGCGCCCGTCTGAAGATCAAGGACGGCGACACCGTGAAGCGCGGCCAACGCCTCGCCGACTGGGACCCGTACACCACCCCGATCATCACCGAAGTGGCCGGCAAGATCCGCGCCGAGGACCTGGTGGACGGCATCTCCGTCCGCGAGGAAGTCGACGAGGCGACCGGCATCGCCCAGCGCGTCATCGCCGACTGGCGTACGTCGGCCCGCGGTTCGGACCTGCGTCCGGCCATGGGCGTGCTGTCGGAAGACGGCTCGTACAAGCGCCTGTCGAACGGCGGCGAGGCTCGCTACCTCCTGTCGGCCGGCGCCATTCTCTCGGTCGCCGACGGCGAAGAGGTGAAGCCGGGTGAAGTGATCGCGCGGATCCCGACGGAAGGCGCCAAGACCCGGGACATCACCGGTGGTCTGCCGCGCGTCGCCGAACTCTTCGAAGCCCGCCGTCCGAAGGACTGCGCGGTCATCGCGGAAATGGACGGCCGTGTCGAATTCGGCAAGGATTACAAGAACAAGCGCCGGATCAAGATCACGCCGGACGTCGACGCCGATGGCAACCAGCCCGAAGCGGTCGAGTTCCTGATCCCGAAGGGCAAGCACATCGCCGTCCACGACGGGGACTACATCACCAAGGGCGAGTACATCATCGACGGCAACCCGGATCCGCACGACATCCTGCGCATCCTGGGCGTCGAGGCCCTGGCGAACTTCCTCGTCGACGAGATCCAGGAGGTCTATCGACTGCAGGGCGTGCCGATCAACGACAAGCACATCGAGACGATCGTTCGTCAGATGCTGCAGAAGGTCGAGATCCTCGAGCCCGGCGACACCGGCCTGATCAAGGGTGACCACCTGGACAAGCCGGAGTTCGACAAGGAACAGGACAAGGCGATCGCCCGCGGCGGCCGTCCGGCTGTGACCCAGCCGGTGCTGCTGGGCATCACCAAGGCCTCGCTGCAGACCAAGAGCTTCATCTCGGCCGCGTCGTTCCAGGAAACGACCCGCGTCCTGACCGAAGCCTCGGTGCACGGCAAGACCGACACCCTGGAAGGCCTGAAGGAAAACGTCATCGTGGGTCGCCTGATCCCCGCCGGTACGGGTTCCTATCTGCGCAGCCTGCAGCGCGTCGCCGCCAAGCGCGACGAGCAGCTGGCCCAGCAGCGCGAAGAAGCGATGGAGCCGCTGCCGGCCGAGATCGCGCTCGCCGATAGCGAATAGGCCTCGCGGCTTAGAACGAACGGAAAGGCCCGGGAGCGATCCCGGGCCTTTTTGTTTTCCCTCTCCCCTCGCGGGAGAAGGGTCTCTGAACGCCGACGGTCGGGAGGCGTTGACGAGGGACGCCAACACCGGAACCCACTCATGTCCGACTACGAGCTCTACTACTGGTCCGCGCCCTTTCGCGGCCAGTTCGTCCGCGCGGTCCTGGCCCATGCCGGCCGCTCATGGACGGAGGCCGGCGACGCGGCGATCGCCAAGCTGATGGGCGGACCGGTGAAGGACATGCCGGTCCCGTTCATGGGCCCGCCGATGCTGATCGACCGCGAGGCCGACGTCGCCATCGCCCAGATGCCGGCGGTCATCCTCTATCTGGGCGAGACGCTGGACCTGCTGCCGGCCACCCCCGCCCTGCGCGCCCTGACCCTGAAGATCGTCAACGACGCCAATGACGTGATCGACGAGATCACCCTGGATGGCGGCCGCGAGATGTGGACGGAAAAGCGCTGGCGCGAATTCGTCCCGCGCCTGCGGAAATGGATGTCGTTCTGGGAGGAGACCGGGCGTCGCCACGGCCTGGCGGCGGACGCCGGCTTCCTGCTGGGCGGCGCGGCGCCGGGTGTCGCGGACGTGGTGACCGCCACCCTGTGGTCGAGCCTGACCGAGCGCTTCGACGCGATCGGCGCCATCCTCGACGAGGCCGCGCCGATGACGGCCGCCCTGGTGCGCCGCGTCGCGGCCCTCCCGCCCCTGGTCGAGCTCGCCGCCAAGGCGCGGGAAGATTACGGCGAGACCTATTGCGGCGGCCAGATCGAGGCGTCGCTGCGCGAGGTCCTGGGCGCCTGAGCCAGCCTCAGGACTGCCCGCCCGACAGCGGATCCGAGACCCGTCCGGTGTGGCGGCCGCTCAGCCGTTCCAGTTCCTGCTGCATCCGCAACACCTGGCCGCCCAGGCTGGTGACGTCGTTCTGCAGCTGGGCGTTGCGGGCCTTGAGGTAGGTGTTCTCGCGCCGCATCGCCTGGGCGTCCTCGTCGGTCATGACGGCGGCCCTTCGGTGACGAGGCTCGGCGCCAGGCGAATGACCGCGCGCAGCAGGGCGGCGCGCTCGGGATCGAGGTCGGCCGCGCGCAATTCCTTCCGCGCGCCCTCCACGACCTGGCCCTTGTGGCGATTGCCGAGGAAGAAGGCTTCCGCGCGGACTTCCCGCATCGAAACCTGGCGGACGCCGACGACCGCCATCAACGCGCTCCAGGCCGTCATCGGAAGCGCACGCGCGCGAGAGGGTTGGTCGGGTTCTGGGGGGCGGACATGACGTCCTTTCGGGCCGACGATCCCGCATGGCGCGGGGCGATCCGTGGCCAGCCATGATAGCGCGTTCGGGCGCGGCGGGTTCAATCATTTCCTTTGGCCCGAAGCGGGCGACACCCCCTTCGAGCACCAGGTTCAGGCGGTCATCGCCGCGGCGGAGGCGGGCGGCCGGGAATCAACCCCTTCAGCTGCGGCACGGCCCCGGCGTCGCCTCGGCGATAGGGCCCGTGCAGGAGCATCTCGCCGCGCGTCAGGCGGAGACGCTGACGGACGGCAAGGTCGAGACCCTGGTCGACGAAGCCGCACGGCTGGTGCTGGGCTATCTGCGGTAGGGCTGCAGTTTTTCTCGAATGGACCCGAGAAGACGCCGTTACCCGTCGCGGTCGGCCAGCTCTAGAAAGATCGGCGACAGAGGCTTTCCATCGGACGACCGAAATGGGTGACGGACAGCTATCGAAGTGGGACGAGCCGGATCAGGCGCGCGCGCCGGTCGCCTGGCTGGAAGCCCTCGCCACCGCCGTCCCGCCGGCCATGGTGCTGATCTGGCTGGCGGACCAGTTCGTCGCGCCGGTGTCCGCGCCGGTCGGCCTTGGCCTGTACGGCGCGGTCTTCGCCGCCCTGCTGCCGCTGCTGCGGCCCTGGGCGCGCCGCTAGGGCCGCCCCGCCTTCTTCTGCAGCTCCAGGAACTTGCGCGCCCGGTCGGCCGAGTCGTTCTCGCGCCGCATCTGATCCACCACCGACTTGCGCGGGCGGCCCAGGCCGTCCTGTTCGGCCCCCAGCACGAACGGGATCTCCTTCATCGTGCCCGGCTGATCCTTGCTGCGATGGTCGACGCCTGGGCCCATGGGAGCCTCCTGGTAGCGGCGATAGGCCTCCTGGGCGGCGGCCGCGGCGTCGAGGGCCTGGCGCTTGGCCGCGTCCATGCCCGACAGCGGCTCGCCCTTGGCCTTGGCGGCGCCGAAGCGCTCGTCACACTTTTCGCGTTCGCGGCGGTTGAGGCCGACGGCGTCGGCGCTGACGCAGCCGGTGCTGGTCCGCAGGGCCGTGCGCAGGTCGCCGGCGCCCTCGCCGGGCAGGGGCGCGGGGCGAACCGCCGTTCCCGGCCGGGCGACGCCGGCGGCGGGGACGGCCAGGGTCGGAACCCCCGCCGGGGCGGGCCGCGCGGGCTGGCGGATCTGGAACGGCAGGACGGGGGAGGGGGCGCCGGCCGCCGAGGCCGGCGCGGCGCGCGGCTGGGGCGCCTCGGCCTTGTCCGGGCGCACCAGGTCGACCGTCACGGTCGGCAGGTCGTCGGGCAGGATGCGCTCCAGCAACGGCGGGCCGGGAATGGCCAGCCAGGCCAGCACCGCCACGTGCAGCAGCAGCGAGCCGGCGAGAATCGTCGCCTGTCTCTTCCTGTCCCTGCCGCGCATGGCGATCGCCGTCACCCGTCCTTGGTCCCTGCTTGCATCCGGTCCGCGTCTCTCCCACATGGCGAGGCTGGCGACGCAAACAAGCCACTCTATCCAGAGGCGAAGCTGCACAGCCCGAGGTGGCGAAATCTGGGCCGTCGCCATCGCCTTAAGGCCGCGTTAACCGGCGCAGGAACAGGCGATTGACGTCGGGCGACTTCGCGAGTACATACCGCGCTCTTTTTCGAGGCGTGCGTTCGCGTGCGTCCTGATGAGCTTCCGTTCTTCATGAACGGTGAACCCGCCGGTGTGCTTTCCCGCGCCCCGGCGAGTTTCGTGTTTATCGGGTCTCCAAGCGGAGCCTTGAACCAAGAACAACAAAGACAAGGACCTGAAGCGCCCCGGCCGAAAGGCACACGCTTCCATCAGAGCAGAGACTTAATGCCTACCATTAACCAGCTCATCCGTAAGCCGCGCTCTCCGAAGCCGGTGCGGAACAAGGTGCCGGCCCTGAAGGGCTGCCCCCAACGTCGCGGCGTCTGCACCCGCGTGTACACCACGACCCCGAAGAAGCCGAACTCGGCTCTGCGTAAGGTCGCCAAGGTCCGTCTGACCACCGGCATCGAAGCCGTGTGCTACATTCCGGGCGAGGGTCACAACCTGCAGGAGCACTCGGTGGTGCTCATCCGCGGCGGCCGCGTCAAGGATTTGCCCGGCGTCCGTTATCACATCCTGCGCGGCGTCCTCGACACCCAAGGTGTCAAGGATCGTAAGCAGCGTCGTTCGCTCTACGGCGCCAAGCGTCCGAAGTAAGGAATAGAAGAAGATGTCCCGCCGCCGTCGCGCCGAGAAACGCCAAGTCCTGCCGGATCCCAAGTTTGGGGATCTGATCGTCACGAAGTTCATGAACTACGTGATGTACGAGGGCAAAAAAGCCGTCGCCGAAAACATCATCTATGGTGCTTTCGACATCCTGGAAAACAAGCGCAAGGACCAAGGTCCGCTTGAGACCTTCCACTCCGCCCTGGACAACGTCGCCCCGGCGATCGAAGTCCGGTCGCGCCGCGTCGGCGGCGCCACCTATCAGGTGCCGGTCGAAGTCCGTCCGGACCGTCGCCGCGCCCTGGCCATCCGTTGGCTGGTGACCGCCGCCCGCAAGCGCGGCGAGAACACCATGACCGAAAAGCTGGCTGGTGAGCTGCTCGACGCTTCGAACAACCGCGGCACCGCCGTGAAGAAGCGCGAAGACACCCACAAGATGGCCGAAGCCAACCGGGCGTTCTCGCACTACCGCTGGTAAGCTTTCTTACCAGCACTCTTTCAGGCGCGGGTGGTTTGCGATAAACCGCCCGCGCCGCACGTTTAATGACCCTGCCGCTCGTCTCGAGTTCAGGGCAGCCACGCAGAGCTTGATCATGGCCCGCCAGCATAAAATCGAAGACTACCGTAACTTCGGCATCATGGCGCACATCGACGCCGGCAAGACGACGACGACCGAGCGGATCCTGTATTACACGGGTAAGTCGCACAAGATCGGCGAAGTCCACGACGGCGCCGCCACGATGGACTGGATGGAGCAGGAGCAAGAGCGCGGCATCACGATCACGTCGGCCGCGACGACCGCCTTCTGGAACGGCAAGCGTCTGAACATCATCGACACCCCCGGGCACGTCGACTTCACCATCGAAGTCGAGCGCAGCCTGCGCGTCCTCGACGGCGCCGTGACGGTGCTGGACGGCAACGCCGGCGTCGAGCCGCAGACCGAGACCGTCTGGCGTCAGGCCGACAAGTACAAGGTTCCGCGGATCGTGTTCGTCAACAAGATGGACAAGATCGGCGCCGACTTCGACAAGTCGGTCGAGTCGATCCGCGACCGCCTGGGCGCCAAGGCCGTGCCGATCCAATTCCCGATCGGCTCGGAATCGAACCTGTCGGGCCTGGTCGACCTGGTCCGCATGAAGGCCGTCATCTGGGACAACGACGCCCTGGGCGCCAACTTCCGTGACGAAGAAATCCCCGCCGACCTGATGGACAAGGCCGTGGAGGCTCGCGCCTACCTGGTCGAGAACGCCGTCGAAATGGACGACGAGGCGATGGAAGCCTATCTGGGCGGCGAAGAGCCCTCGGAAGCCACCATCAAGAAGTGCCTGCGCAAGGCCGTTCTGACCGGCGCCTTCTATCCGATCCTCTGCGGCTCGGCCTTCAAGAACAAGGGCGTGCAGACGCTGCTGGACGCCGTCGTCGACTACCTGCCGTCGCCGCTGGACATCCCGCCGACCAAGGGCATCGACTTCAAGACCGAAGAAGAAGTCGTGCGTCACGCCTCGGACGAAGAGCCGCTGTCGGTTCTGGCGTTCAAGATCATGGACGACCCGTTCGTCGGTTCGCTGACCTTCTGCCGCATCTATTCGGGCAAGCTGGAAACCGGCATGGGCCTGCTGAACGCCACGCGCGACAAGCGCGAGCGCGTCGGCCGCATGCTGCTGATGCACTCGAACAACCGCGAAGACATCAAGGAAGCCTATGCCGGCGACATCGTCGCCCTGGCCGGCCTGAAGGAAACCCGCACCGGCGACACCCTGTGCGATCCCCTGAAGTCGCCGGTCATCCTGGAGCGCATGGAATTCCCGGCCCCGGTCATCGAGATCGCCGTCGAGCCCAAGTCGAAGGCCGACCAGGAAAAGCTGGGCGTCGCCCTGCAGAAGCTGGCCGCCGAGGATCCGTCCTTCACCGTCTCGACCGACTTCGAGTCGGGCCAGACGATCCTGAAGGGCATGGGCGAGCTGCACCTGGACATCAAGATCGACATCCTGAAGCGGACCTACAAGGTCGAGGCCAACATCGGCGCGCCGCAGGTGGCCTATCGCGAAAGCCTGGGTAAGAAGGTCGACATCGACTACACCCACAAGAAGCAGACCGGCGGTACGGGCCAGTTCGCCCGCGTCATGATCACGTTCGAACCGGGCGAGCCGGGTTCGGGCTTCGTGTTCGAAAGCGCCATCGTCGGCGGCGCCGTGCCGAAGGAATACATCCCGGGCGTCCAGAAGGGCCTGGAATCGGTCAAGGACAACGGCCTGCTGGCCGGCTTCCCGCTGATCGACTTCAAGGCGACCCTGACGGACGGCAAGTACCACGACGTCGACTCGTCGGTCCTGGCCTTCGAAATCGCCGCTCGCGCCGCTTTCAAGGAACTGCGCGAGAAGGGCAATCCGAAGCTGCTCGAGCCGATCATGAAGGTCGAGGTCGTGACGCCGGAAGAGTACCTGGGTTCGGTCATCGGCGACCTGAACAGCCGTCGTGGCATGATCCAGGGTCAAGACATGCGCGGCAACGCCACGGTGGTGAACGCCTTCGTGCCGCTGGCCAACATGTTCGGCTACGTGAACACCCTGCGGGGCATGTCGCAAGGCCGCGCCCAGTTCAGCATGGTCTACGATCACTACGAGCCGGTGCCGCAACACGTCGCCGACGAAGTGATCAAGAAGTACGCCTAAGCTTTTCCGCAAGGAAAAGCGTGGGTTAGAGATAGAGAGGGCTCCTTTGGGGCTCTCTCGCACCACCCCAGAAGTTCAACCAATGAAGGCCCCCCCGTTGTTTCGTAGGGTTCTGGGGTCCTGGAGCTAAGAAGATGGCCAAGGAAAAGTTCGAACGCACTAAGCCGCACTGCAACATCGGCACGATTGGTCACGTTGACCACGGCAAGACGACGTTGACGGCCGCGA